>DASZXS010000023.1:0-40713 GCA_035545735.1 Bryobacteraceae bacterium | reverse complement strand
CCGGCGGCCATGGCAGTTACATTCTGCGCGTGGCAACTAATGCAGCCGCCTGTCTGGAAGAAACTGGAACTGGTCTTTTCCATGATGGAGAGCCCGGCCGCCGCCGCGGCGCGCGCGTCTCTCGCTTCATGGAACACCACCGGAATGGTGGGAGGCGCACCGCCGCCGCCGAGCAGAGCAACGACACCCGGGTGCCGGAACTTCACCGCCCAATCGCGCGCCGTTTCGCCTGTCTGCATCTTGAGTGACGGGTCGGCGCCGCGCGCCAGCAGCAGGTGAACCGTTTCAGGATCCTGATACTGGCTGGTCACCGAAAGAATCAGAGGCGTGGCTCCCCTGGAATCCCGCGCATGGATGTCGGCTCCCGCGTCCAGAAGCAGTCTCACGACCTTCGCGGGTCCGTAGGTTGCGGCCAGCAGCAGGGGCGTGAAATTGCCCAGATTCACGATTCCGTTTTTCACCCGCTCGGCGGGCGCGGCGGAAACGGCGTTTACCCTGGCGCCCCGCTGGAGAAGCAACTCGGTCAATTCCGCGTTGCCGTTGGCGGCGGCCCCCATGAGCGCGGTGTCTCCGGCCTTGTCGGCGCTGTTTACATCCGCGCCTCGATCCAGGAACAGCCGGACCAGCCCGGAGTTATCCGCCAAAGCCGCGGCCAGGAACGCATTGCGGGAATTCCCATCCACCGCGCCGGCCGCCGCGCCCCGGGAGAGCAGCAGGCGCACCACCGCTTCGCCGTCCGCCCCCGCGGCAGCAATGAGCAGTGCGGTTTCCTTCGCCTTGGTCGCGGCGTTTACGTCCGCGTGATGGTCCAGGAGCATACGGGCGCGGCTGATATCGTAAACGCTCCACATGAGGGCGGTGGAACCGAAGTCATTGGACGCATTCACGTCCGCGCCGGCATCGATCAAAATCCGCATGGCCTCCGGACTGCCGAACGCGGAGGCGAGCATGAGCGGTGTGACTCCATGCGGTCCACGCGCATCGACAGCGGCGCCCGCGGAAATAAGACTCTTCAGCGCGCCGAGATCGTCCTTTCGGATGGCGTCGAATAGGCCGCCTCCGGTCTGTTGTCCAAGGGCGAGTCCGGCAGCGAGCGCGGCCGTCCAAAAAATCCTGACAAGGCGCATGGATATCCCCCGGACTGGAGTGAACATGGGAGCTTAGCCGTTACAGTGTGAATGAAAGGAATGCCCGCCGCAAGGGGTAGTTTTATCTTTTAGATAATTCTTCGGAGCAAATGCTCACCTTAGAGGGTCTAGTACCCAGCGGAAGCAGCCTGCGCCAGACGCGCCAGGACGGTGGGATCCAGCGCGCCGGTCGCCGGCAGGTTCTCTCTTTGCTGGAAGCTCGCGAGCGCGTCTTGCGTCTGACGCCCCAGGAAGCCGTCGACCGGTCCCGGCGATAAGCCGCAGATTTGGAGATACAGTTGGGCAGCCCGCACGTCCAGATCCGGCGTTTGGCCGACGCTCGCCTTGGCGTATTCTCCGCGAAGCCTCACATCATAGTTATTCTTGGCGTATCCCGGTCCGTTGTATCCACGCGCGAAGGACGTCCAGTCGTGCGCTTGCAGAGATGCCGCCAGGCGGCTCGCGATCAGAAAGTTTGCCACCGCGGACAATTGCGCATCCTCGGTTTCGCTCATCGCCGCGACCATGCTTTGGACGTCCGGAAAGCCGGCCATGGCGCAGTTCTCCCCCATAATCTGACCGATTCCCCAGGATGCGCTCTTCAGGGCGGAGGTCCGGTCCAGGCTCAGAGCCTTCGCTAACCGCTCGTATTGGTGAGGGCCGGTCGGCCCGTAGCCGCCGGGAGTGCGGGCGCTGATGTCGCCATCGTCGAAACGGCCCTTGGTGAGCCGGCTGAAAATGTGGCGTTCGAACAGGATTTGCGGACGGCCATCCGGCAGGAATCCACAACCGGAGGTCTCGACGGCGAGCACGGCCCAAATCTCCGGCGCTTTTGTACCGAGCTTCTGCGCCGCGGCCGCGAACCCGTTCGCGCTAAGCGCGGTCGCGCGCCCTCGAAATTCCATCGGCATCTGACCGGATCCTCGTACGTTGCTGTCCCAGCCTAGCAACAGCGTACACGTTTCCACCTTCCCGGGGAAGTAGGATCAGCGGGGGAAGCGCGCTTCGCGGCCCGGGAGCGGCGGAAATGCGGCGTGCGGCTCCACTTGATACCAATACGCTACCGACGAGATGTCGTCCGTGAGGGGTTGGAACTTTCCGTTGGGCCACCAGCCGAGAGCCTGGATGGTGACTCGCAGGTCGGTCTTGAAGCGAATCGGGTCGAGGACATGCCAGCGATAGAGGGAGTGCTTGGGGATTTCACCGGCTTTTTCGCCGTGGAAGGGATAGCCGGAGTAGAGCGAAGTAAACGTGTCGCCGAAGCCCCACGCGCCGCCGAAGTAATCTTCCGTTCCCGTGCCGTTGATCGTAGGGTTCTGGCGATCGCCGTCCATGTAAAACTTGATCTCCCCTTCGCCCCACCAGCCGTTGGAAAGCTGCTCCCAGGCGAGGAACGTGCCGACATATTGGCCCTGCCCTTTGACTCCGTCGAGCAGGACATGTTCGGGGTGCTCGCGCGTGGTCATGCTCCGGCGCCATTGGGCGTGGAAATACCCGGCATCCGCCGCCACCGGTTCCAGTGCATAGGTCACCTGGTAGAAGAACCCGTCAATCGCCTTGGGGTGCTGGTTCTCAATGGTGATGCGCGCGCTCTTGCGAAACGGCATGGGCCAGTAGGAATTGAAGCCTCCCGAGGGATTGACGGCGATCATCAGCGAGTTCACCTTGTAGCGTGTATCGTGCGCGGTGGCGAAGAAATCGCCGAGCGGCGTTTCTACCGACGGGGTCGCTTCGCCGTCCCAAAACATGCGCAGAATGCAGTCCCGGTAGGCTTTGGGCTCAACTGTGATCCAGATATGTTGAATGGTTCCCGGACCTTCGATTTCCGCCAGCGTGGTGGTGCTCCCGGGCGGCAGGGTGATGGCGGGCCGGACCTTCCAGCCGGCGCCCAGCGCCGAAGCCGGACTATCGCCATCCGGGACCGCTTTCGCGCCGCCGCCCCTGGCGCCGTTCGGGTTTTCCGCCGAAATCGAGCGGGTTTCGGAATTACGCACAAGGGGAAGGTTGCCGAGGAAGCCGTCGGGCGTATGCTGGGCGGACGCCGGCGTCAGCGGAAACATCCACAGGAAAGCGGAGAGAGCGGTGGTAGCAAGGGCGCGAATCGTCATGGGATCTCCTAATTTATTCCGCGGCTTTTTCGATGCTCGCCGCGTTTTCCGGTGTGACCATCACCGAATTGATGGTGTAAACTTTCTCGGGCCTGAAGTTTGGTTCGCGCAGGATGCGGGTTCCGATCTCGACGGCCTTGTCGACGCAAAGCGGATAGACAAACGTCGCGGCGAGAATCCCGTCCCGCACTTTTTCGATTCCGCCGCCGGGGCCGGACAGCCCATCCACGCCGAGGAAGATCATTTCCTTCTCGCGGCCCAGGTCCTTCGCCGCAAGATACGCGCCGACGGCCATCGGATCGTTATGTCCATACACAACGTCGATTTTCGGCTGCGCGCGCAAAGCTTCTGTCATGCGGTCGCGCGCCTTGGCCTGAATCCAGTCCGCGACGGCCTCATGGACCGTCCTGATTTCCGGATACTTCGAGAGAACTTCCTGCGCGCCCTCATACCGGTTAATTTCTCCTTCGACTCCGAGCAGGCCGCGGAGCTGAACGATATTTCCGCGCGGCGCTCCGTATTTCTTCTTTAGGTAGTCCACGATGTACTGCCCCGCCATCCGCCCGATCTCGCGGTTGTCGCTGCGAATGTAGCTGGTATAGTTCGGCTCGACGATATCCCGCTCCAGGCAGATCACCGGGATGCCGGCTTTATAGGCGCGGCCCATCACCTCGGTTAACGGCGCTCGCTCGTTCGGCGCAACGATCAGGAGGGCGGGTTTCTGGCGGATGAATGCCTCAATCTGGGCGATCTGCTTGCTGTTGTCCTGTTGCGCATCGGCGATGGCCAGCTCGACGTCAGGCTGCGCCCCGAAGAGTTTCTTCATGCGGGCATTCTGCGCGGCGCGGTATGGCTCGGAGTTGTTGCACTGGCTAAAGGCCACCAGCTTCTTTCGCGGCCCGTTATTCGTCCCGCAACCTGTCAAAAGGAATCCAATTCCGAGCGCGCACAGAAAAAAACGCATTCTTTATTCCGCCTTTTCGTTCTTTTGAATCGCCACCGCGAGCACAATGATCACGGCCTTTACCATCATCTCCACATTGCTGTCGACGTTGCGGAGCCGCAGGATATTCGTGAGCACGCCGATGATAAGCGTGCCGACGATGGTGCCCGCGATCGAGCCGCTGCCCCCCATCAGGCTGGTTCCTCCGATCACAACGGCGGCGATGGCATCCAACTCGTAGGCGATACCCGCGTTGGGATTCCCCTGATGATTTTCGGCCGCGTAGATGACGCCGGCAATCCCGGTGAGGAGCCCCGAGAGGGTATAGACGGCGATCTTCACGCTACGGATCGGCAAGCCCGAATAACGCCCGGCCTTCTCGTTGTCCCCGATGGCGCGGACATATCGTCCGAATACCGTCCGGTCGAGAATGATCCAAAAAATTACGGCGAGCGCGGCAAATGTACCCACCACGACGGCTTTCTGGTTGACGAAATTCGCGAAGGACGCGGCGGCATCGCTGCCGAATCCAATGTCGATGTTCTCGTTCCGCGTGAGCCATTTTGCCAGTCCGCGCACTCCAATCATCGACGCGAGCGTCACGATGAACGGCTGAATGCGAAAAACCGAAATGACCGCGCCGTTCGCCGCGCCGAGCAGAGCGGATGCGGCCATGGCGATCCCGACGGCGAGGGCAGCCTGCGTGAAGCGGCCGCCCGGCGCGGCCGGCCTCGTGACAATCATGCCCGTGACGCAGGTGGCGAACGCCAGAATGCTGCCGACGCTCAGGTCGATGCCGGCCGTGAGAATCACGTAGGTCATCGCCAGCGCGATGATTCCGATTACGGACATCTGGCGCAGAACATCGGTGAGGTTGCCGGCCTGCAGGAAAATGTTGGACCCGTCGGAAGCCTGCGGACTGGCCAGAATCGCCACCAGAATAATGCCCGCCAGGCCGAGAACGCTTTTCAGCTTACGAAGCCGGCTCATGCCGCGGTCACTTCCGAGGTGGCGAGCGTCATGATCTGTTCCTGGGTCGCCGCGCGTGCATCCACGATGCCCATGTTGTGTCCGTCGCGCATGACCAGAATGCGGTGGCAGCACTGCAACAGCTCCGGAAGCTCGGAGCTCACGAAGAGAATGCCCTTCCCCTGCCCGGCCAGTTCGCGGACGATCCGGTAAATATCGCGCTTGGCTCCGATGTCGATTCCGCGAGTCGGATCGTCCAGGAATAGAACCCGCGGATCGGTCAACAACCACTTTGCAAGGAGCACCTTTTGTTGGTTCCCGCCGCTCAGGCTGCTGACCGGAGCTCCATTCGACGCCGCCTTCAAGGACATGCCCCGGTGAACAGGAGCGGAGAGACCGGCTTCTTTCCGGCGCGAGAGAAAGCCCCAGCGCTGGAGGCGTCCGAGCACCGCCATGGTGCTGTTTTCGAGGACGCTCATTTGCATCATGAGGCCTTGCAACTTACGGTCTTCGGGAAGCAGTCCGATGCCGAGCCCGATGGCGGCGGAGGGAGAATGGGGACGGATCTCAGAGCCTTCGAGCCGGAAAGAGCCGGAGACGATGCGGTCGAGCCCGAACAGAGCCGCGCCCAGCTCACTTCTGCCCGCGCCGACCAGGCCGGCGACACCCAGTATTTCCCCGCGATGCAGTTCGAAGGAGACGTTCCGCAGTTTTCGCGTCGTTATGTTTTGCGCGGAGAGGATCGTCTCCCGGTACGCGTCCGCGGGCGCACCGTACTCTGCCGCCAGTTCGCGGCCCACCATCATGGCAATGATCTCGTCGATGTTCGTCTCCGAAGCGGTTCGGGTCCCTATCGTGGCGCCATCGCGGAGCACCGTAATGCGATCGGCGATTTCGAAAATCTCCTTCATCTTGTGCGAGACGTAGACAATGGAAACGCCGCCCGCGCGCAGGCGGCGAATCAGGGCAAAGAGGCGCTCGACGGCATCGTCGGGCAGCGAACTGGTGGGCTCATCCATCAAAATCAAGCGAGCCTCGAAGCTAAGCGCACGGGCGATGGCCACCAACTGCATGTGCGCGATGGGAAGATCGCGCACCCTGGTCCAGGGGCTTTCGGAAAGCCCCGCCTGTTCCAGGTAGGTTTGACAGAAAGCGCCCAGTTCCTTGCGGTTCACCCACTGCCGGCGCTCCATGCGCACATTGCCGATCACAATGTTTTCGGCGATGGAGAGGTTGGGGAAAAGGTCCAGCTCCTGAAAGACAATGCCGATGCCGAGGTGCTGCGCGGCGATAGGAGATTCAATCCGGACAGGCTCTCCGCGCCAGCGAACGGATGCCGAATCGGGAATCACGGCGCCGGCGATGATCTTGCTAAGCGTGCTCTTGCCCGCGCCATTCTCGCCGATGAGCGCATGCACCTCTCCTTCGGCGACGGAAAAGGAGGCATCGGCGAGCGCCTTCGCTCCGTCGTAGCGCTTGTTTACCCCCTCCAACAAAATGAGAGGTTCGCAGCTCACTGCACTAGCTCAGCTTGATGACCGGAATGCGATCGGCCACGGGCGGCAAAGCGGGAAAATCGGTATACGGCTCGGCTTGGTACCAATACGCGGCGGAATAAAAGCAATCCGAGCGGTCGTTGGCGTGTCCGTGTTCCATGGTGTGTTTCAGATATTTGTGAAACACAAGCGGGTTGTCGGCATGCCAGCGGTAGAGGCAGTAGCGCCCGCCGATGCGCTCCGCGGATTGCATGAAATGCGCGCCGTTATAAAGGTGTGCGAACGGGATGGCATGCTCAATGCCGCCGAAATCCCAGGCGCCGTTGAAATAGTCCTCGGAGCCGGTGCCGATGATGACCGGTTTCGATTCGTCATCAATGAACGTCATGTCGTCGCCTTCTCCCATCCATCGTTCCGCGTTCTGAAGAACTCCCAGGGTGACCCCCATCAGATGGCCGCGGCCGCGCGTCTCGACATACACGTAGTTGCTCTCGCCGTTCGGGTTCAGCTCCTTTTGGCCGGAAGGGAAGACCGTGGCATGGTTGGGAACCGCCTGCCGGTATTGCGAATGAAAATAGAGCGTGCGCTCCGGCAGGGATGACACCAACTGGTAGTCGATATTTGAGTAGAATGCGCCGACGTTGCGCTCGCCTTCGTTCGTAGCGGTAATCCTTGCGGATTTACGAAACGGCATGGCGAAGTAGCAATTGAGCGCCTTCACCGACGAGCAGTTCAGGAACGCCGATTGGTAAACGTTATATTCGCCGAGGTTCAGTCCAAAAAAATCGCCCACCGGGACTTCCACGCTCGGCTTGGACGCGCCATCCCAATACATCCGGAGAACGATTTCCTTCAGATGGTAGGTGCTTTGGGCGGCGATGGTGAACCAGATATGGGTGATCACGCCAGGGCCGGTGGCGTTGAACACCTCTTTGGTCTCGCCGGCGCCAATGGGCCAGGAATCGGCGTTTCCGCCGGTGCGGTCGAAGCTCGATTGCTTCAGCGACCGGTGGTCCTGGGCGAGCGCATACTGCGGCAGCGTGTGATCGCCGGACGCCGCGCCGCGGCCGCCGGCTTGAGCGGCTAGCGCCACACCTCCGCCGCCGAGCGCCGCAAGGCCGCCCAGAAAACTCCGTCTTCGGGTTTCGTTATTGTTCATCGCCGCTCCTGTATTGGAAGAGAGTCTATAATGCGGCGGGGTTGTTTGTAAACTTCCGGGAAAGAAAATACTTAGCAAACTCCAGCGAGGGCTTTGCGGCGTCCGGAAAGGCAGCACCGATAGGCTTCGTAAACCTGCTCAAAGGCCAGATCCCAGCTCCGGGAAAGTGCATTCCGGCGGGCCAGAACGCCCATCCGGTCGCGAAGATCGCGATCCTCCGCCAGGTGTATGACGGAGGCAATAAAAGCCGCGTCGTCCGCGGCGATGAAACCTGTCACCCCGGATTCGACCAGGAATTTGGGGCCGCCTCCGGTAGTGACCACGGCAGGGACGCCGGACGCCATCGCCTCAAGGATCACATTGCCGAAGGTGTCGGTGAAGGAAGGAAATACAAAGACATCCATGTTGGCATAGGCGCGCGCCAATTCTTCGCCTTTGAGGACGCCTGGAAACTCGGCGTGCTGGAGATTCTGCTGGAGCCATTCCTTCTCGCCGCCGTCGCCCACGATCAGAAACCGGAAATTCCGCACCCCCGCTCCCAGCAGCGCGCGCTCCAAATCCACCAGGAAGCGGACGTTTTTCTCCGCTTGCAGCCGCCCGACGAACCCGCACGTGAACGGGCGGTCGCCGGGCTCGCGCCTTTCCGGAGAAAACAGGAGGGTATCCACGCCCCGCTGCATTAGAAACGTGGGGCGTCCCGTACCCTGCCCCACCAGCTCGATCAGTTCACGGTTCGGCGCCAGGCACACTTCCGCCTTCGCGTAAAACCAGAGCACCGCGTCGAGGCTTGTCCGATCGGCAAACTGCGACGAGGCGCGCCGTGGGCCTTCCGGAATAAAGCCAAGCAGCTTTTCCAGACGCCTGGCCGCGAATTCGTGCAGGTTGGTATGCCAGGACGCGACCAGAGGCACGTCGAGCGTTCGCGACAGCCAAAAGCCGAGGATCCCAAAATCGCCGGGTCCCGTGATGTGAATGAGATCCGGCTGAAACTCCCGTACGCATTGAAGAACGTCGCCGCGATAGCGAGTGAGGAGGAGATCGAGCGAAAGGTCCCGGTCGAGAGAGACGAGAGCACGGCCTCGCTGCAGTTCATATTCCCAATAGGCGCCGCCGCGCGTGAGACGGGTGGCTGGACCGGCGTGAATGCTCAAAAAGGGAAGCTGTTTCCGGCGGGCGAAGGCGTCTAACTGGCGGCTGGTGAGGGCGACGCCGTTGACCTCGTGAAACGAGTCGGTGAAGAAAGCAACTCGCGGCGAAAGCGGCACGAAAGAACTGGCTCCTTTCCGGCGTTCGGTACTCGCTGTGCTATTCGCATGGTACCAGCGGAAGGCGGGATAACGGATGGCGATGCGATGAATAGGGGGTTAACACAGCGCCGCCGGCGCTGATAGGATATAAGTTTCGCGATGGCCCGGCGAATTGCGTTCGCGCCGGACCGGTTTCCCTGCGCGCCCGTAGCTCAGCCGGATAGAGCGATTGGCTTCGAACCAATAGGCCGGGGGTTCGAGTCCCTCCGGGCGCGCCACCTGCCTTGCTAACCTAAAAGAACATCTGGTGAGTCTCAATCCATGAGTGAAAGCTTCGATATCACGCTGCCTGACGGCAGCCATAAAACCGTGCCCGCTGGGGCCAAGCCAATTGACGTAGCACGCGAAGTCAGCAGCAGGCTGGCGGACGACGCGATCGTCGCGCGCGTGAATGGGGAGCTCTGGGACCTGACCCGCCCTTTTGAAGGCAACGCCAGCCTGGAGGTATTGACCACAAAGAATCCCGACGCCCTTCCCGTCTATCGCCACTCCACCGCGCATCTGCTGGCCGCGGCTGTATTGGAGCTTTTTCCGGAGACCAAACTCGGCATCGGCCCGCCCACCGAGACCGGTTTCTACTACGATTTTCAGCGCGAGACGCCTTTCACCCCGGAGGATCTCGAAAAGCTCGAGGCCCGGATGGCGGAGATCCAGGCCCGCAACCTCACCTACGACCGCGTGCTGACCCCTAAGACGGTCGGTCTCGAAAAGTACAAGGATGACTGGATGAAGCATGAGCTGATTGAGGAGAAAGCAGACGAAATTTTCTCCGAATACACGCTTGGCCCGAACTTCATCGACTTCTGCCGCGGACCTCACGTTCCCAACACGTCCAAGCTCAAGGCCTTCAAACTGCTCTCTATCGCCGGCGCCTATTGGAAGGGGGACGAAAAACGCCCGCAGCTTCAGCGAATTTACGGCACCGCCTTCTTCAGCAGAAAGGAATTGGCGGAATATCTGGAGCGCCTGGAGGAGGCGAAGAAACGCGACCACCGGAAGCTGGGAAAGGAACTGGATCTGTTCAGCATTCAGGAACTTGCCGGCCCCGGACTGATTTTCTTCCATCCCAAGGGCGGCACCGTCCGCAAAATAATTGAGGACTGGATGCGCGATCAGTACGTCGCGCGCGGCTACTCGCTGGTCTACACCCCGCATGTGATGCGCCGCGACCTTTGGAAGACCTCGGGGCACGCCAATTTTTACTCCGAAAATATGTTCACGCCGATGGAGCTGGACGACGCCGAATACCAGCTCAAGCCGATGAACTGCCCGGGGCACATTCTGATTTATCGAGACAAGCTGCGCAGCTATCGCGATCTTCCGGTCCGGCTGGGCGAGCTCGGCACAGTATACCGGTATGAGCGCTCGGGCGTGATGCACGGCCTGTTGCGCGTGCGCGGGTTTACGCAGGACGACGCCCATATTTTCTGTACGCCGGACCAGATTGAGAACGAGGTGGTGAACTGTCTCGAATTCGCCATCGACGTGCTGAAAACGTTCGGCTTCACCGAATACGAAGCCGAGATTTCCACCTGGGACGGAGGCGCGAGCGGCAAGTACGACGGCACGCCGGAGCTATGGAAGCTCGGCGAAGACGCTCTGCACAAGGCGATCGAACGCTTGAACCTCAAGGCCAAAGTGATGACCGATGAAGGAGCGTTCTACGGTCCGAAGATCGACATGAAGCTGGTGGATGCGCTGGGGCGGAAGTGGCAACTCTCCACTGTCCAGTTCGACTTCATGCTGCCGCGCCGTTTCGGGCTGGAATATGTCGGCGAAGACGGAAAACGCCATCAGCCCCTGATGTGCCACCGCGCGCTGTACGGCTCGGTGGAGCGGTTCTTCGGAATCCTGATCGAGCACTATGCCGGCGCGTTCCCGGTCTGGCTGGCTCCGGTGCAGGCTGCCGTATTCCCCATCACGGACCGCCACATCGAATATGCGCAGCAGGTGGCGGAGCGCCTTACGAGCGCCGGCGTTCGCGTGCACGTCGATGACCGCAAGGAAAAAGTGAACCTCAAAATCCGGGAGGCCCAACTGCAGAAGGTTCCTTACATGCTCGTCGTGGGCGACCGGGAAGCGGAAGCCGGAGCGGTCTCCGTGCGGCACCGCAAGCACGGAGACCTCGGCGCCAAGCCCGTCGACGAGTTCCTGGCTCAGATCGGCGAAGTGATCGCGGCCAAGAGCACCACCGAGTAGGGACGCCGCGTCCGTGATCGTCTGGGGTCTATTTGCGGCCGCCCTGCTGGGTGCGTGGGTATATTGCCTGCTGGCAATTCTCGCCGCCGCGCGTTATGCGCTGGTGCGCCGGCCAGCGCCCGGCGACCGGCCGCCGGTGAGCATACTCAAGCCTCTCTCCGGCTTCGACGAGGGACTGGAAGAGAATCTCCGCAGCTTCTTCGAACTCGATTACCCCGAATATGAAATTCTCTTCGCCGTCCGCCACGAAACGGATGCGGCGCTGCCGGCGGTGCGCAACCTGTGCGCCGAATACCCGGAGATCCCCACTCGCGTGCTTGTGGTGGGGGAACCGGCCTATCCGCACGGAAAGGTATACAGCCTGGCGCGCATGCTCAAGGAAGCCCGTCACGAGCTGATCGTGATGAGCGACAGCGATATCCGCGTGGGGGCCGATCTTCTGCAGGTCATGGCGGCCGAGTTCACCGATCCGCACCTGGGGGTTTCGACGTGCCCTTACCGCGCCATCGCCGGGCGATCGATTTGGTCGCGCCTCGAAGCCGCCGGGATGAACACCACGTTTTTTCAAGGAGTGCTCACGGCGCGCATGCTCGAGGGCATGAAGTTCGCGATCGGACCTACGCTCGCGGTGAGGCGTAAAGCCCTGGAGGCGATCGGCGGACTCGAAAGCGTGAAGGACTTTCTCAGCTCCGAGGATTTCGAGCTGGGAAAACTCGTCGCCAAAGCCGGGTTCGGCGTGATTCTTTCGTCTTACGTGGTGGAACACCGCATCGGCGCGGCCACCATGCGGCAGAATTTCGCACACCGGATGCGGTGGGGGCGAACCAGCCGGCGCTCCCGTCCGGCCGGGTATATCGGACAGTTCTTCACTTTCCCAATTCCGATCGCCCTCCTTCTGCTGTGCATCCGCCCCGAATGGCATCTTCTACTCGGAACGCTGATCATTCGCTATGCGGCAGGCTGGATTGTCTCCGAAGTGGTCCTGGGCGCTCGCATGAACTGGATTCTCGTCCCAGTTGAGGATATTCTGAGCTTCGTCTTCTGGATCGCAGGCTTCTTTGGAAATTCCATCGCATGGCGCGGGCGAACCTTCCTTTTAGACCGAAAAGGCCGGATTGCTCTGTAAGCCACCCGGCTTTTCCGAACGCCGCACATTTTGAAATGACGTTCCTGCCGGTACGCTGAATGGTGCTATTTGGGACGGCGTTTCGATTTTTCTTGACATGAATTAGTTCTGTAACGATACTAATTAGGACAATCTAGCGGGTCTCCGCAGGCCCGTCACGAAAAAAAAGAGGGCCGTCCCGTGTTCGTTAAGAAGGCTTCACGCCTATTCGCAGTTCTCTCCCTTTGTGCATGGCCGGCAATCGTGCACGGCCAAGTAACGGCAAGGCTTTCCGGCACCATTCAAGACCAGCAGGGCGCAGTGGTAGCCGGCGCCAAAATCACGGCCATTGAGCAGGCGACCGGCCGCTCGGCTAACGCGATATCGTCCGCCAGCGGCGAGTACGTCCTTTTGCAGCTTCCGACCGGCGTTTACCAGCTCGAAGTAGAAGCGCCCGGATTCCGAAAATATGTCCAGGATGGCATTATTCTGGCTGCGAGCCAATCCGGTCGAAACGACGTGACCCTTTCGGTGGGCGCCGTATCCGAACAGGTCAGCGTAAACTCGCAGGCGGAAATTATTGACACGAACGTCTCGGAACTCCGATTCACCATCGATCCCAAGCGAATGTCCGAAATTCCGCTGGTGGGGCGTAATATTCTGGGCCTCGCCACGCTCGTGCCTGGCGCGATTTCAACCGGTGGCGACGTTTTCAACGTCTCCGCCCCCGCGGTGGCGGCCGGGACGGACAACAACAGCCGGATTTTCATCAACGGCAGCCGCTCGATGTACAACGCCTTTCAGTTGGACGGCGTGGATTTCACCGGCTCAAACTACGAAGCCTCGCCGGGCCGTTATCCCCCTCCGGACGCGATTCAGGAGGTCGCGGTGCTTACCACGGGATTCAAGGCCGAGCACGGCGGCGGCACGTCGATGTTCAACGCCGTTTCGAAATCCGGTTCTAACGAACTTCACGGCGGCGCCTGGGAATTCATCCGGAACAACGCGCTCAACGCGCGCAGTTTTTTCGATCCATCCACACTGAGCCAGTATCAGTACAATCAGTTCGGAGCGTCGCTCGGCGGCCCCGTGATCAAGAACAAAACGTTCTTCTTTTTCACTTACGAAGGTCTGCGAGGCCGGCTCGGGAATTCCCCCAACAGCTCGGTTGTGCCGACCGAGGCGCAGCGGAACGGAGACTTCTCCGGAACGGGCATCACACTCAAAGATCCCCAGGGGCAGGCCTATCCCGGCGATCAGATCCCGCAGAACGCGCTGAACGCCACGGCGCAAAAGGTGCTCTCGACTTTTGTGCCGCTTCCCAACGCCGCCAGCAACAAGTACATCTACACGTATCCGACCAAGGACGAATTCAACCAGTACCTGTTCAACGTGGACCACTCGTTCACCGCGAACAGCCGCCTGTCGGTCCGAGGTCTGACGACCTACGGAAACTACGTCACTCCGCCAGCGCTGCCCGGATTTACACAGGGCAATCCACTCCATCCATCGAGCCTGGTGATCTCTCACACGCAGACGCTAAGCCCGACCACGGTGAACGAGGCGCGCGCCTATGCGGAACGCTATTTCAGCCCCAGCATTCAAAGCCAGAATAGCCCGGTGACATCTCGCGATCTGGGCTTCCAAAACAATCCCGTTCCCGCGTCTTCCGATATCCCGGGTATCTCCGTGGACAATTATTTTTCCCTCGGCAATGGCGGAAGCGGGACCACATACAGTCTCAGCCAAAAATTTGGGTATGAGGATGCCGTAACCATGGTTCGCGGACGTCATACACTCAAATTCGGCGGCGGCTACCGTACCTCGCGCTACGCCGAGTGGGGAGAATGGGGAACGCGGGGCGGCTATGAATTCTCCGGAAACATCACGGGCGATTCGTTAGGCGACTTTCTGATCGGCTCGCCCGGCAACTACCTCCAGCGCAGCGAATACAACCTGAGCATCTCGCGGTATTCCATGATCGCCTATGGGCAGGATGACTGGAAGGTAACGCCCCGTCTCACCATCAACGCCGGTTTCCGGTGGGACTTCAACGCGAATCCCAAGGAGCGCACCGGCCAAATCGCCTTCTACACGCCGGAAAACTTCTATAGCGGGACGCGATCGACGGTCTATCCCAACATGCCTCCGGGCCAGATGTACGTGGGGGACCCGGGTATGCCGGACCGGGTCGGCTTCAACCATTACTTCGACTGGGGCACGGCGGGACCTCGCATCGGATTCGCCTACGATGTTTTCGGCAACGGTAAAACCGTCGTCCGGTCTTCCTTCGGAATCTTCAGCGTTCCAGTCGATCTGCAACAGGTCAACAACGCGAGCGAACGGCCGCCCTATATCTTATTGACGACGCTGAACTACCCGCCCAGCTTCGAGAATCCGTTCCTCGGACGCACGGACCCATTCCTGACCTTCCACCAGGGAACCCAATACGATGTTTCGGCCCTCTACCCCATCAATCCTTCGCCAGACGCGATCGACTACCGGAATGGGTATTCGGAGCAGTGGAATTTCACTCTGGAACATCAGTTCGGTTCGGACCTGAAGGGCTCGATCTCCTACGTCGGTAGCCACGCGGCGGCGCTTTGGCGCTGCCCGGGTGTGTCACCCGCGACCTACATCCCCGGAGTCGACGCGAACGGAAACCCGCTTTCGACGGTGGAAAACACCAACGACCGGTATCCCATGGCTCCGTACTATCAGGATGTTTACTATTGCAAAACCGACGCGTCCCGAACCTATAGCTCGATGCAGTTTGTCGTGGAGAAGCGATTCAGCCGCGGTTGGACAGTCGCCGGAAACTATTCCTACGCGAATGCGATGTCATGGAATGACGACGGCGCGCGCCAGCGGCTCCAAAACGAACTGGACGCCAAGGCGGAATATGCAAGGACGAACGCCTCGGTCCGTCATAACGCCGCCGTGTCGTGGGTTTATGAGACTCCCAAGTTCGTGGACGGCCGCGCAACCGGCTTGCTGCTCAACGGATGGGAAGTCTCCGGCGTGGCTACTCTCCGCAGCGGATTCCCCTACAACCTCTACACCGGCACGGACAATTCGCTCACCGGGGTGGGTAACGACCGCCCGGACCAGGTGCAAGCCAACTCCGGCCTTTCCGGCGGACGCTCCACGGCGGCAAAAGTGGCGCAGTACTTCAACACCGCGGCGTTCGTCCCCAACCAAATCGGGGCGTTCGGCGCGGTGGGGTACAACGCCATGACCGGGCCGGGTGCTTTCAACATCGACGCCGGACTGATGAAAAAATTCGCCCTCACGGAACGGTACGCTCTGCAGTTCCGTTCCGAGGCATTTAACCTGTTCAATCATCCGAACTTCGGAAACCCAGACCCCACGTTGAACTCCCCGACCTACGGGCAGCTCAATTCAGCGTCTCCAGGACGGATCCTGCAGTTCGCCCTGAAGTTCATGTTTTGAAGATATTTCTGGAACGCTTTTGGTATTGATGAAACTTTGTTCCATTTTCTCTTGACAGAAATTAGTTCTGGCACGATACTAAATGTGACATTCCCCAGATTTGAAAAGCAGCCGGGTTTGGGTTGGCTCCGAGTGCGCGCGAACCGCTTCTCCTGTTCGCTGAGTTTCACGATCTGACTCGTCTGATTTCCGTTTTTAAGGGACGCGCTCATTAGACCCCTGGAGGCGCGTCCCTATTTTTTTTTGCCTTCCCGCCCGCGGGCCCTGTCGTAAAGTGGGGACGTGGCGTCCAAGAAGATCCTCATGCTGGTAGGCGACTTCGTCGAAGACTACGAAGTGATGGTGCCGTTTCAGGCGCTATGGATGGTGGGGCACACCGTCCACGCCGTTTGTCCCGGGAAAAAGGCGGGGGACAAGGTGCGCACCGCCATTCACGATTTCGAAGGGGACCAGACCTACTCGGAAAAGCCAGGCCACAACTTCACGCTCAACGCGACATTCGACGACGTGAACGAGTCCACCTACGATGCGCTCGTGATTCCGGGCGGGCGGGCTCCGGAGTACCTCCGCCTTAACCCTCGGGTGCTCGCCCTCGTACGCCATTTCGCTTCCGAGAAGAAACCGATCGCCGCCATCTGCCACGCCGGGCAACTTCTAGCGGCCGCGGGCGCTCTACAGGGCAGGAACTGCACTGCGTATCCCGCAGTGGCTCCCGATGTGCGCGCGGCCGGCGGAAATTGGGTGGATTGCGCCATTGACGGCGCGCACACAGACGAGAATCTGGTGACGGCTCCCGCCTGGCCAGCCCATCCGGCGTGGCTTTCGCAGTTTTTACTGGTGCTCGGCACGCGTATTGTTTTGTAAGACTTACAGATTTTGTAATGGAATTGTCACGCAACTGTCAAGGGACGTTTGCATTGTTACGATACCCTGACACTTTCGAATGGCATCCATCGCCACCGCGTCCCCTGTAGGGCGCACAACATCTGCAAAAGCACCCGGGAAGCTCGGTGCTTTACTTTTTGGGCTGATCCTGGGGGCGGGTGTTTTGTATGCCGCTCTGAACCTGAAGGCGGACCTCGAAACGGTCCCCACCGCGAACGCGTATCCCTTCCTCCTGCTTGGCATCGCGCTTTTGATCGCGCTCGGGTTTGAATTCATCAATGGATTTCACGACACCGCGAATGCGGTGGCCACGGTCATCTACACCCACACGCTCTCGCCGAACGTCGCGGTTGCGTGGTCCGGGTTCTGCAATTTTCTGGGGGTGTTGATGTCGGGCGGCGCGGTGGCTTTCGGGATCGTCACGCTGCTTCCGATCGACCTCGTTCTCCAGGTGGGCCGAGGGGCCGGATTCTCCATGGTGTTCGCCCTTTTGATGGCGGCCATTCTCTGGAACCTGGGTACATGGTGGTTTGGGCTGCCGTCCTCCAGTTCACACGCGCTGGTGGGCTCCATTATCGGCGTCGGAATTGCGAATCAATGGATGCGAGGCAAATCGGTCGCCAACGGCGTCGATTGGAACCAGGCAGCCAGCATCGGCAAGGCTTTGCTGTTTTCACCGCTAGCCGGTTTTGCCATTGCGGGCCTTCTCCTGCTGACAATGCGAGCTCTCATTCCCGCCGAACGCCTCTACAAGGCGCCGGAGGGGGCCGAACCGCCGCCGTTCTGGATTCGCTGTCTGCTCTTTCTCACCTGCTCCGGCGTGAGTTTCTTTCACGGCTCCAATGACGGCCAAAAGGGGATGGGGCTCATTATGCTGATCCTCATCGGCACGGTGCCAACCGCCTACGCGCTCAACCACGCGATGACACCGAAGGACACCGCGGAACTCGTTACAATCTCGCGCCAGGCCGCCAGCACGATCGGCCGTTATGTTGAGCCGGGCGTCAGCCCCCGCGATCCGCGCGCCACGGTCACCGAGTTCGTTCGCAGCCGCAAAATCTCGCCGGGCACAATGGCCGCCATGCGGGAGATGATTGGCGGCATTGGAAATCAGGTGAACGATTTCGGCGCCTTGAAGGACGTTCCCTCCGACCGGACATCGAATCTCCGCAATGACATGTATTTGGTGAGTGAAGCAGTCCGGCGGATGCAGAAATCGGGAAAACCCGCGTTCCAGGCCTCAGACATGGCCGTTCTCACGAACTACCGGCGGCAAATTGACAACTCCACGAAGTTCATCCCCACCTGGGTGAAAGTTGCCGTCGCGCTTGCGTTGGGCATGGGCACGCTGGTGGGATGGAAGCGAATCGTCATCACAGTGGGAGAAAAACTCGGCAAGGCGCACATGAGCTATGCCCAGGGAGCGGCCGCCGAAATCACCACCATGCTGACCATCGGAGCAGCGGATGGCTTTGGCCTGCCGGTGAGCACCACGCACGTGCTTTCCTCGGGCGTGGCCGGAACCATGACCGCCAACCGCATCGCCCTGCAATGGGGCACCGTCCGCAATCTGCTCATCGCCTGGACGCTGACGCTGCCGGCTTCTACGCTGCTCGCGGGCACGCTCTATTGGGCGTTTCGAACCACTTCAGGTTCTTAAATCCGTTCCGTTCTATTTTTGGTCCGGCATTTTTTCGCCAGGGCGCAGAAGGGTGGGCGCCTTGCTCTTCTTCCCGGCTTCCTTCTTCGCCGCCTGCTGCTTCTCGGAGCGTTCGCCTTCCGACATGGCGGCTTCGCGCTCCTTCTTTTCCTGCGCGTCCTTGGCCTCCACGCCCGCGGCGCGCTTGCCCAGGTCTTCGGACGAAAGATCGATGCTGTCCTGGGTGGTGGCGACGGCCTGGTCGAGAACAAACCGGTAGCGGGAAAGATCCGAAGGAGCGGCGTCCTGAATCTTCTTGAGCGATGCCAGCATGTGCGCCTCCGCCGCGGCGACGGCCTTCACGCCCTCGTCCACGGCGGCCTTGCGCTTCAGAGCATCGTCGGTCACAGTGTCAATCGCCTCAATGATGTTCTGATAGTCTTCGAGCGTGTCGTGGATCAGAGCGGACCGGCCTGGCTTTTCCTTAGAAATCAGTTGCTCAATCAGAGAAACGCGAAGCTTCGCAAATTCGATATAGAGCTTCAGACGATCATTGGGCTCCTGCGCCAGGCGCACCTGATCCACCTCGTCGGCGGTGAGGAAGTCGCGGTCCTGGGCAAGGGCCGACCCGGCGAGAATTATTGCAATCGCGATCCTCTTCATTTCTTCACCAGTTCGTCCGTCAGAATCCTGTCATGGATGGTTTGTACCGCCTGTTGAGCTTCCGCGGCCGGGGCGCGCTGCTCCAGAGGAAGCTCATCGACAAATCCGGACAGGCGGCGCAGAAGCTTGCGCAGACGAAGCTCCGCGCGCTTGTAATATTTGCTGCGGTGGGGCTTCTCCCCGCTTGCTTTCAAGGAGCCATAACACACCTCCGCCGATTCGGAGATTTCCCGCAGGGCGGCATTCAGCTTCGCCTCGTCTCCCGCCTGGGATGCAACCCGGGCTTCATCCAGCGCCGCGTTTGCGTTCTCTATCGCCAGCTCCGACCTCTTGTTCGGATCGGGTTCGGCTTTCACCGAGCCAAGGTCGGCGGCGAGCGCGGACGCAGCCAGCAAAACTCCCATGCCGGCAAGCCGTTTGATCATCGCCGGTTCAGCTCCGTTTGAATAATTCGCGCCCGCTGGCGCGCCTTGAATTCCTCGTCAGGATACTTGCCGCCCGCCTCTTCCAGAAATTGTTTATAGCTCGCCAGGGCCGGCTTAAGCTGGCGCACTTTGTCGTAGATGATGGCGCGGAGATAGACGTGTCCAGGTTTTTCGCCATGCAGGGCGCGCACGCGGTCTAGAGCGGCCATCGCATTCCCGTAATCGTCAACCAGCACCAGAACGCCGGCAAGATCGCTCCAGGTTTCGGCCACGTCCGGCTTTATTTTAAGAGCTTTATAGAATTCCTGTGCCGCCGGCTGAAATTTCCGCTGATCGCGGAGGATGCGGGCGTACATCAGGATGATCTGGTAGTTATTCGGGTCCTCCAGCAGAAGCTGTTCCACCAGGGGTTGGGCTTTGTCCGGCTGTTTGTTGAGAACATAAGCATCCGCCAGCGCGGCACGGTTGGCCGGCGTGGGCGATTTCGCGACCACCGCTTCGAATTCCTTCACTGAATCGGCGGTCTTCCCGCCAGCGAGGAGCATGGTCGCCAGATGTTCGCGCGCGCCCGGATCATCCGGAAACTTTGTGTATAGGGCGGCGGCCTCGGGATACTGCCTGGCCGCTTCGTATAGTCCGGCGAGTTCGAGCAGTGCGTCGTTATATTTCGGATCGAGCTCGGCGGCCTTTTGAAAATGCGGCGCCGCTTCCGCCAGACGGTTCTGCTGCGCGAGGGCGCGGGCGAGACCCAGTTCGGCGGCCGCGGAATTCGCGGTGATGGCGAGCGCGGCCTGAAAGGACTTCTCCGCCTCGGCCGGCTGCTTTTCTCCCAGCAGGGCCTCTCCCAGTAGATAATGGGGGCGAAATTCGGCGGGCTTCTGCGCGACCGCGGCCGCAAGCAGCGGCGCCGCTTCCCCTCCCCGGCCGTTGCGCACCAAAAGCATCCCCAGGTTCAATTGCGCCTGATAGAGCCCCGCTTTCAATTCCAGAGTTTTACGGTATTCGGCGATGGCCTCGATGTCCTTGCGGAGCATGCCATAGGCGAGCGCAAGGTTAAAGTGCGCCGTGTAATCGGAGGTATCGGCGGCGATCGCCTTGGTGAAATCCTCCACCGCCGCCTCATAGCGTTTTTCATCCAGCGCCTTCAATCCATCGTTGTAGGGATTCCCCTGCCAGGCGAGAACCAGCGCCAGAACCGCGGCCGTCCACATATAACCCTATTTTACGTTCGCGCCTTGAGATATTGGCCGGTGTAGGAGCCGGGCGCCGCGGCGATCTGCTCCGGAGTTCCCTCCGCGACGATTCTCCCGCCCAATTCACCGCCCTCGGGACCGAGGTCGATGACCCAATCGGCGCTTTCAATCACATCGAGATTGTGCTCGATGATGAGGATGCTGCCGCCATTCTGAATCAGCCGCTGGAAGGAATCCAGAAGCTTCGCGATGTCGTCGAAATGCAGCCCCGTGGTCGGCTCATCGAAAATAAACAGGGTACTTTCACAGCTCGACTGGCCAAGGTGCGCGGCGAGCTTAACGCGCTGGGCCTCGCCTCCGCTTAGCGTGGTCGCCGATTGGCCCAAACGGAGATACGAGAGACCCACGTCATCGAGGACTTTCAGACGGTTTACCAGTTTCGGCGCGCCGGAAAAAAAAGCCAGCGCTTCCTTGACCGTGAGCTGGAGCACTTCATGGATATTCAAACCGTGATAGCGGATATCGAGAACGCTGCTTTTGTAGCGCGTGCCGTTGCATTCCTCGCAGACCAGTTCAACGTCGGCAAGAAACTGCATCTCCACCGTGACGGTGCCGTCTCCCTGGCAGTTCTCGCACCGTCCGCCGGGGATATTGAAAGAGAAATGACCGGCGGTGTATCCACGCTTCTGCGCTTCCGGCGTGCCGGCGAAAAGCTCACGGATCAGGTCGAACACCTTGATGTAGGTGACGGGATTGGAACGCGGCGTCCGTCCGATGGGAGACTGGTCGACGAGAGTCACGTTGCGAAGGAGGCCCGCCTTTTCCACGCGGCTGCAGGTGATTTTTTCCGGCGACGCCTCCTCTTCCCCGTTCGTGGGCTCATGTTCGCCGGTTTTTAATTCGCGGCTGAGCGCCCGAAAGATCACGTCATGCACCAGGGTCGATTTGCCCGAACCGGAAACGCCGGTGACCGCGACCATCATCTGAAGGGGAATAGCGACGTCGATGTTCTTCAGATTGTGGACGCAGGCGCCATAGAACTTGATGACGCGCTTGGGGTTCACCGGACGGCGCGCCCGGACGCGGGAAGCCTTCAATTCGCCGCGCAGGTAGCGCGACGTAAGGGAGGTGATCCCGTTGGACACCATCTGTCCGTACGGGCCTTCATAGATGACGCGCCCGCCAAGTTCTCCCGCGCCGGGGCCCAGATCGACGATGTGATTGGAACTGCGCATGACATCGGCATCGTGTTCGACGACCAAAATGGTATTACCGAGGTCCCGCAGGTCTTCGAGAATGCGGATCAGACGCGCGGTATCCCGGCTGTGAAGGCCAATGGACGGCTCGTCCAGCACGTAACATGCGCCGACCAGACGAGAACCGAGACAGGTGGCAAGCTGAATCCTCTGCGCCTCGCCGCCGGACAGGGTGGCGGACAGACGGTCGAGAGTTAAATATTGCAGCCCCACGTCGTTGAGGAATTTCAGGCGCTGCCGCACCTCCACCAAAATCTTTGAGGCGATGGTACTTTCCGCCGGGGTCAGTTCGAGCGAACTGAAGAAGCGCGCGGCCTCGGCGATATTGAGTTTCACGGCATACGCAATATTCCGCCCCCCAACGCGCACGTTCAGGGCCTCCTTGCGCAGACGCGAGCCATGGCAGTCCGCGCAATCGGTGTATCCGCGGTAACGGCTCAGGAAGACCCGGACGTGAACCTTGTACTTCTTGGTTTCCACCTCGGCGAAGAAGCGGCGCACATGGTCGTAAAGAAACGACTTCTCGGAGTCGTCCAACTCATAGACCGGAATATTCTGGCGGATGGGAAACTTAGCCGCGGCTCTCTGGAATTTTGTCTGGTAGTAGTGCCGGTATTGGGGCTTGGTCCAGGGACCGACCGCGCCGGACTGAATCGACTTCGACTTGTCGGGGATGACAAGGTCCATATCGTAGTCGACCGTATTGCCGAATCCCTGGCAGCGCGGGCACGCGCCCATGGGATTGTTGAAGCTGAAGAGATTCGGCTCCGGGACAAGTAGATCGATATTGCAGGCCTTGCAGGCGAAGCGTTCCGAGAAACGCATCTGAGACGGATTCTCCACGCCCGCCTGCTCAAAAATCACCTCGCCCGCCTCGCGGTAACAGATCTCGACAGCGTCAACGATGCGCTGATGGAGGTCCGCCGCGATCGCAAGCCGGTCCACCAGCGCGAACAGCGGCTTGTCGAAATTGATGTCGAGGAGGGATTCCGGCGTCGAGAACTCAAAGGTCCGCCCGGTTTGAAACAGGCGATTGAATCCCTTTTTGCGCAGATCGAAAAGATGATCGCGCAGCGAGTTGGTTCCACCCGAAGTGACAACCGGAAAGAGCGCATACCAGCGCGAGCCCTCGGGCTGGGAGAGCATCCGCTGCGCGACGTGATCGACGCTGTCCCGCCGGACCTCCTCGCCGCAGTTCGGGCAAAAGGTGCGGCCGACGCGGGCATAGAGGAGACGCAAATAGTCGTAGATTTCCGTAGCGGTCGCCACCGTGGAACGAGGATTGCGCGTGGTATTTTTCTGGCGGATGGCGACCGGAGGAGCGATGCCGGTGATTTCGTCCACGGCCGGCTTTTCCATGCGGTCCAGGAACTGGCGCGCATAGGCCGAAAGAGACTCGACGTAGCGGCGCTGGCCCTCGGCGTAAACCGTATCGAAAACGAGCGAGGACTTCCCGGAACCGGAGACTCCCGTGACAACCGTGAGCTGGTTGTGGGGAATATCGAGGGAGATATTTTTTAAGTTGTGAACCCGCGCATTGCGGATCCGGATTGACTCTTGCAAGGGTGTTCCTGTGCGGAAAGGCGGCTCTTCTTGATTATAGAAGATCGGTCAAGGGCGCCCCGCCTGCTCCGCGTTCCAGAAGCTTGCGGACCGCCGCTAGAACGGCCAGCGGCTGATCGGGTTGGACGGCGACTTCGAGCGCGGGGCGGGAGGTGTGTTGCTGACGGCGGCCTGGGGCGGCGCCTTGCTGTAGTCGAGGTCGGTGTCGGAAAACGAGAGCCGGCGGTCGAGAACCATCTCGACCGTCGAGCCGCGCTCCAGAATGGCGTCTGGACCGCGCGAGAGCAGCACCCCCACCAAGCCGGCGGCGGCGCCAGCGGCTGCGCCAAGCCCGACTCCCATTCCCGGGCGTCCGGCAACCGCGCCCGCGATGGAGCCAACCGAAGCCCCGGCGGCGGCGGTTTGTCCAATGGTGCGCGCGTCCCCGCCCTTATCTCCGCTACTTTTGATCTTGCCCTCGCCCCGGTTCAGTTCTTCGCTGGCCATACCGTCAAGCTGGCTCAGCGTCGCACGAAAGTCGCGCGTCACTCCGTTGGGCAGCGTCAGGGAATTGAAGCGGATATACAGCTCTCCGCGCCCTTTCACGCGTCCGGGCCGTTTGGCTTGCGTCACCGTGCCTTCGACGTAGCTCCCCACCGGAATCACAATATGACCACGGTCCAGGATGGGAAACGCCGTTTGGAGGTAGACCCGGTCTCCGGGCGCGGCGTTCTTGGTGCTAATGCTATTGATCAAACTCAGAGGAATGCGAGTGCCGGGTTCAACGGTATAAGCGGATTCGCTCCCCACCGAGCTTTCGGCGGGCCGAGGGATAGGAACGGCAGGCGGCTTCTGGCCGAAGGCGAGCACGCCCGAGGCCGAAACCGTCAAAACCATAAGAATCTTCGAACACATCTCAATCACCCCGTGGTTCTCTCCAAATTCTATCTCACGCCTAACCCCTGTGTTAAAGATACGCCGCCGGAGCAACCGGCGTTGCAGCGGCTTTTTGCGATCCGAAATTCCGGCCGCCGCCTTGTTCCGGCTCCGCTTTATACTGGCTGAATGACAAGAACGCTATCGATGTCCAACGTCGGAGGCCGTGTGCTGGCCGCGTGCGTGGCGATCGTAACCCTGATGCCAGCCTGGGGAATCGCGCAGCCGGCGGCGCCGTGGGTACGCGCGCGACGCCTGGTTTCACGAACGCAAAATGACGTGCGGCGCGCCGCCTCTATTTCGCCGTCCCTGTCCAGCCCGGACCGGGACCACTTCGACACCGTCCTCAAGCATCTCTCCGACTTCGATCGCGATTTGACGCGCAGGCGCTTCAACAAAGGCAGGCTCAGCGATAGCATCCGGGACGTGCAGCGGATACTGGATCACGACACGCTCGCCCCTCGCAGCAGGGACAGCCTGCAGAGGGACGCCATCGCGCTCCGCCGGCTGCGCGCGGACTACGACACATGGCATGACTGAGATTCGAGTCTATTCATGATTTCCCGCGCTTTCGCGTCCCTTGCCGTGGCGGTTCTGGGTAGTGGCGTGTTGCCGGCTCAAACCGGGCAGCCGCTGAACAGTCTCCCTTATTCGCCCAGCCTCAACCTGGAGAGCATGGACCGGAGCGCGGATCCATGCGTGGATTTTTATCGCTATGCATGCGGCGGCTGGCAGCAAAAGAATCCGATTCCTCCCGACCAATCCTCGTGGGATGTTTACCGCAAGATGGCGGACCAGAACCAGCAATTCCTATGGGGCATTCTCCAGCAGGCGGCAAAGCCCGACGCGGGGCGCGGCGTCGTGGAGCGGGAGATCGGAGACTACTTCGCGGCATGCATGAACCAGGACGCCATCGAGAAGGCCGGGCTCACACCGCTCGAACCGCGGTTGAAGGAGATCGCGGAGTTGAAGACCCCGCGCGACCTCGCCCGGTTCCTGGCCGGGATTCACATGACCCTCGATGACGGTGCGCTCTTCCGTTTCGGGGCGGACCAGGACCTGGGCGATTCCAGCCGCGTCATCGCGTTTGCGTCGGCGGATGGTCTTGGGTTGCCCGAGCGGGATTATTACTTCCGGCAGGACGCCAAGTCAAAGGAGATCCGGAAAACCTACCTCAAACATCTCCAAACGATGCTGGAGCTGTTGGGCGATAGCGCGCCGCGGGCGCGCACCGAAGCGGCGCGAATTATGGAGATGGAGACATCGCTCGCCCAGGCGACCCTGACCGTGGTCGAGCGCCGCGATCCCAACAAGCTGCACCACAAGCTGACCCGCGCGCAACTCGCCGCGCTGGCGCCCAATTTCCCCTGGGATATTTACTTTGATGGCATCGGTCTCTCCGGTTTACGGGAGTTGAACGTTACGGAACCGGCGTTTTTTCGCCGCGCCGGCCTGCTGGTGAAAACCCGCGGCATGGACGATTGGAAGCCGTATCTGCGTGTCCGAATTGTGGAAGCGGCCGCGCCGTTTCTTCCAAAACGTTTCGAACAGGCGCGCTTTGATTTTTACAGCAAGTTTCTACGGGGCGTTCCAGAGATGCGGCCGCGCTGGAAGCGCTGCGTAAGTCATGTGGACGATCAGCTTGGCGAAGCGTTGGGGCAGGCATTTGTCGAACGGGTTTTTCGTCCGGCCCAGAAACAGGCCGCCGTGCGGATGAGCAAACAGATCGAAACCGCTATGGAGGCGGAGATCAAGAACCTCCCCTGGATGAGCGACACGACCAAACACGAGGCGCTCTTAAAACTGCACAACATAGTGAACAAGGTCGGCTATCCCGACCGCTGGCGCGACTATAGCTCGATCCGGATCGACCGCGGCGATTTCCTGGGGAACGGCACGCGCGCCGGGGCGTTCGAATTCCGCCGCGAGCTAAACAAAATCGGTAAGCCCGTGGACCGCGGGGAATGGGCTGTGTCCCCGCCCACAGTGGACGCCTATTACAATCCGCAGATGAATGACATCAATTTTCCAGCGGGCGTTCTACAACCGCCGCTCTTCGACATGAAGATGGACGACGCGCCAAACTATGGCAATACCGGTTCCACCATCGGCCATGAGCTTACGCACGGCTTCGACGACGAGGGACGGCATTTCGACGCCCGGGGGAATCTTCGCGACTGGTGGACTCCCCAGGACTCCGAGGCATTCGAGAAACGCGCCAAGTGCGTCTCCGATCAGTACGCGCAATATACCGTGGTCGATGACGTGAAAATCAACAGCAAGCTAACGCTCGGCGAAGACATCGCGGATCTGGGCGGCACTCTGCTTGGCTATATCGCATGGAAGCACGCGACTGAGGGGCAGGACCTGAAGCCGGTGGACGGGCTCACGCCGGATCAGCGCTTTTTCGTTGGGATGGCGCAGTGGGCGTGCGGAAACGACCGCCCCGAAGTGAAACGAGAGAGAGCGATGACGGATCCGCACTCTCCGCTGGAGTATCGCGTCAACGGCGTCGTCTCGAACCTGCCGCAGTTCGCCGCGGCGTTCGCATGCAAGGCCGGGCAGCCGATGGTCCGCGCGAACGCCTGCCGGGTCTGGTGATCGCGGCAGGACAGAGGAGGTCAGGTGAAAGTGGGAAAGAAAACCGCGGCGCAGGCGGGATTGCCGGCGTTCTTGATTCTGGCGGCGGCTGCCGCGTGGTGCGCCGAACCTCCTCTCGACCGCTTGCAGGCTCAGTTGCAAAGCCTGGCATCGGCCCATCGCGGCGTGGTGGGGGTCACCGTAATCCACCTGGAATCCGGCAGACGGGTTTCCGTGCGTGGCAGCGAGCCATTTCCGATGGCCAGTACCTTCAAAGTGCCGGTGGCGATGGAGATTCTCGGGCGAGTAGACCGGGGTGAATTGAGTCTCAGCCAATTGGTGTCGCTAAAGCCGGGCGATCTTCATCCGGGAAGCGGGACGTTGAGCGATCTTTTTACCAACCCCGGCGTACAGCTTTCCGTTCGCAACCTGATGGAGCTGATGCTCAGGATCAGCGACAACAGCGCGGCTGATATTCTGCTGCGCCTCGCCGGAGGAGGGGACACCGTGACGGCGAACCTCCATCGCCTGGGAGTTGACGGCATACAGGTGAACCGCTCCACCGCCAACCTGATCGCCGACTGGGACGGCGTGATCCTGCCGCCGGAAGAAGAGTGGACGCCGGAAAAATTCAACTACGCTTTCGATACCACCACCGCGCGGGAGCAGCGTCTGCGAACGCTGAATCTGCGCAAAGACCTCCGCGATACTTCGACTCCCGACGGCATGGCGGCGCTGCTGGAGCGGATCTGGCGAAGAGACGCCCTCCAGCCGGACAGCGCCGCGCTGCTGCTCGACATCATGGCGCGCTGCGATACGGGGGCTAACCGTCTGAAGGGAATGCTTCCAGCCGGGACCATCGTGGCGCACAAAACCGGGACGCTGGGCACCGCCAACAATGTGACCGACGACGTCGGAATCGTCACGCTGCCGCGAACAGAAGGGCATCTCGCCATTGCGGCCTTCGTCAAATGGTCGCAGGAAACGGCGGACGAGCGTGCGCGCGTGATCGCCGAGATGGCGCGGACGGCTTACGATTATTTCCAGTTCCAGCCGCAGGAGCCCGCGCCTTCACTCGACTATGGGATGTGGGCGGAAAAGATTCTGGGAGCGCTCCAGCTAGCGCCCGAAGAGCGGGTAAGGATGTGGGCAGATCCGGAATCGTATCCAAAACTGACGGAAGAGCTAAAGCGGCGCATCCCGCGCGCCGTGATGCTCACTCGCGAATCCGTGAAGCCGGGCGAACTCGCGGCGATGCTCGCCGCGACCGACGTTTTCATAAGACTGCCCCTGGCCGAGGAATGGCGTGCGCCGGATCCGGCTGAGGAAGCGGCGCTCGCGCGGTGGCTGGATGAGAAGGGCTCTCATCGTCAGGTCCATTTTCACTGGCAGCAGGGAAGCGTGCTGGCGGACGGCCTGACCACAGCGCATCCGCAAGGGTTCGATAGCATCTACCAGGACGCGCTCACGGCCGATTCCGCGGCGCTTTCGAAAGAGCAAGACAGCGCAATTGCGGCTCTGCGGTCCGGCGAGGTGCGTGTGCGGACGCCCGCGGGTACGGACCTCCGTTTCCGGGTGGGCGAGCGTCCGTTCAACAAACAGGACGGTGACGCCAGCGCGCGGAGAATGCGGACCGCGAAAGTGCGCGTGGACCGCGAAATCGAGCTCCCCTGCGGAGCCTTACGGGTTGCGCCGCTCGAAACCACGGTGGAAGGCACGCTAGTGGTGCCGCTGGCCCGGTTTGGCGAACAGCAGGTCCGGAATCTTCGTCTGACCATCGCGCAAGGCGTAGTGACAAAGGTTGAAGCGGACGAGAATTTGAGCGCCGCGGAAGCCGCGTTTCGCGCCGCCGGCGAACCCGCCAAACACTTTCGCGAATTCGCGCTGGGCTTCAATCGGAAACTGAAAGCGCCCGCCGGGAGCGTGATTCTCCCGTATTTTGCCTACGGCGCGGGCATGGTACGCCTGAGCCTGGGAGACAACGAGGAGATCGGCGGCACGGTACGGGGAGGATGGCACCGCTGGTTCTTTTTCCCGGACGCGACCGTGGAAGCGGGCAGCCGCACGCTGGTGAAGAGCGGGGTGATGCAATGACACCGCGCGTGGTGAACGGGCTGGCGGAATTGAGCGCGCTGGCCGGCGAGGAAATCGGGACCAGCGACTGGCTTACGGTAACGCAGGAGTTGATCGACCGTTTCGCGGAGTTAACCGGCGACCGGCAATGGATTCATATCGACAGTGAGCGCGCGGCGCGCGAGACGGAGATCGGAAGAACCATTGCGCACGGTTTCCTCACCGTTTCGCTTCTGAGCGAACTCTCCCGGCAAGCGGTGGACGTCCGGGGAAGCCACAAAATGAAGATCAACTACGGGTTCAACCGGCTGCGCTTCGTATCTCCCGTTCCGGCCGGATCGCGCATCCGGGCGCGCTTCGCTGTGAAGGCCGTCGAGGACAACCAGGTTACCTGGCTGGTAACGATGGACTTGGAAGGCGGCAGCAAACCGGCGCTGGTGGCCGAGTGGCTGTCGAAGTTTTATTAATCATGACGTGGCTTACCTGGGCGATTCTTTCGGCTATTTTCGCGGCGTGCACGGCGCTTCTCGCCAAACTGGGCGTGGAGGGAATCGATTCCAACGTGGCGACCGCCATTCGTACGAGCGTGGTTGTGGTGTTTACCTGGCTCTTCGCGTGGCTGGCGCGGCAGCCAGGCAGCTTTGTGGTGGGATCGCGCAAAACATGGTTGTTCTTAGTACTGTCCGGGCTTGCCACCGGATTGTCCTGGTTGTGTTATTTCCGTGCACTGCAAATGGGCGAAGCCTCGAGAGTCGCTCCCATCGATAAGCTCAGCGTCGCCCTGGTGATCGTTCTGAGCGCCGTCTTTTTAGGCGAAAAACTGACCCTGGCGAAGGGACTCGGCGGCCTGCTGATCGTTGCCGGAGCCATCATCATCGCCCTGGAATAAAACAGTCGCCTCGGATGCCGCTCCTCGGTTACCATAAACAGTTAAATTCGCCCCCAAGAGAAGAGAGAAAAACTATGTCCACATCCGCCACAGCTGTGCCCGGGCCCCAACCCATTCAACAACTAATGGCAGCGGCGACCGGCTATATGGCGTCGATATCCCTTTACATCGCCGCAAAACTGGGCATTGCGGACCTGCTCGCAAACGGTCCGGTTCCCGTCGGCTCTCTGGCCGGGCAGACCTCGGTGCATCCGGAACGGCTATACCGGGTCCTGCGCGCGCTCGCGTCCCTCGGCATTTTCACCGAAACCGCGCCCGGCACATTTGGCCTGACCCCGGCAGCGGATCTGCTGCGCTCCGATGTGCCGGGTTCATCGCGGGCCATGGCCATCTGGATCTGCGATCCGTTCCATCTCAAGCTCTTCTCAGAACTTCCCCATTCGGTAAAAACGGGTGAAACCACCATCGAGCATGTCTTCGGAAAAGCGGCGTTTGAATATTTCGCGTCCGATCCGGTCGAAGCGGACGCCTTTAACGCGGCGATGACCAGCTTCAGCCGAACCACGGTGCCGGCGATTCTCGATGCCTACGATTTTTCCTCGATCGGCACCCTGGTCGACGTGGGCGGCGGGCATGGATACCTCCTTTGCTCCGTTCTGGAAAAATATCCCGCCATGCGCGGAACGGTGGTGGAGTTGGAATCGGTGGCGCCTGGAGCCCAGGCGAGCATCGCGGCCCGCGGCCTGTCGGACCGGTGCAGCGCGGTTGCGGGCGATATCTTTGCGCATATCCCGCCGGGCGGCGACGCTTACATCATGAAGCATATTCTTCACGACTGGAACGACGAAAAGGCGGCCATCATCCTGAAGAATTGCCATAAGGCGCTCGAAGGCAAACCGGATGGCAAAATTTTGGTCGTCGACGCGATTATCACGCCCGGCAACGAGCCGCATCCGGGGAAATTCATCGACCTCGAAATGATGGTGTTCTGCGGAAGCAAGGAGCGGACAGAACAGGAATTCCGGGAACTGTTCGCGTCCGCCGGCTTCCGTTTGACCCGGGTTATTCCTACGCGTTCCCCGTCCTGTCTGCTTGAGGCGGTTCCGCAGTAAACCGAAGAACTCAGGCGACGGCGCGGTCGGTCCCGGGCGCGAAGGCAAACAGCTTGCGCTGCAAGGGGAGGATCGCGTGAAACTCTTCGAGATCCCGCGGATAGCACTCCAGCAACCCGGCAGGCGCCTGGCCGGCGTCGCCCGCAAGAAAGCGCCGCATTTGCAGCGCATTCACCACCGACTTGCCACCGGCGCTGTTGTTCATCACTACCATCACCAGCGGGGCGTGTTCCGCCAGAGATAAGATCCTCGGTTTCCACGCCGATAGCTCCTCGCCCGAATAGAGATAATCGTGCCTCGGAGCGGGCGCCGCGGACACAGCCTTCGGCTCCCAATCCTGCGGGTTCCGCCCGTGAAACCGGACGTAGGCGACGCGCGAGGTAAGCAGGGCCGTGGGTGGAGTCGCACTCGAAAAAGGCGCTTGATCGATGTTGCAGAACCCGACCCGGTAGTCGATGAGCGTCCCGCGCGCCTCCTCGCAGGTCCAACTGGCGTGGCGAAATTCCCCCACCAGCGGAAATTCGTGGAAGGCCCGGCGCAATTGAATCAGGTATTCGCGATTTTCCGCCGTGAAGCGGAAAGCCCAGGGGAATTGCATCAACAGGCATCCCAGGCGGCCGGCGCGCTTCAGGGGCAATATCCCTTCGCGGAATGCGGCCACCGTGTGCTTCTCCAGCTTGCGTTCGTGAGTGAAACTCCGATGCAGCCTGGCCGAAAACAGGAAACGAGGAAACGGAGCGGCTTTGGCCACCCACAGGCGCGCCACTTCCGGCCGGATGAACTGATAGGACGTGGCATTGATCTCTATCGCGTCGAAATAGCGGGCCAGGAACTCAATCCGGTGGCGGCCGCGCGCGGAGGGATCGTCATAAACCGAAGAATTCCAGTCCGGGTAATTCCAACCGGAAGGACCACAGCGAAGGTTTTGCGGGAATGGCATAAGGAACGCCTCCTTCTAGATTCGCCTTATCTTCGCCTTCCATCTTAGCGTAAGAATCGGCGGATGGTCAACCGGAAACTTTTCGACTTTTTTTGAAAGAGAGGTAACATCTCGCCTCGTGGAGGCGTTTAAGTAGGTAAGTCCCCGTTACGCGGGCGGATGTCCACAACGGTCAACGTTGCCGACATCCGCCTTACAATTCCCCGTATGAGTTCAGTGTAATTCCTTTTAGTCTTCGTCGAAAAGTACGCTCGACAGGTAGCGCTCGCCGGAATCGGGGAAAATGGCGACAATGGTTTTCCCTTCCATGGCTGGCTCGCGCGCCAGCCGGACCGCGACTGCGGCGGCCGCGCCACAGGAAATGCCTGAGAGTATCCCTTCCTCGCGGCTGAGCCGGCGAGCTGTCTCGATGGCCTCCTCATCGGTGACCGTCTCAACCCGATCGACGACCGAGAGATCGAGGGTTTTCGGTATAAAACCGGCGCCAATTCCCTGAATGGAATGCGGACCGGGCCGCAGGCGCTCGCCCCGCAGATACTGGCCAATCACCGGGCTTCCTTCCGGCTCGACCCCCACGCTCAGCACATTTTTCTTCTTTGCGTGCTTAAAATACCGCGACACTCCGCTAATCGTGCCGCCGGTGCCGATGCTCGAGACAAAGACGTCAACCTGTCCGCCGGTATCGTCCCAGATTTCCGGTCCGGTGGTGCTGAAATGAATCGCGGGGTTCGCGGGGTTCGTAAACTGCTGCAGCAGAACGAATCGGCCGGGATCGGAGGCGACGACGTCTTCGGCCTGCTGGATGGAGGCGGTCATGCCGAGAGAGCCGTCGGTGAGCATTAGCTTCGCACCGAGCGCGCGAAGAACCTTCCGCCGCTCCATGGACATAGTCTGCGGCATCACCAACGTGATGGGATAGCCCCGGGCGGCGGCGACGAAAGCGAGCGCAATACCGGTATTCCCGCTGGTAGGCTCGATCAGTTCCTTGCCCGGCTTCAGAACGCCGCGTTTTTCGGCGTCCCATATCATCGAGGCGCCGATACGGCATTTGACCGAATAGGCCGGATTGCGGCCTTCGATTTTAGCGAGGATCGTCGCCGGAAGCCCCTGGGCAATGCGATTCAGACGCACCAGGGGAGTGCGGCCGATGCTCAGAGAGTTATCGTCGAAGATCACGAATCAGATTTCCCAGTTCGGCACGTACCGAGCCTGCTTTTCCCGCCACGCGCGGAGAAGATCCGCGAACGTAGTGTGGTCAAGCACTTCGGAGAGTGCCTGGTCCACTTGCTCCCACATCGCGCGGAACGGATCGTCGTCCTTTTTTTGACCGGAGCCGCGCGCCGAGCGGGCGCCTTCGATGTAGCGGACGACCTCACCCACCGTAATCGCACTGGCCGGGCGTGCAAGCAGATATCCTCCGTCGGCGCCACGGCGCGATTCGACAAACCCGCCCTGCTTCAGGCTCGCTAGAATTAATTCCAGGAACTTCTGAGGGATTTTCCAGCGCTTGGCAATCGAAGCGATTTTGACCGGTTCTCCGCCTTCGGATTGTTCGGCCAAGTCGAAGACGGCCTGTAAAGCGTAGTCGCCCTTGACTGAAATGTTCATGGGATTAGCGATGGCGTTTTGGCTCCTGTCGTAACGAAAGGTTAAGATACAACGTCTATTTATACTAACGCCCGGATGCTCCAGCCGCCACAGCCGAACGCGCGATCCTTTTCGCGGACCGCGGCGGAAGCGATTGGCGCCGCTTGGCGCACCGCTCTCCGCTCCGCGCTGATTCTGTTGCTCATGGTGGCGTTCACCGCGCTGCAAAGCGCCGTCACTATCGGCGACCATCCGCCGGGACACGAGGGAAGCCATCCTCAAACCTGCCCTGTTTGCCATGCCAGCCATCTCCCGATCCTCGAGGCTGCCGCGGCGCTGTCGCTAGTCCCGCCGCCGCAGTGCGAGTGGAGCGCGCTCGACGAGCCGGGCGCGTCCGCCGCCGAATTTCGTCTTCTTTCCACCCCGTCCCGCGGGCCTCCCGCCTGAACGTCATCCAATTCGCTTCCGCGCCGGGCGCGCCAATTTTCGTGCCTGCGCGCGGCGCAACCAGACGAACGTTCGATGATTCAGGAAGGAAGGAAATTTCGTGCTGTCTTCCAAATTTTTTAAGCTGTTGGTGTCCCTGTCGCTGGCGGGTCTGCCTCTTTGCGCGCAGTCGATCAGCGGCGGGACTGTCGAAGGGACGGTGACGGATCCAACCAATGCGGTGATCCCCGACGCGGCCGCGGCGATCGTCAATCCGCTGACCAACTACAAGCGGGAGACCACCACCGACGCGAGCGGCCATTTCCGCTTCGATAACGTGCCGATGAACAACTATCGCCTCACGATAACCAAACCAGGCTTCAACGCGAGCGTCAAGGAGGTTACCGTTCGGACGAATGTTCCGATCGAACTGACGTTCGCTCTGCAACTGGCGAGCGCCGAGCAGACCGTGGTGGTGGAGGCGAGCGGCGCGATGGTGGAAAACGAACCGATCGCGCACACCGATACCGATTCGGCCATTTTTTCAAAGCTGCCAACGTTCGATCCAGCCGCGGGGCTGAGCTCGGTGATTAATAACACCACCGGCGGAACGGCTTCCGACGCGAATGGGTTCTTCCATCCGCTCGGCGACCACGCGCAGGTCAGCTTCGTGATCGACGGGCAGACTATCAGCGACCAGCAGAGCAAGGTTTTCTCCACACAGTTGCCGCCCAACGCCATTCAAAGCATGGAGATCATCACCGGGGCTCCCAGTGCGCAGTACGGCGACAAATCGAGCCTGGTGGTAAACGCGACAACCAAGTCCGGCTTGGGCGCGGCGCATCCTTTTGGAAGCCTGGAAACGACCTGGGGCTCGTTCGGCACCTGGGGCGAGAGCGCCGCGTTTGGCGTGGGCACGGCGAAATTCGGAAATTTCACCGCGCTGAATGGAATTCGCACGGGACACTTTCTCGATACTCCGGAGCTTCTGCCAATTCACGATATCGGCAACAACGCGAATATTTTCGACCGGCTCGATTACAACCCGACGGGCGAGGACGCGCTGCACCTCAACCTTTTCGTGGCGCGCAACTGGTTTCAAGCGCCGAACAGCTACGATCAACTGTCCCAGGACCAGAGGCAGCGAGTCCTGACCTGGAACATCGCGCCGGGTTACCAGCACACCTTCGGCACCAAGACGCTGCTGACTATCAGTCCTTACTCGCGGCGCGACGAAGTAAATTATTACGGAAGCCGCGACCCTTTCGACGACACACCCGCGACAATCTCCCAAGCGCGTTTTCTCACCAACTACGGCCTCAAGATCGACCTTTCCACCGTCCGCGGCCGCCACGACTTGAAGTTTGGGAGCGAGATCCAACAGACGCGCCTGCTCGAAGATTTCTCTCTCGGCGTTACCGATCCTTCTTACAATCCCGTTTGCCTGGATCGCGATGGAGATGCCCTCGGGTTGCCTGGCGTGACCAATCCCGCGATGTGCGCGCAGATCAATCCGTCCTATACTCCGAACCCGGCATTGCTGCCGGGCCTCGTGCCGTACGATCTCACGCGCGGAGGCTCCTATTTTAATTTTCACCAGAAGGCCAATATCAATCAGTACGCCTTCTATGTGAACGATCAGATCAGCCTCGGGCATTGGACCATTAACGTCGGCCTGCGGGACGACCAGTACAACGGGCTGGTATCAAAGAACGGAGTGCAGCCGCGGCTGGGGATCTCTTACCTGCTGAAGCCGACCGGGACCGTCCTGCGCGTAGCGTACTCCCGGACGTTCGAAACGCCGTTCAACGAGAACCTTCTCCTGTCCAGTTCCACAGGCGCCGGAGGGCTGGCGCAAAACGGGCCGGGGATGGGTGGAAGCCTCCCCATCGAACCGGGCTTCCGCAATCAGTTCAACGCGGGGCTCCAGCAGAAGATCGGCCGGTTTCTGCTCTTTGACGGCGACTATTTCTGGAAGTTTACTCACGGCGGCTACGATTTTGACGCATTGTTCAACACCCCCATCACCTTCCCCATTGCCTGGCACAATTCGAAACTGGATGGACTGACGGGACGCCTCAGCACGACGGACATCCACGGATTCCAGGCCTATCTGACTTTTGGACACACTCGCGCCCGGTATTTCCCCCCGGGGATCGGCGGGTTGGTGTTTCAAGGCAGCGGCGCCGACACCGGCGGTGTATTCCGCATCGACCACGACCAGGCTTATCAACAGACGGCCAACTTCCGTTACCAGCGCGGCAAGGACGGCCCCTGGGTCGACTTCATATGGCGCTTCGATAGCGGCGAGGTAGTGAGTGGAGTGCCCGACGCCGCGGCGGCACTGGCGCTCACGGCAGCCGAACAGGTCGCCATCGGGTTATCGTGCGGTGGAGTGTCCGCCGGCTATGGCAGTCCCCTGCGCTCTTGCGGCGGACTGGTCCAGTCCACGTTAATTACGCTCCCGGCGACCGGCACTGAAAACGACGATCACAATCCGGATCGTGTCAAAGCCCGCAGCCTTTTCGACGTGGCGCTGGGGACGGACAATCTGCTCAAATCCGACACGCGCCGGAAAATCTCCTTGCGGCTCACGATCACCAACCTGACGAACAAAGTTGCTCTCTATAATTTCCTTTCGACTTTTAGCGGCACGCATTTCGTGGCGCCGAGAAGCTACCAGGCAACTCTCGGATACGCCTTCTGACTGGCGCGCACCGGGGCAAATAAGCTAACTTCACTATTTACCCCATGAAACGACTCGCGCGCGCGTGCGCTCTCCTCTCTTTTTCGGTTCTGCCGCTCACTCTGGCCGCGCAGACGCCAAAGCCCGCCGTACCCACGGCGCGGCACGCGGCCCGCAAGCCAAAACTGCTGCTCACGATCGTGATCGACCAGTTCCGCTTCGATTATTTGACACGGTTCCGGCAGGAATACCACGGAGGCTTCGACCGGCTGCTAACGCAAGGAGCGGTCTTCACCAATGCCCATCACATTCACTTCCCCACCGTAACGGCGATTGGCCATTCCACGTTCCTGACCGGAGCGACGCCATCGGTGAGCGGCATCATCGGCAATGAATGGTACGACCGGAATGCAAAAAAAGTGGTGACCAGCGTGTCCGACGAGGAAACAAAAGAACTCGGAGGCGCTCCGAATACGGAGGGGGCGTCGCCCCGGCGGTTGCTGGTGGACACGGTACCCGACGAAATGAAGATCGCGGGAAAAACGGTGAAAGTGATTGGCATTTCGCTGAAGGACCGCGCCTCTATTCTACCGTCCGGTCATATGGCCGATCGCGCGTATTGGTATGACGAAAAACTGGACCGCTTCGTCAGCAGCACGTACTACGGAAGTGAACTTCCGCAGTGGGCCCGAGAGGCGAACGCCGCCGGGCCGGCGAGCAAATATAAGTCCGCGGCGTGGACGGCGGTAAACGCCAAGCCGGGCGATAAACCCTTCTGCTCGATTGACCAGCGAGAGGGCCTCCGTCATTGCGCCGTGGGAGAAACGCCCTTCGGCAACGACATCGTGGAGGAATTCGCGGAGCGCGCGATTGAGAGCGAACAGCTCGGCAAGCATCCGGGCACCGACGTCCTCGCCATCAGTTTCTCTTCGAACGACCGGGTGGGGCACGGGCTGGGTCCGGATTCCCCGGAGGTTCACGACATTTCCGTACGCACCGACCAGGTGATCGGTAAGCTGCTGCGCTTTCTCGATGCGAAGATCGGCGCGGGAAATACGCTGGTGGTTCTCACCGCGGATCATGGCGTGGCCAATTTGGTGGAGGCCAATCAGGCGCGCAAGATGCCGGGCGGACGACTGGACCTGGCGAAGCTGAAGAATGCCCTCCAGGCGGCGCTCGAAGGGAAATACGGCCCGGGCGAGTGGATGCTCCCCGGCGGCTATTCCGTGTATTTGAACTACGATCTGCTGGCGTCAAAACATATCGATCCGGCGGAGGCACGGCGCGTCGTCGCGGATGCCGCGCTCGCTTTTCCTCATATCGCCCGCGCCTACACGCGGGACGAAGTCGAAAGAGGAGACGACGCGAACGACCCGGTAAGCAAGGCGGTACGCTACGGCTTTTATGGGCCGCGCTCAGGCGATGTTTTCATCGTGCCGGAGCCGTACTACATGTTCTCAGCCAAAGGCACTACACACGGTACTCCTTACCTCTACGACAGCCATGTTCCGGTGATTTTCTATGGACCCGGAATTCGCAAAGGCGTCTATCGCTCGAATGTCGCAGTGAACGATGTCGCGCCGACGCTCTCCGCCATCTTCGATGTGCAGATGCCCGCCGGCGCTTTTGGACGCGTGCTGACCGAGGCGCTCGAATAGCTTAAGCCTGAGCGTGCGCCTGAGGCGGGAAGGTTTCGTCCGCGGACGGACCGTACATCCCCGGAAGCGCGATGTCATTCAAACGCAGATAGACGCCGAGTTGTGCGCGGTGGTGGATCACGTGATTCAAAACTACGCTGCGGAGGACGTCCGCTCTTGGCATCGACAGGATTGTGTAATCGCCGAATTTTAACGTCCAATTCTTGCTGAGATGCTCGTCGCTGGCTTCGGCGAGCCGCTCGCTCGTTTTCTTGACGCCCTGTTCGAAGAGGTCGAGCACTTCCTTTCGGGTTTTGGGATCGAAGGGTTTGTGTTCGGGGCCGAAGGTCAGCAGTTCCGTTTCGAGAACCGATGTGCCCCATCCGGAAAGTTCGGCCACATGGCCGGCAAGATGCCCCAGAGACATGGACTTTTCGTGGGGCTTGAAGTCGAATTTGTCTTCGGGAATCTTTTCGAGGATTTTCCGCGTGTTCGCCATTTCCTGCTCGAACTCGGGAAGCATTCTGGCGCTTAGTGTGTTCATCATGGCTCCTTCTTAGGGTGTGCGTTTATGTCCGCCAAAGCAGTGTAGCATATTCGCCTTTTGTTCGCTATAGGATTTATACCTAATGCGCGGCGTCAAGCCTGCGCGGCGGTCACGATGGTCGAACCCTGGTGGACATCGGTCTGACTCTTCAACTGCCCTCTGCTCAAAATCACTCGACCAGCCCTTAACGTGACTCCATGGATGCCTTTCTGCCTAAGAGACGCCTCCGGCGATGAAGCCAAGCCGATAATCGGAGCAAAATCCGTCCTGGACGCGCCTCAGCGAATTCCGTTTTTCCGTCTGCTATCAATCAGATCACCAATAAGCAGGCATACGCGGCAGCGAATCAGACCGCTGCATACTGGGTGTCCGGGGTGACAAAGAACATGTGGACAGTTCAGGGCAGCCTCTGCAGCAGCGGGTGGAGGCGCGCCAACGCGAACTTGCGGAGTTCTTGTTTCCGACCGCGTATGGCTAACTTAGATTCTTACTCTTGACGGCGCATTCCAAGTGGTGAACCTATCCAGGCCCGGATCCATCACGTCGCAGATCGACGAGCGGCTATCGATCCAAAGCCGGACTCAGTGCGCGAGTGCGGCCTGTTCTCGGCCCACCACCGCACCCAAAACTGAAGGTATTGCTGTTCATCGGCGTTGAACAGACGGTGCTGGAAGTGTGTATGGCTCGGAGAGAAAAGGCGGCAGCCCGCCTGAGTCCTACGTCCATCGCTGAATCGGAAGCAATCCGTGCCAGCGCCGCGGTTCCCGCCGGATCGGGGTTGCGATATACCTGCCGGATGGCCGCGGCGAGATCCTCCAGGAATGCTCGCGGATCTCCAAGCATCCTGGCCGCGGCTTCACACTTTTGCAGAGCCGAAGGATCATTCAGGCTGATGAGCCCCGCCAAGCCCGCCGAGGCCAGAACCGGACTGGACGACGACGCCAAGCGCCGGTAAAGCGCCGTCAGGCGGGCGGAGGTTGTAGTGCCGGAGATGGACGTCAAATCAAACCGGTAGCGCAAGATAGTTGTCTCATCGAGAGCGGCGTCGAACTCTGCGATGACCTGCTCTAACGGGTCGGTGTCGACGGTCGAGGGCGCCTCAAGGCGCGCGGGCAGATACGTCTCGTCGAATGGGGCGCTGCCACCAAGTATCGGGAGCAGATTCCATGCTCCCATTCCATGGGACAGAAAAAAAATACCGGGCGTGTTTGCCGGCGGCTGCGGCTGGGTGGCCGCAGCCGTCGGGCCGGTCACCCGCAAAATGACGGAATCCACCGCACCCTTCAGCACGCGCGCGACGTTCAGATCGAAGACGCCGTCGGCCGGCACGCCGGCTACGGTGCCCACTACGATGGCATCGGAGCTGTCCGAGAGGCTCTTGATGGTGTCACCGTTGCCAACTCCTTGCGGCTCGGCAAGCGCCGGCGTCACCACCGCGAGCATTGTAATAAGGCAGGTCTTCTGACGATTCAAAGTCACTCTCTCCTCCTTCTTCCTTCAGTCGCGGGCGCAACCTCAATGGGAGGGACCGGACGCGATAGAAACCGTGGCGTGTCCGCGGTAGTATTGCAGCGTATACGACTGCACAAAGATCCCGCTCCCGTCCGTTTTCGAGTCTCCCAGAAATGCGGATGTCACCGCCGACCCCGCAGGTCCGCAGACGGGAGAGTGGCGGGTGATGAGGGGCGGCTCATACTTGTGCCACGAGTCATATTGCTTCCGGTATCGAAACGCCGCGCGGTCGTCCAATTCGCCGGAGAGCGCCTCGGGTAACATCGGTTTTCGCGTGGCGCGGGACATTGAAGGCGCGGCCAATCGCCGGGATGAACCG
>DASZXS010000022.1:0-14862 GCA_035545735.1 Bryobacteraceae bacterium | reverse complement strand
CGCCTTGGGCATCGCTTCATCGAATGCCATTTGCAGAATATCGAGCATGTGTACGCCCGAGTCGGTAAGCTGCCCTCCCGCGTAATCCCAGAACCAGCGGAAGTAGGAATAAGCGTTCGGATAAACGCCGAACCGGTTCGGATTGAACGGACGGGCCTCCGCAGGACCCTGCCAGAGGTCCCAATCGAGCCCCAGCGGCGGCTTGGAATCCGGCGGGTTCCCGATTCCCGCTTGCGGCTCATTCGAATAAATCCAGGTGCGCGCGAAAGCCACCTTTCCCAGTTGTCCGCTGCGCACGATTTCACACGCCTTTTGGAAATGCTGGCCGGACCGCTGCCATGTGCCCGCCTGCACCACCCGGTTGTACTTTCGCGCGGCCTCCACCATCTTCAATCCCTCATCGACCGCCGTGCAGACCGGTTTTTCCACGTACACATCCTTGCCGGCTTTGCACGCTTCCACGGTCATGTACGGGTGCCAGTGGTCGGGCGTGGAGATGCAGACCAGGTCGATCGATTTGTCCGCCAGCACATCGCGAAAATCCTTGAACTCCTTCGCCTTCTGTCCTGCTTTTGTCACCATGGCCGCCGACCTTTCCAGGTGCGGTTGATAGACGTCGCACACCGCCTTCACTTCCACGCCATGATCCAGCGCCACCTCCAGATTGGCGGAACCCATCGTCCCGATTCCGATGAATCCGGCGCTGATCCGGTCGTTCGCTCCCTTTACGTTGCCGGTGAAAAGGGACGTTGTGAAAATCGCTCCCGCCGATTTCAGAAAATCGCGGCGATCGGAGCCCTGCTCGCTCATCGTGTGTGCCTCCTTCGGGTGCCTGTTTTGAGGAACCGAATATCCTAAAGCATACTTACTTTCAGTGCGCAAGGAAAGTGGCAGGGCCAAATCGCAGCCCGGCGGCGTTTCCATAGCCGATTTCTTGCAGTTTCATGTCATGTGTAAGGAAGTGAGAGATGGCCCCTGGATTGCACCGATAGGGGAGAGGCCCAGACCCTTGCCAAAATCACGAACACCTGAACCCCAATGGATGGAAACCGCTCCCGGCCAGGAGCACCAGCCCCGCAAGTACTCCAAGGCGCAGCATCTGAGCACCACCGTCAAGGTAATCGGAGCCGCGATCTTGTTTGGTGGATTGCTCTGGCTCCTCGACGTTGCGGTCTCGAAGTAGCCCCGATGCTCCAAGCCGCCCTCAACCGCAATAATCGCCGGATGCTTCGGGCTGGTGGAGAATCGATTCCACCACCACGGTGGAGACCGTATTATCGATGGGGCACGTCAGCCGCTGGCCTTTGCGCGCTCCCAGCAGAACCGACCCCAGCGGCGTGAGAATGGAGATTCTGCCTTTTTTCGCATTGGCGCGGGAAGGGAACGCCAGCGTGAAAACAAATTCCCGCGCGTTCTCCACATCCCGAAGCAGGATTTGCGAATTCATCGTGACCAGATCCGGCGGCACCTCGGAAGGATCCAGCAGCCTGGCCTTGCGGATGCACGCCTCCAGGTTGTTGTAAATCTCAGCTTCCACCCGATTTCTAACGAATCGTGATTGCAGCAGCAGCCGTTCCGCGTCCGGAGCGCTCATCGCGAATTCGCCCCAAGGCGCCCCCTCACAGCTTGGCTGAACTTCCGGATGATTAATGGTGGGCATCGCGCGGCCGCTCCTTTCCTGCCCAGAAGATAGCACTTCCCGGACCAAAAGACACAAAGGGCATTTCGGCGGGATGACCGGGCGCATCGGGCCCCGTGAACCGGCTCTCGACTGCCCGAGAACGTCCTTAGCCGGACGATTTCAGGCAGCGCGCGGCCCACCGGAAATCCCGAAAATCGGTCGCGGCGGTGACTCATTCCATGCGGGCCGTCATTAGACTCGGTACGCTTTGGATAGCTCGATAGAAGGAAGATCCGCCATGCTCCATATCACCGATGGGGAGTCCGTCGCCGGTACATTGAAGAAAGCCGCGCTACCGGGAGACGTTTCGATCTACGGCGATTTGATGTACGAGGGGCCGGCGCCCGCCAGCCTTACGGCCGAGGCGTGGCGGAATGCCCGCGCCGGCTTTATCGCCGAGGCCGGGTACGCCACGCGGGAGATGGCTCATCAGTACTTGAAAGCAGGTGAGGCCGCACTCGCCGCCTTCCCCAGGCATGAGGAGGTCGTCATTTGGCTCGACCACAAGCTATCCGACCAACTGATCCTGATCAACGCGCTGGACTGGTTCAGCCGGCAGAATCTCGGAGCGGTGGAACTGAGCCTCATCTGCGTGGGGTGTTATCCGGGAATAGACCATTTTGCCGGCCTCGGGCAACTCACAGCGGACCAGTTGGCGCCTCTCATGGACATGCGTCTGCGCGTTACCGGCGCGCAGTTTCGCTTGAGTCAAGCGGCTTGGCGTGCGTTCACCTCGCCCGACCCTCGGGCCATTGAGCGCTTTATCGAGACGGATTCATCCGCGCTGCCTTTCCTCGCCGCCGCCTTCCGGCGTCACTTGGAGCAGTTTCCTTCAGTCCAGGAGGGTCTGTCCCGGACGGAACGGCAAGCACTTTCCGTCCTTCGTGAGCGGGGATCGCTCACCGGAAGACGTCTCTTCGCGGCGGTCCAAAGCCTGGAGGAGCGAATTTTCATGGGCGACTGGTCGTTCTACCGGATCATCGCCAATCTTGCCGCCAGTCGGCATCCCCTTCTTCAGGTATCCGCCGCGGCGCGGGCGGGGCTGGGGACGGTGACGATTACACAAGCGGGGCGAAACGTCATGGACGGCCGCGCCGATCATATCGAGCTGAACGGTATCGAGGAATGGCTGGGCGGTGTTCATCTAAGCGGCCGCAACGCCGCGTGGCGGTGGGATCGGCTATCCGCACACCTTGTTGCGGAGTGAGCGTATGCGTGAACCGCGCTCTCCCGGAAATCCCCTCGGGATGTTGTATAAACTATCCTCACATGAAGCGATTTTTGATTATTCCAATTGCCGCGGCGGCCTTCTTTCTTTCGGCGTGCTCGAAGCCCGGCGAGAAGCCTTTCGCCGGGCGCTGGGACCTCACTGTCACCAGCCCCACCGCCACCTATCCGGACTGGATCGAGTACAAGGAGGAAAACGGAAAACCGCTCGTCCGCATTCAGCCTCGCGGCGGCGGCGTCCAGACCGCGTCGGTGGTCAACGTAAACGGAGCCACGCTTTCGGCCACCGTCCTCCCTCACTCCGGGGACGGTCCCGGCACGACGTGGGAAGTGACCGCGAACGGTGAGACGATGACCGGCACGATCAAACGCGGCGGCGAAGAGATCGGCAAAATCTCCGGCGTGCGCGCGCCGAAACTGGACCGCCCTGAGCCCCAAAAATGGACTGCCCCGGAATCGATCTTCAACGGGAAGGATCTCACCGGCTGGGAGCCTTTCGATCCCGCCAAAAGCGCCTGGGTTGCCCGTGATGGCGTGCTGCTGAATGAGAAGCACGGCTCGAACATCCGCACCACGCGCAAGTTTAACGATTTCAAGCTTCACATCGAATTCAACTGTCCAAACGACGGTAATAGCGGCATTTATCTGCGCGGGCGGTACGAGGTCCAGGTGGAATACGTCGAAGGCGAAGATAACCTCCACAGCATGGGCTCCATCTATGGCTTCGTGGCGCCGTCCATCGAGCTGCCCAAAACGCCGGGCCAATGGGAAACCTTCGATATAACCCTGGTGGGCCGTACCGTCACCGTCCTGCGCAATGGGAAGATGACCATCGATCATCAGGAGATTCCCGCGCCCACTGGCGGCGCCATCGACAGCAACGAGGCCGAACCCGGACCCTTCTACTTGCAGGGTGATCACACCGGCGGCATGCAATACCGGAACATCACGGTTTCGGTCCCGGAGGCATAAACAAATCATGAGAATTCTGCCTCGCGCCGCCGCCCTTGCGCTGGCGGCTGCTTCGATTCTCGCGGCGGAAGTTGCGCTGCCCAGCGTGTTTTCCGATCACATGGTGATCCAGCGCGGCTTGCCGGTGCATGTCTGGGGGCGCGCCGCGGCGGGCGAGGCGGTCCTGGTGGAATTTCACGGAAACACGGGCGCGGCAAAAGCCGATGACCTGGGTTTCTGGAGCGTTTATCTGCCGCCCGAGACGGCCGGCGGCCCCTTCGATCTGACCGTGAAGGCGGCCAACAGGATCACGCTCCGGGACGTCCTGATTGGGGATGTCTGGGTCGCCTCCGGCCAGTCCAACATGGAGTTTGCCTTGGCCGGTGCGAACAACGCAAAAGCGGAAATCGCGGCGGCCACCGACAGCCGGATCCGCGCCTTCCGGGTTCACAATACCGTGGCGTCTCATCCCATGGACGACGTACCCGCCGACCCCTGGGAAGTCGCCGCTCCGGAGACCGCGGGCCGCTTCTCCGCCGTTGCTTATTTTTTCGCGCGGTCGCTGCGCGAAAAGAATGACGTCCCCATCGGCATCCTGGAAAGCTATTGGGGCGGTACTCCGGCCGAGGCCTGGACTAGCCTCGACGCTCTCTCCTCGGACGCGTCGCTGATGCCCGTCTTTGCATCCTGGGCGCGGATCAACAACGGTGCAGTCCGCACCGGGCTGCGCCGCAAAATGCAGCTTGACGCCTGGCAGTCGGAGGCCGAACGCGCCAAAGCGGAGGGTAAGAATCCGCCTCCCCGCCCGTGGGCGCCCAATGAGGACGATTGCTGGTCTCCGGCAGGCTTATTCAATGCGATGATCGCTCCTCTGACGCCTTTCCCGATTCGCGGCGTCATCTGGTATCAGGGCGAGAGCAACGCCAGCGAAGAACGCGCCTCCCTCTACGCGCATCTTTTTCAAACCATGATCCAGGATTGGAGGCGCGCCTGGAAACAGGGAGATTTTCCATTTCTCTTCGTGCAACTGGCGAACTTCAACGCCGGCGCCGGCTCGCGATGGCCGGAGTTGCGCGACGCGCAGCGCCAGGCCCTGGGGCTGAAAAACACCGGTATGGCGAGTGCAGTCGATATCGGCGACCCGGAAAATATCCACCCCAAAAACAAACAGGATGTCGGCGCGCGGCTCGCCCTGGCGGCCCGCGCCATCGCCTATAGCGAGCACATCGAATACTCCGGTCCCATCTTCCGCCAGGCCATTCGGGAAGGAGATTCCCTGCGCCTGTACTTCGACCACGCCGAAGGTCTGAAATCTCGCAAGCCGGAACCCGGCGGATTTGAAATCGCCGGAGCGGACCGCAAATTTCAATCTGCCCGGGCCAGAATTGACGGCGCTACCGTCGTTGTTTCCAGCGCGTCGGTTCCCGACCCGGTATTTGTCCGCTACGCCTGGTTGGACAATCCAGAAGCGGATCTCTACAACGCCGCGGATCTGCCCGCCTCGCCGTTCCGTTACTGAGCGCTCCGCGCGGCTCCGCTTCGCGACTCGGCCAGCGCGTTCGGCGTGGCGTGGATATAGTCGATCCAGCCGCTCATCATCTCTTCGGCGCTCGGCTCGCCCCAGCGAATCACTCGCTTGGGATCGGGATTCTCGGCGTTGTTCGCGCTGTTGTCGTAGTGGAACGTAATAATCATGCGAGTCCCCTTGGGCACGAAAACGGGATCTTGCAGCGTGTATTTGAGCTGCCAGTTGAAGTCGTATTTCGGCACGAAAAGAACGGTCTCCGCTTTTTCGCCGGGCCGCTGGATCTCAAAGCGCGCATCCTTGCCGCGGAAATGCATGTGCGGCGTGAGCGACAGCAGCAGCGAATCGGAGTCGAAGGTCGCGCATTGCTTCACTTCCTGGTCCGGACTGCCGGCGCCGATCGAGAAATAATCGTTGTCGATATCCATGCGGCGCATGGGATGCCGGGGCGGCTCGGAGGCGAAAATCAGTCCCACCCGGGTCCGGTCCGTCTGCGGCTTCTCCGTCGTCGATCCATCGCCGTGGTAGTGCACCTGAAAGCGGAGTTTCGCCCCGGCCGGAATCCATTTGGCGCTACCCTCGCGGTAGCTGTCCGGCGGCATGCCGGGCAGGTAGGAGCCCAGCGCGCCTTCGCCCGCAATGTGCAGACGGTCGATCGGCGGCCCCGAGTAGGAGCAGGCGTCGTTCACCACCGGCGAGTCCGGCTTCATGTGACGCAGCCCGTCCGCCGTGGCGAACGTGTAGTCGGCGAACGTCGGGCCCTCCTTCGGGGCGCCCGACGCCTTCTTCGGTGCGTCCGGCGAAACGATGCTGACGTGGGCGTGGTGCACCACCTTGCGGTTTCCCGGTTGGAGTTCCACCGCGCGCACCCAGTGCCCCTCCTTGAAATTCGTCGGCACGGTGAAGTAGATGTACTGGTCCGCGATCGAGCTCTTCACTACGTAATCCTGTCCGATATCGAATACGGCGTCCGGCTTGCCGATGTGCCATCCCGCCGCGTAGGTGGGCGCGGGGGGCATATCTTTGGGGTTGCCCTCCTTTGCTCCCTGGTCTACCCAGTCGGCGATGATCTGCTTTTCGGCGGCGCTCAGGCTCGGATCGTTGGCGAAATGCCCGGTCTTCGAATCGGCGAACCACGGCGGCATGCGCTTCAGCAGCACCGCTTCGCGGATCGCTTTCGCCCACGGGCGCACGGACTGGTAATCGAGCAGCGACATCGGCGCGATGTCGTCCGGGTGGTGACAGACGGTGCACTTCGCGTACAGGATCGGCGCTACGTCACGCGAATAAGTGACCTCGGCGCCGGCGCTCACGGCGAAGAACGTGGCCGCGAGCGCGGCGTAGCAAAGTTTCTGGCTGGTCATGCATCCCTTTCCGGAAATCAAACCATAAACATATCAAAGCGCTGTCCGCCGCGTGTTTAATTGCGTTTTGTTCCTCGCACACGGGCTCTCCGGGGCGGGCTGCGGTTAGTTCAAGTAGGAGGCCAGGACGCGCGCCTGTTGATCGGCCTGCTTTTCGGGGAGCCCGGCCACGCCGGCGATCCAATCCCCTTTGGCGAAGACGAACACCGGCCGGCCCGCGTCATCGCCCGAATAGCCTCCAAACGCGGCCTGCACCTTCGCGTCTTTTAATGCGTTCTTCCAGTCGGGCAGAATGATCGCCGCATCCAGCGGCGTCGCGAGCCTGGCTGCGAACATCTGGTACTCCACTTTGCCTTTTTTGTAGGTGGCAAGAGTGCCGCCCGGCATGAAGCTCTTACCCAGCAGATGCCGGTCCACCACCTGGGTATCCACCAGGTTTTCTTTCGGAAACCGGCGTGATTCGTCCGTGGGCTTGGGCGTGGGCGCCTCCGCTGCCGCCGGAGCGGAAGACGGCTTATTCTCTCCTCCGCAGGACGCAAGCAGAGCGGCGAAAGCGGCAAGCGGCAGCACGAATTTGCGCATCTTTCGCAGTATATACTCCCCGCTCCAGCCCGAAAGGCGCCGGGTACGCGCCTCGTGATGCTATAGCCCTGCGCCGCCCCAATAGAGCCCGGCATAGTCGCTCACCGGCATGGCTTCCAACCGCTCTTGATCCAGTGAGGCCGCGAGGATGGCTTGTTGCCTCGCGGGCGAAAACCTCCTCGCCAGATTTCGCTGGAACTTGGCGAGCAGCAGCGGAAGGCCCTCCTGGCGGCGCAAACGGTGTCCGATCGGATATTCGATCGCGGCTTCCGGCAGTATTGTCCCGTCCGTCAGCTCAACCGTAAGCGCGTTCGCGATGGAACGTTTCCCGGGATCGTGGTAGTCCAGCGTAAACTGTCTGTCTTCGACGCAAGTGATTCTCGCACGAAGGTCGTCGATGCGAGAATCGGCGGCCGCCGCGTCTTCGTAATCTTCGGCCTTGAGATCGCCGGTCAGTAGCGCTACGGCGACCATGTATTGGATGCAGTGGTCCCGGTCGGCCGGATTGTTCAGTGGCCCTTGCTTGTCGATGATGCGAATGCACGCTTCATGGGTCCGTATGGTCACGCGCTGAATATCCGCGGCGCTCTTTCCGGCGGACGCCAACCTCCGGTGCAACGCCACCGCGGCCTCCACCGCCGTCTGCGCATGGAACTCGGCCGGAAAAGAGATCTTGAACAGCACATTCTCCATCACGTAGCTGCCATAGGGCCTCTGGAAGCGAAACGGCTGTCCCCGGAACGATACGTCATAAAAGCCCCATGTTTTGGCGGTCAGCACCGACGGGTAGCCCATCTCGCCTGTTTGCGCGATCAGGGCCAGCCGCACCGCGCGGGAAGTGGCGTCGCCCGCGGCCCAGCTTTTGCGCGAGCCCGCGTTCGGAGCATGCCGGTAAGTGCGCAGCGCTTGCCCGTCAACCCACGCGAGCGATAGGGCGTTCAGTATCTGATCGCGGGAAAGCCCAAGTATCGCGGATACGACGGCGGTCGATGCGACCTTCACCAGCACCACATGGTCGAGTCCGGCCTTGTTGAACGAATTCTCAAGAGCCAGGCAGCCTTGAATCTCGTGTGCCCGGATCATGCCCGTCAGGACATCGCGCATGGTCAGCCCGGGCTTGCCGTCCGCTTCCCGCTCGCGCGACAGCCAGTCGGCCGTGGCAAGGATCCCGCCTAAATTATCCGAAGGATGTCCCCATTCGGCCGCCAGCCAGGTGTCGTTGAAATCGAGCCAGCGGATCATCGTGCCGATGTTGAACGCGGCCTGGACCGGATCGAGCTCGTAGGAAGTGCCCGGCACGCGCGCTCCATTTTTCATCGTCAATCCGGAAACAAGAGGGCCAAGCAGCTTCGTGCAGGCGGGAAATTCCAGCGCCTGCAACCCGCAGCCCAGAGTATCCAGCAAGCAGTAGCGCGCTGTTTCGTAGGCCAGCGCGCTTTCGATTTTGTACTCCAGAACGTAATCGGCGATATCCGTGAGGACCCGGTCGAAGTCCGGCCGCACGTTTGAGATGTGTGCCATTAGCTGCGCTCTTCGATGGGCACGAACCGGCGATCCTCGGGGCCGGTGTAGTTCGCGGACGGACGGATAATCTTCCCGTCCTCTCTCTGCTCCATGACATGCGCCGCCCAACCGCTCGTACGCGCAATCGCGAAGATTGGGGTGAACATGGGAGTCGGAATCCCCATGCGGTGGTAAGCCACGGCCGAGAACCAGTCGAGGTTGGGGAACATCTTTTTCACCTCCTGCATGGTTCGCTCCAACCGCTCCGCGACGTCGTAGAGCAAACGGTCCTCTGGCGCTCCGGAGAGGTTTTTTGCGATTCGCTTGATCACGGCGTTGCGCGGATCGCTCACCGTATAGACAGGATGCCCGAATCCGATGATCACTTCCTTTCGCTCCAGCCTGGCGCGGATGTCTCTCTCCGCTTCATCCGCCGACGCATAGCGCTGTTGAATCTCCAGCGCGACTTCATTGGCGCCGCCGTGCTTGGGACCCTTCAGCGCGCCGATCGCCCCCGCGATGGCCGAATGCATGTCGGAACCGGTGCCCGCGATCACGCGAGCCGTGAATGTCGAAGCGTTAAATTCATGCTCGGCGTATAGGATCAGCGAAACCTGCATGGCCTCAATCCACTCGGCGCTGGCCGCTTTGCCATGCAGCAGGCGCAGAAAGTTCGCGGCGATGGATTCGTCGTCCGTTTCGACCTCGATTCGCTTGCCGTGTTGAGCGAAGTGATGCCAGTAGAGCAGCATGGGACCAAGCGAGGCCATCAGCCGGTCCGCGACATCGAGCGCGCTTTGCCGCGTGAACGGCTGCGCTTCCGGCCGGATCGCCGCCAGCGCCGAAACGCCCAGGCGGAGTACGTCCATCGGGTGCGCCCCCGCCGGCGCTTGTTCGAGCGCCGTCATCACGCCCGGAGGCAGCCCGCGCAGGCCTCGCAGCCTTTCCTTATATCCCGCCAGCTCCTTTTCCGTTGGAAGGGTCCCATAGAGCAGGAGGTACGCTACCTCTTCGAACTCGCACCGGGCCGCCAGGTCCAGGATGTCGTAACCGCGATAGTGCAGGTCATTGCCGCTCCGGCCTACCGTGCACAGCGCCGTGTTTCCCGCCGGAACGCCGGACAAGGCGACGGACTTCTTCGGTTTGAACGCGGGTGCATCCAGGCTCATCGGCCTTTTTCTCCTTTTTCCATCGCGAACAATTCATCCAATTTCCGTTCGAATTCGTAATACCCGAGATAGTCGTACAACTCCGCGCGCGACTGCATGGTATCCAGCAGGCCCTGCTGCGTTCCTTCCTTCCGGATGCCGCGGTACACACGCAGCGCCGCGGCGTTCATCGCCCGGAAGGCGGACAGTGGATAAAGAGCGATCGCCACGCCGGCGTCGCGCAACTGATCGACGGTATATAAAGGAGTCACACCGAACTCCGTGAGGTTCGCCAGAATCGGAACCTTCGTCCGCTCCGCGAACGCCGTGTAGTCGCCCAACTGGGTCACCGCCTCGGGAAAAACCATGTCCGCTCCGGCCTCCACGCAGGCCTCGGCGCGATCCAGGGCCGCGTTCAATCCCTCCTTTGCCAGCGCGTCGGTGCGCGCCATGACGACGAATCCTTCGTCCGTTCGCGCATCCACCGCGGCCTTGATTCGGTCCGTCATTTCCTGGCTCGAAACAATTTCCTTCCCGGGGCGATGTCCACAGCGCTTGGCCTGCACCTGGTCCTCGATATGGCATCCCGCCGCGCCCGCCCGGATCAGGGACCGGATCGTACGTGCGATGTTGAACGCGCCTCCGAAGCCGGTATCGGCATCCACCAGGAGAGGCAGCGAACAGACCTCCGTGATCCTGCGCGCGTCCGTCAATACATCGTCGAGTGTGGAAATCCCCAGATCGGGCAATCCCAGCGAGCCGGCGGCCACACCGCTGCCGGAGAGATAAATCGCGCGATATCCCTCGCGCTCCGCCATAAGCGCGTGATACGCGTTAATCGTTCCGATCACCTGCAAGGGGCGTTCGGCCGCGACGGCGGCCCTTAGCGCTGCTCCTGGGGTGGGCGTGCTCGAGGATTTCCTGGTCATGGAAGGTCGGGACCGCGCTGCCGCGGTCTTGTTTATTATTCTAAACGGCGCGAGGCTTCGGCTTCCTCTATTCCGCCCGGAGCGCTTCGACCGGGTCCACTTTGGTTGCGTTCCGCGCGGGGAAATAGCTGGCCAGCGCCGCGGCCGAAATCAACGTAACCGCCATCGCCGCATAGGTCAGCGGGTCTGAGGGACTGACGGAAAACAGCAGCGATTTCATGAGCCGGGTCAGCACCAGGGCCGCCGCGATTCCGCAAGCGCATCCGGTCGCGGACAGCACCAGGCCGCTGCGAAGGAAAAGCCGCGTGATATTACTGAGAGGCGCGCCCAGCGCAAGCCGGATTCCGATCTCGCGCCGCCGCTGCGAAACCGAATAGGAAATCAGGCCATAGAGTCCCACGATACCCAGCAGCAGCGCCATCCCGCCCGCAATCGCCAGCAGGATCAGTGTCAGCGACGTGCGAACGAGGGAGCGGTCGTACAGCGTCTCCACAGTTTCTACCTCGGCCAGCGGAACGTCGGCGTTGATGCTCCAGACGGCCTGGCGCAGTTCGTCGGGAAGGGAAGTCGTGCCGGCGCGCGGCGTGCGAATCACAAAGGCGATAGACCGTTGTACATACACGGGGCTCGCTTCAAAATTCTTCTGAAAAATAGGCCAATACACGATGGTCGGCGCTTGCTTGTCAACCCCGTCCGTGTGCTCATCGCCAACCACGCCGATCACTTCGCACCAGTCGTCCTTTACGCTGACTCGGAGGCGCTTTCCGATAGCAGCCTGCGGCGTGCCCCATAGCTCCCGCGCCGTATTCTCGGAGACAAGCGCAACCGGACGCTGGCTGTAGACTTCCGCCCAGGTTAGATCGCGGCCGGCGAGCATTCGCTGTCCCATTGTCTGGAAGTAGCCGGGCGCAATCCATTTAAAGCGGCGCTCCGGCGGAATCGTGCCTTGGCGATAAGTTAGATCCTCGGCGTATACCGGATCGTTCGATTCGTACCCGCCCATCGTAACCGACGAGGTAATCGACGCGGATCTCACTCCGTGGATGGCCGAGATTTTATCGAGCATTGCCTGCTCCATGCGCACCACTCGCTCCGGTGCTTTTACCTGTTCCTCCGGTATCGTAATCCTCGCGGTTTGAATTTCGGCGGGGTTGGTGAATCCCGGATCCACCCGGTGTAGATTGCGGAACGTGCGAATCATGAGCCCCGAAGTTACCAGCAGGATGAGTGCGAGCGCCACCTGAACGACAACAAGGACGTTTTGGACCCGGTGTCTATCCTTGCTATGGCTCATCGACCGCCCGCCGGCGCGGAGCGCAGTCGCAATCTGCGGCCTGGCGTAGCGCACGGCCGGGATCAAGCCAAAGAGCGCGCTCACCAAAATGGAAGTAACCATGGTGAACAGCACTACCCAGGCATCGATGTGAATGTTATGGGCCCGAGGCAGGCGTAGAAGGTCGGACGCGGAAAGCAGCTTAAGCGCGGCCCATGACAACCCGAGCCCCACGGCGCCGGCCACCACCCCGAGCGTTACGCATTCCGCAAGGAGGTCGCCCGCAATGCGCGTCCATGCCGCCCCGAGTGCGGCGCGAATAGCAAGCTCCTGCTGCCGCCCCTCCGCCCGGACCAAAAGCAGGTTCGCAATATTGGCGCAGGCGATCAGCAGGACGATGCCTACGGTCGCCATCAGCACCCAGAGCGTATTGCCGATGTTGCCCACTAAGTCGTCCTTCAGCACTCTCAAATTGGGGGCGATACGCGCGTCTTCAAACATCTTGACCGTGTAACCCTCGGGTGGGGGAAACCGCCGCAACACCAAAGGCAGCAGGTGGGCGAGGTCCGCATTCGCCTGCCGTAACGTTACGCCGGGCTTGAGCCTGCCCACACCCAGATAAGAGAACATGCCGAGACTTGTGTCGGCGCGGTCGAACCGCAGTGGCATAAGTAGATCGGCCTTGCGATCCAGGATCTGAAACGACGGTGGCAGAACGCCGATGATGGAAACCGCGGTACCCTCAACCAAAAGCCGGCGGCCGGGCACGGAACGGTCGCCGCCAAAATGCGATCGCCAAAAGCCGTCGGAGAGCATCACCGTGCGTGCGCTACTAGGAATGTTGTCGGACGCGGAGAATAGACGCCCTAGTTGAGGTTTGACGCCGAGAATAGGAAGCAGTTCGTGCGAGGCGTACACGACGGAAACCTGTTCCGGTGTTCCGTTGCCTGTGACGCTCGCCGTGCTACTCACCCAGATACTCACCGTCTGGAACGCGCGGCTCTCTTCGGCCATGGTGAAATAGACCGAAGGCGATAACTTCAGATCCTTGACCTTCACGCCCGGCGCCGTCATCCACAACGAGACCAGTTGTTCGGGATGCGGGTAGGGCAGGGGCTTTAGCAGCACTCCGTTGATCACGCTGAAGATGGCGCTCGTGGCGCCGAGGCCCAGAGCCAGAGTCGCGATGCTCACCATCGTGAAGCCGGGGGTGGCGCACAAGCGCCGCAGCGTATAGCGCACCGCCTGAACCATGCGATTCAGCCCTGCGCCGGCAGGCGGTTCTGTGTTAGCTGTTCGCTCCAGCGCCCACTGCCGGGCCAGTGCCTCGGCTCCGGAGGCAAAATGTTCAGGATAAGTATGTCCAGCGTATCCTGAATTACATTGTTAGGTTCGTTCATGCGAAGCCATCACCCAGAATAATGTCCCTTTACGATGGGTGTCAACGTAAGGGCTGTTACGGCTTTGCTCCTGGAACTATTTTCCGGGCTTCCATTTCCTGGAACGGGCTCGAGGGAAAAGTCAGATCGTAAATCACCTTGCCAAAAGGGTTAAACTGAATCGTCACCACGCTGGTTTCGCAGATGCCCGATTTCCCGATCTGAAACCTCTCCGTCCGCAAACGGCGAGATCAATCGAATCCAGCGGCAGTCGTTTTGCCTGCTTCTTTCCGAAATGCTCCCTCGAATGAGATTTCCGCCCCAGGACGTCCGCACCAATTGCAAATAGCTCGGTTACTGGCAGCAGCCCCAGAGCGCGTAATTCGCGGTGACTCGTCAACAATGAGGAGTTCGACCGGCACTCTCTTAGTTATGCGGTTCTCCCGGATTGTAGCAGTCGCTAGCCAGCCACGCTTTGCGCCGTCGCCATCCAAACTATTTTCTCGGGGGAGAAGACTGGCGGGCCTGGCCCAGGTTGAGCGGGGCCCAAGGAAACTCTAGATCTAAGCGCCGCTGGCCCAGTCGGATTGTCATCCCGGCCGCCTCGCAAATCCCCGTCTTTCCGATGGTAAACACCAAGTACTCTCCCGGGAGGAGGTTGTCCATCGAAAAGTACCCGCTCTTCGTCGCGCTTGTCTCCGCGGCCCGCCCATCCCTGAACGGTGACAGGAAACGAACCAACCGGCAGTCATTCTCCCTGCTTTCCTCCGAGATCCGCCCCCGTATGAGGTTACCTTCCATCCCCAGCTCTATAGGCGCAATCGTGAAACAGATGGAAGCGGCCTGATAGGGATTATGGATTTCGACAAGCTTTTCAACAGGGTACGCACCGGGATAGCGCGCTTTCAAGCGATACATCCCGTATTTCAAACTCATGCTACGTTTCCCCTTCCAACTCGCAGACGCTGTTCCATCCGTAAGCTTTTCAACGGTCAATGTGGGTTCCACACGAGCCTGCTCCCCTGGCGAAGGCAATGAATCCCCCTGGAGGTAACGAACACAATCTCAAGGACGCCTTCCTTATCGGATTCATCGGGATGGACGGAGACAACCTGACCCAGCAGAGGAAGGCAGAAATAGAAACAAAGGAGCGATTTGGCGATACAGGGAAAAAAGTCCTCTAAGGTAGACCGTCGGCCAACAGACCGAGGTAATATCGTTTACTTTCCGGTACCTCCGGAAGGAAAGAAGTGCAAAACGAGGGCTTCAAGAAATGCAGTTGCAACCGAATTAACGCAGC
>DASZXS010000021.1:0-4519 GCA_035545735.1 Bryobacteraceae bacterium | reverse complement strand
GCGAGTTCGGAAACGGCGGGCGCGATCGGCGCGGGAATATCCCAGCTGTGCCGGGGCAGCGGCAGGTCGGAGCGGCTCATCGCGAGACGCAATTCGATCAAGCCCTTGCCGTTCACCGCCTCGCACGGAATGACGGGAATTCCGAGGGCTTTTTCCAGCCGGGCGACGCGGATGTTCACGCCGGTTTTCGCGGCGAGATCCATCATGTTCAACACGAGGATGACGGGTCGCCCAAGATCGAGAATTTGGTGAACGAGGTAGAGATTCCGTTCGAGATTCGTCGCGTCGGCGATGCAGATGATGCGGTCCGGCTGCGGCGTATCGGCGCGCCGTCCGAGCAGCACGTCGCGCAGCACCGCTTCATCCGGCGAGCGCGCCGCGAGCGAGTATGCACCCGGGAGATCGATCACCTTGATCGGTTGCCCGTGCTGGGAATACGTCTCGCCGATTTTTTTCTCCACCGTCACGCCCGGGTAGTTTCCCACCTTCTGCTTCAATCCGGTGAGCGCATTGAAGAGCGTGCTTTTGCCGCAATTGGGATTGCCGCAAAGAGCGTAAACCGGCGTCCGCGCCGCGGGAGTGGGTTGCGGGGAAGGGTTCATCGGTGGCCGCCGGAAATCCGAATGGCGAAATCCGAATGACGAAAAGCGTGGAACGCCGGTCCGAATGCGAATTGCCAGCGGAACGCGCACGCTTTCACGCGCCACTTATCGAGTCGTCGGCTTCCAAATTTCATTCGTCATTCGTTATTTGGAATTCGTCATTTCGTGGTCGAGCTCGGCTCGACCACGATGTGTTCCGCTTCGGATTTTCGCAGCGTCAAATGGTAGCCGCGGACGGTGATTTCGATCGGGTCGCCGAGAGGGGCGGTGCGGATCAGCTTCACCGTGGTGCCGGGCAAAAGGCCCATCTCGCGCAGGCGGAGAAAAGCGGAGCCTTGTTTGGGCATATCTCGAACGACGGCGGAGGAGCCGATCGGCAGAGACGACAATTTGACTGCGTCTGCCATAAAAATGCGGAGCGAAGGGGTGCCTAGATGCCGCCCCGAATGAGCTCGACGACAACGTGGGCTGCGGCCCGATCGCTCAAGGCGATGCGCGTACCGCACAATTGGCAAAGAAGGGTCCGCTGGCCGGACACTTTTTCGATTACAGCCGACTCGCAAAAGCCAATCTCGCGGAGGCGCTGGCAGACTTCCGCTTGGCCCGACAACTCGCAGACCCGCCCGGTCGCACCGATAGGTAAATCGGTGAGACGCATGCGGTAAGAACGAGATTCGAGCGGAGCAGACGCCATTTCGTGTACGGCTCAAGAAGATGAGATTGGGTTTCAATGTCAATTCAAGACGCCTCTGAACGCCAGGCAGAAGCGCAGTTTAACACCCGTTTAAGAGATTCGAGGGTGAGTGCCGCGGCCGGATTCCCCCTGCACTGCGCACCAGCAGAAGAATTAATACCATGCACACCGCGCGGCGGGTTTGGTAATCGGCAGGCGTCTTGATCCGTAGATACAGGTGTATGGTAATCCCCGCTCCACTTTCCCGGTCCGCCCAGCTCTTGCTTAACGGCAAGGCCGTGCTCCGCGATGTGGTCAGCGGGGATTTCCAAAAATTGCGTTTCCACCTGCGCGGTTTTGCCCGCGCGTTCGCTCAGCGATAGGACGCAATTCCGCGGTGATTACACCGACGGCTTGGCACCACCAACTTGAAGGGCGCGGCGGCGTCCGTGGGTGACCGCTGTTCCTGCGGATAGGCGATGACGTTTCCTGGCGCCAAGGTTCGTTTACGGCGCTCGGGGCGTCCGGAGTGTATGGGCCGGAGACAAGGGTAACAAACGTTCGGAGACATGGGTAACACTTCGGAGTGGCAGCCTGCGGGTTAATCTTTTGGTGAGATGAAGGGTGAGAGTGAACGGAGGATATGCTTAGCGTAGGGGCGAGTGGTGAGATCGAGCTCACCGAGTTTGAAGAACGAGAAGTACACCTCCCACTGCCCATCGGCCTGCGGGCTTGGCCGCAGGCCGATGGGCAGTGACGCGAACGCTGCGCCGATCAGCCAAGTTTGATTACCAAAGGTGATTACGCCTTTGGAGCGCACCTCGCGCACTTGCATTCCAGGATACTCTAGGTCCGGTAGTTTGCTCGGCAGCGCCCGGACACTTGGTTGATAACGCGAGGCCGGAGTATCACCGTCGAGCGAGTCGTGAGGACGTTCGCAGTTGTAGCGTTGGCGGTATCGCGGGAACTCCTGCGCGCAGTGCGCAACATCCCGCCAGGTGTGCCGAGCCAGCAGCTCATGGTTGAGCGTGCGGTGGAAGCGCTCCTCTTTGCCTTGGGTTTGAGGATGGTAGGGACGGCCATGCAACACCCGCACGCCTAAGCGCAGCAGCCAAACGGTGAGTTCGGTGTATCCCGTACCATTCTTCAGATTGCCCCAGGGAGCGCCATTGTCGCACAAAATCGCTTCCGGTAATCCGTAGCGTTCGAACGCCTCACGCAGAGCCGTTTGCACGGTCGCAGTGCGCTGATCAGTGGCCGGATCCAAGATCAAATTGAACCGGCTATGGTCATCGAGCGCCGTCAGCGGATGGCAGCGCTGCCCTGACTGCGTAGCAAAGTCGCCTTTGTGATCGAGCTGCCACAGTTCGTTCGGTTCGCAGCGTTCGAACCGCTTGAGCGGTCCACGCGGCGCGTCTTTTTTCAGCAAATCTGCCCGGCGCAAAATCTCGGTGCAGGTGCTAGCAGAGGGCACCTCCTTGTGCCCTAAATCTTGGAGACGACGACGCAACTTGCGACCACCCCAGACGGGGTTTTCTAAGCGCAAAGCGATCACCGTCTGGGCAACGCACTCAGCCACTTTCCGTGGCGAGTTCACCGGTTTCTTGGATCGATCCTGCAGCGCCTCCACTCCGCCACCTTCAAATCGATCCAACCATTTATAGCCAGTCTTACGACTGATATTGAATCGTCGACATAGCTCATTGAACGCGATCCCAGACTGGCTCGCGAGAACGACAAACTCGTAACGTTGTAACATGGGTGTAGTGGCGTGCCACGGCATCCCAAAGTGTTACCCATCTCTCCGAACGCGTGTCACCCATGTCTCCGGTCCATACACTCTGGACGCGCCGTGCACGTCGGAGTTGGCACGCTTGCGCGCCGCGTAGCAGGGCGAGGCCTCTGGCCGAGCCGCCCTGCGATGTCGAATGCGGCTCGGCGGGGAAACCTCGCCCTTCCAGTGCAAGCTTAACCGCGACGTCCAACCGGCGCGTCGCGGAGGCCGCGCCCTACCCGCCGGCGTGAATTTCGCGCGCGGGACGTCGCAACGACGCTATGACGAACCACGGATATAATCTCCTCAACCGCACTCGCGGTATTCGTTTGGTATGCGAAAAACCACCGCACGCATGCACGCACCGCACCGCGCGAAAATTCATTTCACAGGATCCCGCAGCGACGCGGATTCTCTTTCCCCTCTTCGCGGCCCAAAACAGCAGCCGCGCCGACTTACTTAATCTGCCGAAGGCGCGCGATCGCTTCGTCCATCAGGGCAAAGGGCCAGGCGCATTTCTTCGGGTTGATGTCGACCCAGACGTTCCAGATCAAAGCGTCCGCGAGCTCTTCGTTGGTCAAACGGCGCACCTTCGCCGTTTCCTTCAGGTACAACGTGCTCACCACCTGGTCCACCGTCAGCCCGCAGTCAGCAGCCATCTTTTCGATTTCATCAATCGGGTAAGGCAGATCAGCGGGGTGATGGTTTTTTTCCATGGTCTATGTATCGGCCACGTGACGCTCCGGCTTTAGTAGGCGTGATGCAATTTTATGAAAAAAATCACAGGTATTTATAGCAGTTCGCCGGCCTTGCCGCTGCTCGGTTTTCACCGTCGAAAAATGCGGCTGGCCAGCGGCGCGAACGCTCGCAAGCTCCTGTCCCGCTGACGTATGCCCGCCACCTCGCGCCGCACCGCCCGTTTTACCGAATCGCTGATCCGCGAAATGACGCGCGTGGCCAATCAGCACGGCGCGATCAACCTTGCCCAAGGCTTCCCGGATTCCGACCCGCCGGCCGCGCTTGTCGCCGCCGCCAAAGACGCGATGGACGCCGGTCGACACCAATACGCCATCACCTGGGGTTCGCCCGAACTTCGCCAGAGTCTCGCCGCCAAGTTGGCCCGCTTCACGGGTTTGCCGGTCGACCCAAATCGCGAGCTCGTGGTCACGTGCGGCGCGACCGAAGCGATGATGGTCGCGATGATGACCGTGTGCGATCCTGGCGATCGCGTCGGTTTGTTTTCGCCGTTTTACGAAAACTATTCCGCCGACGCGATTCTGTGCGGCGCCACGCCAGTGCATGTGAAACTCGATCCGCCGAGTTACACGTTCAACCCGGATGAACTGCGCCAAGCTTTCGCCAGCGGGTTGAAAGCCTTCGTGCTCTGCAATCCGAGCAACCCGTGCGGTCGCGTGTTCACGCGCGCGGAGCTCGAGCAAATCGCCGCGCTCGCGGCAGAGTTCGACGTTT
>DASZXS010000020.1:0-38283 GCA_035545735.1 Bryobacteraceae bacterium | reverse complement strand
CCCGCCCTGTCTTGGCGGTGCCGCCGGCCGATTCACCCTCCACCAGGAACAACTCACAACGCTCCGGATCTTTCTCCTGACAATCGGCCAGCTTGCCCGGCAGACCGCCGGAATCGAGCGCCCCCTTGCGGCGGGTAAGGTCACGCGCCTTGCGAGCGGCCTCCCGCGCGCGCGATGCATCGATCGCCTTCGAGACGATCTTCTTCATCACCGATGGATTCTTATCGAAAAACTCGCCGAGCTTCTCATTCACGAACTCGGTGACTTTTCCCTGGATATCGCTGTTGAGCTTGCCCTTGGTCTGCCCTTCGAACTGCGGCTGGGGAATCTTCACGCTGATCACGGCGGTGAGCCCTTCGCGGACGTCGTCGCCAGTCAGGTTTTCCTTCACGTCCTTGAACAGCCCCGCGCTTTGCCCGTATGCGTTGATGGTGCGCGTCAGCGCGCTGCGGAAGCCGCTGAGGTGCGTGCCGCCGTCCACAGTGTTGATGTTGTTGGCGAAGCTGAAAAGAGTTTCCGAATAGCCGTCGTTATATTGAAGGGCGATTTCCATGATCATGGTGCCACCGGGCACCTCGCGCTCGCCTTCCAGGTAAATGGGCTTATCGTGCAGGACCCCTTTGCCGCGATTCAGATGCTTGATGAATTCGGCAATGCCGCCGGTATAAAGAAATTCCGCCGTCTTATCGCCTTCGACGCGCTCATCTCTCAGGACGATCTTCAGTCCCTTGTTCAGAAAGGCGATTTCGCGCAGGCGCTGGGAGAGAGTATCAAAATTAAACTCGGTGGCCTCCATCACCGTATCGTCAGGCTTGAAGGTGATCTTGGTGCCGGTTTTGGAGCCGGCCTTTCCGGTTTGTTTCAGAGGCCCTTTTGGGATGCCGCGTTCATATTCCTGTTCCCAGGTAGCCTTGTTGCGCCAGATTTCCAGTTGAAACAGTTCCGAGAGCGCGTTAACGCAGCTTACGCCAACGCCATGCAGACCGCCCGAGACTTTATAGCTATTGGTGTCGAATTTTCCGCCGGCATGGAGCTTGGTGAGAACCACTTCCGCGGCGGAGACGCCGAACTCTTCCTTGATATCGACCGGAATGCCGCGGCCATTGTCGACAACGGTGATGGAGTTGTCCTCGTGGATCGTTACGCTGATCTCGGTGCAATAGCCGGCCAGGGCTTCGTCAACCGAGTTGTCTACAACCTCATAGACCAGATGATGGAGCCCGGCTTCGCGCGTCGAGCCAATATACATTGCCGGCCGCTTACGAACGGCCTCCAGTCCCTCCAGCACTTTTATGCTCGAAGAGTCGTAACGATCCTCGGGCGGTATTTGTTGAGTTGCCATAAAAAACTTCGATAATTCCTTCCAAGACGAGAGCGAACGGTGAGGATGCGCTTGACCGGAGCTCAAATACGCATCGGCATTACAACGTAGCGATAAGACAGGGTGGATCCGTCGGGTTTCGATCCGTCGACCGCCGGGCGGAGCTCTCCGGCGCTATTGCCATCCTTGAAGAATAAAGTGACCTCGCTGCCGGTGGCGGCGCGCACAAAGTCGAGCAGATATTGCGCATTGAAGCCGATTTCCACCGGGGCTCCATCGTAGGATACAGGGATACTCTCTTCGCTCTCGCCGGTTTCGGAGAGCGAAGAATGAATTTTTACTTCTCCGGGAGCAACCTTCAAACGGATAGCGCGTGAACGCTCATCGGAAAACTGAGCGACGCGTTCCAGGGACCCGCGAAGGTCCTCCCGCCCCATGCTTACATTTAAGGGATTCTCTTTGGGCAGGACCCGTTCAAAATCGGGGAAATTGCCGGTGAGCTTACGGCTAAGCAGTAAACGATCTTCGAACTGGAAGAAGAGATGATTTTCGTCGCCGGAGAATTTGACCTTGGTCTCCGTGCCTTCTTCGCCATCCAGCTTCAGGATCTCGCTCATCGCCTTCCTCGGCAGCAGCGCGCGGAACTGCGACGCCAGCCCCGGAAGTTCGATGTTCCGCTCCACCATCGAGAGGCGGTGGCCGTCAGTGGCCACCATAACTATGCCGTCGGTCTTCAGGATCAGGAGCGCGCCATTCAGGGTGAACCGGGACTCTTCCGCCGAGATGGCGAAGATCGTCTTCTCAATCATTCCCGAGAGCACACCGGCCGGTATCTCAGCCAATACATCCGGCATGACCGGAAGCTCCGGATAGCTCTCCCGGGACATGCCGGCGATGCGGGTCCGGGACCGCCCGCACAACAGGCTCGCCCATTGATTGTCGAGCATTTTGACCTGAACGTCCGCATCGGGGAGGAGGCGGACATAATCGAGCAGCCTCTTGGCCGGGACCGTACCCGAGCCTGGCTTCACCACCCGCGCGGGGCAAACACAGCGGATCCCCAGTTCCAAATCGGTGGCCGTAAGCTGAATCCGGTCCCCAGAGGCCTCCACCAGAACGTTCGAGAGGATCGGTATCGTGGTCTTCCTCTCGACCACGCCCTGGGACAAATTCAGCTCTCGAACCAGATCCACTTTGCTTACCGTGAACTCCATTTTTGTCTCCCCTCAATCCCCTTGGCCGCCGCATAGGGCACGCGCTCGTTAACTGTGTTGTTCAGGTTCAAAATCAATCTATTTAGAACCGTTGTCATAGGTCCTGTTGAAATGTTGATTTCTCTCTAAATTATACAAAAATAAATCGCTTCTCACTAGGACTCCCGGTGCAAAACCAGGTGTGGGCCAAGCTGAATCGGTGGGTTTCCGGTTTTGCTCACCCGCGCCCACAGGGGAATTCAGCCCTCCATTGTGAAAAACCAATCTAACCCTAATGAAAGTAATCGTTTAGGCTGTTTAAAGTGTTGTGTAAATCCTGGTCCTTGTGCCGTAGACGCTCGATCTTTTGGATCGAGTGGATCACAGTGGTATGGTGTTTTCCCCCGAACGATTTTCCGATCTCGGGAAGCGATGCCGACGTTAACTCTTTCACCAGGTACATCGCGACCTGCCGCGGGAAGACGATGTGCTGCGCGTTCCCTTTCTGCTTTAATTGAGCGGGAGGCACTTCGTACCTCTCGGCCACCGCCTTAATGATCGCGTCGATCGTGATCTTCCGCTCCTGGCCAATCGAAAGGTGTTTCAACGATTGCTGCGCCATTGCGATCGTAATGGGCATCTCCGTCAGGTTGGCGTAGGCAACGAGCTTCACGAGCGCGCCTTCCAGCTCGCGGACACTGGTCTTGGTTCGCGTGGCGATGAAGATGCGTACGTCTTCGGGAAGCCGCACACCCATGTCGCCCGCCTTTTTGTCGAGGATCGCCATCTTCGTTTCGAGGTCCGGGGGTTGAACGTCCACCATCAAACCCCACTCAAAACGCGACCGGAGCCGGTCGACCAACCCCGGCGTATTCTTTGGGGGGGTGTCGCTCGAAATTACGATCTGCTTTTGGTGCTCGTAGAGTTCATTAAAGGTGTGAAAAAACTCTTCCTGGGCCTTTACGCCGTTGCCGAGAGTCTGAATATCATCGACGAGCAGGACATCCACCGAGCGGTAATGATAATGGAACTGCTGCATGCGCTGCAGGCGGATGCAGTTGATCATCTCGTTCATGAAGCGCTCGCTGGAGGTGTACACGATGCGCATACGCCCATACCGGCATTGCAACTCCCGCCCGATCGCGTGCATCAGATGCGTCTTGCCCATCCCGGTTCCGCCGTAGATAAACAATGGATTGTACGTTTTTGCTGGAACGGTGGCGACCGCCTTGGCGGCGGCGTGGGCGAACTGGTTGCATGAGCCCACCACGAAATTCTCGAACGTGAAGTTCGGATTCAGGCTGATCGAAGGAGCAAAAAGCTCTTCCGGCGGCGAGGTATAAGGCGCGGCCTGTGGAGCGGACCCAGCGGGTTGCTGGGCATCCTGATAAACCACCTGCTGGACGGGAAGATGGAGTTCATGAATCGTGCTCCAAACTTCCCCGGCGTACTCTTCCTGCATCCAATGGCGGGTGGCTTCATCTGGCACGGCAACCCGGAGATTGCCCTGCTCCAGCGAGACGAATACGGTTCGAGCCAGCCAGTTCTGGAAAGCTTCGTTTGTGATTCTTCCAGCGATGCGTTCTTTAATTTGTTCCCAAGGATTCATGCCAGTATACGCAACAAACGCACAACTTTTCCACAGACTGTGGAAAAGTGGCAACTCTAACAATCGATTCTGTTGGGGAACCGATGAGGAGAGCAGGTCGAATGGCGTCTCATGCCCCTGCTCCCATGTCTGCGGAATCTCAGTCTAGCACAGCCCGACAAACGGGCAAGAGTAAAGTTAAATAAATTTTAACCAGTTTTTTTTCATCGGGTTACATAAAACACGACCGCCTGGGAATGTAGTGGGATTGAGCCCCCGCGGAGCTCAGGATTTACCCCGAGCGGCGTTCTCCGGTGTGTACCGGAGGCCCCAAAAATGTGAACGGAAACCAGGCCAAGAGGCACATACGGGAATATCATGATGAGATGCTTTCGCCGCTCGGTCTGGCGATCCAGGAGGACGCCGCAGCGCTCCGGGCCAGCTTTGCCCAGGCCCGGCCATTCGCCCACGTTATTGTGGACGGATTTCTCGATCCGGAGTTCGCAGAAGCGTTACGGACGGAATTTCCCGCTTTTGACGACCGCGCGGCTCGCAACGAGATGGGCGAAACGGGCGGGAAGGCAGTGGTGTCGAAAATAACGGCTCTCGGGCCGGCATACCAGCGCTTTGACCGCTTGATGAAGTCGCGAGAGTTTTTGGACTGGACGGGTGAGTTGACCGGGGTTCCCAGGCTGATGTACGACCCCGACTACGCCGGCGGAGGGACGCATGAGAACCGGCACGGGCAGGAGCTGGATTTTCATGTCGACTTCAATTACCATCCCACCCGCTTTCTGCATCGCCGCCTGAATCTGATCGTTTTCCTGAACCCGGAGTGGGAAGAGGCCTGGGGAGGCTGTCTGGAGCTGCGGCAGGATCCCTGGAAGGAAGCCGAGGAGACGTCGGTGAAAATCGTTCCCCTCTTCAATCGGGCAGTGATCTTTGAGACCACGGAGACCTCCTGGCACGGCTTTTCGAGGATTCGCCTGCCGGAAGCGCGCGCGGGTCTCTCCCGCCGGTCGCTCGCGGTGTACTTCTACACCAGGGAACGGCCCGCGCACCAAACCGCGCCGGCTCACAGCACGGTGTATATTCCGCGCCCTTTGCCAGCGCGGTTTCAGGCGGGCTACACCCTCTCCGCGGCGGACCGGCAGGAGCTGGAAGATCTCATTACGCGGCGGGACGGGCAGATCCGGTTTCTGTACGAACGGGAGAAAGAGAGCGCGGAGGTGATGGCCGGGACGCTGCGGTCCCCTTCGCTGCGGGTCGGCCGGGTGATAACCTGGCCCCTGCGCAAGGCCTTAAAGCGTGTTTGACAGAGGTAGCGGGGTGCGGGAGAATAAAATATCCGCATTAGCGGGAGTAACTCAGCTGGTAGAGTGCAACCTTGCCAAGGTTGATGTCGCGGGTTCGAATCCCGTCTCCCGCTCCATTTCCCCTTCAATCCAATCCAGCGCAAGGAGAAGCCGCCATGCCGCGTTTTCCCGGAGTTGATTATCTCCTGATCGATTCTCTGTTCAGCGAGGAGGAACGGATGGTCCGGCAGACCGCGCGCAGTTTCGTGGATGACCGCGTACAGCCGCTCGTCAAGGATTGCTTCCGCGAGGGCCGGTTTCCCAAAGAATTGATTCCCGAGTTCGGCAAGTTGGGCTTCTTCGGCGCCAATCTCGATGGCTATGGCTGCGCGGGCATGAGCAATGTCGATTACGGCCTCATCATGCAGGAAATCGAGCGCGCCGATTCCGGCATTCGCAGTTTCGTGTCCGTGCAGGGCGCCCTGGTGATGTATCCAATCCTTACCTACGGGTCCGAGGAGCAGAAGCGGCGCTGGCTGCCGAAACTTCAAGCCGGCGAGGCCATCGGGTGCTTCGGGCTTACCGAGCCGGCTTTTGGCTCCAATCCGGCTGGAATGCTGACCAAGGCCCGCCGCGATGGGAAACATTGGGTGATCAACGGGGAGAAAACGTGGATTACCAACGGCTCGATAGCCGACGTCGCGGTGGTGTGGGCGCGCACCGACGAGGGAATTCGTGGGTTCCTGGTGGAGAAGGGAACGCCGGGCTTTGACGCCTCCGACCTGCACGGCAAGCTTTCGATGCGCGCCTCGGTGACTTCCAGTCTCGCCTTCAACGATTGCCGCGTGCCCGAATCGGCAATGCTACCGGGCGCGAAGGGACTAAGGGGTCCGCTGGGCTGTTTGACGCAGGCGCGCTATGGCATCGGCTGGGGAGTGATCGGCGCCGCGATGGACTGCTACGAGACGGCGCGGCAATATACGGCCATGCGCAAGCAGTTTGACGATCAGCCGATCGCGTCCCATCAACTGGTCCAGGAAAAGCTGGCATGGATGATCACGGAAATCACCAAGGCTCAGCTACTGGCGCTGCAAGTGGGCCGGATCAAGGACCAGGGCAAGCTTGAGCCGGCGCACGTCTCCATGCTGAAGCGGAACAACGTGGCGATCGCCCTCGATTGCGCCCGCTTGAGCCGCGACCTGCTGGGCGGCAACGGCATTATGGAGGACTATCCCGTCATGCGGCACATGTGCAACCTCGAAACCGTCAAGACATACGAGGGCACGGATCACATTCATACGCTGGTCATCGGCGAGCGCGTCACCGGGATTCCGGCGTACAAGTAAACATAGGACAATCGGAGAGGAGATGGCTCGCCTTGCGTGGTGCCTGTGTCTGGCGGCGGCGCTCGCCCTGCCTTTGCGCGCGCAAGAAGAGAGCGACGGCGATCCGGCGACCGGCACGCTTCTGGTCGCCACCGATACTTTGAAAGAAGCGCCCTTCGCCCAGAGCGTAATTCTGCTCATTCATTATGCCGACGATGGCGTGGTTGGCGTAATTCTAAATCAGCCCACTAAAATGCCTCTGTCGGAGGTCTTTCCCGGCAAGACAAAGGGAAAGAACCGGGCCGATCCGGCGTACCGCGGGGGGCCGGTGGAAGAGACGGGAGTTTTGGCCCTGCTACGCTCGGCGGCCGCGCCGGAGGAAGCCGCGAACGTGCTGGAGGATGTTTATGCGGCCACGGGCGAGAGGTTGCTGAGCGAAAGCGTGTCCGCGGAAAAGGGTCCGGAGGTTTTCCGCGTATATCTGGGATATTGCGGATGGGCGCCCGACCAGTTGGAAATGGAAATCGAGGCCGGAGCGTGGCGCGTGATCGACGGCACGGCCGACCTGGTCTTCGACCGGGAACCGGCAACGCTTTGGAGGCGGTTGTTCCAGAAAATCAATCTCCGGATGGCGCACCGGGAAGCGCTAAATCCAGCCTTGCGCTTTGTACCAGCCTATCTTGGCCGTTTCGAGACAGAGATCGAGAAAAACCCGCCAGCGGTCCTGCCAGTGCGTCAGGCGTTTAGCGGCGTCCGGAAAGTACGTCGCGGTGACGCTGAGGCCGGCCTTCCGGAACGCCTTTGACGCCCGGAAAATATGATAGTCGCTCGATAGAAGCACTTTCACTCCGGGTTCGTTTTGCAGAATCCTGGCGGCCCCGGTTGCGTTTTCACGAGTGGTGAGCGACTCGGTTTCGAGCACGATCGCCGACGGCGGAACCCCTTCGCTCACCAGGAACCGCTTCATCAGCTCGGATACCGGGCCGGAGGACGGCCCGCCGCAGATCAGGATCTCGCGAAATCCGCCGCCTCTCCAGACGCGGGCCGCATATACGCTCCGCCAGTAGGAGGTGACGCCGATGGTGTGCGTTTCCAACTGATCGCCGCCTAAAACAATGAGCACGTCGCCCCGCGGCGCACGGTAGGCGCCGGACAGAAGGCCAATCCATCCGGAGAGCAGGAAAGGGAAGCCGGTGATCAGAACCAGGAGAACGCCAATAGCCGCGAATGCGCTGCGCAGGAACCGGAGCACTGATGGCCACTATAGCGAAAGGCGTGCGCGCCCGATAGAAACGGGTAGTGTCCCGTTTCGCCACCAAATACTTCGGTGTCATCGAATGGCCGGATGAACAATGCATCGTCTTCCCGGAGGGAATTCCAGGTTTTGAGACCGAGCGCCGGTTCGCGCGCCTGGAACCGGAGAAATACGCGCCCCTGATTTTTCTTCAAAGCGCGTCGACGCCGGAGTTGTGCTTTCTCGCCGCGCCGGTAGAGTCGATCGATCCGTCTTATGAACTCCCCAGCGACTCCTGGGAAGGGAGCGCGCCGCTGGAGGTGCTGGCGATTCTGACCGTGCGGCCGGACGGGTCGAGCACGGCAAACCTCCTGGCTCCCTTGCTGATAGAGACAGCCAGCGGGACGGCCGTGCAGGCCATCCGCCCGGACCGGCGGTACTCCTGCCGGCACCCGCTGCACGGAACCCCTTGCGGAGAACGGTTGGCGCGATGCTTGTAATTCGCAGGCGGGCGGGAGAGGCGCTCTTGGTAGGCGATGGCGTGGAGTTGGAAATTCTGGAGATTTCCGGCGGGCAGGTGAAGCTAGGCGTGCGCGCGCCGCGCGAGATCGTAGTGCTGCGGAAGGAAGTAAAAATCACGGAAGACGAAAACCGGGCCGCGTCGCAAAGCCTGGCGCCGGGAACGTTTCCAGAGTTTGTGCCGCAAGAAGATTCAAAGAAGCGATGAGATGGGCGATATGGATTTTGGGCGCGCGATAAAGCTTTCAACAACGCCGGAAAGGGAATTCCGGTTCGCCGCCAATTTTCAAGGAGAGAAAAATGTCATTTACCATCAACACCAACGTTGCTTCGCTGACCGCGCAATACTACCTTCAGCAGACGAGCAACTTTCAAACCCAGACCATCAACCGGGTAACTTCCGGCCTGCGCATTGTGCAGAGCGGAAACGACGCCGCCGGCCTGGCGGTCGCCAACGGATACCGTTCGAATGAAGCCGTGCTGACGCAGGGTATTCAGAACGCGACCAACGGTTTGGGTCAACTGCAGATCGTAGACGGCGGGATGAGCAACATCTCGCAACTGCTCGACCAGGCCCGGACGCTCGCCACCGAATCGGCTTCCGGAACCTTCACGGGGGACCGCACGGTGCTCAACCAGCAGTTCCAGGGCATCATCCAGGAAATCGACCGGCAAGCGCAGGCCATTGGTCTGAATACGGGCGGCGAGCTGGCGAAGAACCTGTCGGTTTTCATCGGCGGCGGCACATCGAGCAACGGCATTGACTCCGTGCAAAACGGGTCGGTCTCGGTGAACCTGGCCAACGCGACGGTGGATGCCAAAAGCCTGGGCCTGAAAGGCGTGGAGGCTATTGGCACAGCGGGCACCGACATCGGCAACGGCTCGGCGAACACGAGTGTTTCGTCCATTCTCTCGAACGCCATCAACACGGCGAGCGAGGCGCAGGCCGGCTACACGCAGTTCACCTTCTCCGGTCCCGGATTCGCGAGCGGCGCAAACAGCGCCCCGGTAACGATCAACGTCAATCTCAGCGGCGTTACCGACGCGAATTCCCTGGTCACCGCGATCAACTCGGCGATCCAAGCGGCGTCCACGCAGGGCACACCCCAGGCAACCGCGTTCCAAAACGCCAACATCACCGCCGCTTTGAATGTGGATTCCAGCGGGAAGACCCAGCTTACGTTCAGCTCCAGCAACGCTGCGTTCCAGGTGCAGGGCTCCGACCTTGTGTCCAACGCTTTGATGGGGAATTTCGCGACGCCGGACGGCTCAAGCCCGGTTGGCGAGGGCGCCGCGGTGACGGGCGCGACGGCGGTGAAGGCGAACGGCGGTGTGGCCGAGGCTGGCATCACTCTTACCGTGGCCGGGACCACGACATCGGCATTCACCATCGCCGCCAACGCCACGACGGCGCAGGTGGTCGCGGACGTAAACGCGGCCTTGCAGGCCACCGCGGGGCTCACCAACTACACCGCCTCGATGAACAGCAGCGGCAATCTGGTGATTAGCGGCCCGAACTTTTCCTCTTTCGCCGCCACGGCGGCGGGAGACACAAGCAACCTGCTGGGTCTTTCGGCGAGCACCGTGAATACGCTGACCAACGTCTTCAATTCGAACGGCGCGAACGAGAGCGCCGCGGCGAGCAATAACGATGTCTATTCCTTCTCGGCACTGACCGCAACCACCACGCAGACGGTTTCCATTTCGTCTCTGGACGCCTCCGGTAACGCGCACGCCATCAACGTGAACCTGAATGCGTCGAACGCGGCCACTCTAAGCGCCGCGGTGTCTACCATTAACTCCGCCCTGCAGCAATCGAACGACACAACTTTGCAGAGCCTGGTGGTGGTCCAGGAGCAGAACGCCGCCGGCACAGCCGCCGGCGTGCGATTCCTCAGCTCGCAGGCCACGTTCAAGGTCAGCCTGGGCGCCACGGCGGGAACCGAAGGCCTTTTCGACAACTCCACGGGTGTGGCCACGCAAGGCACGGTAACCTCCTCGCAGCTCCTCGGCACGGGGAGCACGGCGAGCATCGCGAACCTCGCCTCCGCCCAGGCGGCGGTAACAGCGCTGGGGAATTCGGTCACGATCCTCGGCCGTTCGCAAGCTGCCGTGGGTCAGGGCCAAAACGAGTTCAACTACGCCTCGAACCTGGCGCAGTCCCAGTTGACCAATTTCGCCGCGGCAGAATCGGGGATTCGCGATGCCAACCTCGCACAGGAATCCGCCAACCTGACCAAGGCGCAGATTCAGTTGCAGGCCGGCGTCGCCGCTCTGGCGCAGGCCAACTCCGCCCCGCAGGCCCTTCTGACCCTGCTCAGCGGACACTAAAGTCTCGGGCTAGCAGCAAATTAGCCCGTTTTCAGTCCAATCTTCGGGGTGGGTGCGGCCGCATCCGCCCCGAAATTGTTTGAGTGCACGAATTTGTCCTCGGATGCGTCTCCCTCTATGTGCTCCGAATTGCGTTCGTAGTGTCTCTCCTCGCCCTTCCCGTCCTCGGGGCCACCGATCCCGACCTCACGCGTCTGCTAAACGGCATCGAACAGCGGTATAACCACGCCAAATCTCTAGAAGTCCAATTCCATGAGGCATATAGCGTGAACGGGCATGCCCGCCAGGACGAGTCCGGAAAGTTGGTTTTGCGCAAGCCAGGGCGGATGCGCTGGGACTATACGGCGCCGGCCGGCAAGCTATTCCTCTCGAACGGCAAGGACGTCTACTTGTACACCCCCAAAACCGGGGTCGTGGAGCGGATGCCGCTGAAGGAAAGCGACGACATGCGCGCCCCGCTGGCGTTCCTTCTCGGGAAGCTTGACTTTTCAAAGGAGTTCCGCGACTTTTCGTGGAAAGCGGAGGGGACGAACTACTTCCTCGCCGCCAACGCCAAATCCGATCAGTTGCCCTATGAAAAGATTGAGATGCTGGTGACGCCGGATTATCAGATCCGCCGTCTGGTGGTCACGGCGAGCGATGCGTCCGTGCTGACCTTCCATTTCGACGGCGAGAAAGTGAACCCGCCCGTGAATGACTCGTTGTTTAAATTCGCGATGCCCCCCGGGGCGCACCTGGCGAGCGAGGACAGCAAGTAGGCATGTCGGAGTGGGTGCTGAGATACGCCGACCCCCGCGGCGAGATTCGCCAGCAGGTTGCGATTGCGACGACCGAGAAGGAGTTGCGCGACCGCTACACCCAGCAAGGCTTTCTCATCTACTCCGTCCGTCCCAAGGGGCAAGTCGCTGGAATTTCCACCGGGTTCGCGTCCCGGAAGAAAAAGATTAACCTCGAAAAGTTTCTGATCTTCAACCAGCAGTTTGTCACGCTGGTGAAGGCGGGGCTTCCGATTCTCAAGTCGCTCGATTTGCTGGCGGACCGGCTGACGGACCCGAAGCTGGGCGTATTCATTCAAGCGGTGCGCGATGAGGTTCATAACGGCGCGCTGCTTTCCGACGCTTTTCAGGCCCAAGGCGTCTTTCCGCCGATTTATGTGACTTCGGTGCTCGCTGGAGAGCGCAGCGGCTCACTGTCGGAGGTGTTGGAGCGCTTCATCGCCTATCAGAAAATGGCGCTGGCGGTTAGGAAGAAGCTGCTGCTTTCGCTGGTTTATCCGACGCTGCTGATCATCCTGGTGATCTGCCTGATGGTGTTCCTGATCACCTACGTGGTGCCCAGCTTCGCCGAGCTCTATAACAGCATGTCGGCGCAATTGCCGTTGATCACGCAGATTCTGATCGCCGTCGGAACGACCGCGCGAGGCTATATCCTGACCGGCTTCCTCGCATTGATCGGCGCGCTGGTTGCGTTCCGCTTCTGGGCCAGAACCGAGCGCGGCCGTGAAATGGTGGAGCGAGCTCAATTGAAGGTTCCTCTCGCGGGCGAAATCTGGATCAAATACCAGGTCGCCCAGTTTTCCCGGACGCTGAGCACGCTGATTGTCGGCGGCATCCCGCTACTGCAGGCGCTCGATACGGCGGCGAGCTCCCTTGGCATGTCGGTTTTGCGCAAGGCGCTGGGGCAGGCGGCCAAGTCGGTGAAGGAGGGCAAGTCCCTCTCGGCTTCGCTGGCTCAGACCAAGATCTTTCCCGGCCTTTCGATCGACATGATGGAAGTAGGTGAGTCCACGGGGGCGCTGCCTCAGATGCTCGCCAGCGTGGCGGAGTTTTACGAAGAGGATGTAAATACCCGGATGTCGGCGGCGCTGTCGCTGATTGAGCCGGCCATCATGATTTTCATGGGCATATTCGTCACTTTCGTGCTGGTGGCGCTCTATCTGCCCATCTTCTCCCTGGCGGATACGCTGCATTAGAGGAACCATGGCCACCGCGGAAAAAATCAACCTGAAAGACCCGGTAAAGGAAGCCGAACAGGCGCGCGCGCTGGCGCACCGCTACCGCTGTGAATTTGTGGATCTGCGCGAGGCGCAGATCGACCACGACCTTTTCCACTCCGTGCCCGTGGACCTGATGTTCCGCTACAACTTCGTGCCGATCCATGCGAGCAATGGCACGCTCGAGATTGCACTCGCTGATCCGCGCAACCTGAACATGATCGATGAGCTGTCGATCGTGCTTCAGAAAAAATTGAAAGTGCGTGTGGCGACGCTGGGCCAAATTTCGGACCTGCTCAAAAAGACCGAACAATCGCAGCGCGTTTTGGAAGAAGTGACCGAAGGGTTCGCCCTGGACGTAGTGGGCGACGAAGAGAACGCCGACGAAACGTTATCGATCGACCGGCTCACGGCCTCCGACAATGACATCGCGCCGGTGATCAAGCTGGTGGACACGACCATCTTCAACGCGCTCGAACGCCGGGCGAGCGACATCCATATCGAAACGCGCGATCAGGAAGTGGCCATCAAGTACCGCATCGACGGCGTTCTGCATTACGCGATGCCGCCGATTGCCAAGGACTGGCACTCCACCATCATTTCCCGCATCAAGGTGATGAGCGAACTGGATATCGCCGAGCGGCGCGTTCCGCAGGACGGGCGATTTCGTGTCCGGTACAAGGGCCGGTTGATCGATTTTCGCGTCTCGATTATGCCGACCGTGCACGGCGAGGATGCTGTGCTGCGCGTGCTCGACAAAGAGTCGATGAGCGAGAAGTTCGCCAAGCTATCCCTCGACGTGGTTGGATTTTCCGACAACGACATCGTCAAGTTCCGCCGCTACATCAAGGAGCCGTACGGGATGGTGCTGGTGACGGGTCCGACGGGGTCCGGGAAAACTACCACTCTTTATGCCGCGCTCAGCGAGATTAAGAACGACGAGGACAAGATCATCACGATTGAAGATCCGGTCGAGTATCAGATTAAAGGCATCACGCAGATTCCGGTCAACGAGAAGAAGGGACTGACCTTCGCCCGCGGCCTGCGGTCCATCCTGCGGCACGACCCGGACAAGATCCTGGTGGGCGAAATCCGCGACCAGGAGACGGCGCAGATCGCGATTAACGCGGCGCTCACCGGACACCTGGTGTTCACCACCGTCCACGCCAATAACGTGCTCGATGTGCTGGGACGGTTTTTAAACATGGGCGTCGAGCTGTATAACTTCGTGTCGGCGCTCAACTGTATTCTGGCGCAGCGCCTCGTCCGCAACATATGTCCGCACTGCATCCGCACGACGCATTACCCGGACGAATATCTTTCGGAGAGCGCTCTCGATCCGGCGAAATACCGCAACTTTGATTTCAAGGAAGGCGCCGGCTGCTTCGAATGCGGCGGCACCGGATTCCGCGGACGAACGGCGATCCATGAACTGCTCGATTTGAGCGAGAGAATCCGGGACATGATCCTGGAGCGCAAGTCGGCTTCCGAAATCAAGCGGCAGGCGCGCGAGGAGGGTATGACCTTTCTGCGCGAATCCGCGCTTGAAAAGGTGTTTAGCGGCGTGACCACTCTGAAAGAGATCAACAAGGTGACGTTTATCGAATGACCGGGCTCGCGAAGGTAAGAGCGCTTTTACAGGACCCGCTCCCCGGGCACGTGTTCGAGATTTCCGAAGCGGGGATCGCGGCGGCCAGGCTGACCGACGGAGCGCCGGAGATGAGTTTCTGCGCGCTTCCGCCGGGCGCACTGGACATTTCTCCCGTGCGCGAGAATGTTGTGAACCCCGAGGCGCTTTCCGCCGCGGTGAACACACTGATCGGCGCGCCGAACGGAAAGAAGCGACGGGCGGCGCTGATCTTGCCGGACTATTGCTCGCGTGTCGCCGTCATCGATTTCGACACACTGCCGCCGGGCGCCGAAGAACAGCACGCGCTGGTTCGTTTTCGCATGAAAAAGAGCGTGCCCTTCGATATCGACGGTGCGAAGGTAAGCTTTTACGCCCAGCCGGCCGGAGGAGACGCGAAAGTGGACGTGGTGGTGGCCGTTACGCCGCTTGAAACGGTGGCCCGATATGAGGCTCCCTTCGCCTCGGCGGGATTTCACCCGGGATTGGTGACTACCTCCTCGCTGGCCGCGGTCAGTCTCTTGAATCCCGATGGCGTTGCGGTGCTGGCGAAGCTAACTGGGAATGCGCTGACGGTGACCGTGCTGGCCGGCAGCGCGCTGAAATTGGTGCGGTGCGTCGAGCTGGAGCGGATCGATAGCGATGATGTGGAGGCGGTTCTGCTGCCGACGCTGGCGTTCGTCGAAGATGAACTGGGCACGCCGGCGCGGCGGGTGACGCTCTGCGGTTTCGGCCTGGCAGGTGAGCAGTGGCAGGCCGCGTGGTCCCAATCCTGGGGGCTGCCCGTCGAGCCTCTGCGATCGCGTTTTGGGACTCCAGGCGGGCAAAACGCCGGACTGCTTGGACTCGTGGAGTCGCTCGCGGCATGATCCGAATTCCAATCAATCTCGCCAGCGACCCGTTCCAGAAAACGCGGGCGCCGCGCGCCGGCCTGATCGCTCTGTGTTCGGTACTGGGGGCTCTGCTGCTGGTGCAGGTTGGCCTCATTCTGGTGCGCCGGGGCCAGGCCGGAGAAGAGCGCGGTCAAATCACCCGTCTGACCCACCAACTGAATGTTCTCAACCGCAGCCAGTCCACGGTGCGGACGGCTCTGGCGCTGCCGGAGAATGCCGAGGTGCTGGACCAGAGCGTGTTCCTCAACGCCCTTATCGAACGCAAAGCGATTAGCTGGACACGCCTGTTCAAGGATCTGGAAGAACTGATGCCGTATAACGCGCGGCTGATCTCGGTGCGGCTGCCGCAGATCGATTCGACCAACCGGGTGCTGCTGGATATGTCGGTGGGGGCCGCTACGGCGGGACCGGTGCTGGATCTGTTGAAACGCCTGGAAGCCTCTCCGCGTTTTGGACCCGTCTCGGTCTATACGGTGGTGCCCCCCTCGCAAACCGAGCCTCTGCTGCGCTACCGGATCATGGTGAACTATGCTCAGAAACTTTGACCTGGCAAAGTGGCTGAATCCGCGGGCTCCCATGGGTGCGCTGCGCTTGGGCGCCGCCGCGCTGCTGGCGGCCAACCTGGCGGCTGCATTTATGCTCATTTATCCGGTGGGGGGCTCGCCGGAAGAACTGCGGGAGGAGCTGGCCACTCTGCGCGAGCAGATGCGGCAGCAGCGCGGTTCCGAGGAACACTTAAAAGCGATGGCGGGAAAAGTTCAAACCGGGCGCGAGCAGGGAACGCAGTTCCTCAACGCGTACTTTCTGGAGCGCCGCTCCGCATACCGGTCGGTGTTGAATGAACTGGTGGATGCGGCCAACGAAGCGGGAATCCAACCGAAAGAGACCTCCTTCTCGCGGGAACCCGTTGAAGGGACCGACGCCCTGGATCTGATGAAGGTGACGGCGAACTACCAGGGAACCTACGCCAACCTTCTGCATTTCATCAACCGCCTTGACAAATCGAAGCTGTTGCTGATCATTGAAGGACTGCAGGCGACTCCACAGCAGCAGACCGGCGTCCTCAACGTGTCCTTCAAGCTGGACGCATTTATCCGGCCGGATGGAAACGCCGTCGAGATTGCCGGGCATCAGAACGCCGAAGCGGGTGACAGGCCATGAACTGGAAGCCGGAAAAACTAGGAGCGGAGCCCAAAAAGCTGGCAATTCTGGCAGGACTGGTGCTCGTGGCCGGTTATTTCTATTTTTCCGGTTCCGGTGAAAGCGGCCCCACACCCTCGCCCACGCCGCGCCGCACCGCGGTAACCGCTCCCACGGCGGCGATTCCCACGGCGCCGGATCGCGCGGCGAAGCGGGGATGGGACGGAGGCCGCGACACCCTTTCGGATTGGCGGCCCTCGGTGAAGCGCAAGAAAGGCTTTGATCCCACGGGCGTCGATCCCACACTGAAACTTGCTCTCCTGGAACGAGTGCGCGAATCGCCGCTCGAAGGCGGCCAGCGTTCTCTGTTCGATTTCTCGCAGGAGCCGGTCAAGGAGGTGACCGTGAAGGTGGCGGATAGGGGCAGGAAGGGCATGCCTCCGCCCGCGCCGGTGGCCGTGCAACCGCCGCCGGAGCAGGCCGCCGCGCCGGTGGCGCCTCCCATTCCTTTGAAATTCTACGGCTTCGTCAGCGCTACCGAGTCGAAACGGGCATTTTTTCTGGATGGCGACGATATTGTGGTGGCGAGCGAAGGGGATTTGATTAAGAAGCGTTACAAAGTGGTGCGAATCGGCATTAATTCCGCCACCGTCGAGGATGAGCAATTTAAGAATCAGCAGACGATCTCGCTGGTCCAGGAACAACAGGACGGATGATCGGGCGCCGCAAGAACGAAGGAGGCTTCGCCCTGCTGCTGGTGTTCGTGCTGGCGGCGGCGATCGCAATTTCGTTCTACATGGCGCTGCCCCGGGCTACCTTCGAAGCGCAGCGGCGCAAGGAGCAACTGCTGGTGGATCGCGGCCAGGAATACGTCACCGCCATTCGCCACTACTACCGCAAGTTTCAGCGATTCCCCGCAAAGATCGAAGACCTGGAAAACACCAACAACATGCGATTCCTGCGGAAGCGCTACGCGGATCCGATCACCGGGAAGGACGACTGGCGGCTGATTCATGCCGGCCCGGGCGGGGTTCTGCTCGATTCGCTGGTGCAGAAGCCGGGCGCCCCCACCGGAATGCCTGGAGCGCCCGGGCAGAATCCGAATCAGCCCAACGGGCAGGACCAGAACGCGCTCGCGCAGAACGGCTTTGCCCCGGCCGCCACCGGAGCGCCGCAACCGGCGGATGGCTCGCAGAACAACGTCAATCCCGGGCTGGCGCGCCGGCCGAGCGACCGGGCTCCCGGCGCTGCTCCCGCGGACGCTCGTTTCGACCCCAACGGAAATCCACTGGATGACCCGAATAACGCGTTGAATCCGCAGGATCTCCAACCCCCGGGCAGCGAGATTCCACCGTATCCAGCCGCGGGCTTCCCCAACGGCCCGCCTGTGGCGGGGCAAACCGGAACGCCGGGATATCCAACGGATGCCACGCAGAATCCAAATGGCGCGCCGCAACCGGCTATGGGGCAGCCCGGATTTCCGGCGCAGGCCGGGCAATCGCCCTTCGGAGCGGTGCAACCTGGCATTCCCGGGGCGCCTCCGTCTGTTCCCGGCATCCCCAACATGCAGTCCGGATCCTATCAGCAGGCGGGCGCTTTGCCGCGCACGCAGGCCGCGGCTTTTAATCCGGCGCTGGCGCAGATCCAGGGGCAGTTGACATCGCCGTCCACCTCGAACTCACCCTTCGGAGCCAGTAACAGTCCGTTCGGCGGCGGACCGGCCACCGGCGGGGGAATCGTTGGAGTGGCGAGCAAGTCGACGCAGCGTGGAATTCGGGAATTTGACAAACACCGCAAGTATTCGGAATGGGAGTTTATCTTCGATATGAAGAAGCTCAATGGTCTTCCCGGGCAGGCCCCGCAGCTCCAGAACGTTCCGGGGATGAACCCGAATGGCCAGAACAACTCCAACAATCCGTTCTCGCAAACGGCGCAGCCCGCTACGCCTCAGCCTTCCACGAACCCCAGCCCGTTTCCCACAACTCCGAACATGCCGCCGACGACAGTGGGCCCGAATTAACCAGCGGCGGCATTTCCGGGTCCTGGCGGGGAACATGGGATACTGACACCACCGGGTCTATGAAACTTCTCGCAATCCTCTTGGTCGTTTTGCCTTTCGTTGCCGCCGCGGGTGAGCATTCCGGGGTGCTGCGCTGCGGCCATCTGCTGGATGTCCGCTCCGGGAAGGAGATTCCCGACGCCGTGGTCATTTACGATAACGGGGCGATTGTCGCCGCCGGCCCGGCCTCCGCGGTGCCCATTCCCGGGAAGGCCGTGGTGACCGATCTTTCCGCCCATACCTGTCTGCCGGGCCTCATCGACGTCCACGACCATCTGACTACGGACCCGACGGACGCGGGTTACGAGGGTTTGAGCATTTCGGTTCCGCGCTCCGCTTTAAAAGGGGCGAAAAACGCGTTGATCACTCTGCGCGCGGGCTTCACCAGCGTTCGGAATGTCGGCGCCGACGGATACTCCGATGTAGCTCTGCGCGACGCGATTGAAGCGGGAGACGTTGATGGACCGCGGCTGCTGGTCTCCGGTCCCGCGCTCGGGATTACGGGCGGGCATTGCGACGAGAACCTGCTCGCGCCGGAGTTTCATTTTCGCGCCGAATCCGTTGCCGACGGGCCGTGGGCCGCGCGGGCGAAAGTGCGCGAGGTGGTGAAGTACGGAGCGGACCTGATTAAGATCTGCGCGTCGGGCGGCGTGCTCTCGAAGGGCGACGATCCGGGGACGGAACAATACACACTGGAGGAAATGAAGGCGATTGCCGACGAGGCGCACAAGCTGGGCCGAAAGGTCGCGGCGCACGCTCATGGCGCGCAAGCGATCAAGGACGCGATCCTGGCGGGCATCGATTCGGTGGAACACGCCAGCCTGATTGACGCCGAAGGCATCGCCCTCGCCAAAGCTCACGGGACGTATCTGGTGTTCGATGTCTACAACGACGACTACATTCTGCAGGAAGGCGAGAAAGCCGGAATGCTGCCGGAGTCCATCGCAAAGGAAAAGAAGCTCGGCAAAATACAGCGTGAAAATTTTCGCCGCGCCGTCGAGGCCGGCGAGAAAATGGCCTTTGGGACCGACGGAGGGGTCTACCCGCACGGCGACAACGCGAAACAATTTCCCATCATGGTGGAGTTTGGGATGAAGCCGATCGACGCGATCCGCGCGGCTACGCTCAACGCCGCCGACCTGATGGGATGGGGAGGGAAAGCGGGAGCGGTCGAACCCGGCCGTTGGGCCGATATCATCGCGGTGGATGGCGATCCGCTCCAGGACGTTCACTGCCTCCAGCGCGTCCGGTTCGTTCTCAAAGGCGGCGATATTTACCGGGACGACCGTTAAGCGTGCGCGTGAGACTGGTAGTGCTGGCGCAGCAGATCCTTTCCGTAGTCGTTTCCGTTGGGGGTGCGCACGACGCAATGAATGTGCTGGCGGGTCGGCAGTTCAGGGTTCTTGGCGAAGCGTGAAAGATTCGCGGGGCGCTGGTGGTCGAATTCGATCAGGATCACCGGGCTCTGGATGCGGTAGTAATACACGCTTTGAGAAGTCGAGCCGCCGATCCAGGCAAACGAGGTGCGGTCGATGTGCCGTTTCACTTCGTCCATCTTGACGCGGGCATGGCCGCTGTCCATATTGCCGACGTACAGATCCACGAGATCCAAAAGCCGTTTCCGCTCCGGCGGGGAAAAGCCGGCGGCGCGAGCCCCCGCATAGTCGATTACAACATTGTCCTGGAATGCTTCTGTCAGGTTGTAATTTTTGGTCTTGTTGGGGTTGAGGATGGCCTGCGCCCGTTTTTCGCTGTCCAACGCGAGCAGCATGTCGAGTCCGCCCTGCTGCTCGTCCTGGAGAATCGAGAGGCCTTTGTATTTGCCGGAGGTAGCGGTGACCGGTTCCGAACCGGCAAAGAACGGCGTCATGACCACCTGGTCGCCCAACACGAAATAGTTGACGATGGCGTGATGTCCGTCGAGTTGGAAACCCCAGGGCTCGGTTGCGGAAGGCTTGCCCATTACCGTGATGAAGTAGAGCCATTCGCCGAGAAACTCGTGGTCATTGGTCAGTTCGGCGAGGGTTTCGTTGAGCCGCATGATATCGCGGGTTAACTTTAAGCCGCGTGCGCTGAGGGACGCTTCGAGCAAGCCGAAGGCCGCGTCGCGCTGAGAATCGGTCATCTCCTGGAAACTGACGCCCTGGCGCACATAGAAGTGCTGGTTCATCCATTTGCGCCACTCCGGGTCATCGACCGCGAACATGGTCCGGTCGCGTTGTTGCCGGGTGAGGCTCGCCAGGAAGCGCTCGGCGGCGATGCGGACCGGCGTGGTTGCAATGCCGGTGGAGTGAATGCCGAAGAGGCCGCGCTCTACGGCTCCATTCGTAGTAATGCCCTTGAAAGGCTCGGCGAGCCCCTTGCGTTCATAGTCGGCGGACATCTGGCGGAACCTCTCGGCCATGTCAGCGGTGTTCTGCGGGAAGGCGCTCGGGGCGAGGATAGCCCCGGGAATCAGAGTTGAAAATAAGGTGCGGCGCGTTAGGCGCGGAGTTTCGTGATGATGTCCGTCTGCGTGAAGATCATGATTCGCGGTGCACATGGTTTGCCACCCCAGGGTGCGGACAATTATACAGGGTGTAACCGGGCCGTGCATGCGCGCGTTCAGGCTTGAGCACTACCGGCAGGAGAACCGCTGGCGCGCGCCATGCCGAACGTGAAGCACATCCACCTGCCTGCTCGGTACCAGGTGAGGTAGGTCACGCCGCGTTTTGAATTCTGCGAAGAACTCCCTCGCCGGCCGGACCCTGCCCTCCTCCACGTCCTCCCGCCCCTGACGGATGCCCTCCTCGGCGTCCGCTTGGGCGCCCATATCCAGCAGCCTCTGAAAGGCCTCGGCATCTTGCACGATGGCGGCAGCCTTCCCCTTGACGGTGCGGAACGTGGTCAGCGACTGGATGTCTTTCGTGATGTCAAGCATTGGCCTGCGTCCATCGAAGCACCTTTTTAGGTGCTACCGGAAAGCGGCGCTGCCGTAACACCGATCGGTGATTCCTCGCCGGTACTTTGGAGGTTGGTGGGCCCTGTAGGATTTGAACCTACGACCAATGGATTATGAGTCCACTGCTCTAACCGCTGAGCTAAGGGCCCAAAGCCTTTTTATTACACTGCGCTAAGACACCAGTCACGCCACCGTGTCCAGCGATCTTCATGGTGGTGAAAGCGGCGGTGTCCGCTTCTCCCAGCCGTGCCAATATCGTCCGCCGTCACGAGTGTAACACGAAGTCTTTAGACAACTTAAGCGTATCGTGGACATTGTCGTTCTGTTTTCACATCGTTGTACTTTTGGGCACTTGTATCGGCTGTCGACTTTGGATATCATCATCGGCCATGGCTAGTCGAATCGGTTTGTTGGCTCTGGGAGCCGCGGCGCTGTCTGTCATTCAATTGTTTGCGGGGGACCTGAGCTCCGTTCACAAGATATTCATCAAACCGATGGGAGCGGACCTGGATCAGTACCTCCGTGTTGAAATCATGAAACGCGCCAAAGGCCGATTCCAGATCGTTCTGGATAAGGCAGACGCCGACGCAATCCTCACCGGCGTCACCCAAACAAAAGACGGCGCGGTTCACACCATCACCGGCCGGTATCTCGGCCTTGAAGACAACGCCACGGCGGCCATCTCCCTGGTCGACCCGACCGAGAAAAAGCTCTTGTGGGCGGGCGAGGCTGGAGACCGGAGCTTGTTCTTCTCGGTGGCCCATCGGAATGGAGAGCGCAAAGTCGCGGAGCGAGTCGTTAAGGAATTATTGAAAGCCACGAAATGACTGCTGGACCGTCGAAGCGGTTGGCGATCTCCCTCCGTTTAGCTGGTTGACATGCACTCCACGCGGGCGCCAGTAAGGCCACGCGGATGAATGGAGTAGCCTTTCAAATTCAAAAATGAAATGGATGTTACATTGCTGTACTTACCGAATCGAAGTGCACCCTGTGTGCCCTCCCGGTGTCCTCCGGCATCATCCGGTGCACACGACTGGGGGTCTTCGAGGCAATGGATTTAGTCCGTTTCGCTGGGTGACGAGATCCAGGTGAGATTATGAGTCCACTGCTCTAACCGCTGAGCTAAGGGCCCAAACGTTTTATAACGCCTGTCTCCGGTCGCGGCGAAGCCATCCGCGCCTTTGGGCCGGGATGCTGTTGCCCCGGACATCGCTGTCCAGTGCCCAAATGCGCCCCTTCCCTTTTAGGCCGATCTGCACAAATCCGTCCGTCACAACGTCCGATCCGACTGAAAAGCAGTCACCGGCACGCAAAACCGCGGAGCTATCGGAGAGGAACCCTCCCGTCAGCCGTGCATGCCCGTAGACCAAGAAGTCCTTGGTCACTACCCGGAGCGACCTCTGTAAAACCATACTGGACCCGTAAACCGCCTTGGTCCCAGATTACTACGTTGCGGGGCGCGCCGGCCGCCGTGCGGGGTTCTATGAGTTTGCGCTACGGGTTTATTTGGCTTTTTCGACGATCTCCGGCCTGAGCGAGTCCACGATTGCGAGAAACTCTGATTTTTCGCGGCCGGAAATCTTCTCGTTGTCGAGCGCATGCGCCATGTATTTCATGTTGATCGCCCATTCGGCGGCGGTGATCCCGAGCCCGGAGTGCGCGGTTTTCATGTCACGGCCGATGTAGGCGCAGGGGCCGCCGGTGAGGGCGCAGAGTTGATCCTTGAGCAGTTGTTTCGCGCGCCGCAGCGAATCCGCGCCGCGGCCGGCAAATCTCGCGAATTGGGGGTCGGCGCGAATCCCCTTTAGGTATTCGTCGGCAATTCGGGAAATGCCGTCATAGCGGCCCAAACGCTCATATAGAGACGCGGCCGGCTGCTGGGCGAACGCAAGGCCGCCCGCCAGCAGCGCCAGCGCCGTCCTCCGGCGCACGCTACGCCTTCACCACGCGGGCTTTGGCCGCGTCCCACTTCAGATATTCGCGCTTGCGGTAGGATTCCACCGCCATTTCGCAAACCACCACACCGGCCAGCCCGAGCTGGCAGTCGCAGTTCAGCGGTTCGTTCTTGCGGATCGCGTTTTGCAAATTGCGATGGTGCAGCGTCAGGTCCTCGGCGCCCTTCTTTTCGTAAGTGTAAACCGGCGTCTGCTCGTCGCCTTCCTGCGGCTTGATCTCGAAGCCTGTCCTGGTGAAATAGAGCGTCGCCTTGTGCCCGCGAATCATGTGATCGACGCGAGCGTCGTTGCCCATCGAGGAGATCAACTGCATCGTCGGTCCGCCGGGATAATCGGCCAACACGTTGAAAGTGTCCGGAATTTCGGCAACGCTGTTGACGTATTCGAATTTTCCGCCGGTGCCGACCACGTACTCCGGGAAGGTCAGGTTCAGCGCCTTGATGAGCCGGGTGGCGCGGTGGACAAAAAGGTCCGTCGCGATGCCTCCGGAATAGTCCCAATAGCGGCGCCAGCGGAAGTAGCGCTCGGGGTCCCACTCACGCTTGGGAGCGGGGCCGAGCCACGCCTTCCAATCCAGATTCACGCCGGGCTTGGCCTCCGCGTCGATCGGGTAGTCGTCGCCGGCCCAGAAATCGTCCTTGTAGTTTCTGGAATAGTCGATCTGCGCCAGAACGATGCGGCCAAGTTCTCCCGCCTTGACGTGCTTATAAGCCTCGGCGTAGGACTCGTCGGACATACCCTGCACGCCCACCTGGAGTTTCTTGCCGCTCGTCTCCACCTTCGCCACCAGCTTTTGCGCCTGCTCGATCCTGTGAGTCATCGGCTTTTCGATGTAGACGTGCTTACCGGCGTCGAGGGCGTCGATGCCCATTTGATAGTGCCAGTGCTCCGGCGTCGCGATCAGCACATAATCGATATCCTTGTTATCCAGCAGCCGCCGGTAATCCGGCAGCGGTTTCGCGCTTGTGAGCTGCGCCGCCTCGTCCAGACGCTTCTGATAGACATCGCACACATTGATGATTTCAACGTTGTCGCTGTCGCGCATTTTGACCAGCGCCTTCATGTGACTGGTGGCTTGGCCGCCGGTTCCGATCACGCCGATGCGCAACCTGTCGTTGGCGCCCACCACGGCCGAATAGGCGCGGGCGGTCGCAATCGAGGCTACCCCCACGGCGCTCACAAACTGTCTACGCGAAATGGATGACATGGTTCGATTGTACGCCGATATAGTAAGGTTCATGCCCCGGTATCGCACGTGCATCATCCTCCTTTCCGCCGCTGCTTCCGCCTTCGCCCAGAGCGGCGCGCCACACGTCGTCACCTATCAACCGAAGATGCGGGACTTGAAGTACGTCTATGGAACCATGCCGCCGGTTTTGCGGGTCCGGCCCGGCGATGTGATCGACACCACGACGGTGGACGCCGATGGCCACGAGATTTTGGCCGCGGGCTTTAAGCCCCTTGGACCGAACCCGCTCACTGGTCCCTTCTATGTCGAGGGAGCGCAGCCCGGCGATACTCTGGTGGTCCGCTTTCTAGCCGTCGACGTCAACGCCAAGTACGGCTTCGGCTCCGCGGGTCCGGGATTCGGCGCGCTGAACAGCAGCAAATACACCCCGGTACTCGGCGGCGCTATTCCGGAGCGTTCCTGGACTTATCTGATCGATCAAGGCAACAACACCGCGCGTTTTCAAGCGCGCGATTCCAAGTTCTCGGTTCCAATTCCTCTGCATCCGTTCCTGGGCTGCGTCGGGGTGGCGCCGGCGGACGGCGAGATGCGCAGCGCGATTGTCCCGGCCGAGTTTGGCGGCAACATGGATTCACCGGAAGCGAGCCCCGGGAACACCCTGTACCTGCCGGTGAATGTGCCCGGCGCTCTCCTCTTTCTGGGCGACGGACATGCCGCCATGGGAGATGGCGAAGTGGATGGAACCGCGATAGAAATCTCGATGCGGGTCAAGGTGCAGGTGAGTCTGGTCAAGCACCAGGCCACCCGCTGGCCGCGCTTTGAGAGCGACAACTATCTCATGACGGCAGGAATTTACCGGCCTCTCGATGACGCCCTGCGGATCGCATTCACCGAGTTGATCGGGTGGATGCACCGGGATTACGGGCTGTCCGAAATGGACGCCTACGAACTGCTCTCGAAGACCGCCGAAATTCACCTGAATGAAATGGTGGACCCGAACTACGTGGTCATCGCCAAAGTGAATAAGAAGTTTCTGCCCCGCCGCAGGCAGTGATCTTTGGCCGGGTCGATTTTCGGCCACTGTTTACCAGGCAAAATGCGCATCCGCCACGGCATTTCCTCGCCGGCGTGCGCTTGATTCCTACATTTACCAATCTTGACATACTATTACAATAAATAACATTGTATTGAATTTGTTTATCATTGCAAACTTATGGTCCCACTGTCGAATTCCATAGGCTTCTTCTGAATCGGGCGACTTAATGCCATAAAGCGACGGCGGTAAATTCTTAATCGCCGCCACATGGGAAGAGGACCTGCGATGCGAAAAGTGGTATTGCTTTTGGCCGTTTCCCTGGTTTCGACGCTTGAACCGGGAGCTATTGTATTTGGCCAGTCTGCTACCGGCCAAATCACAGGAGTTGTGAGAGATTCCACGGGAGCGGTGGTCGTGGGCGCTCCGGTAACCGTGAGCAGCCAGCTCACCGGACTCGCCCGAACAACCACCACGAATGCGGCCGGGGGCTTTTCGTTCCCGCTTTTGCCGGTCAGCGTGTACACGGTCAAGGTGGATCAAAAAGGGTTTCGCTCAGTCAGCCGGTCCGACATCCAGCTCAATGTAGACCAGGTGGCGCGGGTCGATGTCGATTTACAGGTCGGCGAAGTGAGCGAGACCGTGGACGTTAAGGCGTCTTCGGTGGAAATCGATACGGAAACCGCGGCGGTGGGGCAGGTGGTCACGCAGAAACAGGTTCACGACTTACCGCTGAACGGGAGAAATTTTCTGCAACTTCTGTTTCTTGGAAACGGCGCCGTGCAGACCAGTGGTGAACAGGGTGCGATGCGGCAAGGCGAGGGCGACGCGATCAGTATCAATGGCGCGCGGCCAACCTCGAACAACTACCTGCTCGACGGGACCACAAACACCGACACGTCTCTCAATACTCCGGCGGTCGTCCTGTCGGTGGACGCCATTCAGGAATTCAAGGAGCAAACGTCGAATTATTCGGCGGAGTATGGCTTCAGCGCGAATCAAATCAACATCATTAGCAAGAGCGGTACCAACGACCTGCATGGCGCTCTCTTTTGGTTTGTGCGAAATAACGACTTCGACGCACGGAGCTTTTTCCAGGCGGGAATTCGACCACTGCGGCAAAATCAGTATGGTTTTGTGGCCGGCGGGCCTGTTTACATCCCGAAAATTTATAACGGCCGCAACAGGACCTTCTGGCTGGTGAATTTCGACAAGACCATCGTGCGGCAGGGCACCGACTTTTTCGGAAACGTTCCCACGGCCGATTTGCTGCAGGGCCATTTCAGCTCCCCGATTACCGATCCCCTCTCCAATGCGCCCTTCCCCGGCAATACGGTCCCGGCGGCCCGCTTCGCCCGTCTCTCCAAAGTGGCCCTTGCCAGCGGGTTCTTCCCCGCGCCGAACATTGACCTGCCGCAAGGCAATTATCGCGCCACGCTTCCCCTGCCGCTCGACACGCACCAGACGACGTATCGTATGGATCAGTCCCTGGGAAAATTCGGGACCGTCTTCGCGCGCGGAACGTTGACCAACTACACCAATACGGCGTCAGGCAGCATCACCACGCTCGGCGACTTTTTCTTCCTGGAAGAATCGACGAACTGGCAAGTGACTCATACGGTGAATGTCGGCCCGCATCTGGTGAATCAATTCCGGCTCGGGTTTCTCGAAGCCACGGCGAATCAGTTTGGCACCGCCGCCCCGCAGTCCGCGGTGGACGACATTGGCCTCACGGGCGTCTTTCAGAATATGCCCGATGTCCAGCGGACCTGGCCGAGCATCGGCATGACCGGCTATTCCGGGGTGGGGGGCGCCGTGAACGCTTACCAGGCGAGCAACCAGCCGATGTGGGACCTGAGCGACTCGCTCAATATCATTCGCGGAAAACACACCATTACCGTGGGCGGCAACTACCGGCGCTGGAAGCTCAACCGCGACCTGGCGGACAATTTCCTGGGCAATTTCAGCTATTCCGGGTTTGTCACCGGCAATTCCGTGGCGGACATGCTGCTGGGCTATTACAACGACGCGGCTCTCTTCCAGCCGGCGGCGTTCAGCGTCGAGGGCAAGGTAGGCAACCCCCGGCAGTTCAACTTCCAATACCTGGCGCCCTACATCCAGGACGATTGGAAGCTCAGTCCACGCCTCACTTTGAATCTCGGCGTGCGGTGGGACTTCCGGACGGTGCCTTACGAGACCCATAACAGAATGGGATGGAACGACGTAACGAACCAATTGGGCGGGATGTGTATCGCCGATCCGACCCTGGTCGATAAAGGCATTGCACCTGCCGGAAACGGCTTTTACCGGTATTGCGGGAAGAACCGCCCGATCGACAATCCCCTTACTCCATTTGCACCGCGCGTCGGCTTCGCGTACCGTCCCTTCGCCGGCAATAAGACCGTCATTCGCGGCGGCTACGGCATCTTCTGGGATTCGGCGGAAGGGCGCGAGATCGACGGCTCGGCCGATATCTATCCCTATGTCAGCCGCGGCGACTACAAGCAGACCGCCGGACAGGTGGCTCCGCTGCAAACCACGGACGCGCTGTTTCCCTCCTTCAGCAATCCGGGACCGGTGACTCCCGCGGCAAACAGCTTTCTCGCCGTCAACATTTCCGAAGCGCCGCGCAACCCCTACGTTCAGCAGTGGTCGCTGTCGGTTCAGCGCGAGCTGACCTCCAACACCAAGCTCGAGGTGAACTACATCGGCAACAAAGGCACTCACCTGCTGATGCGCCGCAATTTTGCCCAGGCGCTGGTGCCCACCGATCCGAATAACGTTACGCCGGTTCTCGAACGGCGGCCATTCCCGAATTTCAATGTTTTCATCAACAGCGATTGGTCGGGCAATTCGAGCTATCAATCGGCGAACGTAAAGTTGGAACACCGCGCGGGACGGCTGCTCTTCACCACCGCGTATACGTGGGCCAAGAGCATCGACAACAAATCCGCCGCCGCCGGGATTGGCGGCGCCGATACCGGCTGGCAGGGGTTCATCGACAACCACAACACCCAGTTGGATCACGCCCGCTCGGATTTCGATGTCGATCACCGGCTGGTTTCGAGCTTCGTCTACGATCTGCCGTTCGGCCGGGGCGGTAAGTACGCCACCAATCTCAACCGGGCGGCCGACGCCCTGATCGGCGGGTGGCAGCTCAACGGCATCGTCACCTTCCAACGCGGCTTCCCCTACTCGATCTACGCGCAAGACCTTGGCGGCCTTCTCGATAATTATGAGAACCGGGCCAGCCTGGTTGGAAACCCGACCTCGGGCTTCCACCAGAGCATCGCCCAGTGGTTCAACACGGCGGCCTTTGCCCAGCCTCCGGGCGGCGTGATCGGTACCTCGGGCCGCAATATTTTGCGAGCGCCGGGGATCAACAACTGGGATATGTCGCTTTTTAAGAATTTCGAGTTTCGTGAGGGAATGCGGCTTCAAATGCGTCTGGAGTCGTTCAACGCCTTCAATCACACCCAATGGGGCGGGCCGGATCATTTCATCACCGACCCGCAGTTTGGACAGATTACCGGTGCGCGGGACGGCCGGATCAATCAACTCGGATTGAAGTTCCTGTTTTGAGCGCCTCGCCGGCCGCTTCCCCGCGCCCTCCAGCCGGAGTGGAAGAATAAGGCGTGCGCAGGTTGTTGCCGTTATTTCTGAGCGCCGCCGGACTGCTTGCCCAGCCGGCCGGCGGCGATGTCCAACGAGCGGAATTCGAGCGCGGAGAGCGGGCGCTCGCGGAGGGCCGCTATGCGGAGGCGGAGGCCTCGTATCAGAGGCTGGCCGCTCTGAATCCGGCTCTGGCGGAAGCCCACGCGCGCCTCGGCCTGGTCTACTTTCAGGAGAAGAAATTTGCCAAGGCCGTGCCCGCGCTGCGGCGATCCTTGAAGCTGAAACCGGGGCTGGCGAACAGCGACGTGCTTCTGGCAATGTCGCTATCGGAGCTTGGACAATACGAGGAAGCGCTGGCCGGGCTTGAAAAGGGTTTCAAAAGGTCCTCCGACCCGGTGCTGAAGCGCATGAGCGGATTAGAATTAGCTCGCGCGTACACCGGACTCCGGCGCGACCGCGACGCCGTGGAGGTCGCGCTGGAACTCGAACGCCTCTATCCGAAAGACCCGGAAGTTCTTTATCATGCCGGGAAGCTATTTGGAAATTTTGCGTATCTCACCATGCAGCGGCTGGGCGATGTGGCTCCCGGCTCAGTGTGGCGCCACCAGGCCGCTGGAGAAGCGCACCAGAGCCAGGGCGACTACGATTTTGCCATTCTCGAATACCGCGAAGCGCTCAAGCTCGATCCATCGCGTCCGGGAATTCATTACCGCATCGGACGGTCCCTCCTGCTGCGGGGAACACAGACCAACGCACGGGCCGAGGACGCGGAGGAAGCCGCGAAGGAGTTCGAGCTCGAGCTTCAGATCGATCCGGACAACGCAAACGCCGCCTATGAGTTGGGTGAGATTGCGCGTAAGGCAGGGCAACTGGAGAAAGCGCGCCAAATGTTCGAAGGCGCGGTGGGGCGGGTTCCCGGCTTCGAGGAAGCGCAGATCGGTCTCGGGAGAAGTCTGGCCGCGCTCGGCAAGCCGGACCTCGCCGTGCCTCATCTGCAGCAGGCGGTCGCCCTGAATCCGAACAACGAAGCGAGTTATTATCACCTCGCCCAGGCGTACGGGGCGCTGGGCAAAGCGGCGGAACGGGACGAGGCCCTGGCCCGGTTCCAGCGACTGCGGCAGAAGAAATCCGGGACGCCGGATCCCGTGAGAGGGCCGGATCCCGTGACCCCGCAGGACGCCGGCGAGGCCGATGTCCGCTAATCCCGGTCCGGGCGGGTTGACGCGCTCTCTGGCGTCGTGATAATTTTCGTATCGCAACACGAGCCTCAAAGGAGTGCGATCATGCTGCAGGCTACGGCCACCAAAATCCAGTGGGACCCGGATAAGAAACAATGGCGTGTCCGCATCGAATTCGGCGACGAAGTAATTAAGCGCCTTCTCCCCAAGAGTCCAAAAGACGCGAGCGAAGAGGACCTCCGCTCCCTGGCCGTCCAGACCGCGAAGGACGAGGGTTACCTGGTGGAAGCGGCACGCGTCGAGATCACGCGGTAGGCGATTTACGTCCCGGGAAAGCGGGAGCCCCAATTTCGTTTGACATGTACTATTCAACTAGTGCATTATTATTTCAGATCTTCAATGCCTCCGCACTCCCAGCCTTTCCAGTTCCGGCTCGATGGCCTGAGCGGCGTGCCCGTTTATCGCCAAATCATCGACCAGGTGATGGCGGGTATCGCGTCGGGGAGGCTCGCGCCGGGTAACCAGCTACCCACGGTCCGGCAGCTCGCAGTCGACCTGGCGATCAATCCGAACACCGTGACCCGCGCTTACCGGGAGATGGAGATTCGCGGTGTGCTTGAAACGCAGCAGGGCAGCGGAACCTTCATTTCGCAGCGGGAAATTCAACGGGATGAAGTCGAGCGGCAACGGCGTCTGGACCAGATTACCGGCGAATTCGTCGCGCGAGCCGGCGCGGAAGGCTTTGAAGTGAGCGACTTGATCGAGAGGCTGACGTCGATCCAGCGGGAATCGCCGAAGAGCGGCAAAAGGAGATGAGATGATGCGACCCAAAAAGATGAACGTGAGAATGAACAGCGTGGCGGCCGCGGTCTTTATCGGTTGTTTTGCGGCCGGTGCCGCCGCGGCGGCCTGGTGGAACAAGCCCGCTTTCGTGCTGGCCGGCGCGGCAATTGGCGTCTATTTTCTGTTCGCGCTGAAGGTGGCTGACCAGTGGGAGCGTGTGGCCGTGCTGCGCTTCGGGAAATTCATCGGACTGCGTGGTCCGGGGCTCTTTTTCATCGTCCCGGTGATCGATACCCTGAGCAACTATGTGGATCAGCGCGTTCGCGTGGAGAATGTCACCGCCGAGTCCACCCTCACACGCGATACGGTGCCGGTCAGCGTCGACGCCATCATCTTCTGGCTGGTGTGGAACGCCGAGAAATCGATTCTCGAAGTCGAGGACTTCACTCAGGCCATTACGCTCAGCTCGCAAACCGCTCTGCGGGAATCGATCGGGCGGCACGAACTGGCGCAAATGATCACGGAGCGGGAGATGCTGGGCCACGAGCTGCAGCGCATTCTCGATGAAAAGACGAACTCCTGGGGGATCACGGTACAATCGGTGGAAATTCGCGACGTGCGGATTCCGCAAGCGTTGGAAGACTCGATGTCGAGGCAGGCGCAGGCCGAACGGGAGCGCCAGGCGCGCATTATTCTCGGGCAGGCTGAAACCGAGATCGCGGCCAGTTTCGCCTCCGCCGCCCAGGTGTACCACAACGATCCGACGGCGCTGCATCTCCGCGCCATGAACATGCTTTATGAAGCGATCAAGGAGCGAGGCTCCATGGTGATTGTGCCTTCGTCCGCGGTAGAGACGATGGGTCTTGGAGGCTCGCTCGCCACTGCCGCCCTGGGCGGCGCCAAGGCCGGTTGATTCAGTTCGCCTCCACCAGTTTGTAAATCCGGGCGCCGTATTTCTCCACCGTGGTGATTCCTATGCCGGGAATGGCCAGCAGTTCGCGCGCGGATTGCGGCCGCGCTTCCGCAATCCCCCGCAACACCCGGTCGCTGAAGATCCGGAAGGCCGGGACGCTCAGCCGCTTTGCCTCGGAGAGCCGCCAGGCGCGGAGCGCGTCTTCGAGGGCGGAGTCGCGGGCGACGGCGTCCTTCGGCGCGGCCTTCTTCTTTTTCGCGCCCGATTTCTTTCTCGCCTTCCGGCCGGTTTCGGCGGCCGGCGGCAGGCTGTCCTTCATCACGAAGTCGATCTCGGCGTCCTCGTCGAGTTCGAAGGCCTCTTCGGTAAGGCTCACTTTGCGGTACGGGATTTTTCGCCCATCCTTCTCGAATACGGTTTCCTCCAGCCGCGCCAGCCCGGCGCGCGCCATCGCTCCCAGCACTTCTTCAAATTCGTCACGGCCGAGGCCGTCCTGCGGGAAGAGGTCCGCGTGCAGTTTTCCGGTGGAACGGGATTCGCCGGGCCGTAGCGCGGCGGCCACCTGAAACAGCGCTTTGCGCTCCGCGCTCGTAGCCGGGCGGAATCGCTGCGCGATGCACCGCGCCGGGGCGCAAAAATCGCAGATGCCGCACTCATTGCGGCTGTCCGCGCGGTCGCCGAAGTGCCGCACCAGGGACGTCATCCGGCACTGATTGGTTTCCGCAAACCGGATCATCTGGTCAATCTGCGCGCGCTTCTGTTCCAACTGCTCCCGGTAGGGTTCGCGCCAGTCTTCATGGCCGCGCGTTACGCTGTCGTCGTAGTCGACCAGAGCGCCGCCATGAATCCAAAGCTTCTCCAGCGCCTTGTCGAACATGTCGGCGTCGAGGCGGCTTTTCTTACGCAGCGTCTCCTTGGGCTGAGGCTCGCCGGTCAGCCGTTTAAAGATAGATTCCAGTATGGCGGCGTCGGGATAGTCGCGATCGAGAAAGAAATCGTGCGTGCGGCGGTCGGCGTAGGAGTGCATCAGGATAGCGCGACTCGGCTTCCCATCGCGGCCCGCCCGTCCGATTTCCTGATAGTAGGCTTCCAGGCTGCCAGGGAGAGCCATGTGGATCACGCTTCGAATATCCGGCTTGTCGATTCCCATCCCGAACGCAATGGTCGCCACAATCACGTCGATTTGTCCGGCCAGGAACCGTTCCTGGGTGCGCGACCGGGACTCGGAATCGAGCCCGGCGTGGTACGGCTCGGCTTTCAGGCTCCCGGCGAGCGTGGCGGCAAGGCCTTCAGCCTGCCTGCGCGATGGAGCATAGATAATCGCGGGCCGGTTCGACGCATCCCGCACGAGTTCGGCGGCGAGCTCCTCCCGGCGCGACGGCGCCGCCTCCACCGCTTCGATGGCGATATTCTCGCGCCGGAAGCCATGAATGAAGCGCAGCGTATCGGGCAGTTCTAACTGGCGGCAGATATCGTCCTGGACCAGCGGCGTGGCGGTGGCGGTCAATGCAACCACAGGGGTGGGCTTGAACAGCGGTAGATAGTTACCCAACATGCGGTAGTCCGGCCGGAAATCGTGGCCCCATTGGGAAATACAGTGGGCTTCGTCGATGGCGATCAGGGACGGCTTTCGCTTGGCGAGCATTTCGGGAAAGCCCGGCACGCGCAACCGCTCCGGCGCGATGAACAGAAACTGCAGCCTTCCGTTGAGGTAGTCGATACAAACTTGGCGGGAGTTTGCGCGATCGCGGCCGGAATGAATCCGTTCGGCCGCGAAGCCCAACTGCTTCAGCTTTGCGACCTGGTCCTCCATCAGCGCGATGAGGGGACTGACCACCAGGGTTACGCCGCCTCTGACGATGCCCGGCAACTGATAACACAGCGACTTTCCCGAGCCGGTGGGCATCACCAGAAGCACGTCCTTGCCCTCCACGGCCGCGCGGCACACCGCTTCCTGGTTTGCGCGGAATTCCGTGAATCCGAACGCCCTCTGAAGAACCTGAACGAGAGAGGAGGCGTCCGTGTTCACCTCTGCGCCGCGGGCAGGCGGAGCCGTCGCAACTTCCCGTGAGCCGCCTGGCGCAGCGCCGGATGCGGCCGCCGATACAATCCGGGGAGCAGGCGCACTCGCGGCGTGGACGCCGACTTTGCCGACCACTTCCGTGACGTAAGTTTCGATGTCTTCGAGAAAAGGTTCCAGCCGCGAATCGCCCCGCTCGATTTTTTTCAGACGGGCTTCCCATTGTCCGGTCATCGTGGGGCTTTTCACTTCCGGATGCACCACCTCAATCAGACGGATGCCCTTGTCGGTTGCCTCCAGGCTTTTCCCACTCCGTTCCATGTACGCGCGTTTCAGCAGGACCTCAATGATCGCGGCGCGTGTGGCCGGAGTGCCGAGTCCGGTCTCCTTCATGGCGTCCGAAAGTTCCTTCTCGTCCAGTGTTTTGCCGGCGGCTTCCATGGCGGTTAACAGCGTCGCCTCGGTGAAGCGCTTCGGCGGCCGGGTCTTTTTTTCCTGGGCGGCGGCTTTCACCACATCCTGAGGCTGATCCCTGGCGAGCTCGGGAGGCAGCACCTGCACGGCGCCTTCTTCCCCCGCCTTTCGCGGCTTCTTATTTCCGGCGATGTCGAGCACTTTCCAGCCGGCCTGCTGGACCACTGTCCCCGACGAGTGATAACGATCGACGATGCCGGGGTTGTCGATGGCGGTGATTACCGTGGTAACCGAAGAAATGTGATCGGGCTGCCAGGCGCTCAGGAGACGGCGGCAGACCAGATCGTAGATCTTTTGCTCATCGGCGTCGAGATTCGCTTTGTCCGGAGAGGCCGCGGTGGGAATGATCGCGTGGTGATCGGTGACTTTTCCGTCATCGACGAAACGGCGCCCCAGCGGAGTCTCGCCGGTACCGGCGGCGAGGTGACGCTCATAGGGTCCGCGAATCACTTCGACGATGCGGCGCAGCGTTCCGGCGACATCCTGCGAGAGATGGCGGCTATCGGTGCGTGGATAACTGATGAGTTTGTGGCGTTCATAGAGCGCCTGCGCCGTGTTGAGCGTCTTCTGCGCGCTGAATCCGAACAGGCGGTTGGCGTGCCTCTGCAATTCGGTCAGGTCGTAGAGCGGAGGCGGCGGCATGCGCTGCGTTTCCGATTCGATGGACTCAATGGCCGCGCTCCCGCTCCGCGCCCGCTCGACGATCCGCTCCGCCTCGACGCCATCGGCGGGCAGGCGCATGGATTTCTGGAGCGTCTCTTTGTCTCCGGCGCTCTCGCGGAACCAGATCCCCTGGTAGCAGACCGTTTCGGCGAGCCCGGATGGGTGGAAGGTAGCGTGAACCTCCAGATAGTCTTCCGGGACAAAGCTGCGGATGGCAAGCTCGCGTTCCACCACCATGGCGAGCGTTGGCGTTTGCACGCGACCGACGGAGAGGTCTTCTCCGTAAGCGAGGGAATAGGCGCGCGAGAGGTTCATGCCGACCAGCCAGTCCGCGCGGCTCCGTCCTTTCGCCGCGGACGCGAGGGCGTCGTAGTCAGCGCCCGGGCGGAGAGAACTCAGCCCCTTGCGGATGGCCTCGGGCGTGAGCGAGGAAATCCAAAGCCGGTCGAAGGGCTTTTCACATTGCGCGGCTTCGTAGATGTAGCGGAAGATCAGCTCGCCCTCGCGTCCGGCGTCTGTTGCGCAGATGACGGCGGCCACTTTCGCGGACGTGAGAATCCTCCGGACGACCTCAAACTGATCGCGGGTTTGCTCCTGCACCACCAGCGGCCATTGCCGGGGCAGCATCGGCAGGGTGTCGCGGCGCCACTGCTTCCACTGCGGGTTGATTTCATGCGGCTGCGCGAGCGCCGCCAAATGCCCCACCGCCCAGGTGACAACGTACCCATTGCCGTGCAAATACCCCTCGCCCCGGTTCACGGCGCCGAGTACGCGCGCAATGTCGCGAGCAACGGAAGGTTTTTCGGCCAGCACTGCAATCGCGCCGCCGCTTGTGGAGCCCATCTCAGTTTTCAGTGTAGAAGGCACTCGCCCCTGCGGGTTGATACCGCGTCAACTGACGTTCGGGCGGCCCTTCGCACACCATCATCTCCCGTCTCCCGCTCATTTGGGACTTCCGGTCAGGCGCGAGTGAACTCGAAATGATATTTTCCTTCTGTGGACGAAGAGCGGCGGCTTCGCGGAATGATCCTGGCATCGCTCGACCGGGAACAGGATGCCAAGAGCTTTGCCCGCGAGGCCTATCGAAGCCGGACTCAGTTTTATCGAGTGTTCCGGGCGATGGTCGAGGAGACGCCGGTTGCCATGCGCCGGAGGCTCCTCCTGGAAAGAGCGGCATGGCAATTGTCTCGTACAGAACTCTCTGTAACCGAGATCAGTCTTGATGCCAATTATGGATCGCTCGAAGCGTTTACCAGGGCTTTCCGAAAGGCATTCCGCGTTTCACCGAGCCTATATCGCCGCATGGGGGCGACGTGGTGTCACCTTTACGCGAGCAATGGAATTCATTACATTTACGGTGCCCAACGGCAACCTGGAGGTAAATCCATGGACCTTTTCGATATTTTCTCCGGCCAGGAGTCCTGGCACACCCGGCGTCTCCTGGATTTGGCGAAGACGCTGAACGACGAACAGCTCGACCGTCCTTTGAGCTACTCGATGGAGGTCTTCCCGTGGAATGGCCCGGATCAGAATATACGCCAGATGCTGGACCGGATGGTTCAGACGAAGGAGGCTTGGGCCGCGGCCCTTACCGGCGGCGGCATGCCGTTGATGGATAAAGCGCCGCCGGCGGACCGGACTCCGGCCGCCATGCTGCGGCGCCTCGATCGGGCAGACGCGGAATTTCACCGAGTGCTCGCGGAGGTGCGCAATCGGAGCGCCTGGGACGATACCTTTGTCGACGCGCTGTGCGAACCGCCGGAGACATTTACATTTGGCGGTATGTTCGCCCATGTGGTTACGGTGAATGCCCATCGGCGGTTGCTGGCGATAGATGCGTTACGGCATCTGGGAGTCAAAGTGGAGGGTTTTGGCTGCCCGATGGAATACCTGGCGAGCTTGACGAGTGTGGAAGACCAGTGATCGAGTCAGAGGCCCTCGCTCCGGCCCTACGATGCCCGGTGATTCCCCCGTGCGGCTGCCCCACGCGACGGAGCAATTGAGAATACAATCGTAGAGGCAATTTCTTAAGAATATGGCGCAGAATATCGAAAGTACGAAAACATACGACGTGGTCGTAGTCGGGTCGGGTGCGGGAGGAGGCGTTGCGGCGCATGTGCTCGCACTGGCGGGCGCGAAGATTTGCATGCTCGAAGCCGGGGACTGGTTCGATTGCACCAAGCAGTCGGACATGTTCCAGTGGCCGTACAACGCGCCGCATCGCGCGGCGAGCAGCAAGGCCAAGCCCTTTGGGTATTTCGACGCCACTCTGTTGGGCGGCTGGGAAGTGCCCGGCGAGCCCTACACGATGGAAAAAGGCACCTCGTGGCGCTGGTGGCGCGCCCGCATGCTGGGTGGACGAACGAATCACTACGGGCGCATTTCGCTGCGCATGGGTCCTTACGACTTCAAACCCTACAGCCGCGACGGAAAAGGCTTCGATTGGCCTATTTCTTATGAAGATCTGGCGCCCTATTACGACAAGGCCGAAGAGCTGATCGGCGTCTTCGGCACCCACGAAGGTCTTGAGAATACGCCGGACGGCAAATTCCAGCCGCCGCCCGCGCCGAGAGCCTATGAAAAGGTAATCAAGAAAGCCTCCGACAAGCTGAACATTCCTTGCATCCCTTCGCGGCTGGCAATTCTCACGCGTCCGCTCAATGGCCGCCCGGCCTGCCATTATTGCGCCCAGTGCGGACGGTCCTGTAGTGTAAACGCCAATTTCAACTCGCCGGGCGTGCATATCTTCCCCGCGCAGAAAACCGGCAATCTCGAAGTGAGAACCGGGGCGATGGTGCGCGAGGTGATCGTAGGTTCGGACGGCCTTGCGAAGGGCGTGTCCTACGTAGACAAGAAAACGCGCCGCGACGTTGCCGTCTACGCAAAAGTGGTGGTTCTGGCGGCGAGCTGCTGCGAGACGGCGCGCATCATGCTGAATTCCAAGAGCAGCCAGTTTCCCGACGGAATCGCAAACTCTACGGGTCTGGTGGGGCGCTACATC
>DASZXS010000019.1:0-183710 GCA_035545735.1 Bryobacteraceae bacterium | reverse complement strand
TCGATGTCGGCTCATCGCATCCTGGGGGTGTAGAAGCTCCCAAGGGTTAGGCTGTTCGCCTATTAAAGCGGTACGTGAGCTGGGTTCAGAACGTCGCGAGACAGTTCGGTCCCTATCTGTGGTGGGCGTAGGAGATTTGAGAGGATTTGGCCTTAGTACGAGAGGACCGGGCTGAACCAACCTCTTGTGATCCAGTTGTCACACCAGTGGCACAGCTGGGTAGCGAAGTTGGGTCGGGATAAACGCTGAAAGCATATAAGCGTGAAACCCTCCTCTAGATGAGATCTCCCAAAGCGCAAGCTTAAGAAGGGCCGTGGAAGACGACCACGTTGATAGGACGGATGTGGAAGCGTAGCAATACGTTGAGCTTACCGTTACTAATAGCCCGTTCGGCTTGACCATAAAATTTATTGTGAATTTCAGTCTTTCTGTATACACTAGTTGCCCGTCAATTATTCAACGTCATGAACACTTTTGGGTGATCATAGCGTGAGGGTCCCACCCGTTCCCATCCCGAACACGGTAGTTAAGCCTCACAGCCCCGATGGTACTGCGCGCGCGAGTGTGTGGGAGAGTAGGAAGTCGCCCGATTAAATCAAACAGAAGCCCCGGCCCTCTTACGAGGTAACCCGGGGCTTTTTGTTATTCTTCCCGCCCCGAAAGAACCGCCCTTCCTCTTCGCGCGTTATACTGGTTTCCAATTCCTTGCGCTATGAGCTACCCTGCCGGAAACTCCCGTTTTTTTTCGATTTTGTCCCTTCGCCTCAGACCCCTGATTTGGTCCGCGAGCCTCGCTCTTTGCATGGCGAGCCACGTTACGGCCGGCCTGCTCGTCTGCAACGTGCGAGGCGGCGCGGCTTCCATCCCCGCCGAAGGCATTGCTGAACCCGTCAGCCCAATTACGTTTCTATGTTCCGGCGGCAATGCGAGCGCGGTCATGCCTCTCGCTTTCACCGTAACCCTCAATGCGCCCATAACGAATCGCTGGGTAAAATCCGCCATGATCGATCCCGTGGTCACCCTGATCGGCGCCGATGCGTCCACAATTCTCCCGGTGACAGCCCAGTTGAATGGAAATTCGATCGCTTTCTCGGTGAGCGTCCCGCTTTCGAGCGCCGGTGCGGCACATCTGGAAATATCGAACATCCGGATCGATGCGACCGCCGCACCCGGTACCGTCCAGGCAACGGTTTCGATGTATACCGACGGCGCCGCGCTGGTGAACGCCGGCGCGTTCGCGGTCGGCACGCCCCGGGCGAGTTGGGCCGCCTATTCGCTTCCGGCTCTCCATTGCGACGTGGACTGCCAGCAGATTCCTCCGGACCCGCAGCATGTGAACGGCTTATTCACCGGTTTACTGCCGTTCTCCGCCACTCGGGTGTCGGAGCGCTTCCCGTCGGCGTTTCTGCAAGCCGGCGTTGGCCGCAATCAATGGTCGGATAGCGGCGACCGCTTTCTGTTTACCTATTCCGGTTTTCCGGCCGAAGCCGCCGTCTACGTGCCCAAAGTAATCGCCGGTTACGATGCCACTTACCCCACCACGGCCGGCGGGTTCGATAACGCACAGTCGGGCGGTTCGTATCTGCAAACCGGCGCCGGTTCGCTTTTACTCGCGTTGGTGTCGGGTGCGGACTCGAACGGTGTCGGCGGAGCGCCCGTAATCACCGCGGCGGATCTCGGCCCGGGTGATGTCTCGTTGAACGATGCGGTACAAATCCCCGTAGTCAGCGGCAATGCCACGTTTGTCTATGAGGTGATCGACAGCAATCCCAAACTGGCGTCCAGCGCCGAATTCCCCATCTTCCTGGCTCTTCCCCGCACCAAGATCCCTCCCCGCAATCCAATTACGGCCTCCGTGACCGTAAACCGCGCCCCGCTGGCGACCGGTCAGGAGTTTCCGGAAACCGCCCCCCTTCCCCGCTTCAGCGCCAAGGCGCCCGATTCCGATTGTCTGCTCTGGGGAGACTGCCATCCGATTCTGAATGGAATAAGCGGTTTCTCGAGGCTGAGCAACACCGCGGTGACCGGAAGCGTCCCCACGGTCTCCGGGACTGCCCTCGGGGATAATCGGGCCACGAAGAGCACTCCCACTCTCCTGATCGGCTATGCCTCCGGGCAGCCCACCGGCTGGCTCTCCGCCTCGGTGAAGCCGGACGATCAAGGTCTGAGTCTCGGTCTCACCTGGGATCCTTCGAAACTCGCGCCCGGTACCTACAATGCGAACGTGCTCACCTATTCCGGAAGGCCGACCGGTTCGGGCATGACGAGCGTGGTTTTCACCGTCACCAGCCAGTCGGCGCCTCCTCCGCCTTACGCCGGCGCTGTAACCAGTGCGGCGGACTTTTTTCTGAAAACGGTTTCCCCCGGTTCGCTCGCGACGGTTTTCGGCACCGGCTTCGCTGGCGGGAACGTCGAGGTCGCCCTGTCGGGCGCCTCTGCGAAAATATTCTTTGCAAACGATACGCAGATCAATTTTCAGGTCCCGCCCAGCCTGGCCGGCGCGGCATCGGCTCAAACCGTGGTTACCGTTGACGGCCGCGATAGTGAACCCGTCAATACCCCTCTGGCCGCCTTCGCTCCGGGCGTGTTCCAGGGAGGTGTGTTGAATGAGGACTCTTCGCTCAACACGGCGCAGCGGCCTGCCGCGCCGCACAGCACTCTCCAGATTTTCGCCACCGGAATCGCGGACCCGTCCTCGGTGACCGTGCGTCTGGCGGCGGGCGCGCCGCTGGCTCCGTCCTTTGCCGGCGCCGCTCCCGGTCTTACCGGAGTCCAGCAGTTCAATGTTCAATTGCCGGCCGGCCAGCCGGAGGGAACCACCGCGCTCTCCCTCTGCGATGCCTCCGGCGAGAGATGCAGCGCACCGCTCGATGTGTACGTCGGTCAATAGAATCGCCGGTGGACATCGGAAATCCGGCCATGGAAGGACCTTTCGCGCTAACGGGATTCAGAACCAGGATCGCGGCGGCGATTCCTGACCGGAAAACAGAACAGATGCCTGGCGTGTCTTAATCGCCGGAGACAGGCTCGGCGTGCGTTCCCCGCCGCCGGCTCAAGTCCTGATCCTTATATTGCAGTTGGTAGAGCTTCCAGTAAATTCCCCGCTGTGTGAGCAGCTGCTGATGGCTGCCTTGCTCGCGCAACTGCCCTTTGTGCATCACCAGAATGCGGTCGGCGCGCTGAATCGTCGATAGACGGTGCGCGATCATGATCGACGTCCGTCCTTCTACCAAACGTTCCAGCGCCTCCCGGACGCGGAGCTCGGTTTCGGTATCCACGCTCGAGGTCGCCTCGTCCAGAATCAGAATGCGGGGAGCGTGGGCGAGCGCGCGGGCGAAGCTGATGAGCTGTTTCTGGCCGGTGGAGAAGCCGCTGCCGCGCTCGCGGACGGCATGGTCGAAGCCGTCCGGAAGCTGCTGGATGTAATCGTACAGGTTCACGCGCTCGGCCGCGTGCGCAAGGCGGTCGTCCGTGATGCCCTCGGTGCCCAGCCGGATATTGCTTGCCACCGTCCCGGTGAACAGATAAGGGTCCTGCAGCACCACGCCGAAACGCCGGCGCAGCTCCTCCAGGCCGTAGTCCCGGACATCCACCCCATCGATGCGAATGGCGCCTTTCTGAATGTCGTAGAAGCGCAGCAGAAGGCTGGTAAGCGTGGTCTTCCCGGCGCCGGTGTGTCCCACCACGGCGATGGTTTCGCCCGCATCGATGCGGAAGCTGACGTCGCGGAGGACCCAGTCTTCGTCCTTATAGGCGAACCACACATGGTCGAACTCAATGGCGGGAGATGAGCCCGGAAACGCCGGAACTGCCGGCGCGGCGGCGGGCGACTGAATCGTCGGCTGCGTGTCCAGAAGTTTGAAAATGCGCTCGGACGCCGCCATCGCTCCCTGCAGGATGTTGTATTTCTCGCTCAGGTCCTGGATGGGCCGGAAAAAGCGCAGTCCGTATTGGAAAAAAGCGATCAGGATGCCCAGCGAAAGAGCTCCCGAGTTGATGCGGACGCCGCCGTACACCAGCAGGAGGGCGAGAGCGAGCATGGACAGGAATTCCACCACCGGGTAGAACCACCCGTAGGCGTTGATGGCGCCCTTGAAAGCGTCCATGTGGTCGCGGTTGATCGCCTCGAATTCCTCTTTGCTGTGGGCTTCGCGGTTGAAAAGCTGGAGCACGCTCATGCCGTTGATGTGCTCCTGGAGATACGCGTTGATTCGGGCGATGGCTACCCGAATGCGCCGGTAGCTCTGCTGCACGGAGCGGCGGAAGCGCATCGTCACCAGCACCACCGCCGGCATCACGCACAGCAGCAGCAGGGTCATGCCGGGGCTGAGCCGGAACATCACCGCAATGATGAAGCTGAGCATCAGAAGATCGCCCAGGATGGTGATGAGCCCGGACGAGAAAAGCTCATTCAGCGTATCGACGTCGGTGGTCACGCGAGTCACCAGGCGTCCCACCGGATTGCGGTCGTAGTAGCTGACGTCGAGCGCCTGCAGGTGGCCCATGATCTCGCGGCGCAGGTCGAACATGGCCTTCTGTCCGGTCCACTGCATCAGGTAGCTCTGAGCGAAATCGCACAACAGCCCCCCGAGGATGGCGGCGAGGTACATCGCGGTGATCTGCGCGAGGCCGGTGAACGCATCGGATGAGAGCCACGCGTCCAGGAAGCTGTTCAGCCGGAATTTTCCCGGCGCCAGATACCGGTCCACCGCAATCTTGGTCAGCAGCGGGCCGATGGTCTGCAGCGCCGCCGTGCCCAGCATAAAGATTACGGAAATAGCGACGGTGCGGCGATAGGGCCGCATGTATCGCAACAGCCGCCGCATCAGGCGGCCGTCATATGCCTTGCCGAGGACCTCTTCTTCCACGAATCTCCAGTTTATCTTGACAGCCCCGGTCGCCGCCCCACACTACACTGGAAGTCGATGGCCGCGGTGCAAATGGATGGAGTGATTGTTGTCGATAAGAGCCCGGGCATGACGTCGCACGACGTTGTGAATCGGGTGAGGAGGCTCGCCGGCACCCGGCGTGTCGGGCATCTCGGAACGCTGGACCCGATGGCGACCGGCGTGCTGCCCCTCGTGGTGGAACGGGCCACGCGCCTCGCTCCATTCTTGACCGGCGGATCGAAGCGCTATGACGCGGTAATCCGTTTCGGATACAGCACCAACACCTACGATCGCGAAGGAGAAACCGTGGGCGCCGTCGTGGAGCCCTCTTTCACGCGTGCCGGCCTCGCAGCGGTGCTCCAGGAATTTCAGGGCGTGTTTCTCCAAAAGCCGCCGGCCGTTTCCGCCAAAAAGGTGGCCGGTACTCCGGCCTACAAACTCGCGCGGAAAAACGTTGCCGTCGATCTGGCGCCGGTGGAAGTCACGGTGTATTCCATCGTCCTCCATGAATTCGAGACTCCGCTCGCTAAAATCAGCGTCCACTGCGGCAGCGGTACGTATATTCGCAGCATCGCCCATGACGTAGGGCAGCGCTTGCAATGCGGCGCCGTGCTCGAAGAATTGAGAAGAACGGCCTCCGGCGCGTTCACCCTGGACAATGCCAGGACCATGGACGAACTCATGACGTTAGCCGGTGAGGCCCGCCTCCACGAGGCGCTGGTTCCGGCCGCCAGCCTGATTCCCGAGTTTCCCAGCGAGCGCGTAGACGCTCTTACGGCCGGGCGAATCCGCCAGGGCCGGGATTTCCGGCTCTCGCCATTCCGTCCGGACCCGGATGCGCGTTATGTGAAGGCCATCGGCGAGGAAGGAGAGTTGGTCGCCATCGGAGAGGCCAGGCTCCCCCACGTCTACCATCCGGTGCTGGTGCTGTGAACGGACTCGAAGCCTCCGCAATCCGGCTTGAAACGGTCCGGCCCGCCGCGGACATCATCCGGACGACAGTTCATCACATCGGAACGGTGGCGGAGGATTCATTCCGTGCAGAAATACTTGCTGGTTGACGCGAAACAGAAGGAAGGCGAGCAGGTTCGCGCTTACTTGCCCGGTGAATGGTTCCTGATGCTGTGTCAGGCCGCCACCGACACCCTGAAAGGCTCGATCGGACCCGCCGTCCTGGCCGCCACAACGCCAAAAGAGCCGTTTGTGATCCAAAACTTTCAGGACTGGGTCGATATCTGGCGTGCCATGGCCGCTTGCCGCGGCCAGGATATTCTCGAAGCGCGGGCTCTTTACTTCCGCGTGGCGGAGCGTCTGATTGTGAAGCGCGCGCGCTATCACAATCCCGCGGACGTCAATCGGGACAGAATGAAGGACCGGATTACCAGCGGCCCCGCGGAGGCCAAATCCCAGGACGTTTTCTTCCAGGAGCGCGTGGGCGCCGCGAAGAAGGAGCGGGAGCAGCGCATCGAAGCCCTCAGATACCAGATCCTTCTGGCTGAAGATGAAGCGCGGTCGAAGAAGGCGAAGGGCGGGTCCAAAAAGATGGAGCCTCCCGAGGAGCCCCGGAACAATCCTTTCGTCAAGTCGTATGCGAGTCTCCCCGCCCCTGGGTTGAAGTTCGAGTTGGAGCAACTCACCAGGGAGGAGAAACTACCGGAGCATGGTGGGGACGGCTACTACATGGCGGACGCGAACTATTCCGGGCTCCTGCCCCAAAGAGTCTGGGCACGATATGAAGGAGCGAGCTATCCCGATTTCCGGGCCTATCTCGCGGGTCTCTTCGGCGAGGCCGATAAGAAACTGGACCAGAGCATGGCCGAGGGCTTGCGCGTCCTGATCGAAAAGCCTCAAGTTCCGCCAAGGAATGTGGTGGGAAGGGAGGTTCTTCCGCTGCTCGCCTGTGTCATGCTCATCGCGGAACCGGCGCGCCAGCCCCGCACCTTCCTGAACGGCTTGCTGGCCGTGGATCTCCTGGGAACCCGGTATGGGGCCAAGGCGAAGAAAACGTACAGCGTTCAGCGCATGATTGGTTTCCCGGGAGACACCTTCTCTACCGGGAAAGGCGGCAAGCTCGCCGCGGCCCGGACAGGCTCCGCCGCCAATCCCGACTACACGAGCGATGAGGAGCATTTGCCTGCCTTGACGGAGGTCACCCATCAGCGCGAAGCATCCACTCTGATCCGCTGGCTCTGCCTCGATTCGAGAGTCGCTGTGGACAATTGGGACATCGAACTGTCGGCCCCGGGGTCCAAGTATATGCTCGAAGCGGACCGGACGAATCTCCTCATCCCGGCTGGCGACAAGCAAAGGGAACTGATGTGGAAACTGCGGGTCGACTTTCAAACTCGTCTCGAAAAGCGCCTTCACCACGCCGGTTGAAGGCTGGCGTCCGCGCCAGGATGAATGAAGTTTAATTCCGCCTTCCTTCAGGCTTCATCTGGTTTGTTTATCATGCAAGAGTGCTGAATCGAACGGCCGCGATTCTGGGCTTCGCCTTCCTGCTTGCCGTGACGCTGTTATCCGCTCCGGGTCAGGACGCCGCGCCACCGCAAGCGAAGGCGAAAAATGAGACATTTTCAGGCCATATCGTCGAGCTTCAGCCGGACAAGCTGACGGTCTCCCGCAGTATTTTGGGCGGCCAGGCGGAGAAGAGGATTTTCCTGATCCGGGCGGCGACCAAGATCAAGGGCAAACTCCGGATGAAGGCGAAAGTCACCGTGGGTTTCACCACCACCGATGATGGCGATGTTGCCCGGATGATCGTCGTCCGGCAGTTCCGGCGCTAAGCGCCGTTCTTCTTTTTTTCGGCCCAGCGCTCCTTCACCGTCTGGCGCGCGCGCCCCAAAGCGAGCGAACCGGCGGGCACATCCTCCGTAATGACGGAGCCCGCACCCACATACGCCCCTTCCCCGATTGCCAACGGAGCGACCAGCGTGGAGTTGCTCCCTACGAATGCTCCGTCTCCGATCCGGGTCGGGTATTTGCTCACGCCGTCGTAGTTGCACACGATGGTGCCCGCGCCCACGTTAACCTTCGCACCAACGTCTGAATCTCCCAGGTAAGCGAGATGGTTCGCCTTGGCGCCCGCGCCGAGCCGGGTTTTTTTCAGCTCGACGAAGTTGCCGATGTGAGCGCCGGCGCCGACCGTGTTGTTCGGGCGAAGCCGCGAATAAGGACCGACGCGGGAATCCTCTCCGATGGTGGAGGATTCAACGATCGTCAGGGGAGCGACCCGCACTCGATCCCCGATCGTGGAGTTTTCAATGATCGATCCCGCCCCAATCCGGCATTCCTCTCCGATTACCGTGTTGCCCAGCAGTCGCGCCCCCGCTTCGAGAACCGTATCGGCGCCGATGCGAACCTTCATATCCACGGTGACCGTTTCCGGGCGCTCGATGGTGACGCCGGCGAGCATCAGCTCACGGTTCTTACGGCCGCGAATCACGCGATCCACCTCCGCGAGATCGAGACGTGTGTTGATGCCGAGCAATTCGCTCGCGTCGTCAATTTGCAGCGCCCGCACGCGATGGCCGGAGTCGTTGAGAATTCCGGCAATGTCGGTGAGATAGTATTCGTGCGCCGGATTGTCCGCCCGAATTTCGGAGATGTGTGTCCACAGGCGCTCGGCATCGAAGAGATAAATACCGGAGTTAATGAGACGGATCGCAAGCTGGGCGGCGGAAGCTGCCTTTTGTTCGACAATTTCCAGTACCTTGCCATGGCTGTCGAGAATGACGCGGCCGTACCCGGTGGGGTCGGCGAGCGTTGTGGTGATCATGGTTGCCGCCGCGTCTCCCGCCTCATGGGCGGCTTCCAGCTTCCGTAGAGTCTCAGCGGTCAGAAGGGGCGTATCGCCATACAGCACCATCACCCGGCCTCCCTCCGGGGCCAGCAAATCACGGCAGCCGAGTAGCGCATGACCCGTGCCCTTCTGTTCGGCCTGCCGGACAAAGCGGACCCCGGTGTTCTGGAGTTCCGCCTGGACTTCGCCGGCCTGGTGCCCGACAACGACGGTGATCTTCTCCGGCGCAGTCAGTTGCGCGGCGGAGTTCACCACATGCTCGGCGAGCGACAACCCTCCGACGCGATGCAGCACCTTCGCCAGCTTCGATTTCATCCGCGTGCCAAGGCCCGCGGCCAACACCACCACATTCAGATTGTTTGTGCTCATTCCGATTCTTTCGCTTGGATTCGACGCCGCCCGCGGCGCGCGAGCCTCATCAGCAGCGCGGCCGTGGCTTCAGGGTTATGACGGACGGTGCCGGCTTCCAAAAGAAGGTCCGCCGCCGCCACGCGAACATTCATCTCCCGCAGGCGCGCCAGGTCGTTCTCCACCGGACGCGCGCGCTCCGTCTCGTACTTTCGCAGAAGCGTTTCGCCGATCGGACGGTTGTTGATCACTGCGACATCCACAATGTCGCATCCCGCGTGGCGGTGAATCGCCTCGACATGGTCGGAGGCGCGGAAATTGATGGTTTCGCCCGGTTGCCACATAAGATTGACCACGCAAGCCTTCAGCGCGCCGGAGCGGCGAATCGCGTCTGGAATCCCTTCCACCAGAAGGTTCGGAACAATGCTGGTGAAAAGCGATCCCGGTCCCATGGTAATCAGGTCCGCGCGCGCGATCGCTTCGAGCGTTTCCGGTAGCGGTTCGCAGCGCCTCGGCGTGAGGCGGATTTCCTGAATGCGCGCCGTGCTCTTGCTAATGCTCGTCTCGCCGTGGATGGTCGATCCGTCTTCGAGAACGGCTTCGAGCGCTACATCGCGCGCGGTGGAGGGAAATATTCGTCCCCGGCTCGCTAGAATTTCCGAGGATACTTTTACGGCGAGCGAGAAATCGCCGGTAATATCGGAAAGTGCCGTAAGAAACAAATTTCCGAAGCTGTGCCCCTTTAGTCCGACTCCATCCGCGAAGCGGTATTGAAAAAGACGGGAAAGTACCGCTTCATCCTCAGAGAGCGCCACCAGGCAGTTGCGAATATCGCCCGGCGGAAGCACGGGAAATTCCCGCCGCAGCCGTCCGGAACTGCCCCCGTCGTCGGTAACCGTAACCACGGCTGTGATTTCCACCTGGGACGGGGGAGCCGCATACTGCTTCAGTCCATGCAGCAGCGTAGACAGCCCTGTCCCCCCGCCAATCGCCACAATGCGAAGCGCGTCCATGAGTACCAGGATAAGAGAGGCGGAGGTTTAAATGTGTATGTGGAAGGTCTCTCAGGCGTGCTTGGGGGCGCTCACCCGGCGTCCTGCAGGAGTTTCGTCATCGTCATAAACGTGCACGGCTTCCAGGTCCTCGGCTTCAAACACCTGGTCGCAATCGATGCAGCGGACATAGTCCACCCCATCGCGGCGCGCTAGTATCTCTGTGCGGTTGTGCTCACAATTTTCCATACAAGTGAAGCAATTAACCCTATTCTAAGCAAGCGGGAAGCCTTGTCAAGTCCCGCCCGGCGGTTCTAAAGTCTGCGGAAATGGCCGTCAAACAGTATACGAGTATCGGGGTCCAACACCACCTGAACCGGTTCCTCCGGCGAGGAAACCTCAAACGTCTGCCGTTTCTGATCCATTTCGATCTTTTCCATCCTGTTTTTTGATTTGTCGGCGAAGAAAACGCCGAATTCGACCGGCAGGCGATACGCGTCGCCGGCCTCAGCCTGGCTAAGCTCGATGGTGACTGTCCGCGACTGCGGGTTGTATTTCCAGCCTCCTTCGAGCACTGGAGACCCGGCCCGGTCGAGCCACTGGCGAAAAAACGAATCCAGGTCCATGCCGGAGCTCTCCTCCATGACATTTATGAAATCCGCCGTCGAGGCGTTACTGTCCCGATAGAGCCGGTAGTACTCCCGGATTCCCGTCCAGAATTTCTCGTCGCCCAGCCGGTTGCGCAGCATGTGAAGGGTCCAGGCTCCCTTTCGGTAGACGATGGCGTTGGGGATGCCGTTCCACGGTTTCGTCTGAATCACCGCGATGCCCGGGAGCTTTTTTTCCGCCTTAAAAACGTCCTGCCGGGCCTGGCGCAGCGCCGCCGCGAATGCGTCGCGTCCCTCATAGTGCTCGATGGCCAGCATGGAAAAATAAGTCGCGAAGCCTTCGCTTAGCCACACGTCGTCCCAGTCCTTCTCGGTAACGGAATCGCCGAACCACTGGTGTGCGACCTCGTGGGCTACCAATCCGAACGCCGGCTTACCGGTCACGGATTTTTCTCCGTAGAAAATCGCGCTGGCGTTCTCCATGCCGCCGCTAAAGCTCGTCGCCTGAACGGCTGCCAGTTTGTCATAGGGGTAGGGGCCGATTCGGCTCTGGAAGAACTCGATGGCTTGCCGCATGGGGCCGTCGAACGTGGACGAGCCGGCGTCACGGTCCTGCGGAAAGACCCAGGTTTGGAGCGGGATTCCGGAAACGGATCCGATGTGCCGGGACGAGAAGCGGGCAACACCGATATTGTTGAGCCAGGTCGCTATCGGTTCGCGCTGCGACCAGTGTGTGAGCCTCCTCCCATCGTCCAGGTCGCGCTCTTCTTCGAGGACGCCATTAGCCACCACCTGATATTTTGCCGGCGCGGTGACCAGGAACTCGCTCGAAGCCTTGTCGTAGGGATGGTCGATGACCGGGAGCCACTCGCGAGCCATATCGGGCCAGTTGTTACTGAAAAACGTGCGCTCGCCGAATTTGTTTTTCCCGATGCTTAGCCCGCCGGCCGGTACGCCATGATAGTCCACCGTGAACTGTCTTCGCTCGCCGGCGCGCGCTCTCGCAGGAAGCGAAATCACCAGGCGGCTATTTTCGTGCTTGTAGGGAATGGCGCCGCCGGAGGACGTGACGCCGGTCACGGTCATGCCCTTTCCGTTGGCGGCGGAAACGAGGTCCAGCGCGACGTTTTCGACGCCGTCGCTCGTGAACCGGACGTCAAGGATGGCGCTCCCCGAAATCTCATCGCTCTCGTCGTTCACGGAGATTCGGAACGTGTAATGTTGCACATCAACGCCCGGTTGTCTCGGGTACGTATCGGCGCCGGCTGCGGCAGCGGCAAGAATCAGCAGCGTGGTGAAGCGCAGGCTTGGGACCGTCATCCGGCTTGAAAGTATCATGAAAAGCATACGAGCCACCTGCCACCCATCCAGACGATCGACTCAAGCGAAGCCGCCGTCGCGGCAGCGCCGAACGCACCCGCGGTTTTCGTGATCCGCGCGGGCGATCGCTCGGCCTATCTCGCCCGCACCACTCTGCTGCGCCGCCGTCTGCTGAGGGTGATGAAGATGTGGAATTTGGGCAGCCTCGCCACCGGCATCGACTACTGCCTGACCGGCTCCAGCCTCGAGTCATCGCTCGTCCATTATTGGTTGGCGCGGCGTCTCTTTCCCGGCGACTATGCGAAGCGCGTGAAGCTTCGCTTCCCGGCCTACGTAAAACTCCTGGTGTCGAACCCCTTCCCGCGCACCCACATCACGTCGCGGTTGACGGGCGGAGACTCGATCTATTACGGTCCGTTCCGCTCGCGGCAGGCCGCCGAACAGTTCGAGGCGCGGTGCCTCGATCTGTTTCAGGTCCGCCGTTGCCAGGAAGATCTGGACCCGCGCCCGGAGCATCCCGGCTGTATTTACGGCGAAATGAACCTGTGCCTGCGCCCCTGCCAGGCCGTGGTCAGCCAGGAGGAATATCGCAGCGAGGCCGGGCGTCTGGCCGATTTTCTGAGCCGCGAGGGCTTTGCGTTGCTGAACGCGGCTCGCGGAGCGCGTGACCGGCTGAGCGAAGAGATGAATTTTGAGGAAGCCGCCCGCCAGCACAAGCGCCTGGAGCGGATTCAGGCTGTACTCGGAATGCGCGACGAGTTAGCCCATGATTTGGGCCACCTGAATGGCGTTGCCGTGGCTGGAAGCGCGGATCCGGGCATCGTGAATCTGTGGTTTTTGAGCGAAGGCTGGTGGCAGCCGCCGGTGGCCTTTCCTCTGAACGAACTGAGCGGTTCGCTCGACCGGCGTCTGCGAGACATTGTCGAGGGCATGCAACGCTCGAAAGGTTCCGTCCTCGAACGGCAGGAGCATTTAGCGCTGCTCGCCGCCTGGAGGTATTCCAGTTTCTCCAGCGGAGAATGGGTTTATTTTGAAGATTTTAGACGAGTTCCATACCGCAAGCTCGTCAACGCAATCGCCCGGATGCACGGCCTCGCGGGCTAGGCTTTCGCGAACACTCACCCTGGGTCTCCTGCTATCTTAAAGGTAAAGAACAGAAAGACCATACGACTGTCGGAGCTATAACCATCTCCGGCCGCCTTGCTATTAAATACACATAAAGAGAACCCTCGAAATGTTGGAAACCAAAATCGAATCGCAACAGGATGTCAACCCTCAAGAGACGGCCGAGTGGTTGGAAGCTCTCGATCAGATTGTCGAGGAATTGGGAACTGAGCGGGCGTCGTTCCTGCTGGAACGGCTGCTGGATCGCGCCGGCGCTTATGGCGCCACCGCCACCGGAAAGCTGACCACCCCGTATATCAACACGATCCCGCCGGAGGAAGAGGTTCCCTATCCGGGTGATCGCGAGATTGAGCGCCGCATTAAAGCGATCATGAGGTGGAATGCGATGGCGATGGTGGTGCGCGCCAATAAGCACGATGCCGGCATTGGCGGCCACATTTCCACCTACGCGTCGCTTGCCACCATCCAGGAGGTTGGCCACAACCATTTCTTCCATGGCAGCTACGGGGACCAGCCCGGCGATCTCGTGTATTTCCAGGGCCACGCCTCTCCCGGCGTCTACGCGCGCGCGTTTCTCGAAGGCCGGCTCTCCGAGAAGCATCTCGAAAACTTCCGTCACGAACTGAGGGAAGAGCCGGGGCTCTCTTCCTATCCCCACCCCTGGCTGATGCCGGATCTCTGGCAATTCCCGACGGTTTCGATGGGGCTGGGACCCATCAACGCGATCTATCAGGCGCGCTTCATGCGTTACCTCGAAAACCGCGGGCTCATCCCCGCAACCCCGCGCCGCGTCTGGGCATTTTTGGGTGATGGCGAAACCGACGAGCCCGAATCGCTCGGCGCGCTTACCTTGGCTTCGCGCGAGAAGCTGGATAACCTGACGTTCATCATCAACTGCAACCTGCAGCGGTTGGATGGGCCCGTGCGCGGGAACGGCAAGATCATCCAGGAACTAGAAGGCGTGTTCCGCGGCGCTGGTTGGAACGTGATTAAGGTCATCTGGGGTGAAAACTGGGATCCTCTTCTCGCTCAGGATGACAGCGGCGTTCTGAAGCGCCTCATGATGGATTGCGTAGACGGCGAATATCAAAACTTCAAGGCCAAAGGCGGCGCCTATAGCCGCAAGGAATTCTTCGGCCGTTTCGCCGAGACGGCCAAGATGGTCGAGAACATGAGCGACGACGACATTTTCCGTCTTCGCCGCGGCGGACACGATCCGCTCAAAGTCTACAACGCCATGCTGCGGGCCACCCAGCACAAGGGTAGCCCCACGGTGATTCTCTGCAAATCCATCAAAGGCTACGGTCTCGGGGAAGCGGGCGAAGGCCGCAACCCCACCCATCAGCAGAAAAAGCTCAACGAAGAAGAATTGATGTACTTCCGCAAACGGATGGACATCCCGGTGCCGGAAGACGTGGTCCACGGCATCTCCTTCTACAAGCCGGCGGACGATAGCGCGGAGATGGTGTACCTGCGCGAGCGCTTGGCAGCTTTGGGCGGCCCGCTTCCGGCGCGCCGTCCGAAACCCATCGAAATCAAAGCGCCCCCGCTCGAACTTTTCGCCGAATCGCTGGCCGGTTCGCAGGGCAGGGAAGTGTCCACCACCATGGCTTTTGTGCGTGTGCTCACCCTCTTGCTGAAGGATCCGAAGTTGTCGAAGTACATCGTGCCGATCATTCCCGATGAAGCGCGCACTTTCGGCATGGAGTCCCTGTTCCGGCAATGCGGTATTTACGCGAGCCAGGGCCAGCTTTACAAACCCGTCGATAGCGACATGTTCCTCTACTACAAAGAGGCCAAGGACGGGCAGATTCTGGAAGAAGGCATCACGGAAGCGGGTTCCATGGCGTCTTTCACGGCGGCCGGCACCGCCTACGCCAATTACGGCGTGCCGCTGATTCCCTTCTTCATCTACTACTCGATGTTCGGCTTCCAGCGCGTCGGCGACCTCGTGTGGGCCTTCGCCGATTCCCGCGGCAAAGGCTTCCTGGTGGGCGGAACGGCTGGGCGCACCACGCTTGCGGGCGAAGGACTGCAGCATCAGGATGGCCATAGCCTGGTGCTTTCGAGCACCATCCCCACCTGTCACAGCTATGACGCCGCATATTCCTACGAGATTGCGGTCATCGTGCAGGACGGCATCCGCCGCATGTACGACGAGGCCGAGAATCGCTTCTATTACCTCACCGCGTACAACGAAAACTACGCCCAGCCGCAAATGCCGGAGGGCGTCCGGGAAGGGATATTACGCGGCCTCTATCGCTTCCGTGAAGCCAGCAGCGGCAAGGCGCAAGTGCATCTCTTCGGCAGCGGAACCATCTTAAACGAGGCTCTCGCGGCTCAGGAGCTGTTGGCCGAGAAGTATGGAATCGCCTCCGATGTCTGGAGCGTCACCAGCTATAACGAACTTCGCCGCGATGCTCTCGAGGTGGAGCGGTGGAATCGCCTCCATCCGAACGAGCCGGCCCGGACTCCCTATCTCCTGGAGGCCTTGAAGGGCTTCGACCAGCCCATTGTCGCGGCTACGGACTACATGAAGATCGTGCCGGATCAGATTGCTCCGTGGCTGCCGGGGCGTTTGGTTTCGCTGGGAACCGATGGATTCGGCCGGAGCGAGAACCGCGCTCACTTGCGCCGCCATTTCGAGAACGACAGCGCCTCCATCGCGGTGGCTGCGCTGTCGCGCCTGGCGCGAGACGGCAAGTTCGACGCCGGTAAGGCCGCGGCTGCGATTCGTGACCTCGGGCTTGATCCGGAGAGTCCCGACCCGGTTACCCGCTAAAGCGCGGCCGGATAGAACTGGCATGCTTCACTTGACCGAGAGTGACGTGCGGCCGCTGCTTCCGATGACGGAGGCGATCGAGCGGCTGCGCTTTGCCTTCGAGTCGCTGGCGCGGGGCGAAGCGCAGAGCCAGCCTCGCCGCCGGTTAACTCTTCCCTCGGGCTCGGTCCTGCACAGCATGGCCGGCGCGTGCGGAAAGTATTTCGGAACCAAGTACTACTCGACCAACCGGAAACACGGCGCGTATTTTTTCTTCACGCTCTTCGATGCGGAAAGCGCCGCGCCGCTGGCGATGATGGAGGCAAACTACCTGGGGCAAATCCGCACGGGCGCTGCGACTGGCTACGCGGCCAGCCTGCTGGCGAATCCGAAGGCCGCGACTCTCGCGATCGTCGGAAGCGGCTTTCAGGCGCGGACTCAGGTGGAAGCCATCCGCGCCGTGTGCCCCATCCGGGAAGTCCGGACATGGAGCCGCGATGCGGAAAAATGTTCCCGCTTCGCCGCCGAAATAGGCGGTGAAGCCGCTCCCACGGCCCAGGAAGCGGTGCGCGGCGCGGACATTGTTGTGACCGCAACCAATGCGAAGGATCCCGTGATCGAAGCGGACTGGGTGAAAAGGGGCTCGTTCGTGGCCGCTGTTGGTTCCAATGCCGCAACGCGGCGGGAACTACCGGCGGAACTCGTGCGGGGCGCCGCGATTGTGGTCACCGATTCGATGGAGCAGGCTCGCATCGAGGCCGGCGACTTGATTCTCGCGGACTGCTGGAGTAACGCCGTTGAGCTGAAAGACGTCCGAAGATCCTACCGCCCGGAAGAGATCGTAATCTTCAAATCCGTCGGGATCGGCCTCGAAGACGTCGCGGTAGCCGGATGGGTCTATGAGAAAGCAGTGGAACGCGGGGTGGGCCGCTATTCCTGAGAAGCTGCCTGATTTTCAGCGCCTTCCAGGTCTCTCCACGCGCTGATCTTCAAGCGGCGGCAAACCCAGCACAATCCCTCTGCCGAGTTCGGAGCGCAAGGACTGCTGCAAACCACGCAACCCGTGGTGAGCTTGATCTGGTCGGAATGCACCCCGTCCAAAGCCTTCTCGAGGATCTGGCTGTCAATTACGGGATCGTTCTTCGGACCGGCCTTGCGTTTCATCGCTGCTTTCACGTTAGCACATCGAAACCGGATTTCCTTACGCTGCGCGAGACAGCCAGAGCAGACGTCCCGCGTCCAGCGAAGCAGCGCAGCGCGCGCACTTCTGCCCTGGTTTGACGTAGACCGACTTGCCGCGCACAATCACGGTCGCGGAAACCGCGTGTGTGCAAATCGGGCAGTGTACAGAAGCCTGAGTTTCAGTCACTGGAATCTGGCTCTTTGTCATGAATGTCATCTTGCATTCACCCCTTCGCCAAATTGGACGAAAGAAGCGGGTGAAAAGATCGAACAAAATTGAACCAATCGTGTAAAAGAATGTTCATCTTTCTCCGGCGGGCCGGGCGAGGGGTTCGAGCCCCACGTCTTTCAGGGCGCGGCGCGATCCTTGCAAGACAAGGTCCTCCACTTCGCCGGTGAACCATCCGGGCTGCATGAAGTAGACCAGTGAGTCGCCGGCTTCGTAGCCGCCCTCCCGCTGGATTCTTCGCGTAGGGATGTAGCCGGGCAGGTCGTTCGAATATCCAGCCACAATCAGGCGATGTCCGCCGAACTCCTTCTTCAGTTCGAGGCAGTAATCGACCACGACTTCTCCGCCCAGCGCGAGCAGCGCGGGCCCGTCTCCGAATCGAACCGCCTGTACCGGCAGAGGAGTGGACGCAACCGGATGGCCCGCGTCGAAGGCCTGTAGCATGGCTTTGCCCCGGCGCGCGAAAAAGAAGTCGCTGCTCGACGCCTCGGCCGCGTACGTCTCGCGCGTATGGGCGGTGAACGGAAGGTCCGCTTCGAGCCATGCCGAGCGCAGGGGTCCATGAAGCGCGGTCATCGGCGCGGAGAGGACCTGGTCCACGGCGTCCGCCAGCGCCTGGCCGTGGCGTTGCGCCAGTTCGACTGTTCCGCGCGGTTCGGGATTTTGGTCCGCCGCGCACAGCAGGGTGAACATCGCAACGGCGCCGGGATGCCCGGCTTCGAGAGCGGCTTGCGTGAAGCCCGCAAAGTCTCCACTCACCTCGTTCGTGCCGGCGGTGAGCGTGGTGCCGTGGCAGGCGTAGCCGAATAGAAGCGCGCGAACTTTCCCGTCCGCACCGGTCACACGGATCACCGGAACGGCCGGGTCTACCGGCGCGGGAAACGTCTTGCCGGGATGCAAGCGGGCAAGTTGCGCGGTGCGGCGGTTATGGGCGAAGTGCGCTTCGCCGAAGCCCAGCGCAACGGACGCGGGCTTCAAGTCCGCGAGCGCCTCGCCGATCACCCGCGTCAGTTTTTCGATCAACTGGTCGCGATAGGCAAGCACCTGGCGGTCCACCTCCGGCCCGGAAGCCGGCGCCACCAAGAGGTTGGGCCAGATCATCGGTCCCGAGTGGGTGTGAGACGCGTTAAACAGGATGCGGCCTCGATCGAGATGGTGCTCCCTGGCGACGCGCGCGCCTACCTCGGCGGTGATTGGACGGGTGAGGCCGATCAGGTCCGAAGTGACGATCACGAAGCGCCCGCCCGCTCGATCGTCCAGGGCGAGGGCTTTCGCATGGATGGGGGCGAGAACGCTTTCCGCCGGCTTGGTCCTGGCCGCGAAGCCGGAAAGCCAGACGGGTGTCGGCGGGGTAATATCTATCTTTGCGGCCCCGGCGCGAAAGTCGGCCGCCGAGGCGGCCGCCAGGGTGAACAGAATCAGCACAAGTTTCATACTCAGGATGCGGAGAATTGTACTATGACCGGGTTCAGCGATGACGAAAAAGCAAATCGAATCAGCCGCCGCAGCCTTCTCGGGGCGGCGCCGCTGGCGGCCGCTTCCGGCGCCGGGCTGGCTCTGGCGCAGACCGCCGTGGACACCGGAAAGCCGGCACTGCTGGGCGGTTCCCCCGTGAAATCCAACGCGTTCCCCGGCTGGCCGGTGGAAGACCCGCTCGATGAGAACGCGCTGTCCGCGGTGGTTCGAAGCGGCGAGTGGGGCCGCGGCACCGGCAAGAAGGTGCTGAAGTTCGAGCAGCAGTTCGCCACGCTCATGAGCGCACCGCATTGTCTTGCGACCTCCAGCGGCACGGCGGCTCTGTTCACGGCATTGAACGTGATGGGCATCGGACCAGGCGATGAAGTTCTGGTGCCTCCCTACACCTTCGTCGCCTGCGTCAATGTGATTCTGATGTGCCACGCCCTGCCGGTGTTTGTGGATACCGATCCGGAGACTTTCCAAATCGACGCGCGGAAAATCGAGGCCGCCATCACCGGGAGAACCCGCGCCATCCTCGCGGTGCATCTGGGCGGCGCCACGTTCGACGTGGACGCGGTGCGGGCCGTGGCGAAGAAGCACAACCTGCCGCTCCTCGAAGATAGCTGCCAGTCCCATCTGGCCGAGTGGCGCGGCCACCGGACGGGCGCGTTTGGAACCGCGGGCTGCTTCAGCTTTCAGGCCAGCAAGAATCTGAACGCGGGCGAAGGCGGGGCGATCCTTACCGCGAGCGAGGAATTCCGCGACCGATGCTTCGCGTTCCACAACAACAGCCGGGGCTCCGGCCACAATGGGGACGACTTCACGTATGCGCACTGCGGCTTGAACCTGCGGATGACGGAATTCCAGGCCGCCCTGCTGTCGACGCAGATGACGCGCCTCGAAGCGCAATCGAAGAAGCGCACCGAGAATGCGCTGTATCTCACCGGCATGTTGAGTGAAATCCCCGGCATTCGCCCGGCCAGGATGTACGAAGGCTGCACACGCAACGCCTATCACCTGTACATGCTGCGGTATGACGCGGAGCGCTTCGGCGGTTTGCCGCGTCCGGCATTTCTGAAGGCTCTCCGGGCGGAAGGTATTCCGGGCGCCCAGGGCTACACTCCACTGAACAAAGAACCGTTTCTCGAAAATACTCTCGCCAAGCCGGGATTTCAGAGGATCTACGGCCGGGAGCGTCTGGCGGCGTGGAAGGAGAACAATCACTGTCCGGCGAATGACCGCCTTTGCGAAGAAGCCGTGTGGTTCACGCAGAACATGCTGCTCGGCCCGCGCCGCGATATGGATCAGATCGCGGCCGCCGTCCGGAAGATACAGCGGCACGCGGGAGACTTACGAAAATCATAGATGACGCGGACAAATAGAGCTCTTCGCGGACTGGCGTTGTGCGCCGCACTGGCGTTTTCCCGGCCCCTTATGGGCGGCGAATTGAGGTTGATCTCGCTCGATCCCGGGCATTCTCATGCCGCCGGCGTTTTTGCGAGGATGCTCCCCGGCTTTTCTCCGGAGGCACACATCTACGCGCCCGCCGGGCCGGATCTGCTGTCGTTTCTGGATCGAGTCTTCTTTTATAATCACCGCGCGGCCGATCCGGCTCACTGGTCTTACTCCGTTTACGCGGGGCCGGATTATCTGGAGCGAATGCTGAAGGAACCACCCGGCAACGTGGTGGCAGTGTCCGGGAGGAACAAGGGGAAGATCGACTATATTCTGGCCAGTATCCGCGCGGGGCAAAATGTTCTGGCCGACAAGCCGTGGATCGTCGATTTTCAAGATTTCCCGAAACTCGAAGAGGCGTTGAGGCTGGCGAGACGGGACAAAGTGGTGGCCTATGATTGCATGACGCTGCGATTCAGCGTCGCCTATGAGATTCAGCGGGCGCTGGTGAGCGACCCCCGGGTTTTCGGCGCCGTGGAGAAGGGAAGCGCATCGGACCCCGCGGTGAGACTCGAGAACCTGCACGCCCTCTTGAAATACAGCCGCGGCGAGCGGAGCCACCGTCCGGCGTGGTTTTTCGACATCCGGCAGCAGGGAGAAGGCATCGCCGATGTTGGGACGCACCTGGTGGATCTGGCGTTCTGGACCTTGTTCGCCGACAGCCCCATCGACTACAAAACCGATATTCGGGTGCTGGCCGCCACCCGCAGCCCTACGGTTCTGACGAGGAGCCAGTTCGAGCAGGTTACCGGCGAAAAGGCCTGGCCGGAATTCGTGCGCGACGCGGTGCGCGGGGACCGGCTGGAGTATTACGACAACAACACGGTGCTCTTTACCGTTCGCGGAGTTCACGTGCGCGCCAGCTCGCAGTGGGAATACGAAGCGCCGAAAGGGGCGGGCGATTCCTACCTGGCGGTCTATCGCGGGGGCCGCGCGACGATCCGCCTGGGCGCGGGCGCGGCGGAACATTACACTCCCGAAGTGGAGGTGATTCCCAATCCGGCCGCGGATCGCGAGCAATTGCTCACCGCTCTGCGCGAGCGTTTGAGGGCGATGAATTCCCGCTATCCGGGTCTCTCGCTCCGCGATGAGGCGGACGGACGGATTCGCGTGGTGATTCCGAATGGGCTGCGCGCCCGCGATAACGGCAGTTTCGCGCGCCTGGTGGACCGGTTTCTCGGATATATCCACGATCCCCAAACGATGCCGTCCTGGGAGGCGCCGAACCTACTCGCGAAGTATTATGTGACCACGAAGGCCGTGGAGGTCGCGAAAGAGATTCACAAGCCGTGATCCGCGGGTCCGCCGGCCGGCGCCGCCTGGGAGGCCGCGGCGAATTTTAGCGGCGTTTCGGTGCCGGCGGAGAGCGGCCCGGCGGCGGGCGGCGGCTGAGTGGCTTTTAGTGCCACGACCTTTTGCGAAACGAACCCAATTTGATGGTTTGTCCCGTCGTTCTTTAGGTTTGCGAGCGTTGCCCGGGATTTGTGAAAGGCGCGCTCGTTGCTGGTCTGATAGCGTACGAGCAAGTCCAGCTTTTTCGCGATATCGGTGAGGTCCTGCCCGCCCTGGAGGGCCTGCTGCTGCAGGACGATCGCGCGCTGGGCCAGCCAGTGGTGCTGCGCCATCTGGTGGACCAGGATGGTTTCGGTAGGGGTGGCGGGCCGGTATTCTTCGAAGAGTTCGGCCAGCAGCGCGTCGTAATCCTCGCGGCACTCCCAGGGGGCGATGAGCATGCCGGAAGCCAGGCCGTGCCGGAGCGCGTTCCTCGCCGAGACGGCTTTGCCGGATCCGGTTTTCGGTCCGGTGGAGCGGCGAGCGTTTTTTTGATTTGCCTCGAATTGCAGAATGGTGGCCATTGGAATGAAATTTCCTGGCAGAAGGGTAACGCACCCGGTTGAGGATGGCTGCGGAAGTTATTGTTTCGATTGGGCAAATTTGCGGTGAATCCTCGCCGTGCCTGGCGACGCGATCGTATTTCTCGTGCACGGTGGCCAGCAGCCCGGTAATTTCCGCAAGGCCGAGACGCTGCGCCTCAAATGAAAAATGCCGAATATGGGTATTCGAAACTTCGCAGTCCAATGTATTGTGCCGCCCCTGGCTCCAGCCTGAAGCGAACCTCTCCCTCCCACACACCCAGGATCAGCTCCACGGCTTGCGAAGAACGATTGCGAAAACAGTATTCACCCAGATCGGCGTCCCAACTCATCTCAACCGCCGCGCACGCATCTCCCTGGCATCGCATTTCCGTTGCTTGCGTTCCCTAAAACCGGTGTCCTTTTAGCGGAGAAAAAGCGATAATGGTGCAACCTTTTTCGGGAGGGAGTAGCGATGGACGAGAATATCGGCCAAATTACTGTCCTGCTGCGTCGAATCCGCGCCGGAGACGACCAAGCGCAAGGCGAGTTGCTGGCTCTCGTCTATGACCAGTTCCATCGCATCGCCCGCCAACACCTTCAGGCTGAACGCCCGGAGCACACCCTCCAGCCCACCGCCCTGGTCAACGAACTTTATCTCCGCCTGAAAATCGACCCGAGCATCGATTGGCAGGATCGCAAGCACTTGTTCTCCGTCGTGTCGGTCACCATGCGCCGTATCCTTGTCGACCATGCGCGCGCCCGCAATGCCCAGCGCCGTCCCTCACCAAACCAGCGCGTCGATATCGACAAGTGTTTCGTTCACTCCAACGATCATCCGGCTGAATTCCTCATCCTGGACGAAGCGCTCGACCGCCTGGCTCAACACGATCCGCGCCAGGCCGAAATCGTCCGCCTTCGCTTCTTTGCCGGGCTCACCATAGAGGAGACGGCGTCCATGCTCGATATCGCAGAACGTACCGTGAAACGCGACTGGCAAATGGCGCGGGCCTGGCTTTCGAGTTTGCTCAATCAGCCGCCGGACGGATCGCCGCCAACAGAACCGCTCGCGGTCTGACCTGGTATGAACTCCCGGGAACGCTGGGTTCGCCTGAAGGAGCTGTTTTCCGAGGCATTCGACCGCGAACTCGACTCCGATTCCGACGCCCTGAAGGCTCTGTGCGGCGGCGACGAATCGCTCTACGCCGATCTCCGCAAGCTGCTCGCCGAACACTGTCTCCTCGAAGCCGAACGGCAGCCGGCGCCGCCGCGGAAGCAGATAGAAGTCGACCTTTCCGCGGTAGCGAATGGACGATTCCGCGATGCCTTTTGCGTCGGCTCCGGAGGTTTTGGGGATGTCTACAAGGTCTATGACAGGCGCCGCGGAGAGACCGTCGCACTCAAGATTCTCCGCGGGAGCAGTCCTTCGGCCCTCCTCCGGTTCAAAAACGAGTTCCGCAAGCTCGGCAACGTGCGGCACCCGAATCTTGTAGGCCTGTACGAGCTGATTTCGGAAGAGCCCGGGTGGATGTTCACCATGGAGTATCTCCATGGCGTCGACTTTCTGCGCTACGCCGGCATCGTCGAGGGGGCGTTCGTCAACCCGCTCGAGGAACGGGAACGCCGGATTCGTTCCGCGCTGCCGCAACTGGCCGCGGCTCTCACCGCGCTCCACGAACGGGGACTTCTCCATCGCGATTTGAAGCCGACCAACGTGATGGTCGCGAATGAACGCGTGTGCGTTCTCGATTTCGGCCTGGTCCACAACTTCGACGACGAAGCCGGGGCGAGTTCCACAATCGCCGGCACGCCGGAATATATGTCCCCCGAACAAGGCTCGGGCCTGCCGCTCTCTGAAGCCAGCGATTGGTACGCCGTCGGTGTGATGGTCTACGAAGCGCTCACAGGTTCACTCCCGTTTCGCGGGACCACCCACCAACTGCTCCAGAAGAAACAATACGGCCCGCCTCCCCCTCCGGCAGACCTGGATTCGGGTATCAGCGCGGATCTCAACGCCCTCTGCGTGCGCCTGCTCCATCCGGAGCCCGCCGAGCGCATGGCCGCGGCCGGACGCATGGGCAGAACCGCGCCCGCTCCTTCGCCAGCGCGCACGCAGGCCGCGCAGCCTTCGCATAAGCCGCAGCTCTTCGGCCGGGACCGCGAACTCCAGATGCTTCAAGCCGCCTTTACCCGCTCGGTGGAAGGCCGGCCCGTTATCGCGCACGTCCACGGCCCCTCCGGCGTCGGCAAAACGATGCTGGTTCGCGAGTTCCTGAGCCAGGCCAAATCGGCCTACCCGCTCACACTGGTTTTCGCCGGCCGTTGCTACCAGAGCGAATCCGTGCCCTTTCAGGGTCTTGACGATCTGGTCGACAGCATGGCCCAGCATCTCCGCCATCTTGGCCAAGCGGAAATCAGCGCCGTCCTGCCGCGCAATTATACTTTGCTGCTGCGCATGTTCCCGGTTCTCGGGCAGATTCGCCACACCGAGCTGCGCTCTGCTCTCCCGCTCGACTCCACCGAACTCCGGGCTCGCGCCTTCGCCGCTCTCCGCGAGCTCCTGGGCAGGCTCGCCGCCCGTCATCGCGTCATCCTGGCTATCGACGACCTCCAATGGGGCGACCTCGACACCTCTGCGTTCCTAACAGAATTTACCCAGTCCGCCGACGCGCCTCCGCTTTTGCTGATCCTTTCCTACCGGTCCGAGGACATTGAGGTCCTTTCCTGGCTCAAGCACCTCAACGCTCTTCCGGTAGAGGGACGGTCCTCATTTACCGAACAACGGCATCTCAACCTGGGCTGCCTCGCGCCCGGCGACACGGCGCGGCTGGCAACCGCCCTGGCCCACGATTCCGCCCACCGGGACGAGCGCGTTCTGCAGGCGGTGGTCGAACAGTCCGGCGGGGATCCGTTTCTCGTTCACGAAATCATGCGCTGGATCGAGGACAACGGCACGGCTGCCGCAGCCGCCGGCCAATTCCACGTGGACACCGCCCTCCTCAGCCGCTTCGAAGTCCTGGCCCCTCCCGAGCGCCGGATGCTCGAACTCGTGGCGGTCACCGGCCAGCCCTTGAGCTTCGAGGTCCTCCAGAAATGCATCGGTCAACCGGAATCACTGGCCGCGCGCGACCGCCTTCTATCCCAGAGGCTGCTACGAAGCCGGACGGCTCAGGGGCGCGACGAAATGGAGGTCTACCACGATCGTATTCGCGCCGCCGTCTTGCGATTCCTTCCCGCCGGAGCCTTACGTCTTCGGAATCAGGAACTCGCCGCCGCGCTCGAAGAGACCGATGGCGCGGACCCGGAGATGCTCGCGGTTCGTTATCAGGACGCGGGCGATCCAGTCCGCGCCGCGACCTACGCGCTGGCGGCCGCCCGACGCGCCGTCCGGGCGCTGGCGTTCAACAAAGCGGCGCATTTCTTCCGTTTCGCCGCCGAAAACACGCCCACGGGAACGCCGGAACGGGTCCCCATTGGCCGGGAGTTGGGCGACGCTCTGTCGAACGCGGGCCGCTGCGCCGAAGCAGCCCTCGCTTACCTCGAAGCCGCCGCTGGCAGCACGGGACTCGAACGCACCCGACTCCACGGTCACGCCGCCAGCCAGTACCTTCGCAGCGGCTACATCCGGCAGGGGCGCGCACTCCTGCGCGACGCGCTTCGTCAATCGGGCATCCATTCACCTTCCAATCGAAAACTCCAAGTTCTCTGCATTGGCGCGCTTCGCCTCCGAATCCGGCTTCGCGGACTCGATTACCAGGAGCGGCCTGAGTCAGAAATCATTCCTGGCGACCTCTTCCGGCTCGACCTGTGCGCCGCCGCGGCTCTCGGCCTGTCGATGATCGATCCGATCTCCAGCGCCGAGTTTTCCTCTCGCGCTACCCTCATGGCCCTCAAATTCGGAGAACCGTACCGCGCCGCGCTCTCGCTCGCGGGCGAAGCCACCCAACTCGGTCAACCGGGCACCCAGGAGGGCATGGTCAAAGCCCGTCAACTGCTCGAGCGCGCTTCGGGAATCGCCACTCGAATCAACAATCCTCACGCCCGCGGCTTCGTCCAGTTGATGTCGGGTGTCGTGTCTTACCTTGAGGGCAGTTGGAAGCGCTGCTGTCAGGAATGCGATGCCGCCACGGAGATTTTCCGCGCCGATTGCAACGGCATCTCCTGGGAGCTCAGCACCGCCAGCACGTTCTCGTTCGTCGCCCGCTGCCTCAGCGGCGAGTGGAGTGAGAATCGCCGTCTCCTGCCCGTTCTCCTGCGCGAAGCTGGAATGCGAGGAGACCTCTACGCCTCCATCAGCCTTCGCATCCTGGGATGCGCTTACATCCTGGATCTTGCGGCCGGCGATCCCGATGCCGCCGAGCGCCAGCTCGAGCGTGACCTCGCGGCCTGGCCCACTGACCAGTTTGACCTCCAGCATGCCAATGGCCTCCTAGCCCAAATCGACATCTCGCAGTATCGTGAACAGCCCGAAACCGGCTGGCGGCATCTTGAGGAGCACTGGGGGCAGTTGAAAAAGTCCGGCCTGCTCCTTGTGGCAACCACATTTGTTTTTTCGCATTGCGGACGTGGCCGCATCGCGCTTGCCATGGCCCGTCAGGCCGCGCTGCGAAATCAGCCGGTTGAGCCCTTCCTCGGCTATGCGCGCTCCGCCGCCCGCGCGATACTTCGCCATGGCCCGAAGTGGTCGGAAGGCCTGAGCCATCTTCTCGCGGCCGGAGTCGCATCGTTTGCCGATCCTACCCAGGCGGCGCCGTTGCTCGAACGCTCGCTCCAACTTCTCGAGCGGTACGGACTCACGCCGTTCCGAATGGCCGCCGCCCACCGGCTTGCCCATCTCCGAGCACGATCCGATTCGGAAGAGCTCTTCCAAATCGTCGATGCATGGACCGCGCACAACGGAATCGTCTGCCCCGGCCGCATCTTCCATGGACTCGCTCCCGGGAACTGGCCTGTTGAATAACGACCTCAGGACCTATGGTTGAGGACCGTTGCTCGAAACATTCACCGGCCGCACGTCCTCCGGTGCATGACTCGCAGCCCACGCGGTAACGACATTCTCAAACTGACCGGCGTCCATCGTGGATCCTGCCAATAAGGAATCCACCATCCCGCGCCTCAGAACAACAAATAGCGGCTGCTCCCCCTCAGCCCTCACGATTGCGGCCTCCACGCCGAGCGAGGGCACCTGTAACAATTCGAGCCACCATTCACCCGCTCCACCGGCGATGGCTTCCACCTGGTCGACCGACGTGCGTATCCAGCGGCGGGTCGAGTGAGAGAATCGCGATGTTCCACCTTCCTCCGAAAGGAAAATTTCCCGGGGATTGTCCGCGGAAAGTAGAACCGTGCCGGTGCGACGGGCCTGCTCCGTCCAACGCGGTTCCAAGGCGCTGCTCCAGGAAGCCGTCCGGATGAGCAGCGCCTCCCAGCCGGATTCAGCGGTGGCAGCCGCTGCCGCGGCGGCGCTATCGCCGGTCTCGACGGCCCCCAACCGTTGCAGAGCGCTCTGTCTCTCGTGCCGCTGCCCCGGCGTCGGTTGTTGTCTTCGCCGCATAAATCACACCCTTCTCACCGTCAGATAACTGAAATCCCAAACGCCCTGCCCCTGGTACTGACTCACGAAATGCGAATAGTCATACGGCAATTCGCCTCGGAGCGGGTCCTGAATGGTCAGCGTCAGCCCCCCGGTCTCCGCGCATCCGGTAATTGCCACAAAGTGCTGTGGACCGCCGCCCCGCCAACTGATGTGTGCGCACACCGGACGGCCCAAAACCTCCACTTGCTGGATCAAGACCGCGGGAGTCAGCGCTCCCGCGATCGGCAGTCCGCCCAGACACCGCACTCCCTGGAGCGCGGTTTCCAGCCGGCGTTGGACGTTGCAGGGCGCTGGATTTACGCAGCACCCCACACTGAACAGAGCGGCCACCTGGCATTGCCGCTGGAACACTTCCGGGACGAAGTAGAACCGGTGAACCCCGAGGCTGACGGCAGCCCAGCACCAGTTGCTCTGCTCTTGAAGCGGGATCGCTACCGGGAGCAGGCGGCTCATTGCGGCTTCACCGCGTTTCCGGCGGAATCGATGAGAATGCCGCAGTCGAGCTTCAATTTTTGACAAGCCTCCTGCACGGCCACTTGAGTTTCCAACAGCTTCTTTCGACGCTCCAGGTCAGTTCCGACCGATGCATTCTCCGCGTCCGTTTCCGCTTGTTTCTTACGCGCCTCCAACTGTGCCCGGCGCGCGTCCAAGAGCGCGTTGAGATTGGTCCCCGCGGCATCCAGCGATTCTTTCCGGATGATTCCCGTTCGTCCGAAACTTGCGCTACGCATTGCGCCGGTAGCTTCGTCCAGTTTGAAGGTGTAGGTGGTGGAGAAGCCACCGAGCGACGCAGGCAGGGAAGCTGTATGTCCAAACTGCGCTACCGCTACCGTGGCCCGGCCTACCTCGGACTTTCCACGGTTCAGGATCACCGTCGCTTGCGCCGGAATCCGATAGGCAAATCCCCGCCCCGCCTTCTTTAGATCGAACTTTGCCTCGGCTGTCGACGCGGTTGTGTCCCAGTCCACTTTACGAAGTTCCACCGAGACCAGATCGGAACCTTCGGGCGGCGTCCGGCTGATATCGCCGGTGCAGAAATCCGGATTGGGCAGTACGCCGCCGGCCGTTTGGGCTGGATCGATCCAGCAAACGCCGTTCTTTTTGTCGATCGTAAACAGAGGCACCACCGCCGCGTCATACTCACGTACCGTGAACGCCGGCGACCACGGCGTCTTGTCGACTTTTCCCAAAAAATACTTTTCGGCCTGGGTTTGAATCAATCGCTCGAGCTCCGTGCGCGACTCGGTCGGCTGCGGCAGCATCGGCGCTCCCGAGATCAGATCATTCAGTTTGTCGGTCAGGTTCTGAATGGTTACGTAGGCGGCCGCCGCATTTCGAAATTCCGATGCAAGGCGGTTCCTTCTCTCTTCATTCGAATCCTTCAAGAAATCGTAGACGGGACGCCGCTCGATCGGCGCACGAAGCTGGCAGTAGAGGATCTGATCCTCCTCCGGCCGGCGCGACAGCGCGTTGTTTACCGTCTTTCCGATCTGTTGGAAGAATGCCTTTTCATTTGGGTCCGTCAATATCGCGGCGCACGCCTTGATGATCGACTGTGCTCTCCCGGTATCGAACGGCGGCGCCTGCTCAACGACGTCCCCGCCGCCCAGCGGTGTAGCGAATGCCGTCCGCGTGAGCAGTCCTGTAATCACTGATGCCGCGCTAATTGTCAGGTCAGGCGCCGTGTTCGTGACCGTCACCTGGCCCGACGTCAGCATCCCGGTTTCCCCCAATTCGAGAGATCCGGTGACGTCGCGAAACAATTCCCAGCGCGAGCGATTCAGCTTTACGTAATACTGCTCTTTCGGATCCGGCTCGGCCATCGTCGCGATGCCCGGTTTATCCAGCCGGAAGGTCACTCCGGTCGTCCCGGGCGCTACGGCGCCGCCCGCAAGATATTCGTCGAGAAAGAAAACCTCGGCGAACTCAGAAAAGTAGCCCTCGCGCGCTTCCTTCTTAACTACCGGGGCCGTAACTTGGACTACGGTGAACGGCAGGGAATAGATCAGCCCGTCGAGAGTGCCTTTTTTTGCGCCGCTCGCCGCGCCTGGAGCATAGCCACCGCTGTGACTTACTGCCGCGACTCCGCCCTCCTCCGGCAGGAATGCCTGAGCCTGCCTGGGCATCGCATCGGCCGCTCCGGCGGTTTGCGTATTAGCCCTCGCCCGGCTCACGTTTCCGTTCTTCACCGGAACACTGATTTTGGTAACGACGAATTTGCTCGAACAGCCCGCCATCGGCCCCAGAGCCAGCAAACCCATCAAAATTGCAATACACGTTCGATGCTTCATGACGTCCCTCCTGCATCCACTAGCGGAAAAACCCGGCGGACCGGGCAACCGGCCCCGTTGTTACTTCGAGCGACAAAGAGATTGGAATGGCGCAACACGACAGCGAAGGACAAATGCTCACGGCGCCACGGCCCTCAGCGGCGGGCGTTTTGCGCCGGAGCGGCGACCCTGATACTATTTCGCAAGGGCCCCAGGTGTTCAAACCGAATTGTGCCAGTGTAAAAAGAGAGTATGTGGGTGAGGGAACGGGACCCTGGGTCTTCGCGCACCTTCCGCAAGGAGCGATAACGAGCCGGAAGATGCGGCGGTAATGAACGAAGCAAGGCCCTTGCCCGGAGGCGATGCGTGGGGCGAAATTCTTGCCTGGGATTCGTCCTTCTTCGGCGTGCGGATCGCTGCGCTTCGTGTCGCGCGTTTGACCGAAGAGTCCGCTCCCGCAATTCTCCATTGGTGCATTTCCGAGAAAATCGCGTGTCTCTACTTTCTTGCGCCTCCGGATGACCCGGCCACCCTCCGGATCGCGGCGCGGGAAGGGTTTTCACTTACGGATGTGCGTGTTACTTTGTCCCGGGAGTCCGCCTCTACCGGTTTCGTAACGCCCGACGTCCGGCCGTTTCACAACAGCGACTTACCCCATTTGCTGCGGATTGCCGGTTTCAGCCACACCACCACCCGTTTTTATTTTGACCAACGTTTTCCTCGCGAGCGATGTCAGGCCCTTTATGAGGAATGGCTGGTGAACAGCACACGGGACGTCCATAAGGCTACGCTCGTGGTGGAACGGGAAGGAAAGCCCGCCGGTTATGTAACTTGTGAATTTGCGGGCCCGACCGGTAAGATTGGCCTGCTGGCAGTCGCCGACTGGGCGCGCGGCATGGGGCTCGGGTCAGTTCTTGTCCAATCGGCTCTCGCGTTCCTGCGGACGAAGGAAAAGCACCGCGTGAGTGTCGTGACGCAGGGAAGAAACATTGCCGCCCAGCGGCTCTATCAGCGGAACGGCTTTCTTACCGACTCTCTGGCATTTTGGTATCACAGGTGGTTTCAGGAGGATCCGTGAGCCTTTCCATTGTTGTCCCCGTCTACAACGCCGAAGCGACACTCGATGACCTGGTGGAAGAAATCGCGGCCCTCCGTCAGTTTTACGAGATTGAATTGATCCTGGTGAACGATGGAAGCCGCGACGGGAGCTGGGGTCTCATTCGCGGGCTTGCCGGCCGCCATGAATGGGTTCGGGGCATTGACCTCATGCGCAATTTCGGGCAGCACAACGCGCTGCTCTGCGGGGTGCGCGCGGCGCGGCACGATGTAATTGTGACCCTGGACGACGATCTCCAGAACCCGCCGGCGGAAGTGCCAAAATTAGTCGCAAAGCTCGAAGAGGGATTCGATCTCGTCTACGGAACGCCACTACATGAGATGCACGGTCTTGCCCGCAATATTGCGTCGATCGTGACGAAGGTGGCTCTGCAGAAGGGAATGGGAGCGGACGTCGCCCGGAAAGTCAGCGCATTTCGCGCGTTCCGCACGGGTCTCCGGGAGAGCTTCCATCAGTTTTCCGGGAGTCATGTATCCATCGACGCGCTGTTGAGTTGGAGCACGAGGATGGTCGCTTCCGTTACCGTGGACCACAAAGCCCGGACTGCCGGGGTGTCCAACTATACATGGCGGAAGCTGCTGGCCCATGCCATCAACATGATGACCGGCTTCACTACTCTTCCGCTGCGCCTGGCCAGTTTGCTGGGATTCGCCTTCACGCTTTTTGGCGGCATCGTCCTTGTTTACGTCGTCGCGCGGTACCTGGTGGAGGGCGCGAGTGTTCCAGGTTTTGGATTCCTGGCATCCATCATCGCCATCTTCTCCGGCGCTCAACTGTTTGCTCTTGGCGTCATGGGCGAGTACCTGGCTCGAATGCACACCCTGGTGATGAGCCAACCCAGCTATGTCGTCCGCTCAACGACCGATCCCGCCGCCACCGAGCTGCCGCCGCTTCGGAACGATGAAGCTCCAAGACCATGAAAATACCATTTAACCGTCCGTGTCTCGCCGGCAACGAAGTTTTGTACACCGCCCAGTGCATCGAGCGTGGACACATCTCCGCGGATGGTATGTTTACCGCGAAATGCCAGGAATTGCTGCAGAGGGAGATGGGCGCCAAGTCCGTGCTGCTGGTCACCTCCTGCACTCACGCGCTCGAGATGGCCGCCCTTTTGGCAGATATTGAGCCGGGTGACGAGGTGGTGCTTCCGTCCTTCACCTTCGTCTCCACGGCCAACGCCTTTGTCCTGCGAGGAGCCAAGCCGGTCTTCGTCGATATCCGCCCCGATACGCTCAACCTGGATGAGACAAAAGTGGAAGCGGCCTTGACGCCGAAGACGAAGGCAATCATTCCCGTTCATTACGCGGGCGTCGGCTGCGAAATGAAGGCGCTGATGGAGATCGCCCGCCGGCACGAACTGTTAGTCATTGAAGACAATGCGCACGGATTATTCGCCCGCTACGATGGGCGGCAGCTCGGCACCTTTGGGCAGATGGCGTCGCAGAGCTTTCACGAGACCAAAAACTTTACGTGCGGAGAAGGCGGGGCGTTAGTGTTGAACGATCCGCAATTGATCGAGCGGGCGGAGATTATCCGGCAGAAGGGAACCGACCGCGGCCGCTTCTTTCGCGGCCAGGTGGACAAATACACCTGGCAGGATGTCGGTTCCAGCTATGCGCTATCCGATCAGCTGGCGGCGTTTCTTTTTGCCCAGTTGGAGGAGCGCGCGCTGATCCTGGAGAAGCGAAAGCGGATTTGGCATCGTTATCAGGAGGGGCTGAAGAACTGGTGCATGGATCATGACATTCGCATGCCTGCCGTTCCATCCTCCTGTGAGCAGGCCTATCATATGTTCTATCTGCTCCTGCCGTCATATGATGCACGGCAACGGTTCATCGGACATTTGAAAGAGAGACAGATCCTGAGCGTCTTCCACTACCTTCCTTTGCATCTTTCGCCCATGGGGCGGCGGTATGGCGGCGCGGCAGGCCAGTGCCCGGTGACCGAGGATATCAGCGATCGCCTGGTGCGCCTGCCGTTCTACAATGACCTCTCCGAGGGCGATCAAGCCTACGTGATACGGAGTGTTATGGAATTCTTCGATGGCCGAACGGCCGACTCACGCCCGGTGAGTGCCGGCGATTCAGCGTAATGGAAACCGGTGATTCCGGGGGTGGATACGACCCGCAGTTTTTCGAAGCGCTCGCAAAGGCAGAAGACCGTCATTTTTGGTTTCGGTCTCGCAACCTCCTCATCTCGGATCTCGCCCGCTCGGTTACGGCGGGTTTTCCGGAAGGCCACCGGGTTTTGGAGGTCGGCTTTGGAACCGGCAATGTTTTACGCTTTCTGAAACGAGCGTGCTCCAGAGGTAGTGTCTTTGGAATGGAGCTCTGGTCCGCGGGAATCCGGTTCGCGCGCGCCCGCGACCTGGATTTGCTTGTGCAGGGGGACTTAAGGCAGGCGCCGTTTCCGCCGGTGTTCGACGTGGTGGGGATGTTCGACGTTCTGGAGCACATCCCCGACGACGCGGGAACTCTCCAGGCGATGCGCAATTTGCTCGCGCCGGGTGGCCGGCTGATGGTCACCGTTCCCGCCCACCAGGCCCTGTGGAGTTATTTCGACGTCGCCGCTCACCATTGCCGACGATACTCACCTGGGGGTCTTAAACAGGTATTGTCGTCAGCGGGTTATGAGGTGGAATATTTGAGCCAATTCATGGCCATCTTATTCCCGCTGCTTCTGTTCGTCCGGAAAGTTGCACACCGGCGCGGCAGAGCAGGCTCCGATCTGCAGAGGGCGCAGGAGGAATTCAGGATCATTCCCCTGGCAAATGAGATTCTCGGGGGCGTGCTTTGGCTTGAGCGAGTGTGGCTGCGACTTGGAGGAAAACTCCCGTTCGGGACCTCGATTATCGCAGTCGCCCGTAAATCCGATTCGCACAACTAGGCGGCACCCGTACCTCGCGCCGCCAGAAGCTATCGACGGTAAAAAATCCGCCGGACGAAGGGAGGAATTCCCCGTCCGGCGGGCAGGCAGAGCTAAAATTGCAGGCGCAAGGCGAACTGCACGTGGCGTTCGCTGCCGGTTTGGGTTCCGGTCACTTTGCCGAAGTTCGAGTCGCCCAGCGTGTTGTCCGGGGTGCTGAACTGGGGAGTGTTCGCGATGTTGAAGCTCTCCGCGCGGAATTGAAGCTTGAAGCGCTCGGTAAACGCGAAATCCTTAAAGATGGAAAAATCGACCGACCGTGTAGCGGGCGCATTGTTGGTTTGCATTCCCAAGTTTCCCTGTGAGAGCGGAGACGGCGGCAGGATGTTGGCGGTGTTGAACCACTGACTCGGGTTGCGCCCTCCCGAGGGAGCAGCGTCCGCGTCGGCTCCGGCAGCAATATCCGGAGAGCAGCCACCGGGAAAGACTCCCTGGCAGCCGTTGGCGCGCAGCGTGTACGGCTGACCGGTGTGGAAGGTCAAGATACCGTTCATGTGCCAGTTACCAACCAGGAAATCGGCGATTCGATTCATATTGCCGCCATACTGCTTGCCCTTACCAAAGGGGACGTCATAGGTGAAGCCGGTGGTGAAGTTATGACGGATGTCCCAGGAAGCACTGGTATAGGATGTGCCGTAATTTGTGAGGTCCCGGGTGTAGAGCCCGTTGGAGCCGCTGAGAGTGGTTCCGCTATTGGCGAGCGCGTGCCCATAGGTGTACGCGGTGATGAATTGAATCCCGTGCGAAAACCTCTTTTCCAGCTTTCCAGTCATAGCGTTGTAGTTTCCGTATCCGAACGTTGCGGTACCGGAGATGCCGCCGATATATGGGACCGGGCGCAGGCTCTCGCACGTAATGGCGGAACTGGTGGTTGGATAGTTCGGACAGGCGTTGAAGTCCGGCTGCAGCAGCCCGTGCGATGAGTGATTGGCCTGATATCCGACTTCGAGGGCCATCTGGCCGGGCAGTTCGCGCTGCACGGTGATGTTCCATTTCTGGACCATCGGATTGCGAAAATTGTCGGAGACTTCGCGGAACTGCAGCGATGAAACGGGGGTCGTGGTGAAAACGTCGAGCGGATAGCCGATGCTGATGCCGCCGGTGGCGTTGCCATTGGCGAAGAATGGATCCGGCTCGAAGCTGCTGACACCCGCCGGCCGGTTCAACTGCGGCGACGAATTGAAGGGCGCCGATTCGCCGCGGTTGGGGTTTCCACCCTGGTTTTCCTCGCCGCCATAGAAGATGCCGTAAGCGGCGCGGATCACCGTTTTATCCATGACGTTGTAGGCAAAGCCAATACGCGGTCCGAAGTCGTGCTTGTCCCACGGGATCAAATATTGATCTACTTGCCCTCGCGACACTTTCACGTTCGGAAAGAGAGCCGGGAAGGTGATGCCGTTGGCTGTGTACGGCGTATTGAAGTTGGGCGGCAAGGCGGCATCCTGATTGGGTCCCTTGGGGATTTGAAGCGTCAGCGTGTTGTAGTCGAAATTCGACTGGCGTGCGAACTGCTCGCCGATGGGCGACCAGAGATCATATCGCAGCCCGATGTTGATGGTTAACTTCGGGGTAACTTTCCAATCGTCCTGACCGTAGAAGGCATAAGCCTGGCGCGTCGAGGAGATGAAGTTCGATGTGGAGATCTGGCCGTTGTTGATGGCACCAAGCATGAAGGAGGCCATCTCATCGCCTGTATCGGCGCTGAACGTTCCGTTCTTCCCGGACGTGTTCTTGTCATTCGAGGGATAGGCGGTCTCCGTGCGGGCGAAGTTCATTTCGCCGTGCGGGAAGGGCACCTGGAAGAACGGGAACCGGATGGGCTTTACTTCCACGCCAAACTTGAGGGCATGGTTTCCCTTCGTGATCGCGACGTTCTGGATGAAATCCCAGACGTTGGAATATTCCTTGGTCGGCAGCCAATCGTTGGCGCCCACCTGGCTGTAGCGACCGAGTCCGAATTGCGGCAAGCCACCGTTGAGGGTGGTGGTGGGATTGTAGCCGCCGATGCCGACCTCGGAGTACACGTCGGTGTTGGCGTTGGCCTGTGTGCGGGCCGTGACGAGGCGGCTGAAGCCGATGCGGGTCTCCGAAATGATCGTCGGCGACCAGATGCGGGTATAACCCAATTGAGCGTTGCGCCCCAGGTCCTCTTCGCTGCTGCCGTAGAAGTTGCCTCCGTCGAGCGCGCCCTGGAACGGGGGAACGCTGCTCTTGGAAGTGTTCGACCAGCTCAGGCTGCCAAAAATGCTGTTCTTATCGTCCAGCCGGTAATCGACTCGGCCATCTCCCTGATCGGTGACCAACTTGCCGGGCGTCGTGGTGTAGTAATCGTTCTGCGGCACGTTGCCGGTGGCGAATGGCTGATTGGGCGCGGGATAGAGGCTGGCAATTTTCATCGCGGCGGGGTCGAGCCGGTTCTGCGGGATGACATTGCCGGGGAAGGGCATCCTGGTGTAGACGGGATTGCTGCCGCCGCAACCGCTGACGCAAGTCGTACTAGCCGGATCGAAGATCTCATTCTGCAGGATCGTTTGGCCGCCGGCGGAGCCGATGCCGGAGCCGAGCAGGCCCGAAAAATCGCCCTTAATCATCTGCGGAGTCGGAATGGTGTAGAAACCGCCATAGCCGAGGTTCTGAATGGTGCCGCCGCTGGTGGCGATGCGGGTGCCCTGGTAGTCGCCAAAGATGAACAGTTTATTCTTGATGATCGGTCCGCCGGCGGCCCCACCGAACTGATTCTGCTTGAAAGGATCGCGCGGAACCCCGGCTACGTTGTTCTCCCAGCGGTTGGCATTGAGTTGATCATTCTGGAGAATCTCAAAAAGGACGCCGTGTATCTCATTGGTGCCGGACTTGAGGTTGACATCGACGACGCCGCCCGCGGCGCGGCCGTATTCGGCGTTGTAGCCATTGGTGAGAATCTGCATCTCGCCGATCGCCTCCACGGAGGGGCCGATCACGAAGGACGTCTGATTGATGAAGTCGATGACGTTGACGTTATTGTCGACGCCGTTGAGGAGGAAGTTGTTCTCGCCGGTGGAGCGAACGCCGTTGGCGGAGAAGCCGCCCCCGAGAGAATCGCGCGCGCCCGGCTCAGCGGGGAGAACGCCCGGGGATAGACGGGCAAGGAACGTGAACTGGCGCTGTCCACCGAGGGGCAACTGGGTCACCTGGGCGGAGTTCAGGTTGGCACCCTGCACCGGGCTTTCCGTTTGAAGAAGGGGCGCAGCGGCGGTCACATCCACGGTCTGTGTGGCGTCGCCGATCTGGAGCGCGATGTTCGCCCCGGAGCGCTCGCCGGGGTTTACAATGACGCCCTGCTGCTCCGCTTTACGGAAGCCAGCCGCCTCCACCCTCACGGTGTAAACGCCGGCCTTCAACAGCGGCCGCAAATACGTGCCGGATTGATCGCTCTGAACCTCATAGACCAGGCCGGTGGCATTTTCGGTGATGACGACACGGGCGTTGGGAACGGCGGCTCCGGTCGGATCGGTGATGGTCCCGGTGATGGCTCCCAGGTCGCGCTGAGCAAAAACCGCGACGGGAAGAATGGAAACGCAAACAGCGAGCAGCAGAGCTCGCAGACAGATAGATCGAAACATAGACCCCCCCAGGAGTTAGATCAAAACGCCCGACGTAATGAAAACGGTGAACTTGACCCTACCAAATGCAAACGCTTACCTTTGGAAGATCATGCACGGAATTTCGGGCACTGTCAAGCGTTTTTTTCTGGGCCGGCGCCGCAGTTAGAAATCGCGGAAAACCCGGGAATACACAGATTTGGCAGAAATAAATGCCATCTAAAGTCATTCGCTGGAATCGCTTGCAGGTCCGAAAAAGCGCGTTCCAAAGGCGCCGATCCCAGCCTGTGGACCGGCCCGGGCGAAGGATTTCTCTTGTGCGCGATCAGCGCTCACAGTGCTATTGCTAGTATGGAGTGAAAAGGTTTTCAAGATCGATGCCTCACTCCGTCAGGGCACACGTATGAGCATCCACGAGGTGGCAAAGCTCGCCAACGTATCGATCGCCACCGTCTCCCGGACGCTGCATAATAATCCCCGGGTCAGCCCGGAGACCGCGGCGCGCGTGTGGCAGGCGATCCGGGAACTGAAATATTACCCGAACACTCACGCGCGATCCCTCGCGTCGGGACGGAGCCACATCGTTGGACTGATCGTTTCCGATATCACGAACCCATTTTTTCCGGAAATGGTCCGAGGTTTCGAGGAATCGGCGTCCCGCCGCGGGTACGACACCATCATCGCGTCCACGAATTACGATCCTTCGCGGACCGCGACCGCGGTGCGGCGAATGATTGAGCGCAAGGTGGACGGAGTGGGCATCATGACCTCGGAGATGGACCAGAACCTGATCGACGAGATGGCGAACCGGGACGTGCCCATGGTGTTTCTGGATGTCGCGGCGCCGTCGCGGCGCATCTCGAATCTCCGCATCGACTATGTGGGTGGAATCAACCTGGCGGTGCGGCATTTATTGGAGCTGGGACACCGCCGGATCGGGTTTTTGAGCGGACCATTCGAGCTCAAGTCGGCGCGCACCAGGCATGACGCGTTTATCGAATGCCTGGGCGGTTTTGGAATCTTTGAGGACGCACGGCTGGTGGAGCAGGGCAACCATCGCATCGACGGAGGCCTCGCCGCCATGCAGAGGCTTCTGCAACTGGATTCGCCGCCGACGGCGGTGCTCGCCTCCAACGACCTGACCGCGATCGGAGCCTTGCGCGGCATCCGCAACATGGGGCTGCAGGTCCCCGACGATATTTCGGTGGTTGGATTCGACGACATCGATCTGGCGGAGTTCACGGAGCCTCCGCTGACGACGGTGCGCCTTTCGCGGGCGGAGATCGCCGAGCGTGCGTTGGACTGCCTCCTGTTGAACATGGACTTCGGGCGCGAAGGCGGCTCGGAAGTAGTCATCGGGACGAACCTGATCGTGCGCAAATCCACCGCGCCGCCGCGGCGGAAGCGGCGCGCTGAGACCGGGCAAACCATCACGCCGGCAAAAGGCCGAGCGCGGCGCGAACGGGCACCCGAATCCATTCCGGGCGGTCGACCAGCTCCGAGGTGATCTCCCGCATGGCGCGTTCGAGCAGGTAAGCGTTGAGGAGAATGCTCAACTCTTCCGGATCGACCGGAACCAGATCGCCGATGCCCGGCGTTTCGAGGTAGCCGTTCAGAAACTCCCCCGCGGCCCAACTGAACCAGACTTCCGCCCATTGCCGGAGGGCGGGCGTATTGCCTTCGACGGGGATGATGCCGGGAATTTTGCCGAACCAGACCGACTGGGAAGCGTAGTAGAAGGATTCGATCATGCCGGCGACGTCGCGAAGAGGCGAGCGTTTGATGCGGCGCTCGCCAATGGGCCGGTCGGGCTCACCTTCGAGGTCGATCAGGACAAAATCCTTGCCCGTATAGAGAGCCTGTCCGAGTTCGAGGCTTCCATGGATGCGGATCCGCTTCGCCGAGAAGCGCCGATTCCGCAATTGCTGGAGCCAGGCTTCGGCCTCCGGTTGCCGGGCCAGCAAAAGCTCGCAATCGGCGGCGGCATCGGCGGGGACGTTCGCGCCCCGCGCGCGGAGAGCTTCGAATCCGCGGCTGATTCCGGCGAGGAGTCCGTGATAGAGGCTGTGGCAGTACAGATCGGTAAACGGCTCCGGCTCGAACGCGGCGCCGGCGGCAGAGGCCATGGCCAGGTGAAATTCCGCCACACGCGCGCCGAGCAGACGGGCCATGTGCCAGTAAGAGCCGGCGAGTATTTCCGCCGTTTCGGGCAGAACGTTGCCGACTAACGAAGTCAGAGAGCGCAGGGCTTGCGGGGGTTTTGCGTGGTCGCCCTCAAGCGATAGCGCGCGTTCGAAGAAAAGACTCAGATTTTCGAGCGTAAACTGCCAGCCATCGGTTTCGTGCTCGACGAATCCGTGGAGGATGCCGGCGATCGCGGATTCGCCGCGCGGGGAGCGGTATTCGATCCATCCTGCGACGGGAGCGATCGGAAGCTTCTCCTTGGCCGCGGCGAGCGCCAGGCCATTTTCGAGCTCGGGATGAATGCCGTGCTCGATGCGGCGGAACATTTTGAAGACGAAGCGGTCTCCAAACAGGACGGAGGTGTTGTGCTGATCGACCTTGGAGACGGAGGGGTCGAGCGCGGGACGGTCACTTCCCCAGATGCGCCGGAATTGTTTGGTGTGGCTGCCGAGAATCTCGCCTTGCTCGCCGGCGACTCTGCGGCGGCGCGACATCAATCCGAGCAATTCTTCCTGGAAGGCGACGTTTCGGAATCCGCTGTAGAGCAGACCTTGTTCGCCCTCGCGGGTTTTCAGCGCCGCAAAGAGGCGTTCGGGGAATTGCGAGGCCATCTCGCCGGCCTGCTGCCCCACGGCGAGCGACAGAGGGAGCAGATAGCTTTCCGGATCTCCCTCGGTGTAGACCACGCCGATGATTACCAGAAACGAAGCACAATGGGGAAAGCGGATGACATCGTGAATCCGCACCCGGGCGATGGAACGTCCGCCACCGAAAAACCAGCGGCGGGCAGAGAGGAAGCGAGGCAACTCGCGCTCGATGGCCGCGCGCGACATGTAGTCGAAAACCGCGTCCCAGCTTGATACGGTGAGGCTGACCGTGGTTTGCCCGCGGGAGGCGGAAACGGGCGTGTCCACTTCCTGGGAAGCCGGAGGTTCGAGCGAGAACCAGAAGAACGAATGCGGCCCGATGGTGAGGATGTAAGGGGCGTCGGTGATGGGCGGAAAAGCCGTTTGGCCGAAGAGTTCGCGGGGGACCATGCCCTTGAAAGGAGCAAGCGGAAGCTCGGCGCATTGTCCGAAGCGCGAGAGGTTCGCGACGACGAGGATGCGTTCCGCGCCGTAGGCGCGCACAAACGAGAGCACCTTGCGATTCTCGGGCGGGAAGAATTCAATGGAGCCGCGCCCGAAGGCGTGATACTGGCGGCGGAGTCCGATAAGCCTCCGGGTCCACCAGAGCAGCGAATGGGGGCTATTGTGCTGGGTTTCGACGTTGATGGCGCCGTAATGGTATTCGGGGTCGATAACGACGGGCAGGTAGAGCTTTTGCGGGTTGGCGGCGGAAAACCCGGCGTTACGATCGCCGTTCCACTGCATCGGCGTGCGCACGCCGTTGCGGTCGCCGAGGTAGAAGTTGTCGCCCATGCCGATCTCGTCGCCGTAGTAGAGAACGGGCGTGCCGGGAAGAGAGAGAATGAGGGCATGCATCAGCTCGATGCGGCGCCGGTCGTTTTCGAGCAGCGGCGCGAGCCGCCGCCGGATGCCAAGGTTGATCCGGGCGGTCTGATCGTGCGCATAAACGCGATACATGTAGTCGCGCTCCTCGTCGGTGACCATTTCGAGGGTTAGCTCGTCATGGTTGCGCAGAAAAAGAGCCCACTGGCAGGAGGGCGGAATCGCCGGCGTGAGGCGAAGAATGTCGGCGATGGGATAACGGTCCTCCATGCGGATGGACATGAACATCCGCGGCATGAGAGGAAAATGGAACGCCATGTGGCATTCGTCTTCCTTGCCGAAGTAGGCGATGGCGTCTTCGGGCCACTGGTTTGCTTCGGCCAGGAGAAGACGGTCCTTGAACTTCGAGTCGATATGAGCGCGGAGTTCCTTCAGGAAATCGTGTGTTTCCGGCAGATTTTCGCAGTTCGTTCCCTCGCGCTCGAACAGATAGGGGACGGCATCCAGACGAAGGCCGTCGACGCCCAGCTCCAGCCAGAAATCCACGGCTTCGAGGACGGCCGCTTTCACCTCCGGGTTGTCGTAGTTCAGGTCGGGTTGGTGCGAATAAAAGCGATGCCAGTAATAGGCTTTGCCGACCGGGTCCCAGGTCCAATTGGAGGTTTCGAAATCCTTGAAGATAATGCGGGCGTCGCGATAGCGGTCCGGCGTGTCGCTCCAGACATAGAAATTTCTCCAGCGCGAGCCGGCCGCCGCGCGGCGTGAGCGCTGGAACCAGGCATGCTGGTCGGAGGTGTGGTTGAGAACCAGTTCGGTAATTACCCGCAGACCGCGCCGGTGGGCCTCGCGCAGAAAGACCTGAAAATCGCGCAACGTACCGTAGGCGGGGTGTACCTCGGTGTAATTCGAGGTGTCGTAGCCGTCGTCTTTCCAGGGAGAGGCGCAAAAAGGAAGAAGCCAGATGGCCGTAACTCCGAGGCTTTCGATATAAGAGAGCTTCCCGGTCAGGCCGGCGAAGTCGCCGATTCCGTCTCCGGAGCTATCGGCGAACGCGCGGACAGGGACCTCATAAATGACGGCGTCCTTGTACCACAGCGGATCGGGTGATAAAGCGGTGTCATGTGCCATGAGCGAGGCTTGGGCAAAAGAAATGGAAAGTGGCGGCTGGCGAGCGGGCGGGGGCGGCTGAGGTACGATGCGGACAATGGCCTGCCTGCCCATCGAGAACTACGGCGTCATCGGAAACATGCGCACCGCGGCGCTGGTTGGAACCAACGGCTCGCTGGACTGGCTGTGCCTCCCGCAGTTCGATTCTCCGAGCGTGTTTGCGGCGATCCTGGACGAAAATAAGGGCGGATGGTTTCGGATTTCGCCCAAGCCGGAAACGATCGTGAAGACAAAACAGTTCTACTGGGCCGATACCAACATCCTGGTTACGCGCTTCTTCACCGGGGGAGCGGTGGGAGAAGTGGTGGATTTCATGCCGGCGGGTGAGGACCGGGGTCTGGTTCGTCATGTCCGATCGATTCGAGGCCGGATCACCTTTGAAGTCGAATGCCGCCCTGCCTTTAATTATGCGCGAGACGCTCACGATTTGGAGTTAGACGCCAACGGCGCGCGCTTCCACGCTCCGGGACTGACCGTTACGCTGGCCGCCCACTGTCCCCTTGTGTCCCTGGACGGGGCGGCGGTGGGAGAAGTTGCGCTGGATACGGGAGAATCCTGCAGCTTCCTGATGACGTCGTCGGTTTCCCGCGACGCCAAGCCGGAGGCCTTTTCCGAAGAGACGTCGAAGGCGCTGTTCGACGAGGCGGCGAACTACTGGCGAAGTTGGATTGAGAAGAGTACGTACCGGGGACGCTGGCGCGAGATCGTGCATCGCTCGGCACTGATGCTCAAGCTGCTCGTGTTTGAACCCACCGGGGCGATTGTCGCGGCGCCCACTTGCAGCCTGCCGGAGGTCGTGGGAGGCGAGAGGAATTGGGATTACCGTTTCACCTGGATTCGCGACGCGGCATTTACGGTCTATGCATTGATGCGGATCGGGTTCACCCAGGAAGCGAGCAGCTTCATGGGCTGGCTGCAAGCGCGCTGCCGCGAACTGGAGCCCGACGGATCGCTGCAAGTGCTCTATCGAATAGACGGCGGCCACGAGTTGGCCGAGGAAGTGGCCGTGCACCTGGATGGCTACCGGGGTTCGGCGCCGGTTCGGATCGGAAACGGAGCGGCCCATCAGCTTCAACTGGATATCTACGGCGAGTTGATGGATTCGGTCTATCTCTACAACAAGCACGTGAACCCGATCTCGTTTGAGTTCTGGCAATACCTGCGGCGAATGACGAACTGGGTTTGCGAAAACTGGGATCAACCGGACGAAGGAATCTGGGAAGTGAGGAGCGGGAGGCAGAAGTTCGTGTACTCGCGCATGATGTGCTGGGTTGCCCTGGATCGAGCCTTACGGCTGGCGAACAAGCGGTCGTTCCCGGCCGATTTTGAGCGCTGGACCAGGGTGCGGGACGAGATCTACATGGACATCCAGCAAAACGGCTGGAGTACCGAGCGGAACGCGTTTATTCAGCACTATGGAAGCGAATCACTCGATGCCTCGCTGCTGATGATGCCCCTCGTCTTCTTCCTGTCCCCGGTGGATCCGAGAATGATCCGCACGTTGCACGCGATCGACACGCCGAGGGAGGAAGGCGGATTGGTGTCCGGCGGACTGGTCTACCGGTATAACGAAGAGGAGGCGCCCGATGGACTGCGAGGCCAGGAGGGCACGTTCAACATGTGCTCGTTCTTTCTGGTGGAAGCGCTGACGCGCGCGGGACGGGTGAATCCGGAATATCTGGAGCAGGCGCGGATGCTCTTTGAACAGATGCTGGGGAATGCGAACCACCTTGGACTGTTTTCCGAGCAGACCGGCCCGGGCGGCGAAGCGCTGGGTAATTTCCCGCAGGCGCTGACGCACCTTGCGCTCATCAGCGCGGCGTACAATCTCGATCTGGCATTGGGAGAGGCCGGCAGGGCGAGTGCGATGCGGTGAGAAGAAAAACGGGGATTCCGCCCGGCGCGAATCCCCACCCAAATTTGCGGAAGGTAACGAGCGGGCCGCCATTTGCCGCACGGCGTCCTCCGGCCCGCTATCGAACGATCCCAGTATAAAAACACGCGGCGAGACGTCCAAGCCCCAGGCGTAATGGGACTTTGGGGGCGCTTTCGCAGGCCGGGAGGGACGCCGCGAGGGCCAGTGGTATTCTAGCGGCATATTTCTTAATCGAATGAGCCATCTAACTCTCGTTCGCCACGGTCAGGCGAGTTTTTTAGCGGAAGACTACGACCAACTTTCAGAAATCGGGATGTTGCAGTCGGAGCGGCTGGGGGAGTACTGGAGTTCCATGACGGGAACGCGGTTTGACGTCGTGGTGCATGGCCCGGCCAAGAGACACGGCCAGACCGGCGCCATCGTGGGGGAGGTGTTTCGGAAGAAGGGAATTCACTGGCCGGACCCGATTGAAATTCCGGAATTCGGCGAATATCAGGCATTCGAGCTCATGCGCGCCGCGGTGCCCGCGCTGCGCGAGCGCGACGCGGAAGTGCGCGAAATGGACGAGACGTTCCGCCGGGCGGAAGCTCCGGCGGAGAAAATGCGGGCGTTTGAACGGCTTTTTCAACGGGTGACTCTCTCCTGGGTGAAGGGCGAACTGGAAGCGAGCGGAGTGGAGCCGTGGGCGGAATTTTGCGCGCGGGTGGGGCGCGGCCTGGCCCGGGTGCGCGGCGAAGCGGGCCGGCATGCCAGCGTCGCGGTGTTCACTTCGGCGGGGCCGATGTCGGCCGTAGCCGCCGAGGCGCTGGAACTCGGAGCGATCAAGACGCTGGAACTGAGTTGGATTGCGAGAAACTCCGGCTACTCGGAATTCCTCTTTAGCGGCGGACGGTTCTCGCTCGCGAGCTTCAACGCTCATCCGCACATCACGGAACGGCGTTTATTGACTTACCGTTGAGGCTGCTGCTGCGTCATGCAATGGAGCGTGCCCAGTCCGAGGACGAGGTCGCCGCAGTAGATTCCCACGATCTCACGGCCGGGGAACAAGTCCGCAAGGATATTGAGCGCGATGCGGTCCTTGGGGTCGTTGAAGACAGGCACCAGCACGATTTTATTGGCGATGTAAAAGTTCGCGTAGCTCGCCGGCAAGCGCTGGCCATCGAAGAGAACGGGGCGCGGCATCGGCAGAGTGACGATGCGGAAATCGGTGCAGCGGAGAATGCCGATGTTTTCCTGGAGCGGATCATGATTGGAGTCCGCCGGATCTTCTTCCGAGACCGTGACGATTGTGTCTACGCTGGTGAAACGGGCGAGGTCGTCCACATGGCCGTGCGTATCGTCGCCGGCGATGCCCCGATTCAGCCAGATGACGCGGCGGACGCCGAGATAATCCGCAAAGATCCCCTGCAGGTCATCGCGCGATTTGCCGGGATTCCTTTCCTGGATGGGGCTGAGCAGACATTCTTCGGTGGTGAGCAACGCTCCCGCGCCGTTCACGTCGATGCTGCCGCCTTCGAGCACGACGCCCGTTTCGAACTGAGCTATCGATAGCTTTTCGGAGAGCCAGGCGGGTACGGCGTTATCGAGCGCGGAATTCTCGTATTTGGCCCAGCCATTGAAGATCCAGTTGGTCATGGCGAGGCCGCCCTGGCCATCGGTAACGAAGATGGGGCAGTAATCGCGAGTCCAGCTCCGGTTGGTGCGGCGGATGAAGAACTCGACCGCATTCAGGTCGGCTCCAGCCTTGGCGAGGACGCGCTGAGCGGCGTGCCTGGCATCGTCGTCTTCGACCAGAATGCGGACTTTTTCGACGCGCGAAAGATGGCGGACCACCTCGCCGTAAACCCAGGGCACGGGCGCGAATTTTCCAGGCCAGTCGGATGCCTCGTGCGGCCAGGCGAGCCAGGTAGCCTCGTGGGCCGCCCACTCGGCGGGCATTCGAAAGCCTTGCGAGGCTGGAGTGCTCATCGGGCAGGGTTGGGCGCGTCGAGCCAGCGGCTGGTGAGCGGCCCGTAAGCATCAATCCGGCGGTCGCGGAGAAAGGGCCAGTTGCGGCGCACCTCCTCAGCCCGTTTGGGGTCGCATTCGACGACCAGAATTTCCTCTTCTCCGGTGGATGCCTGCGCAACGACCTGTCCGAACGGGTCGGCGACAAAGGACGAGCCCCAGAACTCCAGGCCCGAGTCAGGCGTTCCTTCATAACCGGTACGGTTTACGGCGGCGACGTAGATGCCATTGGCGATGGCGTGCGCGCGCTGGATGGTTTGCCATGCGTCCAACTGAGCCGCTCCATATTGCGCCTTTTCGGAAGGATGCCACCCGATGGCGGTGGGATAAAAGAGAACGTCGGCGCCGCGCAAAGCGGTGAGGCGCGCGCCCTCCGGATACCACTGGTCCCAGCAAACCAGCACGCCGATGCGGGCATGCGGCGTTTCGAAATTGAGGAAGCCGAGATCGCCGGGAGTGAAATAGAACTTCTCGTAGTAGAGCGGGTCGTCCGGGATGTGCATCTTGCGATAGACGCCGAGGAGCCCGCCGTCCGCGCCGATGATGGCGGCGGTGTTGTGATAAAGCCCGGCGGCGCGGCGCTCGAACAAGGATGCGATCACGACCACGCCCAATTCCTTCGCCACCTTGCCGATGGTTTCGGTGGAGGGTCCGGGAATCGGCTCGGCCAGATCAAAGAGCTCCGCGTTTTCCTCGCGGCAGAAATACTGCGAGCGGAACAGCTCCTGGAGGCAGATAATTTCCGCTCCACGGGCCGCGGCTTCGCGAATCCGATCGATGGCTTTGTCCAGGTTCCGGCGCGCGTCGGCGGAGCAGGTCATCTGGATCAGACCGATTTGAAATTTATCACGCGAGGGCATGAATGCCCATTTTTACATGCGGAGGCCGCCGTTCACATCGAGGACATGTCCGGTAATATAAGCGGCTTCCTCGCTGGCCAGAAAACGGACGGCGGCCGCGACGTCCGCGGGCTGTCCAAAACGCCGAAGAGGAATGGCGGCGAGCATTTTGTCCTTCAGTTCCTGGGAGAGGACGGAGGTCATGTCGGTGGAGATAAAACCGGGCGCGACGGCGTTCACGGTGACGTTCCGGCTGGCGATTTCCTGCGCGAGTGTTTTTGTCAACCCGATGAGTCCGGCCTTGGATGCAACATAGTTGGCCTGGCCGGGGTTGCCAGACTCGCCCACGATGGAGGAGATATTCACAATGCGGCCCCAGCGTTCCCGAATCATCGCGGGGATGACTTGCTGGATCATCAGAAAGGCGCCCGTGAGGTTGGTGTTGAGGACGGCGTCCCAATCGTCGCGCTTCATGCGCATGGCGAGATTATCCCTGGTGATGGCGGCATTGTTGACCAGGATGTCGATCCGGCCAAAATCCTTCGCGACGCGGGCGGACGCTTCCTTGATGGAATCCGCGTTCGAGAGGTCAAGCTGGACGGCAAAAGCCTCGCGGCCCGCCGCGCGCAGGGACGCGGCGAGTTCTTCGAGCGCATCGAGGCTCCGGGCGGCGAGGGCGACTCGCGCTCCGCCCAACGATAGAGACTCGGCGCAGGCCCGTCCGATGCCCCGGCTCGCTCCGGTGATGAGTGCGGTTCGGTTTGTCATGATGGCTAATGTTCCATCATAGTAAACGAGCATTTCCATCCACGGCGTCCCTGACGGAAGATCGCCTTGCGGAAATTGGCGCGCTGCTCCGGGCGGGTGAAGTCCAGCGTAAAAGATCCGGGGCGATCTACGCGGGCCAGCGCGGAGTGAGGCCGGGCATCGCGCCTTCGTGCGCGGCGTACGCCGGTGTTCCATCATAGTAACGAGGATTTCCACCCATCCATGGCGTACAGCGATTTGCGCGAATTCATTCGCGCGCTCGAAAAGAACAAAGAACTGAAGCGGATTCCGTTTGAAGTGGACCCGTACCTGGAGATCGCGGAGTTCGCGGACCGGTCGGTGAAGTCGGGCGGTCCGGCGCTGCTGTTTGAAAAACCGAAGGGCAGCAAGGTCCCGCTGTTGATCAACGGGTTTGCGAGCGAACGCCGGATGGAGATCGCCCTCGAAGTGGGGTCTGTGGATGAAGTGGCGCGGCGTATCTCCGAGTACCTGGAGATGCGGATGCCGGAGGGTCTGCTCGGGAAATTGAAGATGCTGCCAAAACTGGCGGAAATGGGGGCATTTTTCCCGAAAGGCGTGTCGAGCGGCCCGGTGAAAGAGGTGATCCGGAAGGACGATTTTTCGCTCGCCGAGTTTCCGGTGCTCCATTGCTGGCCGCAGGACGGCGGACGGTACATCACGCTGCCGATGGTCTTCTCCAAAAATCCGGAGACCGGCAAGCGAAACTGCGGCATGTACCGGATGCAGGTCTACGACGAACGCACCACCGGCATGCACTGGCAGACTCATAAGCAGGGCGCGGAGCATTACCGGCGGCTGGCGGCGCAAGGTGGAAGCGATACGAAGATGCCGGTGGCGGTGGCCATCGGCGCGGACCCGGCCACGATGTATTCCGCCATCCTGCCGCTGCCCCCGGATCTCGATGAGATGATGATTTCCGGCTTCCTGCGCGGAAAACCGGTCGAAATGGTGAAGTGCGAAACCTGCGATCTGGAAGTGCCCGCCAACGCCGAGATTGTGCTCGAAGGTTACGTCGAGCTGGGCGAGCTGCGCCGGGAAGGGCCTTTCGGCGATCACACCGGGTTCTATTCGCTCGAAGACGATTATCCGGTGTTTCACATCACCTGCGTAACGCACCGCAAGGACCCTATTTATGCGACGACCATTGTCGGTCCTCCGCCGATGGAGGATTTTTACATGGGGAAGGCGATCGAGCGGATTTTTCTGCCCCTGATGCGGATGCAGCTTCCGGAAATTCGCGATATCTGCATGCCCGCCGAGGGCGTGTTTCATAACTTGATTCTGGTGTCGATCCGGAAGTCCTATCCACTGCACGCGCGGAAAGTCATGCATGCGATTTGGGGCTTGGGTCAGGCGATGTTCAGCAAAGTGATCGTGGTGGTGGACGAAGATGTGGACGTGCAGAACGTGCGCGAGGCCGCCTGGAAAGCGTTGAACAATATCGATCCGGAGCGGGACATCCAATTCGTCCTGGGGCCGGTGGATTCACTGGACCATGCCAGCCGGATGGTGAACTACGGTTCGAAAATGGGCGTGGACGCGACGCGCAAGTGGAAGGAAGAAGGATTCACGCGGCCCTGGCCGGATGTGATCCGGATGCCGGATGACGTGCGAACGCGGGTGGACGCGCTATGGAAGAAAGCCGGGCTGTCCTGAGCGCGGCGCGCACACCCGCTTTGGGTTATTGAACGGCGATGGTGACGGTATTTTGAGACGGCACGCCGCCAACGCTGAAGGTTACCGGCACAGCGGTTCCGGGTTCGACGCTATCGGGGACCTGCACGTTTAATTGCGTGAGGCCGGCAATCAGGCCGGCGGCGTCTCCCTGATAGACAACCGGGGCATTCTGGCCGCCAATGGTCACTGTGACCGGCAACGCGACAGTGGACAGAGAATCGGGAGCCGCGATTTCTCCGTCGGCATCGCCGGGAGTTGTGGCGCCCGTCCCGGTGACATAGATCGCAAGGTAAGTTCCGCGCAGCGCCGGATTGGCGCTGGTGACGGGCGAAAAATCGGTGTTGTGCAGAATCGCGCCAGCACCCGAGCCGGAACGGTCCCATGTGAAGAACGCCGGCGCGGTGGGCGCCACGGGCACTTGAACCGGGAAGGAACCGTGATTGGGGGTTTTGAGCACCATCCGGGTGGAGCTGCCGGAAACGCCGAATGGCACGACGGCGTTGATCTGTCCGGGACCAGCGTAGAGCAAGGGGGCGGGCTGGCCGTCGAAGGTGAGAGAGACGCCCTGCAGCTCGAACGGAAATTGCTTATCGCCTTGTTTCACCGGCGCCTGCACGCCGGTGGAGGGCCCAATGGAGTTCCCGAAGATGGTGATCAACTCACCGGGCGAGACGGCGGCGTTCCGGAAACTGGCCGCATTCACGATTGAGGCCACGCCCGGAACATCCGGGAGCAGGCCGTAGACGACGATCTCTTTGCTGGCGGTTGGCGCGAACACCTTTCCGTTTGCGACGGTCGGGTTGGCAAACTTCGAAAAACCGCCGAGCGTGTCGCGCGCGCCGGACGCGTCGCTATTCCAGATTTCATCGGCGACGTTCGTGGCGCTCAACGCGTACAGCGTTCCGGGGGCCGGCAACTTCGTGGTGTTCGTGGTGGTGACCCAGAGGATGCCGGAAGGAGGCAGGGATCCGTTGGAGGAAACCGTGAATCCGGCGTAAGGGAGCGCATTGGGCACCTCCGTGTTCACTGCGACGGCGGTGGTTTTGAAGACGCCATTCGACATCCGGTAAGCCCTCAGAGGGTCGTTGCGTCCCAGGACATAAAAGAAGGCGCCGCCGGACACCGGCCAGAGAGCGGAGTTGAAAATTCCAACCGAACCGCTGTCGGTCGCCTGAAAACTTTGAACGATCTGCGTGTTCGCGGTCACCACGTGGCCCATATCGGCCCGGCGCAGCAGTGCGACTACACCCTCCTTGCCGCCGCTGATGACGAGATCGGAGTTGGGCACGAGGATAGGTCCGCCGGAGCCGAAATCGGCATCCCGGTCGTTCAGATCGCTCCAATCGGACGGCGTGAACCAATCGAGGACCGACCCCGTGGGAGAAAGCTTCACAACGCTCTCACCCCAATCGGTTTCTCCGTTGAATGTGCCGTTTCCCGTGGAGAAGAAGAGATTGCCGTCCGAATCCGCGGCCACCCCGCGTCCGGATTGCCAGATTGCGCCTCCTCCCACGGAGGGGGTGGCGTTGAAGACCACGGTTTGTTTGAGCGTGGAGGCATCGTAGCCGACCAGCCACCCGTGCCAGGGCGGAGTATCGGCGTGGGAGCCGAACGCGATGTAGACGTTTCCGTTGGCTAACAAGAGCCCGGGACGTTGCAGATGATCTTCGGCGAGAAGCGGAAGCATACCGCTTATGGGCGTTTCGAGGCCTCCCCAGCCGTGTCCCGCGAAGCTTGCCTGAATCAGGACGGGGCTGTTGAGCCTCTCCGCGCCGGTGGCGAGGTCCATGGCGTGCAGGTAGAACGCTATGTTCGCGCCCTGCGCCGTTTGATTGACGACATAAATAATGCCCGCGGCCGGATCGACGACGGGCGTGCCGAGAATGCCAATCTCATCCAGGATGTCGGTGAAGGCGGCGCCGAACGCCACAGACTGGACCGGCGGCCCGAGATTCACCTGCCAAAGCGGAGCCGCGCCCGCGCCACCATCCGCATCGAATGCGTAGACGGTGTTGTGCATGGTGGCGACAAGGAGGACGTTACGGGCGCCCACCACCGGCAGATTTACACGGGAGACGTAAAGCGGCTGTGCGTAGACCTGCCCATCGACCGGCAAGGAGTAAAGTTTGCCGAACTGCGCGGGATTGACGTTGGAGACATTCAGCAGCGTCTCCGCCATGTTGGCATTCGTGCGGCTGTTGTCATAGTTCGCAGTGAGAACGTTGACTTGAGCCGATACGGTATGAGGGAGAGCGGCTACAAAAAGGAGAATGAATAGAGCTTTCATCATTGTTAAACGAACCGCGGTTAAAAGAACCATGATAAGCGAGAGATCGCACCGATTGTCCACGGGAAGATTCGCAGCAAACGAACCGGGTGCGCGTACAGTTTCAGGTATCGAATTTCCCGGAGGTTTTTCAAAAAATGCGAAAAATCCGCCGGTATTGTCTTGTCAACAGTTAGAATTCGAGGCTATACTTTAGTCCTAGTATAACTAGAACTAAAGTTTTTAAGATTTGTACCCATCCTTGTGGCGCTCTCCGTTGACGCTGAGTAATCCGATCACGGATGGGCGGCTTTTGTTATGGGAGGCGCGGTAGCGAGGGGTGACAGTGCGTCTCCCGCCCGCGCGCGAAAATCTTTTTGTAATGCGTTGAGGAGGAGAGGGTTATGCTTTCTTTCGGCCGGCCAAACTGTAAATTTATTTTATTATGTTGCACTGTCTTTGTAGCTTCCGCCAGCGGACAGACCGTTAGCGTCGCATCCTATGGCGCGTCCACAAACGGTACCAATGCGGCGGCGACGACCGCGGCTTTTCGAAGCGCTTTCGCCGCCGCCGGCGCCTCGGGAAAAGTGCTTGTACCGCCCGGGACCTATGCCATCGACAATTCCGGCGGACCGTTAACCATCAATAATTTCCAGGGTGAATTCAAATTCGAAGGCAGGGCGGTGCTGGCTTTCTCCAGCGGTGTGCAGGGCGGCGTCCTCTTTAATTCCGGAACCGGGCTGCGGGTGATTGGTTTCCACAGCACGTACCCGAATCCGCTGTCGAGCGCGCTGCCTTCGGCCCCTTCGCTGGCGTTTTCGCGCACCAGCAACACATTCGTGGACGATGCGATGGTGGAAAATAGCTCCGGGCCCGGAATCTATTTCAATGGCTCCCAGAACGTAAAAGTGGCAAATGTTTCGATTTTAAATTCGCGCGCGCAGGGAATTCAGTTTGTCGATTCCGCGAACTCGGAAGTGGTGAACGCCACCATCCAGAACGCCGGTTTGGAGGGCATTGTTTTCCAGGCCACGTCCGGAACGTCCGGCGTCGATGGCGGGCACGGCACCAACCTCACCGTAAACGGCGCCGGGAGCCGCGGGATTGCGGTTTACGGCCAATCCAACGTCACGGTCTCGGGGTTCACCGTCTATTCGAGCGATTCGAGTTCCATTTTCTGTGGAACCGCGCCAACCACGGCCTCGCCGGCTAACGTATTGTTCCAGGGCGGCGTTATCGAATCTCCCCGCGTATTCGGAATCGAAGTCAATAACGCCCAATCGTGCGGCTTCGCGAATATTCAGGTGAACGCGCCGGGCGACCGGGCAGTCAGCGGAGTGGCGCCGGGCGGCACATTGGATTTCCGGAATATCCGGGTGACCGGGGGCTCGTCGGGAGACGGGTTCAATTTCTCAAACACCGGAACGGTGCGGATTTCCGACAGCTCCGCGGAAAGATCACCGGGCTATGGATTCGTCTTCGATAACGTTCAGTCCACGGTGGCGACCGGGCTCACCACCTACAATGTCAGCAGCCAAAACGCCCTGCATCGCGCGATATGGTTTCAAAACGGCGCGTCAGCGATCGCCTACGATCTGACGATCATCGACGACCAGAGTTCGGCGACCGGGTTCATCATCGGATCGAGCGGCGTGACCTCCGGCTCGATCATGAATATTTCTTCGAAGATCTCCCGCAGCGCCCTCTCGGTCCAAAACCGCAGCGCCGGCGTGAAAATCGGGACCATAAACTAAAGAGGCGGAGGAAAGATCATGAAAATGAAGAGACTGACTCTAGTCCTCTGCGCAGTATTCACGGCTGTGCCGGCAAAATTGTGCGGACAAACGATCAATATGGTGACGGATATGGGCGCGTTCAACAACGGCACAAACGCCACCGCCAATACCAAGGCTTTCCAAAATGCCTTCTTCCAGTACCCCAATGGAAAGATTATTGTGCCTCCGGGGAACTATGCGATCGACAACAGCCAGGGCGCGATCACGATTACCAACTTTAACGGCGAGTTGAAATTCGAAGGCTCGGCCATTTTGCAGTTCCAAAACAACATTCAGGGCGGTTTCCGTTTTTTAGGGGGCACCGGGATGCGGATTGAAGGCATGCACGGCAACTACCCCAACGCTCCGACGCAGCGCGCCGGGACGGAGTTCTCCTTTACGGGCTCGGTAGACGCCTTCGTCAAGGACATTACCGCGGAAAACAGCCCCGGGGCGGCGATCATGTTTACGTCCTGCATCCGGCCGAAGGTGATCAACGCCGTGGCCACCAATTCGATTGCGGACGGGTTCATCTTTGCAAACAGCCAAGACGCGCAATTGGTGAATCTCACGACGAACCACACTCTCGACAACGGGCTGGCGCTCTACAACTACCTCATTTACGACGACCTGCATGGAGCGACGATCTCCAATGTCCGCGTGACCAACAGCTATGCTCACGGCATCGCCGTGGTCGGCACGTCGCACGTCACCATCTCGGGCTTCGCGGTGGATAAGACGCGCGGGAGCGCGGTGTTTATTGGCCAGGACCCCACCTACCAGACGAGGATCTCCGATCAGGTGACGGTGGAGCACGGATATGTGCGGGGCTCGGGAACGCTGAATCCCCCCGGCGGCACCACCTTCGGCCTTGAATACAATCAGCCGGTTTCCGTCGTCTTTTCCGATATTCAGGTTGAGGGCTCGAACGGCCGCTCGGTGAGCGGCATGGGACCGTCTTCCCGTGTCTACGTGCGCAACGTCCGGGCCAGGGGCAATCTTGCGAGCGACGATTTTGTCTTCTACAAGACGGCCTATGCGGACGTCATGAATTGCAGCTCGGAAAACAGCACCGGGGCCGGCTTCATCTTCAACGGCGTGAACAGCGTCGTTGCCCGGAGGCTGACCTCCATCAACTCCTCCCGGGCAAGCAGTCTGAACCGGGCGATGTGGTTTCAGGACAATGGCTATGTGAACGCGGGAGGCTTGCTGGTGGTGGATAACCAGGCGGTTCCCACCGGATTCATCGTGGGCACTTCCAACTCACCTGGACTCACCGAGGCGGGCAGCATCCAGGGGGTCGGTTCCGGCATCGTTCACGGAACGCTTCGAATCCAGAACTACGCCTCCGGAACGCACTTTTCCCAAGTCTATTAAAACTTTCCACGACCGGCCGCGGCGCGCGGTTGGGGGCTCGCTCCGCCCGCCGTTCGCCAGGGTATTATTTTCCCACAACTTCCGCATCGTAGGTAATGGGCCGCGTTCTGGGACCACTAGAATCATTACCAGTGTTGTCCTTAATGCGCCCTGAAGAATAGAAGAAATGCCGCGTTTACTTACTGTTCTTGTAGTTCCTGTAGTTCTTGTGCTACTAACCAGGTCGCCAGTATACTGAACATCGAGCGAGTCTGTTCGGCTCCGTTGCCACTGTGCTCTACAGGAGGAGACGTGGTGAGAACCATACTCTTCTCCAGACTTGATTAAACAAAAACGATATTCATGAATCTTCGAACCATTCTTGCGCCCCTGCCCTGGGGTACCGTCTTTTTTGCTCTCGCACTTCCGGTTTTTGGACAAGTTAGCGTCCTAACTCAGCACAATGACAACGCCCGCACCGGACAAAACCTGCAGGAAACAAATTTAACGCGATCGAACGTAAACGTTAACCAATTTGGGAAACTCTTCTCTCAAAATGTGGACGGACAGATCTATGCCCAGCCGCTGTATGTGCCGAACGTCGCGATTCCGGGGAAAGGCGTTCACAACGTGGTGTATGTCGCCACGATGAACGACAGCATCTACGCGTTCGATGCGGACAGCAACACCGGTTCGAACAGCAGTCCGTTATGGAGCCGGAATTTCACGAACCCGGCCGCGGGCATCACGGCTGTTCCGAGCGCCAACGTGCAGCCGCTGGCTACCGATATCATCGGGCCGATCGGAATTGAAAGCACCCCGGTGATCGACGCGAACACGGGGACGATTTATCTGCTTGCCCGAACGCTGGAGAACGGGGTCTATGTACAGAGGCTCCGCGCCCTGGACATCACGACGGGCGCGGACAAATTTGGCGGAGCGGTGACGATTCAAGGAACGTTCACCGGGCCGGCGGGAAAGATTACTTTCGACCCGATGCGGCACAACCAGCGATCCGCGCTGGCGCTTGCGAATGGAAGGGTTTACATCGCATGGGCGTCCCACAACGATTATGGGACCTATCACGGTTGGGTGATGGGTTACAACGCCACGACTCTGGCGCAGGAAGCCGTGTTTGCGAATACGCCCAGCGGCAATGAAGGCGGCATTTGGCAGGCGGGGCAGGCGCCCTCTTTCGACGCGAGCGGCAACGTCTATCTGAGCACCGGGAACGGGACGTGGGACGGCGTTCAGAATTTTGGGTCGACGGTTCTGAAGCTCAGTCCCTCGCTGCAGGTGCTCGACTGGTTTACGCCGGACAATTACAGTTATCTGAACAACAACGACCTCGATCTTGGGTCGTCCGGCCCGCTGCTTATTCCGAATTCAAACATGATGGTCACGGGCGGGAAGCCGGGGATCCTGTTCCTGCTGAACCGGTCGGCTTTAGGAAACTTCGCGAATCACAACGCGCAGGTGCCCCAAACGTTTCTGGCGGCAAATGGACACATTCACGGGAGCCCGGTGTATTGGAACAGCCCCACGCTGGGGCCCGTGGTTTACATGCAGAGCGAATTCGACTATCTGAAAGGGTTTGCGTTTAACGGCAGCAGCCTCACCGAGACGCCGGTAACCCAAAGCCTGATTCGCGCTCCGGACGGCATGCCGGGCGGCTTTTTGGCGGTGTCCTCGAACGGAAGCACGCCAGGCACCGGAATAGTGTGGGCCTCGACGCCTTTGATGGGCGACTCGAATCATGCGACCGTGCCGGGAATTCTTCGTGCCTACAACGCCGACGATCTGACCAACGTTCTATGGGATTCCCAGCAGAACGCGGCCCGTGACAGCATCGGAAATTTCGCCAAGTTCGTTCCGCCCACCGTGGCCAACGGCAAGGTGTATATGGCCACATTCTCGAACAAGGTGACCGTCTATGGACTGCTGGGGGCTACGAGCCAGTACTCGCTCTCGGCGCTTCCGGCCAGCCAGACTGTCTCACCCGGCAAGAGTATTCCGTATTCGATCACGGTGAACAATCCTCAAGGGCAGGCACACCAGGGTTCAGTGACGTTCTCGGCGACGGCGCTGCCGGCAGGCGCAACGGCGGTGTTTTCACCGGCGACGGTGAACGGCAGCGGGTCTACCAATCTGACCATTACCACCGCGGCGGGAATGACGACGGGCACCTATTCGTTCACCGTCATAGCGACCAGCGGTACGGTCAACTCGTCGGTCGGCTTGACGCTGGTGGTGAGTTCTCAGGCGGCGGGAATGGGGCCCGGCACCAATGCGGACATTGGCGGACCCTCTCCGGCCGGCAGCGGGACGCTGAACGCCGGAACCTATACGGTATCCGGCTCGGGTGCGGACATCTGGGGCAACTCCGACCAGTTTCACTTCACATACTGGCAGTTCACCGGCGATGGAGCGATCGTCGCCCGTGTGGTCAGTCCGGCGAGCACCGGGTTCTACTCGAAGTCCGGCGTGATGTTCCGGGCTTCGCTCGACGCCGACTCGAGTTACGCCTTCTTAGCAGGCATGCCATCGCTGTACGGTTTCCAATATCGCAACATTCCCGGAGCGGCTTCGGCATCCACGCCCTATTTTCCGCCGGCCTATCCGCAGTGGGTGAAGATCGTCCGGGCAAACGGAAATTTCACCGGCTATCGATCGGCGGACGGGACTAACTGGACGCAAGTGGGGAATCCGGTTTCGATTCCGATGGGACCAACGGCTTATGTCGGACTGGCGGTGACGTCGCAGTCCAACGGAACACTGGGAACCGCTCAATTCGACAACGTCAGTTTTTTTCCGGCAGTGAATGGCTCCGCCGATTTTAGCGTCTCAACCCCAGCCCCGTTCTATAATTCGCCGGTGCTGGCGGGGAACTCCGTGGCCGTTCCTCTTGCCATCCAAGGTGTGAACGGTTTTAACGGGACGGTTTCGTTCAGCGCCGCCGGGCTTCCCCCCGGCGGGAATTTCGTGCCCACCCCGGCAGGCGCGGGAGGCTCGGGTTCGGTGTTGCTCGAGACGACCCAGGCGACCCCCAACGGGACCTACCCGGTGACGATCAGCAGCGTAAGCGGGACGCTGACGCGCGATATCACGATCGTTCTGAGCGTGAATAATTTCTCGCTGAGCTCGACGCCGGCGGCGCAAACCGTCGCCGCGGGAGGAACAACCACCTACACGATTGCGGACACCGATGCAAATGGCTATAGCGGACTGGCGACCCTGTCGATCTCCGGCTTGCCGACTGGCGCCACGGCCTATTTTGAACCGGCCGGCGTCAGCCGCATCGTCACGTCGACACTCACAATCTCGACGGCGCTGGCGACGCCGCCCGGGACCTACCACCTGAACGTTACCGGAACGAGCGCAGGGCAGGCGCGCTCTGTCTCGATTCAACTGGTGGTTCAGGCCACAGCCGGGTTTTCCCTGGCTGCTAATCCGGCATCGCAGACGGTGAGCCCGGGCGGCGCCGGGAGTTATACCGTTACAACGACCGCCTCGGGAGGCTTTGCCAGCGCAATTGCGCTGAGCGCGACCGGACTCCCGGCGGGAGCAACGGCGGCTTTCTCGCCGGCCAACATTACGGGCACGGGCTCATCCGCGCTCACGATACAGACAACCGCCGCAACGCCAGCGGGCAGTTATGTCATAACGGTCACCGGGAAATCCGGATCGCTCTCCCAGTCGAAACAAGTGACGCTGGTGGTGAATGGGACGGCGTTTGGATCCGGTTCGGGAACGGATGCCGATATCGGCTCTCCCGCCATCCCCGGGGCGGCCAGTGTGTCTGGCAGTGTCTACACCGTAAAAGGCGGGGGCACGGACATTTGGTTTGGATCCGATCAATTCAATTACAACTATTGGTCCATGCCGGCGGACGGTACCCTGACGGCGCGTGTTGTCAGCATCACGAATACTTCGCAGTACGCCAAGGCGGGAATCATGGTCCGGCAGTCGCTCTCGCCTGACTCGCAATATGCCTTCGTGGAGGCGTCGCCCTCCCTGTATTCATTCCATTACCGGACGGCTGCCACGAATTATTCTTCGAGCGGGCCATATTTTCCGGCGACATACCCAATATGGCTTCGCTTAACGCGGCTCAACGGGAATTACACAGCCTATTCGTCGACCGACGGGAATACATGGACCAAGATCAATGAAACTGTGTCCATCGCCACGTCGCCGACGGTGTACGCGGGCCTTGCGGTCACCTCGCAAAACCCCGCTGCGGCGAATACAGCGGTTTTTGATCACGTGTCCTTCACTCCGTCGACGAACCCGGCCGCCGACTTCACGGTCAACACGACGGGAGCGGCTATCCTGCAGGCCGGCGCGGATGGAAAGGCCGCGTTCTCCTTGTGGGTGAATCCACTCAACGGCTTTTCGGGAACGGTTAGTCTAAGCGTCTCGGGAGTGCCGCCGGGAGCGACCGCCGCGCTGAGCGCGCCCTCCATCACCGGCGCCGGCGCCAGTTCGCTGAACGTCCAAACCAGTGCTACGACGCCGCCAGGATGGTATTCCCTCACGATTCGGGGAGCGGGCGGGGGATTAGTGAGAACCACCGCTGTGACCCTGCTGGTGGTGAGCACAGGACTGGGCAATGGAACGGACGTCAATATCGGATCCCCAGCGCTCGCGGGCAGCGTGGTGGTCAGCAACGGAACCTACACGGTGTCCGGTTCCGGCGCCGATATCTGGCAAGCTTCCGATCAGTTCAACTTCAACTATTGGCCGATCGCGGGAAATACGACGATTACCGCCCGCCTCAAGAGCATCACGAACACGAATTTCTACGCGAAAGCGGGACTCATGATCCGGGAGTCGCTCAATTCGAATTCTACTTTCGCTTTTTCCGTGGCAATTCCCACGTTATTTAATTTTCATGCGCGCCAAACGACCGGCGGCAGCGCAACTTCGGGTCCGTATTTCAATGTCACTTATCCCGTGTGGCTGCGGCTGGTGCGATCCGCCAATACTTTCACAGCATATTCTTCCCCCGATGGAACGACGTGGACGCAGATTAATTCTCCGTTTTCCATCAACATGGCCAATAGTGTATATGCCGGTCTAGCGGTGACGTCGCATGACGTTACCAAGATTAATACGGCAGTGTTCGACAATGTTACGATCACTCATCCATAACAGCAAAGTCCAATGAGATAATAGAGTAGCTCGCGGTATTGCTGCTGCGCTCTATGCACGGGACCACAAGGACTGGAGAGACACAGGAATTGCCCGATACGGAGGTAACCGTATCCGGGAATGAAACGTCGTTCGAAGGCATTCCGGAAGAAGGGAATTGCGTCCCCGGCGCCTTCGAGGCGGCGGCTCGCAGGCATCCGGAAAAGGTCGCCGTGGAATGCGACGGCGTGGAGATTACTTACTCCGCGTTAAACCAGTATGCGGATTGCGTGGCGAGTCACCTACGCGGCTACGGGGCGGGCCCCGAGGTCCTCGTGGGCGTTCTGTTGGACCGGTCCGCCGCGATGATCGCCGGGCTTCTCGGGATTCTGAAAGCGGGCGCGGCGTATCTTCCAATCGATCCGCATTCCCCGGCGGATCGCGTTCACTTTATGCTGGCGGATGCGAATGCGTCTCTCCTGTTAACCCAGCGAAGCTTTGAAGATCTCGCCGATCTGCCAGCGGTTAAGACCATCATGATCGAGGACATCCCCAGGACGCAGGCGGGAGAGTTCGCGCCCGGTGGGCGCCGCGGACAGCCGGGCGATCTTGCTTACGTGATCTATACTTCGGGGTCTTCCGGGAAGCCAAAGGGCGTCGAGATCGAGCATCTCGGCTTGTCGAATTTCCTGGCCAGTATCGAGGCTGAAATAGAGCTTCGTCCGGACGACGTCGTTGCGGCGCTGAGTTCGCCGTCTTTTGATATTTCGGTTCTGGAGTTCTTTTTGCCGCTCTGTGGCGGCGCGACGCTGGCGATTCTGCCGCGGGCAGCGGCGGGGCAAGGGGAGAGTCTGAGAAGCGAGGTGGAGCGCGTCGGCGCGACCGTGATGCTGGCGACACCCGCCACCTGGCAACTGCTGGTGAATGCGGGCTGGCAGGGGAACCGCCGTATGCGGGCGATTAGCGGAGGGGAATCGATGTCGCCCGCACTGGCCCGCTTCCTTGCCGAGCACACTCGCGGTTTCTGGAATCACTACGGTCCAACGGAAACGACAATCGCGGCGACAACATACCGGGTAAACGGCACGGAGGCGCGCATTCCCATTGGCAAGGGGCTGCCGAATACGCGGCTCTACGCGCTCGACGAGCAACTGCGGGAAGTGGAGCCCGGCACGGTCGGCGAACTCTTTATCGGGGGGCTGGGGGTGGCCCGCGGCTATCGCAATCGCGCCGACCTCACAACCGAGCGGTTCATCACGATCGAGACCGGGGGAGGGCGCGAGCGCGTGTATCGCACCGGCGACATGGTGAAGCCACTGCCCGATGGCAATCTTGAGTTCGTCGGGCGCGTCGACAACCAGATCAAGATTCGCGGTTTTCGCGTGGAATTAGAGGAGATCGAGGCTGCCCTGGCGCAGCACCCGTCGGTCCGGGAAAATGCGGTGGTGGCTGAGGAGTGCAGCCGCGACGACAAACGGCTGATCGCCTATATTGTCGTGGACGGACAAGCGGACGCGGTGGCGCCAGAGCTTAGGACATTCCTGAAAGAGAAACTGCCGGCATACATGATTCCCTCGTCATTTATCGCTCTGGAGAACCTGCCGGTAAATGGAAACGGGAAAGTGGACCGCCAGGGCCTGCGAGCGCGGACCAGAACTCTTAACGAGAGAAGTAACGCGTTGACGGCGCCGGCCGATGCCGTGGAGTCCGAACTGCTTTCCATCTGGCGCCGCACCCTGGGTTTCCACTCGGTCGGCATTACGGACAACTTTTTCGAGATTGGCGGTCATTCTCTTCTGGCGGCGAAGCTCGCCAAGGCCATCGGGAAGCGCTTCGAAACCAAGCTTCCCATTTCGGTGCTGTTTCAAGCGCCGACGATCCAGCAACTCGCTCAGCTATTGCGGGACCGCGGGTGGTCCCCCTCGTGGTCGCCGCTGGTGCCGATTTCAAAAGAGGGCGTGCGCGCGCCGATATTCTGCGTTCATCCAATCGGCGGGAACGTCCTTAGCTTCCAGGCGCTTGGTCTGCACCTGGGCGGTGATTTTCCACTCTACGGACTGCAGGCGAGGGGTCTCGATGACGAAGAGCTGCCGCATGACAGAGTGGAAGCCATGGCGGCGGACTACGTGGAGGCGGTTCGAGAGGCACAGGAGAGCGGCCCCTATTTCCTCGCGGGCTATTCCGCAGGCGGACTGGTGGCGTTCGAGATGGCCAGGCAGTTGAGACTCCTGGGCGAAACCATCGGAATGGTGATTCTCTTCGATTCTTATATCGGATCGCCGCCCGACTCCGGGGACGGCAGAGGCGAGGGGGAGATAGGGATCACGCGGCATATCTGGAGCATCCTGTCGCGGCGGTTGAACCGGTTTCACGGTATGTCGCTGGAGGAGAAGATCAGTTCGGTACGCCGGAACTTCTCTTACTACGGCGCCCGTTTTTTGATGGATATGAGAATCCGGCGACATCTGCTATTGACACGCCTGGGCATCCCCACGGCGCGTCTGCGGCACGTGGAAGACGCATTTGCCCTTGCGGTGCGGCAGTATGTCCCAGCGCCTCTACCCGTAGATGCCCTGCTATTTCGAGCCGATAAAAGCGATGGCGACCACGACCCCGATCCAGCCATGGGATGGGGAAGGCTCATCCAGGGTAACCTGTCCATCTGCAAGGTCCCCGGCGACCACTTCACCATTCTCTATGAACCTTACGTGAGAGCCGTAGCGCGCGAACTAACTGCCCGCCTGGAGAAACTGGAGCCTAACGCTATCCTCGCGCCGGTTTCGGCCGGCCCGGCATGAGTTCAGTGGAGAGCGATCACCCGGGCGCCAGTAAGTGCCTGGAGATCGGACGGCGCAATTTCGATTTCCACTCCCACCGCACCGGCGCCAACCAGGATCGATTCGTAACCCAGCAGCGCCCTGTCTATCAGGACCAAAATGCCGCCGGCGCCAAGTGGAGAAACCCCCAAGGGAGGATAGTCCAAGATGCGCGACAGATCGCCGGACGGCGCCACCGAGCACCGGGAAGCGCCCATCTCGTGAGCGGCAGAGGAGAGGTTCACACGGGCGTTAGCGGAAACCACCGCGAGACAGAAGGCTCCTCCCGCGGCGGCCTTCAGGAAAAGTGTCTTAGTGATGCGCCCGGCGTCATAGCCAAGAGCGCTCGCGAAATCGGCCGGATTGCGAATGGGACCTGAAAAATCGGAATGCCGGCGGAGCTGGTAGCGGACGGCCGCGCCGCGAAGAATTGCGTCGATGCGAGGATGCACGGATCAGGCGTCCCGGGCAATTTCGGACGCGACTGTTTTTTTCAGCTCGGACAGCATTTCCAGCGCCGCTTCGCGGTCCTGTTTGCGGAGAGTGTTCGCCGGGTTGAGATAGGCCTCGAGAAAGCGGATACGCCTCTCGGGAGGGTCGGACGGACGATTCAGAAACACGATGTCGGAATAAACCATGCGGCGAATCGCGAGCAACGGGATCGGAGACCGCAAGGGGCGAAAATCCGGGTTATGCAACCCCGGGCTCTCGTTCAACTCGTGGAACTCCCCCAGCATCAGGCCGTCGTTCACAAAGAGGGGCTTCAGGCGCTCCTTGGAGACATCAATCAACCCGGGAGCGTCGGCGAGGCTTACATCGGGAAACGCGATCAGAATTGCTTTATAGATCGAGGCGTCTCCCGTCCGGGGTTCCATCTCATGGAAAGCGCGCCGGAAGTGGAGCACGGCCTCTTCTATTTGCTGTTTCTGATTTTTCCCTAGGCGCACCACGGCGATACGAATCAAATCGCGCATCAAGGCCTCAGGAGCGAACGGGCATACCGTGCCCGGCCGGCCAAGGTCCTTGTGCGGGCGCGCCAGGTAACCGTCTACCCACGAAGCCACTTGCGAAAAGGCATGGGCGTTCGACTCAAAATACCCCACCTGACGGCAAGAGAAAAGCTCCGTAGAGATCGTCTTATTAACCACGGACGAGCGCTTATGCGGACATTCGGCCATAGAATTAAATAGTGTGTTTTGCCAGTATTATTGCTCGCAGATGGCTTTCTCCGATCCAGATTTAACCGGGGATTCAGAGAGCGCGATACTTACACCAGACTCTTCTAATATAAACCATGCCACGCGCGGGTCACGCCAAAAAGGCATTATCAATTCTATTTATGTAACCTATCCGAAACCAATTGCGGGATTGACAACTTACTGCTCCGGTGTTACTCTTAAGTAGTTGGTATACAATGGATTAGCGATCAATAATCTCCAAGAGCGCTGCCGCCAGCGGGCTATAGGCTATAGTACCAGTCTCCTAAAACAGGCGAAGATAAGTACGGATTTTGCTGGGTGGAGGTGCAGCGGTTTGTCCTGTGGATCTCTAGTCAAGGGTTATTTGTTTCGGGCAGATTCGAGTTGGCCCCGCCGTCAGCATCAGAACTCTGTGCGCTTCCTCGCGAGCAGCGCGTGCTTAAGTGAACGCCTTTCTTTTCCGGGTTTTTAACTATGTCGAAGAGTGGTGTGCTTGTAAATCGCATCAGTAGTGCCCAGAAGTCTTCTCCATTCCGTGATGGTGTTGAGGCCATCTTTCGCCGCTTTCGATTTCTAGCCGCGGGATGCGTGGCCTTTACGGTATTGTATGTAGGGTACACACTTAGTAAGCCACAGTACTTCCAGTCCCAGATCGTCTTTTTCGTGAAGAACGATCGTCCTCCTGTTGAGATGAGTCCGTTCGCCAATGACAGCGGCGCCGCCGCTCCTTCCGACGAGTCACGCGTAGCGACCGAAGTTCAGCTATTAATGAGCGAAGGGCTGCACCGGCAGGTGATCCAGGAGACGCAGGGCGCGGCTTCCCACGGCGGGTTTTCCGACGCCGTCCTGGTCCAGCGTTTAAAGGAATTCAATAATAACCTCCGGATTGTGCCGATTCCCAAAACCAGCATGATTCGCGTGAGTTATACGGGGCGAAGCGCCGACGAGGCGCAGGCGGTTTTGAGAGACCTATCGAGCCGTTACCTCAGTTATCACCTGAAAATGCACTCGTCGGGCGGGGCCTTGGCTTTTTTTCAGCAGCAGACGGATCTGTTCGAGGGAAAGCTGGCGTCGGCGCGGGAGAAGCTCGCGCAATACGAGAAACAGCATAAAATCACCCTGCTCAGTGAACAGAAGGATCTGAGCTTAAGAAGGCTGGCGGAAACTCAGGCAACGCTCGATGCGACGAAGACCGAGCGGCAGGAAAACGAACAGCAGAGTCTCCGGCTGATCCGGCAACTCGGTCAAGTGGAGCCACGGATTACGACACAAAAGCGGACAGTGCCGAATCAATACTCCGTGGACCGGATGAACACGTTACTGGTCGAGCTTCAAAACAAGCGCACGGAGCTTTTGACCAAGTTTAAGGCGGGCGACCGGCTGGTGCAGGAAGTAGACCGGCAGATTGCGGATACGCGCCAGGCGCTCGCCAAAGCGGAGAAGATGAGCGGGACGGAAGAGTCGACGGATGTGAATCCGCTCCGCCAGAGTCTGGAGGCCACTCTATCGAAAGTGCAGGTGAACGCGAGCAGTTTGCGGGCGCGTGAGAGCGGGCTTCGGAGTCAGGTTCAGGGCTATCAGCAGGAGCTGGCGAAGTTAGACCAGGCGACGGCGGAACACGAGAGGCTTTCGCGCGAGGTCAAAGAAGCCGAAGACAATTATCAGCTTTATCAACGGAAGCGGGAAGAGGCGCGCATTGGCGGGGCGCTCGATAACGAAAAGATTTCGAATGTGACCGTTGCCGAGGGTCCGACGCGGCCGGCGGCGGCAAATCCGCGAGTCACGCTGGCCACGGTCTGCGGCCTTCTTCTGGGGAACCTGGCGATTGCCGGTCTCGCATTGTTTACCGGGCTGCGGCATTCCGCGGTGTACACGCCGTGGGATCTGGAATCGTCCATGGATATCCCCGTCCTCGCGACGGTGCCACTTGAGAGGAATTCGCCGCGGCGCGTTCTCCCCGAGCGGCTGGAGCTTTATCTTCCGGAACTGGGCGACGGGACTGTGACTGGGCTTGAGTGAATCGAGAAGGAGAAGTCACTGACATGAATGTACGCTTGACGGCGAACACCTCCCACAAGGAACGGAAAGAGCAGTCCCTGGTAGCTGAACCATCCCGCCTGAATGCAAACGTGGGCTGGAGCCCCAATCGGGCCTATTTTGCGTTGGTGGAGCGGTTCAGGGACTTGCGCCGGACGCGCCCCTCACTGACGGTCGCGTTTACTTCGGTGGTGCCGGGGGAGGGCGTGACCTATGTTGTGGACGGTCTAACGCGCGAATTGGCGCGGCAATCCGGCGGGCGGGTGATCTCCATTCCGGTTTCGGACCTGAGGAACCCTGCAACCATGGATGCCTTTCTGCAGGAAGAGGTGGTAGAGAGTCTCACACCCATGTGGCGCAAGGGCCGCCCGGAGGGATGGAACGAGTCCGAGACGGTTCCTGTGAAGCGTCAATTGGATGCTTTGGAGAAACGTTTTGACTATGTTCTGGTGAATTGCCGCTCGCTGAAGCAATCCGCGGATGCGATGTTGATTGGAAAACATTGCGCCGGGGTGTGCCTGGTGGTCGCTGCCGGGACAACGACGCGGAGCCAGATCCAGGGAGCGCTGGCCGCCCTCTCGCTGGCGTCGGTCCCGGTTCTAGGGTTCGTCCTAAACAAGCGGACTTATCCGGTGCCGGATTTCATTTACAGGTTTCTTTAGACATGAGAGAAAAAGCCTTTATGGCGGTCCTTCTGATCGCCGCGGCGGGGGTGATTCCGGCCCTTTGCCAGGATCAAACGCAGTTCGCCGAGCGTAATCCGAAATACCGGCTGCACCGGGGGGATGTGATCGACATCGAGTATACCTATACGCCGGAATACAACCAGACTGCGACCGTTCAACCGGACGGCGAGGTAACTCTCAAGCTGCTGGGAGGCGTCAGCGTAGCCGGCCTTACTCTCGACGAAGCGCACCGCCTCATTGTCGAAAGGGCGGGAGAGCGCTTAAACAAACCCGAGATCACGCTGCTGTTGAAAGACTATGTGAAGCCTCACTTTACGGTGGCGGGCGAGGTGAATAAGCCGGGCGACTACGACATCCACGGAAGCGTGTCGGCCATTGAGGCGATCGCCCTGAGCGGCGGCTTCAAGGAAAGCTCCAAGCAGAACCAGGTGGTTCTGGTCCGAAAAATGAATCATGACGTGGCCGAAGTGCGCCTGCTGAACTTCAAGACTCTCTCCAGCGCCGCGGGGATTCGCGAGGATATCGAAATCAAACCGGACGATATATTGATCGTTCCCAAAAACCGTTTGAGCCGAGTTGAGCCATATGTTCGCATCGCATCCATGGCGATGGGCGGGCTCTACGGCGTGGCGTTATTCGCGAAGTGAAAACGAAGGGAAATTCCGCCTTTTCCATGCGACTATCTCTGATATTGGCGACGCGGGGACGCACGAAGGAGCTCTACCGTCTCTTCGACTCCCTGGCAGCGCAGACCCACCAGGACTTTGAATTGATCGTCGTCGACCAGAACGAAGACGACCGTGTATGCCCGGTGGTGGAGGCCTATCGCGAAAAACTAGAGATCCATCACGAGAAGTCCGACAGCCGGGGACATGCGGCCGCGAACAATGTAGGGTTGCGGCTGGCGTCGGGGGACATCATAGTAATCCCGGACGACGATTGCTGGTACCCCAAGGACATATTCGCGCGACTCGTGCGCATGTTTGAGGAGCATCCGGAATGGGATGGGGTCACCGGCTATGAGGCATCGTCGGAGGCGTCTCCCATCAACGTGAGGCGGTTCGACGCCGAAGCCGGCCAGGTGACGCTGGCGAACGTCTGGCGGAGGCACATTTCATTCACGATGTTCTTCCGGCGATCGAAGTTAAGCGGATTGTTTTATGACGAAACCTTGGGGGTGGGCGCGGGAACGCGCTGGGGATCGGGTGAAGAGACGGATTATTTATTGCAATTCATCCGCGCAGGGAATTATGTCCACTACGATCCGGCGCTGGTGGTTTTTCATCCCGACTGGGGCAACGGTCCCTACAATTCCGCGTCGCTGAAGAAGGCGCACTCGTATGGAATGGGTATGGGACGCGTACTGCGTATGCACCCGTTTCCGGCGGGGTTGATCTTCAAGTACCTGATACGGCCCCTGGGAGGAACCGTGATCGCGATGATTACGGGCCGCTTGGCGAAGGCGCGGTATCACTGGTCGATTTTCACGGGACGGCTGACCGGATGGCTTGCGAGCGCGGGCGTTCGGGACACCGCCCGGCAAACTTGAAGCGTTCTGCTATTGCATGAGGCGGAAACTCCATCGAGCATACCGGAGCGTGCTGTTCCGGAATGCGGCGGCCCTCTACGGGGTGCAGGCTTGCCGCAAGCTGATTCCGCTTGTCAGTATCCCGTACCTCGCGAGAGTACTCGGACCGGAAGGCTGGGGCACGGTCGCCTTCGTTCAGGCGCTGGGGGAGTTCATCGTAATGGTGGTCGAGTTCGGGTTTAACCTCTCGGCGACACGGGAAATCGCTCAGAAGCGGGATTCGCGCGCGGCGTGCGGCGAAGTGGTGGCGGGAACCCTGGGCGCACAAGCCGGGCTCTCCCTTTTCGCGGTTTTGGGAGCGATGGCGGCGGCCACCCAGATTCCTCTGTTGCGGGATCATCCGAAGCTTTTCATGGCGGGCCTGTTCTACGGCGTCATTCAGGGCATTGCTCCCCTGTGGTTTTTCCAGGGGCTGGAGCGCATGATGCTGGCGGGCGGCCTGGAGATTTCGAGCAAAATTGCGGCGCTCGGCGCGCTGCTGCTGTTTGTGCGCGGCCCCGGCGACGAGTGGCTGGTACTGGCGCTGCAGGGCGTGGCTCCGGCGGTGAGCACGGTCGCAGGACTTTGGCTCGCCTTCCGTCTGGTTCGGCTCCGGCTGCCTTCGCTCGCGCTGGTGAAGCGCTCCCTCGCTCTCGGTTGGCCGATGTTTCTCATTCGCAGCAGCGCAAGCCTCTACGGCGTGGCAAATGTTTTCGTCCTCGGGTTGTTCGCGCCTGCCGCCATCGTCGGCTATTACGCCTCCGCGGAAAAGATCGTGAAGGCGGTCTGCGGCCTGCTGCTCCCCATACGCGAAAGCCTCTATCCTCGCCTGAGCCAGCTCGCGATTCAGTCTCCGGAAGAGAACAAGCGGCTTACCAGGATCGGCGCGTTTCTGATGGGCGGAGGGGGGCTGTTCCTGGGGATTGTCACCTTCGCCGCCGCTCCCTGGATTTCGCACGTGCTTCTCGGGGCCGGGTTTGACCAGGTGATTCCGGTGCTGCGCATCCTCGCGCTGCTGCCGGTGATTATTTCGCTGACGGATTCCGTCGGGATGCAATATCTGCTGCCGCGCGGACGGGAAAGTATTGTGAATCGCGTGGTGTTAGGCGGCGGTTTTGTCAGTCTCGCGCTCGCCTTTGTGCTTGCCCCGCGGTACCAGCATATCGGCATGGCTTCGGCGGTCGTTATCGCGGAAGCGTTCGTTTGCGGCGTCCTGGCGTACGTGGTCTTCCGGATGACTTCCCGCGACGGCGAGGCCGCGGTGGCGGAGCGCCCGGGCGAACCGGGCGAGGAAGAGTTCGTCGGCGCGCTTTCCGGAGGTGACGACTGATGCGCGCGGGCGCGTGGTGGTTTCATCCGGTCGCGGCGTTGGGTATTCCGGCGATTCTGGTGGCCATCGCGGCGTATGCCACTCCGCCGGAGACGTACGAATTCTATTGGAAGACGGGCAAGTTCTTCGATGTTCATGCCCTACTGACCGTGCTGGCGTGTATTGCGGCCTTCGCCTTCGGAACGATGGTCGGACAAGCGCGGCGCCAGCGAGGCGGTAACGTCAACGACCGGTTCTCGTGGGAGGAGCGCATTCCGTGGGACCTGGTCCGGCGTGCATTCCTATTGAGTTTTTTCCTTTGCATGGCCGGCTATCTGGCGTGGGCGGCGGTGGCGGTCAAGAACGGAATCAGCGCGCAGTTGATCCTGGACGGCTTCACGGGGAAGGACGGCGCCGTCTATATTCTTCGCGAGCATTACCTGACCACGGTTCCGGGTGTGACCACCATGACGCAGTTCGGAATCTCCTGCGTCGTGCTCGCCGTGCCGCTCGGGTTCGCGCAGGGCTGGAAACGCGTTCGCTGGCAGACCGCCGCCGTCCTCGCTTGCGCGCTGTGCCGCGCGATTCTAAACAGCGAGCGGCTGGCGCTCATCGAACTTGCGCTCCCGTGTCTCATTTCGTATTTACTGCTTCGGCCCGCGTCCGGCAAGCTCTGGCGAGCGGCGGTGAACCTGGCGCCGGCGCTGGGCGGCGGGGTGCTGTTCCTGGTGTTCAGCGCTTTTGAATATTCCCGTTCGTGGCTCGGCTATTATGCCGCGCACGAAAGTAGCTTTTGGCGTTTCGCGGCTCTGCGGCTCGTGGGCTACTATTCCACCGCTCTAAACAACGGAGCGTTGATGGTGGCAAGTCTGACGGCTCCGCTCGGCGCTCCGTATTTCACGTTTTCCTTCGCGTGGAAGTTTCCCATAGTGAAAGATCTGGTCACCGCCATTTTTCCGGCGGTATCGCTTAGTGAAGCCGGGTACATCGATCTGCTCGGCAGTTCCGCAAATCCGGAGTTCAATAATCCAAGCGGGTTCTTCCTGCCTGTCGTGGACTTTGGAATCGCCGGGGGAGTGCTTTATTGGGCGCTCTGCGGCGTGATCGCCGGCTATCTGTACCGGGAGTTTGTGAACCGGTCGCCGGCGGGCCTGTTTTTATTTCCCGCGATCTTTACTTCGCTGGTAGAAGCGTCGCGGGTCCTGTATTGGTCGGACGGACGATTCTTTCCGCCCATGTTCCTGCTGATTATCAGCGTTCTGTTTCTCTTCAGAGAGCCGTTGGGCCGCCCCGTAGTAGCGGCAGTTTCACCCCGGAAGATCACCCCGCGCTCCCAGGAGTCGACGGTGTGAAAAAGACCAAAAAACAATTTTTCGAGGCGCATTAGCACAATGGCAACATCCGTTCAAAGACTAAATAAAAAACTCGAGCATCCGGCGTGGGTTCCCAGCCGCCCGCTGTATACAGTGGCGTGCCTGGTTGCGACCGACGCCGTGGCATTGTTACTTTCCGTTGCCATCAGTCTTCTATGCAAGTTCGCCGTGAACGGCAGCCTGGGTCTGGGAGGATATCTCCGGCTCTGGCCCTTCCTGTTTGCATTTTTGCTGGTGTACGCAAGCATCGGTCTTTACTCCGGCGTGGCATTGAGCCCGCCGGACGAACTAAGAAGAGCCATGATTTCGTCGGCGCTGGTATTTTTGGGCCTCGCCGCGGTCACGGTGTCGCTTCGCGGCGCCACGCAATATTTCACCTGGACTTTGTACCTGGCGATTTTCCTGAGCGTGATCCTGCTGCCAATTCTTCGGGCGCTGGTCAGGCAGCTATTCGCGGAGCGGAACTGGTGGGGGTATCCCGCGGTTGTGTTTGGCTCGGGCGCCATCGGCGAGTCGGTTGTGCGCACTCTGCGGAAGGATCCCGGTATCGGGTTGAAACCAATTGCGGTGGTGGATCCCAATACGGCCCGCCGCGTGGTGGGCGGCGTAACCGTGATGGACCCGTATGATTTGTCGAGAGAACTGGCGGTCTCCAACCGCTTCACGTATGCCATCGTCACCGACAACGGGAAGCGCGGCGCGGACGTGGTCGACCGCTTCGAGACGCAGGGCTTCAGCTTCTCGCATATTATCTACATCGCCGACATCATGGAATTCTCCAGCTTGTGGGTGGTGCCCCGCAGCGTCGGCAACATGCTTGGACTCGAAGTCTGCCATCAGTTCCTGATGAAGGAAACACTGATCGCCAAACGCACGCTGGATCTGGTGTTGACGGTGGCGGGCGGTATCGTATTCCTCCCGCTGTTTGCGCTGCTCTACCTGGCGATCCGGCTGGATTCCCCGGGTCCGGCGTTTTACGGGCAGCGGCGCATCGGCCGCGGCGGCAGGCAGTTCAAGGCGTGGAAATTTCGCACCATGATTCCGAACGCCGACCATCTCCTCGAAGCGCACCTGCAACAGCATCCGGAGCTTCGCGAAGAGTGGGAGCGCGATCACAAGCTCAAGAACGATCCACGCGTGACGCGGGTGGGGAGAGTGCTGCGAAAGACGAGCCTCGATGAACTGCCACAAATCTGGAATGTTCTCAAAGGGGAAATGAGCCTGGTGGGTCCGCGACCGATTGTGCTCGCCGAGGTGGACAAGTATGGCCCGGGCTTTGATCTTTATACAAAAGTGAAAGCGGGTCTTACGGGGCTCTGGCAGGTATCCGGACGTAACGACACATCGTATGAAGAGCGCGTGCGGCTGGATAGCTTCTATGTGCGCAACTGGTCGGTGTGGCTCGATCTCTGCATCTTGTTTCGAACCATTGGAGCCGTGGTGCTGCGGAAAGGAGCCTATTAAATGCCGGTGGAAGCGGAGGCAACGGCGGCTCGACCGGCTCGGGCGGGCGCGCGGGCTGCGCAATCGCCGGTGATGGTGAACGGACGTTTTCGCGTTCACAAGCTTACCGGCATGCAGCGCTACGCGAACGAACTGGTATCGCGCTTCGAGGATCGCGTTGAGGTCATTGAACCGAAGGCCAAACTCAAGGGTCCGAGGGGTCATGCCTGGGAACAGTTCGCGCTTCCCTGGCGGACCGGATGGAATCTGCTGTGGAGCCCCTGCAATTCGGGACCGCGCTGGTATACCCGGCAGGTTGTCACCATTCACGACATGTTTCCGCTGGACTATCCCGAGTGGTTCCATTCCGGATTCGTGCGCGGTTTTCGCGCGGTGGTTCCTCCCCTGATCCGGCGGGCACGGCACATCATTGCGGTGTCTCACTACACCAAGCAGAGAATCGTGGAAACCACGGGAATCCCGGAGGACCGGATCACCGTGGTGCACAGCGGGGTGGGGGAGCAATTTCGCGTGCAACCGGCGGAAGCGGCCGCGGCGGCGCGCCGGGCTATTGGACTTCCGGACGGCTCCTATTTTCTGAGCGTCTCCTCGCTTGAGCCAAGAAAGAACGTGAGACGAATTCTGGACGCCTGGGAAAGAGCGCTGCCGCACCTGCCGCCGGATACCTGGCTGGTGCTGGCCGGAGGCGCGGGAAGCGGGACGGTGTTTGCGGGTCTCGATCTACGGCGCCCTCCGGAGCGTGTGCTTTTTCCGGGCTACCTGGACGATAAGTTTCTCCCCGGACTCTATGCGGGCGCAACCGGCTTCGTGTTCCCCTCGCTCGCGGAGGGGTTCGGTTTCCCTCCGCTCGAAGCCATGGCGTGCGGAGCGCCGGTTCTCTGCGCAAATACGTCGTCGCTGCTGGAGGTGGCCGCGTCGGCTGCCGTTTTAGTGAATCCGCTGGATGTCGCGCAGATCGCACGCGGAATAGTCGATATCGCCTTGGACGCGAACCTGCGTTACGTATACCGTCTGCGCGGGCTCGCCCAAGCCGAAAAATTCAGTTGGGACACTGCCGCGCGCCAGACGTGGGAAGTGCTGGAGCACGAGCGGGAAAAGCTGCGGATTGGGAGGGGGAGATCATGAGCGCCGGGGCGGCCCTGGGCATCGAGAGGCGCATCGCGGTTGAAACCCGGCCGGCGCGGCTGCGCGTCCTTCACATTCTCGAGGCGACCTCGGCCGGGGCGGCACGCTTTGTGGCCGACGTTTTACTGAATCATGACCTCGATCGGTTCGACGTCTCGTTCGCTTACTCGCTGATTCGATCCGACCGGCGATTTCTCAGCGATTTAGAAAAGATTCAGCGGCGCGGAGTCCACACCACGGAGATTTCCATGACGCGCCAGGTACACCCGCGCGACGACCTGAAATCGCTACGGGGACTCTATCGCCTGATGCGGCAATCCCGCTTCGATATCGTGCATAGCCACAGCTCGAAGGCGGGATTTCTGGGGCGTCTCGCTTCGAAAATGGCTCGCCGGAAAGCGGTGACGCTCTACTCGCCGCACGCGATTGCGATCGCGGTGAATCCGATTTATAAGCCAATCGAGAAGTTCGCCGGTTTTTTTACCGACGGCCTCATGGCGGTGAGCCGGTCCGAGAAAGAACAGCTTCTGTCCTACAACCTGGTGCCGGCGGATAAGATTCATTTTGTGACGGCAGCGGTGGATGTGCAGGCCTACCGCGATCCGTCGCTTCCGCACGGTGTGCGCGAGAGACTGGGCATTCCCGCCACGGCGTTGCTGGTGGGCAGCGCGGGGCGGCTGGCGGATCAGAAAGATCCGTTTATGTTTCTGAGAGTGGCGGAGATTGTCTGCCAGTGCGACCGCGACGTTCATTTCGTCTGGGCCGGCGACGGCGAACTGCGCGCAAAGGTGTTGGAAAAATCGCGCCTGCTGGGCCTGGAAAAGCGAGTTCACTTTCCCGGCTATTACCCGGATCTGCGTCCCCTGCTCGCGTCGCTCGACATCTTTGCCCTCACTTCCCGTTATGAGTCGTTCGGATATGTGACCTGCGAGGCGATGGCGCTGGGCAAGCCCGTGGTGGCGACAAACGTGGCGGGGAGTAGAGAACTGGTGGCCGACGGGCGGACGGGTTTTCTCTCGGAGGCCGGTGATGCGGAAGGATTCGCCGCGAAAGTACTGACGCTGGCCGGCGACTCCGGCCTCGCAGCGCGGTTCGGCGCGGCTGGAAGGGAGCGGGTGGAACAGCACTTCGATCTTCCCCGAATGGTGGAGGATATCGAGGAGCTCTACCTGCGCTTATGCCGCGGCTAGCGCCTCTCGCCTGGTGTGCCCTTGCAGCGGCAACGGCGGCCGCGAGCCAGACCGGCGCGTCCCGGTTCAACGTGAAGGACTATGGAGCGGCCGGGAATGGATCGGCGGACGATCAAGGCGCCATTCAAGCCGCGGCAGCGGCCGCCGCAAAAGCGGGCGGAGGAATCGTATGGCTCCCGCCGGGCATCTACGCTCATGGCGACGTGCTGAATTTTGGTTCGAACGTCACGCTGAGCGGCGCCGGCCCGGGAGAGACCACTGTTCGCGCGACCAATGCCGAACGCTCGGCGATCCGCTTTGCGAATGCCTCCAACTGCGGGGTGAGCGACCTCAAAATCTCCGGCGCCGCGAGCCCGCGAAAACAGAACGACGATTCCGCCGGCATCCTGCTGGTGGATTCGAGCAATTGCTCCATCCATGGAGTCGCTATTGATGGCGGCGCGTCCGCGGGGATACTCGTTCACGGAAGCCACGGCATTCGCGTCACCGGAAACGACATACGCAATGAGATGGCGGACGGCGTTCACGTGGTGGCCGGTTCAACCGATGTGCTGGTGGAATCCAACACCGCGGAAAACACCGGCGATGACTCCTTCGCCGCGGTGGCCTACGGCAACGGCCCTCAAACCACCGGGGTAACCATACGGAACAATACCAGTTCCAATTCGCGCGCCCGCGGCGTTAGCTGCATCGGGGCGGCGGACTGCGTCATCTCGGGGAATAAGATCTCCAACCCGAGAGGGCACGGCATCGCGGTCGCGTTTGAGCAGGCCTACCAGACGCACCATCCGCGCCATGCGAGCGTTTCAGGAAATGTGATTGACGGGGCCGGCGGGCGGGGTATGAACGCCATTCTGGTGGACGGCGCTGAGGATGTGCGCATCGGGGGAAACCAGGTGTCGGGAAGCAATTCGCTCTTCATCCATAACAGCGCGGGTGTCGATATCGAGGAAACCACCGTTCGCGACGCCCGCGGCCCAGCCATTCTTGCCCGGGATTCGTCCAGCGTCCGGTTGCGAAGAAATCATCTGGTCCATGCGACCGGTCCCGGCATCCTGCTGGAGCGTGTACGCGGCGGGGAAGTCAGCGGCAACCATGTGGAAAGCGCCGGCGGAGACGATCGGGGCGGGATCGATATTGCCGAAAGCAGCAGGGTCAACGGGGATGGGAACACGATCCGCAAGGCGGGAGGAGACGGGCGGGCCGGACGCGTTCGCGTCGCGGGATCGGATCAGGTGGATGTGCGGACTTCCGACCAGTGAGCCTATTTGGGGGAGACGGAGAGATAGACACCCGAAGCCGTGCTGGCTCCTCCGATGGTGACCTCTATCGGCACGTCGCCGTTCGGCAGCGTTGCCGGCAAGCGCAGGTTCAACTGGTAGAGTCCCGCATAGCCGCTCGATCCACAATACAGCACGTTCCCGGAAGAGAGCGGTGTTCCGCCCAGCAGCACGCTGACAGGTAGAAGCGTGGAATCGGCGCCGCCGCCGACCAGACCCGGGGCCAAGCCATTGCGCAGTGCCCCTAGTCCTCCCAGATAGAGCGTGACTTCTTCCCCGGGGTGGACCACCGTCCGGGGCGTGAGGGTCTCCGTATCCAGTACGATCGCGTGATTCTTGTTTGCCCCATTTCGAGCCGCCAGAAAGAATTCGGGAGCGGCACTCACGACCGGAAGCATCACGGCGTTACTGCGGATTTCGTCCGGTTGACCGCAGTTGGACACCACCTCCACCATCGCACTCTCTCCCGGCGGCAATGACGGCGTGACAAAGTTGATCTGGCCCTTTGAAGCGAACAGCAGGTACGTCCGCCTGCCGCCGGCCTCGACGCACGTGGAACTGAGCGACTGCGGAAGGTAAGAATCCACAAGGTTTCCCGATTGGGCCTGAACTCCCGCCGAGTCTCCGGAAAGCGCGGACCCAAAGACACTGAGCATTCCGTTTTCAGAGATGGACTGCACCGGGGGAGAGTTGAAACCCGAACCTACAACACCCTTGGCCTCTACCGATGGCTGTGACGGAAGGGGGTCCTTCGACGCGGCAACTCCGACCGAGGTGCCCGTGCTATTGAACACGCTGATGAGACCTCCCGGCGAGTTCCCGTTGTTTCCGCCGGTCACGACGCTGGCGCTGCCGGTGATATTGCTCGAATCGTCAATCTCAATGGCTCCGGCGCCCGTGCTGCCGCCGGCGAAAATATTCGAGAGCGTCACATTCGCAAGAGAACCCCCCTGCACGCCCTGGAAATTGATGCCTTGGCCGGAGGCCGTGTTGACCTGTACATCCTGTAAAGCCAGTTGACTGCAGGCCGCTCCCAGAATCGCCGCGCCCTGGGCATTCCAGACCCGAATGCCTGTGAGTTTAACCTGGCTCGACCCGTGGCAATAGAGCGGTGAACTATCGTAGATCTGAAGATCGGCCACCTGTACATTCGTTGCAAAAGCCACCAATAAGGGATTCATCACAACGGAGGACGCCCCTCTCACCAGGTTATGTTTCACTACCGCGCCGCTGGGATGGTAGGTGTTATACGACGATTCATAAGAAATAGCGATGCCGTGCCCCACAGGATTGTAAATCTTGTTGTTAGTAATGGTGCAGTTAGCCGGACCGATACAAGCCACTCCGCGCGCGCGGGACAGCATGCTTACATTGGAATCGAAGGTTACGTTCCTGGTCTGCGAGGCGTCGGCGTAGGCCACCGCCGAGAACGAATCGTCGCCCGTGTTGTAGGCGCGATTATTGATGACCTGGACGTCGTGCGAGCCGCCGACGACATGAATTCCGTCGGCTTCCGTGTTCCTGACGCGGTTGGAGTCGATGACCATCTGCGCGCTGCCCTCCACCATGATTCCTACCGAAGCGCTGCCCTCCACCGCCACGTTTCTCGCAAAACAGGAACTCGCTCCGAAGAAGAGAATCGCGGCGGAGGTGTCGGTGGTCAGCCGGGTTGTCGCGTGCGAGACGGTGCGGATTTGCTGGATTCCGGAGTTTCTGGAGTTGACAAAACGCAGAGCGGAGTTGTTGTGGTTCGACCCGGTGACGATGCTCGAATCTCCGGCGCCCTGGACCAGGGTGTTCGACCCAAAATCGACCATCCCGGAATGCCGGTAGGTTCCCGGAGGGAAAAACACAATGCCGCCTGCGTGCGACGCGGTATCCGCGGCGTTTCGGAGCGCCGTGAGATCATCCGCCGCCCCGTCCCCTTTCGCGCCGAAATTCTGGACGATGAAGACGTTGTATTGATCGGGATCCTGTTGCGTCCATTTGCCGGAGGAATCGCATACCAGGAAGGCTTTGGCAAGCGGCGCGCTCGTTTCAAAGAATGCTGTCCCGGACGTGCAGGTTGTGGGGCGCGCTGCGCCGGAGGCGAGCTGGATCCATGGCGCCGGCTGAGCAAACACACTAGCGGCGGCAACGGTAACGAGCAGGAGGAACCGCAAAATCATATCCGTGTAATAGCTGGAATCTAACGGGGCCTGATCTCTCTCGCTTAGAGCAACTGAGTTAATTTTAGCTAAAACGGAGTAGCAAAACCGGCGTTATTGCACTGTTTTACAGGAGTTTGACGGGTTAGTTCCGTTTGTCCGAGGAACCCGCCGGACAGAGGAAAAATCCGAGGCGGGGTAAGTGCGGCTCAGTCAGAGAGATGCCCACGGGTAGCGGCTGTGCGCGTGCTGGTTGCGTAGCGGCGGCCCCGGACGTCGTAAGATTATCTCCGTGAACTTTTCTTCGTGCGTTTCCACCCCGATCGCCCTTGCGGCGATGCTCCTGGCTGGACGGACACCTCTTCCGGCGCAATCCGGCTCTCACCTCACGGCGCGCCAGGTCATCGACCGTATTCGCGCGCACACTGGAGTACCGTGGCGCGAGAAGACGGTGGACACTTTCAAAGCCGGAGACCCGGAGACCCCTGTAACCGGGATCGCCGTCACGATGATGGCCACCTACGATGTGCTCCAGCGCGCCGCCGCGCAGCATCAAAATCTGATCATTACTCACGAGCCGACGTTTTATAGCCATTTGGACCAGACCGGCGATTTGAAAAAAGAACATGACCCGGTATGGGCGGAAAAGGAGCGGTTCATCCGGGAGCACCATCTGGTGGTTTGGCGGTTCCACGATCACTGGCACATGCGCCGGCCGGATGGGATTCTCACCGGTGTGGTGCAGGCGCTGCAGTGGGGGAATTTTCAGAGCACGGCCGATCCGCAGTTGTTCGTCATGCCGGAGATCACGTTGGCCGCGCTCGCGGAGCAGATGAAGCAGCGTCTCGGTATACACGTGGTTCGCGTGGTGGGGAACCCGGACATGAAAGTGACCCGTGTAGGGCTCTCGCCGGGCGCCGGCGGGCCGCTTCATCACCGGGAACTCTATGACCGGGACAAGCTGGATGTGCTTGCCATCGGCGAAGTGCCCGAATGGGAGACCATCGAATATTCCGCCGACGCCGCATCGGAAGGCAAGAATCGCGCTCTCATTCTGCTTGGACACATACCCAGTGAGCAGCCGGGGATGAAATACTGCGCCGAGTGGCTGAGAACGTTCGTCACCGAGGTGCCGGTTGAGTTTGTGCCTGCCCGAGAAATGTTTTGGCTGGCCCAATGAAGAAATTCAGCCGCAGACGAATGCTGGGCGCGCTGCCCGCGTCGATCGTGTGGCCGCACGTGCTGCGCGGGGCGAGCGCGCCGCTGAATCTCGAAACCGTCCGAGCGGGGCGCGGCGCGGTGGTGCTGTCGAGCGGGTCCGAAGCCGATCCCACCCGGATCGTGCTCGAACGCACATGGCAGCGCGGGCTTTGCCGGTCGAAGATCACGAACCGGGGCCAATCCGCCGCCGCCATTCGCGAGGTTGCGCTATTTCGCCTCAAGCTGGCGATCCCGGCTCAGTCCCAACTCTACGGCGAAGGTTTCCAGATGTTGAGCCAGACCGGCGGAACGTGGGGGGCGCCCGCCGACATCGGGGGATACACCGACCGGAAGCATTACCGCATCCCGCAGCCCGAGGACGCGCGCGTTGTCTATTCCCTGCTGACACTGTCGGACGCCGGCCAAACCGCGTTGATGGCATTTACTTCGTCCAGGCGGTTTGCCGGTAAATTCTATCTGCGCCCTTCCGGTATCGAAGTGGTCCAGGAGACTGAGGGGTTGACCCTGGCGCCGGGCGAATCCTGGGAGCTGGAAGAATTTCTGTTCGCGGCCGGTGCGGAGCGGGATGGCTTGCTTGGTTCTCTCGCGGCGCACCTGCAGCGGAACCATCCCCGGCTGGCGTTTCCGAGGGCACCCGAGGGATGGTGTTCATGGTATTGCTTCGGCCCGAAGGTCACCGCGGAGCAGGTGCTCGAAAACCTCGATTTCATCGCCCGCCATGTGCCCGCGCTGAAATACGTCCAGATTGACGACGGCTATCAACCCGCCATGGGGGACTGGCTCGAGACGGGGGCCGCGTTTGGCGGAGGCATCCGCGAAGTGCTGCGCGAGATCCGGAAACGCGGGTTTCAGCCGGCGATCTGGGTGGCGCCGTTCATCGCCGAAGAGAAGTCGCACGTCTTCCGTCAACATCCGGACTGGTTCATTCGCGGGGCGGACGGCGCGCCGCTGGCGTCCAATCGCGTGACCTTTGGGGGCTGGAGGCACGGGCCCTGGTATGCGCTGGACGGCACCCATCCTGGAGCCCGGAAACATCTGGAGGAACTGTTCCGGGTGATGCGTGAGGAATGGGGCTGCACATACTTCAAACTGGACGCGAACTTCTGGGGCGCCATGCACGGCGGCATTTTCCGCGACCCCAAGGCGTCGCGCATTGAAGCCTACCGCCGGGGAATGCAAGCGGTGCTGCGGGGGACAAAGGACGCGTTCGTGCTGGGCTGTAACCATCCCGTGTGGGCGTCGATGGGGCTTATCCACGGGTCCCGAAGTTCCGGCGACATCAGCCGGGAGTGGCAGACATTTTCGAGCGTCGCGCGGGAGAATCTTCATCGCGCCTGGCAGAACGGAAAACTGTGGTGGAACGATCCGGACGCCGTTGTGTTGATGGGAAAGCTGCCGGAGGAGGAGTTCCGCTTCCATGCCACGGCGACTTTCGCCACCGGCGGGATGATGCTCTCCGGCGACGATCTTACAAAGATCGACGCCGCACGGCTGGCGATGCTCCGAAAGCTGATTCCGCCCACGGGAATTCCGGCCGTATTCGAAGACCCGGGTTTCACCACGGGGAGAATGGAGACACCGGCGCACGACCTCCTGATCGCGCTCAACTGGGACGATACGCCACGCGACTTCCAATTTCGCCTGGCGCGCGCGCGGCATGTCAGCGAATTCTGGACCGGCGAGGACCTCGGGAAACGCCAAGGCACGCTGAGGGCGACGCTGCCCCCACATTCGGGCCGCGTCTATTTGTGCGAATAATCCTGCCGGGTCCTGCCAGTGCGCTTCGAATCGGCATGCAACATCCGATATAATCAAGGGCGCTTTGCCTCGGCCGTTCGCGCGCTTGTCGCTGATCTTCAGTCTCACGGGCGGGTTGTTGTCCGGCCAACCCGCGATCTATACCGGCCAATACAATGCCGCCCGCACGAGCGCGAACCAGGCGGAGACGGTTCTCAATACGTCGAACGTAAACGGCGGCCAGTTCGGCCTGCTGTTCTCTCGCCAGGTAGATGCGCAGATCTATGCGCAGCCACTGTATGTGCCTGGCGTCGCGATGGCCGGTGGCGCGCGGAATGTCGTGTATGCCGCGACGATGAACAACACGGTGTACGCATTCGATGCCGACAATCCGGGCGCGTCCGCGCCATTGTGGTCGGTGAATCTCGGGCCGCCCATGCCCATAGCGCAGGCGAAGCTTTCTCCGCAGGTAGGAATTCTCAGTACGCCTGTAATCGATCCTGCCACCGCGACACTGTATGCGGTCGCGGCCACGCTGGAAAGCGGGAGTTATTATTACCGCCTCCACGCGCTCGATATTGCCAGCGGCGCGGAGAAGTTCGGTGGTCCCGTAACGATTCGAGCCTCGGTGCGCGGAACGGCTCCGGACGCTGTGGCCGGAATCGTTACTTTTAACCCCGCGGCGATTTTGCAGCGCCCCGCGCTGTTGCTTGCGGGCGGCGTGATTCATATCGCATTCGGAACCAGCAACTACAACCCCGGTCACCTCCCGTATCACGGTTGGCTGATGGGTTATAACGCCTCGACGCTGGCGCAGACGTACGTGTTGAATACCACGCCGAACGGTAGTAACGGCGGCATTTGGATGTCCGCCGCCGGACCTTCGGCGGACGCCAACGCCATCTACGTCGCGGTGGGAAACGGAGACACCGGAGGTGGAAATCTCGGTGAAACCGTGCTTCGCCTGGGCGCCAAGGTGGACTACTTCACGCCGGCGAATTTCCAGGTGCTGAACTATTTGGACTGGGACATGGGTTCGAGCGGCGCGGTGCTCCTGCCGGGCACGAATCTACTGGCAGCCGGCGGAAAAATCGGGGTTTTGTTTCTTCTGAGCCGGACGAATCTTGGTCAATACCAGCCCAACAATCAGGGCGCGGCGCAAAAATTCCAGTTAACTCCGGGATGCTCCGCCCCGGTGTATAACGGATGCGCGGAGATTCATCACCTGACATATTGGTATCGCGGCTCCGGAGATTCGCGTTTGTTTGTGTGGGGGTGGAACGACTTCCTGAAGGCGTTCGTCATGACCAACGGTGTGCTGAATACGACGCCGGCATCTACGAACAGCGCTGTCGCCGGCTACCCGGGCGGAATACTGGCTTTGTCGTCCAATGGCGCCGCGGCAGGCACGGCGATTGTCTGGGCGGTGACCGCCGCGGAATCCTACATCGGAGACGGTCTGGCGCAGGGAGTCCTTCGGGCGTACGATGCGATGGACGTGTCGCACGAGCTGTGGAATAGCGCGGCGAATCCGGCGGATGCGCTCGGCTTGCTGGCGAAGTTTGCGCCACCCGTGGTCGCTAACGGAAGGGTTTACGTCGCCACCGCATCCAACGCTCTGCAAGTCTACGGTCTAAAGTAGGCGTATCGCGGCCCGGGGCCGCACTTTTCAGAGCGGAGATTTTAGCTGAATCAGCCAGACTTCCCATAGCAGGAATGCCTGCGTGGCGTTTCCGTAGTCATGCCCGATCGTGGCGGCGATGGTCATGCCATCGGGGCTGACGTTGCAAACAATCGGGACCGCGCGCCAGCCCGTGTATTCGGCGGTTCCGGGCGTGTTGAAATAGGTCAACTGCTCCTGGCCCGTCCCGTCCTGATTCATCAGATAATACTCGCGCGTCAGCGGCTGACCCACCCAATCCTTGTTGAAGTCCACGGTGTAGGCCGAGTCTTTGTTACTCATGTAGACGATTTTTCCGGATGGCGCGATGCACGAGCCTTCCTCCCACGACAACGGACTGTTTGTCAGATTGGTGTACGAGCCCGTGTTGATGTCGAGAAGATAAAGGTCCATTCCATATTGGTGCTGGCCGTCCAGATTTCCGGCAACCAGCAGGGTGGTGGAAGAGGCGAACGCCATCGCAGTCACGTAGTTCCCATTCGCCGGTGTAAAAAGCACGCGCGGATTGGCGATCGAAAGGCGGAATTGCCCGGGCACGGAAGATTTCACCACATCGGCGGCCTTGAGCCGCCAATAGCCCCAGTTCAACGGGCCGCCGTTCTCATAGCGCTCCGTCCAAACGATCATGGACCCGTCCGGCGAAAAGCGGGGGTTGACGGTAGCGTAAACCGGAAGCCCATCGCTGGCGGTCTGCTTCATGGGAACGTTGGTTTGTTGGGAAAAGTTCACTCCGTCGGTAAACCAGAGATTGGAGAAGAGGCCGACCCCGGAATCTCCCAGCGGCACCTGTCCCGAGGGCGGCGTAGTGCTCAAGTAGTGTGGGTTTGCTTCCGAGATAAAGGCGGCGTAGGGATAGGCGGGGTCGGGATAAATGACCCCGTTGCCATTGTCGAGCTGGCCGACGCCGGTCCGCCCCTTCGTCATGGCGATGGGCACTGAATTGGCATTGAGGTCGGTCAGGTATAGCTGGTAGTATCCGCTTTTTTCGCGGCGGTCAAAAATCAAATGCTTTCCGTCGGGCGAAAAGCCGGCCCGAGTGCCAGCCACCTGGATCCGCACCATCCGCGACACCCGCGGGTTGCCGTAGGCCGCGCTGGCGGCCCGCAGCGAAAACGCAGAGCATGCGAGCAGACCAAGTAGCCCGGCGCACGCGACGCTTTGGTATAGCTTCATAAAACGACAAGAACCTCCTGACTCATCCGCAACACGATCAGGGCTGATCCTGGATAACAGACACGCTGCTGGATAGAGAGTTCAATTCATAAAATTTACCAGTGACCGGGTTCACCGCCAGGCCGTTCGGGCTACGCCCGACCGCCAGCGTCTTGATGACAACGTTGTTCGCGTTGAAGACCGTAACGGTATTCGCCCCATAGTTGCTCGTGTACACATTGCCGGTGACGGGATTGGCCGAAACACCGCTGGGCTGTCTGCCGACGGGAACTACGGCCGTGACCTGATTGGCGGCTCCGTCGATGACGCTTACGGTGTCGCTGAAATAGTTGGCGGCATAGATTCGATTCGAAGCCGGGTTGACGCCTATGGCGTCGGGATTGACGCCGCCGGTGGGTATGGAGGCAACCACGGTATTCGTGCTGCCGTCAATCACCGCAACGGTGTTGGCGTAGACAATTGCCGCGTAAATGCGATTTGTGTTCGGATTCACACCCAGGCCCCAAGGTCCCAGACCGACGGGAATGCTCGCGATCACCGTGTTCGTGACGCCGTCGATCACCGAAACATCGTTTCCGCCGGAATTGCCAACGTAGATCCGGTTCGTCTGCGGCATAACCGCGACGGCACAGGGAAAGGCCCCCACGGGCACGGATGCGACGATCGTATTCGTTGCCCCGTCGAGCACCGATAGGGAGTTGCTGTTGACGTTGGCGATGTAGACCAGTCCCGTATTCGGGTTTGCGCCGACGGCACACGGCAATTGTCCAACCGGTACGGTGGTGAGCACGGAATTGGAATCGCCGTCGAGTACGGCCACGGTGTCGTCTCCCGCGATGGGAACATAAATCCGGTTCGTGCCCGGATTCACGGCAGCCCCGATCGGATAGAGTCCCACGGGAATTGCCGGACCCGCCGTGGAGTTCACCACCGTCAAAGTCCCGCTGAGGTTCGCGGCGAAACGGGGACCCGCATCTTTTACAAATACCTGAAAGGTATTTGACGGGAGAAGAGTGGGAGGCAGCGTCAATTGCGTGTGAAATGCGCCACCGGACAACCCGGCGAATCCGAGCACGGTGGCCTTCCGATTCTTGTCCAGGACGGCAATGCCGGCCACGCCACCCCCAGGATCGAATCCCGCGCCGGAAAACGTGACTGAGCCTCGTGGAGCTGCGATGCTGGGGGTGAATTGAAACCACGGTGCGTCTGAGGGAGCGACGATGGGGCTGCCGGTCAAATTAAGAGCAATCCGGGAGGGAGAGTCAGCCACGTTAATGTAGTAGCGTCCCGGCGCCGACGTGGAGGGAATCGTTACGGTGGATTGGAATGCCCCTCCGCTGAGTATGCCAATTCCCAGCCGGGTCGCTTGCCCCGCCGCGTTCACAAGAAGGATCGAGACGGCGGGGCTCGCAGGACTGAATCGCGCACCCCAAACCGTCAGAGTGCCGCCGGGTGAGACTACTATCGGTGAAAAGCTAAAAAGCGCCGGTCCTGTGTCTGCCCATGCCGGCAAAAGCAGCCCCGGGAGCAGCAGGAGCACGGCGCGCTGGAAGAACTTCATTCTCTTCATCTTTCTCCGCTTTGGCCAGGCGCGGCCGATGTGGACACTATAACATCCAACTGCGCGAGGATAGGCGGGACTTTTGGAGAACTTTCGCGGCTCCGGCGGCGTATTTATGAACATTGCGGATTTTGTCTTTTTTCACCGCCCGGGGTAACCGGATAAGGGAAGGAGCGTATAAAGAACATGACCAGCTTGTGGCTTGACGTGCGTTACGCCTTGCGCGCTATGCGCCGAAGCCCCTTATTCACTTCAGTGGCCATTCTGTCCCTCGCTCTCGGGATAGGCGCCAACACCGCGATCTTCACCCTGATGGACCAGCTTATGCTGCGGGAGTTACCCGTGAAGGACCCCGGCCAACTGGTGATGCTTTATCAGGAAGGCGCAAACAACGGCAGTAATATGGGCGGCCGGATGCAATCCTACCCTATTTATCAGGATTATCAAAAAAAGGCGGCGCCGTTTTCCGAGGTGCTGTGCCGCCGGCTGGTCCCGAGCTCCGTTAGCGTGGATAACCGCACGGAACGGGTGGATGCGGAACTGGTGTCAGGCAATTATTTCACCATGCTCGGAGTCAGACCCGCCGCCGGGCGTCTCTTCAATTCGAAGGAAGACGACCAGGTTTACGGCGGCCATCCCGTCGTGGCGCTGAGCTATGACTATTGGGTTACGCGTTTTAACCGCGATCCCGGCGTGGTGGGCAAAAAGATCCTGGTCAACAATTACCCCATGACCATTGTGGGCGTCTCGGCGCCGGGATTTTCCGGGCTCGATCCCGCGCAGTCCCCTCAGATTCGTGTGCCGATTCTGATGAAGGAAGTCATGCTGCCGGAGTGGAAATGGCTCGAAATGAGCGACCGCCGGTCGCGCTGGGTTCAGGTTTTCGCGCGATTGAAACCGGGGTACACGCTCGAAAGCGCCAGCGCGCCTCTGGGAGTGTTGTATCACCAGATTCGCGAATATGAAGCGTCGCTGCCCGCCGCAAAAGACTGGTCGGCCTATTCGCGCCGGGAATTCCTGCGCGGGACGATCCATATGCAAAAAGCGGCCACTGGATATTCGGATATCCGCAACAGCTTTTCCACTGCGCTGATTGTGCTGATGTCCATGGTTGGCCTGGTGCTGCTGATTGCGTGCGCGAACGTGGCGAATCTGCTGATTGCGCGGGCCTTCGCGCGGCAAAAGGAAATCGCCGTGCGCCTCTCGATTGGAGCGTCGCGCGGCCGTCTGGTGCGGCAACTGCTGGTGGAGAGCCTGGTGCTTTCGCTGGCGGGCGGCATTGCCGGCATTGCGCTGGCCGCCGGGATGACGCGTGGACTACTGGCCCTGGTTCCGTCGGACGGGAATCAGCTACTCATTGAGGCCGCGCCCGACATGCGCATTCTGCTGTTCACTCTGGTGCTCACTTTCCTGACGGGCATGATCTTCGGACTCATTCCCGCGCTGCGTGCCAGCCGTCCGGATCTGTGGGGAACGTTAAAGGATGCGGCCGGTTCCATTGCCGGCGCGGGCGGCTCATTGTTCCTGCGAAAGGGACTGGTTGCGGTCCAGGTTGCGCTAAGCTTCCTATTGCTCTTCGGCGCCGGCCTGTTCGTGCGCAGCTTACAAAAACTGGAAGGCACGAAAACCGGCTTTCACGATCCGGATAGTCTGGTCACCTTCCAGGTGTCGCCCGCTCTCAACGGTTACAACGCACCGCGCACGATTCACTTCTACGATGAGCTTCTGCAGAACATTCGGGCGATTCCCGGTGTAAAAGGAGCCGCCACAGCGTCCGTGCCGCTACTGCATGGATGGGAGTGGGACAGCAGCACCTCGGTGGAGGGACATCAGGCGGGCGATGGCGAGGACATGCAGGCATTCATGAACGCCCTTTCTCCGGGATACTTCGCCACCATGGGCATTCCACTGCTGGCCGGACGCGACTTCGACCGGAGAGACGTGAAGGAAGACTCGAAGGTCGCGATTGTCAATGAGAGCTTTGCCCGGCACTTCTTCGGCAATAAGAGCGCCGTTGGCAGGCATATCGGGCGAGGAACGGGCCCGGGAACGAAAATCGATATCGAGATCGTGGGCGTTGTGGCCGACTCACTCTATGAGGGTCCGCGCGAAGGGGTACGCCGGCAGGTGTTTATTCCCAATTGGGGCGACGGCTCCACCGCGTTCTACGTTCGGGTCGGCCTCGGAGCGCCCGCGGCCTTCGCCGCCGTGAAGAATGCGGCGCGGAGAATCGATCCCTCCATGCCGGTGTATGAGTTAAAAACATTGGGCGGGCAGTTGGATGAAACGCTGCTGACCGAGCGTCTCATCGCGATGCTTTCGGCAGGCTTCGGCTTTCTCGCCACGCTGCTCGCCACCATTGGCCTCTACGGCGTAATGGCGTTTGTCGTTGCCCGGCGCACCAAGGAAATGGGCGTGCGCATCGCGTTGGGCGCTCAATCCGGAGCGGTTCTCTGGCTGGTGATGCAGGAGGTTCTCGTGCTACTGGCCATCGGGCTCGCGATTGGCGTGCCTGCCGCCATTGGATTGGGAAAGCTGGTTTCGACGCAGTTGTACGGCATCAAAGCGAGCGATCCGTTCATCGCGGGACTCAGCGTGGTGACGCTTGTGGTGGTAGCCAGCGCGGCAGGATTCATTCCCGCCTTTCGGGCCAGCCGCATCGATCCGATTCTGGCCCTACGCTACGAATAAAGGGGGCGCCGGCGTTTCAGCCCTTGCGAATCCAGCGCTGACCGTCGAAGTCCGCTTCGGCTTCGGTCCAGACGCCGAACTTCGAGGCCATTTGCCCGCCGTCCACGAAGATGGTCGCGCCGGTGATGTAGGAAGCAAGGTCCGAAGCGAGAAACGCAACGGTACGCGCGACCTCCTCTGGTTCGCCGCCTCGCCCCAGCGGTATGTGGCGGAAGTAACCCGATAGAATGGCGGGATCGGCAAAGTGTCCCGCGGTCAGGCGCGTACGGATCAGGCCCGGGCATACGCCATTGACGCGAATGCCATATTGCCCCAGTTCGTTCGCGGCCGTGTGAATCAGTCCGAGAAGTCCGGCCTTGCTTGCGTTGTACGCGGCGAGGTTCGCTTCTCCGTCGAAAGAATTCGTGGAGGCGACGACCACGATCGCGCCGCCCTTTCCGCGCTTCATGCATTGTCCGGCGGCCTGCATGGTATGGAACGCGCCCGCCAGATTGACCGCGATGGTGCGGTTCCAGAGGTCGGCGCTGGTTTCGCAGAAAGGGCTGGTTTCGCCGATGCCGGCGTTCACCACCACGATGCTGGGATCACCGGCGGCGGCAAAAGCCCGGTCGATGGTTTTCCAATCCGTAACGTCCACCTCAAAGCCGCGGCCGCCCAGGGCCCGAGCGGCCTCCGCCGGTTTTTCCGCGGGGAGGTCGAAGATGGAAACCGAGGCTCCCGATCCGGCCAGCGCGCGAGAAATCGCGAGCCCAATTCCATTCGATCCGCCGGTAACGACGGCGCTTTTATCCTTAAAATCCAGTTGTAGCGGGTTCATTGTTCCTATCAGGCGAAGGGACGCATGGGCAGGTCTCTGTGCCTGGTGCCCGTTGCGTCGAAAATCGCATTCGAAATAGCGGGAGCGACAGCCATGATCGGCGTTTCGCCCGCGCCGGACGATGGAAGATCGCTGCGGTTCACCAACACCACATCGATCGGCGGCACATCCGAGAATCTCGGAACCCGGTATGCGGAGAGGCGCGGGTTGAGGATTTTTCCGTTATCGAATTCGATTGCTTCGAACAACGCCCCGCCGAGCGCCATAATCGCCGCGCCCTCGACCTGATTCTTCAGCCCGTCCGGATTCACAATTGCGCCGCATTCGAAGGCGGTCACCATGCGCTCGACACGAACCCCGCGCCGGGCATCCTTGCGGACGCTCGCGCAGACCGCCGTATAGCCGCCCTTCTCCACCCCACAGGCAATGCCGTGCCCCTCATCCGCCTGCTTCCCGCCGCCCCATCCAAAGCGCTCCGCCGCCGCATTGAGAACGGCCAGCAGACGCTGGTTTTTGAGATTCTTGCGGCGGAATTCGAGCGGCCCCAGTCCGGCGGCCCGGGCCAGTTCGTCGATGTGAACTTCGCGCGCGAAATTATTCGCCGTTGACGCCAGTCCGCGGTACGAGCCCTGCCGCAAAGGCGAATTGACCGGGTGAAATTCAATTTTTTTGGACGTCACGGCATAAGGCGTTTCGATGCCCGAACTGCCGGAATTGTAGTTGTGAAATTCCCAGTTTGTGAGCAATCCGTCCCGGTCAATCGAGGCCGATACATCGATTACGCCGCCCGGGCGGAAATATGCCCAGGTGAATTCTTCTTCCCGGGTCCAGACCAGTTTGACGGGTTTGCCGGCGGCTTGGGACAAGCGGGCGGCTTCCACCGCAGCCTCGCCGGTGTGCTTCCCGCCATATGCCGAACCGGTGTCGGGCATCAGCACGCGAATCCGTGCCTCGGGGAGGTGGAATGCGTTTGCCAGTTCTTCCCTCACGCCAAACGGCCGCTGGGTGCCGGTCCACACCGTCAGGTTGCCGTTGTTCCATTCCGCGACGGCTGCCCGGGGTTCCAGCGGAGTGTGCGCAATCCAAGCGACCGTGTAGGTCGCCTCCACCAATTTTTCTCCGGGCGCGGTGGGAGCGCTTCTCCGGAGTGCCGGGCCCGGCCGCAGGATGCGTAGCAGGTCTTTCGAAGAAGGCTGTGGAGTGGTTTTCCATGTCGCGCGAAGCGCGCCCAGCGCCTTTTCGGCGGAAATCTCATCCGGCGCGACCACCCCGGCAAAATCGCCGTCGTGAACCACAGTCACGCCGGGCATGGCCTTCGCGGCGCCGGCGTCCAGGGACACGAGCGTCGCCCCGAACGCCGCCGGCCTGAGTATTTTTCCATATAACATTCCGGGACGGCGAATATCCGATGGGTATTCGTGTTTTCCGGTGACGATATCGCGCGCATTTACCTTGGTGAACGCCTGCCCGGCGATCTTCCAGGCGGAGGGCGGCGTCACCACTGGACCAGCGATCGTTTGGGACAGATTCCGCCCTTTCGTGAGTTCGCCAAATCCGAGGCTGCGCCCGGCCGCCGGGTCCGTGACCTTGCCGTCTTCCACGACGAGTTCTTCCGGCTTTGCCAGCCACCGCTCCGCCGCCAGTTCCTGCAGAAGTTTTCTCGCCGCAGCCGCCGCGCGGTGCAATTGCGGGGCCATCTGCGGAGTGCTGAGGCTGCCGAACGTACCCCGGTCGAAGGGGGTGAGGCTGGTGTCGCCCATCACCATTCGTATCGTGGAAACCGGCGTGCGCAGTTCCTCGGCGACCGCCTGCGCCAGAGATGTCCGAATATTCTGCCCCACTTCGACCTTGCCGGTATAAACCGTAATGCCGCCGCTCTCGTCGATGTGCAGCCATGCGCCCACGGTGCGCGGCATCTCGTTTCCTTCGTCGCGGCGCGTGTGGCCGGATTCCTGGTACGCCTCCGCGTTCCTGAGCGTGAGGGCAATGAGAATGCCTCCGCCCACTCGCTGGAAAAATTCGCGCCGGCCGGGTTTGAAGTCATAGGCGGCAGCCGACGATAGCTCGTATCGTTCCGGCTCCAGGCCCGTCATCTCACGCCCCCATTAGCGGCCAAACGGACCGCTTCGATAATGCGCGGATGAGCGCCGCACCGGCACACGTTTCCTTCGAGGGCGGCCGCAATTTCCGGTTCGCTCGGACGAGGATTGCGGCTCAAGAGCCCGGCGCTCGCCAGGATCATGCCGCTGGTACAGTAGCCGCACTGCATGGCGTCCACTTTCAGGAAGGCCTCCTGAAGGGGATGCAAGTTCCCGTTTCTTTCGAGTCCCTCGATGGTGGTGATCGATTTTTCCTTCGCCGCCGCGAGCGGCGTGAGGCAGGAGCGCACGGGTTCGCCGTTCAGGAGCACCGTGCAGGCTCCGCACTGTCCCTCCCCACACCCGTATTTCGTCCCGATGAGGCCGAGTTCATCGCGCAGCACCCACAACAGCATTCGATCCGGCGCATCCGGCAGACGATACTTCCGCTGGTTGATCGAAAGTTCCATTTACCACGCTCCTTCTTGATTCTTTCACATTGGCACGAGGGCTCAGCGCGGGCGGTAAGGGCGGTCCGCCGGACCGCGGTACGAATAGTATTTTAGATATCTTTTCCCGGGCGTAATAGTGGCTTATTATTTATATAATTCGTGAAATCCGGTATCGCAGGGAAAGGTAGCCGGTGGAAAATGGAGAAAGACAGTGCAAATTGCGAAAATGAGAGTAAAAAATACCGTATCTGTGCTGGGACGGAACCGGGCGCGGATGCATCATCGACGGAGTCCGAAGACGGTCGGTTTCTGCGAGAGTGATTTGCTGTCGATCGGGCGTCTAGCAGCCTTGCTGGCAAACGGCATCGAAGTTCAAGTGGGGCAGCCATTCCCGGACGGATGGGAGAGCGAGGGCGGGGAACGGACGCGGCGTTATTCGGTCTGCTCGACGCAATATAGACATGCGGCCGACCTGCTGCTGGCAGCGCGGTAGGGGGCAGCGGTTTTCAGCGCGATCACCGCGCTACTACGCCTCGTGAATGGCGCGGGCGACTCGATTCGCCGAACGGGTGGCGGCTTCCTGACCCCACTCGAGGTTATCGCAATAGGCTCCCGCGAAATGAATCCGGCCCTGAGGTTCGGCCAGAACGGGCCAGAATTTTCCTACTTCACCCGGCTTGCGCCCAAGTGTCTCACAGGCCATGGACCAGGGATCTTTCGACCAGTCGATGATGGACGCGCTCTCAATGGTGTCGGCGCCGCCAGGATAAAAATCCCGAAATGTCTTGAGCGCCGCGTCCGCGGAAACGCCTGGAATCGCAGTCCCGGTAATCAGTCCGCGCGACGTCTGCACATCGTCGGCCATCGACCAGCAATGCGCCAGTGTCGATTTCGAGAATTCTATGTTGACGCTTTTTTTCTGCTCACGCCAGAACTTGGTGCGGGATTGGAACACGGGACGCGTAGCCGAATAATAGGCTACGTTTTCAATGGCCCACCGCTTCGGCTCGGGGAAATGAGGCGTAACGGGAATCTGACGGAGCATTACGGCCGACATGCAGCAGACCAGGTAGTCGGCGGAGATCTGCTTTGTTTCCCGGTATTGACGATAACTCACCGTCACCTCGTTCGGGCTGTGGCGGATGGCTGTCACCGGGCAGCCGAGATGCACCCGATCGCCCAGTTTCCGCGCAAAAGTCTCCGGCAGCAGGCTGTTGCCGCCGATCAGGCGAAAAACCTGAACCGGGAATAACGGGACTCCCCGGAGATTCAGAATGGCCGTGTGCCACACGCTGCGCAGCGCGGAATTGTCGCCGCCGGCAAAGCGGACTGCCGCGCTCGAAGCGCCGTCCTTCTGCAAAAGCTGGCTTGCCGTCAGTTCATCCAGATGGTTCAGCCCCGCGTCAAAGGGTTTATATTCGTCATGAATTGCGTCCGCATACTTATCGAGATAAAGATGCGGCAGTTCCCACCAGGCGTGCTTCGAGAGATATTGAATTTCCTTCTGATTAAAGCCAAGCTTGGCGAGCACCTTGGGGTTGGCGAGATCTTCTTCGGAATAGAGGCGGTCGTCGATCCGCCGGAGCATGTGTTCCCGGCGGTGATCCTGCATGTAGGGGAGATTGAATTCGCGAACATAGGACCAATAAAGGTCGTAGCCCGGCTTGGTGAACTGTTCCGCGCCGGCATCGACATACAGGCCGTCGGCGAGGTCGTCGCGGACGGTTTTGACGTGGCCTCCCACGCGTCCCGACGCTTCGAGAACGGTAACATCATGCCCGTGGCGCGTGAGTTCATAAGCGCAAGAAAGCCCGGCGATGCCGCCTCCGGCCACCACTACCTTTTTCCGCTTTGCCGCTGCCGGCAGCGGCGAGGAAAGGAGCCCTAAGCCGGTTGCGGCCGATACCTGTAGAATTTCCCGACGCGTCATGACAGTCCCTTTGCCGTTGCTTTTTCGTTTTCCCGCCAGGCCGGCGGAGAGCACGGCACGCATCCTTTCCGGCCGTTTCTCAAGAGTATCGCGTTACGAGGCTTGCGCCAATCTGGATTTCGTCCGGTCGAGTCCCTGGTGGCCCGCGGCCATCAAACAAATTGCCGCGGCAACCGGACATATTCCCGCCACCAGAATGGCCGGCCCAAAGTGTTTTTCCGGTCCGAGAATCCAGCCTGTGAGAATCGGCGCGGCGGCGCCGGCAATCTGAGAGAGCGTGTTCAGGATGCCGATCGTTCTTCCCACCATGTGCTTTGGCGGCACATGCTGCGCCATGGTCCAAAAGCTGGAATTGCCGATGCCCGTGGCGCACATCGAGACAGTAAGAATGGGAAGGACCCAGCGGGGGTCGCGCAGCACCAACAGCAATAAGACGCTCGCCGTGCCGGCATAGCCTGCGATGCCAAATAAAAGGCGCGCGCGAAATACTCCAATGCGGGCAGCCATGCGGTCCGCCGCCGCGCCGGCGGCGATATTCACCCCAGCCATGGTGAACAGGGCGATGGAAACAACACGGCCCATGTGGAGTGTCGAAAATCCGCGCGAAAGGATCAGGTATGCGGGCACCCAGGTGAGCACGAAATACCAGTAGTACGAAGCCAGCAGGATGCTGAACGACATGGCCCAAAAGGGGCGGTCGGAAAGCAGGATTCTCCAGAATCGCCCGGGCGATAGCTGGTCCCCGGCGGCGGGTTCCTCATCGGCGCGCTGCGCGGCGGAACGCCCCTTGGGCGCATAAATGAGCCAGAAGGGAATCCAGATGAGCGCGCCCAGTCCGGTGACTGCGAACATCATGCGCCAGCCAAACCGGTCAAGGAGAATTGCGCCGGCCAGGGCGCCGAGTGCGGGCCCGATATTCTGACCCGCGATATAGATGGATGTCGGCAGTCCCTGTTCCTTCCCCGAAAAGCTGCTGCGGATGAAGGAAAGGCTTGCCAGCGGGCCGATGGATTCGGCCATTCCAAGGACCAGCCGCATGCCGACCACGTCGCCGGCTCCGCGGCTTACCGCGACCGCGGCCGATGCGAGCGACCATGCGATGAAGCCTAAGGCGTAGGTGCGGCGGATTCCAAAGCGATCGACGAAGGCGCCCGCGGGGATCTGGAAGGCCGCGTAGGTCCAGAAGAACGCCGAGAGAAGCACCCCCATCGTTGCGGGCGTGATCCGAAAATCCCGCATCATCGACGGTGCGGCAATACTGAGGTTGCCGCGATCGATGTAGCTGATGATGATGCCGAAAAAGACGAGCGCAAGAATCACCCAGCGGCGGTTCATGCGGCCGCGCCGCCGCGGGGAATAGAGCCGTAGACGACGCGGCCGTCCTTGATGACGGTTACAATTCCACGTGGAACTTGGTCGGGATTTTCATAGGTGGAATTGCTGGCGACGGCCGCGGGATCAAAAATCGTCACATCCGCGAGGTAGCCCGGCTTCAACAGGCCGCGATCGCGGAGTTTCAAACGCTGGGCCGGCTTGCCGGTGATCTTGTGCACCGACTCGGGCAGCGAAAGCCACCCGCGTTCGCGCGTTACCGCCCCGAGCAGTTCTGGAAAGGTCCCGTAGAGGCGCGGGTGCGCTTTGCCCTTTACGTAGAATCCGTCGCTGATGATCGAACAGAGCGGGTGCGTGATGAGCTGGCGGAGATTTTCTTCGCTTTGATTGAACGAAATCACATTTACCGCGGCTTCCTCTTCGAGAAGAAGGTCGAGGGCGGTTTCCGCCGGGCCGGCGCCGCGCTCCTCCGCCACGGCGGCGATGGTCTTCCCCACCAGGCCGGCATTCTTTTCCGAAGACAGGCCGGAGAGGGTGATATCGCTCCACAATTGCGCGCGCGAGCGATCCATTTCTCCGGCGATCCTGTGGCGCGTGCCAGGGGCGCGCAATCGATCGAGCAGGGCTCCTTTTCCGCCCGCAAGAGCCCAGTCGGGCAGCCACTGAGTCAATACCGTGCTGCCGCATTGGTAAGGATAGATATCGAATTCGACGTCGATCCCTTCAGCGCGCGCATTTTCAATTTCTTCGAGCGCCCGCTGTTGCAAATTCCAATTTCCTCTGCCGGCCGCCTGTAAGTGCGAAATTTGCAAGCGGCAGCCGGTAGCCCGCGCCAGATGGAGCTGTTCCCGTACCGCGTCCAGCAGTCCCGCCGCATAGCTGCGCATGTGCGTAGCGTAAAGTTTTCCTTTCGCGGCCACGATGCGGCAAAGATGTTCGAGCTCCCCGGTAGCGGCGCTCGATCCAGGCGCGTACATCAGTCCCGTGGAGAATCCCGCGCAACCGGCGGAGAGTGCATCGTCGAGCATGCCGGAAAGCCTGTCGAGTTCCGCGCCGGTGAGCGGACGCTGCTGCTGCCCGGATACCGCTACGCGCAGGCTGCCGTGTCCCGCAAGAGGGTAGACGTGCATTTTGGTGCTGCACTTTTCCACCGTGTCGAGATACTGGGCCGCCGTGCTCCATCCCCAGCCGTCCGGCCGTCCCAGAATCCCGGACGCGAATTCCTGCAAGCGCGCGGGATTTCCGTCGAAAGGGAAGGGGGAAAAGCCGCAGTTTCCGACCACTTCGCTGGTGACGCCCTGCCGGACTTTTTCGGTTCGATCCTCGAGCACCTGAAGATCCAGGTGGCTATGAAGATCGATGAAGCCGGGAGCGATGGCAAGGCCGGAGCAGTTGACTACTTCGCAGTCCGGCGGCGGCGCGGCGGGCGCGGCGATGCGGTCGCCATCCATCCACAGGGACGCAGGCTCGGCGGGGTTACCCGAGCCGTCGAAAACCAAGCCATTCTGTAAAAGAAGCATGATGTCGCGTACGACTGTAATCTTAGTTCAACATTCGTGCGCGAATGAAATGCTTGCCGCATGGGCGGTTCAGGCGCCGGGGGCGAGCCGCTTCCGAAGGCGGAGGAAAGGCCGTTCGATCAAGGTATAGGACAACTGCGCGGCCGCGAGAGCGCACAGCAGACTGATGGGAAATCTACCCAGAAAGGAGGTGTTGGAGGGCGCAAAGAAGATCTGTTGCCAGAGGTAAAGGCTGTAGGAAATCAGGCCTAAATGGACCATTGGGCGGGCGTTCAGAAATCCGGCAATGCGGGTGTGGGGCCGCTGGACAACCCAGAGCATGAGAAGGGAAATGCTCAGGCCCTCCAGCGTCCAGCCAGCGGTCAGCATGTATTTGCCGCGAAACAACTGCCCGAGGAGAGGGTGAATTGCGAACAGGAACGGAATGGCAGCGAACTGCCAACCCGCGGTGTAGACGCGCCGCAGGAAAGCTTGAAATTCCGGTTTGCTGTACAGCAGCGCGCAGAGGGCGCCGAACATCAGCGTATCTGCCCGGGTATGCAGCATGGTGTCGATTGCGCCGCGGGACGCCGGCGCCACGGCGTAGGTGAAGAGGCGAATCACGGGCGAGCAAAGGATGATGGCCGCCGCAACCCGGGCGCCATGCTTCTTTCCGGCGACAACCAGGAGAACCGGCCAGATCAGATAGAACTGCTCTTCTACGGACAACGACCAGGTGTGCCCCAAAAGCCAGGAGCCGAGATAGGGCGAGTAGTTCCAAACGAAGAGTGACGCGCACAAAACCTCGCCGCGCGTCACTGTCAGTATCCCGAAGGCGGCCAGCGCGGCGACCACCCCCACGTAGGTGTACAGTGCCGGCCAGATACGGAATGCGCGCCGGATATAGAAGTGTGGCAGCGAGATCCGGCCGGTGGTTTCGCGCTCCCGAATTAGTAGCGCCGTGATCAAATATCCGCTGATGACGAAAAAGACGGAAACGCCGAGCGCTCCCAGGTGGTGAGTGTACCCCGACACCTGGCCTGGTTTCCGGACGGCGTGGCTGAGAACCACCAGGAAGATGGATACCGCACGGAGTCCGTCGAGGGAAGGAATTCGCCCGGCCGCCTCGCCGGGAGCGCGGCTAACAACAGGCGGACTGACTGCCGGGATTGTCGCGTATGCCACTTGGGATCCCCACTGCTGCCGGCGGCCGTGCTACTTCATCGCGAGTGTCCGCGAATCCCCGGTAGCTTCGGCGCCGGCGAGCAACGCCGGAATCCTATCGTTTAGTGCGGAGCGAATCGAATCGGCGAACAGAGCCGCCGAAGTACTGACTACGTGCGAGCCGTCGGTTGAAAACTTGTGGCTTAGGAAAACGCACCAGCCGCATGACAAGGGAACCTGAATCCGCAGGCACTGGTGGGGCTCCGCGCCGTGGAGTTGCGCGCGGCGCGTCCGGAACGGAGTCCGAAGCTCGATATCGTTAAGTTTCAGTTCGGCGGCGGAGGCGTACAGCGCGTCCCAGACGTCGTCCACCGTGGCAGCCGATTTGAGTGCGCCCTCCAGACTCTGAAGCGAGATGCGAGCGATAAGGGAACGGCGGAATCCGCCCGCCATCACCATTTTTCGAACCAGGTCGAACTCCACATACCCGAGATACTGGACGCCCAGCACCACCGCCGCGCAGAACGGAATCACGACGAAACCGAAATAGGTGCCGTTGAGGAAACTGGCCAGCAGCGAGACCGAGGCAAAGATTGCCGAAACGCCGTATAGCAGCAAGGCCACGCGGCGCGGAGTGAGCCCGCGCTCGAGGAGACGGTGATGGATATGCGCCCTGTCGGGCCCAAAGATCGGCTGGCGGCGGAGGAAGCGCCGTAGGATGGAGATGAAAACTTCGAGCAGCGGCACGGTGAGCGCGAACAGCGGAGCGGTCATGCCGAGCAGCGTGGCCGATTTTTGACTCCAGATTACGCCGTAGGATCCGAGCAGAAATCCGATGAGGAGACTCCCCGAATCTCCCAGGAAGATCGTGGCCGGATTGAAGTTGTAGCGTAAGAAAGCCGCCAGCGCGCCCACCAGGGGGATGGTGGCGATCACCAGGGCGGTGTTGTGGGACATTAACGCGGCAAGCAGGGTCGCCACTGTTGCCAGCAATCCGACGCCCGCCGCCAAGCCGTCGATGCCGTCGATCAAATTAAACGCGTTCGTCGCCGCGAGCAGCCACAACATGGTGATGGGGATATCGCCCCATTGTTCGATGGGCAGGTGCCCGACCTGATGAATTCGCACGCCGCTGGCAATGGCGATGAGACAGGCCACGGACTGGCCCGCGAGTTTTTGCAGAGGCGTGAGATCGATCAGATCATCCAGAAGACCGGTTGCGAACATCACCATTGCCGCCGGCGCCAGGGTGTAAATCTGCATCAAGCCGGGAGACTGGAGTTGCAGATGGATACTCGGGAATGCGCAGACGACAAGATAGCACGAGAAATAGGAAACCCCGATCGCAACTCCGCCGACGCGCGGTATGGGCTCTTTATGGATCCGGCGCGGGTCTCCCGGATTGTCGAAGAGCCCGAAGCGCCGCGCCAGGTTCCGGCAGAGCGGAGTGAGCGATAGGGACAGTAGGAAGGATGTAAGGGCTAAAGCCGAAATAAGTAACGTCATGGATGATCACGTCCTGACGCCGCGCGCCAACAAAGATGCGGCGAATTATTGAGCAATCTTGTAAATGATGTTTTTGCCGTACAGATTTTCTTCCGCGAAGAGATAGAGAGAGCCGTCCCGCTCCAAAGCCCGTATTCCGTACGGAAGATCGATCCAACTGCTCTGAAAATCCGGCTGCAATCGTCCGGTGAGCGTTAGCCTCGCGAGGTCATACACCAGAATCTGAGCGCTCACCAGATAGCCAACGAACAACCGGCCGCCCGCGATATCCATGGTCTTCGGGTAATCGCGCGACTTCTTTGCGGGCAGGTTGTAAGGGAGGGTTAGTGTCGCGGCAGGATGCGGAGTCTCTTTCCGGCGCGCCGCCGCGTCCCAGGCCTGGTAGTGGAGCACAGTCGTGCCGAGGAATCCCCAGTCCTTCGCGAATTGTTTGTCACCCGGCAAATAGCCGGTGACCCACATTTCATCGGAGGCGGGAAGGTAATAAATTCGCTCAATCCGGTCGAGCTGCGCCGCCGGAACCGTATAGGTGGAGGCATCTTTCCACTCCTGGTAGACGGGCACTCCGTGGCTATTGAAGCTTTCGATCCGCAGGCGGAAGACCGTATTGTCCTGGCCTGCCTTGGCGTGCTCGGGAGCCGCCCATACGCTGCCGTCCGTGTCCACTTGCCACGCCCATGTATGACTTTCAACCCGGACGGAAGGACTCGCCGTGACTTCACCTGGATCCGCCCTTCCGTTGCCGTCGGCATCGGTCCAGATCCACGCTCCCGCGGGTCCATGATGCGCCGGCGGCAGGGACGCCGACGCTTCCGCGTCGAGGTAGAGAATGGCCGCGGGCACGGCGATTTGCCCGTCGAAACGGTACACGGCGAGCCCTTGTGTGGGATACATGCTGGTCAGATAAAGAAGCTGCTTCCCTTTCACGGTTCTGATCCAGGCGGTGGCAAACGTCGTGTACAAACGCGGGTCGCCGGGATAGGCGAAGCGGTTCAGGTGCGTGCCCACCCAGGTTGAGTTCAGCTGTCCCCCGGCGCCGGTAAGTTGGGCGGGTACCGAGAAACGATCCTGCGTGGTGAACAAATCGTTGCCGGCGACGTCCACCATGTCGACAAATACGAAGGAGTGAATCTCGCTTACGAATTTGTAGCTTCCGTTCGCGGAGGCGGAGTGGAAGACGCGCATGACTGCGTGGTGTTCACCGATCTTTCCCGGTTCGGCCTTGATCTTCAGATCGCGCGTGGGACGGAGGTCAACGCCGGCGCCGTTGAACGTGACCATTAAGTTTCCCCTTCCATCCATGCCCGCGCCGGTGATTCCATTGAAGCGATAGGGGCCGGCTTTTCCGGGGTTGGTCCCAAACATTCCACCTGGCTCGCCAATGCTCGTTACCCGGCGGGGCGCGGCCGATACATCGAAGACGTCCACCGTCTGGCGCGGCCCATCGTCGCCTAAAATCAACTGTCCCGCCGGGGAAAACGAGATGGACGCCGGATCGTCGAGGCCGGTGATTTGTTTTCCCGTAGGCTTGCCGTTCAGGCTGTATTCGGCGATCGACGCCGCGCCGTAAGGGGATTGCCGCTCGATGACCCAGAGCGTCTTACCGTTCGCGGCGGCCGCAATTTGGAAAGGAATGCGATCTTTCTGCGGCTGGAACTCGCGTTCGCTCTGCTCGTGAAATGTGTTCGCATCGTAGACGCGGATTTTGCGCGCGGCATAGTCGCTCGCATAAAGCCTTCCGCCGCCGATTGCGAGCCCCTGGACGTAGGCTCCGTCCGGCGAGCCGGGTTTGTCCTTGCTGACCGTCTGCATGGACCCGTCGGCGCCGAATTCGTCCTGGTAGCCCAGGGCCCCGGGAGAAATGAATGGCGCCGGATCGCCGGCAAGAGTGAAGCGCCGGATGGCGTACCAGTTCTCTTTTGGATTCTGTGGAAATCCGCGCCTTCCCTCGGCGGCCTTGTCGTAGCTTTGACGCATTGCCATGAAGACAAAACGGGAGTTGTCGGTGCAGATCGCTCCGCCGCCCAGACGGCCCCATCCGTGCGTGTCTTTCAGCTTGCCTATCACTTTCGTACCTTGATAAATCCCGGCCTCGCGAGAACCTTCGTCCCACACGGAGTTCACGTAGAACCTGCCGTCGGGGAGAACCGCCAGTCCGAGCGCGTCGCCCTGGATGAATTGGTCATTCTGGCCGTTAAATGTGTTGCCGAAATAGCTGGTGGAGTGACGAAGCGCTTTGACGGTTTCGCTTTGAGCCGCCAGGAATCCAACCGAAAGAAGAATCAGAAGGAGCCGGGCGCCGGACCGCGTTGTCACCAGTGATTTCATGGCTCCACCGGCAAAGCGGCGCGTGCCGCCCGGCCCAGCGTGCCCCGGCCGCGCAGGACATCCGCATACAACTCGAGCGTTTTGGCGGCCATTGCTTCCGCGCTGAATTCCTTCCGCGCGCGGCGCCGGCCTTCACGGCCGTATCGCGCTGCGAGATCGGGATTGTCCAACAAGCGGGTAACCGCGAACGCGAGAGCATCCGAATCGGACGGAGGCACTGTCAATCCGGTTTGTTCATGTTGAGAAACAAACGGGACGCCCGATTTCAGATCCGTGTTCACCACCGGCTTTCCGCATGCCATCGCCTCCAGTTGAACCAACCCGAACGCCTCGCTGGGCGCAATAGACGGTAAAACGAACACATCCGCCGCGTGGTAGAACGGAGCAACACTTTCGACCCCCCCGAGAAAATGGACGCGATCCTGAACGCCGTGATGTGCGGCCTCCGCCTCCAACGCCGAGCGCAGGGGACCGTCGCCAATCAGGACAAGGCGGCCGTCGATCGTTTGCATGGCGCGGATCAGAAACTCAAAGCCTTTGTAGTAGACGTGCCTCCCGACGGCCAGAATCATTCGCGGACCGTATTGCTGCCGTAGCTCGGCGACGGTAATAGGGTCGGCGGCGTCCAGCGTGGAGAAATCGATACCGTATGGGATGACCACGCATTTGTCGCGATATTCGGCGAGCACGGGTGAGTACTTCACCATCTGAGGCGACCCCGCAATGATTACCGCGCTGCGCGCCAGGGCTGACCGCAGCAGCGGCGAGAATAGGGTTCCCAGGGCTTTCTGTCTGACGATGTCGCTGTGATAGCTGACAACCAACGGGCATTGGACCCTGCTCGCCGCCACGCTCATCATCGCCGTGGGATTCGGATGATGCAGATGGATGATGTCGGGGTGAGCATTCCGTATTTCTTCCGGCATGCCCGGGCAGATGGATGCCGACGCCAGCGTCAAGGCGGCGCCCAGACGCCGGATCGATACTCCGTCCACCAAGTCGTCCTCGGTGGAACGAGTTTCGTTGGCCACCAGGACCTCGACATCCACGCACTCACGCAGGCTGGCGCATAGCATCCTCAGATGCGTTTCGATTCCGCCATGGTGAGGGAAATAGAACTTTCCGACCTGAAGAACCTTCACTGATGAATTCCTCGCCCTGGGATTCCAAGCGGCCCTTATGCCATTGAGATAAAGGAGGTGCTGCGGGGCTGCGACTCGATCGCTTCAATATCGGCGCGGACCATCGCGGACACTAAATCTTCGAAGCTGTACGTAGGACGCCAGTTGAGAACCCGGTGCGCTTTCGACGCATCGCCGATCAGAAGGTCCACCTCGGCCGGCCGGTAGAATCGCTCGTCAACCTTCACGAAATCCCGGTAATCAAGCCCGGCCTCCGCGAAAGCCAGACTGCAAAACTCACGAACGCTGTGGGTCTCGCCGCTGGCAACCACATAATCGCCGGGGCCCTCCTGCTGGAGCATGGCGTGCATGGCGCGAACGTAGTCGGCGGCATGCCCCCAGTCGCGCCGCGCCTCCAGATTTCCCAAGCGGACTTCCGATGCGAGCCCGAGCTTGATCTTGGCGACGCTGCGCGTAATCTTCCGGGTGACGAACTCGAAGCCGCGGCGCGGGCTCTCGTGATTGAAGAGAATTCCGCTGCAGCAGAACATCTCGTACGCCTCCCGATAGTTCATAGTCAGATAGAAGCCGGCAACCTTACTGATTCCATACGGGCTGCGCGGATGGAATGGCGTCGATTCCCTCTGGGGCGTTTCCTCCACTTTCCCGAACATTTCGCTCGACCCCGCGAAATAGAACCGGCAGTCGGGCTGCAGCTCGCGGAGGGCGGAAAGGACAAAATGGGTTCCATTGACATTGGAGTTCATGGTGGAGAACCCGTCCGCGAAGCTTTCGGCGACAAAGCTCTGCGCCGCCAAATGATACACCTCGTCAAATTCCACCCGGCTCACGACGTGAAAGATACTCGGGTAGGTCTCCAGGTTTCCCGGGTGAAGGACGACGGAATCCATAAGATGCCGGATTCGCGCCAGGTGCTCTTCCGGCTGCTCCAAAGCGACGCGCCTGACAATACCGTGCACTTCATAACCCTGGTCCAAAAGATATTCCGCCAGATAACTTCCGTCTTGCCCTGTGATGCCGGTAATAAGAGCTCTCTTTGACATTTGTATAGCCTTCCTTTTTTTTATTTATTCGCGGGTTGCCCCGGCGAGTACTTCGCGATACAGCTCAGCAGTCTTCGCGGCAAACTCCGGCCACGTGAAGCGCGCCGCCTGGCGGAGCCCGGCATTCCGGCGCTCAGCCGCGACGGACGGCGCGTCCAATCGTTCCGCCAGCAGGCGGCAAACCTGTTCGGACCAGAGGCTGACGTCGCCCACCGGAAGATAGGTCACGGCGTCTCCGCCGACTTCCCGGAAGACGCGCAAATCGCTGGCCGCAACGGGCGCTCCGCACGCCAACGCTTCCACCAGCGGCAGTCCGAAGCCTTCTGCCTGAGAAGGGTGGAGCACCAGGGCAGCTCTACGATAGACAGCCGCCAGCGTCTCCCGGCTGATGAAAGGCAGAACACAAATCGACTCTTCGAGCGCCAGGCGGCGAACATGCGTCTCCTGATCCGCGCTAAATGGGCCGCCAACGCGGATCAGGCGCGCCTTGGGAAAACGCAGTCGAACGCGCGCGAAGATTTCGAGCAGCAGATCGATGCGCTTTCTCGGTACGGTGCTCGAGACGTGCAGAATTTCCGGAGCGTCCTCGCGGAGTGGACCGAGAAGCGCAGCCGCGCAGTGCTCCGCCTCCACATTCGGGAAGGGAGAACAGGTGGGATGAACCCCGAGCGGAATCACGGACAGCCGGCTTTCGGGAAGAAGCGAATGCGTGACAATTTCGTCGCGCACCGCGCCGCTGTCACAAACGACGGCGGCCGCCCGCTGTAAGCCTTCCAATTGGCGGCGCGCCATCGCCCGGTGAATGGCCCGGTGCCTGGATGGATCAGGCGCTATCAGCGAGCGAAAAGCGTCAAGGTCATGACAGGTGACGATGCAACGTCCCGCGGGGAGAACGTTCGCCAACTGCGCGTAGCTGTGGTCGACGATATGGAACAGATCAAAGCCATCCCGGAGCTTTCGTAAGTAGCGCGGGAAATCCCAATACCGGTTCAATAAGCGATCGGCGTTAAAGAGTCTCTTCTTTGTTTGTAGTCGCGGATGAAATGTGAACCGCCGGTGCATCGGTGGACGAATCCGGCGCAGCTCGACGCTCTCGGGCGCCTCGCGCGGCAGGAACTCCAGAAGCATGTCGGAGGTTACGTTCATGGAGATCCAGTTCTCCTCCAACATCGAGCAGACAACGGCGATACGCACGCCCTCGGCGCGGGCGAGTATATCGGCGGCCGCTACGGAAGAGGAATGCTCGAACATCCGGGCGCTGGCGAGGTGAGGAAGGGCCATCGTTGACGTTTAACTCCGCGTGGAAGAAGGAATCCGGCCGCGAATGACGAACTGCGTCGCCAGCAAGCCCGGCAGCAGCGTGGTTGCGGCAGTATCCAGTCTTTCGATGGCTGCGTCGGACAAAAGTTTCCGGATTACCGGCAGAGGGCAGTGTCCACCGGCAGTATACGCGTCAATCGCAAAACCGGCCCCGCGAACAAGCTCACGAGATGTGTGGCGATCGAAAAAGCGAAAATGTGTCCGGTCCAAAATTCCGGACTCCGTATACCGGAAACGCCCGCGTAGAAAGGCGAGGCGGGTCTTAATCTCAACTACGTTTGGAAGGGCGACCAGCAAGACACCGTCCGGAGCGAGATGGTGCCGCAGTTGCCGCAGGATGTATTCGGGATGATAGAGGTGTTCCAGCACATGGCTGCAAATGACGCAATCGAATTGGCCGAGCGAATCGAAAGAAAAACGATTCAGGTCACCGGACCAGACGCGGTTCATTTTCTCGCGGCCCAGAGCCGCCTCTTCCTCGGAATAGGTGATGCCCTCGTAATTGGAGACGTCGCGTTCGCGGTGGATCGCGGCTGCCAGGGCCCCTGTCCCGCATCCCACATCCAAAAAGCGGTGCGAATCTCGCGGAATCAAAGGCAAGAGGATTTTGTTAACCGCGCCGTACGCGAGTTTGCGCGTTTCTCCAGACCCGTCCGCTTCCACATTTACCGCGTCGAGACAGGTGGTTGACTCTGGATGAAGGGCGCGATCGTCGTTTTCCATCGATGCCTTTTTTGGGGAGAGGTCTGCGTGTCCTCAGGTTGCCATTGCCAAGCGTCTGAGCTGGCGCGAACGGGTGGCGAGCTTGTAGGCCTGCCAGCCACGGCCGGCGCGCAACGAATGCACGGCGGCGGCGCGCAGCGAAAGCGCCGCCTTGCGCCGGGCGACGTCACGAAACTCGCGGAACATTTCGTCGTTCGAAATTGCCAGCCAACAAAACGAAACACCCATTGACCAGCTCAGGCTGCCTTTGGTCGTGATATTGCTCGCGTGCGAGCGCCAGCTCGACAGGCGTTCCGCTGAATAATAAATGCCGAGCCCGCTCTTCGCCAGGAGGTAAGTCATCCAAAGATCGTAGGCGGGGCCCGATTCATGCCGCGGCTCGCCCGGAGGGAGTGCGCTTTTACGGAAGACGCATCCCATTGCCATTGGAATCGTTTGGGATGCGACAAACGGAACCATGGACGTGTACACACCCGGGGTGAGCGAGGCTCGCCCCCACATCTTCGATGCTACGTCAGTCTCTTCCTTAAGTTCCTGGCCGGATGCATTCATGAGATGGTGATCGCAAAACGAAGCCGCCAACGATGGGTCGCCCAGTAGCGGCGGGACCAGTGTCGAAAGAAATCTGGAACTCCAGCGGTCGTCATGATTCAGAATTGCAAGAAAAGGCGCGCGCGCTTCGTGAAAAGCCATGGCGTGGTTTTGAGCTACGCCAAGAGCCCTGGAGTTAGACCGGTAGCGAATCCGCGGATCGCCAAAGGAGTAGACCAGCCGCTGAATGTGCTCGCTCGAGGAGTCGTCGGTAACGATCACTTCGAGGTCCTGGAAGTCCTGCGCCAAAGCGCTCGAAAGAGCTTCGCGTAGAAAACCTAATTCGCTCCGGTATGTTGCGATGGCAATGCTAACCGTCGGAGTGGGCATGGGAACACTAAATGGTGGCAATCGCGTCTTCGACCGCCGGGGCGGCGCTGACGCGGGCGTTCCGGAAATAGGAGAGTAATAGCGTTCCCTGAACCAGGAGCTGCGGCGCCACGACGAATAGCTGAAAGCGCGCAGCGGACACGGTATTCAAAGGCGGAGACGCCAGCGCTCCTAAGGCGACCGCCGCCAGCGTCGCGGGTATGATTTTCCACTGGCCGCCCGTCGCTCCGCGCGAAGCCAGCACGGCGTAGCAATAGTTACCCGCCATAAGGATGCAGACCGCGGCGATCTGATATCGAAGCTCGGTGCGCATATTGGCGTACTTCGGCCCCAGAATAAACAGCCACGCCGCCGGCCACTGCCAGCAGGAAACCATCAGCCCGGCGATTCCTCCCAGAAGAAGGCCGCCGCCTTGAAAAGCCGCCGACCGGACGAGGCGCTCATCACGAAGCCGGGAGAGATAAGGCATTCCGATGCTGCCCATGACCGCGCCAAATATGGTCGAAAGAGCGACGAACCGGCCCAGGGCGCCGATCTCGGCAATCGCAGTCGTCGTGGACAAAATGGACAGCATCCAGATCGTGATTTGACCAGCGACGGTATTGAACGCCGTGGAGGCGATCAAGGGCCGGCAGAAATTCCAAAGGAGCCGGTAATGAGCCGTGGTCGCTCGCTGCGATCCGATCAGGGCGCGAACACTATAACGGCAAAAGGCATAATGAATCGCCGTACCTGTAATCAGGGCAAACATGCACCAGCCGAGCGACAGCGCGCCAAACGCGAAGAGCAGGAGGAGCAGGAGTTTCACGCCGTTCGCGGTCACGTCGATGATCTGAAGCCGGGCCAGTTTGCCGTAAAGCCTCAAAACACCGAAGAAAATTGACGATCCGGCCTGTAGCCAGGACGCGGCGGCGACGACGGCTACAATCAGCACGATCATGGCGGGAGTGCCGCCCTGCTTAGCCAGGATAAACGGCATTGCCAACGCGGCCACCGCGCCGGCTGCCACGAACAGGATGCGCCGTACGCGCAAAGAGGCGGCGACGATCGCTTCGACCTCGCCGGTCGATCCGAAACGCTGTCCTCCCAGCGCAATCACCGCGTGGGAAAGGCCGAAATCCGTGAGCACATTCAGCATGCTCATCGCGCTGACGGCTAAGGTGTAGAGAGCGTATTCCGGCTTTGAAAGCTGCCTGAGCACGATCAGACCGGTCACCGCGATTAGCGCCTGCACCAGCAGTTGGGTCAACGTGAACGTCCCGATTGCCGCGCCACGGCGCCAGAGCGTCGCCAGACCACGCCCGTTCGATGGCCCAGGTTTCACAGATGACGTCCGGTGAATCATGTCTCGTGGGGTCTTTTCGACGAATCAGGCGGCGGTTGTGTCCGCCCGCTGCTCACACAGCAATTGTTCGATGGCACAGTGCATGGAAAAAGAGCTGAGATATAAGCGTCTGGCTCGCCGCCCGAGGTCCCGCCGGCGCGGTGGGTCATTCAATAAGCCATTCGCCAAGTGGACCATCTCATTTGGATCGCACGTTGGACATAGCTCAACCGCGCCGGTGTCCCGCCAGATCGTTTCGGTAAACTGGCCGGCGTTGGTGAGAATCGGCAATCCCAAAGCGAGCCCCGCCATTACGGTTGTTCTCCTCGTTGTTACACCGTCGGCGAAGGGCTGCACCAGGAGATCGCAGCAGGAAAGGTGAGTAGCGACGTCGCCGGGCGAAAGATATCCTGGGGCGCAAACTCTACCCTTAAGCCGTGGATCTACGTCCATCAAAGAGTCAGCGAACGTGTCGCCGCGTTTTCCCAGCAACACCAGGATCCGATTCGGATGGCTGGCAATCAGAGGTGCGAGGAGGGGGTAAAGCACGGGCAGGGTGTGAGGCGTGTAGGTGCCAAAATGCCCGATGAGCAGCGCCGGCTCGTCGCGCGTCAGCCTTCGACGAAGAGCCAGAACATCAACCGGTTCGACCGATTCCGGAATGTTGCTGGGAACCGCCAGTGCGAAAACCCGGTCGTCGTCCGCTCCGAGAGAGGCCAGCCATGGCCGCCACGCGAGGGTCGAAATGAACATGCGCTGGGAAGAGTGAACGATGAGACGGGCCATGAGCGAAGTAACCGCCCCCAGAACATTTCTCCGCCATGTGTTATCGCGCCGCACTGGCATGGCAACCTCGTGGAACATCGTCCAGATCGTTTCTCGCGTCCGGACGGAACGAACCCAAAAACAGAAGGGGAGGTTCATTGCGCGCCATCCGAAAGCCTGAGCTACATATTGGACGACGAGGCGCCGCGGTTGTGGGATTGTTCGGATGGTGCGATCCAGCAGGGCGATGGAACGCAGGTCGTATTTGGCGGGCAGGGGATGGAAAACGACATTCCCGCGCTGTGCCGCTACGCCCTCCGTGCGTGGCGCAATTACATGCACGCTCTCGCCGGCCTGGTCGAGCGCCTCGGCCAGCAGGGCGGTATAGTCGGCTACTCCGCCCCGAGCCGGAGGATATTCCCCAGTAATGAGTACCCAGTTCATCACTTCGCCGGAACGCCGGATGGGTGTGCCATGGAGACGGGCTTGAGCAGTTCCGCTTGTGGGCCGGGGACAGGCCGCCATAAGATCCGATACCTCCGGCGCACGCGGCCTTGGTCAGCGCCGTGCAGCCCGGCGGCGAGCAGCCAAAAACTCAATCCAATCGCCGTGTTAAAAGGCAGTTGTGAGACTGAGTACGCCGCAGCCGCGAGGTTCATCGAAAAGACGACGGCGGCAAGAAAGGCGAGCTCTCCTTCTCCTTTCCGGCCGGCAATCCGGTAGGCGGAAAGGAGGCTCCACAGGACCGCGCCACCATAAAAAATCCACATCGGGACCCCGCCGTCCAGCAGCCAGCCGGTGAATTGAATTTCCGACCAGATGGGCGGGCTTTCCTGGTTGTTGTCGTCGTTGAAATAGAAGTTCATCATTCCCCACCGGCCGACGCCAGCGCCGAGAGGGTATTCGTACATCAGTTCGCCGAATGTGGTGGTCAGGAACCGGCCCCGGTTGGTGTCGTAACTTTCGAGCAGTCCCTCTTCCTTAATTCCCACGAAGCGGTTGTAGACGCTCTCGCCGCCCACCGACACCGCGTAGCTGAACGCCACCAGGATGATAGAAGCGGCGGAAACCGCCACCCAGCCGGTGGATAACGTCCCTCGCCGCCGGGTTCCCAGAAACAGAAGTGCGCTCATCGCCGCCAGGCTTACCAGAAACAGGGCGCGCATCTGAGTGAGATACAGCACCATCATGCCCATCAGCGCGAGGCTGGCGTAGAAGATGCGGATCGTCAGTTTTTGCTTCGGCCTCGCACTCAGCCCCAATCCCAAAAGCGCCGTCAGCAAGGCGCAGGGGCCCACGCCTCCCGGTGTATCCGTCAAACCGGCAGGCCGGGTGATCTTGGCGCCGTTGGCCGCGACATAGGTGCGGTCGCGCTCTTCATGCCGCGCTTCCTGGACGTTGTTATAGGACCCAGGCTTGAAGGTTGCGGGGTCATAGACTTGCATCAAGCCGACGGTGCTGCTGAGGGCATTGCATATGAAAATCATCATGAGCGCGCGCTGCAATTTCGCCGGCGTATTGATGAAACGCCCAACCCAGAATGCCGGAGCCGCGATGGAGAGTTGAAAAACAAACTGAGCGAATCCCGCTCGATATTGAGTGAGCGGATGAAATAGCTCCATGAACAGCCAGGCCAGGGCGGTGAGCAGAAAAACAGAGCCGGGCGGAAAATCGCGGCGGCTCAGCTTCCGGGACACCAGGACCCACATGAAGAGGCTGACGATGAATGGCAGCGCTTTGATGATGAAGCGAACGCGCTGCATCGACTCGAACATCAACAGGCCGCTCGATAAATACAGGATGACGATAAACGTGTCCACCCAACCCCAGTGAAGCTGGAGCTGCGGCGTGCGGTCGGGGTCGGGATTCCCATTGGGAACGGCTTGATCCGACGGGCGGGGGTGGAGTTGGTGTATCGGCACGGTTCGTCTATTTCAATCCGGCTATTTCAAAGCCGTTGCCCGCACGTCATCCGCTGGAGGAGAAGAGAACGCCTGTGGCCGCCCATGCAGCGCTTCCCGGTAACAGGCCGCCACCTGGCCCGCCAGCCGCTCGCAACCGAAGTGCTGCTCTACCCTCTGCCGTCCGGTCCGGCCCAGGCTTTCGCGAAGGCGCTGGTTTTCCGCCAGCAGGCGGATGCGCCGGGCGAGCTCTTCCGGATCGTTCGGAGGGCAGGCGATGGCGGCATCGGCTCCAACGGCGGCGAGAATTTCGGATGCTCCCCCCGCATTGCTGGCTATCACCGCGCGGCGGCACGCCATCGCTTCGACGATCACCAGCCCGAAGGGTTCCGGCTTCGTGCTGGCATGCACAACAATGTCGAGCGAGCGCATCGCGTCCGCCGGATTCTCGACAAACCCCGTAAATCCTATCCGGCCGCCCAGGCCGAGGCGCGCTGCAACGTCGCGCAGTTCTTCCAGTGTGTACTGGCTGCCGTGCGTCTGATACACGGGTCCGCCGATGATATAGCCTCGCACCGGAAGGCCGGCCGGGAGACGGGAAAGCGCCCGAAGAAACACCTCGTGGCCTTTCCATCGCGCCATCGTGCCGGCAAGGCCGACTCTCACGACGCCCGCCGCCGCCGGGGGCAGCCCCGACAGGCGATCCAGATCCGCCCGCGTGCCATCCGGCGAGAACCGATCGAGATCCACTGTGTTGTAGACCACGTCCGTGCGAATCGAGCCTCCGCACACTTGCCGAAAATCGCGCGCCACGCTCTCCGAGTTGGTAATCGCTCCCGCGCACCGCGGCGCAAGAAAGCGCAGGACGCGAGCCATGACGGGCCGCAGCCCGATGTAATCGCGAATATGCCATATCACCGGACACTTGGCTGTTCTGGCTAGAACGCCGAATGCGTGCATCTTGACGCCGTTCGTGTGAATCAGGTCCGGCTGGAGCGCCGAGATCTCCCGCCGCAGCCGGCGGCGGTAGACCAGTGCGGCGCAGGCGGCAAAAGGCCATCTCAGCATCGCCAGCATCTCGGGCGGCTTTCCGGTCAAGCGTCCCCACGACGCATCACCCGCGCGCGCCACCGAACGCGGGAAGGGAAGCGCGCGCGCGTCCACGCCAAGGGCGCGCGCTCTCGGGATTAGTGGACCGCCGGCGCCGGTGATCAGGTGAATGCGCCAGTTTGGATTCCGCAAGCGCAAGCCGGAAAGTACGTTAAGAAGACTGATCTCGGCGCCGCCGATCTGCCCGGTAGGATTGAGAAACAGCAGCGTCATTTCAGATGTGCGTGGCGAGATGAGGCTCTCGCAAACAGAGCCGATCTGTCGCGCCAGGCGCGAAGAATCGAAGTACAGTTCGCAGGCGCGCCGTCCCGCTATGCCGGTCTGCTGGCGTAATCCTGCGTCCCGCGCCAACGATGCAATCGAAGCGGAAAGTCCCTTCACATCGCCCGGCTTGCAGGCCTTCACCGCCCGCTCGCCCGCTTGCTGAATGATTTCGGCCGCGCCGCCACTTTTGCTGGCGATTACCGCGCGCCCACATGCCATCGCTTCGACGATGACCAGGCCAAACGGCTCCGGCTTCGTACTCGCGTGCACCGCAATGTCCAGTGCCCGCATGGCTGTGGATGGATCCTCGAGATATCCGGTGAAGCCTACTCTGTGCCCGATCCCCAACCGGGATGCGGCGAGCCTCAATTCGTCCAGATCATACTGGCTGCCCTGCGTTCGATACAGCGCGCCGCCGATGATGTAGCCTCTCACGGGAAGATCCGCGGGTAGCTGCGCCAGCGCCTTCAAGAACACCTCTTGCCCTTTCCATCGCGCGAGCGTTCCCACCAGCCCGACTCGAACGGTCCCTTCCGGCGCTCTATCCATGCCCGACAACGCGTCGAGGTCGGCGATTGGCCCGTCGGGCGAAAAGCGGGCCAGGTCAACGGCGTTATAAATCACATGGACGGGAAGTTTGTCCCCGCAAACATGCTTCAGATCGCGGGCGACGCTCTCGGAATTTGCGATCGCGGCGGCGCATCCCGGCGCGACCCGTTTTAAAAGGTGCTTCATCACCGGCCGCAATCCCACGAAGTCGTGCACGTGCCAGAGGATCGGGCGCCGCGCCCGGTTGATCCACACCGCCAGGGCGTGCATCTTGAGCCCATTGGTGTACACAATGTCGGGCTGAAGCGCATCGATGGTTTTTTCCAAACGGCGGGCGTAGGACCTGAAATGTACCGCCGCCTTAAGGGCTCCCCATGCGGCGCCGATTCTCTCCCAGTGCCGCCCCGATAGCGTTCCAAGAGAGGCGTCGCCAAACTGGGCGAGGCCCTCCGGCAATTCGAGAATCGCTACGCCGCATCCAAGGTCCTGGGCCGCGGCGGCAAGTGGCCCGCCGCCTCCAAGAACCAGGTGCAGCTCGAGATTCGAACCCTTGGTTTTGAGAGACCGGATGATGTTCAAGAGACTCATCTCGGCGCCGCCAATTTGTCCGGTCGGGTTAAGCACCACTATGCGAATAGAAGTTGGTATGAGATCGAGCGAAGACAGGAAACCTCCTCTGTCGCGAATTCACCCGTGAAAAGACGGACTGCCGGGAGGCGCGTCACAGGCCCGGCCGGCCACTACGCCGATTCGTTATTCGGCGTGCCCTGATAATAGTGCTTGTTGTATTTGGCGTAATATCCGTAGTAATAGTAGCCGTCGGTGAGATCGCGGTTCATTTTATTTAGCACAATCCCCGTAACAGTCGCACGCAAACGGTGCAGGGTATTCAATACGGAAGTCACCGCCTGCCGGTTTGTCTCGCCGGCGAGGGTCACCACCACCACGCCATCAACGGAGGTGGCGATTTGCAGGGGCTCCGGGAACCCGAGCATGGGCGGCGCGTCGACCACGATCAAATCGTAGTCGTCGCACCCTTCCGCCAGGATTTCAGCCAGCGCCTTCCCGACCAGGTCCGCCGCCCGGCGTGATGCGTGACCGGAGAGGAGCAAGTGAAGGTCGGTTGGATCGTCCACTTTCACCACGGCGTCGCGCCAGGGAACGGTGCCCAGCGAAACGTCGGTCATGCCGACTTCATTCGGAAAATCGAAATACTTGTGTACGCTCGGCCGGCGAAGGTCGCAGTCGATAAGGAGCGTACGATGCCTCTGTTCGGCGTGCGCCAGCGCGAGGTGTACCGCGGTGGTGGTCTTTCCCTCTTTTGGCGCGGCGCTGGTTACCAGGATCGAGCCCAGCGGCTGCTCCAGATTTCGGAGGAGAATCGAGTTGCGCAGAGTGCGAATCGCCTCGACGTAGGCCCCTACCTTCTTGTTGTCCTTCAGGTCCGAAAGGCGCATCAGCGCTCCGCGGGTACCGCCATTTTGGGCCAGCAGGGACGGCCGCGATCGGGCGAGCGGCAGAATCCCGACGACGTCGGTGTTCAGCTTGCGGTGTACCTGTTCCGGGTCGCGGAGCGTATTGTCCAGGACATCGCTGATCAACGCGCCGCCGAAGGCGAGCAGCGTGGAAAACAAAAACGCCAGGGGAAGATTGAGCTTCAGATTCGGGTATACGGGTCTTACCGGCGGCCGCGCCAGGTTGGCAAGCCGTATGGAACTATTTTGAAAACCGGCGTTGATGGTCGCCTCCCGGATACGCTGGATCAGTTCCTCGTAGAATTTCTTGTCGGCCTCCGCTTCGCGTTTGATCGCCTGGTAGTCGATGGAGTGCGCATTCATGCGGTCAAACTCCGACTTCGTGGCCTGGACCGCGCCTGAGAGCATTTTTTCGCGATTGACGGCCTGCTCGTACTCGACCGAGACGCGCTGCATGATGTTCTTGCGGCCCCGGTCCAACTGCGCCTTGATCTCCGCGACCTGGCCGCTCGCCTTCTTGTACTCGGGATGGTTCGAGCCAAAGCGCGAGCGCACGTCCGCAAATTTTTGTTCGGCGTCGTTCAACCGGTCTTCGAGGGTTTTCAGCGACTCTCCTTGCGTGGAGACCTGAGCGGCTTCCAGGCTGCCACCCTTCACGGCTTCATAGGCGGCTTCCTTTTTTACGCGATCGGCCTGCGCGTTCGTGTACTCGGTATTCAACTGCAGCAGACGCGCCGTCAGGATGCTGGTCTTCTCTTCCGGATCGATGACGTTCAGCTCCTTTTCGAATTTGGCGAGCGCGGCGCTGGAGCGTTCCATCTTCGCTTTCAATTCCTCGAGCTGCTTTTCCATGAAGGCCGAGACATCGGAGGATGAGCGATACCGGATGCTGTATGTTGTCTCGATATAGCTTTTCGCAATGGCGTTCGCCACGTTTGCGGCCAGCAGCGGATCGTGCGAGCGGTAGCTGATCAAGAGAAGGTAGGTATTGGGCGGCCGGGTAAGCTTTAGTTTTTTGAGGACTACGGGAGCGCGGCGCAGGGCGGCCACCCGCTCCGGCGCATCGTCCTTGGTGATCTGTTTTTCCGACCGGAGAAGGTCGTACTTGTCGGCCACGGGCCGTAGCACGGCGTCTGAGCGGACGAGCCCGATTTGGGTGGCGATGAATTGATCGGCATCGTTCAGCGAGGTGCGGTTTGCGTCCTGGCCGATGAGGCCTTCCGGCGATTGCCGGTCAATGTCGATTGTGGCTTCGGCCTGGTAGACGGGCGCAATGCGCTCGGAGACGATGTACGTCCCAAGGACGGAGGCCGCGATAAAGGCGAGGATTCTCCACCGGTGACGGCGGATAATCCAAAGATAGTGAGCGAGCGGGATCGCCTGCTCGGGCGCCTCGGGCTCCGGAACGTACACCGGTTGATACTGAACCGTCTCCTGCCGGCCTTCGTTTACAACGGCGGGCAGATTGCCGCGATGGTTGGCTATTGCCATATTGGTTAGCTCTCTTGGGGACAAAGGCGCGCTAGAAACGCGTGCCGTAAACCAACGCTGTCGCGCCCGCCGTGCTCATGAAAAGCATGGCCTTCTCCAGTGCCGCGAGGCGTGCCTTTTTGCCGGAGTCTTCCGGCACGTAAAGAATATCGTTGGCGTAAAGAACTACGTCGGACGATTTCCTTTGGAGGATCTCTTTGAGCGGGACGGGGATCTCATGCTTACCGCCCGGGCCCTCTTGCCGGTATACGAAGGCCTGTCTCCCCGTGACTCCGTCGAGGCCTTCCGCCAGGGCAAGCATCTGGAGTACGGTGGTGTCCGAATCCGTATGGACCGGATACGCCCCCGGCTTCTTGACGTTGCCGACGACGAAGATTTTCCCGATCTCCGGTACCCGGACTTCCTCGCCGCCGCTCAGCAGGATGTTGACATCGGGATTGGACTCTTTCGTCAATTCGCGAACAAGAACACGGCGTGTGACCGGTTTTACCTCACCATGTTCCACGTCGGCCGGCTTGGTAATCAGAATCTCCAAACCCGCTTCGGGAGACAGACCGCCAGCCCGCGTGATCGCGTCGAACAGCGTCACCGGCTCCACCGCTTGAAATGTGATCGGGCTTCGGACCGCGCCGCTTACGCTGATGGGGTGGCTGCGGTATTCGGAGACATTCACGGTGACGATCGGATTCACCAGAAGCTCTTCCCGTACCAGTTCATCGGCGATTACCTTCTCGAGAGCCGATGGCAGCAAGCCCGCTGCGTGCAGCGGGACTTTCATCATGGGTAGCCGTATGTCGCCTTCCGGGCTCACTCGCACGGAACGCGTCAACTCAGGGCTGTCGTACACCGTAAGGCTGATGAGATCGTTCGGGCCCAGCGGCTGTGAGGGTAAATTCGCACCGGCTGAAACAGCCGCCGGGTCTTGCGCCGCTGTTTGGCCAAACCCGCTGCCGCTCAGGGCCGCCAACAAAAGAAAGGCTCCCAAAACGTGTCTCATAGCTGTGGTTGCTTTGTCCGGTCGGCGGCGGCTTGCCCCACCGAGACTCCCAGCGAGCTTAATTCCAAACATCGAACCCGCTCTTCGAGGGCATTGAACCGGTCATCGATGGGAGGTCCGTCCGAAGTCGCGCAGCCCAGTACCAACCCTCTCACGCAATCCGAGAGGCTTCGCGCGCCGTTCTCCTGCCATAGTTGCTGGATCACGCGATACTCTTCCTCGGTAACGCGAAAATTAATAATTCGAGTTTTTGATCTGACGCTTAAACCCATCATTTTGGCGCTCCTGGGCGGAGACAAAGCTACCGCTAGCGAAGTCACATTTCTACCGTAGGTCGACGCAATTACAACACCGGCTGACGATGCCGGCGCGAGACTTCTACAGCTAAAGACCAAATAGTGTCCCGGATATACCCTATGTATTACCGGGTATTCTTAGTACTAAAAGTACTGCGACTCCCGCAGTATAGGGTTGTATGCGCGATGTAGTCAAGGTCTAATTAATAAAAACTCCATTAATTTTGCAAATTGGTCTGTTAAAAACAATTCGCATACAGACCGCTTACGCGGCTAGTCGAAAAGTTTTTCTCGACGGACCGGTGAGCTTTTTGTACTATGGAACTCCAGGTTAAATTCCTGGCCTTTGAAAATGATCGACGTACATTGCCATTTGATCTGGGGAGTCGACGATGGCTCGGATTCGATCGAAGAGAGCCTGCGAATGGTTGAGATTGCCGCGCAAAATGGAACTTCCGCCATTGTCGCGACGCCGCATTCCAATCACGAATATCTCTACGATGCGCCGGTTATCGAAGAGCGTCTGAACGCGCTTCGGGCAGCCGTGGGAGGGCGGGTGGAGCTATACCGGGGCTGCGATATGCATCTCAGTTACGAGAATATCCGGGCGGTATTGGAAAACCCGGAACGATTTACAATAAATGCGAAAAATTACCTGCTGGTGGAGTTCGCCGAGGGCTCTCTTTTTCCAACGGCAACAGATCTTTTTCGGGGTATGGCGGGCGATGGCATCATTCCGGTAATCACGCATCCCGAGCGGAACGGATTACTGCGGGAAAGACTGAAAGACCTTAGCACCTGGGTAGCAAATGGATGTGTAATACAAATCACGGCTCAGTCGCTGCTCGGAAGATTCGGCCAGCGTGCTCAGCGTTTCTCGGACACTCTGATCAAGAAGGGTTTGGCGCAGATTGTGGCAAGCGATGCCCATGACGTGGAATGGCGTCCTCCGCGCCTGGATGAGGCCTTTCATTACGTGAGTGAGCGATTCGGAGACGCGACCGCGCGGCGTTTGTTCGTGGAGAACCCAAAGCAGGCCGTATTGGGCGGTGAATTGCAGGTCCGGGATTCAGACGGCGAACCGGTCTCGCGCCCCGCTGTGAGCGGCTGGCGCAGATTTTGGGGGTAAGTGATGGCAACCAATCCGGTTTCAGTTGTGCATCCCTGGTACGCGCTGTCGCTCCGCGCCGGGCGCGAGCGACTCGCTTCGGCCGCGCTGACGGGCATGGGCTATGAGATGTTCCGGCCTACGCGCACCGTCCGCCGGCGCTGGTCGGATCGCGTCAAGCAGTTTGAAGATGCGCTTTTCCCCGGATATGCGTTCTGCCGGTTTGATGCCGGGAAACGCCTGCCCATTCTGACCGCTCCCGGTGTTGTCTCTATTGTGGGCATCGGTAAGAGGCTCTTGCCGGTGGATGAAGCGGAGATCGAAGCGATTCGCCGGCTGGTCGCTTCGGGCCTGCCGCTTTATCCAACGCCCTTCTTGCATGTCGGCCGGCCTGTTCGTATAGAAGAGGGCGCGCTGGCGGGCATCGAGGGAATCCTCACCGAAGTCCGCAACCGGCACCGCGTGGTGGCCTCCATTTCGCTTCTGCAGCGGTCCGTGGCGGTGGAAATCGATCCTGCGAGTCTCCGGGCGCTTTAGTCCGGCGACGTAAACAGAACGATAAACTTAATCACGCCCAGCGCCATCACCACAGCGAGCGCCGTCCAAAGGAAGGAGATCAGCAGGCGTTTGTTACGCCGCCGGCTGTGACTACGGCTCCGGCGGCGCACCAATCGTGGTGACCGCTCGTCAGACGCGCTTAGATCTCTTGCCATGGATCATTCGGCCTCTCGCTTACACGAAAGCAACGGACAGCCTTTGATTATAAATAGAGTTTGCTATTTCGCAAATTAGGAAAGCTCTGGGCCAGTTACTGCGCCCGGATATCGTACACAAGGCGGTCGGCGGTAAGTTGTTCCAGAGACCGCCCGGATATGTATCCTCGTTCGCTTCCGGCTCGCGCTTCAAGCGCCGCCGCCACTAACAGAAATATTAGCAGGATCGGAAATTTCTGGAGCGGGAAATCGAGCGTGCTATGAAGACACACCGAAAGGAGTCCTACACCCCAGGGATAACGGAAACAATGCCGGAACGCTCGCAGGCACAGAAGCAGCATCAGGCCAGCGAATGGAATACCGCCCTCGGCCGCCCACTCCAGCCAGTCGTTATGGGCGTGATTCACCTCGGCCATCGCGTCGATCGTGGCGTAAGCGGGATAGGCAATCGGCCAGGAGCCCAAACCCGTTCCCAGTAACGGATGATCCTGGATCATGCGAACCGAAGCGCTCGCGAATGCGAGGCGGTTCCCAAGATGTTCGTTGGAGCGCAAGCGCTGCGTCAGCGCGTCCCAGCCAACCACCGACGTCGTTAGCAGCACCAGCACAAGAGACGCGATCGCGGTCCAATACTCACGCGCCCCCGCGCCGCGGATCGCACGCACCAGCGGGGCCGCCAGGAAAACGAGTAATTCGAGAATCACCAGCGCAGTGCCGGCGCGCGATGCGCTCAGAATCACGCTGGCGAACATGGTTGCGGCTATGGCGCCGTTCAGCAAGACCTTTCTTTGGCGTATGAGCGCGTCGGTGAGAGCGAGCGGGAGAGTAAGCTCGATAAACGCCGCATAGTAGTTTCGGTTTAGAAATAGTCCGATGGCGTCCCGCGAATACGGGGTTTCCAGAAACCAAAGTATGCGATCCGAGCCGGATGCCGCCTTTAGGATCGCGATCAGACTGCACACAAATGCCACGCCAAGCACGATTCCGCGAAAGCAGCGGACCGCCTGTGGGTTGTCGAATACCTGGACACCGACCCAAAAGGCGCACGCGTACCCGCACCACGTCAAGAGGCTTTGTTCGGCGGCAAACCGGTATATGGGTACGTGCAGCGCAAGTTGCACCACCTGCCATCCCGCGATGGCGAAAAGCAAGGAGAGCGACCACGTCCACCGCGGCGCGCGCGCCAAGAAGAGCGTCCAAATCGCCAGGGCGAAGATCGCGGTGAGCGCCGCGCCGGTGGACCAATAGTTCAGACTCCAAATGGTGCCGGCCGCAAATGCCGCCACGGCGCATAAGGCGACCGTGATCGGAATTTTCACCCCTTCCGGGAGCCGCATTGTGTTTTCGCGCGCCATCTATCTCCCCGCCTTCAGGGAAACAGCAACAAGCGTCAGGTCGCCGTCAATTCTAACTGTTCCGGGCGTTCTTTGGTAGCTGAGAGAGGCCAGCATACGCCGGACGCCGTCTGGGATGTGAATATCTGTATGTGCGTCGCCGTCGCCGCCGCCCGAAAGGCCGAGATCGACTGACGCGAATGGCCGTCCCGTTTCCGCGTCGATCATTCGCCAGTAAAGTCCAGTTCCCGGAGCGATCCCGTTGGCGCGGTAGCGGCAATGAAACTCCAGGCTCTCCCCGGGAGTTACGGTCACAAACTGCTGTAACAACGTGCAACTCTCCGGCTGTTTGCCCGAGAAATCAAACTCGAGTCCTCCGCCCTGAGAAAGGCTGACGCCATCGACCGGCGGCGTACGCCAGCCAAAGCCGGCGTTCAGTGGAGGCTGCAGAAATTCGCCGTCGAATAGCATGTTGCTCCTCGGATCCCACGAAGCGCCCGGAAGAAGTTTGCGGTTAAGTATCCCCTTCCAGAGCGCCCAGGCCTCATCGGGCCGCCGCCGGGCGAGAAGCATCTGCTCGCAAAGAGCGACAAAGGCGTTCTTTTCGTTCGGACCGGCGACCGCCAAGGCGGCGGGTGCGACGTCGTAGGCCGCGTCCGGATGGCCGTTATAGACCAGCCATGAAAAATAACCTGTCAAAACGGGTGCGCGCCTTGGAAGCTGAGATTGAATGAACGCGGAGTCATTGCTCATTCGCCACATGGAATCGAATAGCGGCGACAGATCGCCTCTTCCAATAGACAGGGCGCTCTTCGTCCAGCGCCAAAACTCCGGAGAACTCTGGTGCCTCAGATAAAAGCCGGCCAGGGTCCATTTCGCTTCAAACTGATGATCCAGCGCCGCTGCTTTTAAGAAATATCCCTCGGCGGCGCGAAAATCGCCGGATTCCTCCGAGGCGAAGCCAAGAGCGGTCCATATCGCTGCGTCGCGCGGGTTGGCGGCCGACGCGGCGCGAAAGCTTTCGAGCGCGCTCCCCCCTGCGAAACGGGTAAGTTCTCCCAGCCGCAGCAGATACTGACTATTGCCGGGGGCCAAAGCGGCAGCCGTTTGCAGGCCAGACATCTCTTGCGATTGCGCCCAGAAATCGGCGACGGTGAGCCGCAGGCTCCAGTACGAGCAAAAAACCAGACCCGCCGCCGCGCAAAATCTCGCCGAGAGCTGCAAGAGCAGAGCCGCGCGGCCGGGTGTTACAGTGCGTAAAACATACTGTAAGTCATTCATTCAATGGCCCGATGCACGATTATTATAGTTGAATATCGCGGCAGTTACCCGCATAATGTAAAAAGTTGGCGGTATCCGTCATCCATAGGAGAATCTTTATGATCCGCTTCCTTCACTATTCAAGTACTCTTACTCTGGCGGCATTGGTCGCCTTTGGCGCGGCCGATGCTTCCGCCGCGACCGGCGAAATAGGCTTTGCCGTGACTAGCGGCGCAATTCGTGTGAATGACGTGTACACTCGCAAAAACGCATCGTTGTTTGAGGGCACCAAGATTCAAACCACCGAGTCCGGGTCATCGCTATCTTTGCGGGACCGTGCGCAGGTCGATCTTGGCGTTCATTCGCGAGGTCGCGTGTATGGTGATCACCTGGTTCTGGAGGACGGCGTCGGGCGGCTAACGCGCGCGAAAAACTTCACCCTTCAGGCCGGCCCCCTTCGCATCGTTCCTGACGGAAACGGATCGAACGTGAGTGTGACCAGCACCGAAGGGTCGGTGCAAGTGACCTCGTTGTCTGGTAAAGCCCGCGTTGTCGACACAAATGGCTCGCTGCTGGCGAAGGTGGATCCAGGGATGACAGCGATTTTTGCGGCGCCAGTGGCTTCGGGCGCTGGTGCGGGTTCCCCACCGCCCGACCCGCAAGGCGGCGGAGGTGGACGCAACGCACACTGGGCTTTGATCTTTCTCGGGTCTGTAGCCGTTGCGGGCGCGGTGCTGGGCGGATTGGCCGCTGCTGGAACATTTTCCAGTAGCTCGCGGCAGGTGAGTGTCCCCTAGGTTCTCGCACTTGCATCGTCGAGTGCATGTGTGGACGGCCGGATGGACGGTGGGAGACTGTACAACTGGCCGTGGCCAATGTCCAGTGGTAGCACCGTGCAATGCGTGGAAAGAAGACAGCGGAACTGCGGCGGTTCCCGCTCTCCCTGGACTTGCGTTTCCGCGTTTTGGGCCATTCTCGTGGACACGCTGGCGGAGTCGGAAAGACCGTTAGTATCACCCGCGTTGGAGTGCTGTTTACCGGGGCCGGCGACCTTAGCCCCGGCGTAAGCCTGAAATTGTTAATTTGCTGGCCCTATAAGTTGGATGGGGAAAGGCCTCTTCACTTAGTCATATGGGGGCGCGTAGTCAGTAGCGTCATGGGACAGACTCTGATCATGATCAGAAAGCATCGTCTCTGCACGGAAGGGGCAGACCATGTCTAACGGGCCGGCCTCACCGGGTGTACTTATCTCCTGAATGGGCGGCCGGGAGCGGGTGGCTCCATAGCTGGCCGCCATAGAACAGCCGGACGGGGAGAGAGCTTATCCCTGGAGCGCCGCGGCGTTCGCGGCGTAATTGCCGTATCCGATAATCAACGTGGAAGCAATGAGCGCCAGCAGGCTGAGGGCAAGCAGGCGCATCGTCCGCCGTCCGGCACCTCTCCATTCCCGCAGCGCCAAACCCCACAGGGAGCCGAAGATCATGATGCTCGCCATGTGGAGCGTCCAACTGGAAAAGCGCAGTGAGCCCATCTCGGTCTCACCCATTGTGTAAAAGAAGAACTGCATGTACCAGATGACCCCCGCAAGGCCGCTGAATATGTAGTTTGCGAGCAGCGGAGCATTGCCGTTGCCGGTTGTCAGATATTCCGCCCCGCTGCCGCGCCGCAGATGCAGAACCAGGCACCACACCGCGTTGGTCGTGAATCCGCCCAGCAAAACCACCACCAAAATCGGCAATCCCTGCCAGATCCGCGGGGTTCCGTGCCGCATCGTGAGGTCGCGGATCGCATCGCCGGCCGCGAGGCCGAAGGACATGCATGCGCTCATGATTCCGCAAAAGGTTGCGACCAGAACGCCCTTGCGCAGGTTGAACTCCTCGATGATTTTCGTTCGCTCCTCCGGGCGCAATTCCCTTTCCTTCGAAATCCCCGCCATCGCGGCAAATCCGATTCCCACCAGGCAAACCACGACGCCGGCGAGAATGACGACACCCGACCGTGTTCGCATCAGCGCCGGAAAGGTCCCGGAGACGACGGGAGGTGCGAGAGTTCCGAAAAGGGCACAGTAACCCAGAGCCAGCGCGGTGCCCAGGGAAATCCCCAGATAGCGCATGGTTAACCCGAAAGTCAGTCCCCCAAACCCCCAAAGAACGCCGAAGAAGTAGCACCAGCCGAGCGTGCTTCCGGGCGCTTCCGCCAGCACTTGGAACAGGTCGCGAGTCATGAGCTGGCCGATCGCCAGAGGGGCGATAATCCAACTGAATACGCCGCCAATCAGCCAGTAGGTCTCCCAGGACCAGCCGCGAACTTTGCGAAACGGAACGTAAAAACTGGCGGACGCAAGGCCGCCAAGCCAGTGAAGGAGAACGCCTATGAAGGGGTTGGGGGTCATTGGGCGATAGCTATCATAACATTAGATGGTCTGAAATCATGGGGAACTATTGCCAATAGATCCGATGGTCTGATATCCTGTCCGGAGTTTCTGAAAGGCGGCTTCCTTTGGTATCCCGACGTGCGTTCTGCCAGGTTGCCGGTGGCGCGATATTGGCCAATACCGGTCTCTTTTCACAGGTCCGCGAAGCGATTGCGCGCAATACGACGGAATGGTCATTCTCGTCGGGCAAATCGTATCGCGATCCATTCAATGAAGTGGAACTGGATGTAGTATTTGAAGGGCCGGGAGGCGTGCAGCACCGCGTCCCCGCATTCTGGGCCGGCGGACAAAACTGGAGAGTCCGGTACGCCGCCGCGGCGCCCGGCGAGTACACGTTCCATTCCGTCTGTTCCGATGCGGCCAATGCGGATCTACATGGCAAGCGCGGCACTCTGCATGTGAGCCCGTACGAAGGCAAGAATCCACAGTATCAACATGGACCGGTTCGCGTCGCCGCCGACCGCCGGCATTTCGAGCATGCGGACGGCACTCCCTTCTTCTGGCTCGGCGACACTCAGTGGATGGGCCTGTGTGACCGGATCAAATGGCCTGACGAATTTCAGTCCCTCACCGCCGACCGTCTTCGCAAAGGTTTCACGGTGGTACAAATCGTCGCCGGCCTTTATCCCGATATGCCCGCCTTCGACCCCCGTGGAGAAAATGAAGCCGGCTTTCCGTGGGACAAAGAATATACCCACATCAACCCCGGCTATTTCGACATGGCCGATCTACGAATTCAATACCTCGCCGACCGGGGCCTCGTTCCGTGCATCGTCGGCTGCTGGGGATATTTCCTCAAGCAGATGGGCGTTCCGAAGATCAAGCAGCACTGGCGCAACATCGTCGCGCGATGGGGTTCCTATCCGGTGTTGTGGTGCCTCGCGGGCGAAGGAACCATGCCCTTTTACCTTTCTAAAACGCCGGACCAGGACCGCGAAATTCAGAAGCACGGCTGGACCGAACTCGCGCGCTATGTTCGCTCCATTGATCCGTGGGCGCACCCCATCACCATCCATCCTTCCAGTAGCGCGCGCGTCACGGTGGACGACGCCTCCGTGCTCGATTTCGACATGCTGCAAACCGGACATGACGACCGCCGCAGCGTCCCCAACACGATCAAGAGCATCCAGCACTCGCTCGAATCGGAGCCCAAAATGCCGGTCCTCGTCGGAGAGGTGTGCTACGAAGGCATTCAGGAAGCAAGCCGCGAGGAAGTGCAGCGGTTCATGTTCTGGTCGTGCATTCTGAGCGGCGCCGGCGGTCACACCTACGGAGCAAACGGAATCTGGCAGGTGAACACACGTGAGAAACCTTATGGGCTGTCGCCCCATGGTCACGCCTGGGGCGGGCCGCCGTGGGACGTTGCCGCGCAACTGCCCGGATCCACCGACCTTGGGCTGGGGAAAAAGCTCCTCATGCGCTATTCCTGGTGGAAGCTTGAGCCTGCGCCGGACATGGTCCAGCCTCACTGGACCGCGGAAAACTACTGGCAGCCGTTTGCGGCTCGTATTCCCGGCGAAGCCGTGATCGTGTTTTCGCCCACGGCATGGAAAGCGCTTCAATTCTCGAAGTTGGAAGCCGGGACTTATCGCGCGTTTCTGTACAACCCGAGCGACGGAGCGGAAGTGGACTTCGGCCTGTTTTCTCCCGATGCGTCCGGAGCCTGGAAGGCGCCGGAGTTTCCGGTGATTCGCGATTGGGTGATGGTCCTGGACCGGAGGGGATAACGCGGTGCCGCTCCGCCGAGTACGCCGCCTGTGGGCTTTCGGGCTTGCCTTATGCCTTTGTGTCGCCGCGAGCGCGGCCGATGCCCTCTCCCTCCATCCCGATAACCCCCGCTACTTTCTCTTCCGGGGGAAGCCGCTGGCTTTGATTACCGCAAGCGAACACTACGGGTCGGTTATCAATCGCCCGTTTAATTTCGAAAAATATCTGGACGATGCGGCCGCGCACAAAATCACTCTTACCCGGACGTTCCTGCTGTTTCGCGAACTGCAGAGTGCGCGCAATCCCTCGTCCCCGGCCAAGCCGGAATCGCCGGATTACATTGCGCCATTTCCTCGCACCGGCCCCGGAAAGGCGATGGATGGAGAGCCGGTCTACGATCTGGATCAGTGGAATTCCGAGTATTTCGAACGCCTGCACCGTTTCCTGGATGCCGCTTCGAAGCGGGGCATTATCGTGGAGTTAACGATCTTCAGCAACACCTATGGCAATGAAGTCTGGGCGCTGAATCCGTTCCGGAACAAGAACAACAAGCAGGGAGTCGGAAACGTGGAATGGCCCGAATACCTGTCGTTGAAGGAGCCCGAACTGGTGCGGCGGCAGGTTGCCTATGCGCGCAAGGTGATCCAGGAAACCAGCCAGTACGACAACGTTTACTACGAAATCTGTAACGAGCCCGGCGGGGCGGTGAAAGGCCATATCCCGCCTTCGGACGTGGACGCCTGGCAGCAGACAATCGGCGACGCGATTCGCGATGAGATGCGCAAGCTGGGACGCCCCCACCTCGTCGCCGGACAGGAGGCGTTTACTTATAGCCCGAAGTTCCGCTTCCCGATGGACAAGACGTACTCGGAGGGCCTGTTCGATATCGCCAACGTGCACCCTCTTCCCGATACGGTGCTCGATGGGAGGGATTTTCAACTTGGCGCGTTCATGTCCAGGGAGTTGAAACTTGCCGAAGTGGCCGCCTACTGCCGGGCCGCGTACCGGCATGCGAAGCCTACCGTTCTCGACGAAGATAACGCCGCGAGCATGTATCGCGACCCGGTGGGGTGGACCATTCACCGCAAGCGCGCCTGGACGGCGTTGCTCAATGGCTCGCACTACGACTACATTGATTTTTCGATCACGGTTGGCAGCGAGGCCGGCACCCCCGCGTCGCGGCGCGATATCCGGAGTTGGATGCAACATCTTTCGGAGTTCATGGCCAGCTTCGATTTCATACACTCGACGCCCGCGAACGATTGGATTGTGTCGCAGCCCGATCACGTGACGCCTTCGGCGCTCGAGGTGGGCGGCCGTGACTTAGTGGTTTATCTCGCGGACAGCCGCGAGGTGGATGACGCGGGCGCTGGCCAGCCTATTCAAGGCAAGGTCGAAATCAATCTCCCCGCCGGAGAATACGCGGTTCGCCTCTACTCGCCGGTTAGCGGAGGCTATTCCCCGGTCGTGATGGTGCGGGGAGGCGGGAAGGCTTCCATCGATCTGGGCCCATTCGAACAGGATATTGTAATCCGGGCGCAGCGCCGGTAAGTCCATGCGAAGTCTCTTACTCATCCTGCTGGCCGGTAGTCTTTCGGCGGCCGACCTTCACTTGACCGGACCGGGCCTGGAGATCCGCCTCAATCCGGATGCGGGCTACGCGATCACGTCCCTGCGCGACGCCGCCACCGGCCGTGACTTTATTTCGGAATCTCATAAGCTTCCCCTCTACCGGATCGTTCTTTCGCGCCCGGATGGCTCCACGCGAGAGATCACGTCCGCGTCCGCGTCATCTTCATCCCGGAAGGAAATTTCCGCCGGCGCGGTGATGGAGTTTGAGCATGCGCCCGAACATCTGAAGGTGATTTGCACCGTCCACATGGATGCCGGCGTTCCGGGTGTGCGCTGGAAGATTGCGATTCAGAACCGCGGCGATTTTGGAGTGCGGTCGTTATTTTATCCGCAATGGCCGGCTCCGGAGCGCTTGACCTCGAACGCGCGTGAGAATCGCCTCCTCTATCCTTTCCTGGACGGCCAGGAATTTGTCGATCCCGGCGAACGCATCCCTGTTGGGCGTGCGCACCGCTCGATGTATCCCGGTCAGGCTGCGCTTCAGATGGTCGCCTATCATGACGGGACTTCCGGCCTGTTGGAGATGACCGAGGATGGGGATGGCTGGGTGAAGCATTTCCGCGTGTCGCGCCTTGAGGGAGCGCTGGACCTCTCCGTCGAGCACAATCCCGATGAGCGCACCGGCCAGGATATCGAACTCCCCTACGAAACGGTGCTGCGCGCATTTCGCGGCTCCTGGCAGGACGCCGCGGACATTTACGGCGAATGGGCGAGAAAGCAAAAGTGGGCGGTGAAGATTTCCAAGCGCGGCTTGCCGCGCTATCTTGCGCAGGGTTTCCCCATCGTAACGTTCCAAACGCGCGGCGACCCCTATTCGGCCGAGTGGTCCATGTACTTCCCTCCATCGAACCGCGTGGTGAACCCCGACTTTCATCCGGCTCGCATTCCCGCATTGCAGAAGCGCTATGCCGATTTCTTCGGCTCGCCGGTGATCACCAATCCGTTCGGCTGGGAACACGTTGCGCCTTGGATGGCTGGCGAGTACTTTCCTCCCTATGGAGGAGAGGAGTTGTGGGCCACCGCCTCCCACGCTCTGAAGAGTGCCGGATCTCCACTCTTTCTCCTGCTCTCCGGCGCACGCTGGGGTGTCACGCTGGATAACGCCGGCTATCACGATCGCGACCGCTTCCTTCGCGAGATTGCTCCCAAGGCGGCCGCGTACGATCCCACCGGGAGGCCCTTCGAAGAAGATCCCCCGTGGGCGGGAAGCGTCACTCTTTGTGTGGGCACGCCGTTTACGCAGCGCAATCTGGAGGAATCCTTCCTGGGCTGCGTGAAGCGAGGCGCTTCGATGGTGCAATACGACCAGAACCACGGCGGCGCCGCTTCGGTTTGCTACAACCGCGGCCACGCGCACCCGCCCGGCTATGGACGTTGGATGGTGGACGAAACCGAGAAGATCTTTCAAAAGGTGCGCGCGGAAGGAAAGCGTCTGAACCCTGAATTTGCCTTTACAGTGGAAGAGCCGTGCGAATACTTCATCCCGGATTGGGAACTCTACATGGGGCGTCCGTTCAACTTCTTTGGAACCGGATCCGACCCGTCGAGCGACCGCGTTGCCGTGCCGCTGTTCATTTACGTTTATCACGAGTATCTGCTCGGCTATGGTGGAAGCAACGAGATCGATATCGCGCATCCCTATGCCGAGGCGATCAAGGTCGCGCGCAAATTCACCAACGGGACTCTGCTCGAAGTGGACCCCGGAAAGCCAAACTACCGGCTGGATACCATTCCATCGCCAACCGAGGAAATGCGCCTTGCGCGCAGTTGCGCCCGCGCACTCCGCACCTTCGCCCGACCGTATCTGATCTCCGGCAAAATGCTGCGCGACCCGGACTTCATCAGCCGGCCCGCCGAGCGCATCCGGATGTGGCGTGATCCCAAGGATAATCGCAGAACACAGGATCTGCCGGTGGTTGACGTCCCGCACGTTCTCGAATCGACCTGGGAGGCGGATGGAAAAGTGGGCTACGTTTTTGCGAATTGGAAGACGACGGCGCAAACTGTTGTCTTCTCGCCGCGGGAGTACGGGCGGCCGGGTGGGAGTCATGCCTTCGCCGCGTACGGGGAGTCCGGGAAGCGGGCGCTGGGCAAGAGCGGCCCGCTGCCCAAGGAACTGACGATTGAGATTCCGCCGCTTTCGGCGATGCTGGTAGAACAAACACGATGATGGATGAAACGCTCTTTCGCGTCGGGCTGTCCGCGGATTTTTTGGACGAACAACGGCGCTTGATCTTTCCCGATATCGGTCTGGGCCTCTTGTCCGCAAAACCGGGTCTGGAGCATGAATTCCTGCCGGAATACCGTGCCGAGTACACGCCGGACATGCTCGCCGGTTACGACGTGCTGATCTCTCTGAAGCCGCGCGTCACCGCGAGGTCGCTCGAAGGAGTAGAGCGTCTTTGCGCCATCGGAAGATGCGGTGTCGGCTACGACAACGTGGACCTGGCTGCGTGCACGGAACGGGATATCGCCGTCTACATCACTCCGCGCGGCGTAGTGCGTCCCATGGCCGAATCGATCGTACTTTTCGTTCTGGCGCTCTCCCACAATCTGGTCCGGAAAGATCGCATGGTGCGGGAAGGGAAGTGGGTGGAAAGCACCCGCGACCTTGGCCGCGAGCCGCGCGATCGCGTCATCGGCAGCATTGGCTTCGGTAACATTTGTACCGAAGCATTTCGCCTGCTGAGCGGTTTTGGCGTGGGGCATCTGCTCGCATATGACCCCTTCGTGTCTCCTGACACCATACGCACCGAAGGTGTTGAACCGGTGAGCCTGGAGGATATCTTCCGGCGATCCGATTACGTTCTGATCAACTGTCCTCTGACGCCCGGGACGCGAAAGCTGGTGGGAGCGGCCCAATTGGCCCTTATGAAGCCGACCGCGTTTCTGATCAATACCGCGCGCGGCCCCATTGTCGATGAAGCAGCCCTGGTGGAAGTCTTGCGGGAGCGGCGGATCGCCGGCGCGGCGCTCGATGTTTTCGAAACGGAGCCGCTGCCGGCCGGCTCTCCTCTGCTTTCCCTCGACAACGTGATTCTGACATCCCATTCCATCGGGTGGACCGAGGAATTGTTCCGCGACATGGGCCGCATCGATTGTGAAGGCGCGCTCGCGGTCATGAGCGGCGAGGCTCCTCCGAGCGTCGTAAATCCCGCGGTGCTCGACCGCCCCGGCTTCCGCCGCAAACTCGCTGAATATCAGTCGAGGTTCCGCGGATGAATCGCTTCCGGGAAAAATTGAAAGCCGGAGAAACGATACTCGGGCAGATGGTGCTCGAGTTGTTCACCCCTGGCATAGGGCCGATGCTGAGCGCCTGCGATTTGGATTTCGTGATCTACGACATGGAGCACGGGCGGTGCGACGTCGCGCTGGTTGCGGAGATGATCGCCTCCTGCCGCGGCTCGGATATCGTGCCGATGGTGCGCGTTCCGGATCTCGAAATGGCGCCGCTCTCCCGTGTGCTCGATTTGGGAGCGCGCGGTGTGATGGCTCCCCGCGTCGAAACACGGGCGCAGATGGAACAAATCGTTTCCGGGCTGAAATATGCGCCGCAAGGAAAGCGCGGCGTGGCGCTGGGAGTTGCGCATGATCTGTATCGCGCGGGCAATGCTTCCTACCTGGCGCAGGCGAACGAGGAAACCACGGTCATCGCGCTGCTCGAAACGGTTCGCGCCTTCGAGAATCTGGATGAAATCGTATCCGTTCCAGGTCTTGACGTAGCGTGGATGGGTCACTACGACCTGACTGTTTCGATGGGAATTCCGGCGCAGTTCGACCATCCGCGCTTTCTGGAGGCGATGGATGCGCTGGTGGCCGCCTGCCGGAAACACGGCGTGGCCCCTGGCTTCCTACCCGCGACTCCCGCCGGGGCGGCGCATTGGATTCGCAAAGGGTTTCGTGTCATCAGCCTCGGTAGTGACATCGGCGTGTTTCTATCGGCCATGCGCGGTTTTCGCGCCGAGGTGTTGCGGGAGACAAAATCATGAACTACACGGTTCAGGCGTTCAATGCAGGCACATTCTGGGTGCCCGGTCCGGAAGTCTATTGGATGCACGGTTGGGGGACGCGCGAGGAAATGAATACGCTGATCTACCTCGTTCAGGGCGGCGGACGCAACATCCTGATTAACACCGGCCCTCCCCGCGACCTCACCGTAATCAACCAGGCGTGGCTGAGTTTCTTTGGTTACCCCGAAGCCCAGATCGCGCGGACCGACAGCCAGTTGCCCGAAAATATTCTCAAATCGCGCGGGCTCACTCCGGACGATATTTCGACCGTGATTGTGACCCCGCTGCAGGCTTACGCCACCGCCAATATCCACATGTTCCGCAATGCGGAAATCTGCATCTCGCGCAAGGGCTGGATTGAGGATTTTCAAGCGCCTTACTATCACCTTCATGTTCCGCGCCACTTGCGCATTCCGCCCGAAGTGAACGACTATCTTCAGAACGACGGCTGGGAAAAAGTGCGGCTGCTCGAGGACGAAGCCGAAGTGCTGCCGGGAATTCGAGCCTTTTGGACTGGCGTGCATCACCGGTCCTCCATCGCGGTCTCCATCGAAACCGCCAAGGGAACCGCGCTGATTACGGACTGCTTCTTCAAATACGGCAATCTGGAGCAGGGCCATTATCTTGGAGTGATGGAAAGCATGATGGAAGCGGACGCCGCCTGGAAGAGGATTCGCAGGGAAGGGAAGTTGATCGCGTCGGTGTACGATCCGGAAGTGTTCCAGCGCTATCCCGGAGGCGTTCTCGCGTGAGCGGCCGGTTCCAGGATCGCGTGGCGGTAGTCACCGGCGGCGGCTCCGGAATCGGTTTTGCCATTGCACGCAGGTTTGCGGAAGAAGGCGCCCGTGTCGCTCTGCTGGAGCGCGACATCGAGAGCGGCGCCGCCGCGGCGGAACGGATCCGCGCTCACGGCGGCGCGTGCGATTTCCTCGCGTGCGACGTTTCGAGCGAGGATTCCGTCGCCGGAGCGCTGGCTGCGCTCGATTCGGTCGATCACCTCGTGAACAACGCCGGCATTGTCATGGTCAAGCCGGTGCAGGATACGACGGTGGAGGAATGGGACTACGTCATGGGCGTTAATGTCCGCTCCATCTTTCTCACCTCCAAACATTGTCTGGCGCGTCTCAGGCGCTCCTCCGCTCCCGCGATCGTCAATATCGGCTCCGTGTCGAGTTTCGTCGGACAAAAGCACACACCCGCCTACGTCGCTTCGAAAGGCGCGGTCGCGATGCTATCGAAGGCGCTCGCCCTGGATTTCTCCGAGTATGGAATCCGCGTCAACTGCGTTTGTCCCGGAATTACCGACACCCCAATGTTCCGCTACCACGTCGCCAACACTCCCGATCCCGAACGAACCCTGCGCGAGCGCTGCAATCGAGTGCCCTTGGGGCGCATGCTCGAAGGCGTGGACATCGCGAACGCGGTGCTTTACCTCGCGGGGCCGGAATCGGCTGGGATTACCGGGACTTCGCTGCTTGTGGATGCCGGTTACCTCGCCGCCGCCGAGTGGGCGAACGTCTGATTCCATCTTTTCTCTTGACGAAACTAAACTGAACCGTTTAGTATTGTCCGTGGAGGATCGGGATGATCCGCGTTCAAAATCTCCTAAAAACATTCGGCTCGTTCACCGCCGTGAACAACGTTTCGTTTGAGGTGCGGAAGGGAGAGATTTTTGCCTTTCTCGGACCCAACGGAGCCGGCAAGACAACCACGATCAAAATTCTCACCACGCTGCTGCGTCCCACGTCGGGCTCGATCGAAATTGACGGTCTCAATCCGGCGCAGCATCAGTCCGCGGTCCGGCAGTGTTTTGGAATCGTATTTCAGGATCCCAGCCTCGACGCCGATCTGACGGCATACGAAAATATGGACATCCATGGGGTTCTCTACCACGTGCCGCGCAAACAGCGCCACGAGCGGACCGAGACTCTGTTGCGATTGTTCGAACTATGGGAGCGCCGGGACGCCCAGGTGAAGACCTTCTCGGGCGGCATGAAGCGCCGTCTTGAAATCGCTCGCGGCTTCCTGCACACACCCAAAATTCTCTTTCTGGATGAGCCCACCCTTGGTCTCGATCCGCAGAGCCGCAATCAGCTTTGGACTCACGTGAAGCGTTTGAATGAGACCGAAGGCACCACTGTATTTCTGACGACGCACTACATGGACGAGGCGGACCGCGTCGCGCACAGAATCGCGGTCATCGATCACGGCGGTATTGTGGCGCAGGGAACTTCCGCCGAGTTAAAGGCGCAGACCTCCTCGGAGTCGCTGGAGGAGGCGTTCCTCGCGCTGACCGGCTCATCGATTCGCGACGAAGGTTCCAGCGCCGCTGACCAGATGCGTCAATTTGCCAAGGCATGGAGGAAATAAACAGATGAACGCTATTTACGCGCTGTGGTTAAGAGAGTTGAAGCGCTACTATCGCTCTCCCGTCCAGGTCATCGTTTCCCTCGGGCAGCCGATGCTCTATCTTTTGATTCTCGGCTTCGGACTGGGCCCGGTCTTCGCCATGGCGGGCAAGGGCAGCTATCTGCAATTCGTCGCGCCGGGAGTGATCGGAATGACGATCTTGTTCTCCTCGATCTTCAACGGCGTCGCGTTGCTGTGGGACCGCCAGTTCGGATTTCTGAAGGAGACTCTGGTGGCTCCCGTGCCGCGCACGCAGATCATGCTGGGGCGCATTCTCGGCGGCGCCACGGTTGCCGTGAGTCAGGGCGTGCTGGTGATGATCGTCTGCGTCATCGCGGGTTTTCGTCCGGCGAACGTCTCCCTGCTTCCTCTGACGTTCTTTTTCATGATGTGCATCGCGTTCGTTTTCGGCGCACTGGGAACGGCGTTTGGCGCGGTACTCAAAGACATGCAGGGATTCCAGCTCATCATGAACTTCATCGTGATGCCGATCTTTTTCCTCTCGGGCGCGCTTTTTCCGCTCACCGGCCTGCCTTTTGCGCTTAAGATCCTGACCGGTCTCGATCCGCTTTCCTATGGCGTCGATGGTTTGCGCAATGCTTTGATATCCGCGGTACACTTCGGTTTCGCATTGGATACATTAGTGCTGTGCGTCACGGGCTCGCTGTTCCTGGGCCTCAGCACTTACTTTTTTTCACGGATTGAGATTTGAAGGCAGGCGCCCCAGCACTTCCGAACTTACAACGCCCCCGTAGCAGGCGGGCGCATGCGTCGGTGGTGGACGCAGCGATCGAGCTATTCGCCGAACGCGGCATTGAGGGAACCAGCATCGATTCGATCGCGGCCCGCTCCGGAGTCAGCAAGGCAACCATCTATAAACACTGGCCGGACAAGGAGACTCTTTGCCTGGAAGCGCTGGGGCGCCTTCACGGCATCGGATCGGAGGGGCCGGCCTTCGACAGCGGCGACCTCCGCCAGGACCTCATAGACTTTCTGGAGCACAAGCCGCCTTCCGATTGCGGGGAACTGCGGGACAAGCTCATGCCCCACATCGTGGCTTACGCCGCGCGGAATCGCGAGTTCGGCAACGCCTGGCGGGCATACGTAATGGAGCCGCGCCGCGCGAAAGCGATCGAGTTGATGGATAGAGGCATCGCGTTGGGGTATTTTTCCCCGCATCTCAACAAAACGCTCGGCCTTGCGTTTCTGATCGGCCCAATGCTGTACAAGCATATTTTTCACGAAACAGCCGAGTTCCCGGAGGACTTGGCCGCGGGAGTCGCGGATGCCTTCTGGCGCGCCTTCGCGCTGCCTGAGCGCGAACGTCCGAAGGGCAGGAAAAAGTAGGGCCGCTCCGTCCTCCTCAATCCCTGGCTCTCTCTAAAAATACCGATATGTACCTTGACAAGCATATGCCTGATCGCGTATATCAAGAGAGTGGAATCTGTGTTCGAGGTCATTGCGGAGCCGAACCGCCGCGCGATATTGAACCTCCTGGTCTCGTCGCAACAGTCGGTTGGAGAAATCGAGCGTCAACTTGGAATGCCGCAGCCGACGGTATCGAAGCATCTGCGAGTGCTGCGAGACGCCGGTTTCGTGGTATCCACGGTGGACGCACAGCGCCGCCTGTACCGGCTGAGGCCTGAACCACTGCAGGAGTTGGATGCCTGGCTGGCCCCGTTCCGCCGGTTCTGGTCCGCTCACGTGGATGCTCTTGAACGGCACCTCGATCGCATGGATCAACCGGCGGCGGAACGGAAAACAAGCACAAAACGGCGCGGCCCCAGCCGCGCACGTAACAGAGGAGAAGCCAAATGAAAATCAAATTGACGAGCGTATATGTAGACGACCAGGACAAGGCGCTGCGTTTCTATACGGAGGTATTGGGCTTTGCCAAGAAGACCGACTTCAGCCAGGGCCCGTTCCGCTGGCTAACCGTCGCCTCGCCGGAGGACCCGGGCGGCCCTGAACTGCAGTTGGCGCTGAATAGCAACCCCGCGGCCAAAACCTACCAGCAGGCGATTTTTGACCAGGGCCAGCCCGCGGCGATGTTCTACACCAACGACGTCAGGGGCGACTACGAGCGGATCAAGGCGCGCGGCGCTGAGTTCACAATGCCGCCCACCGACGTGACCGCCTCCACCATCGCGATGGTGAACGACACCTGCGGCAACCTCATTCAGCTTGTCCAACTGGCACACTACCAGGGCTGAGTGCGAGAACGGCCGGCGGACGGGGCCATCGTTCGGAAGTCTTTAGCCCGGCTGCTGGCCTCGCTTCACCCACCGGTAAGCGGCTCTGGAATTCCTCCAGAAGTATTTCTCCTCGGCGGCGTCCCCTTTGGCTGCAAAATAGCCGCGCACCACGCCGAGAACCTGCGGATAGCTCGCCCAGAGATCGCTGTTGGGCCAGTCGCTTCCAAAAAGTAGCCGGTCTTCTCCGAAAACTTCCCACAACTCGTCCAGCCGGGGCCGGTAAAACTGCGGATCGAGCGGCGTCTTGCCGTCCACTTTCCGCAGCACTTCCGAGACCTTCGCGTAGACTTGTGGGCGTTTCCCCAATTCACGCAGGTTTGCCTGGTGGGATCGGAGGGCAGCCGCGTCGCGCACCGGTTCCATCGCCGGAAGATGATCGATCACCACGCGCAAAGTGGGCACCTGGTCGGTAAGGCGCACGATATCGGATACCAGTTCCGGCGTCGGGTTGGCGATGTCCATGACAAGATTCGCGTCCGCCAGCGCCTTCGCCCCGGAAAGGAACTGCGGATTCCGAACGCTGCCGTGAAAATCCCGCCCCCACAGATTGCCGCAACGAATCCCGAGAAAGAGCGGATTGCGGTGAAACCTGTCCAGGTGCTTCCTGAACTCCGCCTTTTCCGGCTCCAGGTCCCCGATCGCTCCGACCATAATGGGGTCCTTCGCGCAGACGTCCAGAACCCACTGGTTGTCCTGAAACCAGGGACTGCATTCCACTTCGATCGCGCCCGCGACTCCAAGGGACTTCGTTACCTCGCGGTATCGCGCGGGCAATGCGGGCCGGTATAGAACCGGCTCACTCTTGGGCGGCCAGGGAATGCCGCCGGGGCGCGTGGGATCAAACAGGTGAATGTGCGTGTCGATGATGGGGATGGATGTGGGCGCCGCCGCGCCTGCAACTCCGGCGGCGAGGCTACCAAGAAACGTTCTCCGATTCACCGTTACACCAGCATTTTGTCCACCACCGTACCCTCCACATCCGTCAGCCGGAAGTCCCGGCCCATGTGATGGTAGGTGAGCTTGGTGTGGTCGAAGCCGAGGCAGCGCAGAATCGTCGCCTGAAGGTCATGAACGTGAACCTTGCCCTCCGCCACGCTCAGTCCGAGTTCATCCGTGCTCCCGATGACCTGCCCGCCGCGAATACCGCCGCCCGCGGCCCAGATGCTGTATCCGTTCGGATGATGGTCGCGCCCGGCATTGTTCACTTCTTCGGGGCGGCGGATTTCCGCCATGGGGGTTCTTCCGAATTCGCCCGCCCAGACGACCAGAGTCGAGTCGAGCAACCCGCGCTGCTTCAGATCTTTGATCAGCGCAGCCACCGGCTGATCGGTGATGCCGCACTGTTTGGTGAGCCCGGCATTGATCTCGCTATGGTGATCCCAACTGGCGTGCATCAACATGACGAACCGGACTCCGCGCTCCACCATGCGCCGCGCCAGCAGGCAGTTGGTCGCGTAGGGCTTCGTGGGTTCCTTGTTTACGCCGTACATTTCGAGTGTCGCCGGCGATTCCTTGGAAAAATCGAGCAGTTCCGGACTCGACGCCTGCATGCGAAACGCGAGTTCGTACGAATGAATGCGTGACGCAATCTCAACGTCCGCCTCCCGCATGAAATGTTCCTGGTTCAGGTGCTTCAGCACGTCCAGGCGATTGCGCTGGGTTGCGTTGCTGATACCGGCCGGATTTTTCAGATACAGAATCGGATCGCCGGTGTTCCGGAAGACGGTCCCGGCGTACGTGGAAGGTAGAAAGCCGCTCGAAAAATTATCCGAGCCGCCGCTGGTGCCGGAGCCCGATGTCAAGACCACGAAGCCCGGCAAATTTTTGGCCTCGCTCCCCAGTCCATACAGAGACCATGCGCCCAGAGTCGGGCGTCCCGGCTGGATGGAGCCCGTGAAGAGAAGCAATTGTCCCGGGTGGTGGTTGAATGCCTCGCTATGCATCGAGCGCACCAGGCAGATATCGTCGGCGCATGTCGCGGTGTGCGGCAGCAGGTCCGACAATTCCATTCCGCACTGCCCGTAGCGCTTGAATTCTCGCGTGCTCGCGAGCACCGCCGCCGTCGGCTTGATGAAAGCCAGCTGGAGATTCTTCGTGAGAGAGGGCGGCAGCGAGTGCCCGTGATACTTCTTCAGGGCCGGCTTGGGATCAAACAGATCCATCTGGCTGGGAGCGCCTTCCATGAACAGGAAGATCACGTTCTTCGCTTTCGCCGGGAGGGGCGGCACCTTGGCCGTGAGCGGGTCGTCCACGGGGGACTTCGCGACTCCCGCGCGCCCTTCCGAAGCCAGCAGGTTCGCCAGTGCAATGTTTCCGATGCCTCCGGCGCACGAGCGAAAGAACGCCCGCCGGGACTGGATGGAAAGAAACTCGTTGATGTTCACTGCTTACTCCCTGGTAATAAATTCGTCCAAGTTCAGCAACACGCTGCTGAGCGTCACCCACGCCGCCTCATTGACGCGGTCCGGAGCCCCCGCCGATGCGAGCGCGTCCACCGATTTCGGCTCCTTGTCGAAGATGGACTTCTGCTTTTCAAAAAACTGTTCCAGACGCGCATGCTCCGTGGCTGTCGGATTGCGGTCGACGGCAAGCTGGTAGGCATAGCGCAGCCGCGATTCGAAATCCCCCGGCGCTTCACTCCGAACGCGGTAGGCGAATGCGCGAGCCGCCTCTAAAAAGACCGGATCATTCAAAAGATTGAGAGCCTGTAGAGGCGTATCGGAGCGCAGCCTGGCGCATACCGTCACATCGCCCCGCGGCGCGTCAAAATTCGCCAGCAAAGGATACGGCGTCGTGCGCTGGAAGTGAATGTACAAGCCGCGGCGGTAACGGTCCTCGCCCTCGCTCTCCTTCCACTTCACGCCCGCGCCGTAGCCCAATTCGGAAACGCCATCGGGCTGAAATGGCCGCACACTGGGCCCGCCGATTTTCGGAGATAACAGTCCGCTCACGGCCAGCGCTTCGTCGCGAATCAACTCCGCCGGCAAACGGATACGCGTCTGCCGCGCCAGCAGCGTGTTCGCCGGATCTTTTGATTCCAGATCCGGACGCCCCGTGGACGTCTGGCGATACGTCGCCGACATGACGATGATTTTCTGAACTTTTTTCATGCTCCACCCGTTCTCGATGAACTCCGATGCGAGCCAGTCGAGCAGTTGTGGATGGGTCGGGCGATCGCCCTGCATTCCGAAATCGTCAGAGGTCTTCACGATGCCGGTTCCAAAAAGCTCCTGCCAGAAGCGGTTCACCGTTACCCGCGCGGTGAGCGGGTTCTTGCTCGATACCAGCCATCGCGCAAGATCCATCCGGGTTGGGTTCTCGGCCGGCTGTGGACCCAGAAATTCCGGCGTGCCGGGGTGGACTTCAATGCCCAGATTCTTATAATTGCCGCGGAGGCGGAGATAGGACTTGTGCGGCTCCTTCGATTCCGTGAGCGTGAGCGCTTGCGTGAGATGCGGATAACTGTCGCGCAGCTTATTTAGTTTTTCAGCCAGTTCCTTGAACTTCACTTCCTTGTTCTTCGCGTCTCCTACCGCGTAGAAGTAATAGGTAATGAAGTGATCGGTCAGCGCGTCCTGTTCCCTCTGCGTGCGGGCTTCCGGCTTCTTGCGGATGATTTTTTCGCCATCGCCGCCCACGGTCAGCTTCAACAGAACATCCCATGCGAGATCCCAGTCGGTGTACTTTCCCGGATGATCGCCCGCATCGATCATCTTCGCCTCCCACTCTTTCTGCAGCTCCGGCACGTGATATTCGTCGAGCAGCGCTTGCCGCTTCCTCCGGTATTCATCGTGTGTTTCGAGCCAGGGCCCGATTTCGCCCGGCATCGGCGCGTCGATGTCGGTTTCCTCCACGTTGTCGAAGAAAGCGGCGAGGCTGTAGAAGTCTTTTTGGGTGGTTGGGTCGAACTTATGGTCGTGGCACTGTGCGCACCCCACCGTCAGCCCCATCCACACGAGTCCGGTGGTGGACGCGCGGGCAATCACGTTCTCAAAGCGGAACTGCTCATTATCGACGCCGCCTTCGCGGTTTGTGAGCGTGTTTCGATGGAAGCCGGTCGCCACCCGCTGCTCGATGGTCGGGTGGGGCAAAAGGTCTCCGGCCAGTTGGTCGATGGTGAATTCGTCGAAAGGCATATCGGAGTTCAGAGCGTTGATCACCCACTCGCGATAGCGCCACGCCGACGGGCGAATCCAATCTTTTTCGTATCCATCGCTGTCGCCGTAGTGCGCCAGATCCAGCCAGTACCGCGCCCACTTCTCGCCGTAATGCGGTGACGCGAGCAGACGGTTCACCTGCCGCTCGTAAGCATCCGGACGGTTGTCGTTGACGAACCCGGCAATCTCGGCGGGAGTTGGAGGCAGGCCGATCAGGTCCAGGCTGAGCCGCCGCAGCAGCGTTGGCTTCGACGCTTCCGGCGAAGGCGCAATCCCCTCGCGCTCCAGGCGCGCCAGGACAAAAGCATCCACCGGATTGCGGACCCAGGCGGCGTCTCGGACCGCCGGCGGCTCCGGCTTATGGAGCGGTTGGAACGACCAGTGCGAGGCGCCCCGGCGCGGCGCCTCGGCTACCTTCGTTTCCGATGCCGGCCACTTCGCGCCCTGGTCGATCCAGGCGCGGATGACCCCCACCTGCTCCGGCGACAATTTTTTCCCGGGCGGCATCGCCATCATATTGGGAGCGCCGGCGATCCGGAGCACCAGCGCGCTCTCCGCGCTCTTGCCGGGTTGAATTACGGCCCCCGAATTCCCGCCCTTCAGCGCGGAGGCGCCATCGTCGAGGCGCAACCCGCTTGTCTGCATCTGTGGACCATGGCATCCGTAGCAGTTCTGCGCAAAAATCGGTTGGATGTCTTTTGCGAAGTCAATCGGCCGTTCGGCTGCCGGAGGCAATTGTGCGAAAACAGGCAGCGAGGCCAGCGCGAACAAGAAGGCTGCAAACTTGCTATATCTCACGATCTTCAAAACCACCCATCAAGTTATCACCCGCCGGAAAACAGCGCGTTCCGTTTCGTTTTATTCCGCGGGCCGCTTTTTGTGGGCCGCGACGAAGAACTGGGCCATCTCGTCCAGGTGAACCGTCATGGCCGTCCGCGCGGCCGCTCCGTTCTTCTTCGCCACTGCCATAAAAATCGCTTTGTGGTGCTCAATCGCTTTCTGTGCGATTCCCTCGGCCTGCAATGTGCTGCCAATCCATTCCTGCAGCAGATTCCGGATCAAATGCAGGGCGTTCATCAGGATACTGTTGTGCGCGGCCTGCCCGAGCGCCAGGTGGAACTCGATGTCAGCCTGCAGAAACTCGCTGTTGTCGCCGGCCGACCGCTCCATCCGGTCCAACTGCGACCCGATTTGCTTCAAATCCTCCGCCGTGGCCCGATTGGCGGCGAGCCCGGCCAGTTCCGTTTCGATGAGCTTACGCGCTTCCACCAGTTCGTGTACTTCCGTCTCCGAACTGCTGGTGATTGCCCACAAGAGCGGGCGCGAGAGAAATTCGGACCGCTGGCACACGTAGGTTCCGTCGCCTAACCGCGTCTCGATCATGCCCATGATCTCCAGCGCCTTCAGCGCCTCGCGCAGCGATGCCCGCCCCACTCCGAGGGATCGCCCAAGCTGGCGCTCCGCCGGAATCCGGTCTCCGGGACGCCAGACGCCGCGTATGATCTGACTCAAAAGCTTGCGATAGATATCCGCCGTGAGCGTCGTGCGCGTCACCGGTGTCAGATCATCGTCCGGCATAATATTTCATCATTCTAATCTCTTAGCTTCAGACTTTTCCGGCGGCCACCCGAGCGTCCCCGAACAATATCCCGCATCGATCAGGGTCCTGCCCGGCTCATCCCCGGCGTAGACCCAGATCATCGCCATCGGTCCACCGGATTCATTTAAAAAACGATGAGGCAAGCCCTCCGGTACAAAAGCGGTATCGAGTCCGCTCAACATATATTTTCGTCCCGACACCAGGCATAGTGCTTCGCCCTCCATAATCGTGATCGATTCGTCGTACTCGTGGACATGGCAGGGCAGGGACGAACCCGGGGCAAAGCGGCCGTAACCGCCACAGATTCCTTTTGAGCCAAATCGGCCCGCGAACAGGTCCGAAAACAAGGCGCCTGGCGATAGCTCGTAACTTTCCCGGTCCGCCGCCCGGCTGACGTATTCCGGATCCCCCTCCCGGGGCAGGCCGCCTCCGCGCGGATCGTCCGGAAAGTTTTGCTCTCCAAAATTTCTAGCTGGGTTGGCGGAGCCAAAAGCGCAGTGTGCGACCATTTTTTGCCCCTTCTCCCGGTTCTGCACGGAGTGCGCCACGCCCGCCGGAAGGTGGACCGAATCGAGGGGTGATAGTTGATAGCTCCGTCCTTCCACCAGGACGGTCGCAATACCCTCCACCACCGTGATCGCCTCGCTGCAGGGGTGCCAGTGGTAGGCCAGCACCGCGCCGGGGGCGAACTCGGCGGAACCAGTGCTAAATCCGTTCGCGCCGCAATCGGCCGAAGCGAAACTGCGCAGAATTACACCCGGAACCGCCTCCGGAAGGGGGCGGCAATCTCCCTCGATCACTCGCTCAGGGATTCTCTGTTCCGCATATGCGCTCATATCATCAGGCCATTAGATCATAGTTCCGATTCTTAAGAATTGTCAATGATGCGATCCCAACCGCCGGGTTAAAGCCATTCTCACCGTTTTATTGGCAAAAAAACAGGTTGACGAGCGAATGGGAGAGGTTGTAGTATCTTCGCAGTACTTGATAGAGGTCTGACCATCGGATGGATTTAGGCCGCTGGTCCGTGCGTAGGCGTCAGTCTCAAAGTGTAACGGGAGAAGGGGGTAGTTTGTGATTAAACCTGTAGCCAAGTTAGCCGGATTCATGCTGCTCTGTGGTGTGCTCGCGTTTGCGCAATCGGAACGCGGTAGCATCCGCGGTGTGGTGGAAGATGCCTCCGGGGCGGTCTTGCCCGGAGCCAAAGTAACCGCCGTCAACGTCGGCACCAACGTCGAGACATCCACGCTTTCCATGGAGGCAGGGAATTACAACCTCCCCGAACTGCCGCCCGGAAGGTACGTAGTCCAGGTGGAATTGAAGGGCTTCAAAAAGCTCGTCCGGGAGAACGTCACGGTTCAAGTTTCCGGCGTGACGCCGCTCGATCTCCGTATGGAGGTGGGCGAGGTAAGCGAGAGCGTGACCGTAACCGCCGCGCCGCCCGCGCTGAAGAGCGAAACCAGCGACGTGAGCATGGAAGTCAACCCGAAGTCGTACAATGATTTGCCGCTGACCTCCGCGGCCGGCATGGTAGGCGGCCGTGGTCCTGAGGCGTTTATCTTTCTTTCCCCCGGCGTCACGCCCGGCGTTCACGCGGGCGGTCTGGCGTCTGACACCTTCGACGCCCACATTAACGGAAGCCCGACCCTCTCCAAGGAAATGCAGGTCGACGGAATGAGCACGCAGACTGCTGAAGTACAGGGCGATCCGCGCAACCTGACCTTCCCTCCGGACGCCGTTCAGGAAATGTCGCTTCTTACGAGCAGCTATTCGGCGGAGTTCGGCAACTCGGGCGGCGGCGTCGAGCGCTACGTCATCAAATCGGGCACCAACGAGTTTCACGGCAACCTCTATGAATTTCTGCGGAACACCGCTTTTGACGCGCGCGGTTTTTTTAGCGACAGCGTTGCCGTTCACCACGAGAACGAGTTTGGCGGCACCTTCGGCGGGCCGGTTTGGATTCCCAAGCTCTACAACGGGAAAAACAAAACCTTCTTCTTTGTCAATATCGAGGAATACCGCCTGCATGGCGGCGCGCAGAATTCCATCGGCTCGGTGCCCAACCAGGACTTCCGCAATGGCAATCTTTCGGGACTCGTAGACGCAGCCGGTAACCAGATTCCGATTTACGATCCCAACACCACTACGGCGCTCCCCGGCGGAGGCTTTACGCGCAATCAATTCCCGGGCAACATCATCCCCGCGGACCGGATTAGCGCCGTTTCAAAAAACATTCTCAGCTACGTGCCGCAGCCCGCGCGTCCCGGCATCTACAACAACTATCCATCCTCCGGATCTTCGGTCACCAACTACGGCGCCTATACCTTTAAGGTGGATCAATACTTCACGCCGACGCAGCATCTGAGCGGAATGTGGAACCAGAGCTACAACGATAACAACGGTCCATATTCGATTCTGCCGAACCCGGTGCAGAGCACGCGCGATGGCGCCACCAATATTTATACGGGCCGCCTCAGCTACGATTGGACTCTGACCCCGACGCTGCTCAACACGTTCCGTTTCGGTTTCAATCGCCAATCCCAATACCTCGGCTCAAAAGAAGCGAGCGAGCAGTGGGGGACCAAGCTTGGGCTGAACGGCATCAACAATGGGTTCCCGGCCGTCGGTTGGGGCGCGTTCACCGCGCTCGCGCAGAACCAGGACCTGCTCGGCCCCATCTCCAATACCTTCCTTTTCGCCGACAGCGTGAGCTGGACCAAGGGAAAGCACAACATTAAGATCGGAGAGGATCTGCGCCGTCTCCAGCACCAGGGCGTATATCCCAGCCGCGACGCCTACTTCAATTTCTCCACTCTCGAAACCGGGCTGCCGGGCTCAACCGCCACCACGGGCAATGAATTTGCCAGCTTCCTGCTGGGGCAGGTGGATAGCACCAGCATGTACATCAACGATGTGGTAGCAGGAATGCGTCTGTGGTACTCGGGAGCGTACATTCAGGACGATTGGAAGGTGAGCCGCAAACTGACGTTAAACCTCGGCGTGCGGTGGGACGTGTTCACTCCGTACGAGGAAGTGGCCAACCGCTACTCCATCATGGATCCCACCAAGCCGAACCCGGCCGCGGGCGGTCTCCTGGGGGCGTATGTCTTCGCCGGGGGGAACGCCGGTACCGATCCTTATACCGGGACCAGCCGGCTGACCTCGAACCAGGACACGGCGTGGCACAACTTTGGCCCTCGTCTCGGCTTTGCGTATAAAGTAACCGAACGCTCCGTCGTGCGGGGCGGGTATGGCATCAGCTTCTATCCCGACGGCGGTTTGGGCGGCGGCAACGTGACCGCTGTTACCGACGGGTTTTCGAGCACGGCGTCGTTCAGCTCCTTAAATAACGGCGTGAGCCCGGCCTTCGTCTGGGATAACGGCTTCCCGCAGAATTATACGCATCCGCCCTCCATCACCTCGGCGCTCAATATCGGTCAGGGCGCGAGCATGTGGTGGGACAACGCTTCGCAGGCGATGTACAAACAGGATTGGAATCTCACCACTCAGCATCAGCTCACATCCAACCTCGTTCTGGACGTCGCCTATGTGGGCTCTAAATCGACCCGCGTCGGGACCGGCGCGGTTAACCCGGATCAGGTTGCGCCGCAGTATCTGAGCCTCGGCAGCCTGTTGTCGGACGATATCTATTCTCCCGCCGTGGCCGCCGCCGGGTTCCACGCGCCCTACGCCGGTTTCCAGGGATCGCTCGCTCAGGCCCTCCGTCCTTTCCCCCAGTACAACGGAGTAGGAACGCTGAACTCGGCGAACATCGGCAATGCCACTTACAATTCGTTGCAGGTGAAATTCGAGAAAAGGCTCTCGCAAGGCCTGTGGTTGTTGGCCTCTTATACCTGGTCGAAGACGATCAGCGATGCAAACTCGCAGTTAGGCGGCTTCTTCTCGAGCGGCGCGCGAGATAACTACAACCGCTCGCTCGAAAAGGCGTTGGCCGTCTACGACGTGCCTTCGCGGCTCGTCGTAGGGTTCAACTATGAGCTTCCCATAGGGCCGGGTAAGCCGGTGCTGAGTCAGGGTCTGGCCAGCAAGATTCTCGGAGGCTGGCAGGTAAACGGAATCCTGACCTATCAGTCCGGTGTGCCGATCCAGATCTCGGCGAACAATACGCTTCCGCTCTTTAACTCCGGCAATACGCCGAATTCCGTGCTGGGGGCCAAAGTGGAGAATTCCTTCGGCGGCTTTGATCCAAACAAGGATGTTTTGCTGAATGCTTCGGCCTTCACGCTCCCAGCGGCCGGCCAGTATGGAACGTCGGCGCAGATTCTTCCGAACGCCCGGAGCTTCCCCGTGTACAACGAAGATTTCGGTTTGCAGAAAAAGTTCTTCATCCGGGAACCGTCCGTCTACGTCGAACTCCGGTTTGAGATGTTCAACGGGTTCAACCGGGTAGTCTTTGCGGGGCCGGCTTCCAACTTGAATAGCGCCAATTTTGGGCAGGTCTCCTCCCAAGGAAACGTGCCCAGGAATTGCCAGGTCGCGGCGAAATTTTACTTCTGACACTCTCTCGTTAACCCGGCCTGGCCCGGCGGCACGCTGGTGCTCGTACTTCCCCCGAGCGCCAGCGTGCCGTTTTTGTTGCGCTGCGGTTAAAGTGGTCGTATGATCACCCGACGAGGGTTTGTGGGCTCAGTGAGTGCAAGTGCTCTCGCGGGGCCGCAGGCGCCCCAAAAACAAAGGCCGAACTTTCTGTTCCTGATGGCGGACGACCACGCCGGCTATGCGTTCGGCGCGGATGGAAATTCGCTGGCGTGGACGCCCAGCCTCGATCGCCTTGCCTCCGAAGGAGTGCGTTTCGCGAATCATTTCTGCAATTCCCCGATGTGTACGCCTTCGCGGCAGTCGTTGTTCACGGGGCAGATGCCTCACAGGACGGGCGTGACGCGTTTGATGACCCCGCTGGCCGACGACAAGCCAACGATCGCGCGCCAGCTCCGCTCAGCCGGCTATAAAACCGCGGTATTTGGCAAAATGCATTTCCAGCGGCCGCCCTTTCCCGGCCAGCACGGATTCGACACGCCTGTGACGGAATATGAAGTGGATGCTCAATGGAAGCGCATCCAAAACTACCGGCACCCTGCGGCCGGCGTCGCCACCCAGCCTGCCTGGCGTCCCTTAAAAGATCCCGCCCGCATCTGGCTGAATGCGGACAAACTGCCTTTTCCGCGTTACTACGAAGACATGAAGGGTACGTGGATTGCCCGCGAGGCCGCCAAATATCTCGAGGAAAATCGCGATCGCCCGTTTGCGCTCTGGGTCAGCTTCATGGAACCTCACTCCCCGTTTGACTTTCCGGTGGACGACCGGAACCGCCGCGACCCCCGCGAGTTTCCCGTCCCGCGCGTTGGCGGGGAAGACGACTCGCAAATTCCATTGATCTTTCGCGATCTGAGCGAGGGCGATAAACAAGGCATCAACGCCGCCTATTACACCTCGGTGTCTTTCCTCGATCGAAATATTGGCGTTGTGCTCGACAAATTGCGTGCGCTCGGGCTCGATTCCAATACGTTCGTCGTCTATACCGCCGATCACGGCTATTGCCTCGGACATCACGGGCGGATCGAAAAGCACTGTGGTTACGATCCGGCTCTGCGCGTGCCGCTGATCATGCGGTGGCCCGGCCGGTTCGGCGCTCGCGTGATTCAGGATCTGACCGAGCACGTGGACCTGTCTGCCACCATCCTCGATGTCATGAACGCGGAGCCGCTTCCCGTGAACCACGGACGCAGCTTGCGGCCTTACCTTGAAACCGGTTCCGATCCCTCGCCCAAGGATCACATCTTCAGTGAATATCTCGAGAATGAAGAGGCTTACATCCGGACTCGCCGGCACAAGTTTATCTACTGCTCGGGGAAGCGGGCTCGCCGCGAGGGCTATGTCACCCTGGACCCCACGCCAGGCCGCTATACGCGTTTGTTCGACCTCGAAGAAGATCCGGGCGAATTTCACGATATCTCCCGCGAGCGGCCGGATCTAATCCAGCAGTTCGAAGCGCAAATGCTTACGATATTCCGCCAGACCCATGCTCAAGCGTCCGTTGAGCCGAGAGGAATGGCGCCCGCGGAAGCCCTCGACTGGTACTTGCGGCCCCCGGACGCCTGATCTGTGCTTGACACCAGATTGTAAAGTAAAGACAATGGTCATACCGGACTGACCGGTTAGCCCATGCACCATGATCCTTTTAGCCGGACTAACCCGGAGAGCCTAACCCAGAGCATTGTCAACGAGGTTCGGGAACTGATCCGAACCGGCGAGCTTTCTCTTGGCTCGAAACTGCCGCCGGAACGCGAACTGGCGCACCGCCTGGGAGTCAGCCGGGCATCCTTGCGCCAAGGAGTCAAGGCGCTGGAACAAATGGGGTTAGTTGTTTCGCGAGTGGGCGTCGGCAATTTTGTGAGCGAGGAGATGGGGGGGGCGAATCTGTTGAGCGAGCCCATGCAGTTCGCCATCCAGATGAAAAACATCTCGGGCCCTAAGCTCTTTGAATTGCGCCGTCTGCTGGAAGTGCAGGTGGCGGGGTTGACGGCAACGCGGGCAACGGACGCGGATATCGCGATGATCGAGCGCGAATTGCGGAGTATGGAAACGCATCGAGCCGATCCTCGGGAGATGGCCGATGCGGATTATCGCTTTCACCTGGCGATCATCAAAGCATGCGGGAACGAGATCTTCGAGTTGATCTATGCGCCCATCTCGAAGACTCTCTGGGAAGACTTGCGGGAGCGCATGTCGCTGTTCGACGCCGGCCGGATTATTGAATTGCATCACCGCATCTTTCAGGCGATCGCGGCTAGGGATGCAGCCATGGCGATGAAGGCCATGGAAGAGCATCTTGAGATCGGCTATTCGGCGGTTTTCGGCAAGGCGGCAGCAATCGAATCACAGCCAAACCTGTAGCAAACGGGTTGGCAATCAATTGGGAGGCAGGATGTTCCAGAAACTGTTGCGTACTAAATTAACAACGGCATTATTTTTGAACACTGCAATGGCAGTGTGCATGTACGGCCAAACGACCGGTTCCATCGAAGGAACGGTCATGGACCCCACCGGCGCTGCGATTGTCGGCGTCGGCGTAACAATTACCAACGAGCAAACAAGAGTTGCTACGGCAACGATCACCAACAGCGCAGGCTATTTTTTGGCCGACACGCTTCCCAGCGGAACCTACCGGATTGAGGTAAGTCACCCGGGCTTCAAGAACGCGGCGGTATCGGGCGTGAAACTCGACATCGCGACGCGCGTGCGCAGGGACATCTCTCTCGCCGTGGGCGACCTGGCCGAAACAGTGCACGTCGAAGCGAGCGGCGCGGAAGTAAACACGAGCGACAGCACGGTATCGAGCACCATCACCAAAGAGCAGATCGGCACGGCCGTTTTGAACGGCCGCCATTTTTCGCGTCTGGCGATGCTGGTGCCCGGCGCGGTTTATAGCTCCGGATCGGACGAATTATCGGGGGCGGGGCTGAACGCCACGGGTTCTCCCGTTTCGATCAACGGACTGAATAATAAGTCGGCAGGATGGTTCATTGACGGTGCGTACAACATGAACGTCGGCAACGGAGAAGCCAATACTCACGTCCCGGTCATCGACAGTTTGGAAGAAGTGCAGGTGCAGACATCCAACTACAGCGCCCGCTACGGGACCACGGGTGGCGCCGTCATCACCGCGGTCACCAAGAGCGGCGGCAGCCAGTTTCATGGCGGCGCCTATGAGTACCTGCGCAACGATTCGATGGATGCGCGGAATTTCTTCGCCGTGGCCAATCCGCCGCTGAAGCAGAACCAGTTTGGGTTCTTCATTGGCGGCCCGGTGCTGCTGCCGCACTACAACAAAGACCGGAATAAGACCTTCTTCTTCTTGAGTGAGGACTGGCGCAAGCGCCGCAACGCGACGACATCGCTGACGGCCACCCCTTCGGAAGCGCTGCGGCAGGGCAACTTTCAATCCGAAGCCGCTCGCACCGGGCGTCCGTTGCTGGATCCGCTCACTGGGCAGCCGTTCCCGAATAACTCGATTCCGGCTAACCGGATTGATCCCAATGCGGCACTCCTGATGAGCACTTACTTTCCGCTGCCGAACTACTCCTTGGAGCCGTTCCGCAACTACCTCAATAACGGCGTTTCAAAGCTCGATACCCGGACGGACACCGGCAAATTGGACCATAATTTAACCGATTCAATCCGGTTCTCTTTTGTCCTTTCGAATGACGCTATCTCCGTACTCTCTCCCGACGCCGGCCTGGCAGGGTCTCCCTTCCCGGTGATTCGCCAGCAGGAATCGACGGGCGGCATGGCGTATAACATACGCAACACATGGACGCTCTCTCCGCGCAGCGTAAACGAGATTTCCTATTCGGCCAAAAAGCTCAATATCAATCTTTTGCTGGCCAACTATGGAGCCGATCCCACGCGCCCGAACGGGCTGAACATCCGGGACTTTTTCGACGGCGCGAACACGCTGAACCAGACGCCTGCCGTAACTTTCTCGCAAGGCTGGGGAGGAATTGGCACAAACCTGCTGCCGCTGAAACCGGCGCGCGACGACAACGCCGTGATTACGGACAACTTCAGTCACGTCGCGGGGAATCACACGCTGCAGATGGGCTTTTCGCTGTTCCTGTATAACAAGACCCAGGCTGCATTCAATTCGACCCAGGGCGCGTTCTCCTTCGACGGCACCTTTACGAATCATCCCGTCGGCGATTTTCTTCTCGGGATGGCCCGCACCTATACGCAAGGACAGGAACGGTTTGTCCGCACCTATAAGTTCATCCAGACGGAACCGTATTTTCAGGACGATTGGCGCATCAGCCGCCGGCTCACATTGAACCTGGGAATGCGTCTGTTCGTCATCCCGTTGACGCACGTCGAAGACAACCTGATGAGCTCATTCCTCCCTTCGGCATACGACCCGTCCAAAGCGCCGCAAATCAACTCCGCGGGAGTGCTCGTGCCGACGGCCAATTACGATCCGCTCAACGGGATCGTGCTGCCGGAACAGAATGGCGTTCCTCGCGGCTTTGCCGACACCTTCTGGGGGGTTGCGCCCCGCTTCGGCTTCGCCTACGACCCCACCGGACGCGGCAGCATGTCGATTCGCGGCGGCTACGGCATCTCCTATCTCAACAGCGGCACCAATCAGAGCGCGCTGGTGAATAATCCTCCGTTTAACCAGACGGTCTCGCTGGTGAACGTGCCGTTGTCGGATCCGAGCGGAGGGACGCCCAATGCGCCGCGCCCGGTTGCGCTCAACGCCTTCAACCCGGCGTTCCAGCGCCCACAGGTGCAGTCGTGGAGTCTTTCGGTGCAGAAGGAACTGCCCGCCGGGTTCCTCGGAACGGTGGCGTATGTCGGAACGCGCGGTACCAACTGGGAAGTGTGGATCGATCGGAATTCCTCCGTCTTCGGCGGCGCGCCCGCCGGTTACGACTTCGACCCGCGGCTCAACACCGGTTTCAACGAAAACCTGATCCGTCCCTACGTCGGCTACGGTTCCATCACCCAATTTAATTCGGGGCTGAACTCCACGTATCACTCATTGCAGACGTCCTTTCAGCGCCGGTTCTCGAAGGGTCTCGCTCTTCAGGGATCGTACACCTGGAGCAAAGCCCTCGGCCAGTCGCAGACGCGGCGAGACATGCGGGTACAGAATCCCCTCGATTGGTCCGCCGATCGCGGCGTTGTCGATTTCGACCGGACCCATGTCTTCACCATGAACTACATCTATGAACTGCCGTTCTTCCGCGGCAAACGTGGGTTTGTTGGGCAGGTGGTTGGGAACTGGCAAGTCAGCGGCCTGATCACCGCGCAAAGCGGCCTCGCGCTGACTCCGGGCATGTCTCTCTCCTCACGCGGCCTGGCCACACGTCCAGACGCTACCGGGGCGCCGGTGGCGGGAGCCGGCAGCAAGGAATCCTGGTTCAATACCGGGGCCTTCGCGGCGCCGGCGCCTGGGATGTTCGGCAACGCCGGCGTCGGAACGCTTCGCGGTCCTGGTTTCTTTATCTGGGATGCGTCGGTCGCCAAGCAATTTCCCGTCACGGAGAATATGCGTTTCTCCCTGCGCGGCGAGTTGTTCAACTGGATGAATCACACCAACTGGAGCGGCGTGGATACCAACCTTGGGAGCGGGACTTATGGCCGTGTTACCAGCGCGCGAGATCCGCGCCGCATTCAAGTATCGGCTCGCCTGGATTTCTAGCCTGGCGATTTGGGGGCTGGCCTCTTTATCGGGCCAGTCCTCTTTCGCGGCCTCTCCCGCCGGCGATCTCTACAAGCACTTTCAGAGCCCGCCGGCGGGCGACTCTCTGATGCCTTATTGGTATTGGAATAGTCGCATCACAGCAGAGGAAACGCGCCGGCAGATTCGGGCGATGAAGGAGCAGGGTGTCTTCCAGGCGGTTGTCTTTCCCTGGGACGGCATGGAACAGCGCTATCTGTCCGAGGACTACTGGGCGCAGTTTGGTAAGGCGCTAGAAATCGCGAAAGAACTCGGCTTCACCTTGAACGTGGCCGATGAATACGACTGGCCGAGCGGACATGCGTGGGACATCGGGCTCGATCAGCCGGAACTGAGCCGCGTGCTGTCCGAACATCCAGAATACCGGATGCACCGGCTCGAATATACCGAGCACACGTTGGAGGGTCCCTTGCGGTGGAATGGCGATGCGCGCGCCTATTTGACTGTAGCGGCCCGGCTCAACGGCGGCGCCGTGGATGCGGAAACGCTGAGGCTGATTCAAAGCGGCTGGCAAGTGCCTGAGGGGAAATGGCTGATCACCATATACGAGCGCGTGCCCGCGGTGGGCGGCCACAACACGCGGGTCGATCTCCTGAATCCGAAGGCAGTCGATGCCTATATCGCACTGGTTTACGAAGAATATGCGCGCCGGTTTCCCCAATACCTCGGCACAACCCTCAAACTGACTCTGGCCGACCACGAAGGAGCGTATGGAGTGAGTATTCCGTACACGCCGGATTTGTGGCGCGCTTTCGAACAGCGCCACGGGTACGACGTACGTGCCAAACTGCCCTTGCTGGTCCATCAGGCGGCGGATGCCGGTAAAGTCCGGCAGGATTTCCTCGACACCATCTCCCAGCTCTACGTCGATTCGTTCACGGGAAAAGTGGCGGACTGGTGCCGCCGTCACAACTTGCGGCATGCAACCTCGTTGTACGAAGAGCAAATGTATATCCAGGTGGGCCAAGCCGGAGATATGTTTCGTCATTGGCGCGCCGGCAGTGCGGTGGAGATCGATGCGCTGCTCGAACGCGCGAGGATGCCTATCGATTTCAAGGAAGCAGGTTCGGTGGCCCATTTCGACAATAAGCCGTTCCTCGTTGAGAATCAGGGCCTGCAGGGGCATTCCACGTATTTCAGTCTGGAAAAGGCCCGCCTGGGAACGAACATGGCCTTGCTTTGGGGCGCGAATCGGCTGATTCCCTATTTTGCCTACGACCCAAACAAAGTCACTTGGCCGCCGCAATGGTTCATGGGGCAACCGTTCCGGCCCTATTTTCACAACTATGCGCGCTACGTCAACCGGATCCAATTCATGAATGGCCAAGGCGAGCACGTCGCGCCCGTTCTGCTCTACTACCCGCTCGAATCGGCTTTCGCGAATTCCGAGCCTCTGTTTACGAACGTGCGCCATCGCGACCTGTTGTGGAGCAATTCCATGGACCAGACGCAGAATTTCTATTCGGCGCTCCAATTGGTGCTGGCGCGGGCAGGCCAGGATTTTCATATCGCGGACGCGAAGTATCTGTCGGAATCGAAGCTGCGCGACCGTGCGCTCCAAATCGGAAACGAGCGGTTCCGCGTGCTGATTCTGCCTCCGATGACCCGCATGGACGACAAAGCTGCGGAGGCTGTGGCGGCATTCGCCCGCGCGGGCGGGGTGGTGTTCGCAGTCGGAGATCAACCGGCCGTTCTGAAGGATGTCCCGATGCGGCGGATTGCCGTACGCGAACATCCTCCCTTCATGGACCGGCTGAATTATATGGAGCAAATCGAAGTTCCGGCCGGCATTCAGGAAGACCTTCGCCCCCTGCTCGCGCAAGTGCGGCAGGCGCAGCCGCCGGAGATCGCCGTGGAAGGCGATTGCAGCCACCTGTTTTTCTCTCATCGCCGCATGAAGGATTTGGACTGGTACTGGATGGTCAACGATTCGGAAACCGAACGGGATGTGGAAATGGCGTTCCCATTGGATGGAACTTACGAGCGCTGGGACGCGGAAACGGGAGAGAGACGGCGGATTCCAACGCGTGACCGGCGGATGACGCTTCACTTCGGGCCGTGGGACGCATTTTTTGTCGTGCGCGGCGCGCTGGCCTCGGCCGCCGCTCCGCTGCTTGCGGAGCCTTCGAAAACGGTGTTGCGGATTCCGGATACGGGATGGAAATTCACTCCTGACACGCCGGTTCTGCGTGTCCCGTACGCGGAGCGGGGCGGAGAAGAAATCTGGTTAGCCCCGGAGCGTCTCTCGAATCCACGATGGTGGCTGACCGGCCCGTTTCCGTACGACGACCACAAAGGCTTTTACACGGAATATCCGCCCGAAAAGGAATTTCAACCCAATGCCCGTTATCCGGGAGCGTACGGCGACGTTGCCTGGCAATGGAGAGTATCGCCGGATTACATCGTCAATCTGCGAGATGAGCTCGGCCTGCGCAGCGGCCAAACCCTCGGAGTCTACTACGCGTATGTAAACGTCTATTCGCCGGAGGAGCGCGACGGTCAGCTTGTTGTGGCGTTTGCGGACAGCCTGGCGGCCTGGTGGAACGGGAAGCGCATCTTGCGCGAACACCGCCATCCGAAGTGGTTGCTGATGCGCGACCCCTGGGCTCAGCGCCCCTCCATCCATATTCAGAAGGGCTGGAATTCCCTGCTGCTCAAAATCGGACCCAGTCTGATGACGCAGACAATGTTTATGGCCCGCATCGCGGATCGGGATGGCCTCACTCCGCGGGATTTGATCTACGCGCGCGACAGATCGGAGCCCGTGGACCTGCATAAAGCAGCGGAGGAGTATACCGTCCGCATTCCGCCGGGCGCGGCCGCTTCCGGCAGCAAACAGTTCCTCTGGACAGACATCCCCGAGAAGCCCGTGGAGTTTCCCACCGCAACCGTGCCTTTCCGCCTGCAATCGTGGACGGACTCGGCCTTGGCCTTCTATTCGGGTTCGGCCGCCTATGAGACGGTATTTGAGGTATCCGCCGCTGACGCCGCGAAGGAACTGTGGCTGGACTTGGGGAGTGTGGGTGTGGCTGCCGAGGTTTACGTAAATCAACGGAAAGCGGGAGAACGAGTCTGGCGCCCTTATCGCGTGAACGTGACTGGGCTCGTGAAGCCCGGCGTGAACAGTCTGAAAGTGGTCGTCGCAAACTCGGATGCGGGCTGGCAGTCGCAGGGGGGGACAATCTATCCCAAAGGAAGCTGGGGACTGAAATACAGTACGGAGCGCGACCGCCTTCCCACCATTCGCCCGAACGGGCTCGAAGGGCCGGTGCGCCTGCTGACACGCTAGTCTCGCGCCGGCAGCACGGTCAACGTGAGCGACGAGGGGTGTACCGGGTCATGGTAGATCGAGACAGTGCCCGCGTTCGGATTCAGTTCCAACTGCGGGAATGAGCTGCTGGTAATCGTGACCTGGATCTTGTGGCCTGGCGCAAAAAGGTTACTCGTTGCGCCCATATCGACGGGGAGCGAATAAACGGCCCCGGGCGCCAGCGAATCCGGCGTGCGGATACGGCCTTCCGCCAGATTCATTGCGAAGCCGCCGGGATAGACATCGACGAGCTTAACAATGAAGTCCGCGTTTCGCGCTGTGCTGGACGCCCAAAGGTTAAGGACGACGTTTCCGGTTACGTCCACCGCCTTCGCAAGAGTCTCGGATGTGAATGCCACGATATCGGAGCGCTGTGTGCGCTGGTCCTGAATGCACTGCGGGCCATACCGTCCGGAGGGAGGCGCGGGATTCGTTGGGTCGTATGAATACGTGGTGGGCTCGGTACGCTCCGGGAGCGCCGGCCCCAATCGTCCGGAAGAAGCCAGATGGAGCGTGAGGGTGGATGTGTTTTGAGGCGGCCACTGCGCCGAGGTAAGCCACGCGCCGCCGGGCGCGAGCACGGCCTTCGCGGCCGATTTCTGGCCCCCGCCCATTCGGAAGTACCGCACCACGGGTTCTTGCGCCGTCGTGCCTTTCATCCAGCGATCGAACCACTGACGCTGTACTTCGAACTCTTTCAGCTCGGCTCCGGGTCCAAAGTCCGCGGCGCCACACTGGCTTTTTCCGTAACCATGCGGCCACGGTCCAATAATCAAACGCTTGGGAGTCTTCTGCCAGCGCGACATGGCCTTGAATGCATCCATGGTGCTGTCGAGAAACTGGTCGTACCAGCCGGTCAGAAAGAGGATCGGAACATCCGGCATTTCCGCTATCCTTGCCGCTGGGTAATAGCCCAATTGCCGCCAGTATGCGTCGAATTCCGGGTGCTCCAGGTAGTCGCGGTAGGCTTGGAGCTGGTCCGGAAAATCGCGAAAGACCTCCTGGCGCTGTTTGACAGGCAGACGCAGCCAGTTCGAAGGATCTTTCACCAGTGCATCCAGCTTGCCACCGATATCCGGATGGTCTTTGGCGTAGCGGCTGGTCGAGGCCGAAAATGCGAGCCAGACCGGCCATCCCGTGCTCTGAACTCCTCCTTTCCAGGCGGCGGAGTGATAATAGTCCATTGTGCCAACGGCAGCGTACATGGCCGTCAGTCCCGGCGGACGAAGTGCGGCGGCGCTGAACTGGTCCATCGCGAGATAGGACGCGCCGGTAGTTCCGGCTTTTCCGTTTGACCATGGCTGCGCGACCGCCCAGGCGATGGTGTCGTAGCCATCCTCGCCTTCCTGCAGTAACGGGCTCAGGCGGCCTTCGGATGCATAACGGCCCCGCACGTCCTGCGCGACAAACACATAGCCATGCCGCGCGAACTGTTCGCCGCGCGTGCGCTCTCCGTTTTTGTTGTAAGGAGACCGGGTCACCAGTACGGGAAATTTGCCTTCGACCGCGGCGCCATGCCGGGCGGGGCAATATACGTCGGTGGCGAGCTTTACCCCATCCCGCATCGCGACCATCACGGTGCTGTGCGCCGAGGAATCGAAGCTCTGGGTGAATGCCGGACAGGCAAATAATAAAATCGCGGCGAATTTCATTCTGCCAACTATTCGATGGGCAACTCCACCCATGATCCTTTCGAACCGCCGACGAAAACGGAATTATGGGCGGGCAGGGGATTCGGCTCCAGGCGCGGATAGTCGCTGCTCGAGATGTCGATTCGCAGTTTGTGGCCCGGAGCAAACCAATTGCTCGTGATTCCAAGCGTGAATTCCAACTCCGCCGGTTCCCCTGGCTTCAGCCAGCGGACCTTGTCGAACCCCTCGCGATAGCGTGCCCGCAATTGGCCCTGCCCGACGATCATCGCGTAGCCGTTCGGATATACGTCGATCAGCTTTGCCGTAAAATCGGTGTCGCGCGCGTCGCTCGAAATACGAAGATGGACCAGCGGAATGCCGGTGATGGCAACGCCCTTTTCAAAGGGTGCGGTGGCGAACGACAAAACATCGGGCCGCTGATTCAAAGGTTTTGAATTGTCACATCCCAGATATTTAGGAGAGCAAACCTGGTCTTGCGCGCAATTCGGGCTCCAGCCCCCCACGCCGTACCGGCCGCCGATGGTGGGCACGGGATTCGCGGGGTCGTACGGATAGCGGATGGGCGTCGTTTCCGCCGGGCGCTTCTGTGCGAGGAGACCGTTCGGCGTGAAATAGAGATTGAGGCGACGCTGCGTGGGGGGCCATGTGGAGGCCGATTGCCAGGCGCCCCCGTGATTCAGTTTATTCTTCGCCGTGCGCTCCCCGCCGCCCCCGCCCATGCGGAAATAGCGGACAGGCGCTTCATCGAGTAGGCGGTACGACGCGCCCTTCATCCAATGATCGAACCAGTCCGCCATCATCGCGTCCTGGTCAACTCCCGCCGATGTCCCGAAGAACGCGTCCCCGCAGGAATTCGCGCCCGTCCCATGCGGCCAGGGGCCTATGATGAGCTTCTTTTCGGTCTTCTGCCTTTTAGAGAGCGCCCCAAAATTGTCCACCACGCCTTCTGAAAAATAGTCGTACCAACCCGTGAGAAACAGCATGGGAACATCGGCGAATTTCCGGTAGGAGTCGAAGTTGTAGAAGCCGGGCTGCTTCCAGTACCGGTCCAGTTCGGGATGCGCCAGAAAATCCTCGTATGCTTTCTTTTGGTCCGGAAATTGATCGAAGACAGCGCCGCGTTGCGCAGGCGGCTCCTTCAGCCACTCTGCCGGATCCTCCAGAATGTGGCTGAGCGCTTTTCTCTGCGCTTCGCGCCGCGCCGCTTGGGGGCTGGTTTGCGCGGATTTCACCAGCCATATTGGCCAGCCCAAATTAGGAATACCACCGGGGTACCCATACTCGCGGTAGAAATTCGCGCCTCCCACCAGAGTGAACATGGCGACCAGATGAGGCGGCCTCTCCATCGCGGCCAGATATTGATCCCAGGCAAGATAGGAAGCGCCAAAGGTTCCCACTTTGCCGTTCGACCACGGCTGGCGGGCCGCCCACTCAATGGTGTCGTAGCCGTCCGGACCCTCATTCAGAAAGGGATAAAAGCTTCCGTGAGAATCGAACCTTCCGCGGACGTCCTGAGCGACGACAACATACCCGCGCGCGGCCAGGTAAGTTGCGTCGCCTTTCGCCCCGCCGCGTCCGTAAGGCGAGCGATAAACCAGAACGGGATGCTTTCCCGCGCCCTCCGGTCGGTAAATGTCGGTTGCCAGCGCAACAGAGTCGCGCATGGGAACCATCACGGTGGAAAAAGAGAAAGTGCCGGCCGGGCAACTGAGTGCGGTGGCGAGGACGAGCCAGAGAATTTTCATACGTAAGCCCGGTAAATAGCCGCGCCGGAGCGAAGCGGGAAGAGATCCCGTGGTTCGGTATCGCCAAGGTTCCTGACGGCAAACATCCACGGGTCAGACCGGTAGGACCATTGTCTGAAATCTTTGCGAATGTGTCAATTCCGGAGGATTTGGCGACTCCGCGACGCATTCCCGGAGAGCCTGGGCACGCAATGTTATTTTGGTTGCATGCCGCTCCGGGCGCTTCTGTTGACCATCCTGCTTCTATGGCCGGCGGCAGCCCATGGTTCGCCGGATCCCCTGCGGGCCGCTTTGGATCTCTTCAACACAGGCAGGTATCAGGAATGCTATCAACTGGTGTCGGTGTACGCCCAACAGCACCCGGAAAGCGCGGCGGCCCACAAGTTGCTCGGCATGAATCTGTACATGTTGGGACGCCCGGTTCGAGATGCGCTGGGCGAGATGCGAAAGGCGACGGAATTGGCGCCTCGGGATGCGGACGCCTTCTATTACCTTGGCCGTCTCTATTTCAGTGCCGACAACGCCCCGATGGCGCTACAGGCGTACGAAAAGACGGTTGAGCTGGACCCGGCGCATTTGAAGGGGTACACGCAAATGGGGCAGACCCTCGAGGTCCTCGGCCGGTTCGACGCCGCGGCCAAGGCTTACCGCGCCGCGATTGAGATCGAACAGAAGCAGCCGAGGAAATCGGAATGGCCGTACTACGATCTCGGACTGCTTTGCTGGAACAACGGGCGCAAGGAGGAAGCCGTGCGCTATTTCCGCGAGGCGCTGGAGCGGAATCCCAGGTTCTCCGAAGCGAAGATCAAGCTTGCCGTCGCGCTCTCCACTCCGAAGCCGACGGACGAAGCACATCGCCTGCTCGAAGAAGTGGTCCGTGACGATGCGGCCAACGCCGAGGGGCATTACCGCTACGCTCTGCTCCTTTCGAAGGAAGGAAAAAAGGATGAGGCGGCGAAGCACTTTGCGCTCTTCGAGAAGTACAGGAAACCGTGAAGGGCCGCGTTTGGCAGCCTGCATTGCTTTTGCTGTGCGCCGCCGCATTTCTCGCCCGGGCGCTTCCCCCGGGCGCGAATTCGAACGCCATTCAGTTTGAAGATGCCGCCGCGCGTGCGGGCATTCGAGCCCGGATGCGCTGCGGAGGGCCCGAAAAGAACTGGATCGTGGAGGCGAATGGCTCCGGCGTTGCATGGCTCGACTTCGATCGGGACGGCCTTATGGATCTCCTCATCGTCAATGGCTCGACGATCGGCGATCTGCGCCGCATCGTCGCTGGATCCATTCCCGAGGCGAGGCCCGGGAGTGTTTACCTGTATCGAAATCTCGGCGGCGGAAAATTTGAGGATGTCACCGCCCGCGCGCAGCTTTCCAACCCGTATTGGGGAACGGGCGTCGCCGTTGCGGACTTTGACAATGACGGCTACCCCGACATTCTGATCACGAATATCGGCCGCGACCTCCTATTTCGAAATAACCACGATGGGACCTTCCGCGAAATCAGCGCCGCAGCCGGGCTAAGCCGCGTTATCGCGTGGCACACCGGCGGGGCGTTTGGCGATTATGACGGCGACGGAAAGCTCGATATTTACGTCGCGGGGTACATCGACCTCCACGAACTCAACTTCAACCAACCCGCGCCCGTTTGCAATTACCGGGGGCTGAAAGGGTTCTGCGGCCCCAAAGGCATGAAGGGCGAAGCGGACATTCTCTATCACAACGAGGGCGGCGGAAAGTTCACCGACGCCACCGCGAAGGCCGGCCTCGAGGATGTCCAGCGGCGTCACGGCTTCACTGTTGTTTTCGACGATTTCAACGGCGATGGGCTCATCGATATCTTTGTAGCCAACGATTCGGACCCGAACTATCTCTACCTGAATCAAGGCGGCGGCAAGTTCAAGGAAGCCGGCCTTGCGAGCGGAGTCGCATTCAATGGCGATGGACAGACGCAATCGAACATGGGGGTGGCCGTCGGAACGCTCGGCGCGAACGGAAATCTCAGCGTCTTGACCACTACTTTTTCCGAGGACTATTTCCCGCTATTTCAACGGTCCGGCGGTGGCGAATTCGAAGACGTCTCGGCCCAGGCCGGCCTGCGCGGCATGACGACCCCGTGGCTCGGCTGGGCCTGCGGCTTCGCCGACTTTGACGACGACGGCAACAAGGATCTCTGGATGACCAACGGGCACGTCTATCCGAATGCGGACGCGCTCGCGAGCACCAGTTATTTCCAGCCCGTGACGGTGCTCGCCAATCGCGGCGGCAGGTTCGCGCCCGTCCCGGCGGTACCCTCAACTACCCCGGCGAATTCCTATCGCGGCGGGGCAGCGGGCGATTTCAACAACGACGGAAAAATCGATCTGGTCGTGCTTCCGATCGCGGGCGCCCCCGTGCTCCTCGAGAATCGCACTCCCCGGAAAGCTCATTGGATCGGGTTGGACCTGAGGGGCAAGACCGGCAACCGGGACGCTATCGGCGCGCAGATTCGTCTGGAAGCCTGCGGGCGCACGCAAACGGATAGCCAGCGCAACGGCGGAAGTTATCTTTCTGTGAATGACCGGCGGATCCACTTCGGGCTAGGCGAGTGCCGCACGGTGGACCGGATCCGTATTGTCTGGCCGGGCGGACGGCATCAGTCCGTTGAAAAGCCGGCCATCGATCGTTATAGCGTCATCGAAGAGCAATAGCCGTTGCTATGTCGCTCATGATCTGTCACTGACGCGTCCGGTTGAAAATGGCCAACTCTCTCTCCGCGTCCGCCGCCCGGCCCATCTTGCGATAAACCGCGGCAAGCCGGTAGTGCGCGGTCGCTTCCGACGGATCAATCTCCAGCACTTTGCGCAGGTGGGCGAGCGCTTCGTCAAAGCGTCCATCCTGCGTGCAGATCTTCTCGAGCCCGTAGTGCGCCTCAGTCAGACCGGGCCGGAGTTTCAACGCCGCCCGGAAATACTTCTCCGCCGCCTGAGAATCGCCCGAGAAGGCGGCAATATCCCCGAGTTCATAGAGCGCATCCGGATGGCTGGGATTAAGTTTCAGCTCCGCCTCCAGTTCGCCGCGCGCCTCGGGAAACTTCTGGTTTTTCCAGTACAGCGTGCCGATGGCGAAATGGATGTTCTGCACATCGGGATTGCGCTTGAGAACGTTGAGATACTCGGCAATCGCCTCGTCGTCCTTGTTCGAAGCCTCCAGAAGCTGCGCGTGGAGCTGGTGGGAACGGTAAGAATCCGGATCGAGTTCAAATACCGCAAGAGAAGTGAGATAAGAAAGGACCTGGTAGGATTCGGCCTCGATATAGACCTGCTTATCGCCGGCCGGCGCGCCCGCCGCCTCACGGACATGATCGCGGAACCGCGCCGCTTCCGTTTTGAGCGCCTCTCCGGCCAGTTGCACGTCCTTGTACTGGAGCGACGCGTCAATCAATGCATCGGGCGCGCCGGAATCCGCGGGCGTCGAAGGGTTGGCAACTTTTGCCGCCGCCCAGCGCGCCTTGGCGGCGAGCCTCGGATTGCCCGGCATTTTCTGCAATGCGCGAGAGTACTGCTCCGCCGCGTCCTTCCAGCTTTCGCCCGCTTCGGCTGCCTGCGCGCGCGCCAGGGCCGTATAAGGAGAATCGGGGAATTGCTTCTTCAATTGCAAAAAGGCGGCTTTGGCAAGCTGCCCATAGGACTTGCTCAGATGGTAGAGCACGTCGATGTTACTCGCGTCGAGCGCCTGGGTTTTTTCAAATTCAGCCACCGCTTCCGGGTAATGCGACAGCGCGTATTCCGTGTATCCGAGATGGGCCACAATCTGCGCGTTCGACGGCTGCAGGGAATCGGCCTGCCGCAGATGCTTGAGCGCCGCCGCGTAATCGTGAGCGCCAAAGGCAATTACACCGAGAAAAAAATGTGGACCGGCCAGCCCTGGTTTAAGCCGGAGCGCCCTTTCGTAGGCATCCCGCGCTTTATCGTTCTTGCCTTGCTGATAGTAAAGGTTCCCCAGGTTAGCGAAGGCTTCCGCCATCTCGGGGCGCAGTTTGACGATGGCTTCGTATTTTTGCGTTGCCGCAGCCAGGTCGCCGGCGCTTTGCGCCCGCTGGGCCTCCGCGTAAAGTTGAGGGAGACTGTCCTGAGCGCGAGCGTCCTGCGCCGGCGCCATCAGACACAACACCAGACCCAATGCCGCCAAGGCCGAACCCATATTTACTCCAGGTGGAATACTTCGCTAAGGTCGTCCGCGGAAGGACTCTCGTCGGGATTGGTCAGCATCAACGATTTCATGCTGGTCCACCATCGCCGGCACACGCTGGTGGATGCAATCTCATTCCAGCGCGTCTCGCTCTCTATCTCCGCATAGGCGAACAGGCGGTTCGTGGGCCGCTCCAGGAAGATCGAGTAGTTGTGCACGCCGTGATCTTGAAGCACCTGGCTCAATTCCGGCCAGATGGGATTGTGACGCCGCCGGTATTCTTCCTCCATGCCGGGCAGCAGCGTCATCACAAAAGCCTTGCGGATCATACGCAATCTTGTCATACGCGCCGGAGACGGTCAAGCAGACCCGGCTGTCACGGATTTTTCCCGGCCCCACGCGTTTCGAGTAGAATCGACGCCGTGGCGATGCCGCCCGCACGCTGGATTCCCGGCACAAAAAACTCACTCAGATATTCGTTGTCGGTGCCGTGAAAACCGTCAGTATCGGCATGCAGGCGCACCGGAACCGGCGCCACCGCGGCGGCGAATACCGCCCAGAGACCGGCTCGGCCGCTCGCGGAAATCTCCGCGGTGGATGATGACTTCTCCTTCAGAAACGCCAGCGCGGTCAGGATGTCCTGAACGCGGTTCTGGTCGTCGCTTCGATTGAACGTCAGGTAGAACTTCGGAAGCTTGGGCCGTTCGGTTTTCGCCGCTCCCGTTTGAAATGCGTCAATGCACAAAACGGCGTGGCCGGAGGCGCGCGCTGAGCGAAAGGCCTCGGATTTCAACGCGGTGTCGCATCCGGCTGGGTCGACAATCAACACCGGCGCGCCCTTGGCGGGATACCATTTTGCCGGCACCGCGTCACCCACGCCGGGCCGGCTCAGCACCAGTCCTTCTCCACGCTCCGTGCTGTCCACGCGCTCCGGCCAGGATGCGGCCAGCGCGGTCTGCAGTTCATCGCGCAGTCCCGCCGTATCGAGCGATGCCAGCGAATCGCGGGACATCTGCTTCCATGCCTCCACCAACTGGTCGTAGGTTTTGGCGCCCGGCGGCAGACTCATTCCCTCGAACACGAGCATGTCCTGCAGTCTGGGTGGAGCGTCCTTTTCTTCCGTGACCGCATGCGGAGAAGCATCCGGCGTCAGGTATTTTTGAAAAAACTTGTACACGGCGCCCCGGCTATGCTCGTTGAAATTGTGATGCGGGAAAATGAAATGCGCATCGGAGACGTCGGTGGTCTTACCGTACAATGCGTAAACCTTCTCGATGGAGGGATATTCGAAGTTGGGGACGTTGTGTGTCCAGTCGCCGCTGGTGGAGACCAGCGCCATGGGGCGGGGCGCCGCCATGGCGGCAATTTCGACATTGAATGTGTCCAGCCGCAGGCCCGGCGCGTTTTCGCAATAGTCGCCGCCCTGCATCTCCGCCGAAACCATGTTGGCGGGCGCGACAAACCCTACGCGATCGTCCACGGCCGCGAGAAGAAAAGTCTGCGTGCCGCCGCCTGACGCTCCCGTCATGCCGATGCGGCTTCCATCGACGTCGGATAATCCCTCCAGAAAATCAAGCGCGCGAATGGAGTTCCACAATTGCAGCCCCAGCGGTCCGAACGACCACAGCTCCTCCACCTTTCCACCGAACTCATGGGGCGTTTGCAGGGTGTCGTTGTACCCGACCATGTCGTAAGCGAACGCGACATACCCTTGTTGCGCCAGCGTCGCGCCCAGCAGCGGCCCGGAGAATAACGGCTCGCTCTCGAGGCGTCCGTATTGCCAGTGCCCGTGCGCGACCAGGACGCCAGGGTGCTTTCCGCCTCCATTCGACGGGCGAAACAAGTTCCCACCGAGATAGTAGCCCGGAAGCGTCTCGATATAAACCTTCTCCACCGTGTAGCCGTTCCGTTCAATCCGGCCGAAAACATGGGGATTCAGCGGTGTTCGTGGAGGCATCGGCATCAATCCGGCCGCGAACAGGATCTGCTTGCGGAGGTGCGCCTTGCGCGCTTCCCATTGCGGCAGCGGAGGAGGATCGAATTTCACGAAGTGCGTGTCCGTGCCGGGGATGTTCGTGTTGCGGGAATCTTGTACGCTGCCGTTTTGGGCGAACGCCAGGGGCGCGGCGGCGATCAGGAGCAGGATGGGGGCTTTCATTCGAATCATTTTTATCTGCCGAGTTTATCCGATATCCGCGCCGTTGCGGGCGGCGGTCAAACCAGAGCTTCCACCGCGCGCAGAATGCCGCGCAATTCCGCCAGACCGCGCAAACGTCCCACTGCCGGATAACCCGGAACGGAGGCGCGCGCGGCGTCGGTAAGAATCTTGTTTCCGTGGTCGGGGCGGAAAGGAATACTCACTCCTGGATCGTCCAGGCGGCGGCGCCGCTCCTCCAGGACGAACTCCTTCACCAACGAAACCATATCGGCGTCCCCGTCCAGATGTCCGGCTTCATGAAAGGCATCTGCGCCTTCCTCGCGCCGGATGGAGCGCAGATGGACAAAAAAAATCCGCTCCGCAAACCGCCGCGCCATCGCGGTCAGATCGTTGTCCGGGCGGACGCCCAGCGAACCGGAACAGAATGTAATTCCATTTGCGGGTTCAGCCGCCTGATTCAGCAGAAACTCGAAGTCCCCGGCGGTGCTCACGATGCGCGGCAATCCAAAAAACGAACGCGGCGGATCGTCGGGATGAATGGCGAGGCGCACGCCCGCTTCCTGCGCCACCGGGCACACCGCGCGAAGAAATTCGCCAAGATTGGCGCGCAGCCCCTCGGCTCCGATCTCGCCGTAGGCGGCAATGGACTCGCGCACGGAGTCGAGCGAATGAACTCCGCGCGTGCCGGGCAGCGCGGCGAGCAAAACCGCCGTCAAGCGCTCCCGCTCCGGAGCGCTCATGGCTTGGAACAGCTCGTGAGCCCGGCTTTGATAGGATTCGTCCCAGTCGGCCGCGGCGTCCGGCCGTTTCAGAATAAAAAGATCGAAGGCCGCTGCCGCAACGGCGTCGAAGCGCATGGACAGCGAGCCGTCGGGGAGCCTCCAATCGAGGTCCGTGCGCAGCCAGTCGAGAACCGGCATGAAGTTGTAGCAGATGGTGTGAATGCCGCACGCCGCCAGATTGCGGATGGTCTCGCAATAGGCGCCGGTATGCGCCTGCCAGTTGCCCGCGCGCCGCTTAATGTCTTCGCTGACGTTGACGCTCTCGACGACAGGCCACGAGAGACCGGCGTTCTCGATCGCCCCTTTGCGCCTCTGGATATCCTCGGTTGCCCAGGGCTGTCCTGGCGGGATGTGATGTAAAGCCGTTACGATTCCCGTCGCTCCCGCCTGCCGTGCGTCAATCAAAGAGACGGCGTCCTGCGGGCCAAACCAACGCCACGTTTGCTCCATAATGTTTTGTCCGGGCTTATGCCTTCGGCCGGCTGCGGCGGGCACAAACCATGGTGACTGCTATTAAAGATAACGAGTTTGCGGCGGAACGGCTACTTTGCGGCCGCCGCGGGCAGCCAGACCAGGCTGAACGGAACCGTGATTCCTGCTAACGTGTCTTCTAAGGGGAAAAGTATGCCTTCACCGACCAGACGAGCTTGTCTAAAAAGCATTGCCGCGGGACTGGTTGCCGGGCCTCTTCCGGCGCAGGTCGCGGCCCATACCGGTTCCTCCCAGGCCGCAGCGACTAAACTCGGGATGCCCGGTCTTTATCGAGGGCGCGTCGTTGCCGTCCACCACCCCGGCTCGATTGTTGACGGACAATTTCAGCGCGAGCCGATTCATCAGATGTTCCGCAAGGGCATGGCCGAGCTAACCGGAACGGACGGCGGCGCCGACGCCTGGCGTCAGTTTGTCGAACCCGGCGATGTTGTTGGCATCAAGGTCAATCCGGTCGGTCAACCGCACGTCATATCGTCAGCGGAGACTGTGCGCGAGATCATTGCGGGCCTGAACTCGGCCGGCGTGAAAAACCAGGACATTATCGTCTACGATCGCTATCGCCTCCAGTTCCTGCACGCCGGATTCGACAAGTGGCTGCCCGAAGGAGTCCGCACCTCCCACGCCGCGGAAGACTACGACGGCATCCAGCAGTCGATCGAAGGGTATGACCCGGATCACTACCTGGACATGGCGCTCACTCTCCCCGGTTACGACGCCAGCAACCTGACCGCGAGGCGTTCGTACGTGGCGAAAGTGGTAACGCAGCAGATCAACAAGCTGATCAACCTCCCGGTTTTGAAGGATCACCAATCGGCCGGCGTGACGCTGGCGCTCAAGAACCTTTCCCACGGCTCGGTGAATAATGTCAGCCGGAGCCACGGCACCACAACGGCGAACGCCTGCGGCCCGTTCATTCCGGCGGTCGTCTCGCTTCCGGTAATCCGCAACAAGGCGGTCCTGCATATTCTGGATGGAGTAAAGGGCTTGTACCATGGCGGGCCGGGCGCGAATCCCAAATTCGTCTGGGAGCACCAAACCATTTACTTCGCCACGGATCCTGTAGCGGTCGATCGCATCGGCTGGAAAGCCATCGACGAAAAACGCGCCGCCGCCGGCATGGCCTCCATCGCCGATAGCAAGCCGGATAAATTCAGCACCTTTCTCCATCGCCAACCCGAGCACATCGAACTGGCCGGAGCGATGGGCCTCGGCGAGTGGGACGATAAAAAAATCGACCTGCGCCGGATCTCCTTGAGCTAGGCAGGGCGGCGGTTAAAGCCTCTTTCAATCCGCGGCGCGCGCGATGCAGCCGCTCCGGGCGCGCCGTGGGTTTTCTCTCCTTCCGCTGGATTAATTTATAACCTCTCAATCTCCCTTTATTCCCGGCAATTTTGAAATTGCCTCTTGACATATCTATATTTATCTTCCAAAATTCACAGAGTCCCACGGAAAAATCCGTCATCATTTTTAAATTATTAAAAGGAGCGACCCATCTGATGAGTACCGGCAGCGGCGTGCGCGTGCGGAGATCCATTCAGGATCTGCAGAATGATTACAACAGCGGCAACAAGAAGCCTCTCGAGGACCTGATGCGGGCCTGGAAGGGGATCAAGGATCTTCCTCCGAACGATCCCAACTCGTTCTTCGTCATCGGCGGCTATCACGGCGAGCCGTTTCGCGGCGCGGGGTGGGGAAGCTCGCAATACTGGGGAGGCTATTGCAATCACGGCAACGTTTTGTTCCCCACCTGGCACCGCATGTACCTCGTCCGCCTGGAGGACGCCCTGCGCAGCATTCCCGGTTGCCAGGACGTCACTCAGCCTTTCTGGGACGAAACGGCTCCCGATTCCCTCGCCGGCGGGATCCCCTGGGCCCTTACCGACGAGTTCTTTGAACTTGACGGTGAAAAAATTCCCAACCCGTTGCGCTCTTTCGTTCTTAATAAAAATATTGTCGACAATATTAGCGGCGATAATCCGAATTACAGCAAGCCGCTGGGCTATGAAACCGTTCGTTATCCGCTTTCCGGCCTGGTCGGCAACGCCCAGGAACAGGAACAGACCAAGGCCCACAACGCTCTCTATCCCGACTACGCCAAAAATGTCGCGCTCTTAAATACGAACATCGTGAACTGGCTGACATCCACGGTCGTCGTCGATGGAACGACGCTGACCAACGGCGTGGCGGACCAGTTTAAGGCCTGCCTCGACGCGCCAAACTATACCGTTTTTTCGAACACGACCTCCGCCGCCGAGTGGAACGACAACGTCGCCCCTGGCGCTGCGCAGGTGATGCCGCTTGAGCAGCCCCATAACAACATCCATCTCGCGGTGGGCGGCTTTGACGTTCCCGGAGTGTTCGACGCCTCACCCATCCCCGGGGCCAACGGTGACATGGGCGAGAACGATACCGCCGGGCTTGATCCCATCTTCTTCTTCCACCATTGTTTTGTTGACCGCATGTTCTGGCTCTGGCAGAAGCGCCACAACGCGACCGGGAACTTCGACATTATCCCGGAATACCCGGGCACGAACTCGGTGGATAGCCAGGGCCCGACGCCCGGGGTTGTCCCCAACTCCTGGCTTACCCTCGATTCGCCTCTCGAACCCTTCAAGAAGCCGGACGGCCGAACCTACATCTCGCGCGACGCCATCGATATCGAAAGCCAACTGGGGTATACCTACGGCCCCGGCTCCTTGGACGAACTGGCCGCGCCCGCCGCCGCCTCGTTCGCCGCCGTTCCAGCCGGGAATAGCAGCAAAGTCGTGAAAGTCTCCGGACTGAATCGCGCCTCCATTCGCGGCTCTTTCGTCATCGCCGTGTTTGCCGTTGTCGACGGCCAGCGCTATCGCATTGGGACCACTGGCGTTCTCAGCCGTTGGAACGTCAGCGGCTGCGCCAATTGCCAGACTCACCTCGAAACGAAAGCCTTCGCCAGCCTGCGCGGGTTCAAGGCCGAAGTTGCCGATAAGGCCCGTATCGTCGTCGAAGTTCACACGCGGGACGCGGTCCTGACTCATCCGCAGGCATCCACCGGCCTGCTGCCCTTCTTTGAAAAGAAGCCCTTCCGCGTCGAGGTGCGCTAACGGGAGTGGCCATGCAGTCCGCATGCCGTTGCCGGCCGCTGCCCATCCTCCCGGCCGTCCTTCTGGTGCTGCTGCCGAAGTGCCCGCTCTGTCTTGGTGCATGGTTCGGGCTCTTCGGCGCGCTCGGAGTCGGATCGTGGATCGCCGGCGTCTGGGGCGTTCCCCTCGGCGCGGCTCTTCTCGCCATCACGCTTTCCGCCCTCGCGGTACGCGCGTTTCGCACCCGCGACTTGCGACCGCTCCCGGTAGGCCTGCTGGGCGCGGGTGTACTCCTCGCGGGCAAGCAATTCGATGACGTCTTTTTGCTTTGCGCCGGTGGTTGCCTCCTGCTGCTCGCTTCCGCGATCCGGCCCCGCGCTCGCGGCGGCGCTCCCGTTAAAAACCGCGTTTCCATTAAGAAAAATGACTCGTATCCTTTCTCTCGTGCGTGATGACATTTCATCATCAACAGGCCGGCGCAAGAAAGAAGGCCACGAAAAAAGGCAATAAATGACACTCAATCCTTTTGTAGGCAAATGGACGTACCGCAGCTTGCTCAACGATCCCGATGTGAACCAGACTTTCGATAAATTGGAGTTCGGAGTAGGCACGCTGGAGATCACCGAGGTTTCCTCGACGGTCCTGGGCGGTTCCATCGGCGGACCGGGGTGGCGACTGTCGTTGCACGGGTCCTTCAGTTACGGCGCGCCGATGCAGGTTCGCTTCCAAGGCAAGGGCGTGGTCGGGGGCGAAGAATGGGTCTACGATTACATCGGCTGGCTCGTGCCCGCGTGGCCGAACAGCGACGCGACTCTGCAGCGTTCCGCCATCGCCGGCTCCGTCGTCCGCACCGTGCCCCACAGCTCCGGAACCGGCGGCGTAGCGCCGGCCGGTGTCGTGGCATCCTTCTACGCGGTACAACTGGACTAGGGGCGCTGCCCGATGAATGCCGGGTGCGTCTCGCGCCGCCTGCGCGCCACCGGTAAACCGTTCACCGCCAAAGGCTTGCCGGACAAACCCGTCGAAGATGGCTTCGTTTTTTCAGTTTCGGAAATCGATGCCGGTCTCCGCCCTTCCGAATGCCGGCGGCGGCCTGAAACCGGAGCCCGCGCATTTGCTAAGCTCGAAGGTTGGGCTCACACTAGTAAGCAGCAGCGCCTGGGCCACCCCAACGAGGTTCAATATGTCAGGACATTCCAAATGGGCGACCATCAAGCATAAAAAAGCCGCCCTCGACTCCAAGCGCGGGAAGGTATTCACGCGCATTATTAAAGAAATAATGATTGCCGCGCGTGGAGGAGGCGACCCCGACGCCAATCCGCGACTGCGCACAGCGATAGCCGCGGCCAAAGCAGTCAGCATGCCGGCCGAGAATATTAAGCGCGCCATTATGCGCGGGACCGGCGAACTCGAGGGCGCTCAGATCGAGGAAATTATGTTCGAAGGCTACGGCCCCGGTGGAGCGGCCGTCCTCGTCATGGTTGCAACCGACAATCGCAATCGTACCGTAGGCGAAATCCGCCACGCCTTCTCCAAGAACGGCGGAAATCTCGGCGAACAGGGCAGCGTCGCCTGGATGTTCGAACGCAAGAGCCAGATTCTGGTCGAAAAGGAGAAAGCGGACGAAGACACCCTGATGGGCGTCGTCCTCGATGCCGGTGCGGATGATCTGCGCGGCGACGGCGATAGTTGGGAAATCCTTTCGCCTCCGGAAGCGCAGGAAGCGGTCCTCGAGGCGTTGCGCAAAGCCAAGATCGATACCATTTCCGCCGAAGTTGCAATGATCCCCAAAAATCTCATGAAGCTCGAAGGCAAAAACGCTGGCGCGATGCTTCGGCTGAGCGAGGTTCTGGAGGAACATGACGACGTGCAGAACGTCTATTCGAATTTTGACGTGGACGAGAGCGAACTGGCTGCGTTAGCGTAGTTTCTCTTCTCTGAGCCGATGCGGATTCTCGGAATCGATTGCGGAACCGAACGTACCGGCTACGGTGTTATCGAGAGTGATGGCCGTTCCTACCGGCTCATCGCGTCCGGTGTCGTCTCCACGTCCGCGAAATCGGATTTCCCCAGCCGCCTGCTGCTGATCGCGGGTGGTTTGCGTGACGTCATTCATGCCCACGCTCCCGAGTGCGCGGCGGTGGAGGAGGTTTTTCACGCCGTCAACGCTCGCACGGCCATCAAGCTGTCTCACGCGCGCGGCGTTGCTCTGCTCGCCATCGCCGAAGCGGGCATCGCGTTTAACGAATATTCGCCTCTCGAAGTAAAAGCGAGCGTCGTCGGCTACGGCAGGGCGGAAAAGAGTCAGGTACAGCGCATGGTCCAATCCTTATTGCATCTCGAATCGCGCATTGAATCCGAGGATGCCTCCGACGCGGTCGCCATCGCGATCTGCCACGCCAATCACGCCGCTTCGCGGCTCAGGATGGGAACACGGGTATGAGACGCCCTATCCTTTCGTGCGTCCTCCTGTTCGCGCTCGCCCTGACTGCCCGGGCGGCGGACGGGCCCCGTCTGGTTCTGTCGAAATACTTCAAGGGAAGCACTCCCGAAACCGTCATCATCACCATCGAAAAAAACGGGGCGGCCCTGTATCGCGAAGCCGTGGACGACGACAACCCGCTGAAATTTCAATTGAGCGCCGCCGCTACCACCGAGGTCTTTGCGCTTGCGGCCAAGCTGGATAATTTCAAGCAACCTCTTGAATCCGGTTTGAAAGTCGCGCAGATGGGCCTGAAGACGTTTCGCTACGAGAACGGTTCCGAGGTCCAGGAAGCTAAATTTAACTACTCCATCAACCCCGATGCCCAGGCGCTCGCCCGCTGGTTTGAAAAGATGGCGGAAACCGAGCAGAATTTTATCGTTTTGGATCGTAGCATCCACTTCGACAAGCTTGGCGTGGATCGCGCGCTTCTCAATCTGGAATCGAGTTACGTCAACGGGCGGCTGATCGATCCGTCGCAGTTCTTTCCCTTGCTCGATCGCGTCTCGAAGAATGAAAGCTTCCTGCATATGGACCGCGAACTGGCGTCCCGCCTCTCCGAAGAGTTCCGCAAGCCGAGGGAGAAATCCGCACAATGAAGTTTTGCCGCCCGCTGGCGGTGGCGATCGCCCTGGTATCGCCGCTGGTGCTTTGTGCACAGCCGGCCTCCAGTGAGGACGAAGCGCTTCGGCGCGCACTCACCGACTCGAATAACAGCCCGCAGGGCTACATTCGCGAGCTCGACGGATTTCTGAAGAAGTACCCCAATTCGGAGCGCCGCGCGGAGGTCGAGAACGTCCTCTTCCGCGCCGCTCTGAATTTGAAGGATCTGGATCGCGTGGTAGCTTACGGCGAAAATATCCTGGCCCATGATCCGGACAACCGCGTTGTTCTCGAAAACGTCACCGCGGCCGAGTTGAAGCTTCGCAAGGAACCCCACATAAGCCGGGCGCTGGAGCACGCGCGTCATCTGGAGAAGTTAAACAGCGTGGCGAGTGCGTCCGGAGCCGCCGGCCCGGAAGAGGCTCGCCGCCGCACTGACGAAATGCGGTCAAAAGCGCGGGCGCTGCTCTACGTGGCGCGCGCCACCGGACTGCTCGGCAAGCCCGGCGAAGCCGCGCCCATCGCGGTAAGAAGCTTCGAAATCTTTCCGAACCCCGAGTCTGCCCGCGAAGCCTCGCACTGGAACGCGGAGTCCGGCAACCCGGCCGACGCAGTCCGTTATCTCGCCGATGCGTTCATCATGCCCGACACGAAATCCTCCGAAGACGAACGCGCGGCCGATCGCGTGAAGCTGGGCGAGCTTTATCAGAAATGGAAGGGCTCGGACGCCGGTCTGGGCGACTTGATTCTCAAAGAATATGACCGCACAAGCGCCCTGCTTGCCGACCAGCGCATGGCCTTGCAGGAGGTGGACCCCAACATCAAAGCATCGTCGCCGCTCGAGTTTACTCTGTCCGCGCTCGAAGGCGGCCCGCTCAAGCTGGCGGAGCTGCGGGGGAAGGTCATCGTGATGGATTTCTGGGCCACCTGGTGCGGTCCTTGCCGCGTTCAGCACCCGCTCTTCGAAAAAGTGAAACAGAAATTCAAGGACAAGCCCGAGGTGGTCTTCCTCGCCGTCAACGCGGACGAGGATCGCGCCGCCGTTGAGCCGTTCATAAAGTCGGAAGGCTGGAGCCGCAATATCTACTTCGAAGACGGGCTCGCCGCTCTGCTCCGCGTCAACAGTCTGCCGACAACGCTCATCTTCGATAAAAGCGGCAAGCTGCTCGACCGTTTGATCGGCTTCCTTCCGGACCGCTTTGCGGAGCAGTTGACGAAAGAGATTACACAGGCGCTTGAGTCCAAGCCCGCGGTTTCGGGGGAGTCCGGTGGCGGCGTCTAAATTCCGCCGTGTGGTCTGGATCGTGCTCGATAGCGTCGGAATCGGTGAGATGCCCGATGCGGCGTTCTACGGCGACACGGGCAGCGATACCCTCGGCAATATCGCACGGCGGCGGAAGCTGAATTTGCCGAACCTCGTGAGTTTGGGACTTGCCAACCTCAAGGCGCTCGACGGCATTGCGCCCAGTCCTTCCCCCGCCGGCGCTTTCGGCAAGTGCGCTCTTGCCTCGCCTGGAAAGGACACGACCACCGGGCACTGGGAAATGATGGGCATTCAACTGGACAAGCCGTTCCCGCTTTTCCCGCACGGCTTCCCGCCGGACTTCATGGCGGCGTTCGAGGACCGCATTGGACGAAGTACGCTCGCCAACCGCCCCGCCTCCGGCACCGAAATCATCGCTGAGCTGGGCGAAGAGCATGTGCGGACGGGCTCGCCGATTGTCTACACCTCGGCGGATAGCGTCTTCCAGGTTGCCGCCCATGAGGACGTGATCCCTCTGTGGGAGCTGTACAAAATCTGCGAAACGGCGCGCGAGATGCTTCGCGGACCGCTCGAAGTGGGGCGGGTGATCGCTCGCCCGTTTGAGGGCGAGCCCGGCCATTTCGCCCGCACGCCGAACCGTAAGGATTTCGCCGTGCCTCCGCCCAAAGGCATGCTGCTCGATCTCCTCGATGCGAACGGCATTGAAGTGTCGAGTGTCGGCAAGATCTTCGATGTCTTCCTGGGGCGCGGCATTCGCGAGCACGTCAAGACAAAGAACAACGCCGACGGCATGGAGAAGACTCTTCAGGAATTGGCGGCGATGCCCGGCGGATTCCTCTTCGTCAATCTTGTCGATTTCGACCAGTTGTACGGGCATCGCAACGACGTGGAGGGCTATGCGCGCGCCCTCGAACAGGTGGATCAATGGCTGCCGTCTCTGATGGCGCGCCTCTCCGATTCCGATTTGCTGATTCTAACCGCGGACCATGGCTGCGATCCGACGACCGCGTCCACCGACCACAGCCGCGAGTATGTGCCGCTGCTCGTGTGGGGCCCGCGGGTCCGCCCCGGGGTGAACCTCGGTGTTCGAGAGACGCTCTCCGACATCGGGCAAACTGTCGCCGAGAATTTCGGCGTGTCTATTTCAAAAGGAAAGAGTTTTTTAACCGAAATCATATGAGAACACCCGTAATGGCCGGGAACTGGAAAATGTACAAGACTTCCCGGGAGACCAGGGAATACCTGGAGCGTTTTCGCCCCCTGGTGGAGAAAACCACGGATCGCGAAATTGTGCTGTGTCCCACCTTTGTGAATCTCGCGGCCGCGGTGGACGCCGCTGCGAACTCGCGGATCGAGATCGGGGCTCAGAACCTGTTCTGGGCGAAGGAAGGCGCTTACACCGGCGAGATTTCCGCGGACATGCTGGTGTCGGTCGGATGCAAGTGGGTGCTGATCGGACATAGTGAGCGCCGCCAGTACTTCCAGGAAACCGACGAAGGCGTTTTCAAGAAAACGGAAGCCGCGCTTGCCGCCGGGCTCAAGCCGGTGGTGTGCATCGGCGAAACCCTTGCGGAGCGCGAAGCCAACCAGACCTTCGCCGTTCTCGAACGGCAGATTCGCGACAGCGCCGGCAAACTCACCCCGGGGCAGTTTTCGCAAATCGTGATTGCCTACGAACCGGTCTGGGCCATCGGGACCGGAAAGACAGCTACGCCCGAGATTGCGCAGGAAGCGCACCAGTTCATTCGCCAAACCGCGGAGCAGTGCTTCAACGCCGCAAGCGCGAATGCGCTCCGCATCCTCTATGGCGGCAGCGTCAAGCCGGGCAACGTGAAAGCGTTGATGTCCCAGCCTGACATCGACGGTGTGCTGGTCGGGGGCGCGAGCCTCGATCCGGCCGATTTCGCCGCCATCGTGAATTTCTAGGGGGAGCCCGGTGCGGCGCCTTGTCGTTCTCCTGACGATCGCCGTTCCGTTGGCGCTGGGTGCGTCCGGCGCGGAGCTCAAGCTCCCGCCGGAGTTTCACGCGATCCTCGACCTCACCGCTTCCGTCCCTCCGGAATTTGCGGCGCACGCGATCCTCCGCATGGTGTCGTCCGGCAAAATTCAAGACAAGGAGACTCGCCGCGCCCTATGCATCCGCGCTTTTGAAACCGCGGCGAACGCCCACGAACGCGCCATGCGGCAGGCGATTCCGGGCCTGGGCGGCGACAGCGCCGCTGCCTCTCTCGATCGGGCATACCGTCTGCGGCTCGATATGGTCAGTCTGCAATCCAGGGCGGTGACGCTCCTGCTGCACGACGACAAGGGCAAGGCTCGCGAGTTGTTCGAACAGATTCCGCGCCCCAATATTCCCGTGCTCACTTGCGCTGACGCCCTGGTTTACGACGTCTCGGATTATGCCGCCGCGCTGCACGCCATAGTGGAAAGCGGCTTCACGCCCGCCGAGCGAGCGAAGGAAGATCACGTTGCCCTGATCCTTACGTACTTGAGCGGCATCACCTCGCCTTCGCAACTGGTGCCGGCCGCGCGCCTGATTCTCGACTCTTCGGCACTGACCGCGCCGCAGCGCGATCTCCTGATAAACCGCTTCAACGGATTAATGGAGGGGATGAGTGCGGACCCACGCGCCTTCGCCGCCGCGGCTCCGAGTCTTCGCGCCATTCTCACGCCCGCGATGCAGGTGTCGTTTGAAAAGCTCGCGGCCCGGACGAGATCCGCGCCGGCCTGCGGCGACCCGAATCCGCAGGCGCCCAAAGTCGTAGTGGGTGCCGCCGCTGCGCCGGGGTTGCCCATGCCGGATACGCAGCCCTTCTGGCAGAGTAACGGTTCGAAAGCGATGCTGGCGCAAGCGCGGAAAGTGCGGTTCGGCGACAATAACCGTACCTGGACCGATGCGGACCGCGAAACTCTGGATTGGAAGGATCGTTACCACGAATTCATCGGAACACTCGCGTCCTGGAACCCCGATCCGGACGAGCCTCCGGCGGTCTATTTTCATGAGCGCGTCATTCTGTATGAAGGGCTCATGGACGTGGCGCCCGGTGCGGCCGCCCGGCAAAGCCTTCTGGAGGATTTCATATCATTCCTCAATTCGTCGTCCCTGCAGCGCGACAATCCGCCGGAGTGGTTTTCGGTGATCCCGGAGATGTGGCATCGCATCCCATTCCACGATCCGGCCGAACGTCAGGCGTGCGCCGATGCGCTGGCGCGCTCCGGCAACCCGGTGGTCTCCTTGTACCTGGCGCTCGAAAAGACCATTCCTCAAGGGCCGGGAGGTCAGCGATGAAAGGCGTCCTCCTTCTACTAATCGCCGCATCCGCCTTAAATGCGCAAGAGTATGACATTGTCATTCGCCACGGGCGCATCATCGACGGAACCGGATCGCCGTGGTATTCCGGAGACATCGGCATTCGCGGCGGCCGCATCGCGGACATCGGGCGCTTGGGCGGGCACGCCAGGCAGGTAATTGACGCCAGCGGCAAGGTGGTGGCGCCCGGCTTCATTGATATGCTCGGGCAATCGGAGACGACCATCCTGGTCAATCCGCACCTGCCTTCGAAGATCTACCAGGGCATTACAACTGAAATCACCGGGGAAGGCGATTCCATCGCGCCGCTCAACGACACTCTGATTCGGGCGGATGCGGCCGGGTGGGAGCATTATGGAATCCGTCCCGATTGGACCACCTTCCGGCAGTACTTCGGGCGCCTGGAAAAACAGGGGATGGGCATCAACCTGGCGAGCTATGTAGGCGCCACCCGGGTTCGCCGCATGGTGATCGGAGAAGGAAACCGCGCTCCTACCGCCGAAGAAATGCGCCGGATGCAGGCGCTTGTGGATGAGGCGATGCGCGACGGAGCGGTGGGCCTCTCCACCTCGCTCGAATATGCGCCCGCTCCCTACGCAACCACGGAAGAGATCATTGCCCTGGCGAAGGTTGCCTCGAAGTACGGCGGCATCTACGCGACCCATATGCGCAATGAAGGCTCGGCGGTGCTCGACTCACTCGATGAGACGTTTCGTATCGGCCGCGAAGCGCGTATTCCGGTTGAGATCTGGCATCTGAAGGTGGGAGGCAAGCCGAACTGGGGCGAGATGCCGCTGGTGGTGAAGAAGATCGCCGCGGCACGGGCATCCGGTCTTGACGTCACCGCCGATACCTACGCCTATACCGCCTGGTTCAATAGCTTTTCTGCGTTCATTCCCGCCTGGGCGCACGATGGCGGCGATTCCAGGTTGATCGAGCGGCTGAAGGACCCGGCGATGCGGGCGCGGATCCGAAAGGAAATGATGATGCCATCGAAAACCTGGGACAACGAGTGGCAGGAGATTCCAGGTCCGGAGGCCATTTTATTGTCGGTGGTTCAGAACCCGAAGCTGAAGCCGCTGCAGGGGAAGACCATCGCCGAAATCGCGAAGATGCGCGGAACCGATCCTATCGATACGATCTTCGACATTCTGGTGGAGGACAAGGCGTTTTCTTCGGTCGCGGTGTTCGGCATGTCCGAGCCCGATGTCGCGCTCGCGCTCCAACAGCCGTGGGTATCGGTTTGCAACGATTCCTCCGGGACCGCACCCGAGGGAATCCTGGGAGAGGAGCATCCGCATCCCCGCGCCTACGGCACGTTTCCGCGCATCCTCCGGAAATACGTCCGCGAGGAGCACAAGCTGACGCTCGAAGATGCGATCCGCAAATTCTCCGCGCTGCCCGCGCAGCGAATGGGCTTCGCCGGCCGGGGCGTCCTCAAGAAAGGCATGTGGGCGGACGTGGTGGTTTTCGATCCCGCGACGGTTCACGATGTGGCCACGTTCGCCAATCCCAACCAGCTTTCCGAAGGCATGGAGTACGTCCTCGTAAATGGGGTGCCGGTGATCGAAGGCGGGAAAATGACCAACGCGCTCCCCGGAAAGGTTTTGCGCGGCCCGGGATACCGCTAAACCCTTCATGGCTTCTTCTTCGGCGGTTCTTTGCCCGGAAGATTGAAGGGATTCTCGTGAACGCGCTCGCGGAAGCCGGCGTTCATTCCATTCGCGAGCGACACGCTGTCCTCCCCGAACTTGTCGCGCAGCACATCGACAGCATGGAAAGCCTTGCGCCAGCGTTCGGTCTTCTCTTCGGCGAGCAGGTTCATCTGCCCTTCGTTTTCCTCGAAGTTTGAGGTGTGTACGCCAAGCAGACGGACGCGGCGGCCCCGCTCCCAGTTCTCGCGAAACAGGTGGCGAATTGCCGCGAAGATGTCGGTATCGATCTGCGTGGAGTGATCGAGTGATGCGGCGCGTGTGATGGTGGTGAAGTCGTCGTAGCGCAGTTTCAACTGCACGGTGCGCGCGAACAGTTTGTGATCGCGGAGACGCCTGCCAACCATCGCGGAAAGCCGTGCGAGCGTGGCTTCGAGCGCCGCGGCGTCGTCCGTATCGTCGTTGTAGGTGTGTTCATGGCTCACCGATTTCGGCGCGGAGGACGCGCCAACTTCCTCATCGAACCAGCCGCCCGCGTCCATCCCGCGCGACTTGCCCGCCAGCGCAAGCCCCCATTTGCCGAAACGCTTTTCGAGAAAGCGGACGTCCAACGCCGCCAGGTCGCCCACCCGGTGAATGCCGCAGGCGTGGAGATTCTTCTCGGTCACCTTGCCAACCCCGGGAATCTTTCGCACTTCGAGAGGAGCCAGAAACCCGGCCTCGGCGCCGGGCACAATCCATAAGACGCCGTTCGGCTTGGCGGCATCCGAGGCGACCTTTGCCACCATCCGCGATTGAGAGACCCCGATGGAGTTGTTCAGGGCCGTCTCCTTCCGGATGATTTCGTGCAGCCGGTGCGCGGCCTGGAGAGGCGGACCATGCAGGCGGGTGGTGCCGGTGAGGTCGAGATAGGCTTCGTCGATCGAGGCCATCTCCACTTGGGGCGTGAACGACTGCAGAATGCGGTAGACGCGCTGCGAGTATTCGCGGTAGCGTTCGGGGTGCCCATCGACGAAAATGGCCTGGGGACAAAGGCGGGCGGCGGTGCGGAGAGGCATCGCGGAGTGAACTCCGAACTTGCGGGCATGGTAAGAAGCGGCCGAGACAACGCCGCGCGCCTCGGGACGGCCGCCGACCACCACGGGCTTCCCTTTGAGGGATGGATCGAACAATTCTTCCACCGACACGAAGAAGGCATCCATGTCGACGTGGAAAAAGACTTTCATTCACCCCGCCTGCGCCGCCATCACTCTCGGCATGCCCGTCAAATCCGGGATGGGCTCAGCTTCGCGCCATCCCGCCGCCAGCATCCGCCGGACCGGCTCTAACGAATTGTAGCCGAGTTCCATCACCAGCCATCCTCCCGGTTTCAAGACGCGGCGCGCTTCGGCGATCAGGCGCTCGTAAATCTCGAAACCCGAAGGGCCTCCGAACAGCGCCACATGGGGCTCGAAATCGCGGACTTCGCGCTGCAGTGTTTCGCTGTCTGAAAGAGGAACATAGGGTGGATTCGAGACCACCAGGTCTATCGAAGCGGCGGCGAAGGGCGCGAGCAGGTCGCAGCACACGAAGCCGACGCGGGCGTTCAGCGTTCGGGCGTTGTGGGCGGCGACTCTCAGGGCCGCGGCCGAGATGTCGCACGCGAAGACGGGCATGTTTCGCTCCAGCGAAAGCGTCGCGGCGATGGCGCCCGAACCGGCGCCGACATCCACGGCGGCCATACCGGGGTGGAGGCGCGCGAGGCAGGCTTCCACGACATGTTCGGTTTCGGGGCGCGGAATCAAAACATCCGGAGTTACGCGGAAGTCGCGGCCGTAGAATTCCTGCCGCCCGGTGATGTACTGCGTGGGCATCCCTTTCAGGCGCTGGTGAAGATAGCGGCCGTAATGAATCCAGCCCAGTTCGGTAAGTTCTTCCTCGGGATGGGCGTAGAGATATTCCCGCTCGCGCCGCAAGGCGAAGCTAAGAAGAACCTCCGCCGTCAAACGCGGAGCCGGTATCCGCGCGTCCTCAAGAAGCTGCACGCCTTGGAGGAGAGCGGTTTTGAGGTTCACGGCAACCTCAGTTGGTGGAGTTCTGCTGCTTTAGTTTTTCGGTCTGAAAGTAAGTAGTGAGAGCATCCACCACGGGTTCGATATGCCCTTCCATCACGAGGTTAAGCTGATGCAAGGTGAGCCCGATCCGGTGATCCGTCAGCCGGTTTTGCGGGAAGTTGTAGGTACGCACTTTCTCGCTGCGGTCACCGGATCCGACCATGCTGCGGCGCTCGGCTCCAATCGCCTGCTGCTGTTTCTCCATTTCAAGCTCGTACAGGCGGGACCGGAGAACGCGCTCGGCCTTGGCGAGATTCTTGATCTGCGATTTTTCGTCCTGGCAGGAGACCACCAGACCGGTAGGGATGTGAGTGAGGCGGATGGCTGAATAAGTCGTGTTGACCGATTGGCCGCCGGGGCCGGAGGAACAGAACGTGTCCTTTCGGATGTCGTTCCAATCGAGCTTGATTTCCACCTCGTCGGCTTCGGGCAGCACCGCGACCGTGATGGCGGAGGTATGAACGCGGCCCTGCTGCTCGGTTTCGGGAACGCGCTGGACGCGATGGACGCCGGATTCGTATTTAAGGCGGCTGTAGACTCGATTGCCGCTGACAAGCGCGATGACTTCCTTCAGCCCGCCGACGGCGGATTCGCTCACTGCCGTGACTTCTACCCGCCAGCGCTGGGTCTCGGCGTAGCGGCAGTACATGCGGAACACCTCGGCGGCGAACAGGGTTGCCTCATCGCCGCCGGTGCCGGCGCGAATTTCCAGGACTACGTTCTTGTCGTCGTTCGGATCCTTGGGAAGGAGAAGGATCTTGAGTTCTTCTTCGATGGCGGCGCTGCGCGGCTCAAGCTGGGCGATTTCCTCGACCGCCATCTGGCGCAGATCCTCATCCTGCTCATTGAGCATGCTGCGGGCGTCCGCCAGGTTGCGCGCCACCTGCTTGTATTCGCGGTATTTGGCGACGATTTCGGAGAGATCGCTATTCTGCTTGGCGACTTTGCGATAGGCGTCGGTGTCGTTGATGACGCTCGGGTCCGCCATCTGGGCGGTGAGACCTTCGAAGCGGCGCTCAATGTCGTCAAGTTTGTCTTGATATTGCATGAATTTGTGTACCGCTGGGGAAACCAGCGCCGCCATCGTGGCACGTGGCGCGCTCTCAACATCAGTGTAGCGTATGGCCGGCGTTATGTTGATGCAGCCGGCTGCCGGTGCGGTCGCAAGTGATTGCAGGCACTGGGAGAGAGGTGCCTTGCGGCTTGGCCAAAAAAGCCGGGAAAGCTAGGCGATGACGAGTTCGCCGCCCTGCGCGGCTTCGAGGGCCATGGCGCCTTCGAGCGCGCGGATGGCGACCGCGGCCTGGTCGTTGGCGGGCGGCTTGGTGGTGATGCGCTGCAGCCAGAGACCGGGAGCCGTGAGGACCGCCATCAGGCTGCCGGGACGCTTGGCGGCGAAGCGAATCAATTCATAGCTGATGCCCACGACCAGCGGCAGCAGGGCAATGCGCCCCACCAGTTTCAACACGAAATTATCGAAGGGAAGAAACGCGTAGATCACCATCGAGAGAACCATGACGACCAGCAGAAAACTGGTGCCGCAGCGCGGGTGCCAGGTCACGAACTTCTGCGCGTTCTCCACGTTAACCGGCTGTCCGCTCTCATAGTTGAACACCACTTTATGCTCGGCGCCGTGATATTCGAAGACGCGGCGGATGTCCTTCATGCGCGAAAGCAGGCCGAGGAAGGCGAGGAAAATCGCGATACGAATGAAGCCGTCCATCATGTTGATGGCGAGGCGCCCGTTCAGAGGCTCGTAGATTTTTCCGAGGTAGGTGGCCGCGAGGAGCGGAACAAATTTGTACAGAAACAAGAAAAACACCAGCGAAAACGTGAGATTCACGGCCATCATCGCGCCGGAAACCTTGGTTGGCTTCTGCTCCGTCCCATCGTCGAGCGCGGCGTTCGCCGAAAATTTGAGCGCCTTGATCCCCAGGTACATGGCATGGCCGAGAGTGCCCAAACCGCGGAGAAGCGGCAGCCGGAAGGCCGGGTACTTTTCAGAAACCCGCGGCAGCGGGTATTCTTCGGTGATGATTTCGCCATCCGGCTTGCGGACGGCGACGCAATAGCTGTGAGGAGCGCGCATCATGACACCCTCCATCACGGCCTGGCCGCCCACCAGCGTTTCTTCACCGCTCTCCAGCACGGGCAGCATTTGGACATGCGCGCTCAAACGCAAAAATGAACGAATGGACACAGGCAGGCTCCTGACTATAGTGTAGCTGAGCGGAATGAGGGTGAGCAAAATGCCAATGCCCGGAAACCTCCTCGGCGCGCGCCTTAACTAAGGGGTGGATTGATCTGGGCCCGGGGTTGCTCCTCCTACCTGGCGTCGAGAGCCGGGAATCGCCCGGGGAGTAGGTGTAAGTGGTTGAAAATATGGCAGCGCTGGCGAGAATCGAACTCGAAGATGTCAAGTTTTTTGGCAATAAAACTTGACATATGTGACTCATGCGCCGATACCGGCGCCATGAGTAAGCGCGCTGCGCCGGCAGCGCCACGGCGGATCGCCAAAATGATCCGCGAGCGCGTCGAGCGCGGCGGCGAACGGCTTTGGCGGCTTGAAGATTTCGACGGGTTGCCTCCAACGGCCGTGGCCCAGGCCCTCTCGCGGCTTACACGACAAGGCATCATTGAGCGCTTGAGTAAAGGCACCTATTACCGCTCCCGTCAAACGACATTCGGCAAGAGCCGTCCCAATCCAGAGGCGATTCAGGAGTTGGTCTCCCGGCGCAGGAATATCTTTCCCTCAGGTATCGCTGCCGCGAGCCTGCTCGGCTTCAGCACGCAAACCGCCCGGCGTGGTGAGGTTTCGACCAGCTCCCTCAGTCTGCCCCGTAAACTCATCGGCTCCGAGACGGTAATCCACACTCGGCGGCCCGAGGCATGGGCCGGTCTTTCGCATGCCGACGCGGCTCTGCTGGATTTCCTGAGACGTGGCGGCAGGACGAGCGAGCTATCGCCGGAAGAGACCGTTCGCAAAAGTCTGGCTTTAATTTCAGAAAGGGGACGTTTGCAGCGCTTGCTCAAGATTGCGGATTCCGAGCCACCCCGCGTTCGCGCTCTGCTTGGCGCTATCGCGGAAGAGATTGGAAAGAACACAACAGCGTGCGCGCGCCTACGCGCTTCTCTGAACCGGCTCTCCCGTTTCGACTTTGGCTTGTTTGCCGGGCTTTCACACGCCAAGAAATGGCAGGCGAAAGGACAAAGCTGAAGGGAAGCTATTCGAACACGCCGACATCGAGCAGTCCATCCTGCGGGCAGCGGAACATTTCCGTGCGCGCGGACTACGTGCCGCCATCATGGCGAAAGCCAAACCATCGGTGGGTTCGGCCGCAACGAC
>DASZXS010000018.1:0-50761 GCA_035545735.1 Bryobacteraceae bacterium | reverse complement strand
TATATTTTAGGGTGTGAAAACCTGACATTAGAATTAATTCTGAAGCAGTTGGCGGGGATTAGTGGAAAACCCGCGCCCCGGATCCAAATACCCTACGGAATCGCCTATTTGGCGGGACTGGCCAGCACCACCTGGGCGAATTGGACGGGGAAAGAACCGCGCGCCCCGCTGGACGCGGTCAAAATGGCCCGGAAAAAGATGTTTGTTTCGATCGAAAAAGCCCGGCGGGAGTTAGGGTTTTCCCCGGGTCCGGTTTCGGAAGCTTTACGGCGCGCCGTTCGGTGGTTTCAGGCCAACGGTTATGCGCCCGCAACGTAGGTTGTTTGAGTGGCGCTCGTATTCGTAGCGGCGGAGGAGCGCGAGTTTTCGGGTTTCCTGGAGTTTTTAGAGGATGTCCGTCCGTTTCGCGGCCGGATCAATTTTCTGCGGACCGGCAAGTTGAAGGGCCGCAACGTAGTGGTTGCGGCAAACGGGCAAGGACCTGGGCTTGCCCGGGCCGCCGTGGAGGATGCGGCGGGAATCGAGGAGAGAGGCGTGGAAGCGCTCATCAGCACCGGCTATTGCGGTGCACTGGATAGTTCGCTCAAATTGGCGGAGATATTTGTGGCTACGAGCGTGAACGGCGAGGCCGCGATTCAACCGCGCTGCGCGAGCGCATACCGGGCGGGACCGCTCGCCTCGGTGGATCGGATTGTGGGGACCGCCGCCGGCAAGCGCGAACTGGCCGCAAGTGGAGCGATGGCCGTCGAGATGGAAGCTGCGGGGGTGTCCAGAGAGGCGTCCGCCCGCGGGGTCCCGTTTTATTGCATTCGCGTCATCTCGGACGAAGCCGGGGAGGACCTGCCGCTGGATTTTAACCGCTTCCGGAAGCCGGATGGAAGGCTGTCGCGCGCCCGAATTCTGGCGGGTGTCCTGCAGCATCCGGGGAAAATACCTGCGTTAATGAAATTAGATCGTTCCGCAAACCTGGCCTCTCGGGCTCTGGGGGAGTTTCTTGCTAACTGCCAGTACTGAAAATCGCTTTGTTACCGGCTCTGTTCCGGTTGTCATGAAGGCGGCCGTGTATTCCGGGCGCCGGACGGTGAACGTGGAGGAGATCCAAACACCGAAGCTGGGGCCCGGGGAGGCGCTGATCCGGGTGGAAAGCTGCGGTATTTGTCACACGGATTTGAAGAAGATCGAATACGATCTGCTCACCCCTCCAAGGGTTTACGGGCACGAGACAGCCGGTGTGATCGCGGAGGTAGGCGCGGGGGTAAAAGACTACGCGCCCGGGGACCGCGTCGTGGTCTTTCACCATATTCCCTGCATGGAATGCTTCTACTGCCTGCACAAACTCTACGCCCAATGCCCCATATACAAGCGCGTGGGAGTCACGGCCGGGTTCGAGCCTGCCGGCGGCGGATTCTCACAGTATGTCCGGGCCATGGATTGGATCGTGCGCCGGGGCATGGAGAAAATACCGGACGGCGTACCCTTCGAGCGGGCGTCCTTCGTGGAGCCGGTGAATACGTGCCTGAAGGGCTTCCTGATGCTGGACGCCAAGCCCGGCGACGTGCTGGTTGTATTGGGACAGGGGCCGATCGGCCTGATTTTCACGGCGCTGGCCCGGAGATCCGGCGCGACGATCATCACCACGGACACGATGCCTTTCCGCCGGGAGATGTCGGTTCGCTGCGGCGCGCTGGCTTCCTATGACCCGAAGCAGGACAAGGCGCGGGAGCATATTCTGGAGCTCACGTCAGGGCGCGGCGCGGATGCCATCATCGTGGCGGCCTCGGCGCCGGGAATCGCCGGACAGGCGGTGCGTCTCAGCCGCCCCGGCAGCCGGATCCTACTCTTTGCTCAGACTTCCCATCAGGAGAGAATCGAATTGTCCGGCGCGGACATCTGTGTAGGGGAACGGACGCTGCTGGGATCGTACAGCGCGTCGGTGGATTTACAGGCGGAATCCGCGCGCATGGTTTTCGAAGGGGATCTACCGGTTGAGGATCTGATTTCGGATCGCGTGGCGCTAAACGAAATTCGGACGGGAATCGATCTGGCGTTGCATCCGGGCGAGCGATCGTTGAAAATTATGGTGCAGCCCCAAAGGTGGACTTAGGTGAATACGATGAAGGCGGCCGTACTTTACGGCCAGGAAGATCTGCGCATCGAGAAAGTCGGGATTCCGGAGATCGGAGCCGGCGATCTGCTGGTGCGTGTACGGGCCGCCCTAACCTGTGGAACGGATGTAAAGGTCTTCCGGCGCGGTTACCACGCGAAGATGATTGTTCCTCCGGCGCTTTTTGGCCATGAACTGGCGGGGGACGTAATTGCCGCGGGTAGCGCGGTGACGAAATTTCGAGCCGGGGACCGCGTGGTGGCGGCCAATTCCGCTCCTTGTGGAGTCTGCTTCTATTGCCGCCGCGGGAACGAAAACCTGTGCGAGGATCTACTCTTCAATAACGGCGCCTACGCCGAATACATTCGCATTCCCGGGCGGATTGTCGAACGCAATACTTATCCGATTCCCGCCCATGTGGAGTACCAGGACGCCGCTCTTTCCGAGCCGCTGGCTTGCGTGCTTCGCGGGCTGGACGAGACGGGCATTCGAGCCGGCGACACCGTCGTGATTATGGGACTTGGACCCATCGGCCTGATGTTCGTGCGTTTGGCTAAGGTGTATGGGACGCGGGTGATCGCACTCGGCCGCAGGCAGACGCAGTTGGATCGCGCGCGGCACATGGGCGCCGACGAACTGGTGATCTCTTCGGGCGACCCGGACGCAATTGTAGCTCAAGTGCGAGCCTTAACCGAGGGACACGGGGCCGATGTTGCGATTGAGGCCGTTGGCCTCCCTGAGACATGGCAAACGGCCACCCGCCTGCTGCGGAAGGGTGGTGTGGTGAATTTCTTTGGGGGATGCCCGAAGGACAGCCGCGTAACGCTCGATACGTCACTGCTGCACTATTCGGAAATCACCTGCACGGCAAGTTTCCATCACACGCCGGCACATATCCAGAAAGCGCTGGATATCGTCAGCCGGCGTGAAATCGGCGCACGGGATTTCGTCAACCGGGTGGAACCGCTCGACAACATCCTGGAAGTGATGCGGCATCTCATGAGCCACAACGGCCACATGAAGACCGCCATTATTCCTTAGGTGCGGGGCTTGGCCGATACGTTCCGGAGGGCCTGGTCTGTTTCCTGATCCAAAAGACTTTGTGCGCCGCCCGGACCTGATGGAAAGGGAATGGAGTGTCGAAGATTCGCTCTCCTATACCCGCTGGCTCGCGACCAATCACTACGAAAACTTCCACGTGGCGAGCGCGCTGTTGCCCAAGCATCTCCACCAGGATTTCTATAATGTCTACGGCTTCTGCCGTTGGGCCGACGACTTGGGCGATGAAATCGGCGACGAAGAAGAAAGTTTGCGCCTGCTCGCCTGGTGGAGGACTGAACTTCAGGCGATGCAGGCGGGCGAGGTGCGCCACCCCGTGTACGTGGCTCTGCGCGGCACGGCCGAAAAGTATCGCCTCCCGGTGCAGCTTTTTTCCGATCTGATTGACGCCTTCGTCCAGGACCAAACCGTCCATCGCTACCGCGATTGGGACGATCTGTTCGGCTACTGCCGCTGTTCGGCGAATCCCGTGGGGCGCCTGGTGCTGCGGTTGTGCGGCTACGCCGATGACGAGCGGGACCGCCTGTCCGACGCGACCTGCACCGCGCTGCAACTCGCAAATTTCTGGCAGGATATTCCCGTGGATCTGAAAAAGGGCCGCATTTACCTTCCCATCGCGGTGTTGGAACGGCACGGTTACTCCGTGGAAGATCTCGGCGCGCTGCGCTTTTCTCCGCAGTTTCAAAGCGCGATGCGCGAAGCGGTGGATGTGGCTCGCGGGCTTTTTTTGCAGGGCCTTCCATTGGTCCGGACTGTCGGCCGGAGGCTTGCGTTCGACCTGGAATTGTTCAGCCGGGGCGGCATGCGTATCCTGGAAAAGATTGAACGGCAGGACTACAATGTTTTAACCCGCCGCCCCTCGATCTCGAAGGTCGAACGGGCCGCTCTTCTGGCGTCCAGTTTCTTTCGCGTTACTTTCTCCCGGGCCGCATGAATCGATCCCCGGATTTGGAGGCATCCTACGCGTTCTGCCGCGCGACGGCGCGGTCGCGCGCGAGGAATTTTTACTATTCCTTCGTGCTCCTGCCGCGCCCCCAAAGGGACGCGATGTGCGCGATGTACGCGTTCATGCGCTTTTGCGACGACTTGAGCGACGATCAGGGAGGCTCCCTCGCGAAGATCGAAACCTGGAGGACCGAAATGCACCGGGCGTTGCGCGGCGACTATGCCGGCCATCCGGTTTGGCCCGCCTTTCATGACGCGGCGCTCCGCTATTCCATTCCTCATCGTTACTTTGAAGAGATGATTGAGGGAGTCCGCTCGGATTTGCCATCGAGCGCCCCCCGCCGCGTCGATACCTTCGAAGATCTCTATCGCTACTGCTACCAGGTGGCCAGCGTGGTTGGACTCACCACCATTCACATCTTCGGCTTCCAGGATCCGCGAGCGCCGCTGCTCGCCGAAAAGTGCGGGATCGCCTTCCAGCTCACCAATATCCTCAGAGACATCCGGGAGGACCTGGACAATGGCCGGATTTACCTGCCCGCCGAAGACATGGCGCGCTTTCAGGTGGTGAACTTCGAATATGGGGCAAACTTCGCCGCGCTCATGCGCTTCGAAGCCGAGCGGGCGGAAGCCTACTACAGCGAGTCGCGCGAACTCATTGGAATGGTGGACCGTCGCAGCCGGATGTCTTTGTGGGCGCTCACCGAAATCTATCGCAGGTTGTTGAAAAAAATAGAGAAATCCGGATTTCGCGTGCTGGACCGAAGAATCCGTTTGTCGGCTCCGGAAAAGCTGTCCATCGTCGTTCAGGCTTGGGTGCGCGGATTTCTGTAATACTCAGTACCTATCAGCTCATATCGAGAAAGTAACAACAAACCAGCGTTTGTTGCAGCATTTTTACGGACCTGCTCATCTATTTCAGCAGAGTTCGATGCCGCTTTTTAACGAAACCTTCGCAATTTTTTCGCAACCACCGGGTGCTAACCGGAAAGAGGACCGAGCTTGGAAGGAACGCCAGTGATCAGACTCAAGAACATCACTCCTGTTTTATGTCTTTTGCTGACCGGCGCGGGTTTGCTGCACGCCGCCCCCGACGATGATCCGTTTCAAGGAAGCGTTCCAACGGGCGCGGCAACGGGTGCGCCGCTTGCGCTCACCTTGCGAGGCGCGATCGAGCGCGGGCTGAAGGCCAACCTGGGAGTGGTTATGCGCGAGACGGGAAACCAAGTCGCGCGAGCCCAGCGCATCCGGGCGCTGAGCGAGCTTCTCCCGCGTGTGACCGGATCGGCGGGCATCACCGAAGAGCAGGTGAACCTCAAGACCTTCGGATTCAATTTTAGTTTCCCGCCCATTCCCGGCTTTCCCGGAATTCCCACAATCGTTGGACCGTTCCATTACGTGGACACACACGCCACCGCTTCGATGTCCCTGTTCGATTACACCGCCCGTAAAAATTGGAGGGCGGCGCAGGCGAATGAAGAGGCCGTCCATTTGACCTATCAGGATGGCCGGGACCTGGTGGTGCAGGCGGTAGCGAACGCCTATCTGTTAATCATCGCCGATGCCTCGCGGGTCGAGTCCGTTCGCGCGCAGGTGAAAACGGCGCAGGCGCTCTACGATCGCGCGGTCGATCAAAAGAACGCGGGAACGTCGCCGGCCATTGATGTTTTGAGAGCTCAGGTGGAGCTGAAGCGGCAACAGCAGCGGCAGCTCGCGGAAGAAAACCAACTCGCGAAAGACAAGCTCGCACTGGGACGCGTGATCGGCTTGCCGAACGGGCAGGATTTCAACCTGGCCGAGCAGACCCCCTTTCAGCCTTTGGAGAAGATGACGCCGGAGGATGCGGAGAGCATTGCCTACAAGCAGCGTGCCGATTACCGGAGCGCGCAAAGGCAGGTGTACGCGGCCGAACAGGCGTTGAAGGGGGCGCGGGGACAATGGCTTCCGACTGCCGGCGTAAACGCAACGTATGGAGCCAACGGACTGACGCCCACCGATTCCCATGGAGTCTTTACCGTCGCCGCAACGTTGAATTTCAACATCTTCGACGGAGGACGCATCAAGGCGGATGTGGAGCAGGCGCGGGCCGCGCTGAAGGAGAAGCAGGATGCGCTTGCGGACTTGAGCGGCAAGATCGATTTTCAGATCCGGTCGGCGCTGCTCGACATTCAATCCGCCGGAGACCAGGTCCGGGTGGCGCAGAGTAACGTGGACCTCGCCGCGCAAACGCTGGATCAGGCGCGGGACCGCTTCGCCGCCGGCGTGGCGGACACGATTGAGGTGGTTCAGGCGCAGGAGTCGGTGGCGGCGGCGAACGACGATCTGATCGCCGCGCTCTACGCGCACAATGCGGCCAAGGTGGCCCTGGCGCGGTCCCTGGGGTCCGTGGAGCAGGGAATTGATAAATTCCTCGCAGTGAAGTGAGAGAGGATACGAGGAGCACTGCAATGGCGAAGGCACTATTGGAAGAGGAAAAAGTGGAAGACAAAGGCGCGGAAATTCCAGCAAAGCCGGAAGAGCCAAAGCACACCGGCAAGAGCAAAATCCGAATCGTTTTGCCCATCGTAATTGTCGTTCTGGCGGTGGGAGGCTATTTTCTTTGGAAGAACCTCAGCTCATACGAGAGCACCGACGACGCCCAGGTGGACGGTCACATCAACGCGATCAGCTCCCGCATCAGCGGTCACGTGACCGGCGTCCTGGTGGAGGATCAGCAGGTGGTGCAGAAGGGCGATCTGCTGGTCCAGATCGACCCGCGCGACTACGAAGTTGCCGTGGCGAACGCGGAAGCGGCTCTCGCGGACGCGGAAGCGACTTTGCAGGGCACGCGCTCGGACATCCCGATCACCAGCACGAATACGGCAAGCCAGCTAACGACGGCGCGGTCGGGGCGGGCCGATGCGGAGGCTATTTTGCTTTCGGCCCAGCGCCAGCAGAACGCCGCGCACGCGCGTCTGGAATCGGCCGAGGCGCAGGTTCGCGAGGCGGATGCAAATTACAAAAAAGCTCTGGATGATGTGGAGCGCTACCGGCAGTTAGTGGCGAAGGAAGAAATTTCACGCCAGCAATTCGACACCGCGGTTGCGGCCGCCGACGCGGCCAAGGCGACTGTGGACGCGCGGAAAGCCGCCGTGGCCGAAGCGCGGCAGAATATCACCGTGGCGGAAGCCGCCGTCGACCAGGCGCGAGCGCGTATCGTGCAGGCGGAGGCGAGCATCCAGTCCGCGCTGACGGGGCCCCAGCAGATTGCCGGCATCCAAGCCAAGGCGAAGGCCGCCGCGGCGAAAGTGGAGATGCAGCGCGCGCTGCTCGACCAGGCAAAGCTGAATCTCAGCTATACAAAAATCGTCGCGCCGGTGAGCGGTATCGTCGGGAAGAAGTCGGTGGAGATTGGTCAGAACGTTTCGCCGGGGCAGCAGCTTCTGGCGATTGTTCCGCTCGACGACGTCTGGATCACGGCTAATTTCAAGGAGACTCAACTGCGCCACATGAAGAAGGGTCAGAAGGTGACCCTTTCCGTGGATGCCTACGGCGGCGAATATACGGGGACGGTAACCGGAATTGGCGGAGCGAGCGGCGCGCGTTATAGCTTGCTTCCACCCGAAAATGCCACCGGCAATTACGTCAAGGTGGTACAGCGGATTCCGGTGCGCATCGATCTGAACCCCGGGCAAAACCAGGATCACCGTCTGCGCCCCGGGATGTCCGTAACGCCGAAGGTATACATCCACTAACTGTTTTAGCGGCTCGTTTTCGCATTCGCGAGGAGTATTCAATATGAGTGTGTCCGCCGTGCCGTGGAAGCCCAGGCACAATCAATGGGCTGTCGCGTTGACTGTTACCATGGCGACGTTCATGGAGGTGCTCGACACAAGCATCGCCAACGTTGCCCTGCCGCATATCGCGGGAAATCTCTCCGCCGGCAACGATGAGAGCACCTGGGTGCTCACTTCCTACCTGGTTTCGAACGCCATCGTGCTTCCCATCAGCGCGTGGCTGTCCATGCGGCTTGGCCGCAAGCGTTTTTACATGGCGTGCGTCATGCTGTTCGGCATCAGTTCATTACTGTGCGGCCTGGCGCCGAGCCTTGGCGCGCTGATCTTTTTCCGCGTCCTGCAGGGCGCGGGGGGCGGAGGTCTGGCGCCCAGCGAACAGGCGATTCTGGCAGATACGTTCGCTCCCGCGCAACGAGGCATGGCGTTCGCTCTTTATGGCTTTGCGGTTGTTCTGGCGCCGGCGATCGGACCCACTTTGGGCGGCTACATCACCGACAATTTCAACTGGCGATGGATCTTCTTCATCAATGTGCCCGTGGCCATTCTTTCCCTTTTTCTGACCTCGCGCCTGGTGGAGGATCCGCCCTATATCCAGGAAGAAGGGAAGCGCAAGGTGCCGGTGGATTACATCGGGCTGGGGCTGATCGCGGTCGGGTTGGGCTCCCTGCAGGTAGTGCTGGACAAAGGCGAGCGGGAGGACTGGTTTTCGTCTAATTTCATTCTCTGGTTCGGCATTCTCACCGTGGGCGGAATCGTCGGTGCGCTGATCTGGGAGTATTACGAAAAGAACCCGATCATCGACCTCAGTCTATTCCGCAATCGCACGTTCGCCATCTCGTTCCTGATGATGTTCATGATCGGGTTTGCGCTGTTTGGAACCACCGTACTCATTCCCCAGCTTTTGCAGAACCTGATGGGATACACGGCCGAGGCCGCGGGTATGGTCCTCTCGCCCGGGGGCCTTACCGTGCTCGTGATGATGCCGGTCGTCGGCATACTGGTCTCCAAGCGCGACCCCCGTCATCTGGCGGCGTTCGGCTTTCTGGTGACCGCGCTCTCGCTGTTCTACATGACGACGATGAACCTGGAGATGGACTTCGGCACGGCGGTCAAGCTGCGCGTGTTTCAGTCCATCGGGCTCGCGTTTCTCTTCGTTCCCATCAACACGCTGTCCTATACCGGCGTTTCTCCCAATAAGAACAACGCCGTGTCGGGACTCATCAACCTGGCCCGCAACATCGGAGGCAGCGTCGGAATTTCCGCGGTGACGACGCTGCTGGCGCGGCGGTCGCAATATCACCAGAGCGTGCTTGTGGGGCGGGCCACAAACTACGATCCCTCCTTCCGTTCCGCGGTAGAGGCGTTGACTCATGCCCTGAGCTCCGCCGGCGCGACGGCGACCGATGCGACCTGGCAGGCCTACCAGCAGGTCTACCTGACCATCCAGCGGCAGGCGTCCATCCTCTCTTACATCGACACGGTATGGATCTTCGGCGTTGCATCGGCGTTAATGGTGCCGCTCGCGTTTCTGATGAAGAAGCCAAAAACCGGCGCTCGCGCGATGGGGCATTAATTGGTGAATCGACATGCCGGCGGGCCTCCCACGTTATTCTCGAAGTGTGATTGAATTGCGCCATTTTCGCTATTTCACCGCCGTGGCGGAGGAGTTGCACTTTGGCCGCGCGGCTCGCAAGCTGCACATCGCTCAGCCGCCGCTAAGCCAGCAGATCAAGGCGCTCGAAGAGGAGCTGGGTGTGCGCCTCTTGACGCGTAACACACACCAGGTGCGCCTCACCGAGGCCGGCCGGGCATTTTTGAAAGAGTCGAAGCGAGTGCTGGCGGACGTGGAGCGCTCCGTCCGGGTGGCGCGCCAGGCGGAGGAAGGGACCGCGGGCCGGATTTCCATCGGCTTCGTTTCGACGGTGGATGGCGGGATTGTTTCAAGAGTGAAGTCGATCCTTGCGCAGGAATATCCCGATCTCGATTCGCGCTTTCTGCCGCTCGACCCCGTCGCCCAGGTTGCGGCTCTGCGCGCGGGTGAAATCAGAGCGGGAGTGCTGGCCGCGCCGCTCGAAGAGGACGATCTTCTGGTCCGGAGCGTATTTCGCGCCCCGCTGGTAGTGGCGCTGCCGGCGAATCACCGGCTTGCCGGACACGGAGTTCTTCGCCTCGCCGAACTGAGGGGAGAGCCTCTGGTGAGCTTTTCGCCGCGGTTTAATCCGTGGATTTTTCATCATTTTTCGGAATGCTGCCGCCGGGCCGGCTTCGAGCCGAACATTGCGCAGGAGTCGGCTTCTCCCATGTCGATTATCGGTTTCGTCGCATCCAATGCTGGCCTGGGAATTCTGCCGGCGTGGGTAAGAATGGATCGCGCGGGAGTGACGTACCGGCCGCTGGCATCGGAGGATTTCTGGGTGGACGTCGCCCTGGCCTGCCTGAAGGGACAGGATTGCCCGCTGCTGCGGCACTTGCGGAACATGCTGGAAAGGGCCCTGCGGGAAATTACCGCGGAGAACGGCTACGCGCCGGCGCGGAATTGATGCTTGTTAATGCCCAGGCGGCGGATCCGGAACTCTAGAGTCGACGCGGGCATCCCCAGGCGCACCGCCGCGCCGCCTGGCCCCGACACGCGGCCCTTGGAGAGATGCAGCGCGCGCTCAATCGCCTCGCGCTCCTTCTCGCGCAGGTCGAGCCCCAGCTTTTTTTCCGGAGCCTTCAAGACTGCCGGGCGGGGCAAATCGCGCTCGACGCGAAGAATCCCGTCGCGAGATACGATCACGGCGCGCTCCACCAGGTTCTCCAGTTCGCGCACATTGCCGGGCCAGTTGTAGGCGCCAAGGGCGTTCAGCGAATGCGCGTCGATGCGGGAAATGGTTCGATGGAACCGTTTGCCGTGCTTATCCGCGAAATGTGCCACCAGCGCGGGAATATCCTCGGAGCGTTCACGCAGGGGCGGCACATGGATGGGAAAAACGTTGAGACGGTAGTAAAGATCCTTACGGAATCGCCCGGCCTGAACCTGCTCGGAGAGGTCCCGATTGGTGGCGGCGACGATGCGGACATTCACGCGAACGGTGCGGCTTCCGCCCACGCGCTCAAACTCCCGCTCCTGAAGCACGCGCAGGAGCATCACCTGGGTTTCGAGTGGCATCTCACCCACCTCGTCGAGGAACAGGGTGCCGCCGTCGGCCTGTTCGAAACGGCCCCGCCGCCGCTCGGCCGCGCCGGTAAATGCTCCGCGCTCGTGGCCGAAAAGTTCGGACGCCAGCAAGGTTTCGGGGATCGCCGCGCAATTCACCTTAATCAACGGGCCCTGGACGCGGGGGGAGTGCCGGTGAATGGCTCGGGCCACCAGTTCCTTCCCGGTTCCGGTTTCGCCGGTGATGAGCACGGTGGCATCGGTGCCGGCCACTTGATCGATGCCTTGGAGGACCTGCCGGAGCGCCGTGGAACTGCCCGCGATGTCATCGAACCAGGGCGTTTGGCCGAGAACGGTTCGAAGCGCGATATTTTCCGCCTCCAGGCGATCGCGGAGCTTGCGCAGTTCCTCGTTGGCGACCGCGTTATCCACGGCGACGGCGAGAGCGCGGCATACCTCGGCGAGGATCATCACCTGCTCCGGCGGGAAATCCATCTGGGCGGTACGGCAGAAAGGCGCCACTCCGACCAGTTTGTCGCCGGCCGACAGCGGAATTGCGGCGTAGGAACGGACCCCGCCCGCGGCCAGGTGGAACTCGTGTTCGAACCAAGCCTCGCGTTCCAGAAGATCGTTACAGACGTAGGGAATCCGGGCCTTGGCTTTCTTTGGCGTCTCGGGCGGGTAAGTAATCCGCGGCCGCGGTGGAGTAGCAAGCGGCGTGGGATGGCTGGCGCGGCGCATGTATTCTTCGAGCGTTTCCTCGTCAAGCTTGGGGGTCCCGGGGATGTGCATCGCGAAAAGGTCGTGCTGCCCGCCCTCGAACGATATAATACCGATGCTGTCGAAAGGGACAACCGGAAGGAGAACTTCGGTGACGGCTTCGAGGACCCCCTGCAGCGTTCGCTCGCGGCTCACCGCCTCCCAGGCGCGTAGACTGAGGGTCTGGGCATGCCTCTGAATTAAACCCGCCGCGAACCCCATGCAATCAAATTAACAAAGAGGGCTGGATTGCGCTTTCCTTCATTTCGCCCGCCATTTTGTTCGCAAGCAAGGCGCTGGTATAATCGGAGAGTTGCGCCCGTAGCTCAGTTGGATAGAGCGTCTGGCTACGAACCAGAAGGTCGGCAGTTCGAATCTGTCCGGGCGCACCATACAAGCCATACCGGAGGGCTGGCGGCTCTAGGCTCTACACACTTAATGGGGGCGGACCCAGGCTCCGACAGATCTAAGAACACATTACCTTAACCCTCAGTCTGTAGTTGTTGAAGTTTCGAAAGCCGTAAGCCTGCCTCTGCAAGAGTTCCATTTTGGTGTGGAATCCTTCCGTGATTCCGTGTTCCTGGTGAATCGCCACATGGTGCGATTTCTTCCCTCCACGAATGCGGAGTGTTGCCCAACTGGACCATCTGCCCCAGTTGTTGGGGTCGAAGAGCTCGTTCTCATTTGGAGCGCGGGCGAGGCCGCGCGCGCCGCGGTCAGAAGCCCTCGACCATCCAGGCCGTACTTTGATGTATGGCTCCCGTGAGTGCGATGTGGCGTCCGTCCGGTGAAGGAACGCCCGCGATGAACGGCCCGCCATCCAGCTCCCGCGAGGTCCACAGTGCCTTCGCGCTTCCCTTCAAGTCCGTGTAGAGCAGCGTACCGCCTTGGGACGACGCGGATCCGCAATACAGGCCCCTCCCGTCAGGGGACCATTGCATACTCTCCAGCTTCGGCCACCCTTTCACGTTGATCTCACGATCCGCTCCGCCGGCCAACGAGAGTAGCCGGATACGAATCTCGGGTTCGTGTCCCCTGGCGACCGCCAATGTCGATCCGTCCGGCGATAGCGAGTAACTGTAGCCTTCACCCGCGGCCGTGTTCATGGTTCGCAGTTGCTTGCCTCTGCCTTTCAGCGGATCGAAGGCGGTGACCATCATGAGCGTATCGTCCGGGCTGTGCTCTACGACGACGCAGCGGTCCGGCCCCGAACTGGCGCACTCGTGGTCCTCCCACGAACGGGGTGAGATGTCTAATACCAACTGCGGGAGTCCGCCGTTCACTGGGACCCGCATCAGTCGGTGGGGCAAGGGAGAGTGGCCCCTCGCGCCGCCGGAAACCTCCGCGTACAGCGCCCAGGCGCCGTCCGCGCTGAGGCGCACCAACTCCGACCGCGGCCTGCCTGCGGTCAGGGGCTCGGCCACGGACCGATTCAGGGCCTGCTTGAAGATTCCCCACTTGTCGCCGCGATTGGACGTGAATAGAACGGACTCGCTGTCCGCCGTCCATGCCGTCGCCCAATCGGCCGCTTCGTCATGCGTCAGACGCCGCGGCGGCGCCTTTGGGACGCTCGGGGATATCAACTCGCCGATGTAAACCTGGGACGGAAACGTTTCCTTCTGGAGCGCGATCCGCTTCCCGTCCGCGCTGGCGCTCATGCTTAGAAGATCGGCGCCGCTCCAACGGGTGAGCCGTTGCGGTTTGCCGCGGGCCGCTCCGGTATTGGGATCGACGCGAATTCGCCAGAGGTTCGCGTCCATGTCGCGCGCCTCGCCTTGAGAGTAGACAATCCATCCGTCCGGCAGCCAGCTCAGCGAGCGCACTTCCGCCGTAACCACGGTTACGCGGTTCCGGCCATCGAGGTCGCACGTCTCCATCGCTTGAGGGCCGGGCCGCGGAAGCCTCACGTATACCAGGCGCCTCCCATCCGGAGACCAGCGAGCAGACCATATGAAATCGCCCGGAACGAACCCAATCACTTTTCGCGCATTCTCTCCCCGGCTGTCCATCACCCACAGTTCGCTGCCGGCGGAGGGCGCGCTCCTCGGAGAAAAGACGACTTGCCGGCCGTCGGGCGAAACGGCCCAGCCCGCCGCCTCGCTGCGAAGTTCCCTCCCTGCCTGGCCCATTACCGAGAACGACCACATCGTTTGGTGGCCGGCATCGTCGTCGGAGTGCGCCAATAGCTCGGTTCCGTCCGGAAACCACGAATCGACAAACGCGGTCGACGAGGGAGCGCCGGCCGGCGGCGAGAGCGGCCGCTCTTCGCCGGTCGCAATGAGCCTGAGGTGAACGCCTTCCGAATCGGAGTAGGCCAGGTATCTTCCATCCGGCGAGATCGCGGCGCTCAAGACCGGGCGCACGCTGGAGTTATACGTTAGCCGGTGTTCCACCAGTTCGGGTGGGATTTCGATGGCCCGGCGCAGACTGTACCAGAGCGCTCCCGCTATTGCCAACCCGACCGCGGCGAGGGATACCGTAACCGTTGTGCGGCTCCCAATATGGCCGCCATGGTCCGGCAGGGCCGCCGGAATGGCCGACTGTTCGGTCACGGGCGCGATGAACTGATAACCGCGGCCTGCAACTGTCGCTATATAGCGAGGCTCTTTCGGACTGTCGCCGAGAATCTTCCGTACGGTGAAAACGCTCTGGCTGAGATTCGCCTCTTCAACCACCGTCCCCGCCCACACCCGTGAGAGCAACTCGTCTTTGTCCACCAGCCGGCCCCGGTTCTGAACCAGTACCACCAGCGTGTCGAATGTTTTCCCAGCCATGGCGACCGGTTTGCCGTCGCGCAGTAAAAGCCGCGCCTCCGGATCGAGCGAGAATGGGCCGAATGTATAGCGGGGCATTGTTTTCAACCGGTCAAGAAGATTTTAGAAGGGCTTGAAAACATTTGATGTCTCGGGAAAGAGTTTGAGACGTCTCGGCGCGCATGCTGCGCTGGTATGGCATGCCGCATCGGATTACCCTTCGCTACGAATTCTCTCATGGTTTGCCTTGCCGTCTACCCGGCAGCTTGCCTCTCCGCACAGATAGCCAACAACGCAGAACGGCCGGACCGCCCCTTGAAGTTCGAGTTGCGCGAACGATATCAGGTCGTCGTCCGCGGCGCGATTGGCCGCCTTCAGAGGCTGAACTTCCTGATCGACACCGGGTCTATGCCGACCATGATCGACTCGCGCGTGGCCCGGAAACTCGGCGTCGAGTTGCATGAGAGCGTGGTTGTGGCTTTCGGGCGCAAAGTCCATGTCCGGCAGGCGGTGCTGCCGGGCATCCAGCTTGGCTCTTTGCGCGTCGATGCTTTGCCCGTCCAGGTGGGAGACCTGTCGTTCGCGCATGGCTTGGACGCAGTCATCGGGTTGGATGTGCTTGCACGAAGCAGTTTCCGCATCGACTACGAACGGCGCGAACTGACCTTCGGGCCGCTTCCGCCGCGCGAACCGGCCGTTCCGCTCGAAGCCACGCCTCCTTTCCTGACCGTACAGGTCACGCTCAATGGCCGTCCCGTCCGCCTTCTGGTCGATACGGGCGCCCAACGGCTCGTCCTGTTTGAGCGCCGGATGCACGACAGGCTGCCGCGCTTGTCCATTCGCGGTGAGAAGGTGCTGTACCACGTCTCCGGAGCCTCTCGACTGCGCCGGGTCTCACTACCCGCTCTGGAAATTGGCGGAACTCCCATCGGGCGCCTGGAAGCGCTGCTTTCCGACGCCGACGTCAACGAATATCCGCCGGGGATCGACGGGGTGCTCGGCGTGCGAGCTATAGCCGGCTGCTTCGCCGAGTTTGACTTTGAGCGGAACCGGCTTGGCCTCGATCAGACCGCACACGCGAGCATTCCACGCGCCGATTTCTGCTTCAAGTGATCGTCCCGATGCTGCCGGTTGCAGACGCCGCCGAGCGCCAGCATCACACGTTCACCCCCGGCGATCGCACGATCGTCAGGACGTCCGCTTCCTCGGTCCCTATGTTGGCGAGCGCGTCGCCTTCACCGTGAAGTTCAGCGTTAAGCGCGCACGGGGCAAACTGCACGGCGTTGCCCAAATTCCTTCCGCCGCGTCGAGAGCAGCTGGAAAGTGGAGTGCGATGTCTTCGGATTTTGCCGCTATGGCCATTGTTGTTTGCCTGACCGGAGCGACCGTCGGAGCGAGCGCCGCTGGGCGGTCGAAACTCGAGCTTCCCGTGTTCGTTTACAGCCATGTGCCGGGGCTTGCACTCGGTACGATCGAGCACGCGGAGAACAAAGCAGCCGGTTTGATTCTGCTCGCCGGTATCAAACTGCTCTGGGTTGACTGCGTGTCGGCGGCCGATACCGCGGAGTGTCAGGAGCCGCCGGTGGGAGCGCTGGTGGTCCGTTTGTGCCCCCGCGCACTTCCGGCCGCGAGCCATGACGCCGTGGGCGCCGCGGTCGAGTCCCGCGCTTGGATCTATTACGATCGCTTGAGGGCGATGGAAGGCGGACCACGCTCGCTCAGTGTGGTGTTGGGGCTGGTGATGGCGCACGAGATCGGGCACCTGTTGCTGCCGGGGGAGCCACACGCCAACTCCGGGTTGATGAAAGCGACCGTGACGCCGCACGACCTGGATGCCGGCAGCACCGCGTGCAAATATCTGTCCAAGCGCACCGCCGCGCTCATGCGGCGCGAGGCACGACGCAGAATGGGCGGGTGGTATTGACCGCCCGGTGACGCGCGGCTATTCGCGGGAATTGTCCTGCGGGTTAGATGGCTAAGCGCTTCGAGTCCGCGAGGCGTGAGTTGTCGGCTAAGTAGCCTTGAGCCTTCGCTTTCAGGCGGACGCCGATTTGAATCTTGCCATTGGCATAGGTTTGCGGCGCCGTGAGCCGTTCATCGATTTTCGTGCCGCTGACGGCGTCATCCCGGATGGCGCTCCCGATCCGGACGTTCTTCGCGTCGCAGTGGAAGCCGGCCGTCTGCTGGTTTCGCGAGACCTAGGCACAATGCCTGCTTATCCCGTCACAGCGGCCGATTGGGGGACGTGATGGAAAGGCTAGTGCTGGCCTGGATGATTTGGACGGAGGAGCAAGTTCGCAACCAAGCTCGCTGGTTCCCGTAGCGCAGGGAAGCTCACGGCAGTGGGCGTTCTTTATGATCATCGCGGGCTACCTTTCACACACCCTTGTAGTTCAGCACTGGCCGAAGAGTGCGCACGACCTTCACCAGTTCCCGCTGAGCTCTCAGCACAGCGCGGATGTCCTTGTATGCCGAGGGAGCCTCGTCGCGAAGTCTCTGGGTTAGCCGGAAGTCGTACCAGATTCCGGCCATCTGCCGGCGGAATTCACGTTCCGAAACTTTTTCGCGGGCCGCCGTCCGGCTTAATGCCCTGCCGGCGCCGTGGGCACTCGAGCAAAGCGCCGCTTCCTCCCCACGCCCTTCCACGTGAAAGCTGGGGCTGCCCATGGATCCTGGCAAAACACCAGGTTCGCCAAGTCGAGCCGGCATGGCGCCCTTTCGATGTACCCAGAGGTCGTGCCCGCCGTGGGGTTCCAGCGACACGTGGTTGTGATCGGTCGTGATCACCGTTTCCCAACAGAGATGCGCACCCAAGGTCCTTGCCAGCACGCGACCGAGCTCGCCTGCGATTGCTTTCCGCGACGCCTCGGCATAGCGCCGGGCGTACCAGGCGTCGTGAAGGTAGTTCGCACCCAAATCCGATTTGGCGTCCAGAGCACGAAGGCCATTGGCGACCGGCTCTGCCCGGCGGAGATGGTGGTCGCGAATCGCCTGCCCGAGCGCCCTTGATCCACTGTGTATCATGAGCCAGAGCCGGCTATCCTCATCCGCCTGAATCTCAATAAAGTGATTCCCGCTCCCGAGCGTGGCGAATTCGAGAACGCCATCATTCCGCCGGACGAACTCGATGTTAGGGTGACTGAGCGTTGCGCCCGCCAAATCACCAGGTTGAGAAATGGTCTCACGACGGTTGCGCCGGCGAGCTGGCACAGCCCGGCTCAGTTCGCTCAACACTTGTCCGGCCGCTCTTGGATTGTCCAGAGCTGTGTCATCCACGTCGGTGGCCACAGCCAACATGCCGCAGCCAATATCGCCCCCGACCGCTTGAGGATAAATGAGAGACGATGTAGCGACAACAACTCCGATGCACACGTCGGCGGACAAGTGTACGTCTGGCATTACCGCCACCCGTTGAACATCGGCGGCGCGCCGGAGGCGTTCAATCGCCTCCGGCACGCCAGCGTCCATTGGCGCTGCGAGCCAACTCCGCAAGGGTGCGAGGAGATCTTCACTCATAGCTCGATCCCTCCGGGGACGCGGGGATGAACGACAACTCTGGCGCCCGCTTTCGAGTAACCGCCGCGGCCACTTCCGAACGAAGCCGCGGAGATTCGTGCCGCAACGCGAGGATCACGCCGGCCGCGGGACGATCGGCCGGAATGACGACATGCACCAGCAGGCGCCCGCCGTCCGGCGCCGGAGTCACTTCATCGACGAACAGACCGCCGAGGTCGTCCTCGCCGTCGCGGTCCGCGAACGCGAGATTTAAGGCCCGCTCCACCTGCCGGCAAAGTTGCCGCGCTTTTCGTTGTGCCTGCCGGTCAGAAGACCGGCCGCCCGAATCCGCTTCGTACAGACCCTCAGCGAGGTCTGCATCCACGAACTCTGATTCTGTGCTTCGACGTTTAGGTTTTTCCAAAACCAACTCCCTATTGCACACACACGTAGGCCTAACCCGTAGCGCAAGAAGGTGCGTTACGGCGTCAACTCACTCGTTGAAACGATGAGCGCGAGTCTGGCTGGCCAGCTTACTTATGCGGCGCCGGGCAGGCTCGGCGGCATCGCGCAGTGTGCAATAGGGGACATGGTCGCCTCCGCTGAGTTTGCATACGGAGGCCAAGAACCTCACGTATCTCTCATATCTTCGCCGTTGCGCAGGCTTTCCTGCAAGTCCGGTCCGGGCAGATGGTGCTGGTGACGGGCGGTTGGATGCGCGCTGGGCCGACCGGCCCGCGCCTTCAGCGCGCCGGGCCGGTTAGAGGAAGAGAAGCCGGAAGGCGGATTTCCTTCCCCGCCTGTTTATCCACAATTACCAGCGCTCCATTCTCGAAGGTGATATCGTCCACGCGGCTGAAGCCGTCGGGCGCGTCGGTGAAGAAGAACAGGAAACTGGTCTCGATGGAGGATTTTGCGGGCAGCCAGCGGTAAACCGGGGCGCCGAACATGGAGCCCAGCGTCACCACTTCGCGGCGCGGCACGTCGTAGGGCTGCGACGAGAATTCCAATCCCCGGGCCATCTTGCCGTTGGGCGGATAAAATTCCCAGTTCTGCTCCCACGGATACTCCGATGGCCGGAAGACGTATCCGAGCAGCAGGTGTTTCCGCGAATTCAGCGCGGTCACGAAACCGAATTGGCGCGACGCGTCCATCAGGCAGGCGGTATGGTCCACCGAGTTGGTTTCGAGGGGCGCGGCGCGAAGATCCACGGTATTTCCCGACACAGTGGGAGCGTTGGGCCACGTGAAGTCCTTGCCCGATGCAAGGCGGTGAGGCAAGCCGGGCTCATTGGGTTCGTAGGGGCGCGTTTGCGCGCGCCGGGCGGACATATCGACCACGGTCACGCCGGGTTCCAGAAACGGCGAGCCGATAGTCGCATGCTCGGCCCACTCCACCGGGCGGTCAAATCCGAGTAAGCTCTCCAACCGGCTATGGACGTAGACCACGTTCTCGCCTTGCACCATGCGAATGGTTCGGATGAAGCGCTCCTGGGTAATGGGGAGAGTGGCCGCTAAGGACAGCGTCCGCGTTTTCCCATCCGTCGCATCGGATTGGACCTCGAACATCTGGAGGTGAGCCTCGCCATGACCGGGCAGCCCAGCGGCCTTCTCCTCCGCCGATACGGGGCCAAAGCCGTCCACACAAACGAAATGGCCGCGGCCGGACGTAAATTTAGGGTTCTGTCCAAGTTCGCGGGCCATGCGCACCGGGTCCCAGAGAGGATTGAGGTGATCCGGATCGCCGGAAAGGACCAGACTCGCGAACGTGCTGCCCTGAAGCAAGACGGTGAGTTCCAGTTTGCCATTCGCGAGATGGCGCGCCGGATGGCCTTCAAACGAAATGTTGCCGTCACCCGGACTTTGACCGAGCATGGCGCCGGTAAGAGCGAGACCTGCGAGGAGTTTGCGCATGGAGCTAAGTCTACAAGGCTATCGGAAGCGGAAAGGCGATTCAAATTCGCGGTTGCGCGCGCCGGCGCCCTATGGCAGGATGCAGGGCAGTGGTTATCGCCGCTCGTCCCGCGCAGCTTGCGGAAATCGCGTCCATGCGGGACCAATACCGCCGCGAGATGAATTGCCAGGTGATTCACGATTCGATCCATCAGCGGCCAGGGTGGACACGCGAGTATGTGCTGGAGTCGGACAGAGAGGCCGTGGGCTATGGATCGGTGGCCGTTAACGGGCCCTGGCGCGATACGCCCGCGCTCTACGAGTTCTATGTAAAACCCGAATGCAGGAAGCGGACGTTCGACTTGTTCGCCGGTTTGCTGGCCGTATGCGGCGCGCGGATGATCGAGACGCAAAGCAATGCGCGAATGCTCACGGTGATGCTACACACGTTCGCCCGCAATGTGCGGGCGGAGTCGATTCTCTTCGAGGATGGATTCCAGACTTCGCTTAGTCCGGCGGGCGCCGGCTTTCGGGCGGCGACCGGGGAAGATGCCGATGCGCTGCGGAAGCAGGATTTGGATGAGGAAGCGGGCTGGGTCGTAACGGCGGATGGCAGGGTCGCCGGCGCGGGTGGCGTGCTCTATCACTACAACCCTCCTTACGGCGATATCTACATGAAAATCGCCGCGCCGCTCCGGCGTAGAGGGCTCGGAGCCTATCTGGTTCAGGAATTGAAGTCCGCCTGCCGGGCAGCGGGCAAGACGCCCGCGGCGCGTTGCAACGTGGCGAATCTGGCGAGCCGCCGGACGCTGCAGCGCGCGGGCTTCGTTCCTTGCGGAAACATCATCGTGGGCGACTTGCCCGGATAGGGAGATCCACCGGCCGTCAGGCCTTTCTGTCCCGTTTCTTTAGAAGCGCATGCAGCCTCGGGATGCCTTTTTCCTGAATAATCTTATTCACTTCGACCTGTTCGGCAGCGTTTTCCAGAGTGAGCCAGGAGCGTCTTCCAACGATGGCGACCTCCACGATCAGGTCGTTGAAGTCCCGGTCGCCTCCGGTATCGTCATACTGGACCGTGCTCAGCGTTCCGTTCTCGTAAATGTCGTAGCTGTGGCCCACGGCGGCATCCGGATGCCATCCCCCGCTTGCCGGGTTGCGGAATTGCCCGAAGAACCAATAGAACCGTTCTCCGGCCTGGGTCGGAAACCGGTTCCAGTCGGAAGGATGAGGGGTGAAATCTCCACCCAAAACGAAATTCGGCGGAAAGTTTTGGAGCACCGGCGGTGGGATCGAGGCGTCGGTTGTCATGTAGACCAGGCAACGCTCGAAGAAAGCCGCCTCCCCGCAGCTAATCCGGAAATACGTCTGATGATACGGCGGACTGAAATCGATCGACGGGTTGAAATCGACGTGAGAGTTTTGAAAATCCACGTCCGGATCTGTTTCAAATCCGTGTTTTCTTCTGATGAAGCATCCAAGGTCTGGCGCATTGGGGTTTGGAAATAGGGAAATCGATTCGATCGGGCTCATTACGGCCTCCTGTGCGTGCAGTGCCGCCAATCGACGAAGCGTTTCAGGGCCGGGCTATCGCCCGGTGTTCAGCAGGATGTTGAATCCGGGTGTTTGGTAGTTATAGGGCTTGATCAGCAGGTCCAGGGTGCCGTTGCCGTCGAGGTCCGCCACCCTCGATTCATGGCTGTCGTAGCCGGTGGCGACTACCGACGGACGGAAGCCGCCCTTGCCGTCGCCGAAGAAGAAGTAGATCTTCGAGTCCGGATTCGCGCCGTTCAATCTCTGTTCGGCGCAGAAGAGATCGAGGTTGCCGTCATGATTGAAGTCCACAAGCTGGAGGTTATGGCCGTATTTTATATCCGCGATCTTGTGGCTTTTCCAGCCGTTCCGGGTGTGTTCGTACCATAGCAGGGGACCTTCGCCGTCGCCCATGACGAAGACCACCTGGGCCCACTTGCCTCCCTTCTTTAAATGCCCGGTTGCGGCGCGTGAAAACGCGTAGCCGGAATCGATTTCGTGCGCCTCGAACCGGCCGTTCCCGAGATTCTCGAACCACCGTCCGCCGCCCACGACGTCGAGTTTGCCGTCCCCATTGACGTCGCCCACGGCGAGCCCCTCATGCTGATTCATGCTCTTGAAAGAGGCCGCCTTGCCGCGCTGGGGTGGTTCGTGGTCCACGGGATAGGAATAGATCCCGGTGAGCTGCCAGGGGCCGGCATTCCTCGGGTCCGGCGGGATTTGGGCCAGATAGAGCGCATGCGAGCCCTGGTTCCAGAAGACCAGTTCGAGTTTGCCGTCGCCGAAGAAATCGCCGAAGGCGAGGTCGTGATGCTGTGTTCCGCCGCTTCGCTTTATGGTGTGGCGCTTCCAGGCTACGTTCGGATCGAAATTGGGATAAGGGTTCTCCCACCACCAGACTTCATTGGTTTTATAGTCGCCCCCTGCCACGATGTCCAGGTCGCCGTCGCCGTCGATGTCGGCATAAGTCGTGCCGGCCTCGATGTGGAGCGCTCCGCTTTCGACGATGTAGCGATCCCAACCGCGCGGGGTGCGCCGGTACCAGACCATGGCGGGCGCGGCGGTGCGCTCGGTGATGACGAAATCATTCACACCATCCTTGTCGATGTCGAGCACGGCGTCGGAGGTCTGCTCTTTGCCGGTATTCGGCGCGGCAAAATCGCCGGCCTGACTGGAAAGATGCCGCCAGGCCACGCCCGCACCCTGTTGTGCGCAAATCACGAGCCCCGCGGCAAACGTGGAGCACAGCAGGCCTTTTAAGATCACAGTGCTATTCTATTTCCCGGCGCACCGGATTGGGCCGGTCTAATACAATTACCGCATGCCTTTTTCACGCCGCGATTTTGTTGTGGGCGCGATGCCTTTCGCCACGCTGGAGGCCGCGGAGGCCACGCGCGGCAGCCGTCTCCACGTCGTGGTGACAGGCGGGCATCCCGGCGATCCCGAATGTGGCTGCGCCGGCACGGTGGCGCGCTTCACGGAACTGGGGCATCGAGTCACGCTGCTCTATCTAAACCGCGGGCAGGGTTATTGTGAGGGAGCCGACCCGGGTAAGTGCGGCGAAGTGCGCACGGCGGAAGCCGGAAAAGCGTGCCAGATTCTGAAGGCGCGGCCGGTCTTTGCCGGACAATACGATGGCCGGGCCGTGGTGGATCGTGCGCAGTACGAGGAATTCCGCCGCCTGCTGGACGCGGAGAAGCCGGACGTGATCTTCACGCAGTGGCCCGTGGATCATCACCGCGATCACCGTGCCGTGTCCATGCTCGCGCTCGATGCGTGGCTCGAATCGGGCAAGAAGGCGGCGTTCTATTTTTATGAGGTCGCCGAAGATACCATGATGTTCTCGCCGGCCGATTTCGTGGATATCTCCGGAGTGGAAACGCAAAGGCGCGCCGCCTGCTATGCTCACGCCTCCCAGTTGCCGGACAAATGGTATCCCAAACAAGTCGAAATCACGAAATTTCGCGGAGCTGCCAGCGGCTTTCCGCAAGCGGAAGGATTTCTCCGCCATTGGGAAAGCCGCCCCGCGCCGCTTCCGTAAATGGGCTCATTTTCCCTGTTAACCCACGCTCGATTTGCATATAATGAGTCGGCGTGTGCGTACCTAAAGAACCTTCCGGCCGGAAATCCGGCGCCGTCAACCGGCGAAAACTACTGACCTCGGCGGGCGCTCTACTGGGTGTGAGCGCGCTCGCTCCCCATAGCCATGCTCATCCCGCTCCGGCTCAGCCGTCACTCTCCGCCGGGGCCGCGGCGTTGATGGAGGAGGCCGCGCATCGCCTGCTCGCGGCGCTCGATCCGGAACAGAGGGCCAAGGCGTCCTTTCCGTTCGACAGCGACGAACGCATGAACTGGCACTTCATTCCCAAGGAGCGTAAGGGCCTGCCGCTGCGGGAAATGCTGCCGTATCAACGCCACCTCGCGGGCGCCCTCCTGGCCGCCGGTTTGAGCCAGACCGGATACATCAAGGCGGTCACGATCATGAGCCTGGAAGATGTGCTCCGGGTGATGGAAAAGGACGACGGCGAGCGCCGGAATCCGGAGAAATACTACTTCTCGATTTTCGGTGAGCCGTCCGATTCCGCGCCCTGGGGCTACCGCGTCGAGGGGCATCACCTGAGCCAAAACTACACGGTGGCCGGAGGAAAGGTGATTGACGGGCCCAGTTTCTTCGGCGCTAACCCCGCCGAAGTGCGGCAGGGGAATCGCAAAGGTTTGCGGGTGCTCAAGTACGAGGACGACCTCGGGCTAAAGTTGATTCAGTCCCTCGATGCGTCACAGCGGAAAACGGCGATTGTGGACCCGGTAGCCTACAAGGATATCCTCACCGCCGCCAGCCGCCGCGCCGCATTGTCCGGGCAGCCCTCCGGGTTGCCGGCCTCGCGGCTGAACAGCAAACAGTTCGACTCGTTGATGGAACTGGCTCACGAATACGCAAACAACGTCCCGGAAGGACTGGCGCAGCGCCGCAAGGAGCAGATCGCCCGTGCCGGGAAACAGGTTCATTTCGCCTGGTCCGGTGGGATTAACGCGGGCGACTTGCGCTATTACCGGGTGCAGACCGCATCGTTCCTCATCGAATTTGACGACACCCAGGACGGAGCAAACCATATCCATTCTGTCTGGCGCGACTTTGAAGGCGATTTTGGAGCCGATCTGTTGAAGCAGCACTACGAGACCGGTCACAAAAGCTGAGCCGGGCCAACGCCCGCTAGAATGGTCCAATGTCCACGGAAATGGATCCGCGAACCGGCCTGCCGGTTGGCGAATCCGTCAATCCGGCGCCTGCGCGGCGGCCGGAACGTACAACTTTGGCGGGGCGCTTGACCACCTTGGTTCCACTCGACGCCTCGGCTCACGCGAGTGATTTGGCCGCCGCGGCCGCTGGGCGCGACAACGCCGCGCTCTGGCAATACATGTCCGACGGGCCTTACGAAGACCTGGAGTCATTTCGAGCGGCTATTGAGGCAAAGGCCAGCGCGCCGGACGCCGTTTTCTTCGCCATCGTGGATAAAAACACGGGACGCGCCACCGGGTACGCGTCTCTGATGCGCATCGACGCCGCAAACCGGGTGATCGAAGTAGGGAATGTGCTCTACACGCCGCTATTGCAGCGGACTCCAGCGGGGACCGAAGCGATGTACCTGCTGGCGCGGTACGTTTTCGAGGAACTCGGCTACCGCCGGTATGAATGGAAGTGCCATTGGCTCAACGATCCATCGCGGAAAGCGGCGATGCGGCTCGGCTTCACGTTTGAAGGCATCTTCCGGCAGCATTTCATAGTCAAAGGGCGCAACCGCGACACGGCATGGTTCTCGATGCTGGATGGGGAGTGGCCGGAGCGGAAAGCCGACTTTGAGCGCTGGCTCCATCCGGGAAATTTTGATGCCGCGGGGCGGCAGCGCACGCCTTTACGGCGGGCTTTTCAATCGTTGTAGCGCCCGATCCAACTGCAGTTGGACGTTCGTGTCGTTCGGAAAAATAGCCAGGATATGGCGGTATTCGGCGATGGCCTCCGGGAGTTTTCCCGACTCCGCCAGGGCGTTGGCGAGGTTAAAGCGCGCGTTCTGGTAATCGGGACGCAGGCGTAGAGCGGTTTCGAACTGCTGGATCGCATCCCGCGCGCGGCCGACGCGCCGGAGCGCAGCTCCGAAAAGATTGTGCGCCTCCGGTTGGTCCGGCTCCGCGCGGACGGCCGCTTCGAGGTAGGGAAGAGCGCCGGGCGCGTCGAGACGGGCCAATCTCACCGCGCCAAGTTTCAGGGACACCCAATAATCGCCCGGGTATTTGCCCAGGCGATGCTCCAGGAGGGCTTCTTCGAGCGCCATGCGATGGTCGCCGCGCCCGCGAGGAAGGACTTGCAGCCACAGGTGCCCCATCTCATCGGCCGCCTGGTTGCCCGCCCGCACACGCTTCGGAGGATGGTTCGGATTTCGGGGGTTGGCGGCGGAATTGTCGTAATGGTAGCGCATGGAGACGACCGTTCCGCGGGGCAGAAATATCGGCTTCCGGTAGCGGTATACCGCCTGCCACGCGAGATTCCAATCGGGAATGCGAATCAGCCAGACGCGCCGCCCGTCCGGCAGAGTAGCGTAGGCTTCCAGCAGTTTCCCGAGATAATGCGCGTGCGGATAGACGGCCAGCGCATCGGCATCGAGCGGCATGCGGAAATCGTCGGCAACGGTGAAGTCACGCGCGCCAGCGGGAATATCGAGCGCCCCGTCGTGCTCCAGTTGCATGAGCAGCGGGAATTTATCCGGTGGATGGTCCGTGAAGTAGAGCCCCACCGACGGCTGCACCATCCGTGGCTTGCCGGAGGGTTGCAAATGGGTATTCAGGACCAGACTGGCTCCGGGGCGCAGCGTCCAGGCCAGGCCGTCCGGTTCGCTGTAAGGAACCGAGCCCGGCTTCCAGAACAGAAAATGGCTGTCGAAGTCAAAGCTGGTGCGTTCCAGGGCGACCTCCATCCCCGGAAACCCCGCGCCGGGCTCCGCCTCCCGGCGGCGGGAGGACCCAGAGGGATCCACCAGCAGATTCGCGTGGTGAACCGCGGCCGCGTCACCGGGGCGAATCTCTACCGCCCGGACGTAGCGGGAAACCTTGACATCCGGGGTGTAAATGAAGTTCCAGAACACATCAGGACCGGCCGCCGGGACCTCGAACGGCTTCGGGGCGGTGAGAATCAGATCCGGCTTGCCCAACTGCCAGCCCGTGGGGAATGCCGGGACCGGAGGAGCTTCCGCCCCGTTGCCTTCCGGAGCGCCAGCGCGGACCCATTGGACGATGAGCTTGATCTGGTCCCGGGTGAGGGTGCGCGTGTCCGCAAATTCCGCGTAGCCGGCTTCGGGCAGCCAGGGGGGCATGTAGCGGCTTTCGGTAACCGATGCGATCTGGCGGGCGCGGCGCTTCACATCCCGATAGGTGAGCAGGGAGAACGGGGCAGCTTCGCCGGGGCGGTGACAGGGTGAGCAGTTTTGATAAATTAACGGCGCAACGTCGCGGGCAAAAGTAGGGACGGGGGGAGAGGCGGCGCCGGCGGCGCCCGCCAGGAGGAGAATCAGGAATGAGGCGTAGAGGACCCTCATTGCTTGCAGCTTAACAGGATACGGCCCGGGGACCGGCGTCTCCGGGTGTCCACTTTCCGGTAGTGTCTATTTCCAAAATTGGGAGAAGCGCCGGAATTTCTTTGTCCCTAACGCGAAATTGCTATGAAAATCGCGAAAAGTCCACCTGCCGCACGTGGCATCTAAAGTGCTGCCATAATGTTTGGGGAAAGTCTAGGGAGGGGTATCGTGCCCGTGGACGGTTCGCGGGCCTGGATTAGGAAGACCCGGCGGCAAGGGTTGCCGGGAAAGACTGTCAATTTCCAGTGCAGGAACTGAGAAGCCAACTCGTCCGGGCGCTTCTGGTCATCGTGACCGTTGCGGCGGTGAGCTGCGCGGTCATCAATTTTCAGCAACAAAGCCGCTATCATCTTCCGGACGATGGGGTTACGTGGGCAGACCGGCCCGCGGGGGTAGTGGCCCTAACGGTTCGTCCGGGCGGTCCGGCGGAGCAGAGAGGCATCAAGGCGGGGGACGTGGTCACGGCGATCGCCGGGCAAAGGGTCGCCAACGCGAACCAGGTGCCGCAGATTCTCGGGCAGATCGGCGCCTGGAGCAACGCTCTTTACACGATTCAGAGGAATGGCGTCGAGTTTCCGGCGCAGATTATCGTCGGCCAGTATGTTCCGGACTCGGCGGTTTATTATCAGTACGCCGTCGGGCTGGCCTATCTGTTGATTGGTTTTTTCGTCTATTCGCGGCGCGCGAATGCCGCCCACGCCCTCCATTTCTATCTGCTTTGCCTGGCGTCGTTCATTCTTTCCTGCTTCCACTACACCGGCAAGCTGAATAGCTTTGACCAGGTCATCTACGCCGGCAACGTGCTGGCGGGAATCCTCGCGCCCGCGCTGTTTCTGCATTTCTGCCTGGCGTTTCCAGAGCGGAACCGGGGAGCGAAGGGACGCTGGCAGGTGACGATGGTCTACTTGCCGGCCGGGGTTCTGGTGCTGCTTTACTTCCTGCTATCGCAGGGGATGCTGCTGGTGAGCGCGCCTTTGGCGGAAGTGGTCTGGTTCCTGGACAGGGTCTGGCTGTGCTATTTGGCAGCCTGTTACCTTCTGGGCGCGGTTGTGCTCGCGGTGCATCACAGGCAGGCGGATGACCCCACGGTACGCCATCAGTTGAAGTATTTGCGAAACGGGGTGGTGATCGGCATTGTTCCCTTCACTCTGATTTACGTTATCCCCTATGTTCTGGGGGCCTTACCGGGGCACTACCAGAAAATGGCGGTGCTGTCGCTGGCCTTTATTCCAATCACCTGGGCTTACGCCATTCTCCGGTATCGCCTGATGGACGTGGATATCATTTTCCAGCAGGGCTATGCGTACACGCTGGCGACGCTCTGCGTGCTGGGGATCTTTTACGGCTTGATCTTTTCTTTCACGAAGCCAGGAGAGCTGGGCCCCGCCGCTATCGTTTGTCTGATCCTCTTTGCCGCATTCATTTTTCAACCGATCCGCGAGTGGCTGCAGGAGCAGATGGACCGCTACCTGTTCTATAAAGATCGCTACGATCCGCGCCGGACGCTGATTGCTTTCGCGCGCGAATTGGGAGCCGAGACGGACCGCGACGCCATGTTGAAGGTGGTGGGGGAGCGGTTGGCCGGGGCGCTCGGCTTGCAGCGTGTGGCGTTCTTTCTCTATGACGAAATGGCCGCCGGTTTTTATCTCCATTCGACGGTTTCCGGACGCAAGGAGAATAAGCACACCGCCGCCGAGCCGCTCGACTTGAGTTTCCTGTCGAGCGCCCCGGACAAGCCCTATTATTTCTTTGAGCGCACGCGCCGCCTGGTGGATCTGGTGTCGAGCGAGTGGCCGGGTTCGGTGCGCCGCACGATCGCGGATCTGGATCTCACCTATTATTTCGCCTGCTCGGTGCGCGGCCGCACTCTGGGGTATCTGGGTATAAGCCGCACGGAGGAAGGCGATTTCCTTTCGCGCGACGACGTCGATCTTCTTTCCACGCTCTCCGGCTACGTGGGAATTGCAATTGAAAACTCGCGCCTGTACCAGTCTCTGCAGCGCAAGGCGGAGGAGTACGAACGGCTGAAGGAATTCAGCGAGAACATCGTCGAGTCGATCAATGTCGGCATTCTTGCCGCCGACTTGGACGATCGTGTCGGAAGTTGGAATCCATTGATGGAGCGCCTCACCGGGGTTTCCCGCCTGGGCGCCGTGGGCCGGCCTCTGCGGGAGCTATTTCCGGAGGAGCTTTGCGAAACCTTCGACCGCGTGCGCGGCGAGTTCGGCGTACATAATATCTATAAGTTCACGCTGCGCCCGCAGGCCGCGTCTCCGCCTCCGAACGGAAACGGAAACGGAAATGGAAACGGCAACCGGCACATCAAGCAGGTCCCGCCGCGCGAGGCGATCGTGAATCTTGCCATCGCCCCGCTGTTCTCGAAGGACGGCAACCGCATTGGCCGCCTGGTTATTTTCGACGACGTCACGGATCGCGATGAACTGGAGCGGCGTTTGGTGCAGGCGGACAAACTCAGCTCTATCGGCCTTCTGGCGGCTGGCGTGGCCCACGAGGTAAATACGCCGCTGGCGGTGATTTCCACTTACTCCCAGATGCTCGCCAAACAAATTTCCGGGGACGACCGGCAATCGAAGCTGCTTGAGAAAATCGCGAAACAGACGTTCCGGGCCAGCGAGATTGTCAACTCTCTGCTCAACTTTTCGCGTACGTCGCAGACCGATTTTGTGGAAGTGGATTTGAATCGAGTCATTCGCGAGACGCTTAACCTGATTGAGCATCAACTTCAGAAAGCGCGAATCACCGTTGAACTGAGCCTGGACCCCGCGCTGCCCGCGGTGAAAGGAAACGCCGGCAAGCTCCAGCAAGTGTTTCTGAACTTGCTTCTCAACGCTCGCGACGCCATGGAAGAGGGCGGGCGTCTGGCGCTTCGCACCTGGAGCGAAGACGATCGTGTCCGCGCCGAAGTGCTCGACAACGGGCAGGGTATACCCGGCGAGAATCTCCAGCGGATCTACGACCCGTTTTTCACCACCAAGGGTGCGCGCAAAGGCACCGGGCTGGGGCTTTCGGTCACCTATGGAATTGTCCGCGAGCATGGCGGTACGATCGAAGTGGAGAGCGAACCCGGCGAGGGTACGCGTTTCCATCTTGAATTTCCAAAAGCCCGAAAAGCTGTGCATGCCTGAAACCCTAGCTCCCGACACCGTTACCACCGATGTAGCAAAAGGCCGGATCCTCGTGATTGACGACGAGGCCGATATTCGCGAGAGTCTGGCCACTCTCCTCGAGTTGGAAGGATACGACGTGGAGATGGCGCCCGACGGCGGGAGCGGCCTCAAGAATCTCGAAACCTCCAACTACGATCTTGTTCTGCTGGACCTGATGATGCCGGACCGTTCCGGCATGGACGTGCTGCGCGAATTCCGCGAACGCGACACCGAGACGCCGGTGTTTATGATCACCGCCTACGGATCGGTGGAGGTTGCGGTGGCTGCGTTAAAGGCTCGGGCGAACGATTATTTCTCCAAGCCCTGGGACAACGAAAAGCTGTTGATCGAGATCGAGCGGATGATCGCGCGCAGCCGCCTGGAGCGCGAAAATACGCAGTTGAAGCGCGCTCTGAAGCAGCGCTACAGCTTCCCCAACATTATCGGCAAAAGCGAACGCATGCTGCGTGTCCTCGACCTGGTGGGGCAAGTGGCTCCGAGCCGCGCGACAGTGCTGATCACGGGCGAAACCGGAACGGGAAAGGAACTGATCGCGAAAGCGATTCACGCGAACTCGGCGCGCAAGGATGAGATGTTCGTGGCGGTGAACAGCGGTTCGCTGCCGCCGGACCTTTTGGAATCCACCCTTTTCGGACATGTGCGCGGCGCGTTCACCAGCGCGCACAATTCGAAGAAGGGCTATTTCGAAACGGCGAACAAGGGCACCATTTTCTTCGATGAAATCGGGACGATCAGCCCGGAGACACAGTCCAAGCTGCTCCGCGTGATCCAGGAGCGAGAGTTCATGCCGCTCGGGTCGAATGAAGTCATCAAGGTGGATGTGCGGATCCTGGCGGCCACGAATGCCGACCTCAGGCGAGCGGTGGAGGACGGCAAGTTCCGGGAGGATCTCTATTACCGCCTGAACGTGATCAACATCGCCCTGCCGGCGCTGCGCGACCGGAAGGACGATATTCCGCGCCTGGTGGAGCACTTCTTCACGAAATATTCGAAGGAGAACGAAAAGTTTCTGACCAGCGAAGGCATGAGCACGCTGAGCTTTGAAGGCGACGCCATGCAGCTTCTGATGGATCACAACTGGCCCGGCAACGTGCGGGAACTCGAAAACGTGGTGGAGCGCGCCGTGGTGCTCGCGTCTCAAAATACCGTGCCAGCGAGTGTTCTACCCGACTATCTCCAGCACACAGGCGGCATGGGCATTCGCCGGGATTCCAGCGGCTACCTGCCGGCCGATGCTTCTCTATTCGAGGTGGTGGCGGACTTCGAACGCAGGAAGATTATCGAAGCGCTCGAAGCCGCCAACTGGAGCCAGACGGACGCGGCGGAGAATCTGCACATCCCTCTCTCCACTCTGAATCAGAAGATCAAGCGCCTGAATATCGATATCAAGCGCAAGGGCGGCGGAGACCGCTCGTAACGAGCAACCCGGATTCTTTCCTTACGGCGCGGGCGTATGGAAACGGCCGAACCAGGCCGCTTTCCCGATCACGTGCCCATCCATCGCCTTAAGCAGTTCGTCGCGAGTCGTGCTTGCGGGAAGATCCAATTTCGTGTCTAGCGCGTAGAACTCGAACACGTAGTGATGGATCGGTCCCGGGCCGGCGCCTGGCCCGAAATAGGCCGGAGTCTTGCCGTTGCGCAAGGCGATGCCTGGTCCGTTCCGCGTCCCGTCGGGCAAATCGCCCTCGCCCAATCCTTCCGGCAGGCCTTTCGCCGTTCCAGGTATGTTGAACGCCGACCAATGGAGGGTGTCAACCGTGGTCTTGTTGGTCGAATTCTCGACGTCGTGAAAAATCACGGCATAGCTCTTCAGGTTTTCGGGCGCGGTATCCGGGCTCGTGCCGCGGTTCCAATGGAACTCAAAGGCGGGCGACTTGTTATCGCCGCGGGCCGCGTTGCGCATGGGAATTTCGGCCCCGTCCGCCCACGCCGTGGAAGTCACCCACAACACCAGCCGCGCGGGTGGATGATTGCCCGCTGGAGCTTGAGCCAAGGCAAACCCCGAAAATAGCGTCACGGCGAGCGCCGGGACCAAACCTCGTTGCCTGATCTTCATCGCGTTTCTCCTTCTCCCGTTTTTTCCAGATGTCTATTTCGTAGTCTATACGAGATCGCCTCTTTGCACCTCCTGAATCCTTTTGGAGGTTACGATTCCGGTGTTATAGTGTGACTTCCAGCCACGATGCTGGAAGGCACGTTTGGGGCAAAAGAAGGCTGAAAATGTCTGAAAAGCGAGTTGAGGCTTCTGGGATTCAGCTCGGACTCGGCACCGCCTCCTTTGTGGTGTGCTTCGCGGCATGGGGTTTAATCAGCGCGTTCGCTCCGCGCTTCCGCGATGCGTTTTCACTCTCGGCGACACAGACGGCGCTGCTGGTGGCAATCCCCGTGGTCCTCGGTTCGCTCGCGCGCATACCGATGGGGATGCTTACGGACCTCCACGGCGGCCGCACGGTTTTTTCGATCCTGATGGTGGCGTCGGCGATCCCGGCGGTGTGGGCGTCGGCGGCGTCGAGTTACGGGATGCTGCTGGCGGCGGCATTTTGCCTCGGACTGGCGGGCTCATCTTTTGCGGTTGGCGTTGGGTTCGTTTCGCGATGGAGCCCGCCGGAAAAACAAGGCACCGCGCTGGGCATCTTCGGATTGGGCAACATCGGTCAATCGGCGACGGTGTTCCTGGGCCCCCTCGTGGCCGCCGTGTTCGGCTGGCAGAATGTTTTTCGCGGCGTCGCCGCAATACTGGTGGTCTGGGCCGCCGTATTTTTTCTGTTTGCGCGAAATCCTCCGGACGCAGCGAGGCCCAAGGGCGTTGCCGAGATGCTGCACGTGCTCCGGCATGAGCGCCTGGCCTGGGTCCTCTCGGCGTTCTACGGTCTTACATTTGGCGGCTTTGTCGCTTTTTCTATTTACCTGCCGGCTCTGCTCAGAGACCAGTTTCACCTGAGCGCGGCGGACGCCGGCTTCCGGACCGCCGGATTTGTGGTCCTCGCCACCCTGATACGGCCTTTCGGGGGCTGGCTTTCAGACCGCATCGGCGGCGCGCGCGTACTCTCCGCCGTCTTTTTTGGCGTTGTTCCATTCTCGTTGCTGCTCGCCTGGGTGTCCATCATCCCGTTTACCGCGGGCGCGCTCGGGTGCGCGGCGTTGTTGGGCTTGGGAAACGGAGCGGTATTCAAACTCGTTCCTCAATTCTTCAAGAAGGACACCGGAACCGTCACCGGCCTGGTGGGGGCGATGGGGGGGCTGGGCGGCTTCTTTCCCCCTCTGCTGCTGGGCTTGTGCTCCGATTTCGCCGGCGTAGTTTGGCCGGGCTTCGTTCTCCTTTCGCTGACATCGTTCACTTTGTGGCGTGTGAATGCGAACGTGCTGCTTCCTTCGGAGCGCGCAGCGGCGGAAGAGAAACCGGCGCTTCCGAACCGGAGAGCGACGCAACTGCGAGCGGGCGTTTGGGCGTCGGTGTGGACGGCCCTGCTGATTGCCGCGATTGTGGCTGGTTCGCGCAACCTCGAGAATTTCGATCCGGCACTGGTGATCTACACATTTGCCGTGGTCTTCGCAACCTGGGGTATCGCGTATCATTACATCGTCTGGCTCGACAAGCCGCCAACGCGTGTGTTCTGGCAGCGCGGCTTCCAACTCGCAAGGCGAGAAGGCGTGTGGCGCGGCGCGGTTCATCTCAGCGCCCTGACCGCGCGAAATATCGCCGCCCAAACATTCATCCGCCAGCGATCCAAGCTTCGCTGGTGGATGCACCAGTTTTTATTCTGGGGCTGTCTTCTCGGCGCCGCGGTCACTTTTCCGTTGGTATTCGGCTGGATCTCCTTCACCTCCGCCAGCACCGATCAGATGACCTACATCGCCCATCTGTTTGGTTTTCCGGTGGCGTCATTTCCCGTCCATTCGATCATCGCGGAGCTTTCATTTCACAGCCTGGATATCGCGGCCTTCCTGGTGCTGGCGGGAATCGCGCTGGCGTTGTGGCGGCGCCTGCGCGACACCGGAGCGCAAACGCTGCAATCGTTCGCGATTGATTTTTTCCCTCTCATTTTGCTCTTTGCGATTTCGGTGACGGGCCTCGCGCTCACCGTTTCGCAATTGTGGCTGCGCGGCAGCCTTTACAGCTTTCTTGCCGTCCTGCACGCGATTACGGTGATCGCCGCGCTGCTATATCTTCCGTTTGGCAAGTTTTTTCATATTTTCCAGCGGCCCGCTCAGTTGGGCGCCAAGCTCTATCAGCGCGCCGGCGCTCGCGATGAGGGAGCGCTGTGCGCCCGCTGCGGCGAGCGTTTCGCTTCCCGAATGCAAATCGACGATCTGAACCGCACCCTGCCGCAGCTTGGTTTTGACTATCGCATGCCGGGACCGGCGGGTCACTGGCAGGAGCTATGCCCACCTTGCAAAAGGAAAACGATTTCGCGGGCTCAGCTCCGCATCAAGAAGGAGTCTCACTTTGGCTAAGCTTCCCGCTTCCCCGGAACAACTACGCGACCGGTACGGGCCGCATCCGCAGTATAAGCCGCCCGGCGGGTGGACCGATGAGTCGAGGAATCCGGCCGAGAAGCTGGTAAAGACCCATTGCTGTTTTTGTGGACAGCAATGCGGCATTCAATTGAAAGTACGCGCGAACAAGGTGATCGGATTCGAACCGTGGGAGGAGTTCCCCTTCAACCGGGGAAAGCTGTGCCCTAAGGGTGTGAAGCGCTACATGCAGAGCAATCACCCCGACCGCCTGCTGGACCCCCTGATGCGCGAATCGACGCGCGAATCCGGCGGATTTCGCAAGGCGGGCTGGGATGAAGCGCTGGATTTTACCGCGCGGCGAATCCGGGAGGTTCAGGAAAAATACGGGCGTGATGCGGTGGCCGTATACGGAGGCGCGTCGCTCACCACCGAGAAGTCTTATCTGGTGGGCAAGTTCGCCCGTCTCGCGGTGGGCACGCGGCACGTCGACTATAACGGACGCTTGTGCATGGTGTCGGCGGGCGTGGCCTATAAGCTCGCTTTTGGCGTCGATCGCAGTCCAATTCCCTGGAGCGATATTCCGAAGGCGGACGTGCTCTTCATCGTCGGGTCGAATGTCGGCGACTGCTCGCCCATCACCACGGACTATGTGTGGCGCTGCCGCGACCGCGGCGGCAAGCTCATCATCGCCGATCCGCGGCTGAACCCGATCGCGAGAAACGCCGACCTGTTCCTTCCCGTGCGTCCGGGAACCGACCTCGCGCTGTTGATGGGCATGCTCCACGTGATCGTGCGTGACGGCCTGGAGAACCGGGAGTTCATCGCGCAACACACCACGGGTTTCGACGCCGTGAAGGCGGCGGTGGCAGAGTGGACGCCCCTTGCAGCCGCGGCCAGGACGGGAGTGCCGCCGGAAAATATCGAAAAGGCAGCCCGCTGGATCGCGAAAGCGGAGCGGGCGGTGGCGCTGCATGCGCGCGGAATCGAACATCAGTCGAAGGGTGTCGAAAACTGCCTCGGCGTCATCAACATCATGCTCGCCACGGGGCAGATCGGGCGCGAAGGCGCCGGCTGCGCCATGATTACCGGGCAGGGAAACGGGCAGGGCGGACGCGAGCATGGGCAGAAGTGCGACCAGTTGCCCGGCCAGCGCCAGCTTACCGATCCGGCCGCCCGGGAGCACGTCGCGCGCGTGTGGGGCATCTCTCCCGGCGACCTGCCGCAACCGGGTTATAGCGCCGCCGAAATCATGGAGGCCATCCATCGAGGAGAGATCAAGGCGCTCCTTTGCCTCTGCTTCAATCCGCTGATTTCACTGCCGGACTCCAATTTCACGCGCGAGGCATTGGAAAAGTTGGAATTTTTCGGTGTGATCGACTTCTTCCTTTCGGAAACCGCCCAGCATGCCGATGTCGTCCTGGCCGGGAGCCTCCAGGAAGAAGAAGAGGGGCTTACCTGCAACACCGAGGGCCGGGTAATTCACATTCGGAAAGCCGTCGATCCGCCGGGCAATGCCCGAACCGATACCGCGATTCTCTGCGATCTCGCCCGGCGCCTGCAGCGCGGGCAGTTTTTCCCTTTCGAAAGCCCGCGAGAGGTTTTGGACGAACTGCGCGAAGCCTCACGCGGAGGCCATGCCGATTATTACGGCATTACCTACGAGCGGGTGGACGAGAACATGGGCCTCTTCTGGCCCTGTCCCTCGCTCGATCACCCCGGAACGCCGCGTCTGTTCGAGGGAGGCATCAGCTTCCACGAGGACGGGAAGTGCCGGTTCCATGCAACGGAGTGGCGCGAGAGCGGCGACCCCGTGGACGAGCGCTATCCGGTCTACCTGACCACCGGCCGCGTTGTCAGCCAGTATCTGTCCGGCACGCAGACGCGCCGCATTGGAGGGCTACTCGACATCTACCCGTCGCCGAGATTGGAGATTCACCCGCAACTGGCGGCGCGCTACGGTATCGCGGACGGAGACGCCGTGACTGTCGTTACACGGCGCGCCGAGATGACCCTGCCCGCGCTGGTGGTGAAGACGATCCGCCCGGACACGGTATTCATTCCTTATCATTGGCCCGGAAAAACCAGCGCGAATCAGCTCACGCATCGCACGCTGGACCCCCGGAGTAAGATTCCCGAGTTTAAAGTATCGGCCTGCTATCTGCGCAAGGCGTCCGCCAGGGAGATACCCGCCTGATGTTTGGATACGAGTTCTACGTCGACCCCTCGCGCTGCATCGGCTGCCAGTCCTGCGTGACGGCGTGCGAGGAGTGTGAAACGCATCGCGGCGTTTCGATGATTAACTTCGACTACCTTGACCGGCATGAAATGGCGGGTACGGCGGCCTATGTTTGCTGGCACTGCGAGGAGCCAACCTGCGCCATGGCATGCCCTGCCGACGCCATCAAGGTGGGGGAGGACGGCATCGTGCGCTCGGCGCTAAAGCCGCGGTGCATCGCCTGCTCCAACTGCGTTCTGGCCTGCCCGTTCGGAATTCCGAAAGTGGTTCCGGAATATGAACTGATGATGAAGTGCGATATGTGCTACGACCGCACCTCGGTGGGTCTGAGACCCATGTGCGCCACGGTGTGTCCAAGCCAGGCGCTGAGCTACGTGAAGCCGGCGGAAATCGCGGCGCGGCGCGAAGCGCCGGAAAACTTGTTTGTCTTTGGGAACCAGCGGGTGAAGACGCGCGTAAACATGATGGTTCCGCCGGGAACCGGCGAGGTCTCCATCGATGTCACTGATTATATGTGGGAGGGACACCTTGCCAGTGCCGGAAAATAAGACGCCAGTGCCGGAAAATAAGGCGCAGACGGACTTGTCCGAGCCTTTATGGAGAGAGGAATTCTCGGTCTTCAGCGAACGAGAACGTTTCGTCAGCCGGCGCCAGCTTGTGAAGTTTCTCACTCTGACCAGCCTGGCGATGTTCGCGGGCAATATCTGGATTCTCATCAAGTCGTGGCTCAGGCGCCCGGAAATCTATCCACGCCAGGTGGTGGCTCGCGTGGGGGAGATCCCGGTGGGCGGCGTTAAACTCTTCCGCTATCCAAATCCCAAGGAACAATGCCTGCTGGTGCGGACGGCGGAGAACGAGTACGTCGCCTACTCGCAGAAATGCACGCATCTCTCATGCGCCGTCTACTATTCGAATGAAGATCGGCAGTTGATCTGCCCATGTCATAACGGACGCTTCTCCATTCGCGATGGGGCAGTGATCCAGGGGCCTCCGACGCGGGCCCTTCCGCATGTGGTGCTCCAGCGGGAAGGGCAGGCGCTTATCGCCATCGGGATGAGCGGAAAGCTGGAGGGTTGAGATGCGGCGCCGGACCACTGCTCTCGACGGAACCGCCGCGCTGGTGATTCTGCTTCTGATGGTGCAGGTTTGGCTGCTCTCGGCGACGCTCGATGCCTACCTGGCCGGCCACACGGATGCGGCGCTGCCGGGGGCCGTGTGCAGCGGTCTCATCTTCGCGGCCGCCGCGGGCCTTTATTGGTTTGTGCGCCGTATTGACCGCGCGCGATAAATTCTGCCCGCAAAAAAAAAGAAAGGCAGGCGATTGTACTCGCCTGCCCGAAAAAAATCTGCGTGATTAGCGCAGCTTCAGGAAATTAGAACTCAATTTTAGCGCCAACTTGACCGGTCCGGCTGCCGCCGAAGTTTGCTCCGGTAGCGGAAGTGATGAGCCCGGGATTGGTGCTGTCGATCGCGAGGTTAGGCGTGTTGAGGTTCAGGTGGTTGAACGCGTTGGTGAACGACGCTTCCACTTTGATGCGCACACGTTCGGTGACGTTGAAGTACTTCGCGACACCGGCATTCAGGTTGACCGTGCCGGGTCCGATTACCTTCGACTTTCCCGCGTTGCCAAACCGGCCGAGCGGAGCAAAGCCCGCGCCGGTCACCGGATCCGGGGTATCGGCTACCGTGCCGATCAGGCACTGATGTCCCGGGGTCCAGTTCGGCACGCCCGGGCAGGTGAACGATCCAACGTTGAACCACTGCTCCGCCGTCGGATGCGCGAGGTTCCCGCCGCCGAGCAGATCGGGCGCCTGCGCGCGACCTTCATAGTTGCCGGAACCGGTGCCGGAGGGATCTCCGTCACTGAAGTACGGGGTCAGGAACGGGCCGCTCTGCCACAGGAAGATGCTGCTTACCTGCCAGCCACCGACTACGGCGTTCAGGGCGCGATTCATGCTGCCGCCGTACGCCTTGCCGCGTCCGAAAGGCAATTCGTAAACCACCGAACTCAGCCAGCGGTGGCGGCGGGTGCTACCCACATCGCCGTACTGGCTCTTCAGGTTGTAAATGTCGAGGCTCCGCGAGCCGCTCGTCTCACCGCCGAAATTCGTAGTGGCGTAGCCCTGGCTGTCGGAAAGGTTCTTGGCCAGGGTGTATGCGCTGTTGAACGTCAGACCATCTTTGTAGCGATGGTTGAATTCAATCTGCGCCGAGTGATAGTTCGCGTTCGCCCCATTGTTGCGGGAGTTGACCTCACCCCAATTGGGGAAGGGACGGTCGGTGAGGGGACGATTGTCGAAGAAGGTGGTCGAGTAGTACGGCTGGTTGTAATCGGGCGCGTGAACCAGATCCCGCGTGACCATGCCAATGTAGGACACGCGCACCCCGGTGTTGTGCCCCAGGTCGCGATCGATGGACAGATTCCATTGCTCGGAATAGGGGTCTTTGAAGTCAATCTGGTTGGCCGTTCCGAAGTATGCCGTGCCGTAGGGAGATACGTCGATTCCCGATCCGCCTGTTTTTACCTGCGGCCAGCGGAAGTCGGGGACGCCGTCTTTGACGCTGTTCGAGTAATTAAACGTGGAGGACTGTAACGTGCCAGTCAGCGAGTAGTAGATGGAGCCGAGTACTTCGGTGTTGTACACGCTGAAACCGCCGCGAATTACCGTCTTATTATTCCCGAACGGACGGTATGCAAATCCGAAGCGGGGCATGAAGCGATAGGGCGCGGTACGCAGGCTATTGGGCAGACCTGCCTGGCTCGCCGAAAGCACCGGGGTGCAGGGGACGCCATTGACCACCGGGCCTTCGCGGCTGCCCAACACAGGGCATGCGTTGAAGCTTTGCAAATAACCCGGAGCGAGCAGGCTCGCCTTCCCGTCGGGGTAGATTACCGCGCCGGACCCGGGAACGCTCGGATCGAAGTTACCGATGTTTCCGGACGCATCGGTGTAACCGGGATGGAATTCGAACCGCAGGCCGAACTCGAGCGTCAGGTTCTCGTTTACGCGATAGCTATCCTGCGCGTATGCGTTGTAGTGGATGCTGCGTCCATCGTTGTCCTGCTGGACATCGTCGAGTTCCGTGTAATAGGGAATCCCCAGGAGGAAATCCCCGAACGGCTGGCCCGTTGCGATCCCGTTGAAAGAGAATCCACCATAGTTGTCGCCGCTAATGAAGCCCAGCGGGCTGGTGGCGCGAATGCGCCGGATGTCCATACCGGTCTTAATCGTGTGGCGGCCCTTCGTCCACGTCAGGTTGTCGGCCCATTGAAATGTCTGGCTCTTGCCGATGGCTTCCAAACGACCGGCGTCGAGATCCTGGAAGTTCGTGATCGAGAGGTAGGAAAGTCCGTTGAAGAACGGTGTTCCACCGAGCAGACCATCGAAGCCAAGCGAGTTCAGGAACGCTTTTCCATCAAAGGAGTTCGTGCTGCCGTTGTTGTTCAGCGTGAACCCGAAGCGCGCTTCATTCAGCAAAGTGGGAGTGATGGCGTAGGTGTGAGCCGCCGCAAGCATCCGGTACTGATCGATGGAACTGGAAGACGGAACCGCGAGATTATTTGGCGACTGGTAGTCGATGTTCTTCCATGTCCAGCGAGCAAACGCGGATTGTTTGCTGGTGATGTATTGATCGATGCGCGTGTCGTATTGCTCGTTGTGATAGCTGCTATCCCGGTTGGCGCGGTAATTGTTGACCGAAACCGTAGACGTGTCGCCGAAATTCGGCAGGGGATAGAGACTTAAGAATTTTTGAGAGAGGGGACTGAGCTGAGACTGCGGGATGACGTTATTCGGATACGGGTTTCCGTTCAAATCGTGAATGCTTTCTCCCGTTCCCGCAAGCTCCGGACCGAAATTTCCGTTGCGCATCGCCTCGGTCGGGACCGTATTTTGAATCGGCGTTTCTTTCGGATAACGGAACCCTTCGTAGGTGCCGTAAAAGAAGGTTCTGTCTTTGCCGTTATACAGTTTCGGAATAATCACCGGGCCGCCGGCGCTGGCGCCGTAGTCGTTCGCGATGAGCTTGGGCTTCGAGATGTCGCCGAAATGTACGGCATTCAGCGCGGCATTCTGGGTGTACCAGAAAGTGTCGCCGTGGAACACGTTGGTGCCGCTCTTGGAAATGGTGGTCACGTCACCGACCTGGCCGTACTCGGCGTTGTTCCCGACGCCCTGAACTTTGATTTCCGCGATGGATTCCGTCGATGGAAAGGCATTGGTCAGGGGCGAGTTTCCTCCGACGTTTGTAACCGAAATGCCATCCACGGAGTACTGGGTTTGAGACGGAAGTCCGCCCTGGATCGAATAGTTGCCGCCTTCGTCCGGCTGTACGCCCGGCATCGCCTGGATGAACAGGTAGGGACTGGTGTTTCCGTTGGCGCGGACGTTGACGGGGAAGTTCGTCGGATTCAAGCTGTCTGAAATAGCGGGCGTGTCCGTTGTGATGACTCCGACCGAGGAGCCCTCCACTGTCACCGATTGAGTAGTCTGGCCGACCTGCAGCGTGGCGTCAATACGGAGAGTCTGCCGGGCAATGAGCCTCACATTGTTGGCATTGAACGTGTCGAACCCCTCTTGCGAGATAACAACGTTGTAGTGAGCGGGCAGTACGTTCAGAAATTGATAAGATCCATTTGCGTCCGACCGCATCTGACGCGAATTGTTCTCGTCAAGGTCGTCCAGCTTCACCATGGCATTCGGAATAGCCGCTCCCGATGCATCCTTCACTGTCCCGATGATGGATCCGTAAGTCGATTGTGCAGGCAAGTTTATGCAACTTGCGAGCAGAAACGCGAGCATCAAAGACGATCGCAAAGTCTTCCTCATTCAGTACCCCTTTCAAATTTGCTGCACCTGGCCCGTTTACAACGCAGGAAAGTAACCGGGAGCAAAGTGCTAGGCTACCAAGCCTCGATGTAAGGCGAGTTACTATTTTGATTGAATCTCATGACACGAATGAACTCCGGCCCAAGTACACGCTCTCCCATTCAAGCCGATCGCAATTGTGCCTGTTCAACCCCTGGAATGAATGAAGCGCAAAACCGATTGCGCCAAGCCAATGAACAGGTTTCTTCAGCGAGCGGTTAACCGCCTGTTTCTGTGGACGAAGGCTTGGCCGGATTTCGAGCAACAAAAAAACGCTTGAAAGAATGGTACCAAAAAATGCGCGCGGGGGTGCAGTTCTATGCCGGCTCCGGTCACCGGAAACATCCCTGCTCTTACCCCCCGGTTGAGGTGCTAGTCTGAGGACATTGGAGCGGCTCAAAGAATGGCCCCCAGAGGAGACTGAGACATGAAGCTTACGAAACTGATTTTGTGTGCGGCGTGCGTCCTGGGCGTCGCCGTGTCCGGGTTGGCGCAGGATACCTCGGCGAAGCAGGATTTAAAGGATGCCGGGAAAGACACGCAGCACGCGGCAAAGAAGACTGCCCGCGCCACCAAAAAAGGCGCTAAGAAAACCGCGGACAAGACGAAGGAAGTAGCTGGCGCGACGGCCGACAAAACCAAAGATGTGGCCGATGCCACGGTCGACGGGACCAAGAAGGCCGCGAAAGCGACTACTCACGCCACCAAGAAGGCGGTCAAGAAGACTGAGGATCTGGTCAAATAATTATTCCGCAACCGTGAAAATAACGGGCTCTTCAATCAGCGAAGCTCGGTTCGCAGTCAACACCAGGACGCGATAGCGTCCCGGCGCCAGTGTTGGGACCTTGAACTTGATAGCCTCATCGGTCTGCTCGATGACCTCCAGCTTGGTATCCTTTTTGTTATCGGTGAGGTAGACTTCCGCAACGTGACTCTTGCCAAGGTTGGCGCCCTTGGCCGTAACCGCGTCCCCCACTTTCCCGGTGTCAGGATCAACAATCGTGACAGACGGCGAGCCTTGAAAAGCCCAGACGGTCCCTGTTGCCAAGCCCAGCAAAAACACTACGACGGTGCGACGCTTCATGGGTTCCCCTCCGGGGGGAATTATACCTGAACACAGGGGAATCCGGTTTGCGCACTCCTTCGTGCTGAAGTTCTTCTAAGGTTTTTTCGGAGGAGGCGTTCCCTCGTCAGGCTCGTCTTTCAACTGATCCTCGGGAATTGCATCCGGAGCAAATTTGATGATGGACTCCGTGCCGAACTTCCGGTACAGATGGAAGTCCAGGTCGTTGCGCGTCATCAGGCCGCGATCGTCCTTCGAAATCAGGCGCGACGCAAGCGGCAGCAGGTATACGTTGTCGCCAATCTTTACATAATCGAAATCGAGGGTTGTCTTCGCCGACCGGACCGGAAATGACGCCGGGATATCGGGGACTACGGTGAAGCGGGAAATGAGTCCGCTGTCCGCTTCGATATAGACCAGGCCGTGATAGCCCGGTGTCACCGTCTGTTCGCTTGCGGAACGCTCGCCGTAAGACATCGTATAACGCGAATACTGCTGCTCAATGCGGTAAGCGAAGGAATATTGCTCCTTACCTCGGAGCTTCCGCCAGCGGTCCCATTCAAATTCGGCATGAGATTCGGGATCGAAAATGGCGCGCATCAAGGACCCGAACTCACCGCGGGAGGTCAGGCCTCCGAGCTTATCGATCGGCTCGTCATCGGGGTGGTTCGAGATGCTGACCGTCTCATACTTTTCCTGATGGTCGTAGTAGCTCAGCTTTTGGGTAATCGTATCCAGTTTGGACCAGTTCTCGGTTCCGGAACGGTCCCAATACCGGCGCGTCACCTGAACACAGATGAAATTCGGTAATTTCTTTTCGTAATCGAGCGCGTATTCGCGGGCGGCGTCGATGATGGCCTTTTGCTTGATGGAATCCGGGGGCGGTTTCTGCGGAAGCGCCTTGGGTGGCGGAGGCGGCGGGGGCGCTTCCTTCAGCGACGCAGACTCGACGCCAAGACGCTTCAGCACTTCCACGGTCTTCACGCCGGCGCCGGCGCTTTGGATGTCGTCGATGGTCTGATCGTCCAGTTTGTCGGACAGGGTGACCGAGCGCAGGAACTCGGCAATCTGTTTATCGCTGTGGCGGAGCTTGATGGATGATTCGATGACCTGCTTGAGCTGAGCGACGGTGAGAGTCATCGTTTGGCCAGCGGCAAGGACCAGCATAAAAACAGCCAAAAAAGCCGCCGCCCATCGGGAAATGGTCAAAAGTCGTCGCAAAGGGTACCTTACAAACAGACGTCTACTCCACTATTATTGTTGCGCGGGCGTCACGACCGGTCTTCCTTGTCAAGCTGAAGGGTAATTGTGCCAATGAGAATCGGCAAGCGCACCCGAAGCTGCACCGGGAGACGCCGTTCGTCATCGCTCACCCAAATTTCGAGAGTAGCCCGGCGCGAGAACAGAACGCCATTGAATAGAAACGCCTCATAGCGGATGGTTTTGAATTTCCCCAGCTTTGTGACGACTTCCTCGCGGGCTTGGGCATCCACCCGAACTTGCGCGCTTTTTTTGCCATCCGAAACCGGCACCCGCGCCGATTGCCCGGGCTCCAACTTCATCGCACGGAGCCTGTACATTGCGCCGATCACGTCGCTCACGCAGGGAGGGGTGTCCGTCTGGCCGGCCTTAATGATGGCATTCTTCACCCGGTCCCGCTCCACGTAGGAGGCTCTGCCACGGGCGCGATCGAAGGACACGCGAGTCTCCCGGTTCCGCTTGCCCTCCTGTGCGGAGAAAACGCTATTCACCGCGCAAAAATTGTCTTCGAGGTGCACGTCGTAGTGGTCTTCGACACGGTACAGGGCCGCGATGACGCCCGAGGATTCGAGCTTAAGTTCGGATTCCCATTGCGGCTTTCCATCCTTGTTCCCGGGGGTGAGGGTCAATTTCGCGGTTCCGGCATCGAACACGCGCCAATCGACAGCGTAATGGAGGGTTTCCGCGCCGGTGGTGAGGAAGGAAGGTGCGACCGGATCCTCACCAGCGGGAGGCGCAGCGGGGGTCAGCCGGGACGGCGCGCAGAAGAGAGCGATGAGCAAGGCAACCGCGCATGCCCCGGGGAAACGGGAACTCATGAAGTTTGAGTTTGGCAGATTCGGAACAGGCGGCGCAAATGGCCTCCGCTTGTTCCGAATGTTATGTGAATTACACTTTGCGGAGGCGGCTCACGCGGCCCACTTCCACCCACTCGACAACGTAAATGTTGCCGGCGTGATCGAAGCAAGCGCCGTGAGGACAGACGAATTTGCCGGGCGTGAAATGGTCCCGGCTGAGTTTCCGGGTTTCCATGTAGTTGCTTTGGGAGTCTTCGCCGAGTTCGGCGATGATCTTGTTGCTACGATCCATTAGCGTGACGCGCGCGAACAGATCCGGAATCACCAGGTCGCCATTTTTGTAGAAGCTGAAATAGCAGGGGGCGGTGGTGCCGTAGATAAAATCGATATGCTTCCCGTCGAGCGTGAAGCGCTGCAGACGCTTGTTGCTGCGGTCGGCTACTACAATGATCGGTTCACTGCCGCGCTCGTCAACCGTGATCCCGTGGGGGCAGGAAAGCTGTCCGGCTTCCTTGCCGGGTCCGCCGAAGGTGCTCAGGTACTGACCTTTGCTGTTGTAACGGTTCACGTAGCTTGAGCCGTAGCCGTCTCCAACGTAAATGTCGCCGTTCGGGGCGATCGCCAGGTTGGTGGGGCTGTACTTCAGTTTTTTGCCGTCCGGGCCGGGTTTGGCGTACACCTCCGACTCCGAGGGGTAGCCTAAAGTGAAAACCTCCTCTCCGTCGAGCGTGGTCTTCACCACGAGGCCGCGCCGCGTGTCGCACAGATAGAGGAATTCGTTCTTACCTTCACGGCGGATATGCAGGCCGTGCGCGCCACCCTTGAAATCCTTGCCCCAGCTCTTGACGAACTTGCCTTTGTGATCGAACACCACCATGCTGTCGGCCTTTTCGCTGGTAGCACCAACGGTGTGATGGATATAGATGTGGCCGCGCGAGTCCTCGCAAACGCCATGTGTATTGCCGTAGGTGATGTCCGCGGGCAACTGCCCCCAGTCGTGAGTGACTTCATAGGTGTGATCACCCTGGCCCACGATGGGCTTCTTGCTACCCGATTTATTCGCTGCGCCAAGAATCAGTGGCGCGCCGAGACCGGTTCCGATGCCGGCGAGAAACGATCGTCGCGACCCACTCAGGGACTGGCCGGATTTTTTCAATTTGCTACCCTCCTGTTTTGGTTCCTTCATTCTAGTCCAGCGCCAGCCTGTTGGGAACCGGCTTCACGATTTTTCACCCGTCTAAAAAAAATCTGATAGAGACTGGCGTTGTTCCTCGCGTTTTGAGTGAGGACACACCCATGACTTTTTCGAAATTCACCATAGCCGCCGGGATCCTGGGCGGACTGCTGTTTGTATCGCCTGGCAAAGCCACCAGCGGCGGTGGACAGGCTAACACGAGCCTTTTCAATGCGTTGCGGAACGGTGACTCAGCGGCGGTGCGGGTTTTTTCCGCCGCGGCGGCGGACATCAACACGGCGAATGGGTCGGGGGAAACCCCATTAATGTACGCGGCGATGTATTCGGATGCAAAAACAGTGAGCCTGCTGCTTGACCGCGGCGCGAATCCGAACTCCCGCACTCCCGCCGGGACTACGGCCCTGATGCTCGCCGCCGGCGATGCGCGGAAGGTTCGCATTCTGCTGGCCAGGGGCGCCGATGTGAACGCCCGCTCGGTCACGGGCCGGACCGCGCTGCTGATTGCTTCCTCGCAGACTGGAGCGGGTGAGGCGGTCCGTTTGCTGCTCGCGGCCGGCGCCGCTTTTGACGCCGCGGACCAATTGCAGGGCCTGCCGCTGATCCCGGCCGGAGCCGGCGGCGCTACGCCGCTCATCGAAGCCGCCAAGATTCGCGACGGTAAGGCCCTCCGCTACCTTATCGATGCGGGAGCGAATGTTCAGGCGAAGGATCGCTCCGGTGCCGACGCGTTGGCCGCTGCCGCCCTGAATGGCAATCTGGAGAACGTTCGCGTCCTGCTTGCGCACGGGGCGACAGCCAACACGAAGGTCACGTTGAGCGAATTCACACCGCTGATGCTAGCGGCCTGGCATCCGAATGCCCCGCTGATCCAGACGCTGCTGGCTGCGGGAGCGGATCCCAATGCGCGCGATATCCAGGGCGACACCCCCCTCATGTGGGCCGCCTTGTCCGAGCATGACGATCCTGCTCCGCTGCGCCTTCTGCTGGCCGCCGGCGCGAACGCGAATGTCCGGAACAAAAAGGGTGAGTCGGCTCTCGCGTGGGCGCGGCGGCGTGGCGATACCGCCATCGTCCGGACGCTGCTGGCCGCTGGGGCCAGCGATGAACCTGCTCCGGTACTCCCGGCCGCTCCTCAAAATGCTCCGCTCCCTGAGATTGACGCGAGCGTCATGAAAAGTTTGAAATTGCTTCAGAAGAGCGCCGGGCAATTTTTCAGCGTTTCCGGCTGCGTGTCCTGCCATAACCAGTCGATTCCCCAGATGGTCGCCGTAATGGCGCAGCAGCGCGGTCTGGCGGTGGATGAAACCTTCGCCGGGCAAATCCGGAAGCAGGTATCCAGCATCATCAAACCGGGAAAATTGCCTTTGCTCGAAATGGCGGACGTTGTGCCGGATATCGCCGGAGGCGCTCCCTACATTTTGCTTGGGATGGCCGCCGCAGGCTATCAACCGGATGAATTCAGTGACGCGGTGGTGCTGAATCTGGCGGCCAAACAGTTTCCGGACGGAAGTTGGAGGCCTTGGGCGCCGCGTCCGCCGCTGGAATTCAGTCCGGTGACCTCCACGGCGCTGGCGATCCGCGTCCTGCGCGATTTCGCGCCCCCCGCGCTGCGTCCGGCGTTCGAGGCTCGCATCGCTTCGGCGGGAAGGTGGCTGCGGGACGTGCGGCCCGCGTCCAATGAAGAAAAAGCAATGCGCCTGCTAGGCCTGGCGGCTTCCGGCGCGCCCGAAGGCGAAGTCCGGTCGGCCGCGAGAGCCCTGGCCGCCGCGCAGCGAGCCGACGGGGGATGGGGGCAGTTGGATACGCTTCCGCCGGACGCGTATGCGACGGGGCAGGCGATTTACGCGCTTCGAACCGCCGGGCGGATGGGCCCCGAGGACCCGATTTACAGACGCGGCGTCGAATATCTGCTGCGCACTCAGCAGGCGGATGGCTCATGGCTCGTGGCTTCCCGCGCGTTCCCTTTCCAGCCATATAAGGAAAGCGGCTTCCCGCACGGTAAAGATCAATGGATCTCGGCGGCCGGGACAGGGTGGGCCGCGCTTGCTCTGATGCTCGATGGCCATCAGCCCGGAGCGGCGCCCTCCACCATCGCTCAAAGATAACTTGGATCCTCTTCCGAATGCCGCCGGCCGCTCCATGGGCCGGCGGTTTTTTTTTTGTTGTGATAGAAAACCGCTCGAATTCCCGCGTATCTGATCGAAGGAGAGAGTACTATGTCAAGCTCGCAGCCCGCTCCGGTTAATCCCGCGCGGGTGTTTCAATACATGGGCAGCCAGGTAAGAATCCATGCCGACGCTTCAGACACCAAAGGCCAATTTGCCCTGGTCGAATTTGTGACCCGGCCCGGGTTGGAGCCTCCCATGCACACCCACACCAACGAGGACGAGATGTTTGTCATCATCGAGGGCTCCATGAATCTGATTCAGGAAAGCGGATCGCGCATCGTGGCAGCCGGGGAGGCCGGGATCGTTCGCCGCGGCACTCCGCACACGTTCAAAATCCTGAGTCCGTTTCTGCGGACCATGAATGTCTTCACTCCGGCCGGATTTGAAGATTTCTTCCGCAAGCTGGCTGGCGATACACCGCCGGCCTTCGAGCAAATCTCACAAGTTGCGGCGGAGTTCGGCACCCGCCTGGCCCTCCGGCAACTGGCAATTTAGATGATGCGCAAGGTCCTCGAATCGGCGAAAATGGAGGCTTCGCCGGTTCGGGGACGCCTTTGCTCGAAGAACGCCAAACGGATATTACAGTGCTCCTGGTCGCCTCCAGCCACGGGGACCGGAGAGCCACGGATCAGCTCATGCCCCTCGTCTATGACGAACTCCGGCGGCTAGCGCAATCCTATTTGCAAAGGGAGCGGCCCGGCCATACCTTGCAGGGGACCGCCCTGGTGCATGAGGCGTACCTCCGCCTGATCGATCAAAAACAGGTGAAGTGGCAGAACCGGGCGCACTTTTTCGGCGTCGCTTCCCAGATGATCCGCCGGATTTTGGTGGATCACGCGCGGAGCCATCAGACCGCGAAACGGGGGGCCGGCGCCCAGAAGCTGTCGCTTGACGATGCGCTGGGGGTGGCGGGAGCAACCGACCTGGATCTGGTGGCGCTCGACGATGCGCTCAACGACCTGGCGAAGCTCGATCCAGGCCAGAGCCGGATTATCGAACTGCGGTTCTTCGGCGGCCTGTCGATTGAAGAAACCGCCGAGGTCATGGGCCAATCCACGGCGACTGTCAACCGCGAATGGAGTTCCGCGCGCGCATGGCTGTTCCGGCAGATGAGCCGCGGCCGCGAAAGCTCTAGGTGACGGGATGGCGCCGGCGGACTGGGAGCGAGTCAAATCTGTATTTGCAGCCTCTCTCGGCGTCGCTCCCGGGGAGCGGGCCGCTTTTCTGGACGCCCAATGCGGAGGGGCTCCAGAGCTTCGCCGGGAGGTGGAATCTCTGCTCGCGGCGAACAGCGGGGCGGGGGACTTCCTGGTGGAACCCGCTGTCGCGTGGCGTGACGAGCCCGCTTCGCCAGCCGGCCGGGACCTGCTCGGCGCGGGCGCAAAATTAGGCCCCTATACGGTCATTCAGAAAATCGACGAAGGCGGGATGGCCGTCGTGTACCAAGCGGTGCGAGACGACGGCGAGTTCCGGAAACTGGTCGCGGTCAAAGTGCTCAAGCCCGGCATGGACACGCACTTTGTCCTGGAGCGTTTTCAGAATGAAAAGCAGATCCTCGCGCATTTCGATCATCCGAATATCGCCAAGCTTCTCGATAGCGGATCCACGCCGGGCGGGAGGCCGTATTTTGTACTCGAGTTCATCGCGGGGCAGCCCATCGACACCTATTGCGCGGAAAACAATCTCTCGATCGAGGACCGCCTCAAGCTGTTCCAGCGCATCTGCTCCGCGGTCGAATACGCCCATCAGAATCTGATCGTTCATCGCGATCTGAAGCCGCGAAATATCCTGGTAACCGCTTCCGGCGATCCGCGCTTGTTGGATTTTGGCATCGCCAAGATTTTGTCCGACGACCGGGAACTGACGAGGACGGGAGTCCGGCCGATGACACCCGAGTACGCGAGTCCGGAGCAGATTCGCGGCGAACCCGTCACCACCGCAACCGACATATACGGCCTGGGAGTGGTGCTCTATGAATTGCTGACCGGATGCCGCCCCTTTCGCTCGCCAACCGGGTCCATGCACGAGTTAGCGCGAATGATCACTGAGGGGGCTCCGAGAAGGCCCAGCACTCAGGCGGAGGCGGACGCGCATCATTGGGCCAGGAGGCTGCGCGGCGACCTCGACAACATTGTTCTCAAGGCGATGCACGCGGACCCTCAGCGGCGCTATCGCTCGGTGGGCGAACTTGCCGCCGATATCGACCGCTATTTTGCCGGCGCGCCGGTCCTGGCGGCCGGGGATGAGTGGGCCTATCGCGCCGGGAAATTCGTGCGGCGCCACCGGGGCGGGGTAATCGCGGGTTCGCTCGCCTTTCTCTCGCTCGCCGCCGGCTTGGCGGTTGCGACACATGAGGCGACGGTGGCGCGGCGAGAACGCGCTGTCTCCGAGCGCCACGCGGCGCAAGTGCGCCGGCTGGCCAATTCGCTCATTTTTGATTTGCACGACGCCA
>DASZXS010000017.1:0-191960 GCA_035545735.1 Bryobacteraceae bacterium | reverse complement strand
CAATGACGTCCGGCCGGAATTTACGAATCACCCAAACCACGTCGCTGAGAATTTTTTCCCGTCCCCACTTTGCCAGCGTCTCCTGGGGAGTCTTGGTGAAGCCGAAGTCGATCGCGCGGGTGAAGAACTGTTCGGCGCCGTCGATCCGGCGCGCCGCGAGCAGTTCCTGCGTGCGGATCACGCCCATCGCATCGCCCTGCTCAACGCCGATCAGGTTCTGTCCGCCTTCGCCGCGAGTCAGCGAGAGATAGCCGGTGCGCACCTTGCGTCCGCGGGCCAGCCACGCGAGCAGGGCGGTGTTCTCGTCATCCGGATGGGCGGCGATCATGAGAACACTGCCGGTTACTCCCAGCCGCTGAAGAGAAAGTTGCGCCGCGGCCGAGCCGGAAAGCTCGCGCTGTGCCAAACTCGGAACCTGAGCCAGGATGAAGACAAAGAGCGCGCCTAGGGGAGGCGCAAACGATCGAAACCTTCTTGCATGGATCACGGATATATCTATATTAGGTGACGCGAGTGCCCGACAGGATGCAGGTTTCCGAGCAAGGGGTTGAAGCGAAGCGCTGGTGGAACGCGGTTCGTACAGGAATGCGGCGTGCCCGCCGGGCGCTCGGTCCCGAACCGCCTCCGCCGCCCGTCCGGATCGGGGTTGCGCTGGGTGGTGGCTTTGCCCGTGCGATTGCTCACATCGGCGTTCTGCGCGTATTTGAAGAACATCAGATTCCTTTGCATGCCATCTCCGGCGTCAGCGCGGGCGCCATTGTGGCCGCGGCCTACGCTTCCGGGGCGGATACCGCCTTCATCGAGCGGATCGCGAAGGGAATGAGATTTCGCGACGTCGCCCGCTGGACGGTCAGTCTGATGGGTTTTGCGGGCAGCGAGCGCATGGTCCCCTTTCTGGGGCGTCTCCTCCGCGTGACTACGTTCGAGGAGATGAAGATCCCGCTGGCCGTGGTCGCGAGCGACATTACCAGCGGGGATCCGGTAGTCTTTCGCGACAAGGGCGACGTGATCCTGCCGATCCGCGCGAGTTGCTCCTATCCCGGGCTTTTTCAACCGCTCCATTCCGACTCCGCCTGCCTGGTGGATGGCTACGTAACCACCGAAGTCCCGGTGCGCCCGCTGCGCACAATGGGCGCGACGCATGTTGTGGCGGTGCACTTGCCGGCTCCGCCCGGCGGCGTCGATCCGAGAAATCTATTTGCGGTGGTTCACCGCTGCTTTCAGATCATGGGACGGCGTCTCGAAGGCGAATGGCGGGCGCACAGCGATCTGGTGATCTCCCCGCCGGTGGAGGACGTGCAGTGGGACGCCTTCACGAGCGCAGACGACATGATCGCCCTCGGTGAGAAGGCCGCGCGCCAGGCAATGCCCGTGATCGAGCAGTGGCTGGGAAGGAAAGGAGAGAGCAAACGGCATCCCAAAGCCGCGTCGATGAACCGGCTCGATTGAGATTCCGAACGCCAAGGCATACGCGCCCGCGGACCGGCGCGTTTTCGCAGCGATACCTCCGAATGTGGTATCCCTTTTAAGGTTCGGAGACATTATGAGCACATCCAGACGCGGTTTTCTGGGCGCGGCGGCGCTAAGCGCGCCCGCGCTCGCCCTGGCGAAGCCCCAGTCGCAAGGCGCCGGCAGAAAACCCGTAATCATATCGGCGGCTAACGGGCATCCCTATCACGACCGGGCATGGCGCGCGTTGCAGGAAGGGATGGACACGCTCGACGCGGCCATTGAGGTGGTGCGCGGCCCGGAAGAGGACCCCGAGGAGACCAGCGTCGGGCTCGGTGGACTGCCGAATGAGGATGGCGTGGTGCAACTGGACGCCTGCTGCATGCACGGGCCGACCTACCGTGCCGGATCGGTCGGCGCGCTGGAAAATATTGTCAACGCCAGCCGTGTCGCCAAGGCCGTGATGGACCACACGGGCCACGTCATGCTGGTGGGAGCCGGCGCGGAGAAATTCGGGCACGCGGTTGGATTCCCCCAGGTGAATCTACTGACCGAAAAAGCGCGCAAGATCTGGCTGCTCTGGAAAGAGTCAAATTCGAATCGCGACTGGTGGGGACCTGGAGTGGGCGCTCCCGGATGGACTCCGCCGGATGTCCCGAAGAAGGATCAGGCGCATTTCCGGCGCGAGCACCTGCGGCGCATGAATGAAATAGCGGCCGGCCTGGGTATCGCCCCGGGCGACCGGGCCGAAGCCATCCACAAGGTGCTGTTCCCGCCGACGGGTACGATTCACTGTTCCGTGCTCAACAAAAAGGGCGAGATCTCCGGGATCACGACGACCAGCGGCCTTGCCTGGAAGCTATCCGGGAGATTGGGCGATTCTCCAATCATCGGCGCCGGCTGCTATACGGATCAGGAGGTGGGCTCGGCCGGTGCGACCGGAAACGGCGAGGAAAATATCAAGATCGCCGGTGCGCACACCATCGTCGACAACATGCGACAGGGGATGTCTCCGCAGGAGGCGGGGCTCGACGCGCTCAAGAGGATCGCGCGCTTTCATAATAATGATCCGGCGCGGCTGCGGTTCATCGGAATGATCTTTTATATTCTGCGGAAGGACGGCGCCTACGCGAGCGTCACGATGTGGAGCGGCCCGCCGAAGTCGCCCAAAAAATTCGCCGTTCACGACGGCGTCGCCCGATTGGAGAATTGTGTCGCGTTATTCCAGGGTGAGCCGACGGAGTGGCCGCCGATGACGGAGCCTCCCCACGCGTGATCCGCGGGCTGGTCCGGCTGTCCGTACTGACGGGGGTGGCGTGCGCCGTGGTGTGCCAGCCGGCGAACCTGCCGAAACCCCGGATCACTTTGGACGAGTTTTTCGACGCGACCGGCATCGACGACGTTCACATCTCCCCGGATGGCAACTCGGTCCTGATCGAGACGGAGCGCCCCGATTGGGCTGGCAACCGCTACCTGCACGAAATCTGGCTGTGGCGCGAAGGCGCGGCACCGGGGGCAACCCCGGCCGGCGCACCGTTCCAGCTAACACAGTCCGGCTACGATCATGGCGCCCAATGGTCGCCGGATGGCCGCTGGATCGCATTTTTGTCCGACCGCCCGAAAGAAGGCGAGGCTGAGGATGCGGACAAGGAGAAAGGGCTGCCGCGAGTTTGGGTGATACCGGCGGACGGAGGTGAGGCGTTTCCCGTGACCGGCGGAGAGGAGGGCGTTCATAGTTTTGCGTGGTCGGCGGACTCCCGTGCGATTTACTATGCCGCCCGCCTGGCCTGGACGAAGGAGCAGGAGAATGCCTACAGGAAGGAGTGGAACGACGTCAATCGCTTCCGCGAATCCGAACGCGGCGACGTGATTCATGAGGTGGCGGTCCGCCCTTCGCGCGACGGCAAGCCCGAGGAAAGGCAAGTGGCGGTGCTACAATATCGCGCCTCCCAACTGGCATCTTCGCCGGATGGAAAAATGTTGGCCTTCGCTGGTATTTCGGCTTCCGAGCGTGCGGAATCGGCTGAGCCGTGGCGGCTTTCGACAATCGATCTCCCCTCCGGAACGCCGCGCGTCCTGAGTCACTCGAATGCAATTTATGAAAAATTGCAATGGGCTCCGGATAGCCGGCGGATTCTCTTTCAGGTGATCAGCGGATCTCTGGACGGCTCGTATCGAGATGTCCAGCCGAGACTTTATTCCGCCCATGCGGGCAGCGGGCAGGTGACGCGCTGGGGCGTCGCATTTTCGGGCGCGGTTTCCGGATACTCCGTCACGCGCGACGGCGGGGCGATCGTGGCCGGTATGTTAGGGACGCAAACCAGGCTGTACGCCACATCGGCACCGGAGGGCTCTTTTGCAGCCTTGCAGAGTTGGGAGGGAACTTCCAGTTTGGTCAGCGCGGCGGCAAAAGCGGACCGTTTCGCGTTTGTCTTTAGCTCTCTCGGGAAGCCCCCGGAGGTGTATCTTGCCGCCAACCGCGAAGCGTTGAACCGGGCCCGTCCCATCACCACTTTCAGCAGCCTGTTCACCGGGCGCGCCCTTCCGGAGGGCAAGCCTTACCGCTGGAAGGCCGATGACGGAACCACGGTTGAGGGAATGCTCCTCTATCCTCCCGGCGAGTTTGGCGGGAAGCATCTGCGTATGTTCACGCTGATCCACGGGGGGCCGGCGGATGCGGACGGCGATAAGTTCGGCGCCGACTGGTACGACTGGGCAACCCTGGCCGCGAGCAACGGCTGGCTGGTGTTCCGTCCAAATTACCGGGGCTCGATCGGCTACGGCGATCGCTTTGCCCTCGAAACCTCTCCTCATATCGTCTCCCGGCCCGGGAAAGACATCCTTGCGGGCGTGGACGCCCTGGTAAGAGATGGGATCGCCGATCCGGATCATTTGACTGTGGGCGGATACAGCGAAGGTGGTTATCTAACAAACTGGCTGATTACCCAGACTACCCGCTTCAAGGCCGCGGTAACCGGCGCGGGCGCCGTGGAGCACGTTGCCGATTGGGGCAACGACGATGTGTCCATGGACGACGCGTTCTACCTTGGCGGTTATCCCTGGGAAGCCCGGGACAATTACAATGCGGAAGCGGCTATCTGGCAGATTACAAAGGTGAAAACTCCCACGCATCTGGTGGTGGGGGCGGAGGACATCCGGGTGCCTTTTCAGGAGTCCTATTTGTTGGAGCGGGCGCTGCACGCTCTCGGTGTGCCCTGCACGCTGCTGGTTTTTCCAGGCGAAGGCCATTCGCTCAAAAACAATCCGTGGTACGGCAAAATCAAGGTGCGCGAAGAGTTGAAGTGGCTTGAGAAGTATGGGGCAAATTAATAAGTTTTAAGCGTTACTCTAGCTGGACTGGCATGATCGATAGGTAGGAGGAGTAATTATGAACAGTTCGTTCCGTAAAGCGATTCTGGGCACGCTGCTGGCGGGAGCCCTTTCTCTTGGAGGTCAGGCGTTCGCGATGCAGGCGACCGCGCCGGCGGCTACCAAGGCCACCAAGATGGCGAAGGCCGCGGCTGCTGCGCCGACCGACGCCGAGATCGCCGATGCCAAGGCCAAGGGCGAGGTTTGGGTGAACACTTCGTCGAAGGCTTACCACAAGGCCGACGACAAATATTTCGGAAAGACGAAGCGCGGCAAATTCATGAGCGAGGAAGACGCGCAGAAGGCCGGCTATCACCTCTCCGGGCAGCACGTCGCCAAGAAGGCCGCCGCAACCAAGAAGTAGCCGGGAAGGTCCTCGCAGTCCGGCCCGTCCGTTCGCGTATTATTTTAGAGGCGGACGGGCTTTGCCTTCGCCGGGGATCGGATGAAGAACTGGACGTCTCAGTTGCGGAGCGTCGCGGCGGTGGGCGTGTGTCTTCTCATGGCCTCGCCCGCTTTGCCGTATTCAGTCTTGAGTCATGAGGCGGTAGTAGACACCCTGTGGGCGTCCAGTTTCCGCCCGGCGCTTCTCGCCCGCTTTCCGGACGCGACCGAGGAGGAGATGCAGCAGGCGCATGCGTATGCGTACGGCGGTTGCATTATCCAGGACATGGGGTATTACCCCTTTGGGAGCAAGTTCTTTAGTGACCTTACTCACTACGTCCGGTCGGGGGAGTTCGTGGAGGCCTTGCTTCGGGATGCCTCCAACCTCAATGAGTATGCGTTCGCGCTCGGGGCGCTCGAACACTACGCCGGCGATAATCTGGGCCATCCGCTCGCGACAAATCTCTCGGTTCCGCTTGCCTACCCCCAGCTACGCCGGAAATTCGGGCGCCGCGTAACCTATGAGGACGACCCGGTAGCCCACCTCAGGATTGAATTTGCTTTTGACGTAGTGCAGGTTGCCCACCAGCACTATGCTTCCGCGGATTATCACAACTTCATTGGCTTCGAGGTTTCAAAGGATCTGCTGGCGCGGGCTTTTTTGGAAACCTATTCGCTCGACATCAACAAGGTTTTTTCGAATCTGGATCTCGCCTTGGGCAGTTACCGCTGGAGTGTGCGTTCGTTGATCCCCACCATGACCAAGGCGGCTTGGGCGGCGAACAAGAAGGACATCGCGCACACTGGTTCGGGAATAACCAAGCGTCAGTTCCTTTATAATCTGAAGCGTTCCAGCTACGAGAAGGAGTGGGGCCGCGAATACCAGAGCCCCGGCGCCTGGGCCCGGTTTCTGGGATTCCTCATCAGAGTCCTTCCCAAGGTCGGGCCGCTCAAAGCGCTCGCCATGCCTAAACTCACGCGCGAGTCGCAGGAACTGTTCATGAGGAGCTTTAATGCCACGATCCGGAAAGGCGAGGATCTAATGGCAGGGGCGGAATACATCGATTTCAGCCTGGCGAACCAAAACTTTGATACCGGCGAGCCCCTTCTCCCCGGCAAATACTTTCTCGCGGACGAGACCTACTTCACGCTGATTGGTCTGCTTTTCGAGACCCATTACGCCGGGATTTCTCCCGGCCTGCGAGAGAACATCCTGGCGTACTGTAAGGACCCGGCCGCGCTCCATCTCGGAAAGCACCAGGATCCGGAAAAGCTGGAAGCGCGGCTGGCGGAACTGCGAAACACAGCGCCGGCGCTCCCCTAGCAGGGCTGGCGCTATTCGTTTCCACCCTCGAAAGCCGGATTTTCCTGGCTGTGGCGCTAGGTGCGCCGCCCGCCGATTCTTTGAGAACCCGAGAGCCTCCTCGCTGTGATTCCCGCGCATTTCTCCCACTAGACGAACCCGCCGCTGCTCTGTTGCGGATTTTCGCTCCGGGCAACCGAGCCTGCAGGAACACTCCGCGTACCGATCAGACTCCCGGTGACTCTTTCGAAAGCGACCGGGCTTGACGGCTGATTCTTTTGTTTTGAATCACGTACATCCGTTACGAATGGGACAGATACGAGAAAGGCCGCACGGCGGGATGCTCCAAGCGTTAAACTATCTTGCATTATCAATAACGTACGTCCGTTACATTGCGTCCTTGAAACGTATGAGGATATAATTCTCTCAAAAAAAAGGGGCAGAGTCATAGGAAACTCATCCATACCGGAGGCGGACTGCAGGACGGAATTGAGCGCCGTCTTGGCGTCGGCTCCATTTGTTCGCTCACCACGAATGGGGAAGCTCCTGGAGTACCTCTGCGCGAAGTATTTCAACGCCGAGACGGAGAGCATCAAAGAGTATTCTATTGCCGTGGAAGTGCTGGGAAGGCCCGAGAGCTTCGATCCGGCCGAAGATGCTATCGCGCGCGTGGAGGTCCACCGGCTCCGAAGAAAGCTGCGCGACTACTACGAAAGCGAAGGTGCGGCAAACCGGCTTCGCATTGTGATCCCTTCGGGAAAGTACGCGCCGATTTTCACTCTGGCCGATCCCTCCCCCTCGAGCGACCCACCTCGCGAGGATCATTCCGGGAAGCTGGTAACGGGTAATGACACCCCCGCGTTTCTGCTACCTCCCGGGCCGCTCGCGCCGCTCGCGCCCGAGAGCAGCGCGCTTGCTTCGCCAGCTTTGCCGCGCCAGCGCATTCTCCTTCTGGGGCTGGCGGCGCTCTCGCTCGGAGTGCTGCTCGGAGCGGCGCTGTGGATGCGATGGCGCCCGGTGCGGACCGGTTCAACGCCGGCGAACCGTTTTTCGGCCGCGACCGGAAATGCGCCCGCGAAAGCCTCGGTCCCCACGGCCGTCGCTGACCGCGAAGTCCGGATTCTCTGCGGGCAGCGAAGACCGCACACCGACCGCGTGGGACACGTTTGGTCGGCTGACCAATACTTCGACGGGGGTAGTTATGCCGAACGGCCGCGGCGGTTCATGGCGCGAACCATGGATCCCGCCATCTTTCAAAACGCTCGTAGCGGGGACTTCAGCTACAGTATTCCCCTCGCATCGGGGGTTTATGAGCTGCACCTCTACTTCGCGGAGACGGTGTATGGGCCGGCCACCAGCACTGGCGGAGGTGAGAACAGCCGGGCCTTCAATGTGACCGCCAACGGCAAACCGATTCTCACCGATTTCGATATTGTGTCCGACGCCGGGGGAGCTTGGGTTGCGGACGAACGGGTCTTTAAGGATATCTCGCCCGCCTCCGATGGCATCTTGCATCTCAAGTTTGTCAGCCAGAAGGCGCAAGCGATGGTGAGCGCGATTTCGCTGGTTCCGTCGAGCCCCAACCGCCAGAACCCGATCCGGATTTGTACCGAAGAGAACTCGTATACGGATTCCAAAGGCAATCTCTGGAATCCGGATAACTATTGGATGGGTGGCCAGACAGCGCAGCACGGCGTGCCGTTGCAGGGAACGCGCGATCCGGATCTTTTCGCGCGGGAACGGTACGGAAATTTCAGCTACGCCATTCCGGTGGGTCCGGGCGAATACTCGGCTACGATCTATATGGTCGAATCCTATTGGGGCGCCGAGGATACGACGACGCCGGCGGCCGGCAAGCGCGTCTTTGATATCGAGTGCAATGGAGTGGCGCTGGTGCGCAATCTCGACGTTGCCAAAGAAGCCGGCGGACCCAGCCGCGTACTGGTGAAAACCTTCCGCGGCCTCCATCCCAGCGCTCAGGGCAAGCTTTTGTTCTCGTTTGTCCCGGTGAAAAATTACGCGTCGGTCTATGCGATCGAAGTACTGGACGAAACGCGATAGCGACGCCGGCGCGGTCTTCAGCGCGCCAGGGCTTCCTCGACGAGCGTGAGAAACCTTGGAGCCAGCGCGTCCCGGCGGAAGAATTTCTGAAAACGGTCCCAGCCCTTCTCTTGTAATGCGCGCCGCAGTTCCTGATTTTCCATGCAGACGGCAATGCTTTCGACAAAGTGAGCGAGATCGTCTTCCGGCCAAAGAATCCCGGCATCGCCAACCGTTTCCGGAATCGCAGTGGAGGCGGCGGCGATTACGGGGCTGCGGAAAAACATCGCTTCGATGAGCGGCACGCAGAAACCCTCGTGCTCGCTCAGACAGAGAAAGACGTCGCTCAGCAGGTAGTAGGATCGGAGCGCCGCGGCGCTGACGGCGCCGGTGAAGGTGACGCTATCGCCCAGCTCGTACGCGCGCGCGGCATCCTGGAGGTGACCGGTGTAGGAAGCGAGGCGAGGGTCCATGCCGCCGGCTACCAAAAGGCGGGCGCCGCGGTCGTATTTGCGCCGGTAGGCGGCGAAGACCCGCAACAGTTGAAGGTGGCCCTTGTTCGGCTTTACTCCTCCGACAAACAGGATCGTGGCGCCGGGATTTCCGCCCCGTCGATTGAGAACCTGGCGGTCGAGTGGAATTTCCGCCATCGCTTCGGTGTTGTGAAATGGCGCGATGACCCGGCAGCGTCCGCGGGGTGCGCCGTTCCGGACCAGGTCGTCGCTGTTAAAAGTTGAATCTCCCCAGAACATTGCGCTGCGATGCGCGGCAACCCGGAAATTTGCCGCCTCACCACCGCGGCAAGCTTGCGTGAAGGCTTCGGAATAGGGCTCGAAAAAACGGGGAGGCGTAACGTTGTGATACTTGACCGCCACCCGGCACTGCGCGCTTTCGAGAATCTCCAGCCCGGCGGGCCATCCCATCGAATGGTGGTAAATCAGCAGGGCGTTCGGATCCCTCCAAAACTCCCCCGCGCCGTTCAACGGCCGGGCAACGCCGGTGAGCGATGGATGCACGTCGGCGGCATAGGCTTCGGCGCGGTATCCGGCTCGGAGCAGCGTCTCGCGCATTCCCAACACGTCGTTTCCGATTGCGTCGTGCGGGGCGAGGTTCGTAGTTACGAGATAAACGGGACAGTCCGGCATGCCGAACTCAGGTGCTGCGACGCAGAATCTCGTGCTCCAGGTGATTCAGGGAGGATCTGCATGCGGCCTCGAATTCGCGGCGTCCTCGGCTCTCCTCGGCGAGCAGCCCGGAGAGGCGTTCAGACTCCTGCAGCTGCCAGGCGTGGTGCGCCGCCAATTCCCGGCGCATCGATTCCACGGTTTTGGATTGCTTTTCCACGATCAGCGCGAGGGATTCGACAACGCGCAACTGCTCATCGATCGTATTGACCAGAGCCGCTTGGAATGGGCGCATCTGCGCGGTCCGCCACGCAAAGGCGCGTCTCATGATCCGTATGAGGAAGAGACCCGCGCGTCCGCGGAGAGTAGGCGGGCTGGGAGGTAGATCGCTGACCCGCCGTAAAGCCTCTCTCAGCTCCGAAGCGCTGAATCGCAACCGCGCGAGTTGGGCCGGCCCGGCCAGCGGGTCGAGATTGCGGTGGCCGGAGGCGCCATTTTCCACACTCCGCCGCGCGCGCTCCTGGATCTGGCGCATTACTTCGTTTACGTCGATATTGACTGGATCTGTGGGCATCCGTAATGCGATTTTTCCCTCAGTCTCGCACATCGCGCCGGACGCCGTGCAGAAGAGGGGCTAACGCATCCAGGTAATTCCGGGCCACCTGCGCCGGTTCAAAATTCTTTCGGACGAAAGCCGCCCCGGACCGGCCCATCGCATCCGCCGCAGCCGGATTGGCGCGCAAATAATCGACGATTTCGCTAAATTCCGCGAAATTTTCAAACCAGAGCCCGCCATTGCTGTCGGAGCAGAAAGCCGAAGTAACCGGGCAGCGCGCATTGGCGATCACGGGGCGGCCGGCGATCCAGCTTTCCATCATCACAATCGAGAAGCTTTCCACGACGCTTGGAACGCAGAGTGCCAGGGCCGCCGCGAAACAGTCGCGCTTGTCCTGCTCGGAAAGAAATCCCAGTGAGTGGATGTTGGCTCTCAGCTCGGGCGGATAAGGCGATTCTTCCGTACCGATAAATAATAGGTGCAGGTCGCCCGGGGAATTTCGCAGGTATTGGGTGAAATACTCGACCAGCAGTCCGGCGTTCTTTCCCGGGTCGGTGCGTCCGGCATAAAGCAGAAAGTTCTTCCAGCCGAATTTTTCCGAAAAGCGGCGGGCATCACCTCCACACGAACAATCGAGCGGCAAGCCGAGGACGCCGCTCTCGCGGCATCCGGGAAAGAGCGCCCGCGCAAGGTCGCGTTCGGCACGCGACAGGAAGATTACGCCGGAGGCATTTGCAAACATCTCACGAAAAGCCGGAAGCCTGGCGTACGCCTCTTCGTGCAGGCAAGGAATTAATACCGCGCTTTCGCCCGCGGCCCGGCTACCCCAATAGGTGGTGGAGAACAAGTAAGGCAGGAACAGGAAAACATAGCCGGCCGCGTTCTGTTCGATAAAGGCATAGAGGGCCGGGCTGTTCAGCATCTCGCGCAGATACACCTGCTCGTCCCCATCGGCTGGCGGGCAATCCAGCATTAAGCGGCTGTTCACTTCATCGAAGCGCCGCCGGTTGGTTTTCGTGACGGGAAAACGCCGGACAGGGATACCTCCTTCGGACGCCGGCCCCTGCGGAAAATAATTCTCGGACCAATCCGCCCGAAAATCCCGGACGCAAGTGGTTAGAATTTCGACGTCCGCGCCATGCAGCCGCAGGTTTTTGGCGAGCATGCGGCAGGCGGTTTCGGCGCCGCCGCTGACCTCTTCGGAATACCAGGGGACGACAAAGGCGATCTTCTTCATTCCCCGGCTACGCTTTTGATATTCCGCCAGTAGTGTTCCCCGCTGTGCTCCCACGCGTAACTCCTGGCGACGAAGTCCGCGCCCGAGGCGCCCATGCGGCCGCGCAAGGACGCATTTCCAACGAGTGTCCGCAGGCACTCCTCAAATTCAGGGTAGGTTCCGTACCAAAGTCCGCCCCCGCTACGGCGGCATTGCCCCACCAGGACCCGGCATTCCGCGTTCGCGAGCACGGGCTTGCCGCGCGCCCAGGCTTCGAGAGCCGCAAGGCAGAGGCTCTCATACGGCGACGGGGTCACCATGCACAGTGCGTCGTCGATACAGCGGGTTTTCGCCCCTTCCGTCAGATACCCGGTTGCCACGATATTCTCGTCCTCGGCAATCTTCATCGCTGCCTTACCGGCCAGCACCAGCCGCAGGCGCGACGACGGATTACGCTGGCGGAAGCGCTGGAAATAATCGACAAGCACGCCGCATCCCTTCGACGGATCCACTCTCCCCAGATACAGGACGTAGGGCTGTCCGGCAATCCTGCTCCGCAACGCGTCAGGCAATTCTTCCGGGGGCGCGAGATCTTGAATACCCACTCCCACCACTTCTCCCCGATCCGCCGGCAAGGCGAAGCGGCGGTAAACAAATTCCTGCTCTTCCGGGGTCAGGAATAGCAGCCGCCCGGCTTTTTGGAACAGGGAGTCGAAAATGGAGAGATAGACAGGAGGTTCGTCGTGAGCGGTCGGGACCATAACGGCTTTTTCCTTCACCAGGGGCAAACCGAAGTAGGTCGTCGCATAGAGATAAGTGAAAAAGACGAACGCGTCATAGCCCGATTTTTCGGCGCGAAGGTATTCGAGCAGCGCCGAACTACACGGGCCCTGCATTCGCATCCATTGCTCCTCGTCCTCCCGCGATACCGGTCCGCCAAGAACCCGGCTCGAGAATTCGTTGAATTTGGCGATGTTTCGCGGCTGGTCGACGGGAAACCGTCTGACCCGCACCCCATTGCAGTCCGATACTCCCGGCGGCAGAACGTTTTGCCAAGTCATGTAATCGCTGGCGCAGGTGGTGAGCACCTCGCACTCGCCGCGGTTGTTCAAATGCTCGGCGAGCGCGCGACAGAGCTGCTCGGACCCGCCGGCAATTTCCATCCCATAGCGCTGCACCACAAACGCAATGCGCGCGCGCTTCTGTTTGCGGGAATCTCCAGGCTGGCGGTTATTCCGTTGGGGATCCGGCTCCATCGCGTAACGTATCCAGTTTCGCACGCATGAACCGGCAAAATAGCGGACAATGAGAACTGCTTGCTGCTATCGGTATTAATTCCTCTCTACAACGAAGACGAATGGATTGGTGAGTGTTTGCGCCGTGTGCTGGCGGCGCCGCTCCCGCCGGAGATGGGGATGGAAATTGTGGTGGTGGATGACGCTTCCACGGACCAGTCCGCCCGCGTGGTGCAGGAGATGCAGTCGCGCTTTCCCGGCCAGATTCGTTTCGTTCAGCATCTGATCAACCTGGGAAAGGGCGCTGCGATCCGCACCGCGATCTCGCACGCGGCCGGAGACTTTTGCATCTTTCAGGACGCCGACCTGGAATATTCGCCCACGGATTATATCCGCCTCCTGGAACCGCTGGTGAGCGGCGAAGCGGATTGCGTCTACGGCTCGCGCTTTGCCACCTCGGAACGGCGGCGCGTGCTCTACTACTGGCACTCGGTTGCAAACCGATGGCTCACCACGCTGTGCAACATGATCTCCGGCTTGAACCTGACCGATATGGAGACCTGTTACAAGGCCTTCCGTACGTCGCTGTTAAAAAGTATTCCTATCCGGACGCAGCGTTTTGGGATTGAACCGGAGATCACCATCAAGATTGCCCAGCGGCAAGCCCGCGTTTTCGAAGTTCCCATCAGCTACGACGGACGGACTTACGAGGAAGGCAAAAAAATCGGGTTGAAGGATGCGCTGGAAGCGGTTTTTGTGATGCTGCGTTTCGGCTTGTTCCGGGATATCTATCGCGACAGCGGACCGGAAATTCTCGACGTGCTGGCGAATGCGCCGCGCTTCAATCGCTGGATGGCCGACACCATTCGCCCGTTTCTCGGTCCGCGTGTGATGGAGATCGGAGCGGGTATCGGAAACCTGACCGTGCAACTGGCGCGCGGCGCTTCGCGTTACGTCGCCACGGACATCGATCACGAACATCTGGCGCGCCTGTACACGCGGCTGCGGCATCGCTCGAACACAGAAATCTACGAGTGCGACCTGGAACATCCCGAACATTTCGGCGCATTCGAGGGCGCGGTGGATTCGGCCATTTGCCTGAATGTGCTCGAGCACGTCCGGGACGATCTAACGGGATTGAGGAATATCTATTCGGTGCTCGCGCCCGGAGGCAGAGCCGTCGTGCTGGTGCCGGAAGGGATGAGTGTTTACGGCACACTGGACGAGGTGCTCGGGCACTACCGGCGCTATTCCGCCGCGGAACTTCGGTCGAAGATGGAGCAAACCGGCTTCCGCGTGGAGCGGATACTCGAATTTAACCGTCCGGCGCGTCCGGCGTGGTACGTGAACGGGCAACTTCTGAAGAGGCGCACATTCAATCGGTTCCAAATCGCCGTTTATGACCGTCTGGTTTGGCTCTGGCGCAAAATCGATCACTCGCTTCCCTGGCCGCCGGTGTCAATTATCGCCATCGGCGTTCGCGAGGACTGAAAGGCCGCGAGCGATTCGAGCACGCCGGGGATTTCTCCCGCGCAAGGCCGTGGTGCGCCCGGCTCCGGCGGGTTTTTCCAGGTAAACTTCGCCATTGGAAGAAGTGTTCCGCCTCGCTGGAGGTGTCGCGCACGCGGCCTTCGAGATCGGATTCCACATCGGCGCGGCGCATCCGCTTTCGGCCGTCGCCGGCCGCCGCTTGGAGAGGACCGGACGGGCTCGCTCGCGCAAGATCGGAGACCGCCTCGGCCGTTCCCGGAGCCACCGCCGCTCCGGCCGCTTGCGCCGGTCTTCCCGTCTCGATTTCCGAATCGTGGACGCCGGTGGGCCGCCGAAGGCGAAGCTTCCTTCGCGCAAACTATCGCAAATTCAGCGCTTTCACTCGAGAATCGATGTCCGGGATGGATCGCGTTCCGCGTGTACGCGGGCGGTGGCGAGAAGGGTGCCGCTGTTTGAGGCGGGTCCGGAGCGAACGCGCGGTCCCAGAGAGGATGTCTCATCCGCCAAACGCATGCGCCGCAGACCGCGGAGCGATACCGGAACATACGGCCACTCTCCGGACGCCAAATTCCCGCAGCCTGGCGATCGATACTTTTTGAAACATGAAGTGAGGATTGTGGCAAGCTGCAAAACTAGGCGGCCTACCGTATTGACTCGCGCGGACGGTTGTGATGTGATTGCCGCGGGAGGCAATTTCGAGTGATTAATTTGGAAACAGCCCGCAGGGTGATTGCGGCTGCGGAGAAAAAAGCGGCCGAAATTGGCCAGCCGATGAATATCGCGGTGGTGGACGCGGGAGGCAACCTGGTAGCGCATGTGCGCATGGATGGAGCATGGCTGGGGAGTATCGACATTTCCATCAACAAAGCCTTCACATCCCGAGCGTTCGACATCTCGACCAAGGATCTCGCCGGACATTCTCAGTCCGGAGGGCAGTTCTTCGGAATTCATGCTTCGAATCATGGGCGGGTCATGATTTTTGCCGGCGGCATTCCCCTGAAAGAAGACGGCAAGGTAGTCGGAGCCATCGGAGTTAGCGGCGGTTCAGGCGAGCAGGATCACGCGGTCGCTTTGGCGGGCGCATCCATTTTGAACTAAATCCCAAGGAAATAGCTGTAGATACGAGACAAGGAGGCCTTCATGGCAACGAATCGCGGAGTTGCGTATTTGGGTACGGGGAAAGTCGAGGTCCAATCCATCGACTTTCCGAAACTGGCGCTGGGCTCGCGGAAGTGCGAGCATGGCGTCATTCTAAAGATTGTTTCCACCAACATCTGTGGCAGCGATCAACACATGGTTCGGGGGCGCACCACCGCGCCGCAGGGGTTGATCCTGGGTCACGAGATTACCGGTGAGATCATCGAAGCCGGCCGGGACGTGGAGTATTTGAAAGTGGGCGATCTGGTTTCGGTTCCTTTCAACATCGCGTGCGGGCGCTGCCGCGCGTGTAAGGAACGCAATACCGGGATCTGCCTGAACGTGAATCCGGCGCGTCCGGGCGCGGCCTACGGCTACGTCGATATGGGCGGCTGGGTGGGCGGCCAGGCGGAGTACGTCATGTGCCCGTACGCCGATTTCAACCTCTTGAAGTTTCCGGACAAGGCCCGGGCGATGGCGAAAATCCGCGACCTGACACTGCTCTCGGATATTTTGCCCACCGGCTATCACGGAGCGGTCACCGCTGGGGTTGGGCCGGGCTCGGTTGTCTACGTCGCCGGCGCCGGTCCGGTCGGCCTCGCATGCGCCGCCGCGTGCCATTTGCTGGGCGCGGCCGTGGTAATCGTCGGCGACATGATTCCGGAGCGTCTCGCACAGGCCCGCAGCTTTGGCTGCGAAACCATCGACCTGCGCCAGCAGGCTTCTCTCGGCGATCAGATTGCGCAGATCGTTGGGGCGCCGGAAGTGGATTCGGCGGTCGATTGCGTCGGGTTTGAAGCGCGCGGCCACGGGAGTGAGAGCGGCACGGAGCATCCGGCCACGGTGCTGAATTCCCTGATGACCATCACCCGCGCGGGCGGCGCGATCGGTATCCCCGGACTTTACGTCACCGACGATCCGGGCGCCAAGGAAGAAGGCGCCAAGACCGGCGTTTTGGGCATCCGGATCGGTCTGGGATGGGCGAAATCCCATACTTTCGCCACCGGACAATGCCCCGTGATGAAGTATCACCGGCAGCTCATGCAGGCCATTCTGCATGACAAGATTCAGATCGCCAAAGCCGTCAACGTGCAAGTGATTACGCTCGATGACGCCCCCAGCGGGTATCACGATTTCGATAAAGGCGCAGCCAAGAAATTCGTGATCGATCCCCACGGGATGGTAGCGGCCTGACATTTTGCCTTGCCAGGACGGGAACGGATCGTGTTCCCGTCCTGGCGAACCTGCCCCGCCTTCCTTACCTTTCCCGCAGTCTCAAAGTAATCCCCGCCACGATCGTGAGCGGGTATCCCGGGGTGCCATGGATCCTGGCCACAATCGGCGCCGTCGGGCTGACGCGGGATTCCAGATAGTTCTGGGTCTCATAAAAATTGCGATTCAGAAGATTGTCCATGCTCAGGTTCAGTTCGACGCCGCGCCGTACTTCCTTCGCGATCCCCACGTCGAATACCGTAAGCCCGGATGCCACGATCGAAGGGTCGTCCCCATCCAGGCGGTAATGATTCACGGCGCGCATGCGCAAAGACCCGCTGAAGCCGCGCCAGGAACTCAGGGTCAGAGCGGCGTTCGCCACAAAGTGCGGCGCGCTATCCACGTACACTCGATGGTCTCCCCCGGTAAAAAATGCATTGCCGATTTTTGTGAGCCCGCCGTTCAGCGAAAGATGCCGGGTCAAGGACACCGAGGCCTTTGTTTCAAAGCCGTAAGCGCGGCTTGGCCCCTTGAATTCGAAGGTGCCGTCGTCCGGGATGTAGACCTGCTCGTTGGAGTGGTCAATCAGGAAAGTGTCGGCGCTCAGGCTGATTCTCCCCATGTGAGAAGCCGCCCCGAACTGATAAAAGTCGGTGGTCGCCAGGCGCGGCTCATCCGGGCGCTCGACCACGCCTCGCGCATCGGTGCTGTTGATGCCTCGCCCGTAATTCACATAAAGGGTCAGAGGAATTGACGCGAGGGGCGTAAACGCGATGTTCGCTTTCGGCTGCCAGCGGCCCGCTGTTTCGACGCCGCTCCGGGACGGGACAACCTTATCCACCACGCCCCAACGAAACTCGTCAAAGCGCAGTCCCCCTCCCACAATCACGCGGTTGTGGAACAGGCTGAAGGTTTCCTGTACGTACCCGGCGCCGTTGGTCACGTGGGCGTGCGCGCGCGTGGCAACGCCTAGAGGCGTCCGGCCTTCCCGGGGATAAAGGCCCACGTTGATCTGGTTGTCGTGATAATTGCCGCCCACTGTCAGAACGGCGGTAACCGGACCGATCTTGTGCGGATGTATGTATTGGGAATTGATCCCTTCCTGGAGCCGCGAATCGTGTTGCTGGATTCCGTCACCGGTAGACGGGTCGTTCAGGAAGAAGGTGAAGTTCGAGAACAGATCGAAGAGCGACCGGCCCACAAATGCGTCCGTTCGAAAAACATCTCCATTCGCGGATGTTTTGGTGTAGTTTGCCGATGCAGTGCCCAGCCACACTTTTCCTCCGTCCGAGGGATCGATGTAGCCGAAGCGATCCAGCAGGCCCTCTGCAACCAGATCCAGCGGAATTTGTCCGGACGAGTAGAAACCGTTCCGCCCGTAGAGGATTCGGAAACCGATTTTTTGGCTGGAATCGAGCGATTTGGTGTAGTTGCCGTTGACGTTATCCCGCCGGTAGCGCCCGGGGTTGATAAAAGGCCCATCGACGTAGGAGCCTTCATAGGCAATGTATGCGTCGGTCTTGTCGACATCCGGGCTATAGGCGAAAAATCCGCGCCCGGTATCAAAATTACCTCCCTGGAGCCGCACGGTGAACTCTTCGGGAAGCGATTCGCGCTGATGAATTTGCACCACGCCCAAGCCGCTGAAGTCGCCATACTCCGCGCTAAAGGGCCCGTTGATGATTTCGACGTCTTCAATGAGTTCGGGGCTCAGCGCCTTAAGAGCGCCGAGGTACCCCTGGCCGTGCCCCTGCGTGCCCTGGTTTTGTTGCACGCCGTCCACCAGCACTTTCAAGCCGCCATTCACCCCGCCGTGATCCAGGTTGAAGCCGAACCGGCGGATCTCCAATGATTTTCCTCCCCCTTCGTGCTGGCCCGTGTTGATGCCGGCGTTCAGTTGTTGAAAGACCTGGTCGTCGCGAGTGAAGAGGGTACGGTTAAACACTTCCGCATTGCGCAGATCGACGCCGGGCTCCAGTACGGTCGCCGATACCTGGATCTGCTGGCTTTGCGCGGCGATGGCGGTGAACTGAAAATCCTCCGTGCGCGAATCTCCATCGGCCACCCGGGCAGACCGTTTGACGCTCTCAAAACCCGCTTGTTCCGCCGTGAAGACGTAGTCGCCGGGAAGAGAAATTTTCAAACTGTATCTGCCCTCCTCGCCGGTCCGCGTTTTGCTAACGACGGCTCCCGCGCGATCCGTGGCGGAAACCACCGCGCCCACAATCGCCTTGTTTTGTGGGTCGGCAAGACGGCCTGAAACCGTTGCGTCCGCCCAAAGGGCTCCCGCGCCCGCTATGAAAACTCCGGTAAGAATTGCCGCTCGCAATCTGGATTGCGCCCTTTCCGCTTTGAGAAACGAATACGGGCCACAGTACCACGCAAACATACTTGCCGCAATATCGTGCTACCAAAGTAGGGAAAATTTGATCGATTGGATGGATCGCTTCTAGAAGTCGTGCTACGAACAGAATATACCGGGATACGTTAACCCTGGCGCACCTTTCAGCGCGGCGCGATAGCGCCCGGGCAAATGAGTGCTGCCATGCCGCTCAAAAGCCGGCATACCAGTCGTAGCCGCGTTCGGCCCAGTAATCTCTGGGGCGTTCTTTTGTAAAATCTAACCGCCCAATGCGTTTCAGGTTCTTAATACCGTACTTCACCGGAATAACCAGCCGCAGGGGCGCTCCGTGGTCATCGTCCAGAGGCTTCCCGTTCATCTGATACGCGAGCAGAGTTTGGGGGTGGAGCGCGCTGGGAATATCCAGACCGACGTAGTAGGCGCTATCCGGCGTCTCCATTGCCACGTAGCCCGAACTCGACAAGCCGATGGGTGGATATTTCTTCACGAAGTCCGCGAGGCGGGCGCCAGTCCAATTCACGATGTTGCTCCAGCCCTCGATGCATTTGAACTCCGCGGTCAGTTCGACGCGGGGAAGACTGGTGATATCGGCGAGCGCCAACTCCTTGGGTCCGCCCGCAAGCCCCGCGACCTTCAGCTTCCATTCCGCGGGGTCGAAATCGTCGCCATCGATTCCAACGTCGCCATTGGGCCGGATATCGCCGGCGGCGTCGCGTGGAAACTCGCGCGCCAGCCGCGTTTCGCTGAAGTAAGTCCGGGCAAAACGTTCATTCCACTGGAGGCCGCGGCGCAGCGGCCAGAGCGCTCCATCCTCGGTGGGACGGGAGCGCAGCCACTCCCAAGCGCCGGTGCCTGCGATTGCCGCCGCGCCGGCGGTTAAGAATGTCCGGCGATTGAGCCGCTTCCGTTCTTTTTTGAACTCCCTTTCCTGTTCCTCTTCAGGCATTGCCGGCCTCCGGTTCGACGGCCGCCGATTCGATCGGAACCGGCTCGACCGCGGTCACCCCGATGCTCACCGGTTCGATCTCGACCACTTCCTTGCCGGCCACCATGGCGCGGAAATTATTCCAGCCGGCCCGTATCACTTGCGCGATGTGCACCACAAAAAACGCGGCGTAACCCAGGGTGAGAAGAAAATGCTCCAGCCTCGCCGCTCGATATCCTCCCAGAAGCCACGCCAGCCATCCGAATTGAATCGACCTCCAGATGGCCAACCCTGTGACCAGGGAACCGAAGCCCATTACAATGATGCCGGTGTAGGCGATCCTCTGTGCGCCATTGTATTTTTCACGGGGCAGCGGTTCTTTCCGCAGGCCTAGATCGTAGCGGACCACTTCCAGCGCGTCGCGAAAAGACCGGCGATGCGGAACAAGGGCGCGCCATTCTCCCGAGAAGACGGTATACGCGACGTATAGCACGCCGTTGATCGCAAAGAGCCAGAGGAAGAAAAAGTGCCAAGCCATGCCTTCGGCGAGCCGGAAGGGGATATTCGAGCTCTTGTAAAACCATTCCGGAAAGAAATGAAAGAGAGTCCAGTTCCCCCAGCCGATCCGGTAGACATCATTCGCCCAGTAGATGAGCAGTCCGCTCCAGATCATGATGGCCAGCAAAGGAAAGTTGATCCAATGGAACCACCGGACTGCAACGGAGTGCTTCGGCGCCAGGCGCAGCATGGAAAATTGTTGCCTCTAGGTATTATTCGCACGCCGCGCCGGAATAGTTACGCCCCGGAACCCTGAAATTGGGAAGTTCGGGCGGATTCAGATAAACTGGTCTTTCCCATGCAGGAACGCATTCTTCCCGCCCGGCGACTGGACGGCTCAGTCGTGCTGCCGGGTGACAAGTCCATTTCGCACCGTTACGGGATGCTCGCTTCGATCGCGGAAGGCACATCGCGGATTCATAACTACTCGAAAGGCGCTGACTGCCAGTCGACGCTGAGCGCGATGCGCTCGCTGGGCATCGATATCGAAAATGACGGCGCCGTGGTGGTGATCCACGGCAAAGGTCTCGACGGCCTGAAAGCGCCGGACGGCCCTCTGGACGCCGGAAATTCCGGCTCTACGATCCGGATGTTATCGGGGATTCTGTCGGCGCAGCCTTTCGTGACGACCATCGGCGGTGACGAGTCCCTGTCTCGCCGTCCCATGCAGCGGATCATGCGCCCCCTGGCGGAAATGGGCGCGCACATTCAGGCGCGAGAGGACAAATTTCCGCCCCTTACCATCCGCGGCGGCGCTCTGACGCCCATCCAATACACGCTGCCGGTTGCCAGCGCGCAGGTGAAAAGCTGCGTACTGTTCGCCGGTATATTCGCGCACGGCGTCACCACGGTGATCGAGGGCATGCGCACGCGGGATCACAGTGAGTTGGCGCTCCGGGAATTTGGGGCCGAGGTGGAGGTCCGCCGCGGAGCGATTTCCATTACCGGACGCCCTCATCTCCAGGCGCGTGAACTTACCGTACCGGGGGATATCTCCGCCGCGGCGTTTCTGCTCTCGGCGGCGCAGATTGTTCCCGAATCGAACATCACCATTCGCGGCGTCGGCTTGAATCCGACACGTTCCTCGCTCCTGGATTTTTTGGCTGCCATGGGGGCCGACATTAAGGTGCTGGACATGGTGCAAAGCGGGGGCGAAGTGAGCGGCGACCTGCAGGTGCGCAAATCCCGGATTCGCGGGGGCGTTCTGGAGGGTGAGATGGCGGCTGCTCTCATCGACGAAATCCCGGTGCTTTCCGTGCTGGGCGCCATCAGCGAAGACGGCCTGAAGGTTCGGGACGCCGCCGAATTACGGGTGAAGGAAACGGACCGGATCGCCACGATCGCCGAGAATTTCAGGCGCATGGGTGTGGCCATCGAGGTGCTCCCGGACGGCTTCAACATTCCCGGGCGCCAGAAGTTCCACGCCGCCGAAGTGGATTCTTTCGGCGATCACCGCATTGGAATGGCCTTCGCGGTAGCGGCTCTCGCCGCGGAGGGCGAAACTGTGGTGGAGAATGCCGAGGCGGCTTCCGTCTCGTTTCCCGGCTTTTACGACTTGCTGCGTTCTCTTGCGGCTTGAGCGAATTCCGATGGAACCTGCCGACATTACGATCCAAGGTCTAGTGCATGATCTGAATAACGTTTTCCAGACCATTCACGAAGCGGCGGGCGTTCTCGCGCACGATGTGAAATGGGAGCGGGTGTCGGCCGCGCTCGAACGCAGCGCGGAACGCGGCAAACGCATCGCCGAAAGCATCGAGGAGAGCGCCCGGTCGCCCGAAGAGACTTCCACGGTGGTGCGGCGGGCGGTCGAATCCGCGCAGGATTACCTGGAGTGCATCCACGCACACTCGCTGGCCTTTTCGCTCGACATCGAACCTGCCTTTCGCCTGCCAGGCAACGCAGCCGCCTGGGAGAGAGTTTTGGTGAATCTGATTCTGAACGCGGCGCAGGCAGGCGCCAGCCGGGTGGAGATCGCGGCCCGGCCGGGAGAAATTCGCATTGAAGACGACGGCCCGGGCATTTCCGCCGACGTTCTTCCGTATATTTTTGAGCCGCACGTTTCCACCAGGCCCGAGCGCTCTGGTTTGGGACTGTCGATCGTCCGCTCCATTGTGGCGAAGAACGGCGGAACGGTGGCGGCGCACAACCGCGACCGCGGCGCCGCTTTCACAATTCGGATGACTTAGCCAGATATTTGCGCTTCAAAATGGAGGCGTGATGCCGGTCGTGCCCCGCAACGAAATATGCCAGTGCGCGAACGCTGATTTCGTGATTGCTGGCAATTCCCCGCCGCGTCCAGTCTTCGGGAGTAAGCGATTCGAACAACGCCACCGTGGCGGCGCGGACAGCGGAAAGATTATCCAATAGACTCTTCAGCGCCCGGCGGTCGGAACCCGCGATCTTTACGTAGTCGTCGTGCTCAAAGGACGCCAGGGGCGTCCGGTCGCCGCGCGCGATCCGCAGCGCCCGATAGGCGAGAACGCGCTCGGTATCCGCGACATGTTCCAGTATCTCCTTGATGCTCCATTTGTCCGGGGCATAGCGATGAAGCGCCTGCTCGTCGGTGAGCGCGGCCGCAACAGGTGCGATGCCGGAACTCTGGTCTTTCAGAGCGGCGAAAATATCGTCTTCCGCCACTAGCGCCGCGTATTTGGCCACGTAGGGCGCGTGCTCGTCAGGTTCGGGGCGTCCCGGTAAGAACTTTGCCATGTTTTCAGTATTGCCCATGGCGGACTCGCTCCCATCGGGTGGGTCCGGCATCCGGTAGACTCTGAGCAGGAAGGCTCAGCCCGTGGTTACCTTTTTAGGCGGTTTCATACGCGATCTTCGTTTTGGAATTCGCAATCTTCGGAACAACCCCGGGTTTGCGCTCATGGCGGGAGGATCGCTCGCTCTGGGCATTGGCGCCACGACGGCGATGTTCAGCGTGATTTACGCCGTGTTGATCGATCCGTTTCCTTACAAGGATGTCGCGAACCTGGTGAGCCCCATCATCCAGGAACCCGGTCGTCGCGGGTATCGCAGTTACTACACGCTGGATCAGTATCTGGAATTTGACCGACGCAGCACTATTTTCGATGGTCTGACGTTTTCGACCATCGACGACGTCCTGTGGACCGGCGCGCATGAACCGCAGCGGCTGCGCGGCAACCACACCACCATGAACGGGTTTTCGGTAATGGGCGTCGCCCCGCTGATTGGGCGTGCTCCCACTCCCGCCGACGCGCAGCCGGATGCCGAGCCGGTCGCTGTTTTGGGCTATCGCTTCTGGCAGCGGCAGTTCGGCGGCAGCCCCGGGGTCCTCGGCAAACGACTCACCTTGAATGGAGTCGCGCGCACCATCATCGGTGTTATGCCCCGGCGCTTCATGTGGCGCGGCGCCGACGTCTACCTGCCGATGACGCCGCACCTGGGAGAGGCCATCGAAGGAGTTCGCTGGGTCCACGTTCTCGGACGTTTGAAGCCGGGAGTCACCGGCGCGCAGGCGGAAGCTGATCTGCTGCCCATCGTCCAGGACCTCCAGCGCCAGTCCCCGCGCGATTTTCCGGAGCACTGGCGAACCGGCATCAAATCGTTTGCGGAGCAGTTCAGAAGCGGTCTTCATGATGCCCTTTGGATTTTGTTCGGAGCCGTCGGGCTCCTCCTGCTTATTTCCTGCGTCAACGTTTCGAATCTGCTGCTTTCGAAGGCCACCGGTCGAGGGAAGGAAATTGCCGTGCGCATTTCGCTCGGCGCGAGCCGCTTCCGCATCATCCGCCAGTTGCTCTGCGAGAGCGCGATCCTGGCCGTCGCCGGAGGCGTGCTGGGGATGGGCCTGGCCAAAGCCGGCCTGGTGGGAATTATTGCGATGGTGCCACCCGACACCATCCCCGATGAAGCGGTCATCTCCCTGAATGTCCCCGTGCTGCTCTTCGCCCTGGGTGTTTCCGCCGCCGCGGCGCTGCTGTTTGGGCTTGCGCCCGCGCTCCAGCTTTCGGGCGGCGACGTGGCCACGCCATTGAAGGAGGCGGGCCGGGGCGGCACGGGAACGGCGCGCCAGAGATTCCTGCGCAGCTCGCTCGTGGTGGGAGAGATCGCCCTCTCGCTCATGCTTCTGATTGGCGCGAGCCTCATGATCCGAACCCTAATTGCCATCCAGAATGTCGATCCCGGCTTTCACCCGGACCGCATTCTCACGCTTCGAGTTCCCTTGTCCGACAAACGGTATCCGGATGCGGCGCGGCGGAACGCCTTCTTTACGGAGCTGCTTCGCCGCGTGCAGGGGGTGCCGGGCGTCGAGGCGGCCGGACTCACCAGCGGGCTCCCTCCGTTCGGGGACTTTTCCGCTCCGGTTCAGGTCTCCGGCGGCACGAATACGGATTCGCGCCCGGTTCTCATTCATAACGTGAACCAGGACTACCGGCGCGCCATGAGCCTTAACCTGATCCAGGGCCGCTTTCTCGATGAACGTGATGTCAGCGCCTCCGCGCATACGGCGGTGGTCAATGAGGCCTTCGCGCGGCGGTACCTTTCCCCGAATCATTCTCTCGGCCGGATGGTCAGTATCCCACGCGTCAAATCCGATCCGTTCAACCTTTCCAGCGACGGTTTTCAGATTGCCGGGATTGTGCGCGATACGATGAACGACGCGCCGGAGCAGACGGCGATGCCGGAGATATTCATCCCGTACACGGTCACCGGCGCGGCGGACCGGCTGGTGGTGCTCGCGGCCGGATCGCCAGCTCTCCTCGCCGGCCCTCTTCGTACCCAGGTTTACTCGATCGACAAGGATCAGCCGGTCACAGACTTGAAGACAATCCAGGCCATGCTCGACCAATGGCTATATTCGACGCCGCGTTTCAACCTGCTGCTCTTTGCAATCTTTGCGGCGTTCGGGTTATTGCTCGCGCTGTTTGGGATTTACGGCGTTGTCGCAAGCTCGATCGCTCACCGCACGCGCGAGATCGGAATCCGCATGGCTCTCGGGGCCACGGTTCCCAGCGTGGTCGCAATGATTCTCCGCTGGGGAATGAAGCTAGTCGGCGCCGGGGTTGCTCTGGGTATCGTAGCCAGCCTGCTTTCGGCGCGCGTGCTGGCGGGCCAGATTTGGAAGCTCTCGGCGTTCGACCCGTATTCGTTCGTCGCGGTTTCGCTACTGGTCGGAATCACCGGCCTGTTCGCCTGTTTCTGGCCGGCGCGAGCGGCCGCGCGCATCGATCCCGCGGATGCCCTGCGGCAGGAATAGGGAGCCCGTTCAGGCTGTCACGTACCACGGCACGTTCACTACGGTGATGCGTTGATTCCCCTTGAGGAGCAGCAGCGCCTTCAGCACCGCGGCCCGCTGATTATGCAGGAAATAGTGATACCAATGCCGCTCCACCAGTTCGGGGATCAATACGGTGATGTACCGTTCGGGGTATTTGTCTTCCACCGAGGAAACAAAATCGAGCAGCGGACCGTACAGCGCGCGGTAAGGAGAGTCGATCACGGTCAGGGCCGGGGCGGGCAGCCCCAGTTCCATCGCGGGTTGTTCCACTACGCGGGCCCACAGCGATTGCAAATCCGGCGTCTTATTGCCCGTTCGAACCTGCACCGCGAAGACGGTGGAGGATAAGTTTAGAGCGAATCGCATCCCTTTCTCGGTAATTTTGGTCCAGCTCTGAATCGGAATGATCACGACCGGAGGCGTGATGCCGGAGAGATTGAGGGGGGCATCCAGCTCCAACTCTCTCGACACGGCCCGATAATGGCGATTCACGTAGATCATCAGGATCAGCAGCAGAGGGATCAACAGCACTGTGACCCAGGCGCCTTCGAAAAACTTCGCCGCCAGAACAACCGCCGTGGTAACGGCGGTGGCCAGCGCGCCGATTCCGTTGATCAACATGCTGCGCCAGGCGCCCTTTTGATGCGAACGCTTCCAGTGCACCACCATGCCGGATTGCGAAAGCGTGAACGCGAGGAAAGCGCCGATGGCGTAAAGAGGGATCAAGCGGTCTGTGACGCCCCGGAAGAGGATCAGGAGAACGGCCGCGAGACCCGCGAGCACATAAATTCCCTCCGAAAATACCAGGCGCCGGCCACGCGAGGTGAAGGCATGCGGCAGGAACCCGTCTTCAGCCACGATCTGGCACAGGCGGGGGAATCCCGCAAACGCCGTGTTCGCAGAAAGGGCGAGGACTGCCAGAATACTGCCCATGGTCACGTAATAGAAGATTCCCTTTCCCGTGATCGCGGCCAGCAACTGCGACAGCAGACTCTGATAGCCGGGCTCGCCCGGAACAGTCGCCCCCACGTGATAGACGGTCGCGAGCCACGCGATGCCGGCGAGCATCAGCATCAAAACGCCAATGATCGCGGTCAGCGCCTTTCGCGCGGAGTCCACCGCCGGCTCGCGAAACGATCTCACGCCGTTGCTGACGGCTTCGACGCCGGTCATCGCCGCGCATCCGCTGGCGAAGGATTGAATGAGAATCCAACCGCTCACGGCGGCGGTCGCGGTCAGCGCATGTGGGGCGATCACCGCGGCGGGATGACCACCGCCGAGTAGCGTCTTGACGGCGCCGATCGCGATCGCGACCAGTAGTGTGCCGATGAACAAGTAGGTCGGGATCAGGAAGACGCTGCCGGTTTCTCTCACACCGCGGAGATTGACGAAGGTGATCAAGACAAGAATGCCGAGGCAAATTGCCAGCGTGTGGGGCTGCCATTTCGGTACCGCCGAAACCAGAGCGCCAACACCCGCGGATATCCCGACCGCAACGGTGAGCACATAATCGACAATTAACGCGGCTGCCGCCAGTAATCCGGACCCGGCCCCGAGATTCTCGTATGCCACCGCGTAAGAACCACCGCCTCCCGGATAGGCGGCGATGGTTTGCCGGTAAGAAAAATAAACGATGCCGAGCAGCACAATAATGCAGAGACTGATGGGAAGCACATAGCCGATGCCCGCCACGCCGAGCGGGATCAGAAGGGTGAGGGCCGCCTCCGGGCCATAAGCGGCCGAACTGAGCGCGTCCAGCCCAAACACTCCAATTCCCGCAGCGGGACCCAGTGTCTGGTCCTGATCTTCCTGGCTCGCCAAAGGCTTTCCGAACAAAAAATCCACCAGAGACATAGGTTTCTATTATGATCCCAGCTGTTGCGTTACACTCTAACCGTTCCGATGAGACGACTTCTCGAGGTAATCGCCTGCTCGGTCCAGGATGCCGTGGAAGCCGAAGCGGGCGGCGCGGACCGGATCGAACTGGTGCGCGATCTGCATCTCGGCGGTCTCACGCCTCCCATCGAGCTGGTCCACAGCGTACTGGGCGCGGTAAAAATTCCCGTGCGCGCGATGGTTCGCGAGACGCTCGGCTTTGAGGTGAACGACTCGGCCGCAGCGCAGCGCCTTCATGCCGCCGCGCAGGCATTCTCCGGACTGCGGCTGGACGGTCTGGTGTTGGGATTCCTGAAGGATGGCGCGGTAGACTGTGAACTCACGGCCAGCGTGCTCGCTTCGGCGGGCGGTCTGCCGGCGACTTTTCATCACGCCTTCGAGTCGGCTCATGATCCCTTGCAGGCCATCGCGGTTCTAAAAACCTTGCCGCGAATCGACCGCATTCTCACATACGGCGGCGCGGGCGGTTGGAAAGAAAAGAGCGAGCGTTTGCGCCAGTACCAGGCGGCGGCATCGCCGGAGATTACGATTCTGGTGGGCGGCGGCGTGGATGAAGACGTGATTCGTCTTCTCACCGCTGAGACCATGCTCGAAGAGTTTCACGCCGGCCGCGCCGTGCGAGTGCCGCCGGAGACCTCCGGAACGGTCGGCCGGGAGCGGGTAAGAAATCTCGGCGGCCATCTTTCCCACGGCACGAATAGCAGATAGCCCGCCAAATACGGCGTAAAATACACACCGAGCGCCAGGGCGATTCCGATCTGCAAAAACAGGAGCGCAATCAGCAGCGGCCAGCGCAAGCGCCGGCTGAGAACCGCCAGAGGCATCGAGAGTTCCAGCACGATTGTGAGAATGGCCGCGCCGCCGCAGACCATCGTGGACCGCGCCGCGATCAGGCCGGCATCCGTCAGAGGGGCGTGCGTATATTGATGTTCGATCAGCAGATGCCGCAGATTCCCGGACGACATCCATGCAAGGCCCGAAACGCGCAGCTTGGCCACTCCCGCGGCGAAGAAAACCAGAGTAAATAAAACCTGTCCGAGTACGATGGGCCAACGGTATTCCACGGGCTCCGCTTCTCTTGGCGCGGTGCCAGGGATCTTCCGGGAGAGAAAATTGTCGACGGAAACGCCATCGCCACAGCGGGAAACGAACAGAATGCCGAGCAGGATGACGACGATGCCGTCCATATGGTCGATCTTGCCGAAATTCTGCGGGAGCCCGAGCAGATACACCGCCAGTGCGGCCGAAACAAAGGTGCTGAATCGCGTGAGAACGCCGGCCGCGGACGCGAGGAGCGATACTTTCCAGACCGTCTGCGAGACTCCCATCCACAACGCATCGCGCGGCGGGCCGTCGAGGAACCGAAAGACCGACACAGGCATCCAGAACGCCGGAGAGACCCGCGTCCATGGCCGGTCATCCAGTCCAAAGTAGATCAGGAACACCGTTGCGTAGAAGGCCACGCGAAATAGGCCCAGCGTCCGCGCGGCCGGTTTCATCGGGGGGGTTCCTCACAGGAGGCCAGCAACTGGCGGCTCACGACACTCGCTTTTTCGCCCGGTTCCACATCGGATGATAGGACAATTCGATAGAGGCGGATGCCTTCGACCGGCGGATCGGGCCGGGCGCCGCGATAGCGCCGCAGGCAATCCCGCAGCGCCGCCTGCAGCCTGCCCGTGTTCCCCGTTTCTTCAATACGCGCGAGCGCAAAAGAGAGTTTGCTCGCATTGAACGGCTGGAGGGCGGATTCCGGAATAGGGAATTCTTCCCGTCCTCGAATTCCGTAGAGCTGAAGCATTGCGAATTCACCGCTCGCGATTCCCGCGTACATGGGGTACTGAGAGAAAGGCCACTGCTCTACGTAAGCGGCGATGTCGAAGCAGGCGGCCCCGAGGCAAAACACAATGGTTCCCAGGACAACCGCGCGCCTCACGTGGAATTGCCTCCGGGACGCCGCAATAGTTGCACGAGCCCGGCGAGAAAACCCGCGCCACAGCAAAGATGATAGAGGACGTGGAGCGGGATCGCCCGGATCGCAAACCCGGAGCTGCGCGCCTGAACGAGGAACGCCAGTATTTTCCGGCTGAGGATCAGGTAGGCGGCGAACAGCGCGGCCTCCGCCCACAGCCATTTGCTTCCCCACATCACAGCCGCGGGGACACACAGGATCATGAGATAAACCAGCACCACGCTGGCGCGCTCGCCCATCCTCGTGTTCAGGTCGTTTGGGAGCCCGCCGTTCCGAAGGCAGATCTCGGTCCAGTTCGCACCGCGGAAAAAGATGTCCGTGCGAACGACGTCTCTTAGCGTCCATCGCTTCAAATGGGTCACTTCGATCGTGCGGTCCAGCAGGATGGGCCGGCCGGCTTGCGACAACCGGACGCCCAGTTCGATGTCTCTCAGGTGCATCCGGTCGGTCGCGAATCCGCCGAACTCTTCGAATACCCTGCGCCGGATCGCGCCGCAGCCTGTCCAGAAAGTGTGTGCATCCGGATTGCTCGTCTGGTGCATGAATGTGTGGAGCAGATTCCGGTATTGCGAGACAAAGGTTCGGGCGGCGGGCTCCTGGTCGTATTTGCCGAAAACAGCCGCAAGATTCTCGTTCTCGCTCAGGCGCCGGCGCAGCCGGCCCAGGGTTTCCGCGTTGACGCACACGTCGGAATCGATAAAGGCGAGAATGCCTCCGCGGGCCTGGCTCGCCGCGAGATTGCGGGCAAAATAGGAACCGTGTTTTCCATCCAGGCGGATCACCCGGCAGCAAGGGTGCTGCACAATCGCCGGGAGAGGCTCCCAGGAGCCATCGTCGACGATCAGGATTTCGAGGGGCGGCGTCTCCGAGCGCAGAAGGGCGCGCACGGCCCGTTCAAGATCGGCCGCGCGGTTACGCACGGGTATGATGACGGAGAGCGCTAAGGATAACGATTGAACGTCCTCACCCACCGCAAGACTATTCTGCTCCTGGTTTGGCTCGCCGCCGCGGCCGCGTTCACATTCCCGATGTTCGTCTGGCAATTGGACTATTTTCGCAAGCCCGGGCCCGGATATCGCGAGGCCTTCCTGGTTCTTTCCGCGGCTCTGGTACTGGCCGGATTCTTCTATGAGCGAATCCGCCCGTCGCTCGCGCGCTTCGAGCCGCTGTTCTACGGTGCCATTCCCATCTCGCTTGGCCTTCTGCACGATCCGGTTTCGACGCTGGTTGTGCTGCTCACGGCGGCCTCCGCCTGCGCCCTGGGCGGCGGGTTATTTCGCGCCATGTCGGTCGAGGCGGAACCCGCCGTGGATACCGCGCTCGGTCTCGGCGTGCTGATGTCGGCATTTACGTGGCTGGGCATGGCCGGGCTGCTCTATCCGCAGATCGTCTTGCTGGTTTTGCTTGTTCCCCTCGCGATATTTCGCGGCGGGTGGAGCCGGCTTCTACCGGCGGCGCATTCCGGCTCCATCCCCCTCTGGAATTCGCTGGCCGCTATCTTCGGCCTGATTTTCCTACTTTGTTCGGCTTGCGTCATGATCGCTCCCGCGCTCGCCTTCGACGTCATCCGCCAGCATCTACCGGCCGCGCAGTTCTACGCCGCGCACCATAGAATCGCGCCGCTGCCGCTGAACGAATACTCCTATTTTCCGCAGGGCGTGGAAACTCTGATGGCGGCGGCTCTCACCCTGGCTTCGCCCGCCGCCGCTCAAATGGTCCCGGTTCTTTTTTTTGGACTTGCGGTCCTGCTCTGCCGTTCGCTGGCCCTGCGCACCGGGCTGGATAACTCCGGCGCCTGGATGGGCGCTCTCTGTGCCGCCGCGCTGCCGTTTGCGCACTGGACCGGCAGCGTCGCCAAGAACGATCTGGCCTTGACGTGCTTCGAATTCGCCTCGCTCTATTGCCTGGTGCGGTGGGGGTTGGAGCGCGCGGAGCACTGGCTTTTCGCCGCGGCGGCGTTCCTCGGTTTTGCCTGTTCCATCAAATACATCGTGCTCTTCGGAGCGCTTCCGCTGGGTCTGCTGCTTCTTCACGCCTGCTGGCGCAATGGCCGCTGGCGAACGTTCGTCACCGCGGTTGCGATTGTTGCCGCCACCGGCCTCGCCTGGCCGCTGCGGGCGTGGGTTCTCACCGGCAATCCGGCCTATCCGGAGCATCTGGGGCGAAGCGGCAGTTTCGAACTTGCCAAAGCTTCGCTACCCTGGTCGGACAAACTGATCGCGTTTCTCGAAACCCCGTGGACCATGCATTTCCACGCCATCTTCGCGTCGCCGCTGCCGGCGCCGGCCGGAGTCCTGCTGGTTCTTTTTCTGCCGGTGTGGTTCTTGAGCCGCCGGAAGGGAAACACGGCCACTCGATATTGTCTCTTCTTCGCCATTCTCTACTGGCTCTATTGGGCTGCCCTCTGGCCGGTGATGCGCTTTGGCGCCGCCCCGCTGATGCTGCTGGTGGTCCTGACCACCGGTTGTGTATTCTCCTGGTATGCCGGCGCGTCGAAATGGACCCGGGCCGCAATCAATGGCGCGCTGGTTTATAGTCTTCTCTTCTGCCTCTCCGGGGTGATGATCATGGAGATCAATGCGCCGCAAATCCGCTTTCTTGCGCGCCGGATCAACGGACGCGAATATGTTCGCGGGGTGCTGCCATCTGTTGCTTCACTCGATTTTCTGGCCGGCGCCGCCCGCCCTGGCGATCTTGTGCTGTCCATCGGCAATTGCGCTCTTACCTACGCCGGTGTGCCCTGGAATTATGAGTGCCTGAGCCCTCGTCTGCCTCCCGCGCAAATTCGCAGACGCCTTTCGGAGCGCCCGTTTCGCTTCCTGATTCTTCCCTCCCATTTCACGCCTCCGGTAGTGCTGAGGAAAGCCGAATATAGCGACGCCGCGTTTTCGGTCTACCGCTTGGATCCGGGTGCGGCGAACAACGGCTCCGGCTTCGTAAGATAGAAGCTTGCGCTCCGGCGGACCGATGCTTCTCAGAGTTCATAATATTTCGAAATCCTACGGCGGAGTGCAGGCCCTCAAGCGAGTCCATTTTGAGCTGGAGGCGGGGGAAATTCATGCGCTGGTGGGGGAGAACGGGGCGGGTAAATCGACCCTGATCCGTGTCATCTCGGGCGCCGTGCAACCCGACGCGGGTTTTCTGGAAGTGGACGGAAAGCGAGTGGTCATCGAAGACCCGCTGGCCTCGAAGGCGCTTGGCATCGCGGTGATCTATCAGCAGCCGTCGCTTTTCCCCAGCTTGACCGTGGCCGAGAACATCGGGCTGGCGCTCGAATCTGTGTCGCTCTGGCGGCGCATTTCCTGGAAAGAGCGCGGCCGCGTGGCGCGCGACCTGCTGGAGCGCGTGGGCGCGCGCTTCGGCCCCGAGCATCTCTGCGGCGAATTGAGCATGCCCGAGCAGCAGCTTGTCGAGATTGCAAAATCGATCGGCGCCAATGCGCGCATTCTGATCCTCGATGAGCCCACGGCCTCGCTCACCAACCGGGAAGTGGATAAGCTCTTCGACGTGCTCCGCGCCATGCGTGAACGCGGGACTGGCATCATTTATGTGTCCCACAGGCTCGACGAACTCCAACAGATTGCCGGCCGCGTGACTGTGCTCCGGGACGGAGCCAGCCTGGAAACCGCGCCGATGTCCAGTGTCAGCCGGGAGGACCTGGTTCGCATGATGGTAGGGCGGGAGGTGTCGTCCGTATTTCCGAAGCGCAACGGTCCGCTGGGAGACGTCGTGCTCGACGCCCGCGGGGTCAGTTCTCCGGAATGCGGCATCCGCGATGTCAGCCTTACGGTTCGCGCGGGCGAGATCGTGGGCCTGGCCGGCCTGGTGGGCGCGGGGCGCACGGAATTCGCCGAAATTCTATTCGGAATCCGGCGCGCCGGGAAGGGGACGATTCAGATCGGGAATCGCGAGGTCGCGCCAGGCTCGCCGGAAGATGCGGTGAGGCTCGGTATCGCCTACGTTCCCGAGGACCGCCGGCGGAATGGCCTGATCCTCGAGATGCCCGTCGCCGCCAACGCTACCCTGGGGATGCTGAGCCGTCAGCCGGGGCTGCGCGCTCTGGACTTCACCTGGGAGCGCGATCTGGCGTCCCGCTACGCGCTGCAGCTCGGCATAAAAACGGCATCGGTGGACGCGCCGGCGAAGACGCTCTCGGGCGGCAACCAGCAAAAAGTCTGTCTAAGCCGGTGGATGGCCACTCAACCTTCTCTCTTGATTCTGGATGAGCCAACACAAGGCGTGGACGTGGGAGCGAAAGCCGAGATTCACAGCCTGATGGTGGAGTTCGCCTCGAAAGGCATCGCAATTCTGATGATCTCCTCCGAGCTGCCGGAAATCCTTGGCATGAGCGATCGGATCGCCGTCATGCGGGAGGGTTCCATCGCCGGGGTGCTCAGCCGCTCCGAGGCGACGCAGCAAACGGTCTTGTCTCTGGCGTTGGGGCTGGGCGAAGAGGCACGCGCGTGAGGAGGGAGCTTTCCGTCACCGTGGCCTGGGCCGCGCTGTTGCTGGTGCTGGCGTTTGCGGCGCCGTCCTTCTTTTCTCTCTCAAACCTGCGCGATGTGACGGTGGCGAACGCACCGGTCCTGCTGGTTGCGGCGGGCATGACACTCGTGATTATCGCGGGTGAAATCGATATTTCGGTGGGGTCGCAGTTCGCGCTGCTTAGTGTTGCCGCCGGCGTCGCCGCAAAATCGGGTGTGCCCATGGCGCTGATGGTTCCGGTCACCGCCGTGGCCGGCTTGGCATTGGGCGCGCTGAACGGCGGCCTGGTCGCGAATCTAAGAATACCGTCGATTGTCGCGACTCTCGCCGCGATGATCGCCTTGCGCGATGCACTTCGCTGGGCGACCGGCGGGGCATGGATTGAGGGCCTCCCGAGCCGCTTCCAATGGTTCGGCCTGCCCCAGGGTGGTGGAGAGATTCTGCTGGTGGCGGTCTGCGCTTTGATTTACGGCGCCCTGGCCTGGGCCTTGCGTAACCTTTCCGCCGGCCGGTTCCTGTACGCGGTGGGTTCCGACCGCGAAGCCGCCCGGTTGGCGGGAATCCCGGTTACGCGGGTCTTATTCGCGGCGTTCGCCCTGATGGGCGCCCTTACCGCGGTGGCGGCCGCGATGAACGCGATCCGCTTCCGGGAAATTCAAAGTAACACCGGCATCGGACTGGAACTAAAAGCCATTGCCGCGGTAGTGGTGGGGGGCGCCTCTATCACGGGCGGCCGGGGAACTTTCACCGGTACACTGCTCGGGCTCGGGCTCCTGGCCACCATCGGCCCGGCGCTCACCTATCTGGGCATCAGTCCTTACTGGGAAAAAGCCATTCAGGGCGCAATCATCCTCTGTTCCATCGCTTTCGACGCTCTCCCCGCCCGGCTTACCTCCCGGACCAAGGAGGCGAAGCTTGCCCGCGCATGAACGCTCGAGCCGCGAGTGGACGCTCACCGCTCTTCTGGCGCTCGAAATTGTTTTGTTCGGCTTCGCCGGCGGCAATTTCTTCAGCGCGGGGAATTTCTTCGAAGTGCTTCGCCTCAGCGTCGAGTTGGGGCTCCTTGCGCTGGCGGTCACGCCCACGATCATCACCGGAGGTATCGATCTCTCCGTTGGCTCCATGATGGGTCTTGCCGCCGTTGTGCTCGGCAAGGTCTGGCGGGACGGCGGACTCCCCATCGGTTGGGCGGTCCTGGTGGTTCTACTGCTTGGGCTCGCCGGCGGCGGACTCAACGCTCTGCTCATCGCGCGCTTTCGGCTTCCGCCCCTGATCGTCACGCTGGGCACCTATTCGCTATTCCGCGGCTTCGCCGAGGGCCTTACCGGAGGAGCGGAGAGCTTCAGCAATTTCCCGCCCGGCTTCCTGTTTCTAGGGCAAGGGTACATCGGCGGCGTGATTCCAACGCAGGCGCTCATCCTGGCCGCGGCCGCGGCCGGCTATTGGTTTCTGCAGCACCGCACGGTAATCGGGCGAGGCCTGTACGCGATCGGCTGCTCGCCGTCCGGCGCGCTCTATGGCGCGGTTCCCGTGGTGCGGAGGCTCGCGTTTGTGTACGTGCTTTCCGGGCTCCTCTCCAGCGTTTCCGCGATCGTCTACGTGGCGCACCTGGGGCAGGCAAAGTCCGATGCCGGAACGGGCTACGAATTGATGGCGATTACCGCCGTCGTCCTGGGCGGCACTTCCATCTTTGGAGGCGAAGGCACGATCCACGGCGCCATCCTGGGCCTGTTCGCCATTGTGATTCTCCAGAACGGACTCCGCCTGGCCGCGCTGCCGTCCGAGCTGGCCGGCATTCTGACGGGAGTTCTGCTCGCCGGTACAATAGGCTTCAATGTCCTTTCCAGGAAACCGCGAAAAGCGCTGGACCAGCCCCCGGGAGCAGCCGTGAAGAATTCGCAGGTTGCCATCCTTTGCGCCGCCGTACTGGCGAGCGGATTGCTTGTGGCCGGCAGCAACTGGATGCTGATGAAATCGATACAGCCTCAGTCCGCTGGACCGTCCTTGCCGCAGGTCCGCAAGGCTGTCATCGCCGTTATGCCGAAAGCCAAGGGCGATCCCTATTTTGTGAGCTGCCGCGAGGGCGTGGAGGAGGCGCAGAAGGAACTCGGCGTCGACGTGATCTGGGACGGCCCCACCGATCTGGATCCCGCCAAGCAAAGCGAGGTCGTCGAAGGATGGATTACCCGGCAGGTGGATGCGATCGCCGTGAGCGTGCTCAATGGCCCCGCCATTTCCACTGTGCTCCGCAAGGCGCGTGAACACGGCATCAAAGTGGTCACCTGGGACGCGGACGCCGAAGCGAACGCACGCGATTTCTTCATCAACCAGGCGACGCCGGAAGGCATCGGCAATACTCTCACCGATCGCGCCGCGCAGATCCTCGGTGGCAAAGGAGAAATCGCCATCGTCACCGGGGCCCTAAGCGCGGCCAACCAGAATGAGTGGATCCGCTTCATCCGGAAACGCCTGGAGAAATATCCGGGGATGAAGCTGGACGTCATCCGGCCGAGCGATGACGACCGCGATAAGGCATTTGCGGAAACGCAGACCCTGCTCAAAGTTTATCCAGGCGTAAGGGTTGTGGTGGCGATCGCCGCGCCCGCTGTGCCCGGTGCGGCGGAGGCGGTCAAACAATCCGGCCGCACCGATGTCAAAGTAGTCGGGCTTTCTCTGCCGAATGTGTGCAAGCCGTATGTGCACGCCGGTATTATCGATGCGGTGATACTCTGGAAAACCCGCGACCTTGGCTATCTGGTTGTACAGGCCGCCAACGCTCTGACGAAGGGTGAACTTAAGGCTGGCGATGCGTCTTTCCGGGCCGGGCGATTGGGCGCTCTACAGGTGAGCGGAAGCCAGGTGATTCTCGGCTCGCCCTTCATTTTCGACAAATCGAATATCGATCGTTTTGATTTCTAATCGGTCGCGCTACCATATCCTCATGCAATCGACCGTTTTCGCTTCCAATGCCCATCTTGCGGACATTGACGCTCTTGTGGCATCCCGCAGTCTGCTCTTGCATCCGTTCTATCAGGCCTGGAACCGTGGCGAGCTGAGCCCCGGCGCGTTGCGCGATTACGCCCGGCAATATTACCGGCACGTCAGCGCGTTTCCCACCTATCTCTCCGCCGCGCATTCCCGAACCGAAGATCCGGCGGCGCGCCGTCATATTCTCTCGAACCTGATCGATGAGGAAGCCGGCGATCCGAATCACCCGGAACTTTGGCTTCGTTTTGCGGAAGGAGTTGGAACCACTCGCGAAGAGGTGAGCGCGGCGGAAACCCGGCCGGAGACAACCAATTTGGTCAATACTCTCCGGGACATTTGCGGGAACCGCTCCACGGCGGAGGCGCTGGCGGCGCTGTACGCCTATGAGAGCCAGATTCCGGCGGTCTCGGAATCGAAGATTCGAGGCCTCGAGACGTTTTACGGCATCCGTGACGGAGAGAGTCTCGCCTATTTCCGCGTTCATATAGAAGCGGACCGCGAGCATTCGAGCGTTGAACGCCATCTCCTCGAAAGCTATGTGAACGACGAAAATGCGCCGGTGGTGACGCAAGCGGTGCGTGAAACGCTGGACGCCCTGTGGGGGATTCTGTCCGGGGTCTGCCACCGCCACGGCATTTCCTGCTGACGCCGTTTCAGCCGCGTTCGAGAATAATAATCGCCTGGGCTTCCGCGGAGCGCCCCTCTCCAACGGGGCCCACCTTTTCGGCGGTCTTGAACTTCACAGACACGCAGTCGACCGGCATGTCCATTGCGGCCGCCAGCGTCTCACGAATAGCGGACCGGTAGTCCTTCAGCTTGGGGCGCTCCAGAATCACCGTGCTGTCGACGTTTACCGGCCGGAAACCTTGTTCCCTCGCCAGGGCTAGCGCATGCGCGAGGAATTGCAGGCTGTCCGCGCCCTTCCAGCGAGGATCGGTGTCGGGAAAATGCATTCCGATATCGCCGAGCGCGACGGCTCCCAGCACGGCGTCTGTGATCGCGTGAGCGAGAACGTCGGCGTCGGAGTGCCCTTCCAAACCGAAATCGGAGGGCACCGTAACTCCGCCCAGTATTAATGGCCTTCCAGGGGCGATACGATGCACGTCCCATCCCTGGCCCACTCTCAATTCAGACATCCTAGGCGGAGCGCACCGCGGTTTCTTCCGCCAGAAAGAGCCTCGCCAGGTCCATGTCGGAGTGGCGGGTGATCTTGATGTTCCGGTCGCTGCCGCCCACCACGCTCACCTCCACTTTTTCCAGGCGCTCCACCAGGCTCGACTCGTCCGTGCCGGTGAAATTGTCTTCGCGTGCCTTGTCGAAGGCCTCCTTCAGCAGCGCGTAGTGAAACACCTGGGGCGTTTGCGCCAGCACCAGCCGTTCGCGCGGGATCGTGGCCCGAATCTTGTTCAAATGAACCTGTTTTACGGTGTCCACCGGTACGATTCCGACAATCGCCGCTCCCGACTCGGCGGCCGCGGCGATCACCTTTTCTATACTTTCAATGTCGATGAACGGCCTTACCGCGTCGTGGACCGCGACCATTTCAGTGCTCGGATCGAGCGCCGCGAGCGCGTTCTCCACCGACTGCTGGCGCGACTCTCCGCCTTCCACCACTCGCACCGGCTTCGAAGGCGATTCTTTGTAAATCAGCTCCTTCGCCCAATCCATGTCCTCGCCGCGGAGCGCGATCAGAATCTCCGACACCGACGGCGCCGCAAGAAATTTACGAATCGTATGGACCAGAATGGGCGAGCCGTCGAGCAGCATGAACTGCTTCCGGCTGGTGCCCGTTCGCTCCGGATTGGACCGGCCCATCCGCGTTCCCAGACCCGCCGCGGGAAGAATGACAGAAACCTTACTCATCGGAACCTGTAATCAGAATCGCGCACTGCCGTTTGCGACTGCAACCGTCAGACCCGGGCCACCGGCTGCGCACGCTCGGTTTGCGCCTTTTCGTGAATCATGTGGAGCCGTTCGTCGAACCGCCCGAAAATCATCTTGCCCGCGGTGGTTTGCAAAACGCTCGTGACGGTGATGTCGATGGTGCGCGAGATCAGTTTTTTCGCGTTGTCCACCACCACCATCGTGCCGTCGTCCAGATAGGCGACGCCCTGGTTGTACTCTTTCCCTTCCTTCAACACGAAAACGCGCATGGTTTCGCCGGGGAGCACCACCGGCTTCAGGGCGTTCGCGAGTTCGTTGATGTTGAGGACCTCCACGCCGTGAAGCTGCGCCACTTTGTTCAGGTTGAAGTCGTTCGTGACGATTTTGCAATGGCGGACTTTGGCCAGCTCGATTAGCTTCAGATCCACCTCGCGCACATTAGGGAAATCGTCCTCGATAATTTGGATGTCGAGGGCGGGTATCTTCTGGATGCGCTGCAGGACATCGAGCCCGCGCCGTCCGCGATTGCGTTTCATCGAGTCCGACGAGTCGGCGACGAGTTGCAATTCGCGCAGGACAAATTGCGGAATCGCCAGCGTGCCTTCAAGGAAACCGGTCTCGCTGATGTCGGCGATGCGGCCGTCGATAATCACGCTGGTGTCGAGCACCTTGAAAGTGCTCCGTCCGGGCTCTTCGGTTCCGAACAAACCGCCCAGGGCGGACAGATTCAAGCTGTCGCCCTTACTGCCGCCAACCGTCATTCCGACGTACGCCATGAAGAGGACCACGGAGAGCTGGAGGAACGGCACGGTGGCTCCATCGCCCGGAATCGCGTGGCCGAGCACGAGAGAGATCAGAAATGCGCCCAAAATTCCGAGGATCGAACCGGCCGCCGCGCCCAGCAGGCGTTTCAGGCTGATTTTACGCACCTCCATCTCGAAGATCAGTATGCACGCGGCCAAGCCAGCGCCGGTGATTGCGGCGATCCAGGCCGAAAAGCCGAATGGCTTCAGGCTATAGCCCGTCGCGGCCATTAGCAAAACGAAAATAATTCGGAGCGACAAAAGATGGCGCATCGCTCAACCTCCCCATTACCAGGCGTGTCGTAGGAACCGGAACGTCGAAGGCGGTCCCTTCTAGTGCCATAGAGTATAGCACTGGGCCTTGAAGCGAAAAGGGATGAAATGTAGGAAGACTGAACTTCCGGGCGGGATATACAGCGCGAGCGGAGAGGAGAAACAGGAAGGGAAAGGGCCGCGTCGCCGGGGCAACCGGCAGCGCGGCCTTTAGAGGGCTTTGGCTAGCTCTTCGGCAAACGCGCTTTGGCGGCCTTGTGAAACACCTTGCCGCTTGTGCTTTCGTCCTCCACGTTCACGGCGAATCATTCCAGCAGGCGCGGTGCCACCGGGAGCATTCGTACGCGGGGCGCTGGGAGAGGTCTTCGATTTCGGCGGCTGGGCGGGGTTGGCGCGAAGCAGGCGATCTTCGAGCGGGGCGCGATCGAAACGGCGGATGATGGAGTGCATCTCCTCCGAATTGGGGGCGTCGATGAAAGCGAATCCTTTGGATTCCTGGGTCTCGGGGTTGCGGATTACTTTGATTGCGTCGGCGACAAGGTTTTCTGCGGCGAGCCACGACTTGATATCGTCGGCGGTCACCCAGACGGGCAGATTTCCGAGAAATACGGTGAAACTCATTCTATGGTGTTGTTAACTCCGTTGCGGATTTGAGGGACGGGCTTGCTGGATGGGATCCATCAAAGCTGCTTTGAGAATATCATACCGGCCCCAAGGCCGCAAATGAAACTTCACGCTAACTCATGGGCAGCGTTAATGAAACTTTTTTGGCATCGGCGGTCAGCGGCTTGGGGAACGAGCCGAATTTACCGGGCGCTCTGTGAAAATTAGCGCGCGAGGAATCGCGGCCGCTCGCTGGAGAGAGTGCCGGACGATCCGGCCTAATCGGCGAATAGCCCGGGCGCCTCGCAGGTGCCGGGGGTGCGCAAGAAGTATAAATAGACTTTTCAGCGGCGTGAAATTTCGCGTCTTTTGATAGTACTGACTAACCTGACGTAATTTTTTCTTCCACTTAGCAGCATTCTCGGGTAGGATGATGAAACAGTAAGACATCTCACTTTCCAGGTAGAGAGGAAATTAGGTATGCCTTTGATAAAAAGAGCGTTAGCCGAATTCTTGGGCACGTTTTGGCTGGTTTTTGGTGGTTGCGGAGCCGCGGTCCTGGCGGCTGCGTTTCCGGGTTTCGGAATTGGGTTTGCCGGAGTGGCTCTGGCCTTTGGCCTCACCCTTCTCACCATGGCATTCACCATCGGCCACATCTCCGGTTGTCACATAAACCCGGCGGTTTCCATTGGTTTAGTGGTGGCGAAGAGATTCCCGCTGTCGGATCTGCTCCCGTATATCCTCGCGCAGGTGGTGGGCGGTATCGCGGCGGCTGGAGTCCTGTTTGTGATCGCGAGCGGCCGGGCGGGATTTGACGTCAGCGCCGGGTTTGCCTCAAACGGCTACGGAGCCCATTCTCCCGGTCAGTACTCCCTGGTCGCCTGCCTGGTAGCCGAGGTTGTGCTGACGTTCATGTTCCTGATTATCATTCTGGGATCCACGGACCGTCGCGCGCCGGCCGGATTCGCACCCATCCCGATTGGCCTGGGCTTGACGCTGATTCACCTGATCGGCATCCCGGTCACCAATCTGTCCGTGAACCCCGCGCGTAGCACGGGCCCGGCGATTTTCGTGGGAGGATGGGCCATTGAACAGTTATGGCTGTTCTGGCTGGCGCCCATCGTGGGGGCGGTGCTTGCCGGGATCGTTTATCCCGCGATTGCGGAAGAGTAGAGGCTTTCCTGTATCCTGGAATACGAGATTCACCCTCGTACATTCCCAGAGATACTCTTGCAGCGCGAACACACGAAATGGCGCAGCCCGGTGCTGCGCCGCGAAATGGAAATTCTTGCTTTCGGCCACGCCGGGGAGGCCTTTCTGGTTTTCCCGACGTCCGGAGGCAGCCACTACGAATGGGAGCACCGCGGAATGCCGGACGTTCTGCGGGACCGCTTGGAAGAGGGGCGAATCCAGCTTTTTTGCCTCGATACGGTCAACGAGATCAGCTGGTACAACAAGCGCCGCAAGCCGCCCGGCAAGCTCAAGCTTCAACAGCAATATGAACGGTATTTGATTGAGGAAGTGGTTCCCTTCGTCCGGGACCGGAACCCGCACGCCAGCCTTTCGACTGCCGGAACAAGCCTGGGCGGATATCACGCGATGAACCTGGCGCTGCGTCACCCGGAACTCTTCGGCCGGTGTATCACCCTGGGGGGCGCTTTCGGTATCCGGCGCTTTCTCGGAAGCTATTTCGATCCAGCGGTCTTCGAGCAGAATCCACCGGATTACATCGCAGCCCTGGAGGATCCGGACCGGTTGGAACAATATCGCGCCCACCTGAGCATCGTGATGGCGGTGGGAGAGCGAGACTTCCTGCTCGACGAAAACCGGCGTTTCTCAGGGTTGTTGCACTCGAAAGGAATCCCGCATTACCTCGATGTTTGGGGAGATGGCGCCGAACATGACTGGCCCTGGTGGCTGCGTATGGCCGGCAAGCACTTCTAGCCGTGCGCTATCCTCAAAATTAAAGCCGTTTTCCTGTTCCGCCGTCTCCAGATGAAAAAACTTCTTGCATTGAACCGTGGCGAAGTCGCCATCCGCATTCTTCGCGCCGCAAACGAGCTGAAAATTCGCACCGTAGCGGTTTTTTCCCAGGAGGATCGTCTCAGCCTGCATCGCTTCAAGGCTGATGAGGCGTATCTCATTGGCGAAGGCAAAGGTCCGGTGCAGGCTTACCTCGATGTCGAAGGCATTGTCGCGCTGGCCGCGGAAAAGGGCGTCGACGCCATTCATCCCGGCTACGGATTTCTTTCCGAAAACCCCGCTCTGCCGCGTGCCTGCGAAGCGGCCGGCATCACTTTCATTGGACCCAGCGCGGATCTGCTGGACCTGCTGGGCGACAAGACGGCTGCCCGGACGTTAGCGCAAAAGGCCGGCATCCCGGTGGTTCCAGGAACCGCCGAGCCGGTGACGCGCGATCAGGACGCCGTGGCGATTGCGCAGAAAATCGGCTTTCCTCTCATCGTCAAGGCGGCCTTCGGAGGCGGGGGGCGCGGGATGCGAGTGGTTCCCGATGCGTCCTCGCTGGTATCAAAGCTGGAAGAGGCGCGCCAGGAAGCCGGCGCCGCGTTCGGGAATGACGCGGTGTTTCTGGAGCGCTTCGTCAAGCGCGCCAAACATATCGAAGTACAGATTCTTGCCGACCGTCATGGGAATGTGCTCCATCTCTATGAGCGCGATTGCTCGGTCCAGCGGCGCAACCAGAAGGTGGTGGAGGTCGCGCCGGCGGTCCATCTCGCCTCCGAAATCCGTGCCGGCCTGACGGAAGCCGCTGTGAAACTCGCGAAAGCGGCGGGATATTACAACGCGGCGACCGTTGAGTTCCTGGTGGATGCCGACTCCGGCGAATGGTTCTTCATCGAGGTGAATCCACGCGTCCAGGTGGAGCACACGGTCACCGAAATGGTGACCGGCATCGATATCGTCCGGGCGCAGATTCAGATCGCCCAGGGCTTGAACCTCCATGGACCGGAGATGAATCTTCCACGACAAGCGGATGTCGCGTTGCACGGATTCGCGCTACAGTGCCGCGTCACGACGGAAGATCCCGCCAACGGCTTTGTCCCCGACTACGGCAAAATTCACACGTATCGTTCCCCGGCCGGTTTTGGAATCCGCCTGGATGGAGCCTCCGCCTACGGCGGGGCGGTGATCACGCCTTACTATGACTCTCTCCTGGTAAAGGTGACCGCCTGGGGACGCGAGTTCCCACAGGCCTGCCAGCGCATGGATCGCTGCCTCCGTGAGTTTCGCATTCGCGGGGTGAAGACGAATATCCCGTTTCTCGAAAATGTGGTGAATAACTCCCGTTTTCAGGCGGGAGACATCACCACGTCGTTTCTGGATGAGACTCCGGCGCTGTTTAAGTTCTCCCCCAAACGCGACCGCGCAACGCGCTTGCTCAGCTACCTCGGCGAAGTGATCGTGAACGGCAACCCCGAGGTAACGGGAAAAACGAAGCCAAGCGTGATTCGCGCCGCCAAGGTCCCCAGCCACGACGCCAGCGCGCCGCCCCCCGGAACCCGGCAGCTACTCGACCAATTGGGACCGGAAAAATTCGCCGAATGGACCCGCAATCAAACGCGGCTGCTGATCACCGACACCACCTTCCGCGACGCCCATCAGTCGCTGATGGCGACGCGCGTGCGCACCCACGATATGGCGGCGATCGCCAACTTTGTCGCCCATCGCCTGCATAACCTTTTCAGCCTGGAGATGTGGGGCGGCGCGACGTTCGATGTGTCCCTGCGGTACCTGCTCGAAGATCCCTGGATGCGCCTCCGCCGCCTGCGCGAAGCGATTCCGAATATCTGCTTTCAGATGCTTCTTCGCGCGTCGAATGCCGTGGGGTATTCGGCGTATCCGGACAACGCCGTGGCGGCCTTCATCGAAGAGGCGGCTTTGGAAGGAATCGATATCTTTCGCGTATTCGATTCACTGAACTGGCTGCCGAACATGGCGCTGCCGATGGAAGCGGTGCGCAAGACCAACCGCATCTGCGAGGCGGCGGTCTGCTACACCGGCGACGTGCTGGACCCGAAGCGCGAAAAATATTCACTGCAATATTACGTCCGCCTGGCGAAAGAGCTGGAGAAGATGGGCGCGCATATCCTGAGCATCAAGGACATGGCGGGCTTATGTAAGCCGTATGCGGCATTCCGCCTGGTGCAGGTGCTGCGGGAGGAGGTGGGGCTGCCGGTCCACTTCCATACCCACGACACCAGCGGAGTGAATTCGGCGTCCGTTCTGAAGGCGTCCGAAGCCGGTGTGGATGTGGCGGATATGGCCATTTCCTCCATGAGCGGAACCACCAGTCAGCCGAATCTGAATTCCCTGGTGGCGGCGCTGAATCACACCGGACGCGACACGGGTCTCGATCTCGGGGCGCTGAACACGTGCGCCGATTATTGGGAAACGGTGCGCACCTGGTACAAGCCGTTTGACGATGCGCCTCCGGCGGGCACGGCCGAAGTCTATCTTCACGAAATGCCCGGCGGCCAGTACACCAACCTCCGGGCGCAGGCCGAATCCATGGGCCTCGGCCCGCGCTGGCACGATATCACGCGCACCTATGCCGAGGTGAATTTCGCATTCGGCGACATCATCAAGGTGACTCCTTCGAGCAAAGTTGTCGGCGACCTCGCGATCTTTCTGGTGAGCCACGACATGACCGTGAAGGATCTGGAGAATCTAGGCGCGGACAACAGCTTGACGCTGCCAAATTCGGTGGTCGAGATGTTCTCGGGCTCGCTCGGAGAGCCGGAGGGCGGATGGCCGCCCCATCTCCAGGAGGTGGTGCTCCACGGTGCGAAGCCCCAGACCGGGCGTCCCGGCGCTTTGCTTCCGCCGGTCGATTTTGAGGAGACCGAAGCGTTGCTCGAGAAAAAGGCCGGACATAAAGTCACCCGGACCGATTTGTTGAGTTACCTCATGTACCCGGACGTGTTTCTCAAGTTTTCGAAGGCGCGTTCCGCGTATGGGAATCTCGAGGTCCTGCCGACCCCGCAGTTCTTCTACGGCCTCGATCGCGGCGAGGAAGTTACCGTGGAACTGGAGCCTGGTAAGACGCTAATCGTCAAGTTCCTCACGGCGAGCGAGCCCCAGCCGGATGGCACTCGCACCATCTTCTTCGAATTGAACGGCCAGCCTCGCGAAGTCACCATCCGCGACAGAGCGCTGCAGGCGGCGGAACCCGCGCGCCCCAAAGCCGACCCGAGCGAGCCCGGACAGGTGGGAGCGCCCATCCCCGGCGCGATTTCGAGCATCGCCGTCGAAGTGGGACAAAGAGTGGAGAAGGGTGACCGGCTGCTGGTGATGGAAGCCATGAAAATGCAATCCACCATCTACGCGCCCATCTCCGGCATCGTCTCCGAGCGCTTTGTGGCCATCAGCGACAAGGTGGAGTCGAAGGACCTGTTGATCGTCATTAAGGCCTGAGCGGGCTTACAGCAGCAACTCCGGATCGAGGGCCCGGAGATCGGCCAGCAGGAGATCGGGGCCATGCGGAGCCAGTTCGTGGGTTGCAAGCACTCCCGTGGCCACCGCCACGGACTGTATCCCATTCGCCTGGGCGGCCCGGATGTCGTTAATGTGATCTCCAATCAGCGACACGCGGGAATGCCGGTCGATTAAGCCCTTTTTGCGCGCTTCGCGAATCGCCAGGCGAACCAGACCGGCGCGATCGCGCGCGAGCTCGGCGAAAGCCCCAAAGCCGAAAAAGCCGCGCAACCCGGCCTGTTCCACCTTTCTCCAGCCGATACGCGTCAGGTTGCCCGTGACCAGAGCCATGGGGACCGGCCTGCGCGCCAGCGCGTGGAGCAACCTCCGGACGCCAGGTAGGACCTTTCGTTCGAGGTTTGGGCAGGTTTCGAGGTAGACCTCTTGCGCCGCTTCGACAATCGCCGGCATGGCCTTGCGGATGGCTTTGGCGCTCACTCCCTCGGCTCGCATCATGGCGGAAAGAATGTCGCGGTCCAGCATGCCCGCAACGGGGATATTTTCCGTTGAGGCTCGAATGCCCAGCACCTGTTCGACAGCCGTTTCGAGCGCCCACCGGTGATGCGGTCCGGCCTTCCGGACCAGCGTTCCGTCGATATCGAACAGCACCAGGGCTCGCGATGGAATCATTTACCAATATAGCCGCCTCTTCGCTGGTAAAATTAGTCATGCAGGTAGTTCAAGCGGGCGACCATAAGCTGCTTTTGCTCGAGCTCGACCCCGATTTTGTCATTAACATCGTGAAGCAGGCGGGATTTGATTTTCGCCTGGACGACGGCGCCCGCAGCATGAGCCTGGAAATCACCGCGACGGACCGGCAGGCGCCTCTTCTGCTCTTCGATGCCGCCGACCCGGCGAATCTCGGCTGGTTTTCCCGCTGCCAGTTTTACGTGGATGGCAGAAGCGGCGCGGTGCTTCAAACACCGCTGGCCGTTGCCAACGCGAAGGACCGGTCCGGTCATACGCTGCCCCACTCGCTTCATTTGCGCATCAGCAAAGAGCTGCCATCCTCCTTCCGTCTTCCCGGAAAACAGGCCGTCAGCGAGCAGATGATCTACGCGGTTCTCTATAACCTGCTGAACGCGCTGCTGAACACCGGCGTGGGTGTTTGCGGAGGGTCTTCCGTGAAACCTCTCGCGGGACGCACGGAGCACGTCGGCGCGCGGAACTAGGCGGAACACCGCCGTATTTCTCAGGGAATCAGCCCTTCGGCGCGGAGGTCTTCTTTCAATTCCCGTCCCGATTTTCCGGGGTATCCAAAAATCCAGAAGGAGTTTTCGACGTTGCTCTCCCAGACTTTGACGTCCGGGTGAATCAGCGCGCGGCGGAATCGCTCATCGAGTTCCTTCACGTCGTCATCGAGGCCCAGACGGGCAATGACGCCTCGCGTATCGAGGTCGTTGCGGTAGTCGTAGAGCCCGAGTTTGTATCCGTGTTCCACCTGCTCGACGAACTTGCGCCAGGCCGCCACCAGGCCCGTGCGCCCTTTCTTCACGACGTGAGGTGGATAACCGTACTCTTCGAGCATCTTCTGAACCTGTTCGTCGGTCATGAGCGGCTAATGCCTTTTCCCTATCTGGCGCCGGAAATACCGTTCGCCCTCGGTGGGGATGAAGAATGTCCGGATCGTGCGGTCCGGGTTGAATGCTCCGAAATAACCGTGCCGCCGGTCGAAGCGGGAGATGACTCCGTCGGCGCGCACGGCTTCCAGGATCGGCCCGCCGGCGGGCGCGTCGCGTAATTCCTGCGCGAGCGCGAGGTATTGCGCCTTGCTAATGTCTCCGAACTCGCTCCCGTGTTTCGCATAGTGCTGAGTGAGCTGGGAGCGGCTACGGAATCCCGGCCCTCCGGCAAAAAGCAGCAGGGCGCCCAGCAGCAGCGCGGTGAATGCTTTCAGCATTTAGGTCCCGAGCAGCGCGGTCATCTGGTCGAGCAGAGCGGCCTCTCTCTCGATTGCGGCGGCGGTGCGCGCGATCTGCTCGCCGGCTTCGTTCCAGTGCTTTTGCTCAATCGCCTCCCGCACCGCCGGGAGCGTCTTTACGCCGTATCCGGTATACAGGCCTGGAGCGTATATCATGTGCTGAAACCACGGGCGCCCTGGCAGTCCCGCCGGGTCGAGAAGACGCCGTTCACTATCGATCAGCAGCGGGTTCAGTTTCCCGGCGGGCGCCGTGGATTCATGGGTGGTGAAGGCCTTCTCATACGCCTCTGCCGCACGGCTCAAGTGCTCGACGGCATCTTCCAGGGGAGCGAAGTTGAGATGCGGCGGCAGGGCTTCCTTCGATGGCGGGACGAAAGTCTTCCGCGGGTCGGACGTGGCCGAAAAAACTCCTTCGTCGATCTGGCGATTGGTCTCTTCTATCTCGTCGTGTTTGGCCTGCCACAGCGTTTTTACTTCGCCCTCATAGCGTTTCACCGTATCGGCAAAATCGCTGAACTCGAAGGGAAGAATGTCGGCGTCCGCCAGGCGCATCATCACCGTGCCGGCGGTTTGCGACAGCGCCCGCCCGTAGACGTGTGTCATGTCGGAAAAGTGCTCGTACCAGTAAATGTCGTCGTAGATGGAATGATAAATTCCGCCGCCATCCTCTCCGTAGAACCCGAGATCCAGGGACGCGATGCCCAGATGCTGGAGGAACGGAGTGTAGTCGCTGCCGGAGCCCAGCGCTTCAATACGCAGATCTTTCCGCGTGCGGGCTTCCTTCGCCGCGCCGCCTTTCTCGCTGGCGATACGCGCCAACTGGCTGCGCTTCCAGACGCTGATGTTTTTCTCGGGATCGGTAACGTCGTGCGCGACGTCGTTCACCAGCCTCTCCAGTGTGTGCGAGCCTCCCGCGCCCAGATAGCCCCGCCCGTTCAGGTCGCTGTTCACGTAGGCGACGGCGTGCCGGGTCAACTCCGCCGCATGCGTCTCGGCCCACTCGGTGGACCCGAGCAATCCAGGTTCTTCTCCGTCCCAGAACGCGTAAATGATCGTTCGTTTAGGCTGCCAGCCCTGTTTTCTCAACTCCGCCAGGGCGCGCACCTCTTCCATTTCGGCGACCGTTCCGGAGACGGGATCTTCTGCGCCGTTCACCCAGGCGTCGTGATGGTTGCCGCGAATAACCCACTCGTCCGGTGACTCGCTTCCGGGAATTCGAGCGATGACATCATAGAGCGGCTTGATATCCCAATTGGCTTTCACCACCAGATGCACCTTCGCCGGCCCGGGGCCGAGGTGATAGGTGAGATCGAGCCCGCCGCGCCACGCTTCCGGCGCAACCGGCCCGCTGATGGCGGCCAGCAGCGGCCTGGCGTCCGCGTAGGAGATAGGGAGCACCGGAATTTTCGTGATGGTGGGCGCCGCCGCCACCGTCAGGCGCTTCGCGTCCTTCGTGGCGCCGATGCCCGGCGTGAGCGGGTCGCCCGGATAGACCGGCATGTCCGCCACGCTGCCGCGTTGTACGCCGAGTTCGGGCCTCCAGGCTCCCTCCGGAAAGGTATTGCCGGCGGAATAGCCGTCATCCCTCGGGTCCGAATAAATGATGCATCCGATGGCGCCGTGCTCGGCGGCTACTTTGGGTTTGATTCCGCGCCACGACCCGCCGTAGCGGGCGATGACGATGGCGCCCCGCACCGAAATCCCCTGCCGCTCTAACTGCTCGTAGTCGTCCGGCACGCCGTGGTTCACGTACACCAGGCGCCCGGTAACGTCGCCGTCCACCGAGTATGCGTTGTAGGTCGGAAGCTGTTCGCTGGTCTGGCCCGACGTGGGATCCGCCGGCACGGGAGGCTCTGCGAGCGTGGCCTTGTAATGCGACGGCTCCAACAGTTCGACGAGACGCTCTTTCGGCGTTGGAAACAGAACATCGAACTGCTCGATGTGCGCATCGACGCCCCACTCCTTGAGTTTGGAGAGAATCCACTCCGCGTTCGCCTTATCGTAGGCGGAGCCGACATGATGAGGGCGGGCCGCCAGGCGATCCATGTAAGCCCGCATGTTTTCCGGACTCGGGAGGGCGCGAAATTTCTCCTCCCAATCGCGTTGCGCGCGCGAGGAATCAACACGGAAGCCGCGCAGAACCGGAAGCGGAGGTGTTTGTGCGGGCAGCAGGGAAACACTCAAAAGGAAGACCAGCGCGGAGCGAAACATTGGCATCAGTATAACGCTCCAACGAAAGAGCTCAGGGCGCGATGTGGAGAATGCCCTCGATTTTGCAGGACGAATAAATCTTCCGGACTTGAGAGCGAAACGTCCCTCGAAGCGATTCAAAAGATGCGATTCAAAAGCGCGGCAAGACGGAATCCGGCCAGCGTCACTCTGCGTGCGGCGATTTCGGCCGCGACTCGACGGTAGGCGGGAGGCACGGAGATCGCCCCGTCCGGGCCCGGCGCGCCGGCGAGTCCGGGGTATACAAAGTGAATCGATAGAAGCGTGCCTTCTTCCACCCAATCGCCAGGGTTCGTACGCTTGACAGGCACAATTTCTTCGGCTTCCGCCGCCCGGATCAGATTCATGCCCAGAGATTCGACGGCGGCCGGCGACGAGTCGGTTCCCAGCGCGTCATCCCACAGCTCATGCAGGTTTTTCCATCTGCCGCGCAACAGGACCCGATTGCCTCCCTGGTCGTGCATCCGGCTTGCACAATGCAGGGGCTGGTGCAAGTCGCCGGTTAGATGAATCAGCCAGGCGAGCGCCCAGGCTCTTTCCGCGCCGGGCCGGTCCTCGCCGCGCAGAATACTCTCCATCAGGCGGATTTGCGAAACGGCGTTGGGCGGATTGCGCCATCCCTTCTCCGAAGCATCCACGGTCAGCGCACCGAACGCTCCCGCCAGCGGTGCGTCAATGTAATGCCAGTTCCGGTGTCGAAGGTGGTCCGGATAAACGGGATGCCTGGACCGCGGCTCGTCGCGATCAAGCGGCTCGTCGCGATAAAGAGGGTCCTGTTTGATCTCATCCGCCCAGACGGCGGCGTCGAGAAAAGCTTGTAACGGGCGGCGAGCCACGGGAACCTCCGCCACCCAGCGGGCATAATCGGGATGAAACGGCAGCAGGAGATCGATGCGGGCCTTCGCGCGCGAGCTCAGCTCGTGATAGGCGATGAATGCGACGGCCTGATGGCCGGTCTTGTTCCATGCCCGGAGGCAAGGCCCGGCGGCGAGCAAAACGGCGATTCCGCAGGCACGAATTATTCGAGGGGAGAAAAGAGGGTTACGGCGTAAACGAGGCATGATTCAGCGCGATCGGAGAAACAAAGAAAGCCGCGCCATGGCTTGTTCCAGGATGGGCCGCTCGGCGGCATAGCAGATTCTCACCGAGCCTTCGCCTCCCGCGCCGAAGGCGACACCCGGCGCCAGGCCCACCTGTGTTTCCATCAGCAGCCGTTTGCAAAATTCGAACGAATCGCCCAGACCGTCGATTTTCGGGAACAGGTAGAAGGCCCCCTCCGGTTTCGGCGTGGTCACGCCGGGCATTTTGGACAGCACGGCCAGACAGAAATCCCGATTTTCACGATATTTCGCCAGCATCTTCCGGAGCTCATCCTCACCCCACAACAGGGCCGTTTCTCCGGCGCGCTGCGCAAAACTGGGAGCGTGCGAGACGACGAATTCGTTGAGCCGCGCGGCCCGTTCTCCTAGATCGCGGCGGACCACCATCCAGCCCAGGCGCCACCCAGTCATGCAGTAAGTTTTCGAGAAGGATTGGACGACAATCACAGAGTCGTCGCGGGAGGCCAGGTTCAAAATGCTGGGGGCGGGCTGCCCCAACTTCTCACCCGCGTAGTACAGACGTTCGTAGACTTCGTCGGCCAGCAGCCAGAGCCGGTGGCGGCGCGCGAATTCGAGTAGACGCCGCTGTTCGTCCAGCGTCGCAACCCACCCGAGAGGATTGGAGGGAGACGTATAGATGAGCAGCCGCGTGCGTTCGGTAACGGCCGCTTCGAGAGCATTGAAATCGATCTCGTAGCGGTCTCCGGAAAGGACCTGTGGAATCTCCAACGGCCGCCCGTTCGCCATGGCCACGTTCGCGGATTCATTCGGCCATGCCGGCGTCAGCACCAGCGCTTCATCGCCGGGGTCGAGCACGCAACGGATGGACAGATGCAGAGCTTCGACGCCGGACGCGGTGACGACAATTTCCGCAGCGGGGTCGAGCTCCACTCCGTGGAGCTCCGAATAATAGCGCGCCAGCGCCTTGCGGAGCGACGGCAGGCCCGCGTTTTCGGTGTAAAACGTGTAGCCGTCCGCCATCGCCTTTTGCGCGGCGCGCTTGATATACTCGGGCGTCGGCAGGCTCGACTCGCCGAAATACAGCTTAAGTACGCCGTCCATCGACATCGCCATCTCGGCGAGTTCGCGGATCCGGGAGTGAGGCACGCTTTGCGCGGAAGCCGCCACGGCCGGTCGCACATCGATCGAAGAAGCCATAAAAACCCAGGATAGCCAGCCTATCGCCGCGGACGGAAGCCGGGAGCGGGAGGACGCGGCTTCTCCGGCGGCGGCTCGCGCTCGGCAAGCCGGCGCTCCTGATCGCACACCATGTCCGCCACAAAGGCAGCCGCGCGCGCGGCTTTCACATCGTGCGCCCGAACCACGTAGGCGCCACCCAGAATGGCCGCTGCAACCGCCCCGCATGTGGCGGAGGCCGTTTCGGCTTCTGTCGCCTGGGCGAGGAAAGATTTGCGCGACACGCCCACCAGCACCGGCAGGTCCAGCCGCGCGAGTTCCGGCAGCCGGGCAAGGATCTCCCCATTTTGCTCTTTGCGCTTCCCGAAGCCAACGCCGGGGTCAACCACCATGCGTAGCTTTTCGACCCCGGCCATTCGCGCGCGATGCACGCACGCGGCCAGGTCTCCCGAGATTGTTCCCATCACATCCTTGAGCGGCGGCAGTTTGGCCCATGTTTCGGGAGTGCCGCGCATGTGATTCAGGATCAATCCCGCGTCGTGATTCGCCGCGGTCCGGGCGAGGGCGGGATCAAAGGTAAGCCCGCTTGGATCGTTGATGATCTCAACGCCGTATTCGATGGCCTTTTCCGCGACGGCGGCTTTATAGGTATCGACGGAAACCGGGATGGTGAGCTTACCGGCGAGGCGCTTCAGAACGGGGATGAGGCGCCGCAGTTCTTCTCCCTCGGAGATTCGTGCGGAACCCGGGCGTGTCGATTCCGCGCCGATATCGATGATGTCCGCCCCGTCCTCCTCAATCTCCAGCGCGCGGGCATAAGCGTGATCGGGATCGAAGAACCGGCCGCCATCGGAAAACGAGTCCGGCGTGACATTCAAGACGCCCATGATCAGCGTCCGCTCGCCGGCGAGCAGCGTGCGCGACCGCAACTTCCATTCATGGCGCTTTCTAATCATAGAGGGGAGACGAGAGGCTAGAGACTGAGATGATAACACTGAAGAACGCCCTGTCCCTATTGCGGCACGTGCACGCGCTTCCATTTCTTGCCCGCGCGGACGGTCAAAGGAGAAGCGTAGCCGGTGAGAAGAAGCGCCGTGCAGCGCTCGCCGTTAATCTCAATCGCTCCCGCCTTTAGTTTGCGTTCCGCATCGGTTCGCGAATCCGCCAGACCGACGCCGAGCAGGAGTTTCACCACCCGGATGCCTTCGGGTGTGCGCGAGTCGGCCGGCGCCTCCACTTCCTCGATATCCCCGGGAACCTCGCCCTGGCGCACTTCGCGGTCGAAATCGGCTTGGGCCTGCCGCGCCGCCTCTTCGCCGTGGAAGTCCTGGACGATGGAACTCGCGAGCTCCATTTTCACGCTCATCGGTTCGCGCTGCTTCAGGGATTGAATCTCTTCCAGGCTGCGATCGGTGAGCAGCTCCCAATAGCGCCACATCAACTCGTCGCTGACCCGCATTACCTTGCCGAACATCGTTTTCGGGGGCTCGGTGATGCCGATGTAATTGCCCTTCGACTTCGACATCTTCTCCACGCCGTCCAACCCCTCCAGTAAGGGCGTTGTGGCGACAATCTGCGGCGGCTGTCCATAATCTCTCTGGAGTTCGCGGCCCACCAGAAGATTGAACTTCTGGTCGGTGCCGCCCATTTCGACGTCGCACCGCAGGGCCACCGAATCGTATCCCTGGGCGAGCGGATAGAGCAGCTCGTGCACCGAGATCGGCGTCCCCGCCGCCAGGCGCTTGGCAAATTCGTCGCGCTCGATCAGGCGCGCCACCGTGTACCGTGAGGCGAGCCGGATCATGTCTTCATAGCGAAACTGATCGAACCATTCGCTGTTGAAGCGAATCTCGGTCCTGGCCGGGTCAAGCAGTTTGAAAACCTGGGCTTTGTACGTCTCCGCATTGGCCGCGATCTGTTCGCGCGTTAGCGGAGGCCGCGTCAGGTTGCGTCCGGTGGGATCTCCGATCATGCCGGTGGCGTCGCCGATGAGGAAAATCACCTGATGCCCGAGATCCTGAAAATGCTTCATCTTGCGCAGCAGAACCGTATGCCCGAGATGGAGATCGGGCGCGGTGGGGTCGAATCCGGCCTTCACGCGCAAGGGCCGCCCTTCTTTTGCGGCGGCGGCGAGTCTCTCGCGCAAGTCCTCCTCGCGGATCAGTTCGGAGAGGCCTTTGCGGAGATACGTTAGTTGGTCGTCCAGAGTCACTTTATTTATTAAACCGTACCGGATAATAGGAGGAATGAAAACCATGGTCCTTCTGGGTGTGCTATGCGGCGGAGCGTTTGCGCAGAACTCGGCCTACGACCGCTTTTTCAGCGACTATTTTTTTCGCTATTCGCCGACACAAGGAACCTCGGCGGGGCTGCATCAATACGATTCCCAACTGGAAGACTATTCGAGAAAAAACGTCGAGGCTCAGATCCGCGACGCGAAGCGTCTGGAAAAGGCCTTTGCGAAGCTACCACCCTCCGATGACCGGGATCTCGTTCTGGGCCGCCTTCGCGCCGACGTTCTGGCGCTCCGGGATATTCGGATGTGGGAGAAGAATCCGGACTCATATTCGAGCGGCATTACCTTCAGCATCTTCACCATCATGAGCCGCAAGTTCGCTCCGGAGGCTGATCGGATGAGGTCGGTGATCGCGCGCGAAAAGGCGATTCCCGCGGCGCTCGAGGATGCGAAGGCCAATCTTAAGAACCCGCCGAAGATCTACACCGAGGTCGCCCTGGAGCAACTCCCGGGGATTATCGGCTTCTTCCGCAAAGATGTCCCGGCGGCCTTCCCTGGCGTGAAGGACTCATCCTTGCTGGCTGAGTTTCGCCAGGCAAACGAAGCCGCGGCAGGCGCACTCGAAAAATATCAGGAGTTTCTGAAGAACGACTTGCTGCCTCGCTCGCATGGGGATTTCCGGCTGGGCGCGGCCAACTACCGCAAGAAGCTTCTCTATGAAGAAATGGTCGATACCCCGCTTGCGGAACTCCTGAAAGTGGGTTACGCGAACCTGCGCGAGAATCAGCGGGCGATGAAAGACGCCGCGGCAAGGATTGATCCCACGCGGGATCCCGCGGCGGTTCTCGCGGATTTGATGAAGGACCATCCGGCGCCGGACGAGCTGGTGGCGAGCGTCAGCAATACGCTCTCGGGTCTCCGGGAGTTTATCGAGACCCGTCACATCGTCGGTATTCCGTCGCAGGTTCTCCCCACCGTCGAAGAGACTCCGCCGTTCATGCGCGCGTTGACATCGGCGTCCATGGACACTCCTGGCCCTTACGAAAAAGTTGCCACCGAGGCTTTCTTTAACGTGACGCCGCCGGAGAAGGACTGGCCCAAGGAGCGGATCGAAGAGCATATGCAGTCCTTCGGGCGCGCAGAGTTGACCACGCTGGCCGTGCACGAAGCCTATCCCGGCCATTACGTCCAATTTCTCTGGGTGCCGCGCGCGCCCTCCGAGGCCAAGAAGATTTTGGGCGCGGGGACCAACGTCGAAGGCTGGGCGCACTACTGCGAGCAGATGATGCTCGATGAGGGATTCGGCAATGGCGATCCGAAACTACGGCTGGCGCAGATTGCCGATGCGCTGCTGCGGAACGCGCGCTATATCGTGGGTGTCGAGATGCACACCGGCAACATGACCTTCGATCAGGGAGTGGATTTCTTCGTGAAGGAGGGGCACACGACGCGAGAGCTGGCGCTGGTGGAAACCAAGCGCGGCACATCCGACCCCACCTACCTGATGTACACGCTCGGGAAACTGGAGATTCTTAAGCTGCGCGAGGACTATAAAAAGAAGCAAGGGGCGGCGTTCACCTTAGAAGGTTTTCATAACGAGTTTCTGAAACAGGGCTTTCCGCCGATCAAAATCGTCCGGCGGAATCTGCTGGGCGCGGAGGGCAGCGCGCTTTAGACGCGGCAGTCAGAGCGGAACAGCGTTCTTTTCGATATAGGCATCGAGCGACTGGTCCGGACCGATGTAGTGGAACTCTTCGGCGTACCCGAGGCCGTATTTCCGGCCAACCGCGGCGTCGCGCTCCTGGAATGCGGCCCGCGCAAACTCCTGAATGGCCGCGCCCTCGTCTCCGCTGAGCGCGGGAACGCGGCGCTTCCGCTCCGCGAGCGAAGCGTTCAGATCCTTCACCATGTGCGCGATCATCGTGCGGCAGGAGTGGATCGCTTCCATTTTCTTCGCGATCACCGGCGTCGTGTCCACCACGCGGTTCACCAGTTGCGGCCCGCGGGCAAAATAATATTTCCGGGTCACCGCTTGCGGCTTCAAGCCGGCGGCGAAGTGTTCCGGCAAGTCCAAATGGCCGTTTGCCATCCAGCAGGCGGCTTCAACGGCCTGCGAGGTCACGTAGTGATCGGGATTCTCCTCGTAGTGTCCCCAGGGATCGTAAGTGAGAACCGTATCGATCTTCAGCAGGCGAAAAAGGAAAATGAGACGGGCGCGAAGTTCCGTGCGGCTGGCCTCGTCGATCCGGTGATTGCGATACCCAAGATCGAAGACGCCCTTAAGTCCCATTACCCTGGCGAATTCGGCGGAGTCCCGCTCGTTGGCCAGCACGGTTTCGCCCAGGGTGTTTGAGTATGAGTCCTTTTCGTCGTTGCTGGTCCGGATGAAGTAGCCGGCGTAACCCTCCTGCAGGAGTTTGGCCAGCGTGCCGCCCGCGAATATCGGCCCATCGTCCAAATGCGGGCTGATGAGCGCGAGCACCTTTCCCTGGTGCGGCGTTCCGGTGAGCGCGCGCTCGACTTCGACGTCCGGGCCAGGCGCGGCGGGCGCCGCTTGAGCAAAAGAGGTGGCGGCGATCGCCCCTCCAAGGAAGTTACGGCGGTCCACGTCCAACCAGGATATATGCTCAGCGCCCGGGCGTGTTCGCGGGGAGGGAAGATGCCCGCTCCACGCGGCCGGACCGCGCGTCCTCGACGGACACATGATTCTTCTCCAGCGTGTCTCCGAGCACCTGGTCGAGCGAAACGCGCGCGTGGCTGTAGATCGTCTTGGCCGCGATTTCGGTTGACTGGGCATCGGCAAGGCTTCGCTGCACCGTGATTACATCGTTGATCGTCGACGCTCCGAGCGAGAATCGCTGCTGCTCCTTTTCAAGCAGTTCTTCCTGAAGCTTTTTGGCGTCCACCGCCGCGGCATAGCGCGCGCGAGCTTGCTTCAACGCGACCATCTGATTCGAGATGTCCACCACCAGTTGATTACGATTCCGGCGGCGGATCAGGTCGTTCTGGCGCAGCTGCAACTGGTCAATGCCATAGTCGCCCTGGGCGAGGTGATTATGGATTTCACCTTGAAAGAGGACCGCTCCTCTCTGGGTCGGAAAGTTGTTGCGGAAAATCTGGCCCAGCGCGGTTCCCAGGCCGCCTTCGAAATACGGGTCCGCTTCGCTATCCGGGGGCTGCGGCGTCCGCCTGCCGGCAAGCCCGTTGGCCGAAATCGCCGTAAGCACCTGGAGGCTGGGGAGGATACCGTTCCGGGTTCCCGCGGCGGAGATCTTTTCGGTCTCGGCGGTGATGTTGTCAATGGCCACGTCCGGCCGCTTGGCCAGCGCGTGCGCCACGAGTTCCCGGAGAGGCGGCAGATCTTCTTGTGCCGGGATCTCGATGGAATCCAGGGGCACGATCGTTGCGGCGTCGAGCAGGGGATCGGCGAGGCCGTTCAGGCTGATCATGTTCTTGAGTAAGTTTTCCTGTTGCCGGACTGCCGTTTCCGCGACGACCGAATCTCTGCGCCGGGTGTGCAATTCCCCTTCGGCACGGTAGATTTCGACGCGCGCCAGCACTCCCAAACCGATCTGTGTTTTCGTGTCGTCATAGAATTTCTGCGCCACGGCAAGGTTCCCTTGCTTGGTCCGGAGGTCTTCGTTATCGCTTACAAGGTCCCAGTAAGCATTCAGCACCGAAGAAACCGTGTTGAGCAACTGCGACCGGAACGTCTCATCCGCGAGCCCGACGTTCTTTTTCGCCACGCGAATGAAGCGTCCGTTTACGCCGGTGCCGAAGCCCTGCAAGAGGTTATGGCGCAGAAACACCTGCACCACGGGCGCCACGGACGGATTGAGTGCGTTTGACGGAGCATTCTCTTCCAGGAAGTATTCGTTCGCCGATACCTGGAGATAGCCCCCCGTCAGCAAACCCTGCTGAACCGCATTGGTGTAGGTGTGGCGCGTGTCCACCAGAGTCGGTGTCTGGCTGACGACGGTGTTTTCCTGCGGGAAGCTGGCATGCGACCACACCATGGTGTTCTGCATGACGGCGTCCAGATTGGAGGTCACCGGACCGATTTGCGAAACGATGGCGTTCCCGCTGCCGTTTCCTCCTCCATTTCCACCATTCGCAAGACCGGCGCTGATTTCGCTCCCCAGCACGCCCTGCCCGCTCTGGGCCTGATTTACGACCGTATTTCCGCCGGTGACGCCGCGCAGCGGGCCGCCTGCCTCGGCGCGCTCGACATTCCACTCCGCCTCGAACGGCCCGTAGCGGTCCACCTCGAGATCCAGGTTATTCTCGATAGCCAGCGCGATGGCATCCGCGGCCGTCAGATAGAGTTTGCCCGCGCGAATCAGACTGTGGAGGCGTGACGAATTAGCCGAGCGGCTTTCCGGAACGTTGACTCCCCGGTAGGGCCGCAGTAGCACGGTACCCGAGGGCCTGTCGACCCGCGCGGAGGATAAGGCCGCGGCCGGCGGATTCTGCGCCGGCATCTGAGAGGCCGCACAAAGCCAGGCAGCCAGCGCCGCCGCCGCGCGCGAGGGGCGCCGGATCCACAACGTGCGATTCCGGCCCGTCATTTCGCGCTCTCCGGCAGGTTGGCGGGCAGGGAAGAGTGGCGCGCGACCCGTCCGGTCTTGACCTCTTCGAGCGAGATCGAGTTGACCTCCAGTGTCTGGCCCACCGCTTCGTCAAAAGCGATTCTGGCGTGCGTGTAGTTCGCCATTGCTTGAACTTCCGATGCCTGGTCGGCGGAGAGATCGCGCTGGGCCTGGACCACTAGGGCGATCGTGGATTGGCCAAACTTAAATTTATTCTGCTCCGCTTCGAGCGTCTTCTGCGCGAGTTCGCGCGTCGCCACGGCCGTCTCATAGCGGGCGCGCGCCTGTTGCAGGCCGATAACGGCGTTCTTTACATCGACCCGGACCTGGTTGATGCTTCGCTGGAGCTGCAATTGGGCCTGGCGGAGTGCGAGTTGATCGGCGGCATAGTCGGCTTGCGCCGCGCGGTTGCGGAACGGAATGTTGAGTGAAAATCCGACCGAGTAGTTCGGATAATTACGCCGGAAGACTTGCGCCAGCAGGTTGCCGTACCCACCGGTGATATACGGGTCGGGATTTCCGTTCGCGCCGTTCGCAAGAGGATTATTCACGCCCGTGAGGCCGTTATTGGTGAGCTCGGCGAACGCCTGCAGCGTGGGGAGCAGCGCGTTGCGCGTGCCGCCCAGGTTGATGATGCTGCTTTTGATGTTGATGCGCGTCTGCTCGATCTCCGGCCGTCTGGCGAGCGCCTCGTCGATCAATTCCGAGACCGGCTTGAGATCCTCCTTCGCCGGCACCACGATGCGGTCGAGCGGAACGATGTGGACTTCGTCCAGCCACGGGCTGGCCACTCCGTTCTTGCTCAGGGCGTTCTTGAGCAGCGTCTCCTGTTGCGCCACGTTCGTTTGCGCGATCAGCAGATTTTCCTTGTTTGATGAAACTTCGGCGGCCGCTCGCGTAACCTCGATCGCCGGCAGCGTGCCCAAACGCACCTGCTGCTGGTTGTCTTCGTAAAGCTTCTGCGCCGCGGCCAGGGTCTGTTGCTGAATCCGCACGTTCTCGTTGAAGCTGACCAGATCCCAATACAGGTTCAGAACCGCCGAGATCGTGGTAATCACCTGTCGCTTCACCTGCAGATCGGTAACTTTCATGTTGTTCCGCGCCACCCGGATATTCCGGTTGTTCACACCGATACTGAGGCCTTGCAGTAGATTCTGCGTGATGTAGAAATCAAGATAGCCCTGCGTGTAGGGATTGAGCAGCGGCGCGGGACTATTGAGCGTGCTGTGATAGCTCGAAAAGGTCAACTGAGCGTTGGTTCCGGTGACGAATGATTTTCCGACGCCAAATTGGAACTGCCGGCTATCGTTCACAAGCGCGGTGGTCTGGTTCAGGAGGGTGTTGCTCTGAGGGATGCTGGAATGCTGGAAATTCGCATATGCAAAGAAATACGGATCCAGACTCGGGGGCGTAACCCCTAGCTGGACCACGATCCCTCCGCCCGAACCCACGCCCGAGCCGCTTTCCGCCAGGCCCACCGTGCTGGCCGTGACACCGGTAAGGCTGACGCTCACCGGTCCGGGGTAAATCGGCGTTCCCACGCTGCGTAGCGCGCCGCCGTACGATCGCCGCAGCACTTCGCGCGCAAGCGGCGGCCCATAACGCTGAATGGCGATGTCGATATTGTTTTCGAGCACCAGGGCGATAACGTCCTGCACCGAAAGATAGAGATTGCCGGCGCGCACCAGCGATTCCAGCCGTGCGGTATTCGAGAGATTCGCCGGAGCGACGATGCGCCGCTGATAGGGTCGCGCCAGGATTCCGACGACCGGGACTGGTTCGGGCTCCGAGATCACCCCGTCCTGCGCTGGAGCCAGCGCGGAAAACGAAAACGATGCCAAAACGGCGCAGGAAATAATTGGACTGTGATTCATGCGGATTGAGAGAGGCTATTCATAGAAGCTTCGACGAGTTGTAGAGCTGACGGACGTGCAATTCGCTCTCCACTCGCTCCGTGCGTCGCGACAAACTTGTTTCAACGCCAGGGGATGCGTAGAAACGGCGGCATTTCCCGGCGGGCTGTTCGATTTCGTGACCAAGTGTCCGATTTCGCTACGAAAAAGAACGAACCGGCGCCCCGGGTCAAGCCGCCTGGCCATAGTACACCCGGCAATCGTATTCCATCTGCACGCGTCCATCCTGCTGGTGTTGTTCGAAAAGCTTCGCCAAGTCCGCCAGCATGGGCGCATGATTCGGGTGTCCGGACCGGGGGGCGTAGGAGGACGAGAGCAGCCTTCCCTCCAGTCCGGGCAGGTCAAATTGTTGCGCGTTCAGGAAAGAAGCGGTATGGAGCCTCGCGGGGCGAAGGAAATCCGCCAGCATTTTGGCCTGGCCGGAGCGCGACGAGACCTCCTGGTATTCCGGGCTCCACTTATGCAGCAGCGATTCATAAGCGGCGTGGAACGGCGTACCGTCCAATTTACGTTCGTTCCAGATGAGGACGATCCAGCCTGGCGACCGCAAAATCCGGCGAAATTCGGGCAGCGCCGCCGCTGCTTCGAACCAGTGAAACGACTGCCCGGCGGTGACAAAATCGACCGAGTGGTCCGGCAGTCCCGTTTTTTCCGCCGCGGCATTCCGGCTATGAAACTTCGCCCAGGAGGAGAGCGCCTGTTCCGCGGCCACGCGCATTTCCGCGTTCGGCTCGATCGCAAAAACGGAGTTGCCGTGATCCAAAAAGATCTTACTCAGAATCCCGGTTCCGGAGCCGATATCGGCAATTTCGGAGTTGGACTGCAAGCCGCAGTCCCGCTCCAGAAGACGGATCACGGCGGGAGGGTAGGATGGGCGATATTGGACATATTCCCGGACCCGGTTTGAGAAACGTGAAGTGGGATCGAGACCCAAATCCGATGATATGGAATAGCTGGCAAAATCACCAGCCTAAGAATGGCGATGATAGAATCTATGCATCCGGCCGATGGGCGGTACGCGGGATCCGGAAGACGGAGCGAGGCGTGATACGAGCTTACGGCGTTTCCGACATAGGCTGTGTGCGGACCAGCAACCAGGATCGCATCCTTTTGGATGAGGGGGCGGGACTTTTCCTCCTCGCCGACGGGATGGGCGGACATGGCCACGGGGAGGTTGCCGCTGAGTTGGCTTTGGCTACGAGCCAGTATTATCTGCAGGCGTCCCGGGACCGTTTCGATGTGAGCTGGCCGTTTGGTTACGATGTGGAACGGTCACTCGATGAGAACAGGCTTCGGACGGCGATCCAGCTTGCCAACCGGCAGGTTTGGAAGAGCGCGGAGGAGTCTCCGGATCGCGCGGGCATGGGAACCACCATCGCGGCTGCGATCATCCATGAAGACCGCGCCGCTGTGGGAAACGTGGGGGACAGCCGCGTCTACATCCTGCGCGGCGGCGAGTTGCGCCAGATTTCCACGGATGATTCATGGGTGGCGAACATGGTTCGCAGCGGGGCGATGGACGAAAAGCAGGCGAGAGAGCACTCTATGCGGAATGTGCTGACGCAGGCGGTTGGATCGCACAGCATCGTAGAAGCTCATACGCTTGAAATGAAGCTGGTGGACGGCGATATGTTATTGCTGACGTGCGATGGCGTTCACGGCGTTGTCGACGAGGCCGTGATGCGATCGATTCTTTTTTCCGCCGCCGAGGTGGATCGGGCGGCGAATTCCTTAATTCAGGCGGCAAAGGCGAATGGCGCGCCGGACAACGCTTCTTGTATTCTATTGCGCTATGAGGCGGACGCACACACGGCATAATGGCGACTCTGGGCAAATTCGAACTAATTGAAGAGCTGAACTCCGGTTCCATGGGAACCGTCTACGCCGCGCAAGACAGCGTGCTGGACCGGCGCGTCGCGGTGAAGATCATTCTCCCCGGCTCCAACATGGACGCGGAGTTGAAAGAACGGTTCTACCGGGAGGCGCGCGCCTGTGCCCGTCTCCATCATCCGAGTATCGTGACCATCTACGATTTCGGCGAAGAGCAGGGCACGGCTTATATCGCCATGGAATTGCTCGCCGGCACCGATGTCCGCCGGATCATTCAGGAGCGGCGTCCATTGCCGCTCGATGTGAAGCTGGATCTTGGCGCGATGGTGGCGGAGGGTCTCGCCCACGCGCACGAGGGCGGTATCGTCCACCGCGATATCAAGCCCAGCAATCTTTTTGTCACCGAGGATGGACGCGCCAAGATCCTCGATTTCGGCATTGCGCGCACGGCGGCCTCCAGTCTCACGATGGTGGGCCGGGTGCTCGGAACGCCGAATTATATGGCCCCGGAGCAGATTCTGGGCAAACCGTGCGACGCGCGGTCGGACCTGTTTTCCGCCGCCATTGTGCTCTATGAACTGATTGCGTATGTGCATCCGTTCCAGGGCCCCTCGATTCCCAAGCGCATTGTGCGCGAGACCGCCGATCCCCTGCAGGCCCGATTCCCTGGCGCGCCTCCACAGGTTGAGGCGATCCTGAGCAAGGCGCTCGCCAAGGAGCCCGGAGAGCGGTATCAATCCGGCAGCGCTTTTGCGAAAGATTTGCGGCAGGCCGCCGAGGACATCCGGGCCGCTTCGCGCTCGGCGAGCAAGCCGGTGTCGAAGGAAATGTTCGCGTCGAGCCGGACATCCACCAACAACGCGCCCGCGGTGCTCGAGGGCGAAGGCACCGAGATTCTGATGTCGCGTGTTCTCACCGCCCTGCAGGATTTCGACGCGTCCATGGAAAACCATGACGCGGCAGGCGCGCGCCGGGCCTTTGAAGCGGTAAAAAAAGCGGCCCGCGGCGACGACCGTTTTGAAGGGGCGGTGCAGGCCTCCCAGGAGAGGCTTTTTGATCTGGAGCGTTCCATGCCGGCGCCGCCGGCCGCGCCGCCGGCAGCCCCGCTCACCCCGCCGCCCCCGGCGCAATCGTTGGATCCAACGGAATGGAGTTCGCCCGTCCCGGTTGCCCCGCCTTCTCACACGGCCGCGCCCCCTCTTGACGAAACGGTAGGTTTCTCCACGGCTCCGGGTGCGCCCCCGGCGGCAAACTTCCCGCCGCCTTCGGCGCGCGCGATCCCGGACCCCAGCCCCACGATGATGTTCAAAGCGGAGCTGGCTTCGCAGCTCGCGCACCCGGAGCCGGCTCGGGTGAGCGAGGAACCCACCATCGGGTTTACCGAACAGCCGCGGCGTGAAGCGCCCCCGCCCCCCGCGCCCCCTGTGCGCCCTCCGGAAACGCCGTCCCGCGCCAGCGCGGGCGGGGATGCCACCAGTTTGTTTGGCGGCGGGGCTCCGCCGTCCCCTCAGCCGGTAACGCCGCCCGCCCCGCCACGTCCTGTTCCCCAGGCGCGTCCGGTGGCCCCCACGCCGGCATCCATACCGCCTCCGCCCGCTCCCCGTCCCGCGGACGCCAAGCGGAAAACCATTCCGCCACCGCCGCCGGTTCAACCGGGCTCCGGTGCGGCTTCCAGCAAGGCGCTCATCCTCGGGGTGGGCGCGGTGGTCGTGTTACTGATTCTCGCCGCTGGCGGGTATTTCCTCTTTTCCCACCGTCAGGCCGATGTTGCGGTCGTGCCGTTCACCGCGACTGCCCAGGTGGCCGCCGATCAGACCGGCATTGTGTCGAATCCGGGCAGCACTGCCGCTACCATTGTGACCGTCCGGCGCGGTGATACGCTCCACGTGGTCCGGGTCCCTCGCAACGCTTTGCAGACCTGGACGGAAGTGCAGTACATGAGCGGTGGCCGGGCCTATCCTAAGGGTTATGCCAAAACCGCCGATCTAGGGAATTGGTCCAGCCCGAGACCGGAAGCGGCGTTGAACCTGCTGCGGGCCTTCGCTCCCGCGGCGGGGGCGACGGAGCCCGAGATCCGGGGGGCGGTCGATAAGTTGACCAGCTTCAGCAACCAGTTCAGTGGGACGCCTCAGGCGGTTGAGGCCCATCTCGACATGGCTCGCTGGAACGTGGAATTGGCGCGGATTGCCGCCGCGGGGGGCAGGCCCACCACGGAGTTTGTCGAGGCCGCCCGGGTCAACCTTGACAAGGCCGCGGCGCGCGCCGATCTCGCCCCGCAGATTCAATCGGTGAAACAGGATGTGGACGCCCTATCGGAGGCTAAGCCCGCTCAGAAGCCGGAATCGCCGGCGGTTTCACAGCCCCGGGTAAATACCACCGTGCTTTTAAATCTCGCCGACCAGGCTGGAAACCAGGGCCGGTATGCGGATGCCGAACGCTTAGTCCGAGAGGTCCTCCGCCTGGACAAGAACAACAGCCGGGCGCAGGGCTTGCTTGACAAGATCGAGAAAGCGCGGAAGCTGGAGGGACAGTGAGCGAACAGGGGGGCGCAACTTGAGAACGTCGAGTCGATATTCCAAAACGATCCGGTTTGCGATTACCGCGCTGTTCCTCGTGTGCGCGGCGGGCGCGCTTCCGGCGCAAACCAGCAAGAAGAAGGCGGCCAAGCCGGACCCGTTTCTCACCGGCCCTCCCTGGACGTTTGAAGAGGTTCTTAAGGGCGCGGCGGATCTGTTCCCGGCGCGCCTGCAGGCGGTAATCGAAAGCCGGGGAGTTGACTTTTTCCCGACCCAGGAACAGGAAAAGCAGTTGAGGGATGCCGGCGCGAACGAAGCGGTTATCGAGTTGATTGAACGCAAAGGCGCAGCCCACAAAGCGGCACCGAAACCGAAGCCGAAACTCGCCGGGACATTGACGCTTACCTGCGCGCCCGTCGAATGCAACATCGAGATTAACGGCAAGCCCGCGGGGTCCACGGCCGGAGGAATCAAGCATGTGGACGGGCTGGTTGTCGGAACTCCACCGAGCGTCGCTGTCGATTTCAAGAAGGACGGATATATCGGGCAGCAGTTCGTTATCCCCTTGAAAGTGGGCGCCACGGCGAGCAAATCCGCAATTCTGCTCCCGACCGAGGAGACGCAGCGCCGTTTCGGAAACGACGCGGTGAGCGCCCTTTTAACCAACCTGGGCGGCAAGGAAGGGTGGCACGATGCCGGATGGCTCAGGGCCAACGGGAGTGCGAATCTCTTTCAATCCGGCGGGCAGCGTAGCGTATGGAATGTGGACGCCCGCCTGAAAACTCCGGAAGCGATGGCGTACCTGGAGATCGAAGGTGCTGGGCTGAAATACTGGATCTCGCTCAAAGGCAGCGACACCAAGGTTGGCGGCAGCGGAAAACTGAAAGGCGGTCCGGTCGCCATCGAAATGGAAAAGATTGTTCGTCAGTACCGCGATCTCCAGCCGGTGGTGCTGCTGGCGCATATCGTGAACCGAAAGATGACCCTCACCTCAGCCACGCCTCCGGGCGGGGATGCCGAGGTAACGGTAAAGGCGTCCGGGCCTACCGAGACCTACACCTTGACGATCGCCCCCAACGGGCTGCTGTCGCGCGCCGTTTACGAATCCGCCACGGGCCTTGGATCGGGGATGACTGTCGTGTATGGAGATTACGTGGGCACCAGAAAGGCGAAGTTGCCAAAAATAATGGACATTCGTTTTGCGGACCAGGCGCAGCATGGCATGGAATTTCGGTTTGAGTCGATCACCTCGGACCCCAACCTGCCGGACAAGGAGTTTCACCGCTAGGCCGGTGGAACGATCGGACCATGGCTCGCCCCCAACCCCCCACACCCTCGCAGACAGCCGCGGCGCTGCCGCGGGAGAACTTGGCGCTGCTCTATCAGGGTTTCTTCACAGGCATCGTTCGAATTCAATCCGGGCGGCAGCAGATCGCCAACGCGGACGGCTTCCGCCGGCGGATGGTCGAAGCGCTGACGGAAGTAAACCGGGAGGCCATCAAGCGCAACTATGCCCGCGAGCATACGATTGAGACCGATTTTGCGATTGTCGCCTTTCTCGACGAGGTGATCCTCAGCTCGCACGATCCCTGCCGGAACGAATGGGCGCAAAAACCGCTGCAGGATGAGTTGTTCGGAATTTCAGTGGCCGGAGAGCTATTCTACGCGCGCCTGGAAAAGCTGCTGACGCGCCAGGATTCTCCCGAGCTGGCGGACATGCTGGAAGTGTTCTACCTGTGCCTGCTACTGGGCTTCAAAGGGAAGTATATTATCGGCGGCGGATCCGAGTTGCACGTCCTGATGGATCGGGTGGGACAGCGGATCGAGCGGATGCGAGGCCGCAGCCCTCTGCTTTCGCCGCAGGGCGGAATTCCAGGTGAGGTGATCGTGGCCGCCGCACCGGACGCGCTCGCCAACACGTTGTTGCGCACAGGATTGGGATCGGTCGGGCTGGCGATCGTTCTCTTTCTGCTCTTCACGCTTCTATTGATTCTGAAGAGCGGCAATGTTCGCGATGCCGTTGCGAAAAGCCTCACGTAGAAGATTCGGACATGACCAAACGCAAGCTCATCATCTCGCTCCTGTTATTCCTGCTGTACGAAGTTCTGGTTGTTCTGGGCTGCCGGTTTTTGGTCAGCGAAGACAATTTTCTACTCGCGGTTGTTTTCCTCAGCGCGCTCGGGCTGACGATATTCGTGGTTTATATTTTGGTATCGCGCCTTACGCGGCAGGTCGGGGGCGGGGGCGCCGCCGCCTCGGCACCGGCCGGCGGCAATGGGCAGGCGGCGCCTCCACCGCCGGTGTCGGCGTCCGGCCCCGACCCCGAAATTGACGCGGTGGTTGGCCTGATTTCCGAGGCAAATACGCGCCTCGCGCAGTCTCCCACGCTCGCCAGCCGCCGGATTCGCACTTCGGTGACGAATCTTCCCATGTATCTGCTGGTGGGACCCGAGGGTGGCGGGAAAACCACGACGTTTCTCGGCGCTGGTCTCGAGCCGGAGCTGCTGGCCGGCCAAGTGTATCGCGATGCGGTGGTGCTCCCCACCAAGCTCTGCAACTTCTGGTATGCGGGCGAAGCGGCGTTTGTCGAGACCTCCGGGTCTTTCTTCAGCCAGGAGCCGGCGCGCTGGATGCGCTTACTCAAGCATCTGCGCGGCAAGAAAGCCGGTTCGTTTTTGAGCAATCTTCTGCCCGGCGGGAAGACGCAATCGAACCTGCGCGGCGCAATCTTGTTCGTCGATATCAGCCCGTTTGTCGGCATTCCCGACCCCGGGCGCATCGGCGGCCTCGGACGGCGCATTCAGGAGCGTCTGCGGCTCATCGGCGAAAGCTTCGGCGTTCATTTTCCGGTTTACGTCATCTTCTCGAAAGCCGACGGAATACCCTATTTCGCCGACTATTTCGCCCGCCTCGCCGACAATGAAGACCAGCAGATTCTCGGCTGTACCCTGCCCATTCTGACGGCCGCGCAACGGCCCGCGGGCGAGGTATTTGCCGAGTCCGAATCCGCCCGCCTCACCGAGACCTTTAACGAACTTTATTACTCTCTGGCGGAGAAACGCACCACCTTTCTCGCCCGCGAGCCCGTCGCGGCGCGTAAAGTCCCAACCTACGAATTTCCGCGCGAGATGAAACGGCTCCGCGACACGCTGATGCAGTTTCTGGTGGACGTGTTTCGTCCGAATCCGCTACAACCGAGCCCGATTCTTCGCGGTTATTATTTCACTGGAACGCGGCAGGTGGCCGCATCGGCCGGCAGCGCGGGAGGAATTGGAGCGGTTCAGCGCGGTCCCGCCACCGGCGAAGCGACCTCGCTGTTTAATCTCCAGGACTATCAGAAAAAGATGGGAACCCCGGCGCCGGAAGCTCAGGGAGAGCCCACGGTCACGCGCTGGAGTTTTGTGTCGGAGTTGTTTCATCGCGTCGTGCTGGCCGACCGGCTGCAGTCGGTCGCCGGTTTCCGCCACCGCAAGAAGGACCTGTACCGCCGCATCGCCTACGGCTGCGTCACCTTCGTCGGTTTGGTGCTATGTTTCTGTTTCCTCCGGTCCTGGTGGGGCAATCGCAGCCTGCTCGCCGACGTTCAGGCCGCGGCCGAAGCGCCTTACCGTTACCAGGCCGCCCCGGGCGCCGTCCCGACGCTCGACGACCTGCGCGCGATGGAAGGCCTTCGCCAGCAACTGGAGATCCTCGAAACGTACGATCGCGACAGCCGTCCTCTGCGCTTGCGCTGGTTCCTCTATTCAGGAAACCGCGTCCTGCCGGATGCGTATCACCTCTACTTTCAGCGCTTCCGCGCGATGTTTTTCAACGATTTCTATGGCCGGGTGGCGGCGGGTTTGGGAGCACTGCCGGCGACTTCCGACGGCTCGGTCTCCTACGACACCGCGTATTCCCAAGTGCGGGCGTACCGCATGATCACATCCTGCAAATGCAAGCCGGACAAGACGTTCCTTTCGCCGCTTTTCTACAATTCCTGGAGCAACGGCAGGACCGTCGATACCGAGCAGCAGGCGTTGATTCAGAAACAGCTTGATTTCTACGCCGACGAACTCAGCTACAAGAATCCGTACGATCTGGACGAGAAGAAGGACCTGGTGGATCGGGGCCGCAGTTATTTGGCCACCACGCAAGGAGTGGATCAGTTGTATCACGGGTTGATCGAAGAAGTGAACCGCTCGGTTCCCCCCGCCCGTATTGCCGATTTTTACCCCGATTTCAAGAAAGTTCTAACCGGCTCCGGTGAAGTGCCGGGCGCGTTCACCATGGCGGGTTGGAAAGCCGTTGAGAAGGCCATCCGCGAAGGCGCGAAGGGACCGCGCGGCGATGCTTGCGTACTGGGCGCCACCGCTGCCGTGGCTCAGTTTATCCCCGGAGGCGGTTCTTCGGGAGCGGATCTGGAAGCCCTCTACTGGCGCGACTATATCCAGCGCTGGGAGGACTTCGCCCGCCAGACCAAGGTCGCGCCATTCGGCAGCGCCGCGGATGCGGCGGCCAAACTCTCGATTCTTTCCGACACCCGTTCGCCTCTGCTGGCCGCCGTGTTCCTGATTTCGAAAAACTCGGCTTTCCCCGCTCCTCCCAAAGCCGCCGCCGGCGCCGCAGGCCCGGGCGCGATGGGGAAGGCGGACGGCATGGCCAAAGCCGCGCAGAGCGGCGGTCTCTTCTCTTCCCTTACGTCCAAATTCAGCAGCGCCGAACGGAAGGGCAAAGCGTTGAGCCGGATGAAGAGCGCCGCCGGATCGGAGGCCCCGCAGGCGGCTGCCGTGACCAGCGCGGACGTCGCCCGGGTTTTTCAACCGGCCCAGGTCGTGGCTTTGCCCACGGTGACCGACCGCCTGGTGGATGCGCCCAATCAGTCCTATGTCTCGGCCCTGCAGAGCATGCAGCAGGCGATGGATAACCTGAAGGACGACCGCGCTTCGAACCCGAATTTGACGCTGCATGAAGCCGCCAAGAACGCTTCGCAATCCGGACAGAAGACCGTTTCCGACTTGGCCGGCAAGTTCAACATTAACGGCACAGACGGCATGGACATCGTGCTGAAAGACTTCCTGGTATCGCCGTTCAACCTCGCAATGCGGTTTGTCATTACGGATGCCGGAAAAGTGGGGCGCGATAAAGCCGGCGCGGCCGGAAAGAGCTTCTGCGCGGCGCTGGCCAAGGTGCAGAAGAAATTCCCGTTCGACCCGCAGAGCGCGCAGGACGCTTCCCTTGATGAATTCTCGTCTATCTTCGGGCCGCAAAACAGCGCTTACGCCACGCTGCAGCAGGCGCTCGGGAAGTCCATCGTCAAGCAGGGCCGTTTTTGGGTGAATGCGCCGGATGCCGATCCAAAATTGTCGGGGGACTTTCTAAGTTTCCTGAATCGCATTGCGGCCATTTCGGAAGGGTTCTTCCCCGCTGATGCCAACGGGCAGGCGAGGATGAAATACACGCTCAAGATTGAGCCCGCGCCGAAGGTGCAAGGATTCACACTCACCATCGACGGCGAGACGGCGGCTACCACCGGGAACACGGCTCAGGCCAAGACTTTCACGTGGCCGGGCAGCGGACAACAGATGGCCCGCTTGCGTGTGAACGTGGGAGCGAGCGTTCCGTTCGGCGATTACAACGGCCTCTGGGCCGCGTTCCGGTTGCTCGCCAACGCCGATCCTCATCCGGCCGGAAGCCGTGTGGCGGTTTTGAGCAAGGTCCGGGGCCAGGGTGCTTCACAAGCCGCTCAGGTTACGGACGGCGACGGCAATCCCATCGTGGTGAAGATCGATATCTCGGACGCGCCCAATGGGATCGATATCTTCGATCCGAGGTTCTTCGCGCTCCGCTGCCCGTCCCGCGTTACGGAGTAATGCGCTCCCCGCGCCGCGTGCTCTTGCTCAGCTATTGGCTTGAGCCTGGCGGCACGGAGCGGCAGCTAACGGCGGTGGCGACGCGGATGGACCGGTCGCGGTTCGAGCCGCGCGCCGGCTGTATTCTCGCGCGCGGCTCGTGTCTGGGGGAATTGCGGGACGCGGGCGTGCCCGTGGCGGAGTTTCCTATGCGCGGCCTCCTGCGTCCCTCCTATTGGAGAGCGGTGAGCCGCTTGCGAAAATATATCCGCGAGGAGCGCATCGATATCGTCCATTCCTTCGATGTGCCCGCGACGCTGTTTGCCGTTCCTGTCGCGCGCGCGGCAGGCGCTCCGGCTGTGCTGTCAAGCCAGCGCGCCTATCGCGATCTGACGCCCGGCAAGCGCCCGTTTCTTCGCCTGACCGACCATATGGTGGATGGAATCGTCGTGAACTCCAGCGCGGTCCGCGACGACCTGATCCGGCGCGATCGTGTCCCCTCCACGCTGATCCACTACTGCCCGAACGGCGTCGATCTCGACGTGTTCTCCCCGCCCGGTGAACGTAGGAAAGGCCCGGTGCGTATTGGGATCGTCTCCTGGCTGAGACCCGAAAAGAGCATTGAGACGCTGATTGACGCGTTTGCGAAACTTCGGGAGACGGGCGTCGAGGCGACGCTGACTATCGTCGGCGGCGGCGAAATGAGCGAGGCTCTCCAGAGGCGCGCCGTCGAAAAGAACCTCGTCGCGGACTGCCATTTCGAGCCCCTGACCCGGTCGGTGGCGGAATGGCTTCGTTCTTTCGATATCTTCGTGCTGCCGTCACGATCGGAGGCGCTATCGAACGCATTGATGGAAGCAATGGCGTGCGGGTGTTGCTCCATCGCCTCACGCACCGGAGGGAACCCGGAGTTGATCGAACACGGCGTTTCCGGTCTGCTCTTCAGCCCCGGCGCCGTGGAGGACCTGACGGAAAAGCTGCGTCTGGCGGCCTCCGATCCGGTCCTGCGCGTCGAACTGGCGTCGGCGGGCGCGCGTCGAATTCGCGAGGGCTATTCCCTCGCCGCGTCGGTGCGGCGCCTGGAGGAAATCTACGACGCTCTTCCGGCCGCGCGGAGCGGCGCGTACAATTAAGTCAGGATCTTATGGCGGAAGCCCTTCCGGTCCCGGCGCCGGCGCGAAATTTCACCACGCTGAGCGGCATTCCCGTGCAGGCTTCCTATGGCCGCGAAGATCTCCGCGGCTTCGAACCCGGCGCACCCGGCTCGTTTCCCTACACGCGCGGAATCCACAAAGATATGTACCGCGGACGCCTGTGGACCATGCGGCAGTTTTCCGGATTCTCCACCCCGGAGGAAACCAATCGCCGTTATTTGTATCTGCTCTCGCAAGGGCAGACCGGGCTCTCGGTGGCGTTCGATCTGCCGACGCTCATGGGCTACGACGCGGACCACGCCGCGTCCGCGGGCGAAGTAGGGAAGTGCGGCGTCCCGGTATCTTCGCTCGAAGACATGGAGACGCTCTTCCGCGATATCCCTCTCGAAGACGTGACGGTCTCCATGACGATCAATTCCCCCGCGCCGGTGATCTGGGCGATGTACCTGGCGGTCGCGGAAAAACAAGGCGCGGATTGGTCCAAAATCTCCGGCACCTTGCAGAACGACATCCTCAAGGAATACATCGCGCAGAAGGAATATATTTACCCGCCGCGCCCCTCCATGCGGCTGGTGACCGACGTTATTGAATACGCGGCGCGCCACACTCCAAAATTCAATCCGGTTTCGATCAGCGGATATCATATTCGCGAGGCCGGCTCCACCGCCGTCCAGGAGCTTGCCTTCACTTTGAGGGACGGCATTGAATATGCCGATTGGGCCGTGGAAAGGGGTCTGCCGGTGGATGCCTTTGCGCCCCGGCTCAGTTTCTTTTTTAATTCGCACAACGATTTCTTCGAGGAAATCGCTAAATACCGGGCGGCGCGTAAAATCTGGGCGTATGTGATGCGGGACCGGTTTGGCGCAAAAGAGGAACGCAGTTGGAAGCTTCGCACGCATGCCCAGACCGCGGGTTGTTCGCTGACCTGGCAGCAGCCCTATAACAACATCGTACGCACCACGCTCCAGGCGCTGGCGGCCGTGCTTGGAGGCGCTCAGTCCCTTCACACGAACTCGCTCGACGAGGCTTATTCGCTTCCCGGTGAGCACGCTGTCACCATCGCCCTGCGGACCCAGCAGGTCATCGCCTGCGAAAGCGGCATTCCGGATGTGCCCGATCCGTTTGGCGGGAGCTTCTATCTGGAGAACCTGACGCTCGAAATGGAACGTCAGGCAAATGAATATATCGGCCGGATTGACGAAATGGGAGGAATGATTCCGGCGATTGAACGCGGATTTCCTCAGGCGGAGATCGCCGAGGCCAGTTATCGCTATCAAGGCTCGGTAGAACTGGGTGAACGGACCATCGTCGGCGTCAATGCGTTCACAGGCGAGGAGGACGAACCGATCGAGATCCTCCAGACCGATCCTGCCGCGCAGCAGCGGCAGGCGGCGAAACTTGCCGCCCTGCGGGCGCGGCGCGACAGTGAGGCCGTGGCCCGGTCCCTCGATCGTTTGCAGAGGGCGGCGGCATCGAACGAGAACACCATGCCGCATATTCTGGACGCCGTCCGCGCGTTTGCCACGGTGGGCGAGGTGTGCGGGGCGCTTGCCGGGGTGTTCGGAACCTACCGGGAGACAAGCGTTCTATAATCTAAGGGAGCGCACGGCACACTTTCTTTGTATCCTGTGTTCTCGGGCAATAATATGGACAATCGGATCCGGGTGCTGGTTGCAAAACCCGGTCTCGACGGACACGACCGGGGCGCCAAGGTGATCGCCCGCGCCCTCCGGGATGCGGGGATGGAGGTCATTTACACCGGCTTGCGGCAAACGCCGGAGATGATTGTCACCGCCGCGCTGCAGGAAGATGTACAGGTAATCGGGCTATCCATATTGTCGGGGGCGCACAATGCCATCGTTCCCCGGATCATGGATCTGCTCCGGGAAAAGAAGATGGAAGACGTGATTGTTATCGCCGGTGGTATCATTCCCGACGGTGACGCCGCCGGGCTAAAGCGCGCGGGGGTTGCGGCGGTGTTTCAGCCGGGCGCTTCATTGGGGAAGATTGTGGAATTCGTCCGGTCCAGCGTAAAGCAGACCGTGTGACGGGAAGAAGAAAATAACGTGCAGGACAAACTGAACATAGCGGTATTCGTCGATTACGACAACATCGAGATTGGGCTCAAATCGACGCTCCGGTGCGAATTCGACGTGGGTTTACCGTTGGACGCCTTGAAAGAGCGCGGCGACCTGGTTGCGAAGTTTGCCTACGCAAACTGGAGCCGCCAGGAAGGCGCAACCCGGCAAATGGCCGAGAACGCCGTCCAGATGGTGCAACGCATCCCCTCGCCGCGGGGCGACAAAAATGGCGCCGATATCAATCTCGCCCTCGATGCCCTGGAGATGGCGTTCACCCATAACAACGTGAACGCCTTCGCCATCGTCAGCGGGGACAGCGACTTTATCCCGCTGGTGAACAAGCTGAAGGAATACGGCAAAACGGTGTATGTGGTGGGCGGCCGGGCCTTCACCAGCACCATCCTCCAACAAAATTGCCACGAGTTCATCAGCTACGAATCGCTGCTCTCCTATTCGGACCGCGGGGAAGGGCGCGACCGTGGCGAGAAATCCCGCGAGCCGCGCGCGGACAAGGGCGGCCCGCGGCAGGGGCCGGTCGGAAAGACTCCGCGTCCGGCGCCGCTCGACCTGGCGCAGGCAATGCCCCTGGTGGAGCGCGCTTTGCAGGTGTTGGAACGGCGCGCCGTGCAGCCTCAGCTCGGGTTGTTGAAGTCCACGATGCTGCAGTTGGATTCGGCGTTCAGTGAGAAGGCGTATGGCGCGGGCAGCTTCTCGGATTTCATCGAAAAGCTGAAGCGCGCCGACTACGTCAACGTGAGCGGCACCGGCGGGCGCTATATTATCGAGCGCAAGACGTCGGCCCAGCCGGATCGCCCCGCCCCCAAGCCGGAAGAGTCGCTACCGCTGCTGAGGGACGTCCTGGAGACGCACCGCCTGGACTTGGAAAACGGCGTTGTCGCCGACGAGCTCGAAGCCTGGGTATACGAAGAGCATCCCACTTTCGATCCGAAGAACCTGGGCTTTCAGGAATTCACCGAGTTTCTCAACTACGCACAGGACAAACTGGTGGTGCGCATCGAGCCCGATGAGGAAAAGGGACTCATCGTTACCCTGGGGGCCGAGTTCTATCCGCCCGCTCTGCCCGAGCCCGCGGAAGCGGAGTTCCCCTCGGAGGAAGATGAGAAGCAGCCGATTGTCGAGGGCCAGCCCTCTCTGCTCGAACCCAATCCTCCGCCCGCGAAGCCGAAGAAAGTGGCGCGCGCTCCTCGCAAAACTCCCGTGGGCCCGGACGGAAAGCCGTTGCAGCGGCGGCCGCGAAAGAAAAAGGTGGATCACTAAATGGCCGATACGATCGAGCGGTTAACTCCGCCGGGAACTCCCGCTCCGCAGGGCCCTTATTCACCCGCGGTTCGCGCTGGAGGCTTCATCTACGTTTCCGGGCAGGGTCCGGTGGATCCCCAAACAGGCAAATTCACCTATGGCGACATCCAGCATGAGACACGCGTGGTGCTGGGTAACATTCGCCGCATTTTAGAAGGCTGCGGCGCAACCCCCGCCGACGTGGTGAAGTGCTCGGTATTTCTAGCCGACGGCAAGGACTTCGGCGCCATGAACGAAGTCTACGCCGAGTTCTTTGGAGACGCGAAACCCGCGCGCACTACCGTGGAGTGCAAATTCGCGAATCCCAAAATGAAGGTTGAGATCGACTGCGTCGCTTACAAACCGTAGCGGCTCATAATGTAATTCCACCGTCGACGCTCAGCACCTGACCGGTGATGTAATTATCCGGCTCGAGAAAGAACCGCACCGCACGGGCCACGTCCAGCGCGCGTCCAAAGCGCGGAATGATGTCTTCGGCGAGAAACCGGTCGTACTTTCCGGATTCGATGCTGGGCGTAGCCATTCCCGCGTGCATTACGCCAGGTGCGATCACGTTCACCCGGATGTTCACCCGCCCGCGGCACTCTTTTGCGAGGATGAGCGCGGCGTGAGTCAACGCGGCTTTCTGCGATGCGTAAATCGTGGAGCCCGGAAACAACGCCACCGCTTGCATGGTGGAAAACAGCACGATGGAGCCGGGAGTGCCCCGGTCGCGCATGCGCGCGGCGGCTTCCCGCGCCAGAAGGATCGGACCGGCGTAGTTTACGTCGTGCGAGATCGGGATGCCCTCCTCCGCCGGTCCCCGCGCCGGCGTTCCGGCGAACACCACCAGGCCGTAGAGATTCGCCGCGGCGTCGAGCAGCAAAGCGCGGTCCTTGGCGCTCGTAATATCCGCATGGACGGCTCCGCGGGTGCGCGAGCTGTCGATCACCTTTGCGCCGTCGCCTGCAAGCAGGTGCGCTGTCTCCGAACCCAGTCCGCCGGTTCCCCCGGCCAGGATTACTTCACGATTCCGAAGGGACATTTTCGATTGCCAGGTAGCCGAAGCTGACGCAAACCAGGAATAGCGTGAGCACTTCGCTATCGCCAAGATTGTATTCAGCCACTCCTTCCACAAGAATTCCGATGATTACGGCGATCACTCCGTGCACAATCCATCTCTGCTGATTCGAGACGCCCCGCCGGAGCGCGCGGCTCAAGTCGTAAAGCACTTTCGCGATGAGCCACATCATCATGAGCATGGTAGGGATGCCGCGTTCCGCCGCGTACTGGATGTAGATATTATGCAGATGCCCGTACCAGCCGCTCGGCAGCGGGCGTGGAATATCGGGCGGCACGTAGCGGTCAAACTGCGGCTTCACCTCTTCGGGGCCCACGCCGAACCACGGATGCGCGCGGATCATTTCCATTCCGGTCCGCCACACCACGACACGAAACTGATTGGAGTCCATGTCGCCGTGGCTGTGAAATATCGACACTGCTCGCTCGCGGACCGGCGCAAAAAAGAGCATGGCGGCGGCAAGCAGCGGCACAATGGGTACCAGCCAGCGTTTCCAGAACCAGATGAGATAGATCCCCGCGAGGAACGTCCCTATCCAGATGCTACGCGTCAGGCCCAGCGCCAGCGAGACGATCAGGAGGCCCAGAGCGGTCCATCCGGCGGTCCTCCAACGTCCGGCAGGACCCAGAAACAGCAGTGCCGCCAGCATCATGATGATGATCATTTCTTCACCGCCCAGAGTCATCCAATGGCTCATGAAGCCGGTGATGCGCGAGCCGATGTAGAACTGATAAAAACCGGAATGGGCTTCCTGCGATCCTTCGTAGAAGCGGAAAAATTGCACAAAGCTGAAAATTGCCGAAAGCGACGCGATCCCGCTCCAGACCAGCACGGCAAGGCGGACTTGCGACAATTTGCGAAAAGCACTGTAGACTACCAATGCAAACAGGAACACGAAGAATTTCTTGATTTGCGGCAGTCCCAGCGCCGGATTTCCCGAGAGAAAGAGCGAGACGACCGTCCCCAGCATGAATAGTCCGAGCGGCAGCTTGATCGGTGGGAAGCGCGGCTTCTGCCGGGAAGCTAGCAGCAGCACAAAGGCGACGCCCAGAAGAATTTGTGAAACGGCAATGGAAAAAAGAATGGCGGCGGAAGCGCCGAGGGCGGCACAGAAAGTGTAGCGCTGGAGCGGGGACGGGGTTGAACTCATCGCGAGGCCGAACCTAGAGTATGGCAAAACGGGGCCGGGCAGGCGACGGTAAGCTGATATCAGTGGAACTTTACCTGCTTCGACACGGCATCGCGGAGGACGAAAGCGCCGGCCAGCCGGATTCCGAGCGGTCGCTCACCCACGAGGGCCGCAAGAAACTCGCGGACATCCTGTCCGCGGCCCGGGCCGCCGGGGTCGCGCCGTCGCTGATTCTATCCAGCCCCTTCCGCCGGGCGGTGCAAACCGCGGAAATTGCGGCGGAGATCCTGACGCATAGCGGGGAGATCCTGCGGACGCAAGCTCTCACGCCCGGATCGACGCCTCAGGCCGTATGGGAGGAAGTCCGCGTTCATCGCGATGCCGATTCGATTTTGCTCACGGGCCATGAGCCGTTGTTCAGCGCCGCCACCGCGTTTCTGTTGGGCGCTCCCTCCCTCGAAATAGACTTCAAGAAAGGTTCGATGGCGCGGGTGGACGTTTATCGCTTTGGCCCGGCGCCGCGAGGAGTCCTGAAATGGCTGCTCGCGCCCAAACTGGCGCCAGGCGCGGGCAGAAAATAAGCCCGAACGCCTACTGCTGCTTTTCCGGAGGCGCTTCTTCGGTAAGAATCCGGACGTGATTGTCGAGCACTTCGACAAACCCGGCGTGAATTGCCAGCTTGCGAGTTTCATTGGCGGGCGTCACGTAGCTCAATTCGTCGTCCCCCAACTCGGAAAGCAGGGCCGCGTGATCGGGCAGCACGCCGATGTAGCCGTTCTTACACGGAATCTGGGCGCTGATCACGTCCGCGTCGACGAGCAGCTTCTCGGGAGTCGCAACCTGGAGATGGAACGTTTCCGCCACGCCGGTTATTTCGCCTTCTTGAGCTGTTCGGCGCGTTCGAGCACGTCTTCAATCGCGCCCTGCATGTAGAACGCCTGCTCGGGAATATCGTCGTGCTTCCCTTCCACCACTTCCTTGAAGCTGCGCACGGTGTCGGCAAGCTTCACGTACTTGCCTGCGACGCCGGTGAACTGCTCGGCAACGTGGAACGGCTGCGACAGGAATAGCTGAATCTTGCGCGCGCGGGCGACTGTCAGCTTGTCTTCATCGGAAAGCTCATCAATTCCAAGAATCGCGATGATGTCCTGAAGATCCTTGTATTTCTGAAGCGTCTGCTTCACGGCCTGGGCGGTGTTGTAATGATCGTCGCCTACGATGCGCGGATCGAGGATGCGCGAAGTCGATGCCAGCGGATCGACGGCGGGGTAGATGCCCTGCTCGACGAGCGCCCGGGTCAGGTTGGTGGTTGCGTCCAGGTGAGCGAACGTGGTGGCCGGGGCCGGATCGGTGTAGTCGTCCGCTGGCACATAAATAGCCTGCACCGACGTGATCGAGCCTTGCTTGGTGGAGGTGATGCGCTCCTGCAACTCGCCCATTTCTGAAGCGAGATTCGGCTGATAACCCACGGCGGAAGGCATGCGTCCCAGCAATGCGGAAACTTCCGAGCCTGCCTGCGTGAACCGGAAGATATTATCGATGAACAACAGAACGTCCTGGCCTTCCACATCGCGGAAGTACTCGGCGACCGTAAGGCCGGTCAGTCCGACGCGAAGACGCGCTCCGGGCGGCTCGGTCATCTGCCCGTAGATCAGCGCGCATTTGGATTTGTTGAAATCGTGCGGATCAACGACGCCGGATTCCTGCATTTCCAGCCAGAGGTCATTCCCCTCGCGGGTGCGCTCGCCCACGCCGGCGAACACGGAGACGCCGCCATGCTTCATGGCGATGTTGTTAATGAGCTCCTGAATAATGACGGTCTTGCCCACGCCGGCGCCACCGAAGAGGCCAATTTTCCCGCCGCGGAGATAGGGTTCCAGAAGATCGACGACTTTAATGCCGGTCTCGAACATCTGGGATTCGGTCGCCTGTTCGTCGAACGGCGGCGCGGGACGATGAATCGGCCACCGCTGGGTCGTGTTCACGGGCCCCATCTTGTCCACGGGTTCGCCGATGACATTCAAAACGCGGCCGAGCGTTTCCTTGCCCACGGGCACCGAAACCGGACCGCCGAGACTGTATGCCTTCATGCCGCGCACCATGCCGTCGGTCGGTTGAAGAGCGATGGTGCGAACGCGCCCCTCGCCGATATGCTGGGCAACTTCGGCGATGATGTCCACTGGATTGTCGGTCTCAAACCCTTCGCTCGTGATGCGGATCGCCGTATAAATGACCGGGATCTGATGCTCCGGAAATTGAACGTCCACGGCGGGACCCGCCACCTGAATTACCTTGCCTTCGACTAGCCCTTGCGTCTGCATACGATTCTTCCTTTTAATCCAAAGCGGCGGCGCCGCTGACAATTTCGATAATTTCCCGCGTGATCGAAGCCTGCCGGACGCGGTTCATGTTCAGCGTCAGGCGGTCCAGCATGTCGGCCGCGTTCGAACTGGCCGCGTCCATGGCGGTCATGCGGGCGCCCTGATAGGCCGCGTAGGATTCGATCATCGCCTGATAAATCTGGTTCTCCACATAACGCGGCAGCAGGGCCTTGAGCAACTCGCCCGGGTCCTGCTCGTAGATGTAGTCGATGGAGGTTTTATCCTGAGGAACTTCCAGGGGGAGAATGCGCCGCGTCGCCATCTCCGGCGCAGCCACCGATTTGAACCGGTTACCCATCACGTAGACCGCGTCGATCTCGGCATTCGCGAAGCGCTCCGTGATTTTCCGGGCGATGGAGATCGCGTCTTCCACGCGCACCGGCTTCATGAACAGGCCCGCGTATTCGCCCGCGATCTTCACCCCGCGCTTGCGGAATGAGTCGCGCCCTTTACGGCCCACCAACTCGTACTCGACGCGCTCGGGCCCGAGTTCGGAAACAAAACGAATGGCGTTCTTGATGATATTCGAGTTGAAAGCCCCCGCCAGGCCGCCGTCGGCCGTCATCAGCACCAGCAAAACACGCTCTTCCGGGCGTTTGGCTAGCAGCGGGTGCGCTTCGGATTCGGCTCCCTCGGACGCCGCCTGCGCAATGTTGCTCAACATCCGCTGTAGCACCTGCGAATACGGCCGCGCCGCAATCACCCGCTCTTGCGCGCGGCGCAGTTTCGCCGCCGAAACCATTTTCATGGCCTTGGTGATCTGCTGCGTGTTCTTAACCGACCGGATGCGGCGGCGGATGTCTATCAGGCTCGGCATCGGTTATGCCCGTGCGGCGAAGCGCTTCTTAAATTCGGCAACCGCGGCGTTGATCTGGCCCTTCAGTTCGTCGTCCAGCGTCTTCTTTTCGCGGATCGCGGCGAAAATCGCCGGATGCCCGTTCTCGATGAAGCGGCTCAGCTCCTCTTCAAACCGGCGGCAGTCTGCCACCGCGATATCGTCGAGCAGCCCGCTGGTTCCAACGTAAATAACCAGAACCTGCTTTTCGAGAGGGACCGGAGAAAACTGCCCCTGTTTCAAAATCTCCACCAGGCGCGCGCCGCGATTGAGCTGCGCCTGCGACGCCTTGTCCAGGTCCGAGCCGAACTGCGCAAAGGCGGCCAGCGCTCGATACTGAGCGAGGTCGAGACGGAGCGAGCCCGCCACCTGGCGCATCGCCTTCACCTGCGCGCTGCCGCCGACACGGCTTACCGACAGACCGACGTTGATGGCGGGGCGAATGTTGGAGTTGAAAAGATCGGCTTCGAGGTAAATCTGGCCGTCAGTAATGGAAATCACGTTGGTGGGAATGTAAGCCGAGACGTCGCCCGCCTGCGTCTCGATGAACGGCAGGGCGGTCAACGAACCGCCGCCCTGTTCCTTGCTCAGCTTGGCGGCGCGTTCGAGAAGGCGGCTGTGGAGATAGAAAACGTCGCCGGGATAGGCCTCGCGTCCGGGCGGACGGCGGAGCAGCAGGGAGATTTCGCGATATGCCGCGGCGTGTTTTGAAAGGTCGTCGTATACGCAGAGCGCATGCTGGCCTTTATCGCGGAAGTATTCGCCCATCGCACAGCCGGTATACGGCGCAATGTATTGCATGGGGGCCGGGTCGGATGCTGTCGCGGCTACCACGATGGTGTATTCCATGGCGCCGAAATCTTCGAGCGTTTTCACCACCTGCGCCACGGTGGAGCGCTTCTGCCCGATGGCGACATAGATACAGATCATGTCGCCGCCCTTTTGGTTGATGATCGTGTCGAGCGCGATGGTCGTTTTGCCGGTCTGACGATCGCCGATCACCAGCTCGCGCTGTCCGCGGCCGATCGGGATCATGGCGTCGATCGCCTTGATCCCCGTCTGCATCGGCTCTTTCACCGGCTGGCGGTCGATAACGCCCGGCGCGATGCGTTCGATGGGCGAGGTTTCGGACGCGTGAATCGGGCCCTTGCCGTCAATCGGCTGGCCGAGCGCGTTCACTACGCGCCCCACCATCTCGGGGCCCACCGGGACCGACATGATGCGCTGCGTCCGGCGAACCTCGTCGCCTTCCATGATCTCCTCGAAATTCCCCAACAGCACCGCGCCCACCTGGTCTTCCTCCAGGTTCAGAGCGATACCGGAAACTCCGTGCGGGAACTCGATCAATTCTCCCGCCATAACTTTTTCGAGACCGTAAATACGCGCGATACCGTCGCCGACCGAAATTACCGTACCGGTTTCGGAGACGTTGACCGCCTTATCGTAATTCTCGATCTCGCCGCGCAGTACGCGGGTGATCTCATCTGCTCGTAACGAAGCCATAGTTCATCCCCAATCCGGGTGCTAAATTATCTTTTCCGCCGGCACGCTTTCGCTCACTAATCCCCGGCGAAGCTGCTCGAAATATCCTTTGACGCTGCCGTCGTACACCGTGGATCCGATGCGGGCAACCGCTCCGCCGAGCAAGGACGGCTCAACGGAGTAGCGCGGCCGGATCTTCTTTCCGGTGATGTTTTCGAGCTGCTTTTCAAGACTTGAAACCTGAGCCGGATCGAGCGTCCGCGCGGTGGAAATATCGGCGCGGGCAAACCCGAAGTGCTCGTCGAAAATTTCTTCCAGGCCCTCGGCAACGCTCGGCAGAATGCCGACCCGGCGATGGCCCACGATGACAAAAAGGAAATTCTGGACGATTTGCGAAAGCCCCATGGGCTCTCCCAGCCGAGCGATGACGGCGCGCTTCCGCGACAGTTTCACCGCCGGGCTCAGCAACGCCCGGTGCAGGTCCGGCGCGCCTTCCACCGCCGCCGCGAAAGCGCGGATCTGTTGCAGCGCCGCTTCCGGGGAAATTTCACTGGCGTGAGCCAGCACTACTTCCGCCAGGGCTCTTGCATAGCGAAGTCCGATTGCCGAAATCATTTAAGCGGTCGCCTCTCCGGCGCCGCCGCGCCCGGCGAGTTCATGCGTGAACGACTCCACCAGGCGGTGGTCGACCTCGGGGGTCATTTCCACGCGTATCCGCGATTCCGCCAGGTCCAGCGTGAGTCCCGCCGCGAAAGACTTCAACTCCTCGCGCGCGTGCTTGGTCGCCGCCGCAATCTCCTGGGCGGTCTGCGTTTGGAGGCGTTCCAGCACCTGAGCCGTCTCCCGCTCGATGCGCTTTCCTTCCGCCGCGAATTCCGCTTTCGCCGAGGCTTTCATCCGCTCGATTTCCTGCTCCAGTCCCGCCAGCCTCTGCTCAATTCCCCGGGCCCGCGCATCGGCATCCTGCTTCAGCTTGGCCGCTTCGGAAATACCGTTTTGAATCGCCTCCTGGCGTGACCGGTAGAATGCTCCGCCCGATTTCCGGATAAGATAACCCAGCACCAGCGCCAGGATGATGAAATTCGCCCACATCCAGACGAGCGGGCGCTCGGCAGAATCGGCGCCCTCGTGTCCGGCTTCCTGCGCAAACGCGCAAAACGAGATCCCCCAGCCGGCGAGAATCCAAAAAACGCGGCGCACCTAGTTCAGCCTCCCGGCAAGAATGCGCTGCGTCAGTTGAGCTGCCAGCGCCTGCGTGGACTCGCTCAGTTCCCGGCGCGCTGTCTCGGCTTCCGCCGCAATTTCTTCTTTGCCCTTGAGAATCAGCGCATGCGATTTGGCTCGCGCTTCGTCCATTTGCCGTGTCTGCTCGGCAAGCCAGCCGTTCCGGGTCTCTTCCTGGGTGCGATGGATTTCCGCACGGGCATCGTTCAGGGCGGCTTCATAGCGGGCAGTCTTCTCGCTCGCGGCGCGGAGAGCTGCATCGGCCGCTTCGCGCGCGCCTTCCGTCAAGTTCCGCCGCTCCTTCAACACCTTATTAAGGGGATTGAAAAACATCCACTTTAGATAAAAGTGGAGGAGAAAAACCAGAATAAAGGTCGGCACTGCTCTCAGCAGAAGCCCACCTAACGCCTGTATCGTCGAGTCCATGTAATTTGTTCGAGGGAACCGCCTAAACGAAAGGAGAAATACCCGTAAAATACGCGATCTGCGCGAGAACGCAGATATACCTCAAAGTGATAAAGTTAACACATCGAGCCCCTCCATTTCAACCGCTCCAGGCTCCGTTTTGTCCCGTTTGGACCAGACAAAATCATCCCGATCGATGCCGCCCGCGGGGACGAAAACGAACCGAAAACGCGTGTACGTCGGCCCGGGAACGCTATACTTGTGGGCCGGAGGAAATTTCATGGCAACTCTCGACGAACTGAAGGGCAAATATGCCACGGTGCTTGAGGCGGTCACGACGTACGGTGTCCGTCTGTCGCATCTCCATGTTCAAGATGACAAGCTGTACCTGGAAGGAGCGGCTCCATCGGAGGAGATCAAGAACAAGATCTGGGATGCGATCAAATCCGTTGACGCTTCGTATTCGGACCTGACGGCGAATCTATCGGTGGATTCGAGTCTGCCGCAACCGGCGCCGCCGGCCCCCGCGGCGCAATCCTATACGGTGGTGGCAGGCGATTCTTTGTGGAAGATCAGCGAGAAATTCTATGGCAACGGCAGCCTCTTCCACAAGATTATTGAGGGCAATCCGGATCAACTGAAGGATGAGAAGAGCGTCATTCATCCCGGGGACGTGCTTAATATCCCGGCGGCCTAGGAAAGCGGCGCTGGCTCCGGCCTTCGGCGGCAGCCGCAAGCGGCCGTCGAGGCCGGATGGAAATGGTATCATCCGGCTATAGCAAGTCGCCGGGCCCGGGCGGCTTTAATTTGGGGGTCCTCCAATGCTGCCTCGTGTGGCGTTTTTCGCTTTCCTTCTGCCGGCGGCTTTCGCCGCGAATCCCACTTCCAGTCCCGCTCCTGCCCTCGGCTGGGTGACGCAGATCCTTGGTTCCGGAACAAATCAAGTCACCGCGGCCGCTACCGACATCCAGGGAAACCTGTATGTCACCGGCAGCACTTCATCCGCGGATTTTCCCGCCACCCGGACGTTTGGGAGCGCGGCGGGAACCAGCGCTTTCGTCCTAAAGCTCGATCCAAACGGGCAGATTGTTTACGCGGTCCGCGCCGGCGGTACTGGAGTTGTCGCAGCAGCCGGAATCGCGGTTACCGGGGACGGCGGCGTTTACGTGGGAGGTACAGCCACCACTGCCGATTTTCCCGTGACAAATCATGCCTACCAGACTTCGCCGCCGGCGGCGAGCGCAATCACCGGGCAAACCGCCGGCGGAACGTTTCTCTTCCGGCTGAATCCGGACGGGTCTCTCGCATGGTCAACCTGGTTCGGCGACGCGAATACCTTCCTTACGTCGATTGCCGCTGGCTCCGATGGCAGTCCGTTTATCGGCGGGTTCACCTACGGAGACCTCCCGGTGACGCAGGGAGCGTATCAGGGTCAATTGCAAGGGACAAACGATTGCACTGGCGGATCCATCGGCCACTGCGAGGGTCCTCCGACCAACGGCTTCCTGACGAAGTTCAGCCCGGACGGCGCCTCCCTGGTTTACTCGACCTATATTGGGACGCAACGCGGAAACGTCAGCGCGCTCGCGATCGATCCGCTCGGGAACGCCTACCTGACGGACTCGGATTCCGCCAGTCTATCGGTGATGAATTCGAGCGGCTCGGCGCTGCGCTTCTCTGCGAAGGCGTTGAGTTATTTCGTGAAAGCCATGGCGCTCGACCCGGAAGGCAATCTTTATCTCACCGGTGTAGCGGGTTCGAACTTCCAGGCTACGGCCGGCGCCTTCGCGACGTCGCCTCAACCACCCATTCCGCAACTGCCAGGTTATTTCGGTCCCGGTCCGTCACTCGGCGAGGCTTTCGTGGCAAAACTCGACGGGACGTTGTCTCACGTGCTTGCGGCGACCTTCCTGGGCGGGGAGGGGGACGACGCCGGGCAGAGCGTTGCATTCGATTCGTCGGGCAATGTGATCATTGGCGGCCAGACGAGATCGAAGGCCTTTCCGACGCGCGCTCCGTTTCAGGGGTCCTTCGCGGTACAAACCGGTTTCGTCGCGGAGCTGGATAACGGCCTGTCGCATTTGATTTTTTCCACTTATGCCGGAGATTCGCGCCCGTTCAGCGTTTCCGGAGCTTTCGCCACGCCGGATGGAGGCATTGTTCTTGCCGGCTCTACGGAAGTGCCGGTTCCGGGCGCGATCCCGCCGGTCTTTAGCCCCGGAAATGCGATTATCGCCAACCGCGTCGATTTGCCGCCAAGCCCTCCGCTGAGACTTGACTCGGTGGTGAATATGGCTAGCAAATACGCCGTCGCGCTGTGTCCGGATGAAGCGATTGAGGCCAGGGGGGAGGGCTTTGGCGCGGATGCTCAAATCCTGGTTGACGGGGTGCCCCTGACCACGGTCTCGCGCTCTCCGGCGAGCGTCGTGTCCTTACTGCCGGGTAACCTCAAGACTTCCGGCGAGATGAAGGTCGAGGTGTCCGCCGGCGGAGCGGTTTCCAATGGCGTTTTGATGCCGGCATCCGTGGCTGCTCCCGGGATCTATTCGATTCACGGGAACGGGTTCGGGCAAGGCTACATCCGCAACAGCGACGGTTCGTTCAATTCACCGAACCGGCCGGCCAAACCGGGCGACGCCATTACGATTTTTGCCACCGGAGTGGGCGCTCTCGACCTCGAATCCGGGTACGTGGTCACGCCGCTACCAATTTCCATCTTCGTCGGCGGCTTCTACGCCAACGGCGTACGCTCTGCTTTCGCGCGCGCCGGGCGTCTTCCCGGGAAAGCCTACCAGATTACCGTGACTATTCCGACGGCTGCGGCCATCGAAGCGAACAATCCGGCGATCTCCAATTTCACCTACCCGCCACAGGTCGCTGTAACCATGATTCTAGGTACGATTCTGGTGCAGGGCGGCTACAGCCCCGCTCCGGATGCCGCTGTCAGCCAGCCCGGACTCGCGCTTTACCTCAAAAATTAATACGGCCACGCCGGCTTGCTGAAAAGAGCGCCGTCCACCCAAATGGTCTGTCCCGAGATGAATTCGGAGGCATCGCCGGCCAGAAATGTCACGGCATTCGCGACGTCCGAGGGTAGCCCCACGCGCCCTACCGGCGTTAGCTTCGCCCAGGTTCCCGCATAATCGCCGGCTTCATCCCTGGTTCGCTCCACCTCAATGGCGCCAGGGGCGACGCAGTTCACCGTGATCCCGAGCGGGCCGAGTTCCACGGCCGATACTTTCGTCAACATTTCGATGCCGCCCTTGCTCGCGGTATAGTCCACCAGGTTGGGGAACGCCAGCTTATTGCATCCCGAGCCGATGTTCACGATGCGCCCCCATTTGTGCTTCTTCATGCGCAGCGCGGCCCGCTGGGTGCAGAGGTAGCAGCCCTTGAGGTTGGTATCGATGACGTGGTCCCAGTCCTTCTCCGCCAGTTCCAGGAGCGGCTTCCAGGTCTGAACACCCGCGTTGTTTACCAGGATGTCCAACTTGTCCGACCATGCGTCGATTTCCTGGAACATTCGGTCGACGTCGGCGGCGCTGCCCACGCTGCCTCCGACGATCAACGCGCGCCGCCCCATCCCGGTGATTTCGGCTGCCGTTTCTTCGGCGCCTTTCCGGTCCGAATTATAGTTCACGGCGATGTCGCAGCCGGCTTGCGCCAGCCCGAGCGCCACGCCTTTTCCCACGCCTTTGCTCGCGCCGGTGACGAGCGCCGTCCTGCCTGAAAGAGAGATTGTGAATGCCATGATGAATTCGCTGGAAGGCGACCATTTTATCAGGCCCTCAGCCGCCGTCCGCCGCCCCGAAAAAATACTTGCGGGCGCGCGAAAATGCGCGACACTGTAGTTTGAGCGCGCCGTCCGCCGCGTGGCGTGATGTGCCTGAACGCGCATCTTGCGCAGCGAAGGATGGGTAACCGAATTGAAAATTAGCGAAGGTGCCGTTCGCGAACCGGCGGAGCGCTGGACCATTACGGATACCAACGAACTTTACGACGTCGCCCGTTGGGGCAAAGGGTATTTCTCCGTCGGAGACAACGGGCACCTGTGGGTGCATCCGAACAAAGACCCCAACCGCGCGATCGATCTGAAGGAACTGGCGGAAAAGCTCGAACTCCGGGGCATATCCCTCCCTATCCTGATTCGCTTCGCCGAGATCCTGAAGCACCGGCTGGGCGAGCTGCACCAGGCGTTTCAGACCTCCATCGCCGAGCACAATTACCAGGCCGGATACTGCTGTGTCTATCCGATCAAGGTGAACCAGCAGCGGCAGGTGGTCGAGGAAGTGTTTCAGTACGGTCAGGCGTACGGGTTCGGGCTCGAAGCCGGCTCGAAGCCTGAGCTTCTCGCGGTTCTCGCCCTTGCCGACAACAGCACGCCAATTATCTGCAACGGTTTCAAGGACGACGAGTATATCGAAATGGTGATGCTGGCCAAGAAGATTGGCCGCAACATCATTCCCGTGGTCGAAAAATATACGGAACTCGACCTGATCGTGAAGCATTCCGAGCGAGTCGGCGTGAAACCGGTCATCGGGCTGCGGGTGAAGCTCGCGAGCCGCGGCGCCGGCCGCTGGAAGTCCTCCGGCGGATTTCGTTCGAAGTTCGGCATCACTGTCAGCGAGGCCCTACGGGCGCTCGAAGAGATGCGCGTCCACGGACTGGAGGATTCCATCCAGCTTCTGCACTTTCACCTGGGCAGCCAGATTACGAACATCCGGCATATTAAAGGGGCCGTGATCGAAGCGGCGCGGGTCTACGTCGAGATGAAGCGCGCGGGCGCGGGCCTCCGTTTCCTGGACGTCGGGGGCGGGCTTGGCATTGATTATGACGGCTCGCAAACCGATTTCGAGTCCAGCGTGAACTATACGCTCCAGGAATACGCCAACGACGTCGTGTATCACGTCCAGAGCATCTGCGACGAGGCGGGCGTCGACCACCCGACGATCGTCTCCGAGAGCGGCCGCGCCATTGTGGCATATCACAGCGTGCTCGTCTTCAATGTCGTCGGCGTTTCGGGCTTCGGAGAGGACGAAGTTACACTTCCGGTCCCCGAGGAAGCGGAGCAACCGCTGCTCGATCTGCAGGAAACCTACCGGGGGCTGAGCGCCAAGAATCTGCTCGAAAGCTATCATGACGCTCAACAGGCGCTCGACTCGGCGCTCAATCTTTTTAGTCTCGGCTATCTGCCCCTCAGCCAGCGCAGCCTTTGCGAAAACCTATATTGGGCCATTTGCCGCCGCGTTTACAAGCTGGCGAAAGAACTCGATTTTTTCCCCGAAGAACTGGAAGGGCTCGACGGACTGCTGGCCGACACCTACTTCTGTAATTTCTCGCTGTTTCAGAGCATGCCCGATTCCTGGGCCATCAAACAGCTTTTCCCTATCATGCCGATTCACCGGCTCACCGAAGCGCCCACGCATCACGGGACCCTCGGCGACATTTCCTGCGACTCCGACGGAAAGATCGATCAATTCATTGATCGCCGCGACGTGAAGCGCACTCTCCCGCTCCATCGCTTCAACGGCCAGCCCTACTATCTGGGCGCGTTCCTGCTCGGCGCCTACCAGGAAATCCTCGGAGACTTGCATAATCTGTTCGGAGATACGAACGCGGTCCATGTCAGCCTCAGCGAGTCAGGCGAAGTAATTCTCGATACCGTGGTGCGCGGAGACACGGTGCGCGAAGTGCTCGACTACGTTCAATTTTCCTCGAAAGTGCTGCTGGAGCAGTTCCGCCGCGACGTCGAGCTGGCGCTGCGTGAAGGACGGATCGGAATTGAAGAGTCCGGCCGCCTCCTTCGTTTTTATGAAGAGGGCTTGAACGGCTACACGTACCTGGAGCAGTAGTCCTGGATAATCTTAGAGTTATATTGGTTGCGCCGCGGAACCCGCTGAACATAGGGGCTGCGGCGCGAGCGATGAGCAATTTCGGCTGCCTGCACCTTCGTCTGGTGAATCCCTATCACGTTGCGTTTCGCGAAGCGCGCTCGGCCGTCCACGCCGGCGCCGTACTCCAGGCGGCGCGCGAGTATGAGAGTCTCTCCGAGGCCGTGAGCGATTGTGAGCTTATCGTGGGCACCACCGCGATCGGGCATCGCGAGCTCAAGCACACCATTCGCAGCCTGGAACCCGGCGGGCGGTTAATCAAGAAGCAACTGGCCGCCGGGCCCACCGCGCTGCTGTTCGGCTCGGAAAAATTCGGCCTCTCGAATGAAGATCTGAGCTATTGCCACTGGCTCATAAGCATTCCCACGCACCAGCAGCATCGCTCCATGAATCTGGGTCAATCGGTTGCCGTGTGCCTCTATGAATTGATCCGGAAATCCGCGGCGCTGAAAGCGGACTCCCACAAGCTGGCCGGCGCGGGGGAACTGGACCGCCTCACCGCGCTTTTGATCGAGGCGCTGGATGAATCGGGCTACCTGCACTCGGATTCGACGACGGAGAAAGTACGCCGGCTGGTGCGGCGCATGAACCTTTCCGCGCATGATGCCGGGATATGGTTCGGGATGGTCCGTCAGATTCTATGGAAACTGCGGAAGGAAGAGGGCTAGGCCTTTCCGCTTGACGGCTTGATCAACTGCGTGCGGAACTCGTGCTGGTGAATGGTCATGGCGGCGATACCCGGCTCGGCCCGAACTACGCGGCCGCGCGCGACGAGCTGCAAGCCAATCCGCTGGTTCAACTGCGCCGGCCAACTGATAAAGATCTCGAGATGATCGCCGCGGCGCAGATTTTCGTTGGTCGTGAACAGCAGACCCCTCCGGCTCATATTCACGGTCTCCCCGATGCCGCAGTTGACATGATGCTCTCCGAGGCCCCGGTGCCGCAGTTCCTGTTTTAGAGGAAATCGGAACGCATCTCGCCGTTCGGGCCGGTTTCCATACTGACCGGATTCGCCCGCCGTTCGCCAGGTCTCCCAGGATTGTGGCGTCGTCTTTTCAGTATGGGGGCTCAGTTTCACATTTTTCTCCTAGTTCTTCTAAATTGTAGCGGTTTTGGGGAGACCTGCTACCCAAGTTTTTCCTTGACCTTTTCGCTCAGCGCCCTGCCATCGACCCGCTTCCCGGCGAGCCGCGCCTGGGCCGACTTCATCACCAGTCCCATCTGCTTCGGGGAGGAGGCGCCGGTCTCGGCGATGGCCGCGGCGATCGCTGCTTCGATTTCGGCGCCAGTTGCCGCCGCGGGCATATAGCCTTCAATCAGCTTCAACTCGGCTTCCTCTTTTTCCGCCTGCTCAATCCGTCCACCCTTGCGAAACATGTCGGAGGCTTCGCGGCGCTGCTTGAGCAGCAAGTTGAGGATCTGTAACTCCGTCCCCTCGTCGAGCGGCTTCATTGTGTCCACCTCGTGTTTTTTTAACGCGGTTTTGATCATCCGGACGGCGCTCAGGCGCGCTTCGTCGCGGGCCTTCATCGCGTCCACCATGTCCTTCTGAATCCGTTCGAGGAGTCCCATACTCTCTGCTATTCTAGAACTTAGTGCACTTGGCGTGGCGCACGCCGTGTTCTCCAGCTTGCAATACGGCTCTCGCCCGCGGCGGTGTCAACGGTTTCACCCCACATCATGCATATCAAGAAACAACGCCTTCTTACACCGGGGCCTACGCCCCTTCTCCCTCAGGCACTCCACGCAATGATGGGCTCGGACGTCCACCATCGCACGGAGGACTTCCGCAAAATCTATCGTCAGGTGCTGACGGATTTGAAAGAAGTCTACGGCACGTCCAATGACGTGTTGATGCTGGTTAGTTCGGGAACGGGAGCTTTGGAAGCATCCGTCTCCAACTTCCTCTCTGCCGGCGACAAAGTGATCGTGTGCTCGGCCGGCAAGTTCGGCGAGCGCTGGGTAGAGTTGTCCAAGGCCTTCGGTCTGGATGCGGTCGTGTTGGAAGCGCCCTACGGAGAAGTGGTTTCTCCCGAGCGCGTCGGCGAGGCGCTCGCAGCCAATCCATCGGCGAAAGCCGTATTTGTTCAGGCTTCTGAAACGTCCACTGGCGCGGCCCATAATGTCGAGGCCATGGGGAAACTGGTTCAGAAAACCGGCGCAATTTTCGTCGTGGACGCCATCACGGGTCTCGGCACCATGCCGCTCGATATCGACGGTTGGGGGCTGGACGTCGTTGTCGGTGGGTCGCAGAAGGCTTTCATGATTCCTCCGGGACTGGCGTTTCTCTCGGTGAGCCCGAAAGCGTGGGCGCTCGCGGAAACGTCGAAGCTCCCCAAGCTTTATTTCAATCTCAAGAAAGAACGCAAGAACGCCGCAAACTTCGATTCCACCTGGACGCCGGCGACGTCGCTGATCATCGCCCTCGGAGAATCGCTGAAGTACGTAAAAAGCCTGGGCATGAATAAGCTGGTGGAGAACGCGCAACTTCTGGCGCGCGCCACCCGGGAAGCCGTCACCGCTCTTGGCCTCGAGTTGTTTGCGCCCGGTTCGCCCAGCGCCTCGGTCACGGCCGTCCGCGCGCCGAAGGGCATGGATTCCGGGGTCATCGTGAAGGAGTTCCGCAATCGCTTCGGCTCCATCATCGCCAACGGGCAGGGGACCATGAAAGGCCAGATTTTCCGTATCGCTCACCTCGGTTATTTCGATTTCCCCGATCTTTTCGCCATGGTGGCGGAGCTGGAGTTGATTCTAGCCGCGAACGGACTGCCGGTTGAGTACGGTAAGGGAGTTGCGGCGGTCCAGCGTGTGTATGCCGAGGCTGCCCTTTCGAAAGCGGCTGCCGTTTAGGCAGGCGGAGAAATTTCCATGAAAATACTGATCGCCGAACCGCTGGCAAAGGCCGGCATAGAGCATTTACAGGCCCAGGAGGGCTGGGATGTTGTTGTTTCCAACCCCAAAGAATATGCGCAGCACTTGGCCGATTGCGACGCGCTCATCGTTCGAAGCGCCGTCAAGGTAACTCCGGCGGTGCTCGAAAAAGCGCCAAAGCTGCGGGCCATCGGCCGCGCGGGCGTTGGTGTGGATAACGTTGACCTTCCCGCGGCCACCGCCGCCGGCGTGCTGGTGATGAACACGCCCGGCGGCAACGCGGTTTCCGTGGCCGAGCACACGCTGGCCCTTATGCTCTCCCTGGCGCGTTCCATTCCGCAGGCGAGCGCGTCCACCAAGCAGGGCAAGTGGGAAAAGAAAAAGTTTCTCGGGAACGAGCTGCGCGGCAAGACGCTCGGTGTTCTCGGCTTGGGCAGCATTGGCCGTGAAGTGGTGAAGCGCGCGCGCGCGTTCGAGATGAAAATCCTCGCCACCGACCCTTACGTCAATTCCCAAGCCGCGAAAGACCTCGGGATCGAACTGGTTTCTCTTGACGACTTGTTCGCCAAGAGCGACTATCTCACGGTGCACGTGGCTCTCACCGCGGAGACGCAGCACATCCTGTCGGGGGCGGCGTTCGCCAAGATGAAGAAAGGCGTGCGGATCATCAACTGCGCACGCGGCGAACTGATCGACCAGAAAGCCCTGGAAGAGGCCTTTGCCTCAGGTGTCGTCGCCGGCGCCGCCTTGGACGTATTTGAGAAAGAGCCGCCGGAGGGCAGCCCCCTTCTGGCGATCGACACACTGCTGGCAACACCGCACATCGGCGGATCCACCGAGGAAGCACAGGAGATCGTCGGCGTCCGTATCGCCGAGCAGATTGTCGAATATCTGAAGAACGGCGTGGCCGTGAATGCCGTCAACATGCCGGCCCTCACTCCGGAGCAGTACCGGACGATGGGCCCTTACGTTGACCTCGCCGAACGCCTGGGAGCGTTCGCGGCGCATATTTCCCAAGGGAATCCCAGCGCCGTGCGGCTATTCTACTTCGGTAAACTGGCCGATCAAAATACGCACCTGATTCGCAATTCCGCGCTCGCGGGCGTGCTAAGCCGGTCGCTCGAACAGCGGGCCAATGCGATCAACGCCATGCAGCTTGCCGGCGATCGCGGGCTCGACGTCTCCGAGACGCATGAGAAGCGGTCCGTGCATACCGATTCGGTTCGTCTGGAGCTGCAGACGGATGCCGGTGTGACGCGCGTTGAAGGCGCGGTCGTGCTCGACAAGCCCCGCCTGGTGCAGGTGGACGGCATCTCCTGCGAGGCTCCGCTCGAAGGCCACATCACCTTTCTGAAGAATCAGGACGTTCCCGGAGTCGTGGGCTACGTCGGAGGAGTGCTGGGGAAGAACAACATCAACATCGCATCGTTCTCCCTGGGCCGCAAGGACGCACTCGCCGAGGCTGTCTCGGTGATTGTCAGCGATCAGTCCGTGCCTGACGCTGTGCTGAATCAACTGCTCGAGAACAAGGCGCTGACGCAAGCGCGCTCGGTCGAATTCAGCCATTAGCCATTCGAAGGGGGCGTGGGAGCGCATTATAATCGTACGGTAATGCGGCTCTCTCGCTCCTTTCTCCTGCTCTCTGTCTTAGCGGCTCCTCTCTGTTTCCTGCACGCCCAGGAGCGCCCCCAACTCAACGACGGCTACGATCATGGCGACCCGCCGTTCCTGGTGGAGGACGGTTGGACGCCTCTTCTCAACGGGCATGACCTTTCCGGATGGCACACCATCGACGGGAAGCCCATGGGGTGGCTTACGACGCGCTACGTCCTCTTTGACCGCCTGCTCGCGCCCACGCGTCTTTCAGGCCAGGCCGCTCCCAGCGGAGAAATCCTCAACAGCCTTCATGGATTCACGTCCAATCTGGTCACCGACCAAAAATTCGGAGATATGGAGCTCTACCTCGAATTTCTGGTCGCCAAGGGCTCGAATTCCGGGGTCTATCTCCACGGACTTTATGAAGTACAGGTGTTTGACAGCTACGGTTCCACCGAGCCGATGACCTCGTCCGATTGCGGCGGCATCTATCATCAATGGATCGACGAGCATGGCGTGGGTGGCTCCGCGCCTTCCCGCAACGTCTGCCGCCCTCCAGGCCAGTGGCAGAGCTATCACATCTGGTTTCGCGGGCCCCGTTTCGATACGAACGGAAAAAAGACCGAAAGCGCGCGCTTCCTGCGCGTCGTCTTCAACGGTTTCTCCATTCAGAATGATGTCGAAGCTCCCGGGCCCACGCGCGCGCACATGAATATCCCGGAGGCGGCGCAAAATCCGCTGATGCTCCAAGGCGATCACGGCCCGGTGGCGTACCGCAATATTTACTGGCGTCCGCTGCGGCCGATCATCGAGCGCTAAGGCGCCCTTCCGGCGTTACTTGAGAGCGCCTGTAACCAACCTTCCTTGAATGCCCTCCATCCGGAGGCCAAGAAGATGGGCGATGGTGGGCGCAATGTCGACGGTCCGGACATTTTCTACGCGGACTCCGCGCCGGATGCCAGCGCCCCACGCGACAAAGATGGGCCGCATGTCGGGATTGGTGTTCAGATACCCGTGGTTGCCGGGGTTGGCATCAGGCGGGAGATCGCCCACCACCGGCCCCTCCGCACTTCCCGAGAAGGCGTATCCGTCGGCCGCGGCCAGAACGAGATTCCCCATTCGGTCCCCCGGCGCCGGATACCCCAGCGCGGCGAATTCGGCCGGCGTGATTACCCGGGCAATTCCCTCCACACCCCGAAACAGACCGGCGGGCACGTCGCCGTAAAGTATGGCGCTTCCACCCTCTGAAACCACCGCGACGTTCCGAACGCCGCGTTCCCTCAGGAGCGCCGCGGGACGGATCTGCCGCTTGGCGGTGGCGAAACCATGATCGGAGACAACAATAAAGGTGGTCTGTGCGGCCGCTCCGGACTCCCGCACGGCTTCCACAAGGCGCGCCACCTGCCGGTCCGCCAGAGCGAGCGCCGCCGAAGCCGCGAGCGACCTCGCTCCATAGCGGTGCTGCACGCTATCGGTGGTCAATAGGTGGAAGAGCAGGAGGTTGGGGTGATGATTGCGGACGATCTCGATCGCCGCCCGCGTCCAGATCTCGTCGCGATAGGCGATCGGCTGTTTCCGGAAGTTCACGATTCCGGCGTCGTCGAGGCCTCCGGCCTTCACCATCTCCTTCACCACCAGCGAGCCGGCGGAGGGGATTTCCGCGAATTCGAAATCGATGCCTGCGCGGTCCGTGGCCGGCCAGTCCACCTCGGCGGTTTTCATCCCCTTCTCCCGAGCCAGATCATAAACGGTCTTCGCCAGCACCAGCTCTTTTTTGGGGACGTCCCATTGAATGCGAACGGCGCCGTTTTCCCGCACCGGAAGGCCGTTGTAGATTACTCCGTGATGCGCCGGGTCGACCCCGGTCAGCAGGGACGTGTGGTTGGGCCAGGTGACGGCCGGATTCACCGGCGTCATCCCCTCGGGAGCCCACGCGCCTTCCTGGATCATCCGCCGCAGCGCGGGCGCCGGATACAACGGGTCCCGGAGGGCATAGGCCGGGTATCCGTCCAAAGTGATCACGATGACCTGGCGCGGCGCGGCGAATGCGGCGGACGCTCCCCAGGCCAGCAGGAGCGTGAGGCGGAATTTTTTCATACTCAGTGATTTTATAGCCAACGTTCGGCGAAATCCGGCGTCCAAAGGTTGTCAAAACGGCGCGGCGGCCGGTTTTCGCCGCTTTTAATACGAGAAGGAGCCCACGATATGAGCCGGTTCATCGTTCCCGCAACATGCCTCGTGGTGGCATGTGCTGCATCGTTCGCGGTGGGGCAGGAGAAAACGCTCACTTGCGATGACCAAAACCGCGCCAGCCGCGACCGCGGTTCGTTTTGCGAAATCCGCGAAACGACCATGCCGGCGTCCGGACAGTTGGACATCGATGGCGGCGTCAACGGCGGCGTTTCAGTGAAGGGCTGGAGTCATCCGGACATCCTGGTGCGCAGCCGGGTTCAGACGAACGCCGAAGACGACGGCGATGCGCGCCGCCTGGCCTCCGGTATTCGAGTGAACGCGTCCGGGAGCCGTATCAGCGCGGAAGGTCCCACCGATGCCGGACACGAGCGCGGATGGGGGGTGAGCTTTGAGGTCTTTGTGCCATCCCGGACGGACGTCTCCATCAAGACCCACAATGGCGGTATTCGCATTGCCGGAGTCAACGGCCGTATCCGTTTTGACGCCGTGAATGGCGGTGTGCGCCTCACGCGCCTGAGCGGCGACGTGGAAGGAAGAACCACCAACGGAGGGCTGCATTTGGAACTCGCCGGCGCGCGCTGGGACGGGGCGAAATGCGACGTCAGCACCACAAATGGCGGCGTGAAAATCCTGGTTCCGTCTAATTATTCCGCGCACCTTGAGGCAGGCACTACGAATGGCGGCATGCGCGTCGGCTTCCCCGTAACGGTGCACGGCGAACTGAATCACCGGCTCTCCGTGGACCTGGGACAGGGCGGCGCGCTGGTGCGCGCGGTCACTACCAACGGCGGCGTCTCCATCGAACAGTCGTCCGTGGGGACCACTTAGACTTTGGCGGCCGCCGGCCTCGCATGGAACAGACGGCAGTCGCTTTCTACCATTTCCGTGACAAGGTGCCGGAAGGAAACCGAATGACTCCAGCCGAGGCGCTCTTTCGCCCGGCGCGGATCTCCGATCAGAAGGTCCACCTCCGCCGGGCGATAGAATTGCGGATCGACCACCACATGGTCCTGGTAGTTCAGACCGGCATGTGAGAACGCCAGTTCCACGAATTCTCGAACCGAATGCGTCTCGCCTGTGGCGACCACGTAATCTCCGGGCTCGTCCTGTTGAAGCATCAACCACATCGCGCGAACGTAATCGCGCGCGTGACCCCAATCGCGCTTCGCCTCCAGGTTGCCGAGCGGAAGGTTCTCCTGCTGGCCCGCCGCAATCCGCGCCACGGCGGCCGTAATCTTCCGCGTTACAAATTCGAACCCACGCCGCGGGGATTCATGGTTGAACAGGATTCCACTCGACGCATGCACGCCGTAAGCTTCCCGGTAGTTGCGCGTAAGATCAAAACCGGCCACTTTGCTGATTCCGTAGGCCGATCTCGGATGAAAACGCGTGACCTCGGTTTGCGGGATTTCTTCCACCTTGCCGAACATCTCGCTCGATCCCGCGAAATAGAAGCGGCATTTCGGCGCCACCTCCTTCAGCGCGGCCAGAACATGGTGGGTGCCGTTAATATTGGTGTTCAGCGTCGAGAATTCGTCATCAAAGGAATAGCTGACAAAGCTCTGAGCGGCCAGGTGATAGCATTCATCCGGCTGGCACCGGGAGAGCACGTTATATATGCTCGGGAAGCTTTCAAGGGACGCGGCATGGAGAGTAACCTTGTTCCGGACATCCGCGATGCGTGACAAACGGTGGCCAGGGTCTTCGAGCGCCACTCGCCGGACAATTCCGTGAACGTCGTATCCTTTTTCAAGAAGTAGTTCCGCCAGGTAGGATCCATCCTGACCCGTAATTCCCGTAATGAGAGCTTTTTTTTGTGGCATCCGGATTTCTTAAAAGGGCAATGGCCGCGCGGTTTTGACCCAGGTGTGCCGGCGGACCGGGGCAGCTACCCCGTCATTTTACCAGACGAAAACGGCCGGAATTACCCCGGTCGAGGCCAGTGTTTTTACTTACTGGCGTGCCCCGTTTCGGCCCGCCGCTTCGATTGATCTTCCGCCCGGAATAAGAATAGCTCCAGCGAGCATCCGGCACTTCGAGTCAGCGTCTCAGCAGGCGCGAAACAAAATCAATGCAGCCCGCACTACTGGATATAGGCTGCGGAGTACTGTAGAATGTTGCGCATCCGGATAGGATTCGGATAGAGTGTTTTGCTATTGGAGGAAAGAATGGCCTTTTGTGCAAGTTGTGGCGCCCCCGTCGAGGGGCGTTTCTGCGCTAAATGTGGCGCATCCATGCCTGCCGGCGGGGCCGCGCCGGACCCGGGCGCCGCGGCGGGGGCTCAATATTCCAATCCGCAACCTGGGTACAGCGCGCCACAGGCCGTTGCCGGAAGCGGGATGGAGGACAACCTGGCAGGCGCTCTTTGCTACGTGATGGGGTTTATCACGGGAGTCCTTTTCCTTGTTTTGGAACCGTACAACAAGCGGCCGTTCGTGCGATATCACGCGTTCCAGTCCATCTTTTTTAATGTTGGCGTCATTGCCTTATTTATCGCCCTCGGCATAGTAGGCATGATTCTCAGTGCGATCGTTCACCTGTTCGCGCTGATCATGCTGCCCGTGAACCTGATCGTCTACTTCCTGGTATTTGCGATGTGGCTGGTCTGCATGTTCAAGGCGTACAACCGTCAGTGGTTCCAACTTCCGGTGGTGGGCGCCCTCGCGCTCAAGCAGTCGGGCGCGGGCCAGGCATCCTAAGAAAAGCGCTGGCTGTAATTCGAAACGGGCGGATCTCCCGGATTCGCCCGTTTTAGTTGTTTGTAGCCGCGTTTTCCACGCGAAAGCCCTGCTCTTCGATGAAACTTCGAAGCGCCGTTTCCGTCACGGCGCCGGGGTCGAATTCAATCGTGACATGCCCCGCAGGGTAGGTTGACTCCGACCGGATCACTCCCTTTTGATCCCGAAGCATCGTGTCCAGGCCCACCGCGCAAGTGGGGCAACTGAATCCCTTGACGTGACAGGTCAGCGTCTTGTGGGAGCGGGCCTGAGCGGCACTGATCCCGGCAAGACCGGTCGCGCCGCCCAGAGTGATCCGGCGGATAAAATTTCTACGAAACATTTTCTTCTGCTCCTGTTTCATGCTATTGAGCCACCGCGATGCCGGGCTCGTATTTCCAGGCGGTTTGGATGGTGGCCCGGTCGGAAAAGCGGGTGTCCGTATATTCGCTGAATTCGATCTTTTTTTCTAAAACTCCGGTTTCGATCATCAGGTCGCGAACCATGTCGAAGTCCGCCTTCCGCGGGGCAAGCGGGCTGTATGTCACGCGATCCATCGGCTTGGTCAGCGCCCAGCGCAGCAGCGCCGGTTTCTGGTTGTAGTAGAAGCGGCCGACAAAATCCGCCGACGCCTCCCGGTGCGGCTTGCTCTTGTCGAGCCACAGGCCAGACCGGGCGACTCCGTCCACAAGAACCTGCACTACGTCGGGCCGGGTATCGATCAGGTCCTGCCGCACCACGAGAATGCACGACATGTAGTCCGGCCAGTATTCCCGCGCCTGGAAGAGAACCCTGCCGTACCCCGCCATTTCAGCCTGAGACGGAAATGGCTCCCCCATCGAAAAGGCGTCAATGGCGCCAGCCGCGAGGGCGCCGGAAACATCCGGCGGCGCCATCTCCACCATTTTGATCTCGTGCGGTTTGATGCCCCATACCTTCATCGCGCGGAACAGGATGAGACGTTCATCGGAGAAACGGCTCGGAATCGCCACCGTGCGCCCGCGCAGGTCGGCGAACGTTTTCACGGGCCCGCCCTTCCGGACCACCACCGCGCTGCCGTAGCGGTGCCCGAGGTAGACCACCTTGATCGGCACGCCCTGCGCCTTGAGTGCAATCGCCATCGGAGCGACGATGAACGCGGCCTGCACCTTGTCGGAGATCAGCGCTTCCTTCATCTCCGGAAAGCCCTGGAACATGCGCGGCAGAAAGGTTTCTCCGTTGTCGGAAAACTTCGAGATGTAGTCCGTTACAGGGCAGGTGAGCTGACAGGTCACCGGAAGGTAAGCGACTGTGATTTTCCGCGTGGCGGGCGACCGGTATCCATTTAAGACGGCGGGCCAGTTGACGTTCAGGTACCCGTGCATCGCCGAAATAAGCGCCACCCAGCCGCCTCCCCAGAGCAGAATCTTTGTCCTATGACTCATTTCGAAATCCCCATCGAACTGCTTTGATCTTTTCGAACCGGCGAAAACCCAAATCGAGAGCCAGTCCAATCGCACCGATCATCAGCATGGCCGCGACCACGAGGTCGTATCTCTTGCCGGAGTTGCGTGAATCGATCACCAGGTAGCCCAGGCCCGATTCCACGGCGATCATTTCTGCCGCCACCACCACCAGCCACGCAATTCCCAATGCAATGCGAAGGCCCATCAGAATTTGCGGCAGCGCAGACGGGAACACTATCTTTCGAAGAATTTCGAGCTGCGTCAGACCGAAGTTTCTCCCGGCCTGCCGGAAGACCGCCGGGACCGTGGCCACTCCGTGAATGGCCGCGACCACGATGGGAAAAAAGGCCGAGAGAAAGATCAGGAAAATTGCAGCCTCATCGCCGACGCCGAAAAGTATGATCGAAACCGGGATCCAGGCTATGGGGCTGATCGGGCGGATCAGTTGGATTGCCGGATTCACAACCTGATTTGCCGCCGGATACCAACCGAGCAGAAGGCCGGCCGGAATTCCAAGAATCGCCGCGGCGCCGAACCCGACGGCCACGCGGCGCAGCGAATCGGCAATGTCCATCCAAAGAACATTCTTCTGCAGGAGACCTGTCATTCCCCTGCCCACATCGAGGGGAGACGGAAATACGCGGGTTGCGCTCCAGACCACAGAGTAGTGCCAGAGCGCAAACAGACCCGCCAGCGCAACCACCGGCCAGAAGTAGCGCTCCCATTTCCCGGGCGCCGCCAGCGAGTTCATCATAGGGAATACGCCAGTCCGATCTGTTCGAAAATCGCGTCGCGCAGTTCCAGATAGCGGGCGGAGCTGATGTTTCTCGGATGCGGCACGTCAATCGCGGTGATCTGCCCGATCCGCGCGGGACGTGAACTCATCACCACCACGCGATCGGCGAGCTGGACGGCTTCGTCGATATCGTGCGTCACAAAGATGACCGTGGTGCGCTGCGCTTCCCAGATCCGCAGCAGTTCTCCCCGCATCAGTAGCCGCGTGATGGAATCGAGAGCCCCGAAGGGCTCATCGAGGAAGAGCACATCGGGATTGACAGCCAGCGCGCGGGCAACCTGCAGCCGCTGCTTCATGCCGCCGGAAAGGTCGGAAGGATAGCTCTTTTCGAAACCCTGGAGACGGACCAGATCGACGTAATGCGCAATGCGCTCGTCCCGCTGCGCGCGCGGCAGCTTGAACAGGCCGAATCCGATATTTTCTTCCACGGTGAGCCACGGGAAGACGCCGCGGTCCTGAAATACCAGGATTCTGCGAGGGTCGGGACCGCGTACCGCCTCCCCATCAATGTGGATGGATCCGCTCGTGGGGGAGAGAAAGCCGGCCATCGTGTTTAACAGCGTCGATTTTCCGCATCCGGAAGGGCCGACGATGCAGATAAACTCGCCCCCTTGCACTTCCAGATTGATGTCTTCCAGAACGGCGGTGCTCTTCCCGTCGCGCGTGAAAACCATGTGGACGTGATCCACGGAAAGCTTGATTTTCGTTGCGGCGGGCGTTGTGAGAGATTCGAGTGACGGCATTTTCCCTATGCTTTCGGGTAACCCCACCGGAACGCCTTGACGCGTTCGAGGGATTGCATCCCCAGGTCCAACAGTAGTCCGATAACTCCGATGATTACCATGCCGGCTACCACCAGGTCGTAGCGGTTCCCGGCGTTGCGCGCATCCACGATGAGAAAGCCCAATCCGGAATTCACCGCGATCATCTCCGCGGCCACAACCACCAGCCACGCGATGCCGAGCGTAATTCGCAGACCGATGATGAGCTTCGGCATCACCGCCGGATAGAGCACGCGAAGCACGAAATCGGCGGGGCTCAGTCCAAAATTGCGGCCCGCTTCGATGTAAACGTCCGGAGTGCTTTGCACCGCTCCGATCGCCGTCAGCAGCAGCGGAAAAAAACAGCCCATGAAGATCAGAAACACCGCCGAGAGGTCGCCAACTCCGAACCACAGGATCGCGAGCGGGATCCAGGCCAGCGGCGAGATGGGGCGAAGAATCTGAATCAACGGGTTGAAGGCGAGTTCCGAGCGCCGGTACCAGCCGATGGCAAGCCCCAGCGGGATGGCCAGGATCGCGGCGGAGAAAAATCCCCACGTGACACGGAACAACGACGCGACAACGTACTTTAAGAGCAGGCCGTGGCGCACCAGGTCGGCGATCCCCCCCACCACTTCCACGGGACCGGGGAGGATATGGTAGGACTGCTTGTCAGCGGCAATCTGCCAGATAGCGAGCAGTATGGCAATGAACACAACCGGCCGGAGCCGGACCAGAAATCTCAACCCTTCCACCCTCTCTCAGGAGGCGCTGGATGAAACACCGCGCCGGACACGAGGCTTCGGAAGACTCTTTGTCCACTCCATGCCCCCAGGGAGTGTATCAGCGCGCAGATGCCGCGGCAATAATTGAAATATACTACGGGCCCTTTCATTCTCCGAAAAAGCGCACCAAGCCGGCGGGATCATCGGTGATGATGCCGTCCACGCGGGCCGCGAGCATTCTGCTCCAGGCCCGCTCGCCATTCACCGTCCAGACCAGAACGCGAACACCGGCATCGTGCGCCTGCCTGACGAGAGTCTCATCCACGAGAGTGTGTTGCACCGAAACGCAGCTTGTCCCCGCTTCCGAGGCAATCGCGTCCAACAGCCGCCTCGAACCTTCCCACAGCGCCGACAGCGGCGCGGATGCGCCTAATTCTCTCATCGCTTCGAGGACCCGGAAATCGAAAGACTGTACGATCACCCGCTCCTGAAGCCCCCGCGCGCGCACCGCCTGCCAGACAAGAGACGCCATCGCCGCCGGCGCCGGACCGTAGGAGGGATGACCCGGATAGCTCTTGATCTCGATGTTGAAACCAAATCCGGAAAACCGCGTGCTCAGATCGAGCACCTCTTCGAGCGACGGGCGGCGATGGATGTCGCGGGCGTCTAAAGCATGGATTCGTTCGCCGCCAGGGAGACAAGGGTCGTGCGATACGATTAACACGGAATCGCGGCTTGCCTGAACGTCCAGTTCGATAAAGTCCGCGCCGGCCTCGATTGCCGCAACGAAGCTCGGGATCGTATTTTCCGGAAACTTCAGCGGCGATCCGCGATGGCCGTGAACCTCCGGCCTACCTCGCGCGCGCAATTTCACCGCCGCGCCGGTTCCCGGAAAGAGAAAACCGCGAGTCGTCGATCTCCGGGTTTAGTTCCACGGATTCGATCTCCAGCGTCATCCGCTCGTCCGATTCCTCGCTCCTGGAGTCGATGAGAAAGGCAAACTTCAACCCGCCGACAGTGCGGTAGTTGCGGAACACCGAAAGAAATCGCACTTCGCGCCCGCCGATGTCGCGGCCAAATTCAAGGGCAGTCTCCAAACCCGTTTCAGGATCGAGGTAGTAATAGGACATATTGCCATCCTTCCGGCGGAGCTTGAGTTTGAAAACATCGCGCCCCTGAAACTTCAACCGGCCCGCATACTCGGCGCGGCTTCCCTCGTCCCGGTAGTGGGCCAAAGCGCCATCGAAGTCCGATTCCCGCGCGACGTTGCCCGTGGCATCCGGGGTGAGCCGCGCGCCGCTGCCATCCGGATCTACCTGCCAGGCGATGACGCCATCATAGCCGCGCACCGAAATATCGTCCCCTATGGTGATCGCTGTGCGGATTTTCGACGGGCGCTTCTGCTCCATCACCAGCGTGCCGCGCTCGCCGTTCATTTCCACCCGGGCGTGGATGCGGCGGGTCCGGACCGATCCGAGCATCGCGCTGCCTCCATGCGCAGCCAGATTCCGCTCGATCAGACTGTCCGCGGTCTGCGCCGGCGCGGAGGAAACGGGGATCAGGGCAAGAAGGGCAGACGCTAGGAGGCCGGAGCGATTTCTAAACCGGATAACTCCTCCGATTGTGGTTCTTCTCCCGCCACCCGGCTGGACGCGGGTGTGGGGTTCAACGGTACCTCGCACTCGCAGCAGTCGCTGCAGCGCCGGCATCGCTGGCAGAGGTGATTGTCGCAGGCGTCCTTGGCGCAATAAAGGCAGATCTCGGTCGAAGGCTCGCTGCAGATGCTGCATTGGAACGTTGTCTGGTTCACGCCCATTCCTATTGACGCCCGGCGGCCGAAGGCTGCCTGCTGACGATGCTCCGGCAGCGCTGCGCTTCGCTGTCCATGACTTTGAATTCCTGCTCTTTGTCTCTGGCCAGGTCGACAACGTATTGCCGCATCTGGTCATGATTGCGGCTCCCCTCGTCAAGGAACGCCTGCATCGCGCTCGCCGCCGCGGGATTATGGTATTTTCGCGCGCCTTGAATCAGCGACCGTAATTGCCGGTCCAGCGCCTCCAGGCGGAAGAAAGTATCGAGAGCCTGCGAGAGTTTTTCCGGGCGTCTTGCCAGCGCTTGCGCCGAAGTTTGAAAATAACCAAGCTCGACTTTCGAATTTTTCCACTGCTCCACGTACGCGTACGGCGCGCCGCGTTGCACCCAATCTTCCGGTTTCATCTGATCGAGCATGGGGTTGATTCTTTGAATTCCGGCCTGCAGGGAATCCAGCATGCGGCGCACATCCCAGGGCGCCGCGACTCCGCTGGCCTGCGCGGCCGCCTGAACAGGCGCGGTAGTCTGAGGAGCGAAGGCAACGGATAAGAGAATGAAGACAGATATCATCGCGGCGAAGAGCCTCTCCTCGTAGTTTCGCACGCCTGCCGCGCGCTAGTACTCTTGCGGTTTTTGCTGATACGGCGTCTTCAGATATTTTGCGGCTTCCTGCTGCGCGCCCTGGGTGTTGTCACGCGTCCGGATGGCGAGGTTGTACTCGTTCACCGCGCGGTCCCGGCTGCCGGTAACATCGAAAATCTTGCCCAGGTTGATATGGGCCCACGCTTCGATCCACTGTGGGTCCAGGTCGCCGTTCAGGGCCGCCCGGAACTCATTGGCGGCGGATTGATAGTTGTTCTGCGCCAGGAAGACTTCCGCCACCCGGTAATGCGCGAGTGAACTGTTCTTATCCACGTCCAATGCCTTCTGGAATTCCTTCAAGGCATCCGTGTACTCACCCACTTCGACGAACTGCTCGCCCCGGCGGATGGCCACCGCCACGCGAATCGGATTGGAAAAGTGCAGCACCCGCCCGTCGGGGTCAATGGTTACGGTTTTGGGCTTGCCGAACGTATCCACCGTGAATTCGGAGGAGGTCCCCACCACGTCGACGCGCTTCATTTCCGGATTGCCTTCGGTCTCAATCTTCAAATCCAATGGCATGTGGAAAGTATCGAGATCCTGGCTGACCTTGCCGACCACTCGAAATCCCTTCTGCGTGCGGAAGACCGTATATTCCAGCTTGAATTCCGGAGCGCCGCTCGAACTGATCCATTGCAGGAAGAAATACTGCAGGTTCTCTCCCGAGATCTTCTCGGCCAATTCCTCGAAATCGCGCGTGCTCGCGCCCTTCCACGCAAACTGGTCGGGGAACGCCTGCACCAGCTTGAAGAAATTGGTGTCTCCGATGATGCCGCGCAGCATGTTGAGCACAGCGGCCCCTTTGGCGGCGGTTTCAGCCCAGAACTCCGGGGAATAGTCTTCCAGGCGCGAGGCCTGAATCAACGGGGGATGATCCACGGTAAGCGCCTCGATATAGTCGTTCTTTACCTCGGTTTCGAATGCGCCCGGACCTTCCGTATGTTCGATATAAAGCAGTTCGGCGTAACGCGCTTCGCCATTGATCAACCAAAGATGATTGCGGGTGACCGCCGATACCAGCACCCCATACCATTGCCGCGAAATCTGATTCACCAGCAGCCGCGAATTGACGCGGCTGGTCATCGCGCGCGGCGAAAGAAAGAGAATTCCCTCGCCGGCGTATCCGCTGGGCGCGTCGTCTTCGGTTTCGATAACCGTAAGATTCGCGTGCGGCGCCAGCCCGTAAAGACTGGTGGCCCATGTCATGATCTTCCCGATCTCATCGCCGTAGGCCTGCGCCAGTTCCTTGCGCGCGCGGAGGTAAAAGCTGGTGGTGACGCCCTGAGCCTGAATCCTCTGCGGGTCTCCCTGAACCATGGCCAAATTCCCCGGAAACGCGGGCTTCTCGGTATGGAAGGAACAGAGCGTTTTGTCGCCGGCCACGTCGGTCTTCGCATCGCCGCTAGCGAGCACTTTAAAGCCCGAGGGGACGGTGATATGAAGATCGGCGGCGAAGCGATTGGCCGTATAACCGCTCACCGGAAACCACCGCGCGGGGTACAGCAGGTACGCGAAATCATTATGGATGGCGGCGAACCGGATGCCGTTCACCGGAGAATCCTCTTTACCGGACAGCCGGCCCTCGTAGGCAAAGGTGAGCGACCCCGCTTCGCCCTTCTTCATCGGCTGCGGCAGATTCAATCTCAGGGAGAAGTCCTGCGGCGATCGCGAGGCCTGAACTTGCCTCCCCTGTCCGTCCACTACGCTCGATACATTCAGCGCGTTGTTCAGCTCAAATGAGAGCGCGGAGGTTTCATCGTCAAGGGCGGTGAATGCGACCTGCGCGGTTGCCGTCAGGGTTTGCGTGTTGGGATTGATCTCAGCGGTGATCGTGTAACGGCTGACGTCAATACGGGCGCTTCTGTCGCGCTCCTGTGCCCCCGCCGTAAACGCGATGAGCGGCGTCAGCGCGAGAGCCGCCAGAATGCGGGGGCGGCGCGAAGTCTCAAGCATGCGCTTCTTCCTTTACGGTTTGTTTTGAGCACCGCTCGATCACTTGTTCCACGGCGGCGGCGGCCGTTTCCATCGGGTCGCCGGCCGCGGCGAGTTGTCCAGCCACTTGCGCTAAGTCCTCTTTCATTCTCTCCCGTAACTCCGGCTCCTTGAGAAGGCGAACCGCGTCCGCCGCAATCCGCTCGCCGGTCATCCGGCTTTGCAGAAGTTCCGGCACAATCGCCCGGCCCGCCAGCAGATTCACCATGGAATAAAATGGCGTCCGCACCAGCAGCTTGCCGAGTATCCAACTTAGTCCGGTCACCCGGTAGAAGGTCACCATGGGAGTTCCCAGCAGCGTGGCCTCCACCGTCACCGTTCCGCTGGCGGCCAGCGCGAGTTCGGCGCATGCGAGCAAATCCCAGGTTTTACCCTCGAATACTTGGATGGATGAGCGTCGAAAGCGTTCCTCGAAATGTTGCAAATCCGCGCGGGAAGCAAACCCAGGGGGTAAAGAAAGGGCGAACAGGCAGTCGCACGACTTTCGAATCTCGTCCACCGCGTCCAGCACCGCCGGGAGATGACGGCGGATCTCGCCCGGACGGCTCCCCGGCAGCAGGACCACAAGTGGGCGCTCCTCCGGGGCCGCAAAACGAATTCGAAGTTCATGCCGGGAACCGGATGGCCTGACAAGGCGCGCAAGCGGATGTCCGATATAGCGCGCCGGGATGCGATGCTTTTCGAAAAATGCTTCCTCGAAGGGGAAGATGCACAATAGCCGGGTGATGACGCGGCGCATCAACGGCAGTCTGCCTTTTCGCCACGCCCACACCTGGGGCGCCACCAGATAGACGACGGGGACGTTCAGCGGCAGCAGTTTCTTAGCCAGGCGGAGATGGAAGTCCGGGCTATCGGTCAGGACCGCCACGTCGGGCGGATGGCGGCGCGCTTCGCGGACCAGCTTCCGAAACTCGCCGTGGATTCGTGGAATGTGCAGGACCACTTCCACCAAACCGGCGACGGCCAGCGCTCGGGAATCCACCACCGCTTCCACGCCCGCGGCCTGCATGCGAGGCCCGGCGCAGCCCCAGAACCGCATGTCCGGATTGCGGCGGCGAAGCGCTTTCACGAGTTCGGCCGCGTAGAGATCGCCGGAAGCTTCCCCTGCGGAGATCAGCAGTCGAGCGGCCATTTCCCTCAGTTTATCAATGACGGCGTCGCGCCTTCCTTCCCATGACGGCAACTCGATGAGAAACTGAATCTTTCATCATGGGGAAACCAGTGGACCTTTGACGATGGCCATCTACGGCAATAGCGTTGCGCCGAAGGTGCGCGATTGAGCCGCGAGGTATTCGCGCTGGCGGACGACCTGACCGGCGCATTGGAGGTAGGCGCTCACTTCGCGGCGCGCGGCTGGCATTCCATCGTCTCCACGCGGACGGCTGCGGAACAGGCCGGGGAGGGCCCGGGAGTCTTCGTCCTCGACACCGAAACGCGTCACACGTCGCCATCGAAGGCCGCCGGCGTGATTCACCGGGCTACGCGGACCGTCCCCCGCGATTCGAAATTCTTCAAGAAGACCGACTCCACGCTGCGCGGAAATATCGGCAGCGAACTGGAAGCGCTGTCATCCGCTCTCGGCGGGGTCACGATTGTCTATGTCCCCGCTTACCCCGAGTTGGGACGCACCGTGCGTGACGGCGTTTTATACGTGGACGGAAAGCCGCTCCACCAGACCGAGTTTGCGCGGGACCCGTTGAATCCCGCGACTGAAAGCTCGATTCCGGCGGTGCTCTCCGCGCAGACCGGGCTCCCGGTTCACGCCGTGTCGCCGCGAGAGCTGAAGCTTCCGGATGCTCCGTGCATCCTGGTTTGCGACGGCGTGCGGGAGGAAGATATCGCTCTGGCCGCCCGGTTCGTTACACGGAATGAAAATCTCGTGGGCGCGGGGCCATCGGCGCTGGCGAGGGAACTCGCGCGCGACCTGGAACAGCCGGGTCCGGCGCCGCCCTTGCCGCTGGTGCAAACCTGCGTGGTGGTCAATGGGAGTCTGCACCCCCGTTCGCTCGCGCAGTGCCGCGCGGCGCGGGAGTCCCTGCGCGAGGGTTGGGCGCTGCTGGAGCTTCAGACGGACGCCACCGGCGGCGAATCCTCGCACCCCGAGCGCGCGGGTAATGCCGTATGGGAAGAGATCCGCCGCCGCGATCCCGATGCGATCCTGGTGTCCGGCGGCGATACGGCGCACGGCATTCTGCGGACGCTGGGCGAGCCCCCGCTGTTTTCGATCGGCGAGGCCGCGCCCGGCGTGCCCGTCTCACGCATTCGCGCGGCCGATTTGCCCTCGTCCTGGGGACGCACCCGGGATCTTTACGTGGTATCGAAAGCGGGAGGATTCGGAGACGATAGAATCGTGCTCGACTTGCAGGCTCGGCTTCAAAATAGGAATCGAGGAAACACTCCGTGATCTTCGGCGTTACCGCGGGTGATGCCAGCGGCATCGGCGCGGAAATTGTACTCAAAGCTTTCCGCGGCGGGGAATTGCGTTATCCCGTCGTGATCTATGGCGATGCCTCCGTCCTCGCGTACTACAACGAGACGCTGGGTCTCGGCGTGGAAATCCGTCCCATTGCCAATCCCGAGGCTTATGTCGCCGGGCCGTTGAACGTCATTGATGCGGGCCTTCTGCGCCGCCAGGATGTGAGGCCCGGCCAGCTTGACCGGAAATCCGGCGCGGCCGCGCGCGCCTACGTAGTCGCCGCTACCCGCGCCGCGCTGTCCGGCGGGATTGCCGCCATGGTCACGCTGCCGATGAACAAGGAGGCCACGCAACTTTCCGACCCGGAATTTGTCGGTCATACGGAATTGATCGGCGGCCTGTGCGGCGCAAGCGACGTCACCATCATGCTCGCTTCAAACGATCTGATCGTCACCCACGTCAGCACGCATGTTTCTCTGGCCGAGGCGATTGCCCGCGCCAAAAAAGAGCGGATCTCAAAAATCCTGGCGCTCACCAGCGAAGCCGTTTCGCGTTTGATCGAGCATCCCCGCATCGCCGTAGCGGGCCTGAATCCGCACGCCGGTGAAAATGGTTTGTTCGGCGGCGAGGAAATTCGGGAAATTCGCCCCGCCGTCGAATGGGCCAAGGCGCAGGGGATGCCGGTGGAGGGGCCATTTCCCCCCGACACCCTCTTCTACCTGGCGGTGCGCAAGAAGAAATTCGACGCGATCGTCTGCATGTACCACGACCAGGGCCATATTCCTTTGAAGCTGCTTGATTTCGAAGGCGGCGTAAACGTGGCGTTGGGTCTGCCCATAATCCGGACCTCCGTGGATCACGGAACCGCGTTTGACATCGCCGGCAGGGGAGCCGCTTCCACCACCAGTTTTTGCAGCGCCCTCGATTTCGCCGCGCGTCTGGCCGCGAGGCGGACCTCCGGTGACTAGCACCGTTTCCGGCATCTGCATCGCGCGCCTGGCGGAAGCGTTACCTTCCTTTCAGTCCGTGAAAGTTGAAGTGGACCCCAAGACGCGCAGTCCAACGATCTGTTTTCTTACATTGAGGGCCTATGTAAAAGCGCGCCGCACTCTTAGCCGGAGATTGTGACGCTTCTGATACACTGAAGTGGCTTCCTCCGATGTCCGCGCAATCCAACCAGTCCAAGCTAAGTGTAGGCCAATTTGCGGAACGTTTCCGCAATGAGATGATCCCGCTTAGCAACACGTTTTCCTACTTCTGCGCTTCCGTCCCGATGAGCGACGAGGAGATGAAGGAGTATCTGGAGGAGCCGGTCGCGGCCTTGCCTCCAGCCGTAACTGCTTTGCTGCCAAGCATTTCCATTATCCTGGTCCCGTACCTGGAGCGCGCCAACGGCAAACACTCCGGCACCCGCCAGGCGCTGGACCTGGTGTGTACGGAGAAACCTCCCGTCAGCCGTCTTTCCTGGGCCTCGCAGGTGAAACTGGACAAGCAGGACGTCCTGGTCTTCGCCTTGAAGGACCAGGAAGTGGCCGAGTATCATTACCGCCTCTATCGGGGAATCGCTGCTCTCATCGCCGAGCGCTGGCCCGACGAGCTTCGCGAGGGGTATCTGGCGCTGCTGCGCGATGAGATGAAAAATTCCGCGCACGGCGAAGTCGATGAGGCAAGCTGGCGTCTGAAGCAGAATCTTTCGCCGTCGGCGCGGACGCCGGGCAAGGACACAAAGGCCTTCCGCGAATACATGCGGCAGTCTTTCATCGACACGCTGACGCTCTATCTGCACGGCATTTGCTGTGACATTGATGTCGACACCGGCCCGCGCCAATTGCCCAGCCGCTATCTGCGTAAGCGTCTTGAACTGTTCCATCAGCAGCTTGCCCCGCCCGCGGGGTACGCTGTGTTCCCCGAAGAGCTTCGCGAACACTCTCATTAGGCGCGGGGTGAAGCGGGGCTTCATCGCGGTGGCGGCACGTGTTCTAATAGGCAAAGAAAAGGCGAATCGATGAACCTCTCCCTTTCCTTTCCCCTGGCGGACCACAGTGGCGGTCTCGAAGCCGCGCTCGAACGCTTTGAGCAATGGCAGTCGCAGCCGGACTCACCGGTCCGCGCCATCCGCCATCAGCCGGCCCGGGAAGGTGAATATGCTCCGCTTCCGGAGGCGATCCACTCCGCGCTCCGGCAGGCGCTGGAATCGCGCGGTATCACGCGGCTTTACTCGCATCAGGCGGAGGCATTCCGTCTGCTCGGCGAAAAGAAAGACGTGGTGGTGGTGACGCCCACGGCCAGCGGCAAGACGCTCTGCTACAACCTGCCGGTGCTGGATACGCTGATGGCCGATCCCGGGGCGCGCGCCATGTACCTGTTCCCCACCAAGGCGCTCTCGGAGGATCAGCTTCACGAATTTCAAGCCGCGGTGGACGCGTCGGGGCAGCCGGTGAAAGCGTTCACCTACGACGGCGATACGCCGCAGGACGCGCGCCGCGCCATCCGTGAGCGGGCCAACGTGATCTTCACCAATCCCGACATGCTGCATACGGGGATTCTTCCGCATCACACCAAATGGGCGAAATGTTTCGAGAATCTCCGCTATGTCGTCATTGACGAATTGCATTCGTATCGCGGCGTGTATGGGAGCCATCTTGCGAATCTGCTGCGGCGGTTGAAGCGGATTTGCGAATTCTACGGAAGCGATCCACAGTTCATCTGTTGCTCGGCGACCATCGCGAATCCTCGGGAGCTTGCGCAGGCCGTGACCGGCAAGCCCTTCGAACTCGTGGATCAGAGCGGCGCTCCGGGCGGCGAGAAATACATCATCTTCTACAATCCGCCGGTGGTGAACCGCCAGTTGGGCATCCGCCGCAGCTATCTGCATGAGGCGCGCCGCATCGCTATTGAATTCATCGAGCGCAATCAGCAGACGCTGGTTTTCGCCAACAGCCGGCTGGCTACCGAGATTCTCCTCACCTATTTGCGCGATGCGTGCGAGCGCGGTCCGCTGCCCGGCAGTTCGGTGCGCGGCTATCGCGGCGGCTATCTCCCCAAGGAGCGCCGTGAAATTGAGCGCAAGCTGCGCGATGGCGAAATTCGCGCCGTGGTGTCCACCAACGCTCTGGAACTGGGGGTGGATATCGGATCGCTCGATGCAGTGGTGATGGCGGGTTATCCCGGAAACATCGCATCGACGCGGCAGCGCGCGGGCAGGGCGGGCCGGCGGCAAACGGCGTCGCTCGCGGTGCTGGTCGCATCCAGCAGTCCACTGGATCAATACATCATCGAGCACCCCGAGTACTTCTTTGAGCGCTCTCCGGAGCACGCGAACGTCAATCCTGACAACCTGGAGATTCTGTTGAATCACCTGAAGTGCGCCGCTTTTGAGCTGCCCATCGCGGACGGCGAAAAATTCGGCGGCCACGATGTTTCCGAGTTGTGCAAGTTCCTGGCGGACAGCGCCGGAGTGCTTCATCATTCGGCCGGAAGCTGGCATTGGACTTCAGATACCTATCCCGCGGACGCGGTAAGCCTGCGCTCTGTTTCGAGCGACAACTTCGTCGTGGTGGACATTACCGGCGATCACAAAGTGATTGCGGAAGTGGCGTTCACGGCGGCGCTGACGACGCTTCATGAGAAAGCGATTTACTTACATGACGCGCGGCAATTCCAGGTGGAGCGCTTCGATTACGATGGCCGCAAGGCTTTTGTTCGCCGGGTGGATTCCGACTACTTTACCGACGCGATCGACTACACGCAGGTGAAGGAAATCGACCGGTTCGCCGCGCGCGAAATCGGCGGCGCGGAAGCGGCTCACGGCGAAGTGCGGGTAAACACGCAGGTAGTGGGCTTCAAAAAAGTGAAGTTCTACACGCTTGAAAACATCGGATGCGGGGATCTTTCCATGCCGGAGCAGGAGATCCATACGACGGCGTTCTGGCTGCACTTCCCCGTCGCCTTTCTGGAGCGCTTCCCGGACCTGACGCCGGCGGAAAAGCAAAACGGCATCTCGGGACTGGGCAATCTCCTGCAAGCCATCGCCGCGCTGCTGCTGATGAGCGACCCGCGCGATTTGGGGGTAGCTATCACGGAAGATCCCGGCAAGAAAGGGTTCGAGCCGGATCTTTTCCTGTATGATAACTACCCCGGCGGCATCGGCCTGAGCGCGCCTCTTTTTGAAATGATCGGCAAGCTGCTGCCCAATGCGAAAGAGTTGTTGGTGCGCTGCGGCTGCGAATCGGGCTGCCCGTCCTGCGTTGGCCCGGCCGGCGAAATCGGCGAACGGGGTAAGGAAGCGGCTCTGCGGATTCTGGAACAGTTGGTGGGGTAGGATGCCACCATCAGCTTCTCTGACGTACCCTCCGGCTCAGCTCAGCCGCAACAAACAGCATCAGCGCGGGTACAACATAGAACAGTCCAATTGAAAATCCCGCAATGACCGCAAATCCAAGGGTCAGGCAGGCCACCGCGGCAGTCATGATCGGCAGAGGGAAAAACAGCGGTATTGTCGCCGCCGCCGCTGGAATCCACGCTAGTGAGTGGCGGGACATCGTCCACATCACAGTTGCCCAAACTGCGATGCTCCATCCCCAGGCTGCGATCACCAGGAGACGCGCTACCAATCGCTTTCCATGCCTCTGAGAAGGGATGTGCATCCGCCCGTTAAATATGTGTTCCAGGAGGTCTCATAGCTTCCATCGCCCAGACCCGTAACCGCATTCGGCTGATACTCGGAAAAAGTGGGATACGCTCCTGCGACCGAACAAAAATTGGATTATAAAAGGAAACGATCGATTGAGCCGTGAAGTACGAGCAAGGATTGTTATAGTCCTTTGTGAAAGTATCGCTATCTTTCGTCCACCCGGATTGCGTCAGCCAATGGGTAATCTCGTTGGCCCTTGACGGATACATTTGACCATTGCTGTACCAAGTGTACTGCACAGTATCCTGAATACTATTGACAGTGATTCCAAGCGGGTCAATATACCAGTTTGTTATCGAATGCTCCGTAACTGTATGCCGGAGAAACAGGGCCGACCACTCGGGGCTCTGTGATTGTACGCTCTTCCTGCGTCTCGCCCTGTCCATATTGAGGCAAAACGGGAATGTCCACTTCAGCCTCAAGCCATTCAGCGGTACATGTGCCATCGGTATTCACGGGCAGAGATCCTGGTATCAATTGACGAACCATCGGCTTGCTACCTGCGGCACGATGTGCATGGAAACTGCAGCCGACCGTGCCTAGCGAGGATTTACTGGCTGTTCCGTGCTCCGTCTTTTGTAGGGCATTGGTTGTCCAAGAGTCATTACTTTGGGAAAATGCTACAAATGAGAATCCAGAATAACAAGTTGATAGGAACAGGAGAAACAGAGAAAGGTGAAAGCGGGTTAGGTATCTGTACATTTGTTTGCGATCGGTCATTCCGTTGGTTGTTGCAAAAAGCAGAGGACATAAGGTAACGCGGACAGTGTAGACCCTATGGCGGTCGGCGTCAATGGATCTTTCATAACATAGACGGTTTTGTGGTGATACCGCTGTGAGATGGGCCGGCCAGACCCGTGGCATTTCCTGGAGGTTGATGTTCACACGGAGTCAGAAAGCGCCTTAGCAATCAGAAACTTGGAACCCCAAAGTAACCTGCCGGACGACTCGGGTGCTACTTCTTCCGCAACCCCAAATTGCTAGCCAGGCGGTGAAGATAGTTCGGGTGCACGCCCAGCCGCCGGGCTGCTTCCGTGAAATTCCCCTGCGATTGCGCCAGCGCGTCTTCGATGATGCGCTTCTTGGTCGCCGTCAATACCTCGTGATACGCTCCGCTTCCGGCCGCGGGCGAGGCCGCCGACTCAGTCACCGCTTCGGGCAGGTCTTCGGGAAGCACGAAATCCGACGACCCGAGCACCACGGCCCGCTCGATGGCGTTTTCCAATTCGCGCACGTTGCCCGGCCAGTCATAGCTCATCAGGCAAATGCGTGCCTGAGGGGAAATGCCCGATACCGGGCGGTTCGCCGCAACCGAGAATTTCTTCGCAAACCAGGCGGCCAGTAACGGAATGTCTTCCTTACGCTCGCGAAGCGGCGGAACCTCGATCGCCACCACGTTCAGACGATAGTAGAGGTCCTCGCGGAACGAGTGCTCCTTCAACGCCGCTTCCAGGTCCCGGTTGGTGGCGGCGATCACGCGCACATCGGCGCGAATCGTTCGCGTTCCGCCCACCCGCTGAAATTCGCGATTCTGCAGCACACGCAGCAGCTTCGCCTGCAAATTTAAAGGCAGCTCACCGATCTCGTCCAAAAATACCGTGCCGCCCTCGGCGATTTCCAGCAGGCCTTTTTTCTGAGCATGGGCGCCCGTGAATGCGCCCTTCTCGTGTCCAAAAAGCTCCGATTCAAGCAGGCTATCGGTGAGAGCCGCGCAGTTGATGGCTACGAACGGTTTTGCCGATCGAGGGCTGTTATTGTGAATAGCCCGCGCCACCAGTTCCTTGCCGGTGCCGCTTTCGCCTCGAATCAGCACGGTGGAACTCTGCGCCGCCACTCGCCCAATCACCTGAAACACTTGCTGCATCCGCGGCGCTTCGCCGATCATGCTGTGCTCCACGCGCATCTGCGTATGGAGTCGATCGTTTTCCGAAACCAGCACTTCCACGTAGCGCGCGTTATCGACCGCCAGCGCCGCCAGCGATCCGATCGCCGCCAGTTGTTGCACTTCTCTCTGCCTGTAAGCGCCCGCAAATTCGGCCGATTCAAGATAGATGACGCCCGTCACCCGGTCGCCTTGCAGCAGCGGCGCCGCCACCACGGATACGTTCTTCCGGTCGAAAACCAGCGCTTGGGCAACCGGAGACTGCCGGCGGAAAACCTCGTCAATCACCGAGTGGGGCGGAACAACCGGCTGCTGTCCGGCCGCGTTCTCAAAGGAACAAAGCGTCTCCAGCGACGCTGGGTCCTGGCCGATCAGTAAGGCGCCCCGCTCCGCGGGCACAAGCTCAAAAAGAATATGAAAAACCGCCGACTGCATTTTCTGCCGGACGGCGTCTTCGGGAGCCCGCCACAATTCATGGATCAAGCGGGCGAACGCGGCCATCCGCAGCAGGGCCGTGTTCTCTCGCGCTCGTCCGGACCCCGGCGGCGGTATCGTCAAAATTGCGGTATCCGCGCCCTCCAGGCTGTCGGGAAGCTGCCCCAACTCCCCATCCGGTTGATCCAGGCTGAAAATGAACGCACTTTTTCCGATCTCAATCCGGTCGCCATCCTGAAGGATGTAGCGCCGAACCGGAAGCCCGTTGACGAACGTCCCATTGTGGCTTTCGAGGTCGGCAAGCAAAAAGTGGCCGTCTTTTTCTTCGATGACGCAGTGCCGGCGAGAAACCGCGACGTCCTGCAGCGTTATGTCGTTCGAAGAAACCCGGCCCACCGACGTTGTCCCGTCGCGGACGGGGAGGCGAGACCCTTTGAGCGGTCCGTCAACCGAAATGAGTACTGAAGCCATTGCCGTATGAGCCGGAACAAGCGCCCGGCAGCAAGTCCGAAGCTATCTGAAAAGCTTCGGGTCTATCTGATTGGATAGACCCGGGGTTACCTCTCCAACACCCGAGCCCGGCCGCTCGCGAACCAATCACTAATTGTTGCATAGCGTTAGCGAGTATTCCCACTTTCGGGCGGGTTTGGGCCGCCGATTGCCCTTCTAAGAGCTTCCAGCGCCAAGAGAAGCGAGGAAAAACGATGAGCCTGATGACGAACGCAAGAATGGAACCGGTGAACCCCGGTGTACTGATCGATGAGAACTATGTCCGGAGGCTGAAGGAGCGCGACGAGGCGACCGAATGCCATTTTGCGTCCTATTTCGGCAAACGGCTCACCTGCCGCCTGCGCCGTTCTCTGCGCTCCGACGAGTTGATTGAGGATGTGCAACAGGAAACGCTGCTCCGGGTGCTGATCAACCTGCGGACGAAGGGACTTCAGCGGCCGCACCATCTCGCCGGCTACGTGAACGGCGTCTGCCACAACGTAATGCTGGAACTGCTCCGGGCCGAGCGTAAAAACCGCACCGAGGAAGAAGATCCGCTCCATGAGCCGGTCGACCAGAGCCCCGGCATGGAGGAAGTAGTTTCCAACCAGGAACTGCGGCGCCTGGTGGAGGGCGTTCTCAATCGGCTCTCCGCGAAGGATCGCAACATTCTCCGCATGTTGTTTCTGGAGGATATGGACAAGGACGAGGTGTGCGCGCGGGTGCAAGTGAGCCGCGAGTATCTGCGGGTGCTCATTTTTCGCGCCCGGCAGCGTTTTCGGGCGGCGCTGCAGCAGGGCGCGAGGCGGGCCGCCGCGTAGGCGCGCGGCGCGGCCGCTTTCCGCGCCTGTGGGAAAATAGTTCGAGCATGGAGGATCTGCCGCTCGAACAGCAACTGGAAAAGATGCGCGTGGAATGGGACGCGCGCGCTCGGGAGAACGCTCGCTACTACGTAAACACCGCAACGGCGGACTGGACCGACGATTCCTTCTTTCGCTCGGGAGAAGATACCGTGGCGGGCGAAATTCTCAATGATATGGAGAACGTCTGCCAGGGAAAACATCCCGCGCAGATGCGCGTCCTCGAGATCGGCTGCGGCGCCGGGAGGATTACGCGGGCGCTCGCCCGTCTATTTGGTGAGGTGCACGCCGTAGACGTCAGCGGCGAGATGGTGCGCCTGGCGCGCGAAGCTCTCAAGGATTTTCCGAACGCGCACGTCTATCAAAACAATGGCACGGACCTTTCGGTGGTGCCTCGCCTCGAGTTCGATTTCGCCTTTTCCATGATTGTGTTTCAACATATCCCCAGCCGTGACGTCATTGAGACATACGTCCGTGAAACCGCCGGGCTACTGAAGCAGGGCGCGCTCTTTAAATTTCAGGTCCAGGGAAACCCGCTGGTCGAGAACCAACCGGTCGACACCTGGATGGGCGTTACTTTCTCGGAACGGCAGGCGCTCGATATGGCCTATCGGTGCGGATTCGACCCTCGCTACCGGCACGGCGCTGGCGAGCAGTATTTCTGGCTCTGGTTCTTTAAACGCTGACCTCGTCGCGAGTAAGTGCCCGGCGAGGCTCGTGCCGGCTGGTATTGGAGTTAGGCTCGAAGTTCACCTTGCGGGATATGCGCCGGAATCTCGGTCGCGGTGGAGCGCCCGATTTTTGATTCGTTTGCGCCGCCGCGGCGGGCCGCCCAATAGGCTCGCATTCGTTTTGAAACTTCAGCCCGCTCGGCGCGGCCCATACTTTTGCGTCCCCTGCGCTTCGGAGATGCCGATTTCCAAACTTTCCCCTGTTTTGCTTCCAGCGCCGCAATTGCTAAGTCAATTTTACGCTTTTCGTTATGTAACTCACGGATAGCCGCATATAAGTCCATGTAGACCCCTCACTCGTCTGAACAACAAAAACATACCTGTAATTTTGCTTGGCATTTTATAACGAAATGGCCAGGGAAATCCAGGAAAATCTGGATTTCGGCGATATATTTGGGTTAGCGAGCGTCTTGAAGCGTTTTAGAAAGCCTGAAACTCTGTTGAAAGGCCGGGGCGATCTCCTCCGCCCCGGCGCCCTCGACAGTTTCTAACGCGTAAGGAAAGGCCAATAGGGAATCCAGTGGTAATGGAATCGCGCCACCGCCAGCAGCGCCAGTCCGGCCAGGATAACAATGACTGCGAGCAGGCCCAGCAGCATCCATTTCCAGGGGAAATTCTTCCCTTCGCGCCTTAGTACTAAGAGATAGCTGGCGAAGACTCCTGCGAAATACAACAGGGTCATGGGCACGGCGAAGAGCATCAAGTTGAAAAAGTCCGGAGTTGGCGTAACAATCGCCGCCAGGATCACGATGGCCAGAACCGCGTAACGGGAATGGCGAAAAAGAAACCGGGGAGAAGCGATCCGGAGTAGCGTCAGGAAAAAAATCAAAACCGGGAGCTCGAAAACGAGCGATACACCGAGCATCACGTTGATGAACAGGTCGGTGTATTCCGTTATGGTGACCATCGGCTGGACGTTGTTCATCATGCCGATGCCGAGCAGGAATTGCAGACCGAAGCGGAACGCCAGAAAGTACGCGAAGACGCCGCCTGAGATGAAAAGGCCCGCCGTGCAGAGAATGAAGGGGGTCGCCATTCTCCGCTCCCGCTTATACAGCCCCGGCGCGATGAATGCCCACACCTGGTAAAGAACCCACGGTGAGGCGAGGAAGATGGCGACCAGCAGGGGCAGCTTCACCCAGATAATGGAGAAGGCCTCCATCGGGGTAGTAGTCACCAGCCGGGGAGGATTTACCCCTAGCTTCTTTAAAGCGTCCGTGGCCGGATCGCTGATTATGGTCCAAAGCCGGTCGGCAAACAGCAAGGTCCCCAGGAAGGCAATGCCCAGGCCGTAGAGCGCCCGGATGATCCGCGTGCGTAGTTCCTCCAGGTGTTCCATGAACGACATGCGCAGCATGCCGTCATCGTCACCCTCATCCTCGTCATCGTTGCCCGCCGACGGGACGGGCGGTGGATTTTTTCCCCCCGTGCCCGCCGGCACGACAGCCGTGGACGCTTCCTCATGGCTTCCATAAGGATCGCCGTAGTTGCTGGTGGCGCCGGGCTTGCCGGTATACGGCTGTTCCCCGGCAAACCCGGCCTCGCCCCCGGTTGGCGCAGTGTCGCTACCGGGCGGCGTAACGCCCTGCTTGCTTTCGTCCATGAAGTTTATGCTCTTGCTCTAGCTCGGAATCGGGTTCGATTCCGGAGTTGAAGCTGCATCTGCCGGATACCCCGCCTGGGAAGTCCGCGGTACTGTTCCCGGATTGGCATTCCCGTGCGAGACGGTTTCTGTAGCGCTCTCAATTGCAGGTGCGCTCGGGGTGGTTGGATTTGACTCGAGGGAGGAACTCTCGTAGGAATGGTAAGGCTCAACAGAAGGCGAGTCGTAGTGACTCATGATTTCATTATTGAAGTTTCTGGTCACTTCTTTAATCGAATCATTCTCCCGCTCCAGTTCGGTCATATGATGTTCGAGCGTCGCCTTCAACTCGCTTTGAGCGCGGCGAAACTCCGTAATCGCTTTTCCGACAGTCCGGCCAAGTTCAGGCAGCTTTTTCGGGCCGAACAAGACCAGGGCCACCAGGAAAATGACGATCATTTCCTGAACACCTACGGGACCCATCGGTTAACCTCCAGACGTTTACATGATAGCATCAGAGCCGTCCATGAAATTTCGTTCATTGTCTCTCATTTTCGCTTGTTCCTCGGTCTTTGCGCAGGTCCAGTTCGTTCGCTCCCCGGATCGGGTCGCAATCGAAATCGGTGGGCGTCCTTTCTCCACCTTTTTCCTCGGCGCCGATGCCGGCAAGCCTTATCTCTTTCCGCTCCGCGCTCCCTCCGGTACACAAGTTACGCGTCATTTTCCCATGGAGACGGTGGCCGGGGAAAGTCACGACCACCCGCATCAGCGCGGTGTTTTCTTCGCCCACGAGAATGTCAACGGCATTGATTTTTGGAACAACGAGCTGACGTACAAGAAGCCCGGTCTTGGCCGCATCCTCCTCGACAAGGTTGTAACTGTCCGGAATGGAAAGACTTCCGGAAAATTGCGCGCTCTTTTCCATTGGAAAAATCCCGACGGAAAGCTGCTGCTGGTGGAAGACCGCACCATGGTCTTTTATGACGACCCGGCGAACCGCATCGTCGACTTCGACATCACCCTCTCCGCGCCCGGCGAACGCGTCGTGTTCGGCGACGCCAAGGACGGCGCGTTCGGTATCCGCCTGGCCGACGTGCTGCGCGAGGACAAAGGCAGCGGACACATCGTCAATGCCGATGGGGAACACGGCGAGGCGGCGGCATGGGGCCATCGTTCGAACTGGGTGGATTACAGCGGCGCCATCGGCGGCGAAAAGCTGGGAGTCGCCATCTTTGACAATCCCGGAAATTTCCGCCATTCGGAAAGGTGGCATGTGCGTGGATACGGGCTGTTCGCCGTTAATCCCTTCGGAAATCAGGTATTCGACAAGAATGCTCCGAAGCAGGAGACCGTAATCGAGAAGGGGAAAAGCCTGCGGTATCGCTGGAGGGTGGTGATCCACCCCGGCGATGCGGAATCGGCGCGCATTGCGGATCTCTACCAGCGGTACGTTAACGGCCGATGACCACGGCCCCGCGCCCGGCGCAATTCCTAAAGGAGCCGCCGCGTGTCCCTGGTATAAAGATTAAGACGCCCGGAGGGCAACTCCGGCGGAAAGAGGCGTGCATGGGGTGTTGCTGTTCCGCCGGCGGAAGGCGCTCGGTGCTGGCGCTGCGCGAAGCGCGCCGGGCGTCTACCCCGCCACCACGCCGATTCCAGGCTGGCGGACGACCATTCCCGTTCAGAAATCGAAGGTTAACCAAGATCTCGCGAGTGAAGGTATCCGCCAGCCGCCGGTGCGGAAGCAGCCTGAAGTACTTAGCTGAATCCTTTCCCACGATATTTAGTCTGATTCCTATGAGCAGCCGCTCAATTGGAGGCAGCATGGACATATCAACCGAAGAAGTGGAACCACTCGAGCTTGAGCGGCTGGCATGCCTGGAGATCCGGGGCGGGAACAGGCTGGCCGTCTACTCGGCGGAACTCCCGGGTCTGAATGCCTGGATTTCCAGCCGCCCCCTGCTTCCCGCGGTGCGCGGGGGAGACCTGCACTATCTGTCCGTTTGTAGCGGGGGAGTGGTCTCCCGGGTGGTGCTGGCGGATGTTGCGGGCCACGGTGAAGTCGTCGGGTCCATTGCGGAACGCTTGAAGGATGCGCTGCGCCTGCATGCGGACAGTTGGGACCAATCCGTGCTCATCCAGAACCTGAACAATACCTTTCTGCGCGGGAGCGGGCAGGATGGCCCGGGCGGTCTCCAGTACGCGACGGCGCTCGTGCTAAGCTACCACGATCAATCGAAAGAGCTTCTATTTACAAACGCCGGGCATTCGATTCCTTTATGGTTTCGAGCGGACCTGGAGCGGTGGTTTCTTTTAGAAGACTCTATCCCCAACCCCGTGGAGGTTACCGATCTTCCCCTGGGACTGATTCCAGGGACGTCGTACACCATGACAGAGATCCGGATGGCGCCTGGCGACCTTCTTGTGCTCTATACGGATGGCATCACCGAATCCACCGATGATTCGGGCGAGCAACTCGGTCTGGAAGGACTTCTGGCGATGGCCCGCCAGTCGCCGGTGCATTCGCCGGACGCCGCCGGGAGAGCGCTTCTCGCGGCTGTCGAGGCCTTCCGGGGACACACCACGGCGGCTGATGACGAGACGCTGGTGGTGCTTCAATTCAAGCCGCTTCAACCGGCATGATCTTCCGAGCGACGTTCGTGATCTCCAGCGAGCCACGGCTCTTGGCGGCACTGCGCGGTGCGATGGAGCAGATCACGGCCGTTTTCGGATGGAACCAAACGGACTGCCGCGCCATTGCGCTCGCCCTTCAGGAAGCGCTGACGAACAAGATCCGCCATGCGTATCACAACCGGCCTGACGGCATAATCACGATGGAAATTCAGGCGCGCGAGAATCGAATGGAGTTTCGCCTCACAGACCAGGGGGACCCTCCGGACCCGGAGAAAATCTGCGCGCGCGCCGACGGAAGCCTGACTCCAGGCGGCATGGGAACTCATATTATTCGCGACGTCATGGATGGCGTACTCTATAGCAGCTCCCCGGAAGGAAACCACCTGGCGCTCACCCGCAACTTCCCGGAACCCAGGACATGAATACCTTAGTCAGAAATACCGGACAAACCAGGATCCTCGACCTCGATGGCGACGTGGATCTCGCTTCGTCTCCCGAGTTGCGCGAGACGCTCTTTGACGCCTTGCGCGAAGCCCCCAGGGTCGCCTTGAATCTGGGAACCATCCGATATATTGATAGTTCCGGAATTGCGGTACTGCTGGAGGCCCTGCGTGAGGCACAGCGTCTGGACCGGACATTTGTGCTGTTCGGGATGAATCCGGCCGTGCATGAGGTTTTCAAGTTGACGCACGTCACCCGCATCTTCCAGATTGTGGACACTGAAGAGCAGGCCCTCACAACCCCATGAGTGCAACGTTCCAGTTCCTGTCTGGAGTCGGTGGCATCGCGGAGACGTCTCTCTCCTATCTGGGCGGGCTCACCCAGCTCATAGGCCGCAGCCTGCTGCTTTTGGTGGCGTCCCCTCTCAAGCCCGGCCGCCGGCTGGAGCGCGCTATCCGTCAATCCATAATTGTCGGCGTCAGGGCAATCCCGATCGTTTCTCTCATCACCTTCTTTGTAGGAGTGATCATCGCGCTGCAGGGCGCGTATGAGCTCCGCCGGCTGGGGGCGATGCAACTGGTGCCCGCGCTGGTGGCGATTTCCATCACGCGCGAACTGGGCCCGCTGATCACCGCCGTAGTCGTGATCGGCCGGTCCGGCTCCGCTTTTGCCGCCGAGATTGGCACCATGCGCGTAACCGAGGAGTTGGATGCGCTGCAGACGATGGCGCTCGATCCCCTCGCGTTTCTGGTGGCGCCGAAGTTCCTCGCCATGGCCGTGATGGTGCCTTGTCTCGCCGTTTGGGCGGATCTGATGGGGCTCCTTGGCGGGAGTTTTTTTGGAGTGACTTCCGGGAACTTTACGCTGGCGAGCTTCCTCATCGGCGTCCGCGACTCCCTGGTTGTCTCCGACGTCTTGTCGGGCATTATCAAGAGTCTACTGTTTGGCCTGGTGATTACGGCGGTTGGCTGCCAGGAAGGCTTGTCCACCGGCGGCGGTGCCGAGGAAGTGGGCAAGGCTACCACCTCCGCGGTCGTCATTTCCATCCTGATGGTGATTCTGATCGATGTTGTGTTCACTGCGCTGTTCTACCTGACGGGAGGGGGATCCTGAATTCATGGGAAGTCCCGCGCTCGACACTCCGGAAATCTCGGTTCGCGGTCTGAAGGTTTGCTACGGCGACAGGGAGGTACTGCGGGGGATCTCTTTCGATGTGCGGCACGGCGAAACGGTGGTGATTCTCGGCGGATCGGGGTCCGGGAAGAGCACGCTTCTGCGCACGCTGGTGGGTCTCCAGAAGCCGAACGAAGGCGAAGTCTGGGTCAGGGGCCTGGATCTCGCTCGCGCCTCGCTGCGCGAAATGGATGAACTGCGACGGAAGATCGGCCTCTCTTTTCAGGGTGGGGCACTTATCGGGTCCATGTCGGTCGGCGAGAACATAGCTCTGCCGCTGCTGGAGCATTCCAATCTGGCGCCTTCCACCGTGGAGGTGATGGTGCGCATCAAGCTGGAACAGGTTGGTTTGTCGGGGTTCGAAAATTATATGCCGTCCGAGCTCAGCGGCGGCATGCGAAAGCGCGCCGCGGTGGCGCGGGCCATCGCCATGGATCCCGAGATCCTCTTCTTTGACGAACCTTCCGCGGGCCTGGACCCGATCACGGCGGCCGGCATTGACAATTTAATCCTGGATCTGAAGAAGGCGTACTCGATTACGACCGTTGTGGTTACTCACGAACTCGCCAGCGCCTTTTTGATAGCCGACAGGATTATCGTTATTGACCATGGCAACATTCTCGCGATCGGCACCGTTCCACAAATTCAGCAGTGCTCCACCCCGCGGGTGCGTCAGTTTCTGGATCGCGTCGCCGAGTCGGGAGACGACGATGACAAGGTAGACCATCTGCGTATGTACACGGAAGGAATCCGGGTGAAACCATGACGGCGGCACGCGAGAAAATACTGGTGGGGCTCTTCGTTGTTGTAGCGGGCGGACTCCTGTTCGGGGCGGCGCTTGCGATCTCGGGCGGTTTTGGCGTGTCGAGGGTTTCCCACCGGTCCTATTTCAAATTCGCCGGCGGTCTTCAGGCAGGCGCGGCGGTCCGCTATGGAGGTTTGAGTGTCGGGAAGGTGGACCACATCCGGGTGGCCCCGGATGACTCCACGCGGATCCAAGTTGACTTCAGCGTGGACAAAGACACTCCTGTCAGTATCGACAGCGTGGCCAGAATTACTTCTCTCGGCCTGTTGAGTGACAACTACCTTGAGATCTCTCCCGGTGCGCGGAATGCGGCTCGCGCGGCGCCGGGGTCCATTATCAAATCGAAGGAATCCCTCGGGATTGACGACTTAGCGGATGCCATCGGAACGCTCCTGCCGGAGCTTCACCAGACCCTGGCGGGACTGCAAACCACGATCCATGAGGCGAATGACCTCTTGAACGACCGCAATCGCGACAATATCGGGGAGACGTTGCGCAACCTGAACGGAACACTCGCCGAAACGCGCCCGAAGATCGGAAGCACTCTCAACCACCTCGATCAGATCCTGGCGGACGCTCAGCCCAAGATCTCTACGAGCCTGACGAGTGTTCAGGAATTGAGCGCCAAACTCAATCCACTGCTTGACGACCTGAAGAAGACCATCAAAACTACAGACGACACGCTCTCACACGTTGACGGAACACTCGCCGAGAACCGCGCGGACTTGAAAGCTTCTGTAACCGCTCTGCGCGGCACGCTCGAAAAGTCGGCCGTCCTGGTGGACAGGCTCGACGCCACGGTCCTCCAGAATTCCGACAACATCGACGAAACCTTGGAAAATGTTCGCATATCGACCGAGAATCTCCGCATGCTTACCGACACGCTGAAGCGCTCGCCCGCCAGCATTATCCGAGGCATCAAGGTGAAAGACCGGAAGCCAGGGGGTGAGAAATGAAAAAGCTGCTCTGGATCGGAACGGTCTTGGTCGCACTAGTTTCTTATGGCTGTGTCGCGAGCCGCCAGGTACATTACTACACGTTGACGTCCGCTCCTCCTTCCGGCCAAGCGCCGGCGCCGGAGAGCCCTTCTATCCTGGTCGGCCACATCGCGGCGTCCCAGGCGCTGCAGGATAGCCGTATTCGGTATCGCGCCGGTTCGAATGAAGTCGGAACTTATGAGTACCAACGCTGGACGGACCCGCCCAGTCTCCTGGTTCGCGAGTCCCTGATTCACGCCCTCCGCTCTACCGGCAGATATCGCTCCGTGCGGGAGGCAGGCAGCAGCAGCGACGGAGACTATTTGGTCCGCGGCAGGCTCACGGAGTTCTCCGAAATTGACCGGCCGGGCATCGAGACGCGCGTCTCCCTGGACATTGAAGTGAACGATCGAAAAACCGGCAAGCTCCTGCTGACGCGGTTCTACACGCACGATGAGCCAGTGGCGGGAAAAGAAGTGGCGGATGTCGTTCGCTCCATCGATCTGAACCTCCAACAAATACTGCGGGACGTTGTGGCGGGAATCGACGAGTGCGTGAGCGGCCGCTCACGGAGCGGTACGACATCCATTACCGGGCGATGAGGTTTGACGGACCTGGATCCAAAGCGTGCCGACCGATTTAGAGCCCCGGATTTTTCTGGCGGTGAGGGTGGGATTCGAACCCACGGAACCCGTAAAGGTTCAACGGTTTTCGAGACCGCCCGATTCAACCGCTCTCGCACCTCACCGTTCTAACCAGCGTATCAGAAGCCGGGACTGAATGCCTTGAATGCCTTTGCGGGCGACAGCCGTCTTCAGAAGCGAACCTTGAGCGCCGCCTGGAAAACGCGCGGCGGTCCCGAGGCAAGGATCTGGCCGAAATTTGGCGATTGAAGGTCGTTCACCGGTAGTCCGAAATTCGCGTGGTTCAAAATATTGAATACCTCGAAGCGGAACTGAAGATGTGCTTCCTCCGAGATTTGCCAGGTCTTTAACATCGACAGGTCGAGATCCACGAGGCCGGGGCCGCGCAGCACGTTGCGACCCTCATTGCCGAACTGGCCGGCCTGCGTCACCGGGTTTAGCTGCAAGAACGAACTGGCGCTCATCCACGCGTTGACCGAGTGCGGTCCGCTGTTCGGGTTGCTCAGAAGGTCGGGACGGCTGCCGTAAAAGCCGCTAATTTCCGGAGCGGAGCCCTGCTGCGATACGTTTGCGGAATCATAGACGGTAAAGGGAGTGCCCGACGAAGCGGTGGCAATAGCGTTTAGCTGCCAGCCCGCGCCGATCGCTCGCGCCAGGCCGCTTGCTCCTTTCGCAAACGGAATCTGCCAGGTGCCGCTGCCGGTCCACCGGTGGCGAGCATCGAATATCGAAGGCCCGCGTTCAGCGCGCAAGTCGAAGGGGTTTTGCGCGATGTCGTTCTCTCCGGAGATGAGACGGGGCGCCGATCCGGCAACATTCATGCTCGAGACATAGTCGAGGCTCTTCGAATACCAGTAAGATGTCTGGAACGAAACCCCATTCCGGAGGCGGCGGGAAAGAGTCACTTGCCCGGCGTGATAAGTGGAATTGGTGGAGTAACTGATCTGTCCCACCGAGCTGAACAGGCAAGAGCCATTCGCGCCGCAGCCGGCGTGGATTCTCCGCTGATCGATCGAGAGATCGCTCCCCGGGATATAAACGGAAGGGTTCGCTTCGATAAACCGCGGCACCCGCGTCCCTTTTGTGCCCACGTAGCGTGCGTCCAACAAAAAGCCGCCCGGCAATTCACGCTGGACTGAAAGATTCCAGTCCTGGGCGTACGGAGGACGGGTAGCCGGGTCTTCGACAAGCATCGTGGTGGGCGTTGGATAGAAATCCAAATTGAATGGCGGGCTCCCGTTCCACGGATTTGTGAAGTTGATTCCCGGGCCGCCGATTTGGGCTGCCTGTGTCCACGGCAGGGCGCTAACGGCGTCCTGCAACGGCATCCCAACACCATTCGATAGCGGATCGAAGAAAATGCCGTATGCAGCGCGAATACTGGTTCTGCCGTCGCCAAATGGGTCGTAGGCAAGCCCGATTCGCGGCATCACGCCTTTATAGAACATCGGGATAATACGGGGCGCCACGCCGGCATCGCCCGGAAACAGGATTCCGGGCGGGGCGTCGGGCCGCACCGTCGATTGAACTCCCGGCGCAAACTGGTTAAGACGGTCTCGAATCTCCCCATAAGGCGAGTTCACTTCATAACGGAGGCCGTAGTTAAAAGTAAGTTTGGGAGTAACACGCCACTGATCCTGCGCGTAGCCCGCGATTTCAAAGCTTCGCAAGCCTCGCCCAAAGTCCCCACCACCCTGGAAGAACACCACCGGCTGCCCGAGCAGAAGATTCGCAATCGCATTGTTCACCGGAAACCCGGCAAATACGAAAAAGCCATTCGAAGCGATCGCATCGACGAGGTTCACCTGCGTGCGCCGGAACTCGGCGCCGAACTTCAGTTCATGTGCGCCGCGCACCCACGAGATCGACTCCGAAAGGTTGAAGTCGTTCTGAACGCTGTTGCGCGGGCCGGTGATGGGGTTACCCAAAGAAGCGTACCCATTGATGTTGAAGAACGGAGGCCCTTGCGAGGCAGGAAGCGTGCTCGCGTAGTCGAACCCCAGCGAACTGGGGGGCTGGTGGTTGGAACTCGCATCAAATTGAAAGCCGCTCCGGAAGAACGCGAAACGGATGATATTCAAGAGCGACGGAGTAAGGACATGGGTCTGGGAAAGGGCCGCTGAATTGGTTGTTAACGACTCGCCAACTGGAAATCCGGGCACCTGCGCCCCGGCAATGGAGAAGGGATCGATGTCGGAACCCGACGAGACAGCGTAACGAAGCGACCAGGCGTCGCGCTCCGCCGGATTCCAATCGAGCCTAAATCCACCCTGGTCATTGACATTCTCTTCCAGCTCCGTGGTTGTATACACGGAAGGCGAGACATTCCCCAGGGGATACAGTTGCAGGATCCGTTGCGCCGCCGGACTGATTTGCGATTTCGGAATCTGATTTCCCGGATAGGGTTGTCCTGTAAGAAAATTAATGAGTAAATTTCCTGTACCAGGACTTACTAAGCCGGCAAAGTCTCCGTCCCGTTCCTGAGGCGTGGGAACGGTGGCGGCTTGGGTGATGCCCTGGTGGTTGCGAAAGCCTTCCCAATAGGCGAAGAAAAAGAGCTTATTTTTGATTACCGGGCCGCCGAGCGCGGCGCCGTATTGGTGCTGCTTGAGAGCCTCGACGTTTTGAGAAAAGAAATTGCGCGCGTCCAGGACGTCGTTGCGACCGAAATAGTAGACGCTTCCGTGCATGTCGTTCCCGCCCGATCGCGTCACCACGCTCACGGTTGCCCCGCTATTCGTTCCATATTCCGCCGGAGCCGTGCTGGTGAGGATCCGGAACTCCTGAATGGCGTCAATCGGCGTCTTGATGGCAAAGCCGCCGTCGACGCGGTTCACGTTGGGAGCGCCATCCAACAAATAGTTGTTCGACTCGGGGCGCTGCCCGTTTACCACAAACGCTTGTGATTCGCGGGGAGAACCGCCGGATGTCGCCAACCCCGCGGTCAGTGGCGCGACGCCGGCCTGCAGCAGTCCCAACTGCGTAAAGTTGCGTCCGTTCAGCGGGAGATCGAGAACCTCACGCTGCGAAACGGTGTTGCCAAGCGAGGTGGCCGCCGATTCCACCTGCTGCGGCGCGCCGCGCACCTCAACCTGTTCATGCCCGGTGATCTCCAATTGCACGCGGAGTTTCACTGTGCGATCGATCTCCAAAGAAACGCTCTCTACCGTATAGCTGGCAAAGCCGTCCGCGGTTACGCTGACCGTGTATGCGCCGGCCACCAGCGACGGGAAGGTGAAGGTCCCGTCATCGCGTGTAATGCGCGTCTCGATGCGGCCGCTTCCCTGGTTTGCCGCCTGAACGCGGGCCCTGGGGATGGTCGCGCCGGATGGATCCTGGACCGTTCCATTGATTGTTCCGGTCGGCTCCTGGGCGATCGCAACGGCGGAAAAGAATAGGTACACGACAAGAGTGGATCTTCTGAGAAAGATACTCATAACGTTGTGGATTAGTCAGCGTAACATCGGGACTTACTGATTACTATAATGTCTTTCAATTAGCGGATTCCGGCGCCGGGTATCGCGGGGCGGCCAGCATTAGTAACGCGGCGGCGAGTGCGGCGCCGGAGAGAACCACAAGAAGAGACGTATAGGAACCGGTTCGATCGAAGAAGCGGCCCATGAATACCGGTCCGGCCGCGCCTGCTATCGCATAGGCTGTCCAGGTGAGCCCGTACAGCGTGGAAAACGAACGCAACCCGAAGTAGCGTGTGAGGAGATACGGGGTGAGGTTGGCCTCGGCGCCCATGCCGAATCCGATCAGCGCGGCCGCCGCCATGCCCGGGAACGCGGATGCCGCTCCGGAGAGTAACAGAATGCCGGCGGCGCTTCCCACGAAAAGAACAAAGGCCACGCGCGGACCGAAAAAGCGGTCCAGCAGGCTGCCGGTGACGAGTCTGCCCGCGAGGCTCGCCCCTCCCAGGACGGACGCCGCAAATGCGGCGATTTCCGTGGAAACTCCGCGGTCGGTGAGCATCGCTACAAGATGGGCAACGGCGCCGTTGATGCTGATCGAATTCAAAACCAAGGTGGCGATAATGATCCAGAACACCGGGGCGCGGAGCGCCTGCGACACGGATGCGCCCTCTCCACCCGCTCGCGCCTCAGCCTTGTGCCCCGGCCGCTCTCTCACCCAGACGGCGGTAAGCGGGAGACCGAAGATGAGAACCAGGGTCCCCAAAACCAGATAGGCCGTCCGCCAGCCGGTCGCGTCGATCACCGCTTGCGCGAGCGGAGGAAGAACCATCGATCCGGTACCCACGCCGGCCACCACCAGCGCGAGCGCAAATCCGCGCCGCTTGTCGAACCAGGTGCACACGGCGCGCGAGTAGCCCATTTGCGTAGTTCCGTTGCCCACGACACCCATCAGGGTGAAGATGGCGTAAAGGTGCGCAAGGTGCGGGGTGAGAAATGCCAGGGAGAGGATCCCCAGTCCGAAAATCGCCATGCACGGGAGAATGATGCGGCGCGGGCTGTAGCGGTCAAGCCAGGCGCCTAGCACCGGGGAGCAGAGCGCGACGCTTAGAGCCGCCAGCGCGAACGCTCCCGACACCGCTTCGCGGCTCCAGCCGAATTCTCCGGCCAGAGGCTTCACAAAAATGCTGAACGTGAAAACCAACAATGAGGCGAAGCTCACCATCACGCCGGAGTAGGCTGCCGCTACAACGCGCCAGCCGGGATACCGGAGGCTGCCTTCGAGCTCCGCCGTTGCGGCGTTACTTGCGGACGTAGCCATGAACGGCGGAGCGCTTGCCTCCGGCGCGATGAGCCTCCTCCGAGAGGGCATGCACGCCGGAAGCGTCTATCCAACGGTTGTAAAAGTTGAACAACGCGCACACGGTGATGGCGTAGTAAATCGCATCGTCGGCCCAGCCAACGGCGTACAACGGCTGCATGTCCTGCGCCGTGATGCTGGGGGAATTACGATTCACCTTACTCACAAAACGAAACAGAGCTTTCTCCTTCTCGGGCAAGCGCGACGTTTCCAGGTCGCGCAGCACGCTCCACACCAGATCCTCGTCCCCCAAAAGTTCCGCCGCAACTGCGGCGTGGGATTTCAGTCAAAAGGGACACTGATTTTCGTTGGAAGTATACGCCGCGATTAACTCCCGGATACCGGGGCTGAGCGGTCCTTCGCCGCGCAAAATCTCCTGCGTAAATTGCGCCAGGTGATCCGTGGCCTTCGGCCGGAACCCGAACAGATGCCAGATCTGCGGGTACTCCGAGCCGGACGCCTGCATTCCACGAATCAGGTTCGCGTAGGTGCTGGGTTCGGGGTTCGCTTCCACGTCGGGTAGAAACATCGGTTCCATAAGGATCGTTCTACGTTATCCATTCCGCCCGGGGCGGGCAATAGTGGAAATCGACTATCCAGCGAACGGTTACCATGAAGTGAGATCATGGCGGAACTTGTTGACGGCCGGGCCAATCCGGGAAAGCGATATTCGACGCTCGAATCCGGAGGCGTTTTGCTCTTCCCCGACACCCCCATCCTTCCGGCTGAGGATCGCGAATTTCTGCTGAGCGTCCGTCAGACAGGCGGCGGCTTTCACAAGAACATTTCGTATAAGCCGGCTCAGGATAAGGTCGCAGGGTTCGATAAGGACCGGCCCGAAACCGGGGCGCGGCTCAAGGCGATCCTGAAGTCGTATTCGGCCTCGATCACGGAATTTCTCGATGAGATGATGCCTCGTTACAAGGTGGGCCGGCGCATGGACTACGCGAGCTTCCGTCCGCAGGAAGAGCGCGGGCGCGATTTGCCGGTAAAAAAGCGCAATGACTTGCTGCATGTCGATGCCTTTCCAACCCGCCCGACGAATGGCGACCTGATCCTTAGGGTTTTTACGAATATCAACCCGTCGCAGCCGCGCGTCTGGAATATCTCCGATCCTTTTGAAGCGATCGCGGACCGGTATGCCGCCGACGCCGGCCTCGGCCGGATCGTCGCCCGGTCCCGGTCTCCCTTTGCCCGGTTCGGGTACGGCGCGGCCGCCACTCTGCATAATCTGAAATTGCCCGTCGTTCCCCGCACGCCATACGACCGTTTCATGCTGGGTTTCCACGATTATTTGAAGTTCAGCCGGGCGTACCAGGACGGCTGCACAAAATACCGGTTTGAGTTTCCGCCGCAAGCGACTTGGATGGTCTTCACAGACGTCGTTCCGCATTCTGTGCTTTCCGGGCAGTTCGCGTTGGAGCAGACCTATCTCATTGCGCGCGGCAGCCTTGAAACTCCCGCGCGCGCGCCGTCGAGTATTCTGGAGCGCATGGCGCAAACCAGCCTTACGTTCTAGCTCCAAACCCCAAGCGCACGCGCCATTCCACTGTGGTAGATTGACCCCCTATAGGAGGCTGCCATGAAGCACGCGTATTGGGGATCGCTTTTACTGTTCGCGCTTTGTCCGTCCGGGTCGCTGGCGCAGGCGCCGGATTACGCCCAGTTGCAGAGCGGATACCTTTCCTCGAAGGACTACGATAAGGCGATCGACGCCGGCGTGAAGGGTTTGGCCCAGGATCCCGCCAATTTGGGGCTTGCGTACAACAATCTGAAAGCGTCGGAGGGCAAGAAAGATGCCGAGGGGATTCGCAAATGGGCGACCGAAAGTTCGCGGATCGCGCGCAGCATCGTTCAAAATGCCAAAAATGACGACGAAGGCAAACGGCAGGCTGATTATGCCCGCCAGGTCGATGTATACACCGAATATTCTCTCTTCGCGGCGGCCACACAGAGCACGGCTCCGGCCGACATCATCAATCTCTTCACCGCCCTGGAACAGCAGAATCCCAAGAGCCAGTATTTGGAAAGAGCCGCCGGGCCTTACCTGCACGCGCTTCAGCAAGGCGGGCGCGCCAGTGAAGCAGGACCCGCGGCCGAGCGGATTCTTGTCAATAATCCAGACTGCGACGATGCGCTGCTCATCGCGGCGGACTACAGCCTGAGCCATAAGGAAAATGCCAAGGCAGCCGAACATGCCGGAAAGCTGGTGGAGGTCCTCAACGCGCAGAAGAAGCCCGACGGAGTCGCCGATGCGGATTGGGAGAAGCAAAAGAACACCAAGTTGGGTCTGGCTCACTGGTATGCGGGGATAGCTTATAGCGCACAAAGCAAATTTGCCGAAGCCGACAAGAGTCTTCGCCAAGCGGTGCCGTTGATTGAGGGAAACGATCAGTACCTGGGAGTGGCTCTCTTCAATTTGGGGCTCGCGGACTACAAACTTGCCAAGAGCGGCCGTAACAAAGCGCTATTGCAGGATGCACTTAAGTTCTCCCAACGGGCCGCCGGCATCAAGGGACCATTTCAAAATCAAGCGGCTGCGAACGTGCGGGTCATTCGAACGGAAATGGGCGGGAGAAAATAAAGGGTGCTGTCCACGCTCGGTTTCGCGATGGGCTCTGCCTGGCTGTCCGGCATCAATCTCTACGCGGCGGTTCTGACACTCGGGCTGCTGCAGCGCTTTCACCTGGTCAGCCTGCCGGGAGAGCTCGCGATGCTCCGCAACACCTGGGTGCTCGCCGCGGCCGCCGTGCTCTATGCGATCGAGTTCATCGCCGACAAAATCCCGGCCGTCGATTCCATTTGGGACGGTATCCACACCTTCATTCGGGTCCCTGCGGGAGCAATTCTGGCTGCATCCGCCTTTGCGAATTTTGACCCGTCCGTCCGTCTGCTTGCGCTGCTCGCCGGCGGCGGAGTCGCGCTCAGTTCCCACGGAGCCAAGGCGGCCACTCGCGTGGCGGCCAATGTATCGCCGGAGCCGTTCTCCAACATTGCTCTCAGCCTGATTGAGGATGCGATCACGTTCGGCTCCGCCGGACTCATGGCGTTCCACCCGATCGTAATCCTGGTTGTGGTCACCCTTTTCGTGCTTTTCGCGCTTTGGTTCATCCCTAAAATTTTCCGGGCGCTGCGAGGTCTGTTTCGAGGGGGCGCGAGACCGCAGGCCCCGGCTGTCGGGCCGCCGCTCTAAGGGATGGCGCGGAAGCGGGTTCCCAAGAGATGAATGAGGTCGGGAAGGTCCAGGTCGCGTAGAATCCCGGGCACAATCATTCCGGCAATGTCCCCGTGAGTCTTCATCCGGCAAATGGCGAGAAACGAGTCAGGGGTCGTGTCGCTGACGACGCGAGCGACGCGGGGCTCCAGCACGCCGGCGTAGATCCCCAATATCGCCGCGGCGGTTCCTTTGGTTTGGATCGAAATACGACGCCGGTCCACGTCGGGGCGCGAGGCCAAATAGCTTAGGGCGTTGAGTACATCGTAGGTCTGCATTCCCGGCAGAGGCTTGCCCGTCAGAATGCCCCGCATCGCCAATTGGTAGGCGTCCTTATGGCCGCCGCTCCCTGCCGCCGCCGGCGCACTCTCGCCCCATCCGCGAGGATCGATTGCCAGAACAATAGCTCCCTGGGCGGCAAGCTGCTCAATCGCCCCGCCCTCCGCGGCATCCGCCGCTTTGCCGTCTTGATTAAGGTAGAGGACGGCGCGCTTCCGTTCCTCTCCGCCCGGCGGAACGAACGCAAGCGCGGGGACCGTGATCTCATCCTCGGGATGAATCTCAAGTTCCTCGATCTTCAGTGCACCGCGCGAAACCTCGGATAGCTTTCTCGTGGAAGGCTGCACCGGGCCGCTCGGGAGAGCCAAGTCCGTTCGCAGCAGACGAGCCAGGCTGCGGCTCCCGGCCCGTCCGCGCCGGGTTTCCAAGCTCGCGGCCAAAGCTGCGTTTAACGATTGCACGGTCTGGGCGCCGGGGTAGCTCGTTTGCACCTGGCCGGTCTTGGTTGCGTGAAGGTCCGCCGGGCTGTCAAGCGTCAGGGTTTCTTCGCGCCTGTCGTCCTCTTGGCTCTGAAGCCACCGCGTGAACCATCGATAGGCCGCCTCCCGGCGCGGCTGGGACCAGCCATGCTGGTCGTCAAACTCAAAATAGCCCGCGTGATCGCCGGCGCCGAGCAGCGCGAATATCCGTTGCGCTTGGGCATAGGTTGCGCGCGCGCCGGCAATTGGGAAGAAATCCTGAGTTGCAGTTCCTATCTGAATGGGCTTGGGCGCGAAGGCGATCAGAAAATCCGGAAAATCCAGACCGTCACGGAGGAAATTCGCGAGGACCTGCTCGGAATCCTGCGGCCCGGAGGCGGGCCACAACGTCTGCCAGGACGTGATGTAGCAGGAAGGCGCCGCGGCGGCAATCCGTGGATCAAATGCCGCCAGATAGGTGGATTGCGTCCCGCCTCCCGAGTTTCCGGCGGCTCCGATCCTGGAGGGATCGACATCGGGGCGGGTCAGCAGATAATCGACGCCGCGCATGGCGTCCCAAATGAAATAGCGCGCGATATTGGTGCCGGTGAGCAGGCACTGGAGGCCGGCCATCATATGCTCGCCTGTGCCGCTGCTGCCGAGCGCAGGTTTTCCGCTCGCGTCGAGATATTCGGATCTTTCTCCCTGCCCCGGCGGATCGATCGCCAGCACGATGATGCCGCGCCTGGCGAGTGAGATCCAGACCGACTGATATTGCCCGTACGCCTTACCGTCGCCGCTGTGCCCCGCCACTCCAACCACGGCGGCGTGAGGCGCGCGCCCCGCCTTCGGGACATAGACGTTCGCCGTCACGTAGAAATGCGGCATGCTTTCGTAAACTAGTTTTTCCACCGTGTAGCCGCCGCGATCCAAGGTCCCGGTGATTTGTGCGCGAAGCGGGGTCTTCGCGGGAAATTCGCCAACCTCCCTGTGTAGTGTGGCTCGAATATATTCCTGGCGCGCGTTGACCTGTTGCGGAGTCTTGATTGCGGCGATCAGGGAGTCGCGGCGTTCCCACTGTTTTCGCGCCACACCGGAGAGATAGTTGTCCACCATCTTCTCCAGTCGGCCTGCGCCGGGCGGGTCTTGCGCGAACAGAGGGCCGCGCAGAGCTAAAACCGCCGCCGCGAAAGCAAACAGCGAAGCGCACGTTCGCGGAATGCGCGGCGGATGTTCGATATTCTCTCCAGAATGGTAGGCGCTGTTGCCGGTAGTTGGTTTCGTAGAAGTCCATCATACCCGCACGATGATGGAGTCCGGGCATTCTCGCCAGCTCCCGGCTATCCCGGTTTAGGGTTGGCCAGTGCGGAGGATGCCCGGCTGGTATATCCTTGTAATTCGTGCTGGTTCGCCATGTCTGACTTTCGCCTGGGAGACGTAATCGACGATTTTTGCGTGAAGTGCCGTCGCCTTACGAACCATTCGGTGGTTTCGCTGGTGAACGCCGAGCCGGCTAAAGTGCGCTGCCGGACGTGTTACAACGATCACGACTACCGCCGCGAACAGGCGCCGCCCTCGAAGAAAGACCTGAAAAAGCAGGAGTTGTTCCGCGAGGTTCTGGCGGGCGTCGCGCCCCCCACCGAGAGCGAACCAGAGGTTCCTGTCGAAGCGGAAGTGGCGGCCGTGGCAGAGGACGTTCCGGCCCCCAAGAAAAAGGCTCGAAGCAAGAAGGCCTGAGCCGCTATTCGTGATGGGAGCGCGTTTCCTCGCTCAGGTCACCGAGCACTTGTTCCCGCTCCGGTGAGTCCAGTTCTTTTTCAAGCCTCCGCAGCGCCAGCCCTACCACGTCGCGGTGGTGAAGCTTCGACCCGAAGTGCGTGGTCTGGGTCAGGTTGAGCCAAATATCGTGCAGGCGATCGACATCCTCCGGCCATAGCCGGGGAGGATGCGGCCCCAGGTTTACATAGCTCGGGGGACGGTCCGGGCTCAGTACTTCCAGCGAAAACGGGTGACGCGGCTCCGGCAGGCTCTCCCACGCCAGGCCGATCCTGCGGGCTAGCTCCTCAGACGCCATGGTGACCGACACCCCGGTGACCAGGCGCGAAGCCTGAAGCTTTGCGGCGGTCTGCACCATTGCGTCAAACGGGTTCACTGCCGGTACCACCAGCAGTTCAACCGGTTTCCCTTCTTTTTCGGCCATCTCCACGACGTGGCTGAATAACTCCCGCTCATAGTCGCTGAAGATCTGGTCGTCGCTGAGCTGATATTCCCCCGCGCCGGCGGAGATGGTGCGAACGGTCATCACAACAATGTCGTGACGGCGGAGATTGGTTTTCCCGAGGATTCGCTTCAGGTGGTCCAGACGGTGAAAATCACGGGCAGCCACCAGGATGCAGCCCGGGCGGGCATGCAGCGTACTGGTTTCGATTTTGGCCTGATGGTCAAGGTTGAACTCTTCCAGCGTCTTGCTTTCTTTGGAAATCCGCCGCGTTCGTGCATTCACGCGCTCGGAAATCGTAAAGAGAATAAAGACGGCCAGCGTGAACGCCAGTCCGAATTTGGTCGCGATCTCTTTCGAGAAAAGGTTGGCGATCGCGACCATTCCCAGAATCATCGTGGTGACCGCGAGGCCGATGGGGAGTTCGATCTTCCCTACGTGCAGGTTGAACGGGAATTTATATTCCTGGTCGTGGCGCTGAAATCGCAGCACCAGCACGCCAAGAGATTTGAAAAAGAAACTCCAGACCACTCCGAACGCGTACGCTTCGCCCAGGACGTAGACATCGCCCCGGCTGAGAAGGATGGTCGCAAGTTGAAGCAAGACCACCAGATTGATCATCCGGTGCGTGGTGCCAAACCTGCGGTGCAGCTTGCGGAACCAGTCGAGCAGGACTCCGTCTTCCGCCACCCGATTGAGAATGCCGTTCGCTCCTATGATGGACGTGTTGACGGCCCCCGATAAAATCAGCACGCCCACAACCACGACGAACACGTGAAAGCCGAGCCGGAGAAGATAAGGGCCGGACAGGTTCATCGCGAGTCCACCGATGAGGTTGTCCACGTAATTCTTGCGAAGCGCGTCGGGAATGATCATGGTGGCGAACACCGTGATGAATCCGGTCGAGATCACGGCGTACCAGCAGACAATGTTGGCCGTGATCTTAAGATTCTTCATCTTTGGATAGGCGATCTCCCGGTAGACCTGTGCCAGCGTTTCGAAACCGCTCATCGAGAGCAGGGAGTGGCCGAAAGCGATGACGATTGCCACCATCGGAATGGCCGGCCAGACCGTCCCCTGAAACCACCCGAGAGCGTCGGGACCGAAATGAATGTTGGCTGGCGTGGGGGGCGGCGGCCAGTTGATGGTTCCTCTCAGCAACAGCGTCAGCGGGCACCAAATTAGCAGCAGGACCACCATCACGGTCGTGATCTGCATGGTGCGCAGCGCTTTTCCACTCGACTCGTGTATGCCCTTGGTGTTGCTCCACCAGAAGTAGATGGTGACGGTGACCGCGAAAAATGCCGCGAAATAGTTGGGATCCACAGCGTAGTTCTGATGGATCAGCTCTGCCAACTCATTCAGCAACCGCCCGAGGTACTGTCCCGCCGTCACCGAGCTTATGGGCCCGGTGAGCACGTAATCGAAGACGAGGGATGAAACGGAGATACGCGCCAGAAACGGGCCCATGCTGTCGCGGACGACGACGTACACGCCGCCGCGCACGAACATGCTGCAGCTTTCCATGTAAACGCTGCGAACGGCGAAGCTGAAAAGCATCACGGCAAGGACGAACCATGCCGCGGACTTTCCAATCGCATGTTCCGCGATACCGCCCGCATAGAATGCCGAGGAGGCGAGATCCGCTAGAACAATCGAGGCTCCGCGCCAGAAACTAATAAAGGAGAGAGCAACAGTGGTTGCCACCACCACTTTTGTGTTGGTGGAGGCACGAGAGCTTTCGGTGGACATTCAGGGTTCTGGATTCACGGACCTTCCGCATTATCCTACGAATAGGGTAGCGATTATCGGACCTCCATGCCACAGGACTCCCCGGAACAATTAGCTCGCGATATTGCCGCCGGTCTCAAGGGGCGGGGGTTTCAGGCATATCTGGTCGGTGGATGCGTGCGTGATCGCCTGCTGGGCCGGCGGCCGGACGATTACGACGTCTCAACGAATGCGACGCCGGAGCACATTTTGGAGATATTCCCCGGCGCAAAGCTCGTAGGGGCGAAGTTCGGCGTCGTTCTCGTGACACGCGAGAGCGCGGCGGTGGAAGTCGCCACCTTCCGCACCGACGGTGTTTATAGGGATGGCCGGCGGCCGGACCAGGTGGTATTCGAGACGGACCCCCAACGAGACGTTGAGCGGCGCGACTTTACCATCAACGGGTTAATGATGGACCCGTTCTCGGAAGACGTGATCGATCTTGTTGGAGGCCGGCGGGACCTGGAAGCGCATCTGATTCGCGCCATCGGCGACCCGCGGCGGCGTTTTGAAGAAGATCGCCTGCGGATGTTGCGCGCTGTGCGTTTTGCCGCCCGCCTGGGTTTCGATATCGAGCCGGATACGTTCGGCGCGATTCGCGAGCTCAGCGGTAAGATCCGGGAGATATCACCGGAGCGGGTGCGCGACGAACTGGTTCGCATCCTGGTGGAGGGCGGAGCGCGGCGCGGCTTCGAGTGGATGGACGAAACCGGTCTGCTGGCCGAAATTCTGCCGGAGATCAGCGCGATGAAAGGCGTCGAGCAGCCTCCGCAATACCACCCCGAAGGCGATGTCTGGACTCATACCCTGATCATGCTGGATGGTTTGCGCGACCCCACGCCCGAGCTCGCTCTCGGTGTCCTGCTGCACGATGTCGGCAAGCCCTCCACTTTTCGGGTCACCGACCGCATTCGTTTTAACGGGCATGTGCAGGCCGGTGTCGAGCTCACGCGCCGGATTATGAATCGCCTCCGGTTTTCGAACGAGCAGATCTCGCAAGTGGAGGCCCTGGTCGCCAATCACATGCGTTTCATGCACATCGATCAGATGCGCGACAGCACTTTGAAGCGGTTCTTCCGGCTCGGCCATTTTGACCAGCATCTCGAGCTGCACCGGCTGGATTGCGCCAGCAGCCGCCGCAGTTTGCACAGCTACAACTTTGCGCGGGAGCGTTTTGCCAGCATGTCTCCAGAGGAGCGAAAGCCCTCTCTATTGCTGACCGGACACGATTTAATTCGCGCCGGATACGCTCCGGGACCGGAGTTTTCCACCTGGCTCGATGCGGCGGAAGACGCTCAACTGGAAGGCCGGATTGCCACTCGCGAAGAGGCCCTCGCGCTGGTGCGTACCCTGGCCGCGAAGCGGTGACGGCGCCGCCCAAACTGTTACACTTTTCCCGTGGCGGCTTTAGCGGCCAAGCAAGCCTACTCGCGCCGGGAGGTCTGCCGCTGGCTCGAAATTACGGAACGGCAGATTCGAAGCTGGGAGGCGCAAAAGTTGATCCCGGCGCTCGAAACATTTTCCCTTGCCGATGTTGGAGCGTTGCGCACGCTCGCGGAGTTGAGGAAGGCGAAAGTATCCGCGGCGGCCCTGCGGAAAGCCATCGCGGCGCTGCGCGAGCGCTGGGGCGGCGCCGGGAATCCTCTTTCCGAAGTCAAGCTTTATTCCGATGGCCGGAAGATCAGCGTGCAATTCGCCGGAACGAAGATGGAGCCGGTTTCCGGACAACTTCTCTTCGATTTCGACGCCGCTGAAATCGGCAAACTGCGTTCCTTCCCCCGCACGGCGCAAGGCTCTCCGGAAACATCGAAAATTCAAAAGAAGCATGAGGCGGAGGCCTGGTTCGAGAAGGGTTTACTTTTGGAGAAAAGCGGCGCGGCCATGGAAGAAATTCTTGACGCGTATCGCCGCGCCGCCCAGATCGATCCGGCATCGGCGGGCGCGCTGGTCAATCTCGGCACCGTCTATTTCAACGCCCGGCGTTGGCGGGAGGCCGAAGAATATTACCGGATGGCGCTCGAGGTCGATAATGACTACGCGCTCGCGCACTTCAACCTCGCCAATCTTTATGACGAGCGCAACCAAAGAGATCGCGCGCTGGTCCATTATCTTGCGGCGCTGAAAGCCCATCCCAACTACGCGGACGCCCATTACAACCTCGCCCTTCTTTTTCAGGCAAGCGGACAGACGTTGAAGGCGGTCCGTCACTGGAAAATGTATTTGAAACTCGACCCCGCGAGCGAATGGGCGATCATCGCGCGCCGGGAACTCGACAAGCTTCGCGAATCAACGATCGTTCGAGGCGCGCGGCGCGATTGAGTCAGAAGAGAGATCCTTCCGGCCGAATGCGGCCCGCATCCCAGTTTTTCCGGGCCCATTGCCACAAAAGACCGGGACTTCCGCGTGCTAACTCTCGTGGCGGGCATTGCCCCAGAAAGCGCAGCGCGCGCCACAATTCCGGCGTGGGATCGGCGGCGTTCAAGGGGACCGCCAGCGTCTGCTTGCTGAGCTTTTCGCCGTTCGCGTTGGTGGCGACGGGAAGGTGCAGATATTCCAGTTGGGGCAATCCGAGCGCCTGCTGCAGAAGAATCTGCCGGAAGGTCGAGTCCAGCAGATCGGCGCCGCGCACGATTGCCGTTACGCCTTGCGCCGCATCATCCACTACGACCGCAAGTTGATAGGCGAACACTCCATCGGCGCGCAGCAATACGAAATCGCCGCACTCCGATTCCACCCTCTGCTCCCGTATCCCCCGCACGCCATCCCGGAAACGGATAGGCTCATCGTGGGTACGGATGCGCCACGCCGGCTTGCGGTCCGGCACGGGCGGGCGTTCACGGCAGGTTCCCGGATAGCGTGAGTTCGATCGGGCTCCGGCGCGCGCGGCGGAATCTTCAATTTCCCTGCGGGAACAGAAACAGGGATAGACCGCGCCGCGAATGCGCAAGTCCTCGAAGGCTTTGCGATAGGCCTCGATACGGGCGCTTTGATAGACCACGGGGCCATCCCACTCCAAGCCGAAGCTGTCGAGTTGCCGCAGAATTTCATCCGAAGCTCCAGGCATGGTTCGCGGCGCATCGAGATCTTCCATGCGCACCAGCCACGCGCCGCATCTCGCGCGTGCCTCCAGATAGCTGCCCGCCGCCGCGATTAACGAACCGAAATGGAGCGGGCCGGTAGGGGACGGGGCGAATCGCCCGCGATAATGAGGCGCGGAGTCCAAGCTCCATTTTCCTACCGGCCGGCGGCGTCACAACTCTCAATCGATTGCGTCTAGAATAAGAAGGTCCATGTCCCAACTACTGGAAGGGAAGAGCGCGCTGATCCTCGGCGTGGCTAACCGCTGGAGTCTCGCCTACGCGATTGCGCAGGCCTATTGCCGCGAGGGCGCTAAGGTATTTCTCACTTATCAGGCTGAGCGCCAGCGCCTTACGGTGGAGGAATTGGGCGCCGAGATTGGCGCGGCGAAGGTTTTTAGCTGTGATGTCACCCAGGAAGCGGATTTGGCGCAATTAGTGGAAACCCTGCGCGACTCGATTACGTCCCTAGACGCGGTTGTCCATAGCATTGCGTTTGCGAATCGCGATGACTTGAGCCGGCCTTTCGTCGAAACCTCGCGAGAAGGTTATCTGCTGGCACAGGAAGTGAGCGCATATTCGTTGGTGGGAGTTGCCCGGGCGGTCCGGCCGCTGATGACTTCCGGCGGCTCAATCGTTACTTTGAGCTACCTTGGCGCTGTCCGGGTGGTGGAAAACTACAATGTCATGGGTGTGGCGAAGGCCGCCCTGGAAGCGAGCGTGCGGTATTTGTCGAGCGATCTGGGCCCTTCCGGAATCCGTGTGAATGCGATCTCGGCCGGTCCGGTGAAGACAACGTCGGCGCGGGGCGTACGGGATTTTTCAAAAATATTGGATGCCCTTCCCAAGGTTGCTCCCCTGCGGAGAAATACCGATCCGGCGGAGGTTGCCGATGCCGCGGTTTTCCTGGCGAGTTCGCTGGGACGAGGCGTGACGGGAAACGTCATCTATGTCGACGCGGGGTTCCAGGTGATGGGCCTGGCGCATTGACGGTTGGTGAACCTGTTTCTTATTATTTGTGGATTGAGGGCGGGCTCAGCGCCACACAGGCGCGGGAGCAAAGTCCTCTACTGGGTGAATAAACATGATCAGCGTGCAAGGCCTTTCGAAGCGATACGCGCGCACCGTCGCCGTAGACAATATCTCGTTTGAGATTCAGAAGGGACAAATCGTCGGTTTTCTGGGTCCGAATGGTGCGGGAAAGACCACTACCATGCGGATTCTCACCTGCTTCCTGCCCCCGTCCTCCGGTACCGCTCAAGTGGCGGGATTCGACGTTCTGGAGTCGCCCATGGAGGTCAAGAAACGGATCGGCTACTTGCCGGAAACACCTCCTGTCTACCCCGAAATGGAGGTGGGCGAGTACGTTTCGTTTGTCGGTAAGTTGAAAGGGCTCTCCGGCGCCAACTTAAAGCGCCGTGTGGATGCGGTTTGCGAGCGATGCGCCGTCGCCGATGTCCAGAAGAAAGTAATCGGCAAGCTCTCGAAGGGCTACAGGCAGCGCGTGGGCCTCGCTCAGGCGATCATTCATAACCCCGACGTGCTGATCCTAGACGAGCCCACCGCCGGGCTCGATCCGAAGCAGATTAACGAAACGCGGGACCTGATCAAGTCGCTCGCCGGCAATCATACCATCGTGCTCAGCACTCATATTCTGCCGGAAGTGGAGCAGATTTGCGAGCAGGTCATCATCATCAGCAAGGGAAAGCTGGTTGCCACCGACTCGGTGCATAATCTGCAAAACCGCGCTCGCGGGGCCGAATCCGTGCGGCTGGAGGTGGCGCCTCGCGAAGGGACTATCGACCAGGGAGAAGTGCGCCGGAAACTGGAGCAGGTCGCCGGCGTCAGCCGGGTGCTGGTTCACGAGAGCACGGAGGAGCGCGCCATCTTCGAGGTGGAGAGCTTAAAAGATAAGTTCATTCGCGGCGATCTTGCCCGGGCGGTTGTCGCCGCCGGATGGAACCTGAATGAATTGAGACCCGCCTCGATGAGCCTGGAGGAAGTCTTCCTGCAGTTGACGGGCTCGGAAAGTACGAAGGGGCACGCCGAATTCCCGCCGGCCGCGAGCGCCGGAGAGGAAGCAGTTGACGCCGTGGTCGAAGACGATGTCCCGGAGGTTAAGGAATGAGAAACATCTGGATCATTCTCCAAAAAGAACTCGACAGCTATTTCGTTTCTCCTGTCGCCTATCTTCTGCTGACTATGTTCGGCCTTATCTTCGGGTTCTTTTTTTGGAACTCGGTGAGTTACTTCGTGATCATGGGGATGGAGTCGCAGATGCGCGGCGGCGGGGGGCCCATGAGCGTCAACGAATACGTCATCCGCCCCCTGCTCTCAAACGTCAGCGTGGTGGGGCTGTTCTTCATTCCGATGATTACCATGCGTCTCTTCGCGGAAGAGAAGCGCACCGGCACGATAGAACTTCTGGCGACGTCGCCGGTTCGGGATATAGAAATCATTATCGGAAAGTGGCTCGCGGCGCTTACTCTTTACGCTTGCATGCTGCTGTTTACGGCCATCAATTTCGCCTTCCTGTTCCGCTACGGCAACCCGGACTGGAAGCCGATGCTGGTCGGTTATCTTGGTCTGCTGTTGCAGGCGGGCGGGCTGCTGGCGCTGGGCACACTGATTTCGACGATGACCAAAAATCAGATCATCGCCGGGGCGGCGACTTTCGGTGTGTGCCTGATGCTGTGGGTCCTGGAATGGGTGAGCGGTTATGAAACCGCGGCCTGGGCCAAAGTGCTGGCGTACCTTTCGGTAATCACTCACTTCGAATCCTTCGCGAAAGGCGTGATCGATTCGAAGGATCTGGTGTTCTACGTATCCATGATTTTTATCGGGCTCTTCCTGACGGCGCGATCGATGGAATCCCTGCGGTGGAGGTCGTAAGGTGGCATCGAACTGGATCAAGGCTAGACAGACGCGCTATGCGGCTTATGCCGCGACGTACATTCTTATCATCCTGGCGATTCTGGTGGTGGCGAATTTCCTGGCAAACCGGTACAACAAGTCCTACGATTCAACCGCCAACAAGCGCTTCAGCCTGTCGGACCAGACGAAAAAACTGGCCGATGGCCTGAAGCAGGACATGACCATCACTTACTTCGATCAGACTCAGGGGTTCCAGGCCGCCCGGGATCTTCTGGACCGTTATTCGAACTTGTCGCCCAAAATCCACGTCAGATACATCGACGTGATGAAGAGCCCGCAGCAGGTGCGTGAATACGGCGTGAAGAACACCGGAACCACGATTGTGGAAATCGGCAATAAGCGCGAAGAAGCCAAGAGTATGACCGAAGAAGGCGTCACAGGCGCGATGGTGCGCGTTATCAAGGGCGGCGTTCGCACGGTCTGCACCATTGAGGGCAACGGCGAACATCAGCTCGACGATAGCGGAGACAACGGATTCTCGTCGTTGAAGGAAACGCTCCAGCGCGATAACTACGCGTCGAAGTCGATCAATTTGCTCGAGAAGGCGGAGGTCCCTTCCGAGTGCACCGTTGTGGTGGTGGGAGGACCTCAGACCGACTACGCCGCGCCGGCGGTGAAAGCACTGCAGACGTACGTCGAAAACGGCGGGCGCGCCTTGGTTCTGATGGACCCGCCACTCAAGGTGCGGCGGATGTCGGTCACCGATAACGACGCGCTGGCCGGCGTTCTCGAAAGCTGGGGCGTAACGCCGGAGAAGGATCTCATTCTGGATGAAAATCCGATCGGCCAGCTCGCGGGCCTTGGTCCGCAAGTACCGCTCGTAACTACCTACGAATCGCATCCCATCGTCGCGCCGATGAAAGGCCTGGCCACCGGGTTTCCGCTCTCGCGGTCGCTGACCGTCAAGAACGGCGCGAAGACCACGGTCGAGAAATTGTTCTCCTCCTCGGCAGGGAGTTTCTCCACCAGCAATCTGGGGCCGGGTGAGATAGCTCTCGATCCGAAAACCGCCAAGAAGGGTCCGTTCACGATGGCCGCGGCCGGCACTTACTCCAGCGGCAAACCCAATACGCAGGGGCGATTCGTGGTGGTGGGCAGTTCGGGATGGGCGGCAAATTCTTTCCTCCGCTTTAACGGCAACCGGGATCTTCTGTTGAACATGATGAACTGGCTGTCCTCCGATGAAGATCTGATTTCCATCCGTCCGAAGGAGCCCGAGGACCGCCGGCTCACATTGACTCGGGCCCAGATGGGCACCATTCGGATGGTGAGCCAGTTCCTGCTCCCGCTTTTGGTGATTGCCATGGGCATCGTGGTTTGGTGGAAGCGGAGGTAAGTGATGAAATTTCGCGGACTGTTGACCGCCGCCATTGTCCTTGCCGCGCTGGGCGGCGGTCTGTGGTGGTCGAACAGACAGAAAGCCGCCGAGGCGGCCAAGCCGGCAACATCGAGCGATAATCCCAAGATCGTCGATCTCAAACAGGACGACATCACCAGGATTGAAATCCGTAAGAAGGGCGCCGGCGACACGGTTCTCGAAAAGGCCGGAGCCAACTGGAAGATCACAGCGCCGAAACCGTATGGCGCCGACCAGGACGCGGTGAATTCCATTCTGACGTCGCTCTCGCCGTTGACTTCCGATCACCTGGTGGAAGAGAAGGCGTCCAATCTCGCTACGTTCGGCCTGAATGACCCCAGCGCCTCGCTTACAGCCACCACGAAGGACGGCAAGACGCATCAGATTTTGTTGGGCGATGACGTTCCGACGGGTGGCAGCACCTATGCGGCCGTGCCGGGTGATCCCCGTGTGTTCACGATCGCGACTTATACGAAGGACAATTTCGAAAAGGGCGTGAACGACCTCCGCGACAAACGGCTGCTGACTTTCGATTCCGACAAGCTGACCCGTGTGGATCTCACCGCCAAGGGTCAAAGTATTGAGTTCGGCAAAAACAACCAAAACGAATGGCAGATTCTTCAACCGAAACCGGCGCGCGCCGATGGGCTACAGGTCGAGGAGTTGATCCGGAAACTGAAAGAGGCCAAGATGGACCTCTCGCAGCCGGCCGACGCTGCCGCCAAGGCTGTTGCCGCGTACGCGTCCGGTTCACAAATTGGAATCGCGAAAGTTACCGATGGCTCCGGGACGCAGACGCTCACCGTGCGCAAGGACAAGGCGGGCGATTACTATGCGCGTTCGAGCGTTGTGGACGGGGTCTTTAAGGTTTCGAACGACCTGGGAACCGGCCTCGATAAGAGCCTGCTGGATTTCCGGAATAAAAAGCTCTTCGATTTTGGGTTCTCGGAGCCGAGCAAAATCGAGATGCGCGATGGCGCGAAGTCTTATCAGTTCCAGCGGGCCGGAGAGAGTTGGATGTCAGGCGGCAAGAAGATGGACAACGTGAGCGTGCAATCCCTGCTCGACAAACTGCGCGATCTCTCGGCCAGCGATTTCCCCGATACGGGCTTCGGTACGCCTGCGATCGATATCACGATCGTTTCCAACGACGGAAAGCGCACCGAAAAGGTCTCGATCTCCGGTTCGGGAGAAAAATATATCGCCAAGCGCGATAATGAAGCTTCGCTCTACGCACTGGACGGCAAAGCCGTTCGGGAACTGCAGCAGGCAGCTTCCGACGTGAAACCGGCCGCGCCGGAGAAGAAAAAGAAGTAGAGCCGGGAGGACGACGCTTCTGAACGGTCTACTGACCGACCTGTATCAACTGACCATGGCTGCCGGTTATTTTGAAACCGGCAAAGGCCAGGAACGGGCGACTTTCGAGCTTTTCTTCCGCCGTCTCCCGCGTTATCGCAATTTCGTGCTCGCCGCCGGATTGCGGCAAGCGGTCGATTATCTCACTTCTCTTCGTTTTACGAAAGACGAAGTGGCGTACCTGCGCTCGCTGCCGCAGTTTTCGCGCGTCTCGCCGGAGTTCTTCGACGCGCTCATAAACTTCCGCTTCACCGGTGACGTCTTCGCCATCCCCGAGGGGACACCAGTCTTCCCGGAGGAACCGGTTTTGACGCTTCGCGCGCCGTTGATGGAGGCGCAGATCGTCGAGACGTTCCTGTTGTCGATGATCGGCTTCCAATCTCTCATCGCGACAAAAGCCGCGCGCGTGGTGGAAGCGGCCGGCGGGCGCAGCGTGGTGGAATTTGGGAGCCGCCGCTCGCATTCTCCCGAGGCCGCGGTTTACGGCGGCCGCGCCGCCTATGTCGGCGGCTGTCTTGGAACCAGCAACACGGAGTGCGGATTCCGCTTTGGCATTCCGGTCTTTGGCACGGCCGCGCATTCCTGGGTGCTCTCTTTTGAGAACGAACGCCAGGCTTATCGTAAGTTGCAGGAGCTTCTCGGCGAACAGACGGTCTATCTGATCGATACTTACGACACGCTACAGGGTGCGCGCATCGCCGCTGCGCTCGGAGGTCCTCTGTGGGGCGTGCGGCTGGACAGTGGAAACCTGCTTGAGTTATCCCGCGCGGTTCGCGGAATCCTGGACGACGCGGGAATGCATTCGGCGAAGATCATGGCGACCAGCGACCTGAACGAGTACAAGATTCTCGAGTTCACCGCGGCCGGAGCGCCTATCGACGCGTACGGCGTGGGAACGGATCTTGCGACGTCGGCGGACTCGCCGAATATCGGCGTCGTATACAAACTGGTGGAGCTGGAATCCGGCGGTGAGAAACGCTACACGGCAAAATTCAGCGAGGACAAGCACACTCTGCCCGGCGCCAAACAGGTATTCCGGTTTGGAGACCATGACGTCCTGGCTTGTTCGTGGGAGTGCATCGGATGCGACGGCGAGGGTGCGCAGCCGCAGGCCCTCTCCCGCCCGGTGCTCCTGGGCGGCGAGGTGATCGACGATATTCCCGATGCCGCCGCGGCGCGAAAACATGCCAGCGAATCGGTGAAGAAGTTGCCGAGCACGATCCGCAGCCTCTTCGATACGGCCAATCCCTATCGCGTGGAATACAGCGACGAGCTGCAATCTCTGTTCGAAACGGTGCGCGGAGGCCGGAAGGGCAAGGCCGAGGTGACGCCCGCATGAGAGCGGTATTTTTCGATATCGATACGCAGCTCGATTTTGTATCGGCAGGGGGCGCCCTCTACGTCCCGGGCGCCGAAGAGATTCTCCCGGCGGTCGCGGCGCTGAACAGGCTTGCGGGAGAACGCGGGATTCCGCTCATCTCCACGATGGACGCCCACGCGGAAGACGATCCGGAATTCAAACTGTGGCCGCACCACTGCGTCGCCGGTGCCCTGGGGCAGCGGAAACCGGTCTCGACTCTTCTCGGCGAAACGGTGCTGTTCCCGAGCCGCCGGCGGAGCATACCGCTCGCCGGGGCAAAACAGATTTTGCTGGAAAAACAGACGCTGGACGCGTTCACCAATGAGAATCTTCCGGGCCTCCTGGCTGAATTCGCCGCCGATGGTTTCGTCGTCTACGGAGTGGTCACGGAAATTTGCGTCAGGATCGCCGCCCTGGAATTGTTGAAAACCGGGAAGCGCGTCGAGATCGTCGAAGACGCCGTGCGGCCGTTGGACGGCGCTGTGGGAGCGCGGACGCTGGCGGATTTCCGCGCGGCAGGCGGGGCCGTCGTTTCCCTGAGCGAGGTGTGCGGGAGGGCCGGTTGATCCCTCTGGTGCGCCGCGCGCCCGAACGGTTCCGCGCGCTCCGGTCGTTTTTGGAAGACGGCGGCTTTACCGAGCGCGACCTGTTCTCCCGCCTAAACGTCGCCAATCTGGGTGAGCTGAAATCGCCCGGCATCTCGCGCGATTTCGAAAAACTCGACACTCCCTCCTCGGTTCTTACTCATCTTTTTCTCGACCGTGAGCCCGCCCCGGCCAAGCTGGTGGAAGAGCGGCTCGGCGTGGAGGGCGCCGCACTGCTCCAGGAGTTCGGGCTGTTGCGCGCCGCACCGTCCGATCCGGGCGCGCTGCTGGGCACGGTGATGCTGTATCCCCTGTACGGGCTATATATCGCGTCGGACCGCGATTGGGAGCCCGAAACGGGCCGCGGCAACCTTCCGCGCACCGACGCCGTTTATCTGGCGATTACACCCAACGCGTACGATTATCTCTCCGCGCTGCCGGTGTCGCCGTGCGACGATTTTCTCGACCTGTGTTCCGGTGCGGGGATCTCGGCCCTGATGGCCGCGCGCGGGTACGCGAAACGCGCTTGTGGCTGCGATCTTTTGGAGCGCTGCGCCAAATTCGCCGCCTGGTCCGCGGAGCTGAACGGAATCTCTAACGTTGAGCTGCTCACCGGCGACCTGTACGAACCGGTGACCGGCCGACTGTTCGACCGCATTGTGGCGCATCCGCCCTACGTGCCTTCCGGAGAGACGACACACGTTTTTCGCGACGGCGGCCTGGATGGAGAGCGCGTGACGCGCGGCATTATCGAGGGCGTTCCGGGCGCGCTCCGGCCCGGTGGGCATTGTTATTTGACCGCCGCCTTCGCCGAGCGCCGCGACATTTCCATCGAGGCCCGTGTGCGCGCGATGCTGGGTGAACAGGAAAGCGACTTCGATGTCTTTGCCGTAGCGCGGCGCAGGATAGAACTCGACTCGTTCTATCGCGCGGAAGCTGCCGTACGGCGTGCATTCGATGCTGGCATTCACAGTTTTGCGTTGTGCTCGATCGCGCTTCAGCGCCGCTCGTCTCCGCGTCCCGTGTTCACGATTCTCCGGAAATGCTCCACGGTCCGCGGGCCGATGCTCGAATGGACCCTGCGGTGGGAGGCGATGGTCCGCGAGCCCGGGTTTGATGGCCGCCTGATGCGCGAACGGCTGACCGCCGCGCCAGGTGTGCGCCTGCGGAAGACCCATGCGCTCGAAAAGAAGCGCTGGGTGCAGACCTCGGCCACCCTTGTCACCGGGGATCCATTTCCACTCGAAGAGGGATGCCCGCCGTGGGTATCGATGCTGCTGGAATTGTGTGACGGAAATGCCACGGTTCGGGATGCGCTCGAAACTCTCAAGGCGCGCGGTGCGGTTCCTTCTCACGCTTCGGGGCCGGAGTTCGCCCGGATGGTGCAGATGCTCATCTCGGCCGGATTTCTGGAAATCGCCAGCTTGAGACTGCCCGCGTCAAACGGCTAGGCGATCTCCCATTTCCTCGCGCCCGCGTTGAGATGAAACGATACCTCGCCAAGGCGGTACATGTGCTCCAGGTGCGCCATCGCCTCCATCGCGGCGAAAAAGTGGTGCAGCGGGTCCGTCTCCCGTTTCCAGACCAAACAAGCGATCTCATGCGCCGTTTGCGCCTGCCCCGTCAGAAGCTCCCGGATTTCCCGGCAGCGGTCGCGGTGGTGACGCACGGTTTCACCGATCCATTCGCGGTGGCCGGAAAACGGGAGTCCGTGCGCTGGCAACACCAGATCTATCGGAAGGGTTTCGATGTGGCGCAGGGAATCCAGATAGTCGCCCAACGTGTCGTGTCCATCCACCCACGGGATGTTCGGGGTGATGCCGGGAAGGATGTGGTCGCCGGAGAAGAACAGCCGCCGTTCTTTCTGATGCAGACAAACATGGCCGCGTGAATGACCCGGCGTCCAGACGACAGTCAGCGGGCCGATCAGCGAACGGACGATCTCGCCGCCCCGCACCGCTTCCGTGGGATGGACTTCCAGGTAGCTCAGCCGCAGGGCGGAAAAAACCGTCCCCATTTGCCGCTGGATGCCGGCCGGTACGCCGGCGATGGTTAGCTCGGTCTCCTTCGCCTCCAGCCACTTCGCCGGATCGCTCATCGCGCGGAGGTTCTCCGCCTCCGCCGGATGCATCCAAATCTTCGCGCCGGAAATGCTCTGGATGCGCGCGGCCAACCCGGTGTGATCGGGATGAAAATGAGTGAGGAAAATCCCCCGCAACTCGTCGAGACGCACGCCCACGGAAAGGAGTGAGTCGCGCAGCGCGTCAAAACAGGCTTCCGTTCCCGCGCCTGAATCAACCAGCAGATAGCCGTCCGCGAGCGGCGCCAGGTACGTGTTTACGGTTTTGATCTCCCAGGGCAGAGGCAGTTCCAGGCAATAAACCCCGGGCGACACTTCGCGGGGGCCGGTCAAAGAGTTGGAGCGGGCTCTACCGCGTCGCGAGCGTGATAGGAACTGCGCACCAGCGGGCCCGATTCGACGTGCGAGAAGCCCATGGCATAACCCTCGCGCTTCAACTCTTCAAACTCCTCCGCTGGCACGTAGCGGATAATCGGCAGATGCTTGGCGGAGGGCCGCAGATATTGCCCTAGCGTGAGAATATCCACGTGATGCGCCCTTAAGTCGCGCATCACCTGCCTCACTTCGTCCAGCGTCTCCCCCAATCCCAGCATCAGCCCCGACTTCGTCGGGGTGTGCGGACGAATTTGCCTGGCGTAGGCGAGCATATCGAGCGAGCGTTCGTAGCGCGCACCGAGCCTCACCTGCCGGTAGAGCCGGGGAACCGTTTCGGTATTGTGATTCAGCACGTCGGGGTGTGCGTTCATCACGATTTCCATGGCGGCGTGGGACCCTTGAAAATCGGGGACCAGAACCTCCACCTTGCAGCCCGCAATACGGCCGCGAATGGCTTCTATGGTCATCGCGAAGAGTTCCGCGCCTCCGTCCTTGCGGTCGTCCCGGTTGACGCTGGTGATCACCGCATATTTGAGGCCCAGTGCTTCGCACGCCTCCGCGACCCGGCGCGGCTCATCGTAATCCACTTCGAGCGGAGCGCCCTTCTGTACGGCGCAAAATCCGCAGCGCCGCGTGCAGAAATTTCCGAGGATCATGAACGTCGCGGTCCGCCGGTTCCAGCATTCCCCGATGTTGGGGCAGGCCGCGCTTTCGCACACCGTATGGAGAGAAAGCTGTTTCACCAGCCCTTTCAACTCCCGGTAATTCTCGCCAACCGGCGCCGGGGCGCGCAGCCAGGAAGGCCGCTGTGGGGATTGTTGGATTGTAACCAGCACTCTATTCCTATGGTAGCCGGGGTACGGTTTTCAGGCGGCGCTCCAGAATCCGATGGTCGCCAAAGTCCTCGCAGAGGCGAAATGCCGCGCCGAGCGGAGTAACGGCCGATTCCGGGATTAGTCCGATTAACTCGGTGTTGCGGATCGAAACCCCTTCGTTCCTGGCCTCGGCTTCGACGGCGTCAAACGCCTGCTGCGGGGAGGTGATGTCCGTGTCGGTCAGGTTCATGGAGACTTGCGCCAGGTTGCGCGAGGGGAGGAAAATCCCCAGGGCTTTGACGTGAGGAAGGCCTCCTCCGGCGGCGCGTACCCTGGCCGCAATCCTCCGGGCCACGCCGGGATCCGCCGTGTTCAGGTTAATGTTGAAGGCCACCAGGAGCCGGCGCGCTCCCACGATCGCTGCGCCCGCCGATGGATGGAGGGCGGGCCCGCCGAGATCCGGGATCATCTGCAAGCCCTCGAATTGCCCGCGACGCACGTTTTCCAGGCGCTCCGCTTCCGGGCGTAAGGCCGCCGCTTCATAGAAATAGACCGGAATTTGGAGCGAAGTCCAGATGCGCGCGCCGACCTGATGCGCAATTTCAGCGCATTCGGCGAGGGAAATGCCGGAAATGGGTACAAACGGGATGACGTCCGCCGCCCCGGCGCGGGGATGCATGCCGCGATGCAGCCGCAGGTCGATGACTTCGGCCGCTTTTGCGACCGCGCGGAAGGCGGATTCACTCACAGCCCGGGGATCCCCGGCGAAGGTGATCACCGAGCGGTTATGATCGGCATCGGCCTCGACCCGCAAAACGGCGGCACCGCCCTGCGCAATCTCAGCCGCGATGGCGTCGATTTTCGGCCAGTCCCGGCCTTCGGAAAAATTGGGAACGCACTCAACCAGAGGGATGCCAGCCAACAACCGCGATTATCACACGGGCGCAACCCGCGCGGTTCGGTCCGTTTCGTGCTAGCTTCGCAAATAGTGATGTCTAAATCATTCCGTACGTTTCTTGTCTTATTTTTCACCTGTTCCATCCCCAGCCTGATGCCGGCTGGGTGGCGCGCCACCGGACCCTACGGCGGCAGCGTGCAAATTGTTTCGGTAGATCCACTCAATCCAAAAGAGATTTTGGCCGGGACGCGCAGCGCCCTGCTTTATCATTCCAATGACAGTGGGGAGACTTGGGAGCCCCTTGCTTTTCCTCATCTGTATAAAGCTTCCATTTACTCGATCGCGATGGACCCCAAGCAGCCCGGAGTCTACTACGTCGGCGTGGTTTCCGCGGATGCGAAGGACGGCGTTTCCGGCGGGGCGGGAGTTTACAGGAGCGACGACGCCGGCAAAAGCTGGGCGATGATCGACGCCATGAAAGGCAAATCGGTGTATGCTCTGGCGATCTGGCCCGGTGATTCGAATGTGATTGCGGCGGGGACGAACGAAGGCGTCTGGCGGACCGAAGACGGCTCAAAAACCTGGACGCGAATCTCGGCGTTGTCGAACCCCGAGATGCAGTGGATTGTTTCTCTCGCGTACCATCCGGCGAACAAGGAGATTCTCTATGCCGGTACTCCGCATCTTCCGTGGAAAACGGCCGATGGAGGGAAGACCTGGCACTCAGTTCATACCGGACTTATCGACGACTCGGATGTGTTCTCGATTCGAGTGGACGCGGTCCAACCCGACCGGGTGTTCGCCAGCGCTTGCAGCGGAATCTACTGCACGCGAAACGGCGGTGCGTTGTGGACCAAAATGCAGGGTATCCCAGGCACGGACCGCCGGACTCACATTATCGCCCAGGACCCTCAAAACGCCGAGACCATCTACGCGGGAACCACGGAAGGCCTGTGGAAGTCCTTGAATGGCGGCTTGACCTGGACGAAAAAGTCGGCTCACTCCATCAACTCGATGGCGATCGATCCGCACGACGGCAAAACCTTCTATCTGGCGACCGAATCGAGCGGAATTATCAAGAGCACGGATGGCGGCGAGACTTTCCAGGCAAAGAACCAGGGGTTTGTAAATCGCAATATTACGCAATTTGCCTTATCGTCCTCCGCGGCGCCAGCCAAGCCGAACCTTTTTGCTACGACGGCCTACGACGGGGATTTTGGCGGAATGTTCCGAAGTGAGAGCGGCGAGGCCTGGTCCCTGGTGGCCACCCACCGCCGCTTGCTGGGGGAAAATATCATCACGTTCGCGATCTCGCCGGACGATCCGAAGGTGATCTGGGCGGCAAGCTACGACGGCCTGTTAAAGTCCGTCGACGGCGGCAATGTCTGGACGCGGCCAAAGACATATCTGGAGCCGGAGAAAACCAAGGCTGCCGCTAAGAGGGCTTCCGTGAGAAAGGGAGTGCGGCGAACGGCCGCCGTCCGCCCGGCGCCGCGAATCTCCTTTCCCCAGAACTCCGCCCAGATTTATGCTTTGCGCTACACCGGCGCGGAGGGGAAGACGCTCCTTGCCGCTACCAGCGCGGGTCTGTTCGCCAGCCTCGATGGAGGTATGTATTGGAAAGAGTTGCCGCTGGGCGCGGGGCGAAGGCTCGCGGTGTTCCATCTCTTTGTGGCCGGCGGAAGGAGCGCGGCCCTCGCGGCGGTGACGTCAGCCGGTCTTTACCTTTCTCCGGATGGCGGCGCTACCTGGCGGAACGCGCAGATACCGGCCGGGGAAGCGTCACACGTGGAAATCTATGACGTGGCCCTCCATCCCACCGATCCGATGGAATCGTTCGCCGCGGCGTCCTCCGGGTTGTTCCAATCCCGTGACGGCGGCGCCACGTGGACGCACTGCACCAAGGGCCTGTCGAAGGGCTGGATGAATTCTGTGGCTTTCGATCCCACCTCACCCAACGTGCTGTTCGCGGCGCAGATCGGCCGCGTCTTCCAAAGCGAGGATGGCGGCGATACGTGGAGGTTGTTCGATAGCGACGGTCTGGACGGCGCGTGGGTGAAACACCTGATTGCGGGAATAGGAGGGTCGGACGAACTGCTTGCGGTGACTCGCTCGCGCGGAGTTTTTACAAGAAGTGAGCAGCCCGCGGCCCGGAATCACCCCCCTCACCCGGGACGATAAGGGTTCTCCGGAAGTCACGCGGGGTCACCTCAAATTCATGAAAACAACCGAGAACCGAATTGGAGTATCATAGAAAAGGGATTTTCAAGAGACCGGTTGTTTGATAGACTGGCTCTTGCGGTTAGTTTACAAATGAAGAATCAAAAATTCAGTTGCGGAGGGATTTCAGTGAGTCACTCGCGAATATCACTTATCGCCGGGGCATTTGCATTCCTGGCGATTGCTAGTCCAAGCTTTGCCCAGCCGGGCAAAGATATTGTGGAAATCAATTTGTTTGGTGGCAATCAGGATTTTGCGACAAAACAAGCAACCCAGCAAAATGGAGCCGCGCTCGGCGTAAACATCGTAAATGGTGGGATCTTCGGTGTCCGGGTCGACGAGAATTTCTGGGAATACGTGGGCCTGGAGCAGAGCATTGAAGCCTATGGCACCAATAACGTGTGCCTGACCAATGTGCCCGGAGTCTATGGCAATAGTGTTTGTTTCGGCGCGCGCTCGCGCCAGTACACCATCGGCCCGATTCTCTATTTTACGTCGAAGGAACACCGGTTCCGTCCGTTTGTGACGGTCCAGGCCGGCCTCAATCAGTTCTATCCGACCCAGAAAGCCAAGGATCAGGCCTCCGATCCAAATAACCCGTTATTTGGCGCCGCCGGTCCGATTGCTTTGGGAAATAGCTGGAAGACGGCGTTCAATTATGGTGTTGGGATTATCCAATATGGCGGCGGCTTTAAGGTCAAATTCAATGACCGTTTCGGCTTCCGCATGGACGTCCGCGGCAATGTGATCCAGACGCCGACTTTCCGCCTGCCTCGCCAGGGGCCGCCGAACACGGTGACGCTGACCGAAGGCGGGGCGATTCCCGGTTATCAGGCCACGGCGGGCTTCACTCTGTACCTGGGTAAGGGCGAGCCGCCTCTGACACATACTTTCTCGGTCCCGGCCGCAATAGAAGGCCCGGACGCCTTGTGCCCCGGCGAGACCGTAACTGTAAAACTGCCGGTTACCGACAACTTTGGCAATCACACTCCCAAGTACAAGTGGACAGTCAACGGTCAGGACCAGAACACCAACGCTCCTGAGCTGACGGTGAAGATGCCGGATTCCGGCAACCTCAGCATCGCGGTTCATGTCGAGCCGGATACCTCCACCTACACGAAGCCGGAACTCCGGGCGAACAAGAAGGCTCCGGCGCTGGCCGCCGACCGCACCCTGGAAATCAAGGGCAAGGAATACAAGGCTCCCACGCTGGCTTGCTCCGCGAGCCCGACCGAACTCACGGTTGGCGACTCCAGCACGATCACGGCTACCGCCACCGGTTCTGACTGCAGCGGCACGCTGCGGTATGGCTGGTCGGCTACCGAAGGCTCCATCACCGGCGAGCAGACCGGATCGTACAGCTCGCAGGGTGTGAGCGTCGAAGCTGGCAGCACCAAGCAGGTTACGGTTCACGGGACAGTAACGGACGGCCGCAATGCGACTGCCAACTGCTCTGTCGATCTGACCGTCAAGGCTGCGGAAGCGGCTCCCGCTCCGGCTCCTCAGGTTGCTCCGCCGGCTCCGAAGGCCACTCAGCTTGACGACATCATCTTTGGACCGAACAACTCCCGCGTGAACAACTGCGCCAAGCGCATTCTCGAAGACCTCTACAAGCAGATGGCTGCCGATCCTGATTCGACCGTCGTCCTGATTGGACATGAGGACGCCCGGGAAGGACGCCGTGGCCGCCATGCGCGTCACCTCGATGAGGAACGCGTGCTCAATACAGCCGCGACCCTGACTGCCGGCAAGGGTACTTGCCAGAGTCTGGAACTCTCCCGCGTGAAAGTGGCTTGGGTCGGTGCGAAGCAGGACTCCGAATTCAAGACCCGTTCTTGCGAAACGTCGGTAGTCGAGCGCAAGGGTCAGGCCGCCGGGTCTGATGCCGGCGCGAAGAACCGCCGCGTTGAAATCTGGATCGTCCCGAAGGGTGTGGCGATGCCGGATGCCGCGGCGACCGCCAAGTCGGCTCCCGAGAGAGCGATTAAAGCGAAGGGCTGCCCGAGGTAATCGGGACCTTCTCGCAAACGACCAAACAGTAGTCAGTAAGTAAAAAAGGGGCTGCCGGAGTGATCCGGCGGCCCCTTTTTCTATGCGCCATGCAATCCGTGTCCTCTCCAGCCGTTTCAGGTGCTCGCCCTGAACCTCCAGGAATCTTCGATCTAGCAGCGCCGATTTCCTGTTGACAGCCAACAGAACAGCTTTTATACTTGTTGGCAGACAACAGGAGCACGGGCCGTGAAAGCAACGAAATCTGAAGTTCCCTATGGAACACTCGATTTGATGATCCTGAAGACTCTGGCGAACATGGGCTCGCTGCATGGCTTCGGCATCGCGCGCCGGATTGAACAAGTCGCGGAGGGGTCGCTCGCACTGAATCAGGGGACGATCTATCCCGCTCTACTGCGGCTGGAGCAAAAGGGCTGGATCCGTTCGGATTGGGGCCTTAGCGAGAACAACCGGCGGGCGCGATTCTACTCCGTAACGAAGTTAGGCGAGAAGAAACTGGCCGACGAGGAGTCCAAATGGCAGCAGACCGTGGCGATGCTCGCGCGGTTGCTGGGGGTGCGGCAATGAACGGGCGCGTGTGGCTCGCGCGCGTCGCCGGCCTGTTCCGCAAAGACCGCGCCGGATATCTCGAAGAGGAAATCGGCACTCATATCGAGATGCTGGCCGCCGAATATACGGCGCGCGGTATGGCGGGGCCGGATGCCCACACAGCGGCGCGGCGCGATTTGGGCAACGCCACATCGTTCCAGGAGCAGTACCGCGAACAGAGCGGCCTTCCGTTGCTCGAAAACTTCTGGCGGGATCTGAAATTCGCGGCTCGCACGCTGCGGCGCAATCCGGTGTTCACGTTGTCGTGCACGGCGACGCTGGCGGTGGGGCTCGGCGCGATGACTACGGTGCTATGCGTGGTCTCGGCGTTCCTCTGGAAGCCGCTTCCTTACGCGTCGCCGGAACGTCTGGTGGCAATCAAGCAGGTCGACCCGCGGAAGGGACTGTGGCCGTTTTCCGAGCCGGCGTGGCTCGACCTGGATCAGCGCGCGAGATCGCTGCAGACGGTCGCCGCATACGCGAAGGTGCAACTGGCGTTGACGGGAGCCGGGGATTCGGAGATGATCCCGGCGGCAGCGGTGACTCCATCGTTCTTTCCGCTGTTCGGTGTGGCGCCGATCGGCGGGCGCGTGTTCTCCGGCCTGCCGAAGGAAGTGGTGATCGGCCGCACCTTGTGGGAGCGAAGGTGGCAGGGGAATCGTGCTGTGGTGGGGCGTGCAATTGCGCTGGATGGCGAAAGCTACACCGTGGTGGGGATCGCCGACTTACCGCACGATCTACTGCCGGGCTCGGAAGTGCTGATTCCGCTGACGCCTAAGACGACAGAATCGCGCACCGCCCACTCTATCGAGGCAGTGGGCCGCCTCGCTGAGGGCGTGAGCGCAGCGCAGGCGCGGGCCGAACTCGCGGTGATCGCCGCATCCATGGCGGGGCAGAGTCCACAAAGCGATGGCGGCTGGAGTCTGCATCTGATTCCTCTTTCCGACGAACTGATCGGGCCGCGCACAAGTGGCATGATCTGGATGATCTTCGGCGCGGTGACGTTCCTGTGGCTGCTGGCGTGCGTCAATGTGGCGGGGTTGCAGTTGGCGAGAAATATTTGCAGGCGTCACGAAATGCAAACGCGCCAGGCGCTGGGCGCGAGCCCAAGTAGGCTCTTCGGGCAAACGCTGACCGAGAACTCCGTGCTGGCCGTCGCCGGCTCTCTCGGAGGCACGGTGCTGGCGGAATTGGCGCTGCAGGCGGTGCGAGGGTTCGCGGCGGATTCCTGGCCCCGGATGGCGCAAGTGGAACTGACCTTCCCGACGGTTGGACTCGCGCTTCTGATTATGTTTGCGACGACGTTTTTCTTCACGGCGTTTACCGGACGTCCGGCCGGACTGCGGGGAGGCCGCGAAATCTCGCGACGGGCCAGCGGGCGTGACGCGTTGATCGTGGCGCAGGTAGTGATAGCGACCGTCCTGGCGCTGTGCGCCGGCCTCCTCTGGCAAAGCTTTCTGCGGCTGGAAGCGGTGGACCCGGGGTTCGATCCGGATCGCATCCTCACCGTGCAGGTCAGCCTTCCAAGCGGAACCTACGATGATGTCCGGCGCGTCGCGTTCTTCCGCGAAGCTGAGTCGCGGCTGGCGCGCTTGCCGGGAATCGTATCGGCCGGTGCGACTAATATCGCGCCGTTCAGCGGCGACGGCACCGCGAACCGGTTCCGTCTGGCGGCTGACGTTGCGTCATCGGAATACCGTTCGGCCGCGTGGAGAGCAGTGACACCCGGATTCTTTGCGACGCTTGGCATCCCCCTCAAGCGGGGCAGGCTTTTTACGGAGCGCGACGCGAATGGTTCCGCCGAGGTCGTGATCCTGAGCGAATCGATGGCCAGGAAGTTCTGGCCGAATCAGGATCCGATCGGCCAGCGCTTGCTGTGGGGTCGATCGGGCAGCCCTAAGACCATCCTCGGGATCGTCGGCGATTTGCGGGATTTAGCGGTGGACGCTCCACCGGTGCCCACCATGTTTCGCCCGTACGCGCAGCTTTCCGATGCGCCCATGGCGCTGGTGATCCGCTCCAAGGCGGACCCGCTGGCCGTTATCGGGGATGTCCGTAAGCAGATCGGGGCGATCGACCGGAACGCCGCGCTGACGTTCCAACCGTTGCGGCTCGCCATGTCGAAGACGATTCTGCGCCCGCGGGTGAGTCTGACGATCATGGCGGCGTTTGCCTTCGTGGCGCTGATCACAGCCGCCTTCGGACTCTACGGATTGATCAGCTATCGCGTTAACCAGCGGCAGCAGGAGATCGGCATGCGGCTGGCGCTGGGAGCGCCGCCGGGATCGGTACGGTGGGCCGTCCAGAAGCGATGTCTGATGCTGGTGTGCGCGGGATTGGCGGCCGGCCTGCCGCTGGCGTATGGGCTGTCGATGCTGATGAAATCACTACTTTACGAAACGCAGCCGGCGCAGCCCGCGGCGTACGGGATGGTGTCGCTGGTCTTTGGGGGAGTTGCGCTTGCCGCGAGTTATGGCCCCGCCCGTCGGGCGTCGCGGCTCGATCCGGCGGCGGCGATCCGGCACGACTGACGACGTGCTGATTCGCTTGGGAAACGATCATGCCGGAGGTCCGGCAGCCTCCGCTCGCTTGGCCGGTTGCCCGAGCCCGAATCCACCCACGATTTCTCCCGGCGAACCTTTGGAAAGGCCCGGCTCTTCTCGCCCGGTCCTTAGCGTTCGCGCCGGTAGACGATTGACCCGGAAGTGCGGGCGACTTCCCGATAGTGGGAAAACCAATCCTTCAAGTCAGGGTACGTGGTGATGGCAAGACCGGAATTGTAGGAGCCGAGGCCATCTACGATGAACGTTGGAAAAGCGTGAACCAGCGCCTGCCGGTTCACATTCGCCAGTTCCGGGAAGGAAATCTCGGAGCTGGTGAGGTGCCGGTCGGCGATAACGCCGGTAAGAGGCTGGGAGTCGAGAAAGCGAGTGCCCGCTGGCATCCGCGTCCTCGAAAAAATCTCGGGGCGATAGCCCCAAACCATCAGCGTATCCCCGGTTTTGGATAGCCGCTCGATTGCCGCCGCGGCATGACTGGCATCCTCGCTCATGCGGAGGTCGCTCCATTGCGGCTCGCGGTCATGGATCAAATCGCCGGCCAGCATCACGTAGCGCGGGCCGAAGCGGATGAGCGGCACGAGCAGCAAGAGAAGCAGCGCCGCGCGATAACGCCCCAAGTGGGAATAGCCACGCGCGCCAAGCATCACCGCCACCGGCAGAAGCTGGAAGTAATAGCGCGGGAAGAATCGCCAGCCCCCCGCGACAGCGGCGAAGGACAGCGCGGTCCAGATCGCGAGCGCGATCGCACGCCGCCGGTCCGCTCTCTCACGCTGAAAGTAGACGCATGCGCCCGCTACCAGGGCGAGGTGGAAGCCGGACCAGTTCAGAGTGCGTACGATGCCCTCCAGCGCCGGATGCGCCAGCGGCGTCTCCCGGGCATAGACAAATCCCCACTGCCATACCTGCTGCCAATACGCTGCCAGAGCGCCTTGCGGCCAAAGCCATGCCAGTTCCAAGAGATTTGGCGCCAAAAAACCGGCCAGGAGTGCGGCGAGCGCCTGGGGGCAGAACGCGAGGCAGGCCGCCAGTACGAATACTCCCTTGGTATTGCAGAGGAACGCCACACCCGCGGCCAGTCCGCTGGCGAAGGCCTTTCCGCGCCACGCAAGCCACACCGCGAGGCAGTGCGGCAGCACCATCAGCAGATCGGGGCCGAGGACCAGTGTGGAGGCCGGGATGTCAAAAATGAAGAAAAACGCCAGCATCCAAGCCGCCGCCAGCCCTTCGCGCGCTCCCCACATCTGCTCCGCGAACTTCCAGACCACGAGACAGGCGAGCCACAGAAAGACAGCTCCGGCCAACCGCAGGACCAACCCGTTATGAGCGCCCCACAGCAAGTACGCCGCTGCGGACAGGGGAGGCTTGTCATACCAGACATCGCGATACAGAGCTTTGCCCTGCAGCATCTGGATTGCGGCCGCCGCGGGATAAGCCTCCTCGGTCCATACTATTTTCAGATAGCAAAGCCGCGACGCCAGGAGAGCGGCAAAAATTGCGAGGCTCATCCAAATTCTGCGTTCGCGGGTCATCGGAATAGAATCATAGCAGTACGTGCTCACAACGCTCACCGTTTCTGTTTCGGACGCCGGGAAAAGGCTGGATCATTATCTGCACGAGCAGATTCCCTCACACAGCCGCGCCCGCCTTCAAGGCTGGGTGAAGTCCGGCCTGGTGACCGTCAACGGACGACCGGAAAAGGCGTCGTTTCTTCTTCGCGGTGGAGAGGCGTTGGTGATTACCCCGGATGAGCCGCCGCCCTTAAAAGCCGCGCCGGAAGACCTCCCGCTGGATATTCTTTACGAGGATGACGGCGTCGTCGCCATCAACAAGCGCGCCGGAATGGTGGTGCACGCCGGCGCCGGGAACTATGCCGGCACGCTCGTCAACGCTCTCTTACACCGCTACCGTTCACTCTCCGGGGTAGGTGGATCGCTGCGTCCAGGGATTGTTCATCGGCTTGACCGGTACACGAGCGGCGTCATTCTGGTGGCGAAAACCGATCCGGCGCATCGGGCGCTTGCGGCGCAATTTTCAGGGCGAACCGTGGAGAAGATATATACGGCGCTGGTTCACGGCGAATTTCCGGAACGCTCGGGTGAGATTCGCGCACCCATCGCCCGCGATCCGGTTCACCGTACGCGTATGACGGCCCGCCTCGCCTCGGGCAGGGAAGCACTCACCCGCTGGGAGGTGATCCGCCGCTTTGACCGGTACGCTTTGCTCGATGTGAGAATTGGCACCGGGCGCACCCATCAAATCCGGGTGCATTTGAAAAGCATTGGACACGCCGTGGCCGGCGACAAACTGTACGGCGCTCCTCCGCATCACTCCGGCCGCTTCTTTCTCCATGCCCGCCAGATCCGCTTTCTCAGTCCGATTTCCGGACAGCCGGTGACGGTTTCCGCGCCGCTTCCGGACGAGTTGGAAGAGTGGTTAAAAGAACTATAATCAGAATGTCTCTCCGCATGAGGATTTTCTCTTTCACCTGGATTGTTCTTGGACTGCTCGTCTTCCGCGCGGCGGCACAGGACGCCAAACCGTCCGCCGGCGAGGTTGAGGACAAGAACCGCATTGTTCTCGATGTAACCCGCGTGAACCTGCTGTTCACAGTGTCCGACAAGAAGGGCCGTTTCGTTACGGATCTGGGCAGGGACGATTTCCAGATTCTCGAAGATAAGAAGCCGCAGAAGATCCTTGAATTCACGTCCGAAACCGATTTGCCGCTGCGTCTCGCCATCCTGATCGACACCAGCAATAGCATTCGCGAGCGCTTCCGGTTCCAGCAGGAGGCTGCCACCGCCTTTGTTCGCGACGTCGTCCGCCCGAGGCAGGACAAGGCGATTGTGGTGAGCTTTGACTCTTCCGCCGAGCTGGTGGCGGACTTGACCGACGATACGCAGCAACTCGAGAAGGCCATCCGCGATCTGCGGCCCGGGGGCGGCACCGCTCTCTACGACGCCATCTTCTTTGCGTGCCGGGACAAGCTGATGCTCGATCAGCCGCTCTACAAGTTTCGCCGCGCGATGGTGGTATTGAGCGATGGCGACGATAACGTCAGCCGTTACACGCGCGATCAGGCGCTCGAAATGGCTCAGAAAGCCGACGTCGTCATCTACACCATCTCAACCAACATGACGCGTATTGAAACCGGCGGAGACAAAGTGTTGAAATATTTCGCGGCCGAAACCGGAGGACTGTCGTTCTTCCCCTTCAAAGCGACCGACCTCGAACAGTCGTTTCAGAACATCGCGAATGAACTGCGGCATCAGTACAATCTGTTCTACCGTCCCGAGCCGTTGATCGCCGACGGCAAGTATCATTCGGTGCAGTTGAAAGTGAAGGGGCGCAAGGACCTTGTGGTGCGGAGCCGCAAGGGATACTACGCTCCGAAATTGTAGCCTCCGCTCGGACCGGGCTTCGCATCAAAAGGAAATTCAGAACATGGACGACAAAGAAAAAAGCCGTGTATTGGGGTTGACCCTCGGGCAGATCGAGAAGCAGTTCGGCAAGGGCTCCATCGTCCGGCTGGGCTCAAAGGAAGCGATCGTTTCGGTATCGACGATATCCACCGGATCGATCTCCATCGATTACGCACTCGGCGTGGGAGGACTCCCCCGGGGCAGAATCTGCGAGATTTTCGGACCGGAATCTTCGGGAAAAACCACGGTGGCGCTGCAGGTAGTGGCTGAGGCGCAGAAGGCCGGCGGTATGGCCGCTTTCATCGACGTGGAGCACGCGCTCGATCCGGCTTACGCCAGGAAATTGGGCGTAGACGTGGATAACCTGCTCGTGTCGCAACCGGACTACGCGGAACAGGCGCTGGAGATCACGGCCGCGCTGGTTACTTCCGGCTCCATCGACGTGCTGGTGGTCGATTCGGTCGCCGCGCTGGTGCCCAAGTCCGAGCTTGACGGCGAGATGGGCGATAGCCACATGGGTGTTCAGGCAAGGCTCATGTCGCAGGCCATGCGGAAGCTGACCGGCATCGTTTCGAAATCCAACACGTGCCTCATTTTCATCAACCAGATTCGCGAGAAGATCGGCGTCATGTTCGGAAACCCGGAAACCACTACGGGCGGCCGTGCACTGAAGTTTTATTCCTCCGTCAGGGCCGACATTCGCCGCATAGCCGCGATCAAAGACGGTGATGTCGTCACCGGGAACCGGACGAAGGTGAAGATCGTGAAGAACAAGGTGGCGCCGCCGTTTCGCGAAGCGGAATTCGACATTATCTATGGCGAAGGAATCTCGCGGGAAGGCGATTTGCTCGACCTCGGCGCCGCTCAAAACATCGTCGAGAAAAGCGGCTCCTGGTTCAGCTTTCAGGGCGAACGCATCGGGCAGGGACGCGAAAACGCCCGCCAGTTCCTGCGGGATAACCCGGATATTCGCCAGAAGATCGACGCGTCGCTACGGCAGGCGTTGGGGCTGGTGAAGGCAACTCCGCCGTCGGATGCTCCTGCCGTTGCTCCCGAACCGGTGAAGGCTGTGCCGGCGCGCGGGCGCTAGTTTTACGTCGCCTCAGGGCTTCCTCGGAGGCGCGAGAACGCGGGAGAGGAAGAAGTCGATCACTTTCGCGGAACTCACCTCGTTTGCCACCGTCACGTTGCCGGATGAGTCCTTGCGGAAGATCGTCATTCCGTAAGTCTCGTCCGGCGTGCCGTGCGTTTCCACTTTGACACTTCCTCGCTGCGTGTAAACGAGATCCGGCTTTACCGCCACCGCAATCGCCAGCGGGTCATGAAGAATAGGGTATGCATCCGGGTTTTTCCCCTGCCAGAGCCGGATCAGTTGCAAAAGGAAGCTCACGGTGTCGAGTTTGGAGCTCTCCAGACGCCGCATATCGGATTGCGAGAGACGGCACTGCATGGTGACGTCGAGGCCGACCGTTTCAATGGGGATGCCCGAGGAGTAAACAATAGCGGACGCTTCGGCGTCCATCATTGTGTTGTATTCGAGGCCGGGACGGAAAAACACTCCGTTCATCAGTACGATGCGCTCGATGTTGCCGCGTATCGATGCATCGGCGCGAAGCAGCAGCGCGATATTCGTTAACGGCCCGTAGGCGAGCACGGTTACCTTCTCGGGCGATTTTCGAATGGTGTCCAGCAAGAGTTCAATTCCGTTCACCCGCTCCCCGCCCGCGTGAAATCCAGCGGGAAGCGCCTTCGCTTGCACGACATCGCCGGTCCTCGGTTTGCCCATCAGCGTTTGTTCCGCGCCGACCCCGACCGGGATGTCCGTGCGCCCGTAGAGTTCGAGAATCTTCCAAACCAGCGCCGCACGCTCGTCGCCGTGCTGGAGAACGGTGGAAACGGCCAAAACCTTCAGCTCCGGCGATTGCAATGCCAGGCTTAGCGCCAGCGCGTCGTCGATGTCGTCTCCAATATCGGTATCCAGCACCACGGGAACCGGCTTTGCGGCGGCGAAGAGCGTGATTCCGGAGAGTAAAAGGCACGGCAGCAGGCGGAGCAATTTCATGGTCTTTCCAAACTAGCAGCTTCGCTCCGCGTCTGGAGAAAGCGCCCGTCCGCGGTGGAATTCCGACGACAAAGCCCTTGCTATACTTAAGTGTTCAAGTTCCCTCTTCCCGTTAAGGAGTCCTGTTCCCGATGTTTGATTTGTTTCGCAGCCGCGACAAAATAGTGCGGTTCCTGTTGGGCGGTCTGCTGGTGATTGTCGCGCTCTCGATGCTCATTTACCTCATTCCGGGGTATGGCGGAAGCACGGGCGGCGACGGAGCCGACCCCGTGGTTGCGGAAGTGGGGAAGGATACCATCACCCAACGGGAAGTCCAGACTCAGGTTCAGAATCTGGTGAAGAACCGGCAGCTTCCGGCCCAATTGCTAAGCATCTATGTGCCGCAGGTGATTGATCAGATGGTCACCGAGCGGGCGATGGCATACGAAGCGGCCAAGATGGGCTTCAGCGTGAGCGACGCTGAACTGGCGGATACGATTCGCAGCCTCGGGGGAGGGCGGTTCACCGATCCACTTGTCTACAAGCAGTTCGTGGAAGATCAGGGATTCTCCGTTCCGGAATTCGAGCGCTCCTTGCGGGACAGCATGCTGACCTCGCGTCTTGAAGCGATCGCCGCCAAGAGCGTGGTGGTTACTCCGGCCGAGATCGCGGCTGAATTCTCCCACCGCAATGACAAAGTCAAGCTGGCGTACATTCTTTTGGCCGAAGATACGCTCTCTTCCCAGATCAAGCCCACCGACGCTCAATTACAGGACTACTTTAACCAGCATCGCGCCAGCTATCGCGTCCCGGAAAAGCGCAGCGCCACGGTTCTCGTGGTTGATCGCGCCAAGGTGTCCGATTCCATCGCGGTTTCCGACGACCAACTTCACGCGGCCTATAACTCCAACATCGATTCGTTCCGCACGCCGGAGCGTGTACAGGTGCGCCACATTTTGTTGACCACCACCGGCAAATCGAAAGCAGAAGTCGCTGAACTCCGGAAAAAGGCCGAGGACCTGTTACGGCAACTGAAGGCGGGGGCCGATTTCGCGGAACTTGCCAAAAAGAATTCGCAGGACCCTGGTTCGGCGGTGAACGGCGGTGATCTCGGCTGGATCGTCAAGGGGCAGACCGTAAAGGCCTTCGAGGCAGCCGCGTTTTCGCTCAAGCCGAAAGAGCTGAGCGGCATCATCACCACCGAATATGGTTTTCACATCATTCAAGTGATGGACCATCAAGCGGCGCATGTGCGTTCGTTTGACGAGGTGAAGACTGAACTGACCGACAACCTGAAAAAACAGCAGGTGAACGACCGCATGCAGGCTCTTGGCGACCAGGCGCAGGCGGAGTTGTCTAAAGCTCCGCAGAACGCCCATCAGATTGCGCAAAAGCTCGGCCTCACGGTGATTACCGCCCAGAACCTCGGCGCCACCGATCCGGTGCCCGGCCTGGTATCCCCGCAATTGTCTTCCACCATCGCCTCTCTTCCGGCCAACGGCGTGGGCGCGCCGGTACCGATTGGGAATGAGAAACTCGCCGTAGCGGTCTGCACGGGCGTGCAGCCTTCCCGCGCCGCCGAACTTGGCGACGTCCTGAATCAAGTCCGTGCGCAGTATAGCGCCGCCGAAGTGATGCGCCTGGAGCGTGAATACGGTGCGCGCGCGGCGGCGGATTTGAAGAGCGGGAAAGACATTCAGGCAATCGCCCGGGAGCTTCACGTGGACGTGAAAACTCCCGCGCCCTTTGCTTCCGTCGACGCAGTGGAAGGCTTTGGCCCGGCGGGCGCTTTAGGCGATATCTTCTCAAAGCCGGCTGGAACAGTCGTCGGCCCGTCGATGGTGTCGAACAAGACACTGGTCGGAAAAATCGTTGAAGCCATTCCCGCGGATCAATCCCTGCTGGCGGCCCAGCGCGAAGCCATCGCCGGTCAGATCCGAAGCCGGAAAACCCAGGAAGCCACCACGATGTTCGAAGACAGCATCCGCCAGAAGTTGACGCAAGAGGGCAAGATCAAGATCAACAAGGATGTCATCGGCCGCATCGCCGGGAGCTACAACCAGAGCTAGGCTCTGGCGGCCACATTTCACGCGTCGGCGTTCGTTTCTTCATGCTGCACAGCCTACTAGAGTTTCTGCGCACCCTCACCGACCCGGATCGCCTGATTCAATTTCTGTCGACGGTGGTGACCGGTTGGTACAGCTACCTGCTCTTAATGGGCATCGTTTTTGTCGAAACGGGCCTGCTCTTCGGATTTATCTTTCCCGGCGACTCCCTGCTTTTTACAATCGGCGTAGTCACGGGCGCGGGCCAGCTCGACGTGACTCTGATTATTGTGCTGCTCATCATCTCCTGCCTGGTGGGGGATTTTTGTGGCTACCTGTTGGGACGGCGCGCGGGACCGGCGATTTTCAATCGCCCCGATTCGCGTTTCTTTAAACAGGAATATTTGCGGCGTACCCAGGCGTTTTACGAAAAGCACGGCGGAAAGACCATCATTTACGCGAAATTCGTCCCTATTGTCCGTACGTTCGCGCCTTTCGTCGCGGGCGTGGCCAACATGCCCTACCGGCGTTTTCTTCCCTTCGACGCCATCGGTGCGTTGGTTTGGGTGCCGTCCATGACGATGCTCGGGTACTATCTCGGCGGCGTGCCCCTGGTGCGCCGGCATTTCGAAAAATTCGTGCTTCTGGTGATTGTTGTTTCGGTCCTGCCGGTTGTCATCCACGCCATCCAGGCACGATCCAAAGAGAAGCGGGCCGTAAAGACCGCGATTTGAATCTAGTTTTTTCCGGCCGCGCCGACAAATCTTTACGGAAGTAGCGTATCTTGGCGCTGAAACAAATCGCCTAAGTATTCATCGATACCTCTGAAACAGATCGCGCTTCGGCGCAAGTGCTGCCGTCATCCTATCGTGACCCGGCTGGCTTTGTGGTCAACGTTGGAGGCCTATTCCGGCGCGTCGTGACCACCTACGGCCTCAAGGATTATGAGCGCTATATATCCTCCGGCTTGCACGGCCGTCTGGTAGCGTCGAAGCAAATCGTCGATCACGAGGAAGAGCCGTCCTTCGCGGCGTCCCGCCCGGATTGGGTAAAAGTTCTTACACCCGAACAGATCGTATTTATTTCGTACCCCTATGAGTGGTCTTTTGACGAGCTGAAGGATGCGGCTCTCCTGACGCTCGACGTACAGGAGACTGCGCTGGCTCACGGAATGTCCCTGAAGGATGCGTCGCCCTTCAATGTTCAATTTCGAGGCCCGCGGCCCGTTTTCATCGACACTCTTTCTTTTGAGATCAATGCTGGCGGGCCGTGGATCGCGTATGAACAGTTTTGCCGGCAATTTCTCTCGCCTCTCCTGCTCATGAGCTATGGCTGGCCGGAGGCGAGCCGGTATCTCAGAGTGGACCTGAACGGGTTTCCACTGGAGTATGCTTCGCGGCTTCTGCCCACGCGCTCCTATGGCAGGTTGGGCGCGCTGCTGCATGTCCATCTGCACGCCCGTTCGGCGCGAAACGGACGGAATATTCCGCCTGATTCGCGTTCCCGCGGGAGCGATACGAAAGCCGGGCTGGCACAGTCCCTTCGCAACAGCGTGGAAAAACTGCCGCGTCCGGGAAGCGATTCTGCCTGGTCAACCTACTATCAGGACGCGCGGTTTTACTCCGTCAAGGCTCAGAAGTCGAAGCAGAGCGCAGTGGGTCGTTTTGCCGGCGGGCTGAAGCCCCGGTTGATTTACGATCTGGGCGCGAATACCGGGCTCTTTGCCCGCGCGCTCAGCGGCGAAGGCACGCTTTGCGTCGCCTTCGAGCGGGATGCGAACTGCGTAAACCGGCTCTATTTGGAAGAGCGTGGGAACGACGCCTCTCATGTTCTCCCGCTGGTCATGGACCTCGATAATCCGAGCCCTGGTCTGGGATTCGGCTTGGACTCCACCCTGAGTATCACCGAGCGTCCCCAGGCTGACCTAGTGCTCTGCCTGGCGCTGATTCATCATCTGCGATTTTCGGCGAACATACCTCTGCGTAAGATTGCCCGCTTTGCCTCGCGGTTGGGCCGCTGGCTGCTGGTCGAATTTGTTCCCCGCGACGACCCGGCAGCCCAACTACTCGTCCATGGACGCGAAGGGTTCGATGACTATACTTCCGACGCGTTTGTCGACGCCTTCAGCGAGCCATGTTGTCTGCGAGACCAGACTGCGATAGAGGATAGCTCGCGCCGTCTTTATCTGTTCGAGAGGCGCACTTGAGCCGCTTCCCCGGTGCGGTTGTTCGTTCGTTCTATTTTGCGTGCTTCATCGCGGTACCATTTCTGAAATTTCTCGCGCGCAATGAAACCGGGTTCTTCCATCCGGAAATTGGCATGGCCTTGTTGTGGCTTCTTCTGGTATCGGCGGCGCTGGGAGCGGTTTCCCGGAAAGAATGGCTTTTCTACGTGCTGGCCGGTGCCTGTATGGTGCTGGCGGCGTCCTATTCGTTCGCCGCGCTGGTGCATTCATGGATCTCTCTTTCTCTCCCGGCGAGCGTCATCGTCGTGAGCGGCGGGACCGGGCTTGCCCTGTGCGCCATGCGCATGCGCTTCTTCCCGGTAATGGCGGTGTTCCTATGGTCCGGCCTGGCGGTCGAGATGCTCTCGCACGTATCGTGGAGGACCACCCCTTCCGCGGGTTCGCCCGGGTCCGGCGGCCATGTGCTTTGGCTGGTGCTGGATGAACAGATCGGCTTGGGTGGTTTGCCTGACACACGGGCCTGCGAATCCGCCCGATCCACCCTCGAGAACGCACTTCGCCGGCACAACTTCACGGTCTTTCCTAACGCCTTCAGTAATTATTCAGACACCATCGACTCGGTTCCGAGCATCATCAACTCCCGGCTGCTTCGCTTTCCCAGGGAGTTGATACAAAAGACCGGCACAGGCAACCTCAGGCATTATCAGGTCTCCAGGAACCGGATGTTCGCCGGCTATGCCCGGCGGGGCTATCAGGTGGTGGGATATCAGCACGGCTCTCTTCGGGAATGCGATTCATCCTTTTCCGGAGCGGACTGCAGGCAATATGAGGACCGGCTCGGATGGCTCTACCGAGCGCCGGGAGGGTGGTGGGAGCGCTTTCGCTGGCTGGTGGGGACCTACCAGGCTGGCGATCCGCTTTTAGGGCGGGTGAAGGGTTTTTTCCCTGCGCGGTTTGGGCTGAAAATCACCGGTCCGCTTGCCTTAACCGGACTCTGGCCGGACCGCCTTGCGAGCGACATCATTGCCGCGAAAAAGCGCAGCTTGATCTTTGCTCACCTGCTGACGCCCCATTCCCCCTACCTGTTCCGGAGTGACGGTTCGATTCGGCCAATCGAGGAGTGGTCCGGCGACCGCGCCGATGAACGCCTGGATGCCGCGCACTATTCCGAACGCTACCGGCGCTACTGCGAACAGGTGGAATTCACCGCCCGGCAGCTAAATTCGTTGCTCGTCACGCTGGACGCGAGCGGCATGCTGCGAGGCATGACAGTGGTGATTCATGGCGACCACGGTTCCCGGATCCGGCGTTCTCTTGGCCTTCCCGGGGACGGTCAGGTGATGCCGGGCGTTTTCGACTACGTAAAAGAGCCGTCGCTGCGCGATCTCCAGGATCGATTTTCCACCCTGCTGGCAATCAAACAGCCCGACGCAGCGGCGCCCGCCGTAAACTCCGAAAGGCACGGCGTACTTACCTTTCTTGCACACGTTTTGGCTAACCGCGAACCGGCTGACGGCGTGGCCGCGGCAGATCGCGTCTACCTGGTCAACCGGGCCGGACAGTTTCAGTCCATCGAAATTCTCAAATATTGGAGGTGAACCGTGCATCTGACTTCCGTGATTGCTTACCTCGACCCAAACACCGGCAGCATGGCGTATCAGATTGCGATTTCCGGATTTATCGCAGGTCTTGCCGCATGCAGACTCTACTGGGCCAAATTGAAGCGCTTGTTTTCGCGGGGTGCGGGGAAGGCTGACCAAGCCATTAAGAAGTAGGCTTGCCAGTTGTCACGTCACCAGCAGAGCCAACGCCGCGAGGGAGCCGCGCCAGGCGGCCGTCGCGATTGCGCACTGCGGTGATGATGAAGCCGGCTGCAAACAGAAGATAAGCCGCATCGCCGGCAAAGGGGCGTAAGCCGATGCCGCCCTAGCAGTGCGTTACCCAGTAGACCAGGAATGCCAGCAAAATCAAAGCCATGATGCCGGTCGTGCTCCAGGTCAACACCCAGAAGGACCGTGGTTCCCGCCGGTGAGGCAAGCCAAGCCTTCTTTGTTTCCGGGCTTCCCGGTCTTCGTCCGCGATGTTCCACGCCGGCGGATCGCTGGCCGGGAATGAGTCCATCCCTGCAATGTCGACCAGATCGGCACTGGGAATGCGCCCCTGCTCCTGCCCGGGCGCAACTCGCTCGAGATTTGTGCCGGGGTTCGATGCCATCGCCCTTATTAGACTGGCGCCGGCGAGTGTACGTTTCAAGGCGAAACGATAAGATCACTTTTTCAGGAGTGGCTCTAGAGCCTTCAGCACAGTTTGCGCCACGATTTCGTTTCCCTTGGCCGTGGGATGAATCCCGTCGGGTTGCATCAGACCGTTGCCCTTTAAGGCCACGTCCTGCAGCAGAAACGGAATTAACGGAACATGATGCGCGCTCGCTAATTCGCGGTACATGCTGTCGAACGGCTTAATGTAGTCCGGGCCATAGTTGGGCGGTAATGTGATGCCTGCCAGTAGCACCCGGACTCCGGCCTTTTGAAATGTGGTTAACATCCGATCGAGATTCCCGCGGATATTCGCCAGCGGAACTCCGCGGAGGCCGTCGTTACCGCCCAACTCCAAAATGACTACATCCGGTTTTTCCGCCAAAGCCTCTCCCACCCGTGACGTTCCGCCCGAAGTGGTATCGCCGCTGATCCCCTGGTTTACGACGCGGTAGCGATAACCGAGCCGGTCCAGCTTCTTCTGCAGGAAATCGGGGAAGCTCTGGCCGGGGTCGGCCCCGAAACCTGCGCTCAGGCTGTCGCCAAAAACGACAATGGCGGGGCGATTGTCCGGAGCAGCCGTCTTTTCCGGGGCGGCGGCCGCCGCCGGCGGGGCGCTCTCTTTTGCCGGCTCCGAGGCCGGCCCCAGCTTATTGCCGCCGCACGCCGCGCACAGAACGAGGAGAAAAACGGAAATTGCCTTCACTGATGCCATAATAAATTTAGACGCGAGAGAATGTCGATTTCACGCCCAATCATTGAGGTGACGGGGCTCACCAAGAAAATCGACAGCGGCGCACACGAGGTGAGGATACTTCGCGGCATCGATTTCAGCGTTCCGCGCGGCCAGTTTGTCGCTATCATGGGCGCCTCGGGAAGCGGCAAGAGCACTCTTCTCGGACTTCTGGCCGGCCTCGACACGCCTTCTACTGGACAAATCGTCCTCGACGGAGAAGAGATCACCGGGCTCAAGGAAGACGATCTTGCGCGAATCCGGGGCCGGAAGATTGGCTTCGTTTTTCAGTCCTACCAACTGATTCCCACTCTGACCGCCGAAGAGAACGTTCTCCTGCCGTATGAACTGGCCGGCGGGAACGGCGCTCTGAGCGGCGGAGGAATCGCGCGCGCGCGTGAGCTGCTCGAAAGCGTCGGCCTTGGCGACCGGCGCGATCATTACCCGGTGCAACTTTCCGGCGGTGAGCAGCAGCGCGTGGCGCTGGCTCGCGCGTTTATGGTGCATCCGCCAATTCTGATGGCCGACGAACCCACGGGGAACCTCGACTCCGCGAATGGCGGACATGTTCTCGAGCTCCTGATCGCCTTGAACGCCCGGGAGAATACGACCCTTTTGCTCGTCACTCACGATCAACAGCTCGCGGCGCATGCGGGCCGCGTCATCACGCTGCGCGATGGCTTAATTGTGAGCGACCAGGCGCGGAGCGACAGTGCGGCCTGAATCGGGATCCGGATTCAGCGGGACCGCCTTCAAAATAGCTTGGCGCGAGCTAATATCCTCACCGGCGAAGTTTGTCTTTGTCATGATCGCCGTCGCGGCGGGAGTCGGTTCTCTCTCCGGCGTGCGCGGTTTCAGCCAGACCTTCCGGGAGATGCTGGCTTCGAACGCGCGCACGCTGATGGCGGCGGATGTCTCGTCGCGCGATTTTTCAGAGCCCGACCTCCATCAGCAAGCGGTCCTCGATGGTCTGTCCGCCCGCGGCGCGCGTCTGACGCAAATCACGGAGACGCTCACCATGATGTCGTCTCCTCATCAGCAAACTCCGCTCATGGTGTCGGTAAAGGCCGTGGACCCGCGCTTCTACCCGTTCTACGGCAAGGTGCGGCTTCGTCCGGACGCGCCGCTCGCCTCTGTTCTGAACGGCCAGACAATCGCCGTCGCCGATGACGTGCTGATCCGGCTGAATACTTCCCTGGGCGATACCGTCCGCATCGGAGGGCAAGATTTCCGGATCGCCGCGGTCGTTCTTTCCGAACCGGACCGCATGGCCGGAAGCTTGAACCTCGGGCTTCGAGTCATGATGACGCGCGCGGGATTGGACAGGACCGGATTGATCGGTCCCGGCAGCCGGGCCGCGCAGAGGCTGCTCTTCAAACTCCCGCCGGACGGCATGGCGGTGCGGGATGTGAAGCGCGAGCTGCGCGCCGCCTTCCCCGACGCTCAGGTGATCGATTACCGCGAGACAAACCCCACCGTCACGCGCGGCCTGGAACGCGCTACTACGTTCCTCAGCCTGATCTGCCTGATTGCTCTGATTGTGGGAGCGCTCGGCGTTGCCTCCGCCATGCACGCGCACCTGCAGCAGAAGATGGATTCGATCGCCATCATGAAATCGATCGGCGCGCGCTCTTCGCAAGTGATTCGCATCTATACCATCGAGGCGCTGCTCCTGGGGGTTGGCGGCTCCCTGATCGGCATCGCCATCGGACTCGCCATCCAGGCGGCGTTCCCGCAGCTTCTCAAGCATTACTTCCAGATGCGGATCGACTTCCGCTGGAACTGGCTCCCGATGATGGAAGGCTTCAGCGCGGGGCTGCTCACCACGCTGTTGTTTACGGTGCCGTCTCTTCTGCGTATCCGTCTCATCCGGCCCAATGTCATTCTGCGGCGGGAGATGCAGGATCAGAAAAAGGCCTGGACAAGGCGATGGATGGAATCGCGCCCGGCCATCCTGTCCGCCTCCGCGATTCTAGCCGGACTCATCGCCGTCGCCGCATGGCTGGCGGATTCTACGCGTGTCGGAATCTACTTCGCCGGAGGCCTATTTGTCAGCCTGGTGGTGCTCTCCGCCGTGGCTTGGCTTCTCTTGCGCGGGATTCGCTTGTTTCTGAGGACCACTTCGCTGCACTTGCCGGCGACGCTCCGTCACGGGCTCGCCAATCTCTATCGTCCGGGAAATCAGGCGCAATCGGTCCTGGTCGCGCTCGGGATCGGGGTCATGTTCACGCTCTCGATTTATCTGATCCAAAAATCCTTGCTCGCGGACATTATCGGAAGCGCGCCTCCCGGCATGCCGAACGTTTTTCTGATCGACATTCAGCCTGCTCAGCGTGATGGCGTCATGCACATTGTGGAATCGCAGCCGGGGAAGGAAGGCGCGTTCGACATTGTCCCATCGGTCCAGGCCCGGCTGACGGCGGTGAATGGAACTCCGGTGCGGCAACTGAACCTGGAAGGATGGGGGCGGCGCTTTCTGCGATCGAGAAGCGTGACTACCGCGGCGCGGCGTCCCGATGGGGTACAACTCATCAGAGGCGCCTGGTGGAGTCCGCGGGAAACAGCGCCTCTGGTGGCGGTGGCGGAGGACGCGGCCAAAACGTTGAAGGTAGGGCCGGGCTCGACGCTCGATTTCGTCGCTCTCGATCGGGAACTTCATTTGCGAGTGGCCGCGGTGTATCGCGGCGAAAGCTTCCGTATGGGCGGGATGAGTGAATTTACGTTGACTCCCGCCACCGTGCAGGGCCTTCCGGCGATCTACTACGGCGGCGTTCCCATGAAACCGGAGAACGTTCCCGCGCTGCAGCGGGCGGTCTATCAGAAGTTTCCCACCGTGACGGTAATCAACATTGCCGAGGCGCTCGCCTTGATTCAGGAAGTGGTGGATCAGATCGCGCTTGTGATTCGGTTTCTCTCGGCCTTTGCGATTCTCGCCGGAGTGATTGTGCTCGCGTCGAGTATCGCCGGAGTGCGTTTCCGGCGGGTGCGCGAAGTGGTGATTCTTAAGACGTTGGGCGGGACACGGAAACGCATCGCCCAGATTTTCTCGGTGGAGTTCCTGCTGCTTGGATCGGTGGCCGGCCTGATGGGAGGTCTGCTCGCGGTTGGCTTTTCCTCCATCGTGCTGAGGCGGCTTCTGGACGGCGAAGGCCGCGCCGCCTGGCTTTCAGTGCTGGCCGCGGTAGTTGTGACGGCGCTGGTCGCCAACGTCACCGGATGGCTCTCCAGTTTTCGTATCCTGGGTCAGAAACCCCTGGAAGTGTTGCGAGAGGAATAACGGAATGCGGGATTTGCGGGTATCGGAGCGCGTAGTGGGCGAAGTGTTGGCTCTGTTGGAAAATTCGGCGGGCGCGGCGTACTACGGTGAACCGGTCACGCAACTCGAGCATGCGCTGCAATGCGCGCAACTGGCGCGCGACGCGGGCGCATCCGCGGAAATGGTGGCATCCGCGCTGCTTCACGACATCGGCCATTTGCTGGAGACCGAGACCGCGCAACGCCACGAGGAAATCGGCGTCGTTAATCACGACGACGTCGGCGCGGCATACCTGCTGGAGCGCGGCTTCTCTCCTCGTGTGGCTGAGTTGGTGCGCGGGCACGTCGATGCCAAGCGTTACCTGACAACGGCGAATCCGTCGTACGCCTCGAAGCTCTCCGGCGCAAGCGCTGCCACGCTCGCCCTGCAAGGCGGCCCCATGACGCCGGAGGAAGCCGCGGCCTTTCAACGAGACCCGCTCTTCGCTGAAAAACTGCGCCTGCGGTCATGGGACGAGCAAGCCAAACGGCCCGGCTGGCAGGTTGCGTCTCTGGAATCTTACCGGGACCTGCTACTGCAACAGCTTTCCTGACATACGAATCTCGCTTGATATCCAATGACGGTTCTTCACCCACGCGCAATTCTTTTCGATATGGACGGCACGCTCGTCGATTCCACCGCCGTGATTGAGCGCGCATGGCGCTCCTGGAGCGCGCGGCACGGCATTCCTGTGGAGCCCATCCTGCGCGTGCAGCAAGGGCGTCCGAATCGCGAAGTCTTGCAGGAATTCGGACCATCGCTCGATTTGGACCGGGAAGCCGAAGAGTTTCTTCGCTTCGAAGAAACGGACACGGACGGCGTGGTGCCGGTCTCCGGCGCGCTGGCCGCTGTGAGGCGCGCGAGTCAAGGGTTGTGGGGCGTGGTTACGTCTGCAAACCACAGCCTCGCGGAAGTCCGGCTCATCGCCACCGGCTTTCCCCTTCCGCCTGTGCTGGTGACCGCGGACATGATACGGAAAGGCAAGCCCGACCCGGAGTGTTTCCTCCTGGCCGCCAAGCGGCTGAACGTGAACCCCGCCGAATGTCTGGTTTTTGAAGATGCGAAAGCCGGTGTCGCCGCCGCGAAGGCGGCGGGCATGACCGTGGCCGCCGTGCTGACCAGCCTTACGAAAGCCGAACTTCCCGCCGATAGCCATATTCCGGATTTCCGCGGGGTCACAATTTCCGCCAACGGCGGTGGAGTTTTTGAGGTCAGCCTCCCGGACTAGAAATTCGTCGAAAGACCCGGCGTCAGCCGGGCGCGCAACGTGGCCCAGCAGATCTCTCCCGGAAAATCGCGCTCGGCGGCATCCAGCACCGTGCGCGCCTGCTCGAACTGGCGTCCGCGCAGGTAGATCTCGATCTCCATTTTTATTAGCGCTATCTGCTTGGTCTGTGCGGCCCCGCTTATCTTCCCGCGGACGCGCTCTTCCGCTCGCGCCAGTTCCGCCGAATCGGGGTAGCGGAGCGTCGCGAGCTCGAGAATCTGCAGCGCGGCGGGGAACTTGCCCTCGTTCTCCAATTGCACGGCGTTTGCCAACATGCTGTTGATTTCGGGAATTTCCTCGGCCGTGACTCTCTGCCGCTCAATTTCCAGCAAAAGCTGCGTGCGCGTGGCGCGAAGCTGCGTCTTTTCTCCGTACTCGCCGATCAGCTTGTCGATCAGCTCCAGCGCGTCCGCCAGCCGGCCTTCCTGGCGAAACCGCTCGCATTGCCGTAATCCGCGCTGCATGGCCTGCTCCGTTTCCCGGCTTTTGGCGGCGGCAATCGCTGAATGCTGCAACCGCAGCAGCCTCTCTTCGCCTGGAAACTGAGTGAGAGAGTCTTCCAACAGCTTGAGGGCGCCCGCGTGCTCGCCGCCTTCCTCCAGCGTGTGGAACTCCGCTTCGATTTTTTCCACGGCGCGGATGCGGCGGTTTTCGGAGAGGGACTCCTCGGCGCTCGCCAACAGAGAAGAAACTTCTTCGTTTTCCGGATCTTGTATGGAGATCCTTCTCAACAGCGAGACCGCCGAACTCGCGCGACCCTGGCCGATCAGATCGCGTGCGCTTTCCACGGCTTTCCGGATGGCCTCGCGCCGCTGGTGCAACTCGAGTTCACGCGTCAGATTGCGGCCCAGTTCTTCCAGCGCCGGGACGTTGCGATACTCCTGGACGCTGCGTTGGGCTAAGTGGGCAGCCTCCGGGATATTCCCTTCTTTGCGGAGTTTCTCGATTCGTACGACGGCCTCCCGGATCGCCCTCTCCCGGTCGGCTGCGTTCTTCTGATCGGTGGCCGTGCTGAGCAGGTGCAGCAGGCTGGCGTCCTCGGGGAATTGCTGGGACGCCTCCTCGAGGACTTTTATGGCCTGGGCGTAATCCCTGGCCGCCAGCAGCACCTTCGCATGCTGTTGGTGCCGCCGGATGGCCGTGGCCTTCTGCTGCCGTTCAAATTCCTGCTGCGCGTACGCCTGCAGCTTCCTCGGTTCCTCCTCGTCCGGCCACTCTTTCACCAGGGATTCCAGCCATGGCAGAGCTTCGTCGAACCGGAAGAAGCCCAGCAGGTTGCGAATACCGGCCATTTCGTCGTTCAACCGCTGGCGGCGCTCCCGGTCGGCTTGCCGCGTCTTGATCTCCGAGAAGACCTGATCGAATTCCGGGAGGTGATCGCCGGTTACTTCGGAAAGGGTCGCGAGCGCGGCATCAATCTGATCCAGCAACAGCAATCCGCGCGCGCGGTCAATCGCCTCCGTCTGGCGTTTGCGTGACTCCAACTCCGCCACCGCGTGCCGTGTTTCCGCCAGCAGTTCCCGCGCCTCGGGGTCGCCCGGTTCCACTCGCAGGGCATCGGAAACATGCTGTAAACACGCCGTCATGTCTCCGCGCTCCCGAGCCTGCCGCGCGTCGGTCTTCAATTGCGCCAGCCGCTTGGCGCGGTCCCGGCGCACCAAGGCGCGCTCCAGACGCATTTTTAAATCCTCGTCGTGGGGATCGCAGTCGAGAGCGGACTGGAACGCCCGGACGGCTTCATCGAACCGCTGGTGGCTCAGATGATCCTCACCCTGGCGAACCGTGGCGTTAATTTTCAGCTTCAGCGTCTGGGCTTTCTCATATTCCCGGATACGCATCCGCAACTGGCGGGCATGGTGGTTGGCTCCATCCAGATGCAAGGCTTCCCGGAGGAGCAGCTTCGCTTCGTCCAGGCGGTCCTCCGTCACCAAATCCTCGGCTTGCGCCAGCAGCGTCTCCGCCCGCTGCTGCTCCAGATCGACAAGAATCGGCTCCATATCCAGGCGAAGCTCTTCGAGAGTGGGGTAGCGTTCCTCCCGCTCCTTTGCCAGGGCCTTGCGCAGAAGCCGTTCGATGGCGCGAGCGTTTCCCTTGGGGAGATCCCTCGGCGTTTCGGGATCTTCATGCCGGATCTTGTACATGACGGCGGGCGCATCTTCGGCGTCGAACGGGTGCTGGCCGTCGACCACTTCATAGCAGATGATTCCGAAGGCGAAAAGATCGCTGAGCGCGTCGCCCTCCTGCCCGTCGAACTGCTCCGGGGACATGTAACGCAGCGTACCAACCAGGTGCTCCGCCGGGGCGGTCTCCTGGGAGGCCTGCTGGGCCAGCCGGGCGATGCCGAAGTCCAGAATCTTCACCCCGCCGTCCGGAAGAACAAGGATATTGGCGGGCGTCACATCGCGATGCACCACTCCCTGCTCGTGCGCGAATTGCAGCCCCTCGGCGGCCTCCGCCAGAATGCGCACCCGGCGCGCCAGAGGAACCGCGGACCCCTTGCGTATCACTTCCGCCAGGGTTTCTCCCTCCAGGTATTCCATGGCGATGTACGGAATCCCTTCGGATTCACCGTATTCGTAGATCGTTATGACGTTCTTGTGATGGAGGTTTCCGGCCGCTTCCGCCTCATCCCGGAACCGGATGTTCAGCCCGGAATCATTGCTGACAGAGAGTATTTTGACGGCGACCAGGCGATTGACGTCGGGGTCCTTTGCCCGGAAGACGCGGCCGAAGCCGCCCTTGCCGAGCTCGTACTCGACCTCATATTTTCCGATTTTCTTCGGCAGCCAATCGCAGGTCGTCGACATGATCACGCCGCGCCTGGGCCGTGAATTCGATCCTGAAAAGGTTCCAGGCCCGGCACGCTACATTGTACACAGTGCAGGACGGCGTCGTTCCGTTACCTCGGACTCAGCGCCCCCATTTTTCCCGAGCGGTAATCCTCCACCGCCTGCATTAGTTCTTGACGTGTGTTCATCACAAATGGTCCGTAGCTGGCAACCGGTTCGTGGATTGGCTCACCGCTCAACACTAAGAGGGTGGAATCCTCCGCCGCGTCGAGTATGGCCCCACTCCCGGATGGGCTGAGGACCGCGAGTTTTGCCTCGCCTTCCAGTTTCTGATCGAAATTCAGTGTCACGGCGCCTTTTAAGAGGAAAATGGCCGCTTTGTGACCGCCCGGCAGGTCAATTTCCGCGCGGCCTCCCTTTTTCAAACGTAGATCGAACACGTTGACCGGGGTAAACGTCTTTGCCGGTCCCTTTACCCCCTGCAATTCGCCCGCGATGACCCTGGCATAGGATCCGGCTCCGAGATCGACATCCGGGATCTGCTCTTTCTCGAGCCCCTGATAGCGAGGAGCGGACATTTTATCGGCCTTCGGCAGGTTGACCCAAAGCTGAATCATCTCGAACGTCCCGCCCGCTTTCGTAAACTCCGGCGAGTGCATCTCTTCGTGAACTACACCGGAGGCGGCGGTCATCCATTGAACGTCACCCGGGCGAATTGTTCCCGAATTGCCCGCGGAGTCGCGGTGCGCCACTTCCCCCTGATAGGCAATCGTCACTGTCTCAAAGCCGCGATGAGGGTGCTGCTCGACGCCGCGGGGCCGGTCGGAGGGCCCGAAGTGTTTCGGACCGGCATAGTCGAGCATCAGGAACGGGTTGACTTCATCCCCTATCCCGTTAGAAGGAAAGGCATTACGAACCGGAAATCCATCCCCGACCCAGTGCTGCGAGCCCGGGTCCTGAACCGCAAGAACCTGCTTTAATTCCGTTTTTGTTGTCGCCATAACAAAACTCCTTGGCAATAAGATGCTTGATATCAAGAAAAGATGCACACGGTGACATTCCTGCGCGTACAATGTGGTTTGCGGCGTTTTTGGGCATCCACGCTTGTACTGCTCCTCAGCATTTCGCTGCTAGCCCCTTCGTTATGGGCCTCCGGCGCGGCCGGCGACCTTCCAGCGTGTTGCCGGCGCGACGGGAAACACGCCTGTGGGATGCCGGATGCCGGGGGCGGAATGTCCGCGCCCGGTTCCGCATTCCGCGCCAGCCGCTGTCCGGCGTTTCCCGCGGTGCAGGCCATGCCGGTGCACGCCAGCCCGGCGACCACCGCATTACGCCCCGCCGCCGTTCCATTTCCTCCCGATAGCCGCTTTCTCCAAAAGGGAGAAGCGCCTCGATGCCAGTCGGTCTTCACGCGCTCGCATGCGACGCGCGGCCCTCCCGTAGTCGTCCTCTAGCGTTCTCCACCGACCGCTTATCTGCCGCGTCCCCGGATTCCGTGGCCGCGCGGCCGGCGGCCGGACTGACTTCTCCCAAAAGAGTATTCGCGGATAGGAAAGAGGAAGAATGTACTTCAGGAGCATGTCCGTTCCACGGAACACGCTTATTCTCTTGTGTGCGGCGGCTTGTGCCTGCGCCGCGCAAGAGAGTATTAACTCCGCCAGCGTCGCCGGACGGGTGACAGATGCGACCGGCGCCACGATCCAAAATGCGGAGGTAGTAGCGCGCCAAACGGAAACCAATTCAACGCGGACCACGGTTACGGACCGGAGTGGCCGGTTCCGTTTTCCCTACCTGAGCCTGGGTCCGTACGAAATCCGGGTCAATCAACCTGGATTCGCAGAATCGAAGCGTTCGGTTGTCCTGGGAGTTGGCTCCGCGTTCGATCTGCCGTTTTCGCTGGCGGTTGCGTCCAAACAAACCACGGTGGACGTGTCGGAATCGGCCACTGTAATTGAAACCGCCCGTACGCAGATCGCCGGCACGGTCACCGAAAGGGAGGTGCGCCATCTACCTCTGAATGGCCGGAACTTTCTGGACCTGGCGCTGCTGGTTCCGGGTGTATCTCCAACTAATACCGCCAGCACGCAGCTGTTTCCGGAGACTTCGGCGGTTCCCGGTCAGGGCATCTCCGTGGGCAGCCAGAGGAATTTCTCCAATAGCTATATCGTCGACGGACTTTCGGCCAACGACGACGCGGCAGGCTTAAGCGGAGCCTTTTACGGATTGGACACCGTGCGTGAATTCCAGGTGGTGACCTCCGGCGGCCAGGCGGAATTTGGCCGCGCCCTGGGCGGCTATATCAACGTGGCGACGAAGAGCGGTACGAATACCCCGCATGGAGATCTCTACGGCTACTTTCGCAATGACCGCTTCAACTCGGCCAACGCTCTCTCGCACACCGCCCTGCCGCTTACGCAAAGCCAGTACGGCGCGAGCCTGGGAGGTCCGATGCGCCGCGACCGCACGTTCTACTTCGCTAATTTCGAGCAGCGTATTTTGAACCAGTCGGGCCTGGTCACGATTACGCCCGCGAATGTCGCGGCGATCAACGCGCGTTTGGACGAGGCCGGCTATCCCGGACCGCGCATTTCCACCGGGCTCTATCCGAATCCGGTGCACAGCGCCAACCTGCTGGGCAGGGTCGACCATCGATTCAGCGAGAACGATCAATTCAGCGTCCGCTACAACTGGTACGGTGTCGATAGCAAGAATTCGCGGGGAGCGGGCGGGTTGAATGCGTCGACGGCGTCGTCGGGCCTTCAGAACGACGACCACACCGTCGCCGCCAGCAATATTCTGGCTCTCTCGCCGCGCCTGGTGAACGAAACGCGCGGCCAATTTTCGTATGGGAACCTTAAGGCGCTCCCGACGGATCCCATCGGGCCCGCAGTCTCTATTTCCGGCGTGGCTTCGTTCGGCACCTTATCGGGATCGCCGCAGGCTCGGCTGAACAAGCTCTACGAGGTGGTGGACAATCTCTCCTACCAGGCGGGGCCCCACGCAATTCGCATCGGCGCGGACTTTCTCTATAACGACAGCCTCATCACCTTCCCGCGTTCGTACCGCGGAAGCTATTCCTTTTCCTCACTCAGCCGCTTCCTGGCGGGGACCTACAACAACTCCGGATTTTCCCAGACATTTGGCCAGTCCGTGGTTGCGCAGCAAAATCCCAATGCCGGGTTTTATGCGCAGGATGAATGGAAGGTCACCAGCCGCCTCACTCTGAATCTCGGACTGCGCTACGACCTCCAGTTTCTCAAGACAATTCAGACGGACACGAATAACGTTTCGCCGCGCGCCGGGTTCGCCTGGACGCCCTTCGCTTCCCGGCGCACGGTGGTCCGGGGCAGTTACGGCCTGTTCTACGATCGAGTTCCGCTGCGGGCCCTTGCGAATGCATTGCTTTCGGCCGGAAATACGACCAGCGCCGATAACCTCCGGCAGATCGGTCTCGCGCTCTCGCCGGCGCAGGATGGAGCGCCCGTTTTCCCGGCGATTCTGGGAACGGTCATTCCTTCTCTCACCCTGCCCAGTTTTTCCACCATGAACCCCAACATGCAGAACGCTTATTCCGAACAGGGCAGCTTCGAGATCGAGCATCAGTTGAGTGAACACTCCACCCTGAGCGCCGGATACCAGCACGTGCGGGGCCTGCATTTGATTATTTCGATAAACCAGAACGCTCCCGCGTGTGTCGCGTCCGGAAACAACAACGGCTGCCGGCCGAATCCGAATTACGCCAACAATAGCCAATATTCGCCGCTCGCCGATTCGCACTATGACGGATTGCATGTATCCTTGGTCGAGCGGCCGGTGAAGTGGGGCAGCTACCGCGTCTCGTATACCTATTCGAAGGCGCTCGACAACGTGGGAGAGTTCTTCTTCAGCTCGCCCATCAATACTTTCAATATCTGGCAGGACTACGGACGCTCGGACGACGACCAGCGGCATCGCGTCGTTTTCGACGGCAGCATCCACACGCCGGAGGCACACGCGGGCACGCTCTGGCAGCGTTTGGCGTACGGTTTTCGACTCAGCGGGATGCTGCAATATTATTCCGCGCTGCCGTTCAACATCACTTCGGGGTCGAACACGATCCAGGGCTCGGCCGCGAGGCCTGTCGTGGATGGCGCCTACATCAGGCGCAACTCCGGAAACGGGTTCGATTTCTTCACGGTCAGCGCGCGCTTAAGCCGCAGCTTCGCGCTCACTGAGCGATGGAAGTTGGAGGCGATTGCCGAGGGCTTCAACCTGCTGAACCATGTAAATGGCGTCACTTTGAACGGGACGTTCGGAACCGGCGCTTACCCGTCGAACCCGCTGCCTTCCTTCGGGCAGGTTACGGCGGTCGGAGATCCAAGATCGCTTCAATTCGCGCTTCGAGTGTCGTTTTGAGAAGGGATGCTGAGAAGGAATTGAAATGGTAAGAATGATTGTTTTTACGGTCCTGGCGGCGGGCTTGATGCCGGGGGCCGAAACCGCGCCGGACCGGCAGCCGCAACTGGCGGTGCGTGGCGATACGGTCGCGATGGTGTTCGGTCGCGGTAATGAAATTCTGTTTGAGCGCTCTGGCGATGGCGGCGCAACATTCTCCGAGCCGGAAGTTGTTGGCGCGCTGCCTGTCATCGCGCTCGGGCGGCATCGTGGGCCGCGCGTCGCTTTCGCGGGCTCCGCCATTTTAGTGCTGGCGATCGGAGGCGGCGCGCGCGACCAGAGCGACCTGCATAGCTGGCGGTCGACCGATGGAGGGAAGAGCTGGTCGAAAGCCCTGGTCGTCAACGACGTTCCCGGCTCGGCTCGGGAAGGTCTGCACGCGCTCGCCGCCGACGCGGGCGGACATGCGGCGGCTGTATGGCTCGACTTGCGGGCGCCGGGCACGCGGCTTTACGGAGCGTTCTCGAACGATGCCGGCGCCTCTTGGTCGAAGAATCAGGTGGTGTACGAATCCACCGGCGGGACCATCTGCCAGTGCTGCCATCCGTCTCTGCTGGCGCTGGGCGGCGGCCAATTTGCGGTGATGTTCCGCAACGTTTCCTCTGGCGTCCGGGATATGTACCTGGCGCGGATTCAGGACGGGAGCGTGGTGTCTCCCGCGGCCAAGCTCGGGAGAGGGACGTGGGAGCTAAATGCCTGCCCCATGGACGGAGGCGGCCTTGCACTGTCAGGCAGCCAAATTCTCACCGCGTGGCGCAGGGACCATGACTTGTTTCTGGCGACGCCGGGCGACGCTGAGGAGAGAATCGGTACAGGCAAGGATGTCGCCCTTGCCGTGAGCGGCGGTAATCCGATCGCGGTCTGGAATCAGGACGGCCGGATTGAGGTGCGAATCTCGAACCGGACCGGACAGTTGAGCGAATCCGGAGCGTTTCCGGTGGTTGCCGCTCTGCCGGATGGCCGGGCGCTGGCGGCGTGGGAAGAAGGCGGGAGGATTGCCACAAGGAGGCTGTCTGCCGCCACGCTAACGAGCGCGCGATGAAGAGACCCATTGTGCTGCTGGCGGCCTTCTCTCTGCTGGGGTGCGGCCGGAGCAGCGGGCCCGTCGAGGCGCCGAAGGAATATGCCTTGCGCGGAGTGATCCTCAGCCTCAATCCCGAGCGCCGGACCGCTACCATCAGCCACGAAAAGATTGAAGGCTGGATGGAGAAAATGACGATGGAGTTCCCGGTTAAGGACCGCAAGGAGTTTGCGAAATTGCGCGCCGGCCAGCACATCCGGGCCAAGGTCTTTCAGCGTCCTTCCGATTTCGAGTTCTGGATCGGAGGCATTGAGGCCGTGGAACCCCCACCGGCTGGGCCGTGACCTAATCCGCTACGCGTTTCAAGTGAAGCTTGGCCGACATTTTTTCGCCTTCGTCGTTTGTGCCGGAGCAATCCCCCTGAATTTCCTCTCCGTCGAATGCGAGGTTGAAGACCAGGATTGAGCCGTCCTCGTTGGTGACTTCGAAGGTGAGCTTGGCGCCCTCCAGCTTTCCTTTCCGCACCGCCCACTGCTTCTCGGCGCTGGGGCCGGCCGTGCCCGTGACTTGGCCGTGGTCTTCCTTCAACTGCATGAAGGCCGTATCGGGGTGCGTTTCTCCGTTGGGCGCGGTGATATCGAAGCTGCCGGACCACTTTCCGCTAAGATCCGCCGCGCCGGCGGTCGCCACGGCGAGCGCGGCAAACAAGAACGAGCAAATGAGTTTTCTCATGAATCCCTCTCAGCCGGAATTTTCAGGCTAATTGCGATACGGAAACGAAAGTGGTTTGTTCCCGCGCTTTCTGCGTTGAAACACTCTGGAGCGCAGCCTCACTAGGTTTTCGTGGCGTATCAAAACCTGGGCGCGAAGCAATGGACTTTGCCCCGCAATATGATGAGATTTTTCTTTGCCGACGGATTCCTGCCGGTGGCTCGTACACACGTTCAGTTGGTCGCCCTGGGCAAAAAGTCCAGCACCGCCAGGCGGCCGGCGGTGGCCGGCGCGGCGCTGGACTGGGACGTCGAGATGACGGATGCCTCGTTCCGCACCGGCTACGGCGGTGAGATCGCGCTGGACGATCCACTGCTGATTCCGGCTTACGATGCGCTGGCGGAAGAAATCAAGCGCCACCATCCCTACATGACGCATTGGGATGGCGTGCCCGGCCAGTTTACGCCCGAGTTTTCGGGTATCGTCAACCCGCAACTGGCATCGGACAGTACGTACCCGAAGGTGCCGCTCACGGTGGAGTTGGTCGATCAAAGTATGAGCCCAGGGGTGGTATCCTTCCCGATGAATCCCGGGCCGGTGGTGACGTCCTGGAAGCGTCCTCCGCTGGCTACTTTCGATCAAAACGACTTTTACAACGTGCAGGAATTCCTTGACTATCTGGCCGACCGGTATAGTTTTTTGAGTAACTTGCGCGTGCCGGATTTGCCGATCAATCTGATTCGCTCGGGTCCTCCCTTTGTCGAACTGGCTTTTCACAACTTGCAGTTGCAATTTGCCAGCGGCAATCTCAGGAACAGGAACGGAGTTCTTCAGGAAGACGAGATCATGAAGCGCGTCAGTGAAATCCTGAGTCGCGACCTGAGAATTCCTAAGACGAAAGCGCCCGCGGACATTTATCTGACGGCACTGCGAAGCCTGGCCGCCTTGCAGCCGGTAAACCCACTCGTGGGCCCTCCGGAGTCCCTGGCCCGGTCCATACTCGACGTGCTTGGAACGGGGCCGGCGATCGTCAGCTTTCCGACCGCGGCGGAAGACTGGGCCGCGCTGGGGACGCTGGTGTTCTACATCGGCGCCATTGCCTTCGGCTATCGCTGGGGCGCGTTTACCCGAACCTTCACTAGCAATTGGTGGGAAATAGACGCAATCTCGCGCATCAAGCCGTGACGCCTTCTCATCCGCGGAAATCCGGGACGCGGAGTGAAACGGCGGCACGGACTGGTGCACTCTAAACCAGGACAGCCGGGCGCCAGGCATGAGGATGCCCAATAGGCGGTGGCGTTCCCCGTGCCGCGCTGAGCCAGGAGGAGAGAGATGGCTTTAGAGCGCAAGCCGAGACATCCCGTTCCCGAGAGCGTGGTTCCCTTGAACGCCACTGTGCACTTCCCAAAGAAAGGCGAGTCGTGGGCGACTTTGTCACAGAGGTATGGCGTCTCGATGGACGATATCATTTACTTCAACTTCAAAACGAATGTGCCTGAAGAGGTGAACTGGTATCTCCATCACTACGTCGGATGCGAGCGCACTACGGCCGATGGCAAAAACTATGTCTTTGGGTTCAGCGGCGCCGCCAAAGCCGGCAAACGGAAGGCCAGGATCTATATTCCTCCGCAGCAGTTCAGTTTTCCCCCTGTTACGATTGAAGGCACTCTCCCTCCCCGCTTTTTTTCGGTCCATGAAGATCCCCAGACGTGGACGCCCCCGCCAATGACAGACGACGGCGCCACGGCACGGATCATTGTTACGCGCGCTCCCTGGACGCACGAAACCCTGACAGTCGGCGGCCTTGCGGTTCGGACGCGCAAGCAATGGGGCGCGGGCGAACCGGACTGGGAAAAAGAGGTCATTTTCTACAATACGTTCAGGGCTTCCTTGCGAGACACTCTGCGGACGATTATCATCCACCACACCGCGAACGGCGCCGACATCCTCACGAATGAAAAGAGAGAGAAATCCAGGGGCTTCGCGGCCCTTGGCTATCATTTTTTTATAGATAAGGAAGGCGTGATTTCAGAGGGACGCCCTCTGGAGGCGATGGGCAGTAATGCCGGGGAAGGAGAGACTCCGGGTCCCACGAATGACCCCGACTGGGGAGCGATCGGCATCGTTGTTCAAGGCGACTACGATGGGTTCTTCGCAAGCGACCCTCCGGCAAAACAACTCGATGCCCTGGAAAGTCTGGTGGTTGCGCTACAAAGCACCTTCACGATCGAGCGGTTGTTGATGCATCGCGAAATCAAGCGGAAGGGGACGGCGACCGTGTGCCCGGGCGCCAATATGGTCCCGCACGTGGAAGCCCTGCGGAAGAAACTGCGGATCCCCGGCCTATGAGTCGCCGGAATGCGTGGCGAGCGGCGGGCCTCGCGGGAATATTGGTCTTCTCGGGGGCAATCGGTGGCTGTTCCCATCCGGCTCCCGTAGCCAAGACCGTTGACCTGCTCTCGGTGCGCGTGGCTTCTTCCGAGCGGCAGGACGTTTCCGAATTCAATCAGACCGCGGCGCGGGCCGCCGCCGCCGGCGAGAGTTGGCCGCGGGATCCCATTTTGGTTGTGCGCCGGTTCGCCAGGTGGGGTTCCGAGCAGTCGGGTATCTGGGTGATGGACGGCGGCGGCGTGCGGCCGGGCCGCTACCAGATCGTCGCCATCGCCGACGGCTTGCCCGACGATTCTGTTCGCGGCAAGCGCCTCGACCTATCCCTGGAGCGGACCCGGGAGTCGTTGTGGCAAATCACCGATGCCAAATTGAGTTGGCGGTGCTGGCCGGAACGCGGCCACGAGAGTTTCAGTTCTGAGCCGTGCCGCTGACGTCGAGATCTACCCAGGCGAGACAAGCGCGGACGCATTCTAGGATAATGCGATTGATGGGTCGTAAACCGGTAGCAGTCGGCGCTTCTATTGCCCTAGCCGCGAGACTGCAACGGTGGACCCGGCTACTTCATCAGCCCGGGTGGCGGAATCGGCAGACGCAACGGACTTAAAAGTCCGACAGGTCAGTCGCTCATTCGTGCTAACTTTGGAACGTGCGGGCGTGGCGGAATCGGGAGACGCAACGGACTTAAGCGAAAACTTGAGTGCCCGCCGGGAAACCGGTGGAGCAGAACTGCTCAAAGTCGGGGGAACCTGCAATGGCAATCCCGAGCCAAACCCAAGGGACTTCGTCTCGACGGGAAGGTGTAGAGACTAGACGGGCAGCACCTAAAGCGGCGACGCCACGGTGAAGGGATAGTCCAGACCACAAACCC
>DASZXS010000016.1:0-70887 GCA_035545735.1 Bryobacteraceae bacterium | reverse complement strand
CAACCGGCAAGCGTATGGGTTTCGCAACTTTGAAAACTACAGGCTCAGGGTTAAGGTAATGTGTTCTTAGATCTGTCGGAGCCTGGGTCCGCCCCCATTAAGTGTGTAGAGCCGTGTAGAGCCGAAAATGAAATTGGCTCCTCAGGTAGGACTCGAACCTACAACCCTTCGGTTAACAGCCGAATGCTCTACCATTGAGCTACTGAGGAGCAGCGTGGAAGGTTTACTCTGCCATTACACCAGAGCCTCCCTGATGGTGTCAAATAGAGCGTATGGTTCGAACTCTTTTGCGTGGCGCCGGTGTGTTTTTGGCCGCCGTGGCCTTGTGGGCCGATGGGAACTTTGCGCTGCACCGCGGCGATACCGTGGTGTTCTACGGCGACAGCATCACCGATCAGCGCCTCTACACCACTTTCGTTGAAACCTTTGCCGTAACGCGCTTTCCGCAGCTTCAGGTGCGCTTCATCCACTCCGGCTGGGGCGGCGATCGCGTTTCGGGCGGTGGCGGAGGACCCATCGATCTTCGCTTGCGCCGCGATGTTTTCCCCTTTAAACCCTCCGTCGTCACCATCATGCTCGGTATGAACGACGGCGGCTACCGGCCCTACGACGCCGAATTGTTCACCCGGTATTCGACCGGCTACGAGAACATCGTCCAGGCGATCAAAACGGCCTCGCCCGGCGTGCGCATCACCGCCATCAAGCCATCCCCGTATGACGACATCACGCGCCCCCCGAAATTCGAAGGCGGCTACAATGCCGTGCTGCTGCGGTACAGCCAGTTTCTTCAGCAACTCGCAGCCAAAGAAAACCTCACCCTCAGCGATTTCAATGGACCCGTGGTCGAAATGCTGCGCAAAGCTCACGCCACCGATCCGGAGACCTCCGAAAAAATCCTTCCAGACCGCGTCCATCCCGGTCCTGGCGGCCACCTGATCATGGCGGAGCAACTGCTCAAGTCATGGAACGCTCCGAGCGTCGTCTCCGACGTCGAAATCGACGCCGCCTCCGGGCACATTGCGCACGCCACGAATGCAGAGGTTACCGGCGTCGAAACCAAGAATGGGCTGAGATGGAGTCAAACCGACCGTTCGCTCCCCATGCCGATCAACTGGAAAGACGAGACGCTCGCCCTGGCTGTTCATTCCTCCGATTTTGTGGACGCGCTGGACCGCCAGATGCTCAAGGTCACGTCCCTGCCCGCCGGCACGTACACCCTCAACATCGACGGCAGCCCGGCCGGTTCTTTCTCCTCCCAGGATCTCGCCAACGGCATCAATCTGGTCAACTATCCGACTCCGATGATGGAGCAGGCCGCCGAGGTTCATGCGCTCACGCTCAAGCACAACAATATTCATTTCGCGCGCTGGCGTACGGTTCAGACCCCTCTGGACGGCTCGGGATTCGACACGGCGCAAGCGGAGAGCTCACTCGATGCGCTGGAAGACCAGGTGATCACCGCGCAGCGAGTCGCCGCCCAGCCGAAGCCGCATCATTTTGAACTGGTTGGAACGGCCCCCCAAGGATGAGCTTCGACGTTTCTCATCCCGAAGTCCGGGAGATTGTGCGCACCGCCCTCGCCGAAGATATCGGCAGCGGTGACGTGACATCAACCCTGTGCATCGACGCCGCGCAGAAAGCCTCCGGCCGGTTCATCGCGCGACAGCCGATGATTCTCGCCGGCGTGGAATTGCTCCCCTTGATCTACGCGGAGCGCGGCGGGGTAGATCATTTTCGCATCGCCTCGCCGAGCGGCAGCAGGCTGGGGCCGGGGGATGAAATCGCGTCCGTGAGTGGAAGGGCCCGCACGCTTCTCGAATGCGAGCGCGTCTCCCTCAACTTCATGCAGCGGCTTAGCGGAGTGGCAACGCTTGCCGGGCGCTACGCGGCCGAAACGGCGGGCACGAAATGCCGGATTCTGGATACGAGAAAGACCACACCGGGTCTCCGGCGATTGGAGAAAATGGCGGCGGCGGCGGGGGGTGTCGTAAATCATCGAATCGGCCTGTTCGACGCCGTATTGATTAAGAACAATCACATCACGGCCGCCGGCGGAGTCCGGCAGGCGCTCGCTCGCGTTCGTGCAGCGGCGGTTCCGGTGGAAATCGAAGTACGCACCCAGGAAGAGATTGAAGAAGCACTCGAATGCGGCGCCACCCATCTCTTGCTCGACAACTATACCCCCGAGCGCGCCCGCGAGGCGATCGGCCGGATCGCCGGACGCGCCACGGTGGAGCTTTCCGGCGGCATCGAACTCGATTCCGTGGCGGCCTACGCGGCCACGGGAGCGGATTTTGTTTCGTGCGGCGCGGTCACTCATTCGGCGGTCGCGGTGGACATGAATTTCCGGATCGAACTTGAAGCTTGACATCGATCGCGTACGCTTCCAGTTTCCGGGGCGCCGCATCGACTGGCATGAAACGGTGGGCTCCACGATGCTCGAAGCCGGCCGGCTTGCCGCCGCTGGATGCGAGTCCGGAACCGTGGTGGGCGCCGAGGAGCAGACCGCCGGGCAAGGCCGCTATGGACGCCACTGGCATTCCGAGCCGTATGCGGGACTCTACCAGTCCATCGTTCTGCGCTACAGCCTTCCGGCGTCGGCCATGCCCGCACTCACCCTGGCGCTTGGATTGGCGGTCGCCGAGGCCATTCTGAAAGCAACGGATCTGGTCTGCGACCTCCGCTGGCCGAACGATCTTCTTCTCTCCGGCAAGAAATGCTGCGGCATCCTTACACAGGCGGACGGCTCAACGGCGATTGCCGGGATCGGACTCAACGTGAATCATGCAAGCTTCCCCGCCCCGGTATGTGAGGTCGCCACGTCGCTGCGCATCGTGGGCGGAAGAGTATATTCCAGGGAGCAACTGCTCGTCCATATCCTGCGCTCCGTCGACGCTTATGGCGCTTTGCTCGACGAGCAGGGCGCCCAACCGATCATAGAAATGTTTTCACGAGCTTCGAGCTATGTCGCAGGCCGCCGCGTGACCGTGGAACAAGACGGCGTGGTGCTCGAAGGCGTCACCGATGGGTTGAATGCAGCCGGCTTTCTGATCCTTCGCGAGGACAACGGGAAACGCACCGTGATTCTGGCCGGCGGCGTACGCCCGGCATGAGCCGCCTGCCCCGTTAGGCTAACCTGAGACTTGACCGGCGACGATATCCAGCCCTGGCAAGGGCTCAACTACTTCAACTACTTCACGGAAATCGAGGAGCGCTTTCAACTCGCTCGGGGGACAGGACTGTTTCTGCTATCCCCGCTCGACTGGGCGCTGATCGAAAGCTGGAAGAACGCGGGCATTCCGCTCGAAGCCGTCGTTCGCGGCATTGATGCCGCATTCGAGAAATGGCGCAGCGGAAAGCGGCGGACGCAGAACGTAAATTCGCTGGCGTACTGCTCCCAGGCCGTCGCGGCGGAAGCACAAGCGATGGCGGGCATGGCTTCCGCGCAAAGCACCGGCCGTGAACAAGCGGCTCCCTTCGATTTCGAGGAACTGCGCGCCTACCTGACGCATAACGCCGAGGCGGTGGCTGCCAGGAGCGGATACGAAGAACTTGTGGCGCCGCTGCGGCAGATCGCCAGCCTTCCCGATGAGGCCTTCCAAAAGCTCGAAGAGGTGGAACAGCGTCTCAGCGTCCTCGAAGGAAAGATGATTGCAATCGCCCGGACCCGCCAGAGCGACGAGGCACTATTGCGGGTGAAGCAGGATCTGGACCGGCAACTGAAGCCTTATCGTGGGAAGATGACCGCCAGCCAACTCGACATGCTGGAGCGGCAATACCTGGACCGCCGCCTGCTTGAGGACGAGGGCCTGCCACGCTTGAGTCTCTTCCATTTCCGGTGAGCGCCGCCGCTGCTATGCTGAGAAGGAAGGACAAACCCTATGCCGATTTTTGAATATCGCTGTGATGATTGTGGCGCCACTTTTGAGAAACTGGTGAAGCGCGGCGACGAGGGCGGTTCCTGCCCTTCCTGTGGCCAGATACACTTGAAAACTCAATATTCCACGTTCTCCGCGCGCGCCGGTTCGTCTTCTTCGAAGTCCGAACTGCCCGCCTGCCCCGGCGGGATGTGCCGCACACCCGATCTCTGCGGCCGCAACTAAGCCCAACCCTTTCCTCTGGTTCGCGTCCGCGGGATCTATGCCGAATGGCATAGCACGGAGGTTGTCATTCAGCAGTCGACGCAAAACCACTACGCCGTCATAGTGGTTTGTAGTCGCTACTTCCATGAATCCTGAATCCCCTGTCGTGAATGAAGAGAAGCAAACGCCGCCAGCTCCTCCGGCGCCTCCGGAACGCTCAGGCGGACGCTCCTCGCGGCTCTGGATGTGGATCGTGCTGCTGGCAATTGCCGGCGCCGGCGCTTACTACTGGCATTCCCGGATCGAAGACAAGACCGCCACCGCTCCGCAAAGCGGCAAAGGCAGGCGGGCAGGGAGCGGCGCTGTTCGGGTGGTGGGCGCACGGGCTCAAAGGGGCGATATTCCGGTTTATCTGAACGCTCTTGGTGCGGTGACCCCGATTTATACGGTCACGGTCCGGAGCCGGGTGGATGGAGAGTTGGTTCAGGTGAACTACAAGGAAGGCGAGGTGGTCCATAAGGGCGACCTGCTCGTTCAGATCGACCCCCGTCCTTATCAAGTGCAGCTTGAGCAGGCGGAGGGGCAACTGATCCATGACAACGCGCTGTTGAAGAATGCCAGGATCGACCTGGAGCGTTACAAGACTCTATGGGCGCAGGACGCGATTCCACAGCAGCAACTCGCCACCCAGGAAGCGACCGTGACGCAATATGAAGGAACGGTAAAGACCGACCAGGCCCAAATCGACAACGCCAAACTGCAGTTGGTCTATTGCCGGATCACCTCTCCCATCGACGGAAGGATTGGCTTGCGGCTGGTGGACCCGGGCAACATCGTTCATGCCAGCGACTCCAATGGACTTCTTGTCATTACGCAGATTCAGCCGATTAGCGTGATTTTCACCATCCCGGAAGATAACCTGCCGGTCATCATGCAGAAATACCGCGCCGGCGCCCGCCTTGAAGTGGATGCGTTCGACCGTTCCAATAACACGAAAATCGCTCAAGGGACACTCGTCACCGTCGATAACCAGATCGACCAGACGACAGGCACGGTTAAGCTGCGCGCCGTGTTTTCGAACGCCGATAACAAGCTCTTCCCCAGCCAGTTCGTGAATGCCCGGGTCCTGATCGAACGCAAGAGCGGCGTCACGCTGCTATCGTATGCCGCGATCCAGCGCAACACGCAGTCTACCTATGTATTCATGGTGAAACCGGATAACACGGTCACCATTCGCCAGGTTACCCAGGGCGTGGTCGAGGACGGTCAAACGGAGATTACATCGGGGATAGCGCCCGGCGACGTGGTGGTGACCGATGGCGTCGACAAACTGCAGGAAGGCTCAAAGGTGGCCGTAACAATTGCCGGAGAGAAACCGGCTGCCGGGGAGAGGCCCGCCGGCTCGGCTCCGCACTCGGGCGGCGGCAAACGGGGAACCAGGAAGGCTTCATGAGTCCTTCGCGGATTTTCATTCTGCGGCCGGTAGCGACTTCGCTGCTGATGGTCGGCATCCTGCTGGTCGGCGGCGTCGCCTATAAGGAACTGCCGGTTTCCGCGCTGCCCGAGGTCGACTATCCGACCATCCAGGTCGCGACCTTTTATCCCGGCGCAAGCCCGGATGTCATGGCGTCCTCGGTGACGGCTCCGCTGGAGCGCCAGTTCGGCCAGGTTCCCGGCCTGAAGCAGATGACTTCCATCAGCTCCAACGGAAGTTCGGTTATCACTCTGCAATTTAACCTCAACCTGAATATCGATATTGCCGAGCAGGAAGTGCAGCAGTCGATTAACGCGTCGGGCACCTATCTCCCTCCCGATCTGCCTACGCCGCCGATTTACAGCAAGACCAATCCGGCCGACACGCCGATTCTGACTCTTGCGCTTAGCTCCGATGCGCTCCCGCTCTCTCAAGTGGAGGATCTTGCCGATACCCGGCTGGCGCCGAAGATTTCCCAGCTCGCGGGGGTGGGCCTGGTCAGCATCAGCGGCGGGCAGAAACCCGCCGTCCGCATTCAGGCGAATCCAACGGCATTGTCTTCCTACGGCCTCAATATGGAAGATCTCCGCAGTGTGATCTCGGCGGCGAACGTGAATCAAGCGAAGGGAAACTTCGACGGCACGCACCAGTCGTACACGATCGGCGCCAACGACCAGCTTCTTTCGAGCGCCGATTACGCCGCCCTGATTGTGGCCTATCGTAACGGCGCGCCGGTGAAGATGACGGATGTCGCCGACGTGATCGACGATGCGGAGAACATTCACCAGGCCGCCTGGATGAATGATACGCCGGCGGTCATCATGAATATTCAACGCCAGCCGGGCGCAAATATCATCACCGTTGTCGATCGCATCAAAACTCTCCTCCCGCAGCTCACCACTTCCCTCCCCTCCTCCGTGAAGGTGACGATCCTCACGGACCGGACCAACACCATTCGCGCCTCGGTGAACGATGTGCAGTTTGAATTGATGCTCACCGTGGGGCTGGTGGTTCTGGTGATCTTTCTCTTTCTCCGTAACCTGGCCGCCACCGTTATTCCCAGCGTGGCCGTGCCGTTGTCCCTGGTCGGCACTTTCGCCGTGATGTACGCGCTCGGATACAGCCTGAATAACCTCTCTCTCATGGCTCTCACCATCTCCACCGGCTTCGTGGTAGACGACGCCATCGTGATGATCGAAAACATCATGCGCTACATCGAGGACGGTGAGCCGCCGCTGCAGGCCGCGCTGAAGGGAGCCGAACAGATCGGCTTCACCATCGTTTCACTCACTATCTCTCTTATCGCGGTGTTGATCCCGTTGCTTTTCATGGGCGACATCGTCGGCAGGCTCTTCCGCGAATTTGCGGTCACGCTAAGCGTCACGATTCTTGTCTCGGCGATCGTTTCCCTGACGCTGACTCCAATGATGTGCGCCCGTCTGCTGAAGTATACGCCCCCCGAACAGCAGGGCCGCTTTTACCGCGCTTCCGAGAAGGCTTTCGACGCCGTGATCGCGTTTTACGGAAGGACGCTACAGGTTATTCTGCGAGCTCAAACTCTGACTTTGCTGGTGGCGGTGGCAACGCTGGCCGCAACGATCCTGATGTTCATTTGGATTCCCAAGGGCTTCTTCCCAATTCAGGATACCGGCGTCATTCAGGGCATATCGGAAGCCGGCCAGACCATCTCCTTTCGCGCCATGGCGGAGCGCCAGCGGGAGCTCTCCCGCATTATTTTGAAGGACCCGGCGGTCGAAAGCCTCTCGTCTTTCATCGGCATCGACGGGACGAACACAACCCTGAATAGCGGCCGCATACAAATCAATCTCAAGCCGCTCGAAGAGCGTCGCATCGCCAGCACGGATGTGATCCGCCGGCTTCAGCCGGAACTGGACAAAGTAACCGGAATCACGCTGTTTATGCAGCCGGTGCAGGATCTTACCGTGGAGGATCGCGTCAGCCGGACACAGTTTCAATACACGCTGGAAGACGCCAATCAGGAAGAATTGAACGCGTTTGCCCCTCGTATGGTGGAGAAATTGAGAGAGATGCCGGAACTGCGGGACGTCGCCAGCGACCTTCAAACGCTCGGACTTCGCACCACCATCGTGATCGATCGCGACACGGCCGCGCGGCTGGGAATCACACCGCAACAGATCGATAACACTCTGTACGACGCCTACGGACAGCGCCTGGTATCCACGATGTTCACGCAGTTGAACCAGTATCACGTGGTACTGGAAGTGAAGCCGGAATTCCAGCAGGACCCACGCGATCTACGGCATCTTTATATCCGGACCGGCAACTCCGGCTCGACGGGGCTGGTGTCCGGCGGTTCCGCGGCAACACAATCCTTCGGGGCATCCAGCGCATCCGCCAGTGCGCTCAATAGCGCATCCCTGGCGAATTCCACCGGCGGCGCGTCCGGCGGGACATCGGTCTCCACGGCGACGGCGTCGCTCTCGGTTTCCTCCAGTAACGGCCAGGTCCCGCTCAGCGCTTTCACGCACATTGAAGAAACCACGGTTCCGATCACGGTAAATCACCAGGGACAGTTTCCGGTGGTGACGCTTTCTTTTAACCTCGCGCCGGATGTCTCCTTGGGAGACGCCGTCGAAGCGGTTAACAAGGCAAAAGACGAGCTAAACATGCCCGCAAGTATTCAGGGGCAGTTTCAGGGCACAGCCGAGGCATTCCAGGCCGCCCTCGCGAACGAACCCATCCTGATTCTTGCCGCGCTCATCACGGTCTACATTGTCCTCGGCATCCTGTACGAAAGCTACATACATCCCATCACCATCCTCTCCACGCTGCCGTCGGCCGGAGTGGGCGCTTTGCTGGCTCTCGACCTCTGCCGGAGCGATTTCAGCATCATCGCTCTCATCGGCATCGTTTTGCTAATCGGCATCGTGAAGAAGAACGCGATCATGATGATCGACTTCGCTTTAGAAGCCGAGCGGGAACAGGGCATGTCTCCCGTGGATGCCATCTATCAGGCCTGCCTGCTGCGCTTCCGGCCGATCATGATGACCACGATGGCCGCGCTGCTCGGCGGGCTGCCGCTCGCTCTTGGCTCCGGAACCGGGTCGGAGCTGCGGAAACCGCTGGGAATCACCATTGTTGGAGGGTTGATTTTCAGCCAGCTCCTGACGCTATATACGACGCCGGTTATTTACCTCTTTTTCGACCGGCTCGCCGTTCGCTTCTCTCGCTCGCGGTCATTGCGTCCCGGCGCGGAACCGGCCATGGCGGATTAAACGATGAACGTCTCCGGCCCATTCATTCGCAGACCCGTTGGCACCGCGCTGCTGACCATTGCGATCACGCTGTCCGGCGTGGTCGCCTTCCGCGTGCTTCCCGTTGCGCCCCTTCCGCAGGTGGATTTCCCGACCATCTCGGTCAACGCGGGGCTTCCCGGCGCCAGTCCCGAGACCATGGCGTCCGCGGTCGCCACACCGCTCGAGCGGCAGTTTGGCCGCATCGCCAACATCACGGAGATGACGTCGTCGAGCAACCTCGGCTCGACCAGCATCACCCTGCAATTCGACCTCAACCGGAACATCGACGCCGCCGCGCGGGACGTCCAGGCGGCCATCAATGCCGCCCGGGGCTATCTGCCGCCCAACTTGCCGAATAATCCCCGCTACCGCAAATACAACCCGGCCGATTCGCCGATTTTCATGGTGTCGCTGACCTCGGACATCATGGACAAAGGCCAGATGTTTGACGCAGCCTCCACCATCATGGCCCAGAAACTGTCTCAGGTGCCGGGCGTGGGCCAAGTGGTCGTCGGCGGAAGTACTCTTCCCGCGGTTCGCGTCGAGCTGAACCCGGCGACGATGAACAAGTACGGCATCGGCCTCGAAGATGTGCGCGGCGTGCTCAGCACCGCGAATGCAAACGTCCCAAAGGGCCATTTCTCGAACGCCACCCATTCCTGGGAAGTCGGCGCCACGGATCAGATCTTTAAGGCGGCGCAGTACAATCCCCTCATCGTCGCTTACCGGAACGGTGCGCCGGTGCGAATTTCCGACATCGGGGAGGCCGTGGATTCCGTGGAGAACCTCCTCAATGCCGGGTACGCAAACGGCAAACCTTCGGTCCTCGTCATCATGTTCCGGCAGCCAGGCGCGAACATTATCGATGCCGTGGATGGGATTCGCGCAGCCCTGCCGCAAATCCGCGCCTCGATCCCGCAAGCGATCGACTTGCACATCTCGATGGATCAGACGATTACGATTCGCGCTTCGGTGCACGACACGGAGCTGACTCTACTTGCCTCGGTTCTCCTGGTAATTCTGGTTGTCTTTGTTTTTCTGAAGAGCCCGCGGATCACGCTGATTCCGAGTATGGCGGTTCCGGTTTCCCTGATCGGAACCTTCGGAGTCATGTATCTGTGCGATTTCACCCTGGACAATCTCTCGTTAATGGCGCTGACGATCTCGACCGGATTCGTCGTGGATGACGCAATCGTAGTGATCGAGAACATTACCCGTTACCTGGAGAAAGGCATGGAACCGTTCAAGGCCGCGGTGAAGGGCGCGTCGGAGATTGGATTCACCGTTCTCACTATGACGCTGTCGCTCATCGCCGTCTTCATTCCGATCCTGATGATGGGCGGGATCGTCGGCCGCTTGTTCCGGGAATTCGCGATCACGCTTTCGGTGGCGATTGCCGTCTCGATGGTGGTCTCGCTCACTGCGACTCCCACGATGTGCGCCTACCTGCTGCGTCATCAAACCAAACACGGCAAAGTTTACTATTGGAGCGAGCGCAGCTTCGATCGTCTGGTCAGTCTCTACGGCAAAACGCTGACCCGCGTGCTGCGGCATCCGGCCATCACTCTCGCCGTTCTCATTGCGACGATCGCGTTGAACGTCTATCTCTTCGTTCGCGTCCCCAAAGGATTCTTCCCCTTGCAGGACAACGGGCGAATGATGGGCGCGATCTTGGCCGACCAGGACAGTTCATTTCAATCCATGCAGAGGACTCTGATGCGCATGGTCGAAATCGTCAGCAAGGATCCCGCCATCGATACCGTCAACGGCTACACGGGCGGCGGAACGGCGAACACCGCGCGTATGTTCATCTCCCTCAAGCCGCTGGCCGAGCGCAAAATTCACGTGGAGCAGGTGATAGCCCGCCTTCGCCCCAAACTGGCGCGCGTCCCGGGGGCCACGCTCTACATGCAGGCATCCCAGGATCTTCGTGTCGGCGGCCGCGGCAGCAATGCCATGTACCAATACACGATGCGCGGCGACAACATTCAGGATCTGGTGGACTATGCGCCGCGCATGCTCCAGGCGCTCGAAAAAATCCACATCATCTCCGACGTGAGCAGCGACCAGCAGAACAGCGGACTGCAGTCGATGATCGTAATCGACCGGCCGACGGCGGCCCGTTTCGGAATTTCGCCTCAACTCATCGACAATACACTCTACGATGCGTTCGGCCAGCGGCAGGTCTCGACGATGTATACGACACTCAACCAGTACCACGTCATCATGGAAGCCGCGCCAAAGTATTGGACGGACCCGCAGATTCTGGACCAGTTCTATCTTCGCGCGCCCAACCGCTCGCTGGTGCCCTTAAGCGCCGTCGCTCACTTCGAACAGCAGGTCGCTCCCTTGGCAGTGAACCATCAGGGACTGGCGCCGGCCGCCACCATCTCTTTCAATCTGATGCCCGGAGTCGCGCTCAGCGACGCGGTGGAACAGATTGAAGACGCCGCGATAACCGTCGGGTTGCCCAAGACTATCCATACCGGATTCGCGGGAACGGCGCGCGCGTATCAGGATTCGCTCGGCAGCGAGCCATTGTTGATCGCCGCCGCCCTGGCCACCGTTTATATCGTATTGGGCATCCTTTATGAGAGCTATATCCACCCGTTAACCATCCTCTCGACTCTGCCCTCTGCCGGCGTCGGCGCCCTCCTGGCGCTCATGTTTTTCAAGATCGACCTCAGCATTATCGCGATCATCGGCATGATCCTGCTCATAGGCATTGTCAAGAAGAACGCTATTCTCATGATCGATTTCGCGATTCAGGTCGAGCGAACCGAAGGCAGAAGTTCCAGGGATGCCATCTATGAAGCTTGCCTGCTGCGTTTCCGCCCGATCCTGATGACGACGATGGCCGCGATCCTTGGCGCTCTGCCGCTGGCGCTGGGCACCGGCGTCGGCTCCGAACTCCGCCGTCCTCTTGGGATCACCATCATCGGCGGACTCGTGGTCAGCCAGTTGCTCACTCTGTACACCACCCCGGTGGTCTACCTCTATCTCGACAGGATTCAGTTGTGGTGGGACAGGTCGCGGAAACATCAGCGCGCCGAAGAACTGGCTGGAGCGGGAGTCTAGACGCGGGAACGCATCCATGTTCAAGATGACGGCGCTATTCGACACCCGCGGCAACGTCACTGTTTCCCTGAAAGGGAACGTCAGTGCAGACGTGGTTCCGGAAATCGACCGCCTGGTCCGCGATGGACAGCGGGCCAAACAGCAGATCGTACTCGACCTGAGCGAAGTAACCCTGATCGACCCCGCGGCGGCGCGCTTCTTCGCGGCGCTGCTCAGCCACGGCGTCGAGCTTGCGGATTGCCCGAATTATCTTAAGCCATGGATTTCCCCGGAAAGTGTAAATGAGCCAGAGTACTAATTTCCTCCGAGCCGCCGTATCCGGCATACTGCTGTTTTCGACGGCTTGCATGGTCGGTCCGAAGTATCAGCGCCCGTCCGCGCCGCCGGCTCCGGACTATAAGGAGCTGTCGCCGGACTTCTTTAAGGCGATGGACGGCTGGAAGCAAGCCGAGCCGAAGGACAGCCAGCTCAAGGGAAAGTGGTGGGAAGTATACGGCGATCCGGCCCTGAATGCGCTGGAAGAGCAGGTTTCCATTTCCAATCAAAACGTACTGCAGGCGGAAGCACAGTTCCGGGCGGCCCGCGCCGCCGTTCGCGTGGCCCGTGCGGCCCTTTTTCCAACCGCGGGCTCTTCTCCCACCATCACCAATTCACGCACGCCCGCCGGAGGCACCGCGGTGGCGGGTTCGAATAATACCATCCACAGTCTCTTCGTCCTGCCCGCGGAGGTCAGTTGGACGGCGGATATCTGGGGCAGCGTGCGCCGGAACATTACGGCAAACACCGCGAACGCGCAGGCATCTTTCGCCGATCTCGAAAACGCCCGCCTGTCGTTTCAGGCGGAACTGGCTCTGGATTACTTCCAGCTCCATGGGTTGGACGGGGGCTACTTACTTCTCGATGCGACGACGAAGTCTTACGAAAAATATCTCGAGTTGACGAAGAACCGCTACGCCGGCGGCATCGCGTCAGAAGGCGATGTAGCGCAAGCGGAAACGCAGCTTGCCACCACGCGCGCGCAACTCATTGACATCGGCGTGCAACGCGCGCAATTTGAGCATGCGATTGCCATCCTCATCGGTAAAGCTCCTTCGGGATTCTCTATCCCTGTCACGGCCTTAAAAACGCCCCCGCCGCCGGTGCCCGTAGGACTGCCGTCCGACCTGTTAGAGCGCCGGCCGGATATCGCCGCCGCGGAGCGGAGCGTCGCCGCCGCCAATGAGCAAATCGGTATCGCCATGGCGGCCTTCTATCCCAATTTGACTCTCAGCGCAACCGGAGGATTGGAGTCCGGCAGCATCACGTCGTGGTTTACGTGGCCAAGCCGCTTCTGGTCCCTGGGACCGCAGCTTTCCGAGACGCTGTTCGATGCCGGCAAGCGCCGCGCGACCGTCCTGCAACTGCAGGCATCCTACGATGCGACCGTAGCGGCCTACCGCCAGTCCGTCCTGACCGCGTTCCAGCAAGTGGAGGACAACCTCGCCGCGCTACACGTGCTCAGCAACGAGGCGGCAGCCCAGGACGAAGCCGTAAAATCCGCCGAGCGTTCTCTCCGGATCACGACCGACCAGTATAAGGCTGGTATCGCCAGCTACCTGCAGGTGATCACCGCGCAAAGCACGGCTCTCGCGAACGAGAGGACCGCAGTCGACATTCTCACGCGCCGCATGAGCGCCAGCGTCTCGCTGATTCAAGCTCTGGGCGGCGGCTGGGATGCATCGAAAATTCCCACCGGGCAGGATCTCCTCTCCGCGACCGAGAAGCCGAAGAAACCGAAGCAGCAGCCAACACCATAAGCAAGTCCTATTTGGACGGCGCGCGCCAGGACTTATCGGGATAGGGCGGCGCTGCGGGTATTGTGACCGGCTTCTCCCGGATGAGCCGTTGGAGATACTGGATTCCCGCATCGAGCTGCGCGTCCTGCCCCTCGAACGAGGCGTGCGGCGGGTTGTCCACGACAATATCGGGATCGACGCCGTGCCCTTCGATCAACCATTTGCCCTCCGGGCCATAGACGCCCAGTTCCCCGGTGCTGGCAATGCCCCGGTCCGCCAGGAAGTTGCTAAAGCTGAGCCACACTTCCCCGCCCCAGGTTCGTGTGCCAATCACTTTGCCCAACCCGAGGCGGCGGAAACCTTCGGAGAACGCCTCGCCGTCCGACGCGGTCCACTCGTCGCAGAGCACCACGAGGTGACCGCGAAAGGATTGCTGCATGTTCCATGACGGCTCCCCTTCGCGGGGCTTCCAGTACATCCAGGCCTTGCGCTGGAGTTTACCCAAAACCCAACTGTCGATATTTCCCCCGCGGTTGTGGCGGACGTCGATGATCAGCCCCTGGCGCTTGAAGACGGGCGTATATTCCTCCACCCACTGATTGATGTCGTTCGGTCCCATCGCCCGCAGATGCACGTAACCGATTTCCCCCGCCGATTTCTTCTCCACTTCGAGCCGGCGCGTGTATTCCCACTCGCTGTAGCGCAGATCGCGATCCGCCGCGGCCGAAATGGGCTTCAACAGCACATCACGCTCCGAAGTTCCTCCCTTCGCGCGAACACGCGCCAGTACCGGTTTGTCCGCCTGCCCGCGAAGGACCTCGCCCGGCGCCACCGAGGCGAGGCTGCGGCCGTTGAGGGAAACGATTACGTCTCCTTCGCAGAGATTTACTCCGGGCCGGGCCAGCGGGCTCAGTTGATCGGGGCGGTCCGGGTCGGATTGATAGACATGCTCGATCTCGTAGCCCGTTCCATCCGCCGAGGGCTTCATCCGCCCGCCCAAAAACGCGGGTTGAATCTGATCCTCGCCGCGCCGCAGATCGCCGCCGAACACGAACGTATGAAGCATGGAGAGTTCTCCCACCATCTGGGCAATCAGGTCGTTCAGCTCGGAGCGATCATGAATTCTTCCCGCCAGTTCGCTGTATTTGTCGCGCATCAACGGCCAGTTGACGCCATGCATGCGCGGATCGTAGAAATAGTCGCGATGCAGCCGCCAGGCGTCAATCAGAGCCTCTCGAAATTCCTCGCTCGGAATGACGGAGAAGGACCAGCTCTTCAGATCAACGTGAGCCTCAGCCAGTGTTTTCGGATCTTTGAGCGCGCCTTCCTTTACGCCCGGATCAAGCACCCACAAGTCGTCTTTCTTGCGCACGAGAATCTTTTTTCCGTCCGCCGAAGCCTCATAGCTGCTTGCGCCTTCCATGATCGTCACAGGCTTGCCGCCCTTGTTGTCAATCTCCAGGCACTGCAATGTGGATTTATCGGGCGTTTCCTGATCGCGATCGATCCAGCACAGATGTTTCCCCGCGACGCTCAAGCCGCTGTAGTTTGCCGGCGGCGCCGGAACTTCCTGCAGACGGGCCGCGATGCCATCCAGGTCGATTTCGACATTCGGAACCGCCGGTGTTTTGGCCTTGTCGTCCGCCTTGACCGCCTCGTTCGTCTTGTCGGGATGCAGTTCATCGGCCGGATCGAAGGGAGAACGCAAGCCCTTTCGAAGGGGCAATTGGTAAATCTTCACGGAGCGATTGAAATACGGATCCGGCTGCCGCGCGCCCCACGGGGACTTCACCACGGACTTTAGCGCGCGGTCGGAGAGGAAATAGACCCACTTTCCGTCGGCGCTCCACGCGGGGGAGCGGTCGTCATAGCGCCCGGTGGTGAGCGGCGTCGTAACACCCGACCCGACGCTGTACAGCATGACCCTGTTTAGCTCGTTTGACCCGGCCGCTCCATATACGATCCACCGGCTATCGGGCGACCAGCGGACGCTGTCGAACACCGGCTCTGAATTACCGTCGTACTGGCCCACCGCGATCTGTTTCTCCGTTTTCGTCGCGATATTGAAGATCCAGAGGCGGTTGTTCTTATCCTGATGCGCGATCCATTTGCCGTCCGGCGACGGGACTCCTTCCCAGCGCAACACCGTGCCGTCACTGGTGAGTCTTTCCCCGCTTCCTTCCCCATTGGCCGGGTACTTCCAAAATTCCAGTTCTCCGCTGGCGGTTGAAAGCGCCAGAAGCGACTTACCATCCGGCATCATGCGGGCGTCACGGAAACGGCCGGGCTCGCGGGGCGCAATGTTCACAAAACGGCCGGAATCCTTCGCCGGCGCGACGAATACTTTGCCTCTCGCCGTGAGAATCACTCGGTCGCCGTCCGGAGAGATGTGAACAGACGTAAGATACTGGATCGGATTCTTGACCCAGTGCTCGCGGAGATGATCGAAGTCCGACGGGAGCTCGATAGCGACGGTCTTGTCATTTCCCGACGCGATATCGAAGACATGAATATCGGCACCGAGCTGATAGGCGATCCGCCCTTCCGAAAGAGAGGGCGATTGAATATCCCAGCCCTGATAACGCGTGTGCTGCCGCAGCTTTTTGCCGTCCTCGTCCATCGACCACAAGTTCATCGTGCCGTCGCGGTCGCTCAGGAAGTACACCCGGCCGCTCCACCACATCGCGTCCTTGCTGGTTCCCGGATAGTCGGCGGAAAGCGGGACCGCTTCCCGGCCGGGCACATACTTCCAAAGCTGTTGCGCGGTCCCGCCCTTGTAGCGCTTGGTCGAGCTCCCCTGCTCGGGCAAGCGCGTAAAAAAGAGCACGCCTCCTTTCGCGTCGTAGCAGCCCTGAGCCGCCTGGCTCAAAGGAATGAGCGACACATGATCCTTCCCGTCGAGCGTAGCCAGTTGAGCGTTGGGGATTCCGGAGAATGCATAGGTCGAATAGAGCAGTCTCCCGGCCGGCGTCCAACCAAGCCAGCCTGGACCCGCGCCGTCGAATGTCCGGCGCTCCGGCAGGCCGCCAATCGCGGGCATCGTATAGACCTCGTTCGGACCTTCGTAGCTGGCGGAGAACGCGATCGTATTTCCGTCCGGCGAAAACGCGGCGCGCGTCTCTTCGCTCGGATGGCTGGTGAGGCGCCGCGCCGCGCCGCCGTCGGCGCTCACGGACCATAGGTCGCCTTCGGAAGTAAATACGATCGTCCCGGCATGGATCGCGGGGAACCGGTAGTAACCGTGATTTTGTTGGCCGGCGCAGAGGCCGCTGCAAGCCACCAGAAGGAGGAGGAAAGATGGAGCGCGCATACGCATTAGGGTACAGTACCCCAAATCGTCCCGGACGAATCCTTGGCAAGCGGCCGATACAATGATCGGTAGCGCCTGTGATCCGCACGGCAGGGCGCCGGCCCCGTATGGGGGAACGTTAGAAAAAAACGGAGGAACGTATGCGCAGGATACAGACGTGCGTATTGGCGATCGGAATGATGGCCGGACTTATGATACCGGCTTTTGCGCAGCCCAACCGGAATCAGAATTATTACCGGGGAATGCGGTCCAGGGTTCGCCGAGGTGACTACGACCGCTACCAACGTGACTATGACCGCCGGTATCACCGCGATGATGGCGGAATCGGTCCGGGCAAAGGCGCGCTGATTGGAGGAGCTGGCGGAGCTGCACTGGGCGCCGTCTTTGGCGGCGGCTTGAAGGGCGCGCTCATCGGAGGCGTCGCCGGCGCCGGCATCGGCGCGATTGTTGGAAACGCAACACAGGACGACCACGGGCATCACCGGCATTAACTAAGGAGGGACAAAAAATGACAAAGATCACTGGAAACATTTTGGCGTTGGTTGTGTCGGCGGGACTTGGCGCGTCGCTCGTGTGCGCGGCGCCACAGAATCCCGCGCCTCAACCCGCGGAAGCCGCTCCCGCGCACTCCTGGACCCTGGAACAGGCGGCCACCAGTTCCGTCCGGGAAGCCTGGGTGCTCGGTGGAAAAACGGAAGCGGGTTTTTTCGAAATTGTGAAAGCGCTGACTGAGCTCTCGGCTCAGAAGCGGGGCGTCACGCTTCCCGACGATGAGAAGGCCGGCGTGTGGGCTGGAAACTGGATCAAGAAGCAGGCAAAGAAAGATCCGGACCAGCTACTCTATGTCATCGTAGATCACTCGGTGCAGTACAACGCCCGGAAGGCGCAGCGGGGCCAGTAACGCGCGCTTCGCGAATTTCTACGCGCCAGAGGAGGTCGCCACGACCTCCGGCACGGTATCACGTTCCTTCACGAACAGGGCCAATACCAGATAGGCGGCCAGCGGCAGAAACGCAAACGTGTAGCAGATAGCCGCGAATCCGCGCTGATGGTACTGGTTGATGATGTTTCCCATCGGCACCGAGATAATTGCCTGCATCGTGCCATAAGCGAAGACCTGCGCGGCCACTCCAAACGCGGCGCGGCCCGCCCCGTATAGATCGACGGGAATTGTGTACAGGTTCGTGCTCCACGCCGCCACGCAAAAATAACTCAGCGACATTCCCGCGGTCGCCCAGAACGGCGTGGTAGTGAACGGAATCGCAAACGTGGACAGACACACGACGGCAGCCCACAAACACGCCCGCTTGCGGGATTCGACCGGCGGCACACCCCGCTTGATAAGACGCCACGAGAGCGATCCTCCGAGAAGCGCGCCGACATAGCCCCAAAGGGGAACCACCCAAGAATAATGCGATGCTTCCTTCGGCGTCATGCCCTGCATTAACACCAGGTACTTCGGGCTCCAGGATATCCAGAGGCTATATATCGTCATGCTGAGCATGTTGGCGAACACGAGCGCCCACAGACGCCCGTCCCTGAGCATGATGGCCGCGTCGCGGTTGGCGCCGCGCCGGGGAGTGTCCACCTCGGCCGGGGGAATGGCCTTGGCGGTGAGCAGCCAGATGGGAATCCAAAGCAGGCTCGCGATACCAGCCGCGCCAAACGCCCATCGCCAGCTATATTGCTCCGCGAAAAAGATGGTGAACCGCGGCGCCAGCCCCGCGCCGGCGCTGAGGCCAAACTGGCAAACCGCGCCGCCCACCGCGCGCTCTTCCGGCTTCAGATACATTCCGGCCATCTTGCCCGCCGACGAAATTCCGCTGGCTTCGGCGACGCCTAAAATGAAACGCCAGGCCAACAGATGAGTCAGGTTGTGGGAACTGGCTGTTCCGAAGCTTGCAAGCGCCCAAAGCCCCACGGAAAACGCGATCCCGCGGTTGAGCCCCACGCGGTCGAGAAACCAGCCCATGAAGGGCGCGCTGAGCGCATAAGCGACGGAAAATACCGAGAGCAGCAGACCGTAGTCGGAGGAGTTGAACGAAAATTCGCCGTGGCGCTCCCACACGTCCGCCATCGTGGCGAGCACCTGCCGGTCCAGGTAGTTGAGTACCGAGGACAGCGAAAATATGATAACCGCGATCCACCGCAGCCGGACGGGCACTAAGGGATTCTATACCAACTGGTCGAAATAAGATTCAAGCGCGGTCAGCACCTTATCCGCGTCTGAGATCCCGTCGAGGGGCAGCCGCAAAACGCCCGCCGGAGTAAACTGCGCGCCCTTCACCGTGCTCACCATCTGCATCAGCCGCGCCGGATCGATCCGGGATTCCTTATGAAACTTGATATTCAACGCGCCCTGCCGCCGTTCCACGGCCTCCACCCCGATGCGTTCGGCCTTCGTTTTGAGCAGCGAGAACTGCAGCAGCGTTCGCAGCGCGTCCGGGGCCCGGCCGTAGCGGTCCTCCAGTTCATCGAGAATCCTGCCTGCATCCTCGGTGGTCTTCGCGTCGGAAATCTTTTTGTAAATTCTCAGACGCTGGTTCTCGTCTCCGATATATTCAGAGGGAATCCGGACATCGAGCCCCAGGTTGAGGGAAGAATGCACCTCGGGAGGAACCTCCTCGCCCTTCAGCTCATGGACCGTTTCCTCCAGCAGGCGGACAAACATATCGAAGCCAACCGCGGAGATATGGCCGTGCTGCTCTCCGCCCAGAATGTTGCCTGCGCCGCGCAGCTCCAGATCCAGCGCCGCGATTTTAAATCCCGCGCCCAGGTCGCTGAATTCCTTCAAGGCAGCCAGGCGCTTCCGCGCAATTTCACTTAACTCCGTATCGGAAGGCACCAGCAAATAGGCATAGGCGCGGCGGTTTGAGCGGCCCACTCTCCCCCGAAGCTGGTATAGCTCGGAGAGCCCGTAGCGCTCCGCGTGCTCGATAATCATGGTATTCGCAAGCGGAATATCAAGCCCGTTTTCGACGATGGTGGTGCAGACGAAGACATCGTATTCTTTGCGCATGAAGCCAAGCAGGACGCGCTCCAGTTCGGCTTCGCCCATCTGCCCGTGGCCGACGCCGATGCGGCACTGGGGCAGCATGTCCTGAATCATGGCGGCGCGCATGAAGATCGTGTCCACGCGATTGTGGACGAAATAAACCTGCCCGCCCCGGCTCAGTTCCTGCTCGATCGCCGTGCGGATCAACTCCTTATCGAAGTGCGCCACCACGGTGTGGATCGCCAGGCGGTCTTTCGGCGGCGTTTCAATGACCGACATGTCGCGCAGCCCCAACAAAGACATATGCAGCGTGCGCGGAATGGGCGTGGCGCTCATCGTCAGCACGTCCACGTTTTTCTTGATTTGCTTGATCCGTTCCTTGTGCGCCACGCCGAAGCGCTGCTCTTCGTCGACAATCAACAAGCCCAGGTCGCGGAATTCGACATCTTTCGAAAGCAGCCGGTGCGTCCCTACGGCGATGTCCACCTTCCCCTCGGCGAGCTCCACCAGGGTTGCCTTGACCTCCTTGGCCGACCGGAATCGGCTGAACATCTCGATACGCACCGGAAACGATGCGAACCGCCTTTTGAATGTCTCAAAGTGCTGGAAGGCCAGCACGGTGGTGGGCGCGAGAATGGCGACCTGCTTCCCGTCACCCAGCGCCTTGAACGCGGCCCGCATCGCCACTTCCGTTTTTCCGTAGCCCACGTCGCCGCAAAGCAGGCGATCCATCGGGTGCGGGCTTTCCATGTTGCGCTTAATCTGCTTTACCGCATCCACCTGGTCTTTCGTGGCGGTATACTCGAACGCGTCCTCAAACTCACGCTGCCAGTTGCCGTCCTTCGAGAATTGGAAGCCTTCCGCCATCTGGCGCTGGGCGTAGAGCTTGAGCAGCTCATCGGCCATGTCGCGCATTTTGGCTTTGACCCGTTTTTTGGTCCGCTCCCAGCTCACGCCGCCCAGGCGATCGAGCGGAGGCGCAGCGTCGCCGGCCCCGCGGAATTTCTGGATCAGATCCAAACGGGCCAGCGGCACATAGAGCTTCGCCTCGCCGGCATATTCGACCAGCATGAAATCGCCGCCCTGGCCGTTCTGCGAAAGATCGCGGACCCCGAGAAAGCGCCCCACCCCATGGACCACATGCACCACGTAGTCGCCCGGCTTGAGATCCGCAACGTCTGCCGCGAAGGCGGATGCCACCCGCTCGCGGTCCTGCCTGGCCGGCCCCGGGAGGCCGGAAGTCTCGAAGAGATCGTCGGTCCCGACGATCGCGAGCGCGCGCTCCGGCAGCGTGAAGCCGCGCCGGATGCGCCCGCGCGCGATAAAGGTGCTCGCCGAAGCTGCCAGGTATCCTCGCTCCGCAAGCCAGGTTTGCGATCCCTCGGTGGTTTCGATACCAGCCTGGAAGGGGACGGAATATTCGCGCAGGATATCGGCCAGGCGTTCAGCCTCTCCCAACGATTGGGTAAAGAAGACAACCCGATTCCCCCGCTCCACCAGCTTTTGCGATTCTGCGATCGCCAGGGGAATATTGCCGTGGAACGTCACCGGAGGGCGGCTGGCGATGTGGAATGAATCCTCCGGCGACGCGGCGTCAGCTCCGGGCAGGAGTTCCAACTCGCGTAAACGCAATTCCGCCTTGCCTTCCACATGCGCGAGCAGCTCCCCCCAACGGAAAAAGATTAGCTCCGGTGGCGCCGGAGAGGTCCGCTCGGCGTCATCCAGCCTTTTCCAGAAGCGATCCGCCGCCGCATGAGTCTGTTCCGGCTCGTCCAACACGATGACCGGGTCCGCCGCCAGCGAAAGCAGCGATTCCGAGCGCGGACGCACCAGCGGCGTCATCAATTCCCAGCCGGGGAAAACGGAGCCCGGCGCGGGAATGTCCATCGTTCCGGCAAGCTTCTCCGCCAGTTCGCTTAAAAGCCCAGGCGAACGAGGATTTTCAAGCAGCGGAAGAATGGTGACCTCGGGGATCTTCAGAACCGAACGCTGGCTTTCCACGTCAAAGCGGCGGATGGATTCAATCTCATCGCCAAACATCTCCAGCCGCACCGGCCGGGCGCTCTCCGCGGGAAAAACATCCAGGATGCCCCCACGCACCGAATATTCCCCGACCATCTCCACCGGATCGCGGCGCTCATACCCCAATCGCTCCAGATGCGCGATCACCTCCTCAAACGGCGCCTCTTCACCCGCTTGCAGAGTCAGGGCGAGATGGAGATAGAAGTCGCGCGGCTCCGTTCGCAGCAGGGCGGAAGCCACGGGCGCCACCGTAATGCTGGCCTTTCCGGCAGCCAGTCTCCACAGGCCGGTAGCACGCTGCGCGCTGATTTCGCTGTGCGGTGAGAGGCGCTGGTGCGGGAGCACGTCCAGCGCTGGAATCAACTGCGGCCGCGGAGCATCCCGCCGGGAAACCACCAGGTCGAAAAATGCGCCGGTGAGTTCCGCCAGTTCCTCGGCCTGGCGGTTACCGTCAGTGACTACCAGAAGGGGGCGCTCCAACGTCTGCCATAGAAGCGGAAGGTAGAGCGCTTTGGCCGCGGGTGTGAGACCCGAGAGGGAAATTCGAGCATTCCCTTCGCGCGTGAGCCGTCCCGCCAGAGATTGAAACACGGGATCGCGGGAAAGCGAGAGAAAAAGGTCGCGAACAGCCGGATGTGTCACGCGGCCTTACTCATCGGGCGGGCCGGGAAAGGATTTCCTCTACGATGCCCGTTGTCGAATACCCCGGCTCCAGGGGCAGAGCGAGCACTTTCCCGCCGGCCGCTTCCACTTCTTCCCGTCCCGCTATGAAGTGTGCCCAATCGGCGCCTTTGATCAAAATATCGGGGAGCACCTCGGCAATCAGTTCTCTTGGCGTGTCCTCGTCGAACAGAGTCACCGCATCCACCGCGGCGAGCGATGCGGCCAGTTCCGCCCTTTGACCTTCGGGAAGCATCGGACGGTTCGGCCCTTTTAACCGCTGCACGCTGGCATCGGTGTTCAGCGCCAGGATCAATATATCTCCCAGACTTCGAGCAGACTCCAGCAGCCGGATATGTCCGGGATGCAGAATGTCGTAGCAGCCGTTCGTGAAGACCACCGTTTTACCGGCGGACCGCCAGTCCGCGCGCGCGCGAATAAGATCCGCACGGGTATAAATTCTGTTCATAGAGTGGGGCTGCTTCTATTCTACCTGCTGCGCCCTGGACGCCCATTTCTCAAAGACGCCGAGGATCGCTATCAGCTTGGAGGAGTCGCCCGTCGCTCGAAACTGCTGCGTTTCCACCTGGCAGTCGATCCAATCGTTGGGGCCGAGCTCCACCTTCACGGGCTCCATCGGAACATTTTCCAGCGGCGTCTCGGCCAGGTCGATAGTGACCATCCAGCCCGGGGTTTCGAGAGTCTCGATAGTGACCCCTTTGATTTGCTCCCACTCTCCATTGCATTGGGCGAGGTACCACTTCTGCAGAAAGTCCAGTACGTGCTTCTCACTTGTCATGCCAAATCGATCCGGTTGCGAAGAACGGCGCACGGGAAGTGTCACTGCCTCTCCAGGCTACAATATGAGTTTCCATTCTAGTGGTTTCCCAAGGCGAGAGTTGCCGGAAGAGTGAGCTTTTCAAATATATTGGTCCGCGCCACGAACTGGGTGGGCGACGCGGTAATGAGCCTGCCCGCTTTGAGGGCCATCCGCGAGCGTTTTCCTTCTTCGCGCATCTCCATCGTCGCCAAACCGTCGGTTGCCGATTTGTATTCGCGCGAGCGGCTCGCCGATGATGTCATTCCCTATCTGCCCGTCTTGTGGCGCCAGAAGGTCCGTTTTGCGCTCGATCTTCGAGCGCGGAAATTCGACTCGGCCATCCTCCTGCAAAACGCCTTCGAAGCGGCGCTCATGGCCTTCACCGCGGGCATTCCCACCCGCATCGGATACAGCAAGGACGGGCGCGGCCCGCTGCTCACCCAAGCCATCCCTTTGCCCAAAAAAGGGGAGATCCCGCGGCATGAGCGCTTCTATTATCTGGAAATGCTGCGGCGGGCGGGCATCCTGACGGCGCTCCCGGAGAGCAGCGCAATCCGGCTGGAAGGCGCAGCCGGCGCGGCGGAGGAAGGCAGAGCCCGGTTCCGCGAACAGCGCGTGGACGGCCCCGTCCTCGGACTCAGCCCGGGAGCGGCATACGGCACGGCGAAACGCTGGCTTCCCGAACGCTTCGCCGAATCCGCGGTGCGGATCGCGCGCGCGCGGCACGCGGCGGTGGCTGTCTTCGGCTCCCGGAAGGAACGTGAGCTTTGCGAGGAAGTGCGGCGCGAAATCCAGAGAATTGGCGGTGAGGTGGACGTCCGGAATTTCGCGGGCGAGACAACCCTGGCGCAGTTCATCGAAATGGCCGCGGCTTGCGAAGTGTTTCTGACGAACGACTCCGGCTCCATGCACATTGCGTCGGCCCTGGGCATTCCGACAGTCTCCATTTTCGGCGCTACCGACGATGAAGCCACGGGGCCGACGGGTCCGCTCTCGCGCGTGGTGCGCGAGCCGGTGGAGTGCAGCCCGTGTCTGCTGCGAAACTGCCCTATCGATCATCGATGCATGACCCGCGTCAGCGCGGATATCGTAACGGAGACGGCCTTGAAGCTGCTCCAATAAAGAACCGAGAATATAGCTTGGATACTCGAAACAAAATCGTGACGCTGGATGAAGTCCTGCTGCGAGCCGGCGGCGGCATGCAATGGGTGCGCGGCAGCTTTGACCCTCTCCTGGCGGCGGATGCCCGCCGGATCGCCGGGTGGAAGCGGCCGGGCGCGCCTCTTGCCGTGGTGCTGGTCGATCCGCCCGAGCCTCTGCTCCCCGCCCATGCGCGCGCCGAACTCGTGGCGGGTTTGTCGGACGTGGACTACGTTGTTTTGGGCGGCCGGGCGCCAAAGGACGAAGAGGTTCTGGATCTGGACGCTTCCAGCGGGCGTGAGGATTTCATGCGCAGGGTCCGCGCTCGCTGTGCGCCCTCCCCGCCGGGTGGTGCGAACGCATGAGCAAGGAGCGGCGAATTCTGGTGGTGAGGCTTGGCGCCATGGGCGACATTATTTGCGCCCTTCCCGCCGTGGCCACGCTCAAGCACGGTATCCCGGGGGCGTCGATTGCCTGGATCATCGAGCGGAAATGGACTCCTCTGCTCGATGGGAATCCCTATGTCGATCGCATCATTCCGGTGGACCGCGGCTCCCTGCACGGGATTCTAAGCGCCTGGCGCGAATTGCGGCAAAACCGTTTCGATCTCGCCGTGGACTTCCAGGGTCTGATCAAATCCGCGCTGGCCGCCGCCTCCGCGCGCCCCGAAAAAATCATCGGCTTCGCGCGCACCCGCGAGCGCGCTGCGGCGTGGTTCTATTCCAGCCGCCTCAATCCGCGCGGCGCGCACGAAGTGGATAAGAATCTCGAACTCGCCGCCGCGGCCGGCCCCACCAGCATAATCCGCCAGTTTGCCATCCCCGCCGGCCATCCGGAAGGTTCTCTGCCGCGTGAACCGTTCGTGCTCGCGAGCCCTCTGGCCGGTTGGAGAGCCAAGCAGTGGCCGATGGAATCCTACACGCGCCTGGGGAAGATGCTGGAGCGCGAATTTGGCTTGAAGCTCGTGCTAAATGCGCCGCATGCTCTCACGGTGGAAGGCGCCGTCCCGCACGTCTCCGGATTGCCCGGCTTGATCGATGCGACACGCCGGGCGGTCGCCGTGGTCGGGCTCGATAGCGGCCCCCTGCATTTGGCCGCGGCGCTCGGCAAGCCCGGAGTAGCGATTTACGGCCCGAGCGATCCGGCGCGGACGGGTCCCTATGGAGGGACGATCACCGTGCTGCGATCGCCCTCGGCGTCTACCACCTACCGCCGCGACGCCGAAATCAGCGCGGACATGCGAGCCATTTCCGCCGAAATGGTGATGGATGCGCTACGGCCGGAACTTGCCGCCCGCAAACTGGGAGAACCCGCGTAAACGTGAGCGATTCCTGGTTCCCCAAACCTTACGCCGACACGGTGGCGCGCCTGCGCGTGATCTGCGGCTTTCTGCTGGTGGCTACCTTTGCGTGGCTCTCCCGGCCGTCGAGGAGTTCTCTCGCCGGAGGCCTCGCGATTGCGGTCCTGGGGCTGTGGCTGCGCGGGTGGGCCGCGGGGCATCTGCAAAAGAACATGAAGCTCGCGGAAAGCGGGCCCTATTCCTGGGTGCGCAATCCGCTCTACCTGGGGACGTCGCTTGTAGCCGCGGGTCTCGTCATCGCGGCCCGCCGCTGGGAGTTAGCGCTGATCTTCGGTGCGGTGTTTCTGCTGGTCTACCTTCCGGTAATCGAACTGGAAGAACAGCATCTAAGAAAGCTTTTTCCCGAATATGCGGACTACGCGCGCCGCGTTCACAAACTCCTGCCCGTGCCGCCTAGGGTGAAATCGGAGGGGAGTTTCCGTTGGTCCGTCTATCGCCGCAACGAAGAGTATCAGGCGGCGCTAGGATTGCTGGCCGGCGCGGCCTGGTTGATTTACCGCCTTTGGAACCAATCCGGCGGCTGACCTGTCAGGCAGGAACTTAGATATTGGTGCGGATGAGAGGACTTGAACCTCCACGCCCTTGCGAGCGCCAGTACCTGAAACTGGTGCGTCTGCCAATTCCGCCACATCCGCATTCGGCAGGGTTAAAGTCCTATTGTCCGGGTATTTTCCGGCCGTGTCAAATTTGTAGGCGGATTGTTTGGGACGGTCTAACCGCACGCCTCCGCTTGCGTCTATCCTGATGAGCAGGAGGTGTCTGTGCGTCTCCGAATTTTGTGCGGACTCTTCGTTTTTACCGCTGCAGGTCTGCTTGCCCAGGGGCCTGCCGCGTCCACAACAGGAACCGGGACCGGCAACAACTCCGCAATGGATCGGGCAATTCGGCAAATGCTCAACCAAAGCCTACCGCGACCGCAATTTTTCTCCCGTTCGCGCCGTTTTGAGGCTGGGACGCCGAATCGCGTCTGTTCTGTTCCACTGCTGGAGCCTCCCCTCCGGAAGGACATCGATTTCACGATGAAGACACTCCAGCCGGATGCCGCCATCGCCGCCGGTCCATTCGACGCGGTCCGGCCGCCCGCGCCTGCCTGCACAGACGCGGCGCCGCCGTTTTTCAAACGCTGAAGAATCGCTCGAAAGCTTCGACAATCGCGGGGGTCGCGCCTTTGGTTTTCAGGTCGTGGCCGGCGCTTCCGATTTCCGCCAATTCGGCGCGCGCCGGAATCAGGGCGAGGGCCTGCCGCATTTCCTCGATCGAGCCGAACGGATCGCGGGTTCCATGGACGAATAGCGCGGGCGTGCGCAGATTCGGGAAGTGCGCGGTGCGGAGTTCCGCGGCCCGGCGGGGAGGGTGCAGCGGATAGGAGAGCAGGAACAGGCCATCCACCAGCCCCGGCTCCTCGGCCGCGAGAATCGTCGCCTGCCGTCCTCCGTAGGAGTGGCCGCCGAGAAGCACAGTACCGGGTACACCGCTCCGCATTTCCTGAATAGCCTGTTTCAAGCCGGCGCGGTCGCGCGCGGCGTCCCCGGCGAAGGGCGGCCCGTGTGGACGCATCTGCCGGAACGGGAGCGTAAACCGCAAAACCCGCAGGTCCGGCCGCGTGAGCGCGCCTTCCACCGCTACCAGCAGCGGCGATTCGGCATTCGAGCCCGCGCCATGGGTCAATATCAGCGCCCGCAAGGTTCCGGCCATCGTCTACGCATAAGAAGGGGCCGTCTTTCGACAGCCCCTGTTTCAAAACATTTTGCCGGGAGCCCCGTGGATTACGGCCGGGACACGTTCTCCGCCTGGAGACCTTTCGGGCCCCGTTTTACTTCAAACTCCACTTCGGAGCCCTCGTCCAAACTTCTGTAGCCATCAGACTGGATGGCGGAGAAGTGAACAAATACGTCCTCGCCGTTTGAGCGCTGGATGAATCCATAACCCTTGGCGGCGTTAAACCATTTCACAATACCTTTTTCTTTCACTGCGTATGTCTCCTAGCTTGTAAACATGCGTGTCGGTCTGGAAACCGGGCATATAGGGTGTTGTTACTGCGAGTGTTCCGGAATGCGCGGACTTCGGCGGCAAAACGCATGGATAGTTCAAAACTCCGGCTATCGTAGCTCAACCGGGCGTCCTTGCGCAAGCTCGTCAACAACTTCTCGCCGGAACACGCCGCGCCGTAACTACTCGACGAAGCCGATCTTGCGAAGCGTGCGAGCCGGTTCGCTCTCGTCAAAGTTTCCGACGGCCGCTTTCTGGCGCCCGTTCGAGAGCGCCACCGCGTAAGGCGTATTGACGAAGGGAAAGACATCGCGCATTTTCTTCGCATCGAGCGAGGTTCCAGCCTTCAAACCCGTGTCGTGCAGGAAAGCCGCGGCGAACTGCGGCTGGTCCACCGGAATGGCGATCACGCTGGTGTCTTTCCAGTTCAGCATTGCCATGCGCCGCGCCGCGGCGTCGCAGTGCATGCACATTGGATCATAAAAGAATACGAAGATATTCCCGGAATGCAGCGAGCGGGGCGCGCCATCCACCACGATGCTATCGGGCGCGACGGTTCCGGTCTGCCGGGCCGCATTCATACCGTAGGAAACGCCTGCGAAGACCACAATCGCGCCCAGAATCATCGAGGCCACCTTGAGATTCTCCGGCTTCCTCGACCACCACCCCGCCGCAACCGCGAGCAGCAGGAACACGACGTCACCCACAAAAAATCCCGGCCCGACCGTGCGCTTCACGATCGGAAAGCAACTGCATTCCTTCCCTACCAGTGCTCCGTAATTGACGCCGATGTAAGCCATGAACACAACCAGGAGCAACCCAATGAGGATCGCGCCCCAGCGGCGGAAGCGCGGAAGCAGAATCAGAGCGGCTCCAAATGTTTCCCCAATACCGAGCAGCAGAGTAAACGGCATGGAGAGATTCGAGGGAACCCGGAAATCGCCTAGGAACTGGGACCATTTAAACGGGTCGCTGATCTTCCAGATGCCGGAAACCGCGAACAGAATCGCCAGAAAGACGGCGGCAACCGTGCCCAGAATCCCCTTCCAACCTGTGATTCCGATAGAACCGCCCTCCGAGAGCACGTCCGCTTGCGCCATAAGGGTTATTTTACTTCGGATTCGTCATTTGCCCGGAGGCGCCGCCAGCCGGATCCCCAACTCCCGCAATTGACGATCGGGCACTGTGGAGGGCGCTTCCGACATCAGGTCGGTCCCGCGAGCGGTCTTGGGGAAAGCGATCACTTCGCGGATCGAGTCTTCTCCCGCGAGAATCATCACCAGCCGGTCGAGTCCGAGAGCGATTCCTCCGTGCGGAGGCGCGCCATATTCCAGCGCTTCCAGGAGAAACCCGAACCGGCGGCGGGCTTCTTCTTCCGAAAAGCCGAGCGCCGCGAAAACCCTGGTTTGCACGTCACGCCGGTGAATACGGATGGATCCCGAGCCAAGCTCGACGCCATTCAACACCAGATCGTAAGACTTGGCACGGCAAGCCGCCGGATCGGAGGTCAGTTTGTCGAGATCCTCATCGTGGACCGAGGTAAACGGGTGATGCGCCGCGTTCCACCGGTTTTCCTCCTCGTCCCATTCGAACATCGGGAAATCAACCACCCAGAGAAACTGAAATTTCTTCGGGTCAAGAAGTTTATGGCGGTCGTTGTATTTCTGCGCCAGGTACAGGCGAAGCTGCCCGCAGGCCTGCAGGAATGTTTCCTCCGGACGCTGGCCTTTCGGTTCGCCCGCCCAGCCGGCCAGAATCAACAGATCTTCGGCTCCCGCGCCCGTCACGGCGCGGGCCCCTTCGACGATGGCCGGATCGAGCCGCTTCAAGTCATCGTAAACACGCAAGCCGCGCTCACGGCCGAACGCCTTCACTTCATTGCGGTCCTTGCTGCTGAGCGATCCGGTATTGGGAATGTGGATCGCAACCGGGGCATAGCGCAGTTCGAGCGAAGAGAAGTCGCCTTCGAGCACGTGGAACGGAGGAATGCGGAGATCGGGCTTGTCGATGCCGTAGGACCGCATCGCCTGGGCATACGTAAGACGCGGAAAAGGCGGGGCGACCTCAACACCGGCCTCCCGGCAGGCATTCTGAACCAGCGGCTCAATGACTTCGAAGATGCGCTCCTGCTGCGGGAACGACATTTCGAGGTCGATCTGGGTGAATTCCAACTGCCGGTCGGCGCGGAGGTCCTCATCCCGGAAACAGCGGACAATCTGGAAGTATTTCTCAAATCCGCTCACCATCAGGATCTGCTTGAAGATCTGCGGCGACTGCGGCAGAGCATAGAATGACCCCGGATTGACGCGGCTGGGGACAAGAAAATCCCGCGCGCCTTCCGGCGTGGACCGGGTGAGAAACGGCGTCTCGATCTCGAGAAAACCCTGTCCGCAGAGAACGTTTCGAATCGCTTGCGCCACGCGCGAGCGCAGAATAATGTTGCGCTGCATGTTGGGGCGGCGCAGATCGACATAGCGGTACTTGAGGCGCGCGTCCTCTTTTACGTCGACATTTTCTTCCATGGGAAAAGGCGGCGTGCGCGATTCGTTCAGAATCCAGAGTTTATCCACCACCACCTCCACCTCCCCGGTGGCGATGGAGGCGTTGACGGTGCCCGTCTCGCGCTTTTCCACGAGGCCCTCGACGGCGATAACATATTCAGGGCCAAGCATTTCCGCTTTGCGATGGGCTTCGGCGTCACCCTCGGCGCGAAAGACAAGCTGAGTTGCGCCGTCACGGTCGCGCAGATGGATGAAGAACACTCCGCCCAAATCACGGCGGCGGTGCACCCATCCCATCAGGATGACGCGGGAGCCCGCATCGGAGGCGCGAAGCTGGCCGCACGTGTGAGTGCGCCGGAGGTCGCCCAAAAAGTCCAAAGGTACGTTTTCCATCGATGTGTAAGAATCAGTTCTGCTGTGAGCTCAATTTTTCCCGTAACCGCTCCCGCGTGACAACCGCCTGCTCGCCGCTGGCCATATCTTTCAGTTGATAGGCCCGCGAGGCCAGTTCGTTGTCGCCCACGATGAGCGTAAATCGCGCGCCCATTTTATTGGCGAGTTCCAGGGCGCGTTTCAATTTCCCTTCGAATGCGAGCTCCACGCTGACGCCGAGCCCGCGCAATTCGCGCGCCAGCACGCCGCAGTGTTCGAGCGCCGCCGCGCCCATGGGAGCGATATACAAATCCAAAGCCTCGTCATGCCGCCCGGGCTGTGATTCCTCGACGCTCATCACCAGGCGGTCCTCTCCAATCGAAAAACCAATGCCGGGCGCGGGCGTCTTCGAACCGAGGGATTCGGCAAGCCCGTCGTATCTGCCGCCGCCGAGTACGGAATTCTGCGCTCCCAGAGACCCGTGCGTAATCTCGAAAGTGGTGCGCATGTAGTAGTCGAGGCCGCGGACCATGCGCGGGCGCACCTCGAAGGGGATGCCGCGGCTTTCGAGCAGTTCGCGCACGCGCGCGAAGTGCGCGGTGCATGGTGCGCAGAGATGTTCGAGAATCGACGGCAAGGCGTCGATGATTGGCTGGTCCTGCGGGACTTTGCAATCGAGCACGCGCAGAGGGTTGGTTTCGGCGCGGCGCTGGCAGTCGCCGCACATGCCCGGCGCGACGTCCTTCAACTTCTCCTTGAGCAGCGCGACGTACCCCGGCCGGCAGTTGTGGTCTCCAACCGAGTTAATCAGCAGCTTGAATCCGTCGAGCCCGCATCCGTAAAGAATCTCCACCACCATCTCAATGACTTCCGCATCGAGCGCAGGCGATTCCGAGCCGATGGCCTCGGCGCCGATCTGAAAGAACTGGCGGTAGCGGCCCTTCTGCGGACGCTCCCGGCGAAACATGGGCCCGATGTAGAAAAGCTTCTGGAGGCCGGGCTTTTGCCCGAGGCTGTGCTCAATCCAGGCTCGCATTACCGACGCGGTATTCTCCGGACGCAGCGTAAGCGACGTGCCGTCCCGATCGGCGAAAGTATACATTTCCTTGCCGACGATATCAGTCTCTTCCCCTACGCCGCGCGCGAAGAGAGCGGTCTCTTCGAGCACCGGCGTGCGGATTTCCTGGTAGTGATAGGCGCGAAAAACTTTCCTCACCTCCGCCTCCACATGGTTCCAGACGGAACTCGACGGAGGAAGGATATCCCGCATGCCCTTTACTGCTTTGATCATTTTCTCTTCGCCCTAGGAAAGCCCTTCACGGTAGATCCGGCACGCTTCGACATAATGGTCGGCATTCACACGAAAGCGCTCCCGTTCCTCCGGAGTGACTTCTCGGCGGATTTTAGCGGGTACGCCCATCACCATGCTGCCGGCCGGAATCAGCATGCCTTCCGGCACCACCGTCCCGGCGGCGACGACCGAGCCTCTTCCAATACGCGCTCCGTTCAGAATGACCGCGCCTATCCCAATCAAACATTCATCCTCGATCACGCAACCGTGCGCCACCACCGAATGGCCCACCGTGACGCGTTTGCCGAGGATCACCGCGAAAGGGCCCTCGTCGGCATGGATGCATGAATTGTCCTGGACATTCGATTCGTCACCGATGGTGATGGAATTGACGTCGGCGCGAATGGTGGCGTTCGGCCAAACACTGGCGCGTTCGCCGATGACAGCGTCGCCAATCACCTGGGCGCTGGGATCGATGTAAGCGGACGAGGCGACCCGAGGGAGCACGCCGCGATAGGGACGAATCATGTTGAATCTGGAGTGAATTCTTGAGTTTAACACGCGGTCTGCGCGGACTTCAGAAACGCGGGCGTGGCGGCAGCGTACAATCGAGGCTATGTCAACTTTGTGGCCAAAGTTGTCGAGGATCGGATTGGTCCTAGCTATTTCAGGTCTCCCCACGATGGCAGCTAAACTTCCTTTTGACGTCAGCGCACTCTTGAAAATCGTCCGGATCAGCGATCCGCAGATTTCCCCCAACGGAAATGAAGTGGCGTTCGTGGCGCAATCGATCGATTTTGAGCAAAACACCAAGTCATCGCAGATCTGGGTGGTCTACACCTCCGGCGGGACGCCGAGGCAGATTACGCACGAGGGGACCACCAACGAACGGCCCCGCTGGCTGCCCGATTCCGAGCAGCTTGCCTTTGTTTCCAACCGCGGGGGCACCTCACAAATCTGGATGATGAAAGCCGATGGCGGAGAGGCCCGGCAGATTACCAATCTCTCCACCGAAGCCGGCGGAGTTACGGTTTCGGCGGACGGAAAGAGGCTTCTGTTTACCAGCTCGGTGTACCCGGACTGCGCCGACGACAATTGCGCCAAGGCCCGGATTGAAGCCGCGAAAAACAACAAAGTGCAGGCGCGCAGCTACACCGAACTGCTCTACCGGCACTGGACGGACTGGCAGGGGGCGCGCCGGTCGCACCTTTTCACGATCGGAACCGACGGCTCCGGGCTCAAGGACCTGACCCCCGGCAGCCGCGATGTCCCTCCGTTTTCGCTCGGCGGTATGGATGGTTACGCGTTTTCTCCGGAAGGTACCGAGGTCTGTTACGTCATGAAGCCCGATCCGGACCCATCAACCAGCACGAATTCCGAGTTGTTCACCGTCCCTCTTTCGGGAGGTGAGGCCAAGAAAGTAACGAGCAGTCCCGGCGCCGATGTCGCTCCGTCCTATTCGCCCGATGGAAAATTGCTGGCGTTCCTGAGCCAGGAGCGCGCAGGGTATGAAAGCGATCGCTGGCGGCTGATGGTGATGGATCGCGCGACCGGCGTGACCAGCGAAGTGGTGCAGAATCTCGATCGTCCGGTCGCGGAATTCACCTGGTCGCCGGACGGCAGCCGCCTCTTTTTCACGACGGAAGACCGCGGACGTAAAGCAATTCGTATCGTGCCCGCGGCGGGCGGCGCATCGAGCGTGATCGCGAGCGGGCACGGCAGCATCGGCGACATCCGCCTTTCCGCCGACGGCAAAACGATGGTCTACTCCGAGCAGAGCGGGTCGAAACCGCTGGAGATCTACCGCATCGCGTCGACCGGCGGCGCGCCGGCGCCGCTCACGCATCTGAACGATGCCCTGCTAAGCCAGTACGAACTGACGCCGCTCGAGGAGTTCTGGGTGGATGCGCCGGATCAGGCTAAAATTCATAGCTTTCTCATCAAGCCTCCGGGCTTTCAAGGCGGAAAGAAGTACCCGGTGCTGTTCCTGATTCACGGTGGTCCGGAGGGCGCGTGGGGCGAAGACTGGTCCTACCGGTGGAATGCCCAGGTGTTCGCGGGCGCGGGGTATGTCGTCGTAATGCCCAACCCCAGAGGCTCAACCGGGTACGGGCAGAAGTTCACCGAAGAGATTCAATCGGACTGGGGCGGAAGGGCATATGACGACATCATGACGGTAGCGGACCACGTGTCGCAGTTCCCCTATGCCGACCCCCAGCGGATGGCCGCCGCGGGAGGTTCGTACGGAGGTTACATGGTGGACTGGATCCTTGGGCACACGGACCGCTTCAAGGCGCTGGTCTCGCACGCGGGCGTTTTCGATCTCAGAAGCATGGCGGGCGCGACGGAAGAATTGTGGTTCCCCATCTGGGAATTCGGGGGAATGCCGTGGGACCAGCCGGAAGTCTATGCGAAATGGTCTCCGAGCTACTACGTCAAGGATTTCAAAACCCCCACGCTGGTGGTGACGGGCGAACTCGATTTCCGTGTGCCCTACACCCAGAGCCTGCAACTGTTCACCGCCCTCAAGTTGCGCAATGTTCCGGCCAAACTCCTGGTGTATCCCGACGAAGGGCACTGGGTGCTGAAGCCGCAAAACTCCTCACTTTGGTACAACACGGTTCTGGACTGGCTTGGGGAATGGCTGAAGAATCCCGCACCCGCTCCGGCGAAAGCGCCCGAAAAGAATTAGACTTAACTCGCAGTCCCAAAACACTGAAGGGGGAAAAGGCAGATGTTGAAAGAATTCAAAGAATTTATACTCAGGGGCAATGTCCTCGATCTGGCCGTCGCTGTAGTCATCGGCGCAGCGTTTGGAAGCATTGTCACCTCTCTCGTGAACGATATCCTTATGCCGCCGATCGGCATGCTGCTGCACGGGGTGGATTTCAGCAACCTCTACCTCGTCCTAAAGGGAGACGTACCGGCTGGAACCGCGCTGGTGGATGCGAAGAAGATCAAGGACGTCGTCACCATCAACTACGGCTTGTTCCTGAATGCCGTCATCAACTTCCTGATCATCGGATTCGCGATCTTCCTGGTGGTAAAATCGGCTAACAAGGCTATGCCGAAACCCGTGCCGGCCCCCGCGCCCACGACCAAAGATTGCCCGTTCTGCTGCACCACGATCGCGGCGGCGGCGAAGCGTTGCCCTCACTGCACATCGAGCCTCTAGTTGCTGGAGCCGTTACTTCAATGGGTATCCACCTACGGATACTTTGCAATCTTCGGCCTGCTGGTATTCGGCATCGTTGGGCTGCCTGTACCGGATGAGACGCTGCTCGTTTTTTCCGGGTATCTTGCATCGAAAGGGCATCTGAATTTTCCGCTCGCGCTTGTTGTGGCGTTTCTCGGAAGCGCCACCGGAATCACTTGCAGCTACTATATCGGCCGCTCCCTCGGGATGACGGTAATTCATCGCTATGGGAAGTGGTTTCACATTACCCAGGCCCACGTGGATCGAGTTCACGAATGGTTCGGAAAGCTGGGCCATTGGGCGCTCGTGGTGGGCTACTTTGTTCCGGGCGTGCGGCATTTGACGGCCGTAGTCGCGGGCACATCCGAGCTCGAGTTCCGGCAGTTCGCGCTCTATGCCTACGCGGGTGCGCTGTTTTGGGTCAGCGTCTTTTTGACGCTCGGTTACCTGGTGGGAGATCAATGGGAGCGCGTCTACGGACAGATCCATCACCAGGCAATCCACGTGGGCGTGGCGCTTGCCGTGGCGGCGGCGGTGTACCTGTTGTGGAAGTGGCTCAAGCGGCGGCGGAATAGATAGCCACCACCGGCGGCGCGCTCAGCGAGCGCTCTTCATGTTAAGGCGGTTCCAGACATGATCCTTGATCCAGTGGCCATCCCACCACTCGACGGGATTCACCTGGACGCCATCGAGTTGCATGCTGAAATGCAGGTGGTCGCCGCCGGCGAGTCCGGTTGAACCGCTGTGTCCGATTACCTGCCGCCGTTTTACGATGTCGCCCACTTTCACGCCGATCTGGCTCAAGTGGCCGTAGATGGATTGCAATCCATAGCCATGGTCGATGACCACGCAATTGCCGTAAATGCCGAGACGGGCGGCGTAGATGACCTTGCCGTCGTTGCTGGCCTGCACCGCAACATGCTTCGTAACGGACAGGTCAAAACCGAGATGGGTCTGCTCATCGACCTTCTCGCCTTTATAGATGTAGCTGCGATCGTCGGCAAAGACGGATTCCACCTTGGAATTCGGCTGCTGCTCGAAAGGCTCGCTCCAAAGGAAACGCTGTTCGGTCTTCAGGCGCAGGTCCGCCAGCGTCTGGTTGTTTTCCTTGCGCATATTGCGATTGATATTGAGGAACCGCGTGAGCAGATTGCCTGTGGCGCCGGGTTCAATATCGCTTAGCACGCGTTCCAGAAATTTATCGTCGATCGTCAGATCGCGCTTCCGCGCAGGCTTCGGAAACAGCTTATAGCTGAAAGTCGCGGTGGCTTCGGCGCCCGCTGGATTGCTGGCGAAAACTTCCGGAACGGTATCGGCAGGCACATCCCACGGATACGCGTAGAGCACGAAATGGCCGGGCTTTCCTCCGGGCATCGGGAAACTCCGGAAAGTGTACTTGCCGACTTTCACGCCCGCTTTGGTCCAATAGCCCGAAGGCGTAATAAGGACCAACTCCGAGCCGCCCTGATTGATGTAGTGCTGTTCGCCGTCCGCGCTGACGAAAGGAGGCCTGGTGGCCACCATGACATCGCGAACCACCGTAGCTGTGGAACCCCGGAAATCGTTCGATACGGCCTCGACGGTCAGCACGGCTTTGCCATCTTTAAGAGAGGGCGTGGTCTTCGAGCCGACGACGAGCATATAGTCGGCGGGGGCGGTCTTGCGCCAGTGGAAGCGTGTCGAAGCGAGTTTCAGGTCGGCGCACCGGTACCGCGTGCCGTTTTGCTCGACGTAGGCAGTGAGACGACGGATACCGTGCGTCGCGTTCACATGAATTTTCAATGGCGTTTCCGAGCCGACCGCCGTAACCGCCGGGTCCAACTCAATCCTGGGCGTGGAGGAAAGCAGCAACAGGATCGAGAGGATGAGTACGATAACCGCCGCGGGAATGAGGATGATTAAGCGTTTCACGGGAGTTCTAAAACAAGCATACCCGCCCTGGAAGGATGACGAGGTTTCCGGCGCACCGGCGCTACCGCGTAGCGCACGCCAGGAGGCCCAAAGCGGCCAGCGCGATCAGATGCGTCAGGCGGTCCTTGGCCACAAAAACCACCGGGTCCTCGCTAATGAGCCCGCGGTGCACCAGCATCCATAAACGGCAACTCCAGCAAAGCATCAACGGGCAGAGGAGCCAGAGAAACTTCGGATGACGATAGAGGAGCGGCATCGCTGGACTCGACGGCCCTCGACCTTTTGCCCTCTACCCGCTGAACTCCCGGAATGGCCACTTCAGCCAGGGGAACGGAACACCCAATGTATGTCGGGTACCCGGTCGTCCTCCACAATCCTCTCGACTGCCTTCAGGCCTCCGTTCACAATCTCCGCCTCGAAGAGCGTCTTATTGACTCGGTAGAGCACTTTCTGCCCGCTGATATCCAGTACCTCGCTATCGGCTTGGTGGGTCCTCAAATCGATAGTTTCTCCGGTGCGGAGGTTAACGCAGCGTATCCATCCCGGAAACAACATCGGACCCGTAGCGGGATTATCATACTGCTCTCTCGTTGGCGGCAGATCGGACGTGCCCACTTCTCGCATCGACTCCCGCCCCGGGTTAAGCATGTGGCTGGGATTCGGTTCAATGACTAAGATCGTCAGCCATTCACCGAAGAGCCGTAGGCGGGATTCAGTTCCCGGCGCTTTTAGTTCTGTTATGACCCGGCTTTTGCGGTCGTAGACGGTGAACGGTAGCTCGCGTTCGTTCTGAACCTCCTGCGCAGCCAGAGTGCGAGCGAAAATGAGATAATCGCGGCCGCTGCATAGTATGCTGGCATTTACTTCCGCTCGCTCGTCATAAGCTGGACGGACCACTGGCAGCAGATTAATAATTCCATCGGGGGTATGCTCGCTAAGTCCGTGCCGCGAAAGATATGGCATACCCAATTCGGTTGGACGTCCCCTATCCCATCCGCCTATGTCTCCCTGGTACCGAAAGTCGGCGATCGTGCGCCATGGAATCGAGTCGACTATTCGGGGGGACAACTTCGGATCGACCGTAATACCGACGAGCCTCATGTGAAATGTATCGCCATACCCTCCCGCAATCTTCACTACCATCATTTGAGGCTCAACCGCCGGTTCCGCATACACGGCAGAAATCAGAAAATCGCCCTTCGCCACCGGGAGTTTGATCGAGTCAACCCGGTCCGGGGAGTCGAAATGGACAGTAGGCGCCTGCGAGAGCGTAAAGGCGCGGCGCGCCGGGGGCCGCTTGCCGATCCGCCGGCGCCCAGCCGGCCAAGACCAATAGGGATAGTATGCATACCACAAACGGCAGCCAAGGCGTCTTCTTCATTTCCGTGTCCCGATTACAGCACTGCCGCGGCGCACACGCCATGCACATAGTTCGCGCTATCGTTGTAGGACCATGCGTTGTTGACCCAGGACATAAAGTATGGTCTCGCTCCGTTATATCCCTTAATCCAGTTCGCGTCTTGAAAGCTCTGAGTGCCGGCAATAACGGGATACGCAAAGTTGCAAGGGCCTCCAGCATTGTAGGCCGGAGCCGCCACTTGCTTTGTTGGGTTATGGGCATTATAGGCCTCCCACTGCGTGATTTGATTTGAGGTGAAGTTGTATGCGGCGGATTGCGCGCCGACTGCCAGCCCACTTCACCGGACACAACATCTACCGGCAGGACATGCCCGCTGTCGTCCTGCTCCCCTTCTTCAAACAATCGATCGATGTTGATGGCCCGCGTCTCAAACGGTGCCAAAGTGTACTGCTTCATCCACGGCTCGGTCCTCGTCCCGAATCGCACATTCACTTGCTGTGGAGTCGGCTCTCCGTTAAAAAGCAGCAGCGTAGACCTCATCCCCGGAGATATATTCCAGGGATGCCCTCCGGCATTGTGCGATCCGTGCTCATCTTTATCCAGCATCTCTACAACCGGCAGCGCCGTCCCGCCGCGCGAAACCAGCTTGGAGAGTACGTCCCCCGTCTGAGCTTTGGCGCGCACCAGCAAGCCGTTAGTTAGTCCGGCAGATGGCGGCATTTGCACCAGCGGAACGGTCCGGGTGCCGCCGGCAGCCAACACAAAACTGGCCAACGTGGTTGCTTGTGCTTTGCCGTTCGCCGTCGAGAATGATTCGAGTGCAATGTTCGCGCCCTCCGCTCCGAAATTCGTCAGTGAGATTTCGGGAGTATAGCTGCCCGCCGCCAACAGCGAAGAGGGCCCAACGGGAATGCCAACGTATACGGAATCGCTTGACTGCCGCGTCTTCGGATCGGAGAAATTCACAGAAGTAAAGAACGGTTTGTCGCTCTGCCGATGTGCGACCACACCGTAGACGGCAAACTCGCCCGCCATAGCGTTGCTCGTCACGGCAATGCCCAATCCTTTTCGAGCCCTCCTCGGGTTGTCGCCGTCAGCGTTCGCGTCAAAGGCAGAGGCGCCAACAATCGCGCCTGGAATAAGAACCGTCCCATTCGGCGCCAGATCCAGTGTTTTCCGGCGCGGCGCACCTTCCTCGCGAAGACACGTCACGGTAATCTGTTGCGACATGGCCGAGAGGGATGTAACAGCAATAATCGCTGAACCGCCTTCGGCATCATCCGCAACGCCCCGATAGGCGTTGGATCCTTCCATAGTCGGCATCGCTAGTTCCTCATCAAAGTATGTCGTCGACAATCCGCGATGGGTGAGCGACAGAACTCCCAGCACGCCGGCCGTGTGATCCGCGGCAACACGGATTGAGCCAACATCAGAAAGGACACCTCCGCCGAAGACATCCTCCATGCTTAGCTGCTTCAGGCTGTAGGGTGCCATGCGGAACATTTGCGTAGCAATCTTCTTCAGGGCGAAAAAGCCGTTTGTCCGCGTCTTTCCGAACACTTGACCCCGGTCTCGTCTACACTGTGAAGACAAACGAAATGGAATCATCCCTAAAAGATCGAATCGTATTAGTAACCGGGGGCGCCGCGGGTATCGGCCGCGCGGTGGCGCTGCTGGCGGCGGAGCGCGGCGCGAGCGTGGCCGTGCTCGACCGGGATGCGCAGGGCGCTCTGGCCGTGGGAACGCAGGTGGTGGAGATCAACCACGGCAAGGCCCTGGCTCTCAACGTCGATGTATCCAATGAAGCGGCGGTGGCGAAGGCGTTCAGCGAAATCGAGAAGCAGCTCGGCGTTCCGACGGCGGTGTTTGCCGGGGCGGGAATCGATCGCGGCGGCCCGGCGCACGAGCTGCCGGCGGAGACCTGGCGCAGAGTGATGAACGTGAATCTGGATGGGGTGTTCTACACGGCCCGGCACGCCATTGCGCTGCTATTGAAACACGGATTGCCGGGATCCATCGTCTGCGCGTCGTCTCCCGCCGCGTCCGTTGGTTTTGCGGCCGGCGGCGCGGAAGCTTATAGCGCTTCGAAAGGCGGAATCAGCTCGCTGGTGCGCTGTCTGGCCGTCGATTATGCCCGCTACGGCATCCGGGTGAATGCGATTGTGCCCGGCGCGACAGAAACCGGCATGATGTGGGCCAACGCCGACGCCGCCGATGTGCCCAGACTGCGCGCGCAAATCGCCGCGGAGGTTCCCGCCGGCCGGCTCGCGCAGCCCGAAGAACCGGCCCGCGCGGCATTATGGCTCTTCTCCGACGAAGCCTCTTACGTCACCGGCTCGCACCTGGTATGTGACGGAGGCATTCTCGCAAAAGCCTCCATTAGCTTTTAATTCGTCTTAAAGGGCCGCTTTCTTCTTGCGGAAGACGGCCCAACTAAAAAGAAACGCCAGCAGCGCGCCAAGGGTTAGCCAGAGAGCGTTATGAAAACCGTCCTTGCCGCCGAACACGTACGAAGAAATAAAGAAGCCTTTCACCATCATCACCAGCACGATCGCGGCCCAGAGGGGAAGTAAAAACTTCAACCGCCCCAAAAGACCGAGAATCGCGATCGCCATACCGAGCAATCCGGTGAGGATAACGGCGGTCGTCAAGGCGGCTCCGGTCCAGGGAAGCATGCCGAGCTTCAGGTTGTCCACGCCGCCGGACACCGTAACCACCCCGACGCCGAACAGAAACAGGCCGAGCAGAAAATGAAACAGAACACTGAACATCAGCAATAGGAACTTCATTCCAGCCTTTGCACATCCTCCCGTTGAGAAAGGGTCATTGTAACGTGTTTGTGGCGGCCGCGAGCAAGGCGGCCCAATCCACCTCGAGCATGCCTCCGATACGGTTGAGCGAAAGGTCGGCCGCCGGATACTGCGCCAGCGCCGCTTGATCCAGCGCGTAATGGCCCTGGCGCACGAAAACCGTGGTGACGCGCGACTTCCAGGCTGCCTTGATGGCGGCGAGAATCCGCAGTTTATCGTCGATCACCACGTAATGATCCGCCGGGTATTCCGCTTCGACATCGGACAGCTCATTTTCCTTGTGAATATAAATCAGCACATTGCCTTCGAACCGCTCATACAGCCCGGAGGACCACACTTTCATCGGCTGAAACACCACATCGCCGTCGGTAAGGATCGCCACGTCCCCGAACTGCCGGACCAGCTCAACGGCGTCAATCGAATTGGGAAACAGGCGATTGGCGAACGGATACCGCTGCATGAAATAGGACACCGCAAGCAGATGGGGATCGTGCGGGTACTCCAACCGGTAGCGCTGCAGCGCGCCCAGGTAGTCGGCGTAGCCAAGCTCCGAGCGAATCTCTTCAAAGTGCATCCAGTACCGCTTCGCGCGTTCCGGCCCTATTCTGGAATCCAGATGGCCCCGGAGATCGCTGGTCACGCGGTCATGATCCAGGAGCGTGTTATCCACGTCGAACAGGAAGACGGTCTTAGACATGGCGATTGGTGAGCACCCAGTACACAGACTAACAGCCGTCTAGCCCCGCTTGCCGGGCAGATGCGGCGCGATCGCATAATTCAACTGCACCAGAATGAGGAAGCCGATGCTCAGGCCCGTGTGGAACACGCACAGTGCGGCTCCGCCGGCGTAAAGAGCTTGCGCGATGAGGATCCGGCGGCAGATGGCCGCGGCCGTCTCCGGCGGCATGTCGCTCTTCACCAATCCGCCGCGGGTCGCACAGCCCCAACTGAGGTAAAGAGTGGCGCCGAGTAGAAAGATATTCGACCAGTAAACCAGCAGCGCCGCGCGATAGCCCGCGAAACCGGCTAGCAGACGTGTTGAGAACGGCAAAATGGTGACGGCGCAGAGAAACGCCAGGTGGATCCACGAAAGGCTGCGATCGGAGCGCTCCAGATGGTTGAGTTGGGTCTGCTGGCCAACCCAGAAAATACCGAGCGTCAGAAAGCTCATCGCATAAACGAGTAATTGCGGCGCCATGGCGGCGAGAGCGGCAATCAACTGATGTTCGCTATGGACGGCCTCCTCGGCGGGAGTCTTCAAATCGAGAACCAGCAGCGTCATGGCGACCGCGAAAATGCCGTCGCTCAATGCCGCGAGCCGTTCCACGCTCCCGCCCGCAACACGGTTATAGGAAATGCTCATGTCGAAAGAGTGTAGCAAGCCGCGCTAAAAGTGGAGTTTGAGGGCAAACTCGAAATCGCGCGGATCGCCCGCGCTGGTGATCGCTCCAAAAGCAGCCGAGCCGAAAGAGCCGTTCGGATCGTTCAGGCCGGGCGTGTTCGAAATATTGAACGCCTCCGCCCGAAATTCGAGCGACGCCCGCTCGGTGAGCCGGAAGGTCTTGCCAATCATCAGGTCCGCCTGCTGCAGGCCGGGGCCGCGAACCGGGTCGCGTGAACTGGTGCCCAACGTGAACTGCGGCGCCAGAGTGAATGCCGAGACGTCGAACCATTCGGTTGCGCTTCTGCCTTCGAAAGAATTCGGGTCCTTGACACGGTTCGGGCGCTGAACAGCATAGCCGAGGCTGGCGTTGCTATTGGTCGCCTGCGACACCGGCACCGTATCTCCGGATTGAATGCGCACAGCGCCGGCAACGGTCCATCCGGAGATTTTCCAGACCTTCGGCACGTCATAAACCCAGGCCGCGGTAAAAACGCGCGGAATATCGCCGCTCGAAAGGTCGCGCTCCAGGCGCCGGTTGAATGCGTCGGCCGCTCCACTATTGTTCAACACCGGGCCGGTGAAAATCGTCTGCGAGAAATAGCTGGAAGCGTCGTCGATCAATTTCGAGAACGTGTACGCCATGCTGAGGGTAAGTCCATGCGAAAATCGCTTTTCCATGCGGGCCTGCGCCGAGTGGTATGAGGAATTCCCGACGTTATCCCGGAACAAGGCTACGTTAGTGAAACGGGGAAAGGCGCGCATCAATTGCTGCCGCGCGATCGTGGGAGTATCCAGCGAGGAGGTAGGCGGCAGTTCACCGTAATACGGATTGGGAACCTTCTGAAGCAGCGCCGCGCCAAGTGCCAGCGACTCGGCGGGAAGCTGATTGAGATTGGCTTCGGGCAGACCAAGCCGCGTATTCTTGGAGCCCAGATATCCCACTTCAAAACTCAGGTCGCGATGGAAGGTTTTCTGCACGGAGAAGTTCCACTGCTGCGAATATCCGGAGCCGTTATCGCGCTGCGATCCGAACACTCCCTGGCCCAGACCGGAATTCGGATTGGGAGACGTAACTTGAATAGAGGGCCCGTTGGAAAGCAGGAACGCCGCGTTGATGTTGTCCAGAGTCTGCTGCCCGATGGTCTGCACGAAGGGGAATTGAGGCAGCGTGAAAGGCGTGGTAATCCCAGTCTGTTCAAACCACACGAGTCCATACCCCGAGCGAATGACCATGGAGTCGCCGAGCCGGTAGGCGAGACCGGCGCGCGGGCCGAAATCGCAGCATTCGAGATCGCGCGCAGTGTGCGGAAACTCCAGCAATTGCGTGTTGAGATTGAAGACCGCGCCCTGATTGCTGACCTCGTGCGACGGAAAATTGAGCGTGTAGCGGGTCCCGAGGCTCAGGGTGAGGCGGTCGGTGGCCCGCCAGTCGTCGCCGGCGAAAAATTCGGCGATGTTCGCCCGTTCCTGCAACTGGCGGCGCTGCACGTCGATCGAGAACGCGCCCACCTGTCCAAGCAGGAACGACGCCAGCGAGTTGCCGCTACCCGCAACGCCGAGTTTGTTTGTTCCAGTCGTATTGAAAGTATAGGAACCGGCGGGATTGGGGGGTTGGACGACATCGAGCGACTCCCGGCGGATGTCCACGCCGAACTTGAGAGTGTGCCTGCCACGCACCGCGGAGAGTGTATCCATGTACTCGGCCACGCTGGTGGTAAAACGCGAATTGGCGCCCGCGGGCGCGCCGATCTGCTGGAAACCGGAGACGAGGAATGTCGGGAGCGCCGCGGAAAATAGATTGTCCGGAGTTCCGGGAACGGTAAGGGAAGGGTTTTGCGGGCCGTTCCCCTGCGAATCGCGGCGGGTAAAGCCGAAACGGAATTGATTCAGCAATGTGGGGTTGAGCGTCCATTCGTGCTCCGCCACTACTTGATCGCCGCGCGTGATGGTGCGGCTAATGACGCCGGACGTGATGTTGCCGCTGCCGTCGGGAAGCGGTGTGACCGGCGTGTCGTCGCTGGTGGAGAACGAATAGCGGCCGAAGACCCTCTGGCGCGCGCTGAAATAGCGATCCAGGCGAGCATCGAACTGATCCTGGTGGTTCGGCTCCACGGCCGCGCGCACGTAGTTGTTGGCCGCGCCCGCCCGGTTGGGCTCCGGATAAACCGCCAGAATCTGCCCCGCCAAAGGATCGAACCGGGATTGTGGGATGGTGTTCCCCGGAAATGGCAGGCGGGCCGGGGTTCCGGGATCGTAGATGGGGGACGTAAAGATGCCGGACCGCTGGCTCACCGATGGCACGGTGCTGAAACGGGTAGCGCCAGTGCGCAGGGCGGTTCCCTGCCAGTCCACGAAAAAGAAGGTTTTATTCTTCTGGATGGGCCCGCCGAGAACAAAGCCGTATTGGTTGCGGCGGAATTCAGGTTTGCGCCCGGGCTGCGCAAAATAATTACGCGCATTCAGATCCTCATTGCGAAAAAATTCGAAGAGCGTGCCGTGTAATTCATTCCCTCCGGACTTCGTGGCGACCAGAACCGCGCCGCCGTTCGAGCGCCCGTATTCCGGCGAGTAGGAACTGGTTTCAGCGCGAAACTCCTCAATCGCGTCAACGATGGGATAAAAGACCACCTGACCCGGCTCCGGCTGAAGGGCGCTAATGCCGTCATAGATGTACTCGTTCGTGCGCGGCCGGCTGCCGTTTATCCGGGGCAGCAGAGAACCTCCGCCCGGCAATGCTACGCCGGGAGACAGCGCGATCAGGGGAATAAAGTTGCGGCCGTCAAGCGGCAGCGTGGAGACCGAGCGGGAATTGACGCTGAAGTTGACCGAGCCAGATCCGGTCTGGAGCAGCGAGGCCTCTGCGTGCACATCCACGGTTTCCGACATCTCCCCCACGGCCAGCGGCACATTGAGGTGGATCCGGTCATCCAGGCGCAGAACGATGCCGCTCCGGCGGTAAGTCCGAAAGCCCGGCTTCGTAACGGACAGAACATAGCTGCCGGGCGGAACGCCTACCAGGTGGTATTCCCCGTTCTCCGTGGTAGTTGCTTGGAAGAGCGCTCCCGTGGATTGCTGTTCCGCCTCCACCCGCGCCATCGAAACGGGGCTGCCGGAGGGGTCCTCGATAGTCCCGAACAATTCCGCTTTTCCCGATTGCGCGACCGTAAGTGGCTGCAACGCAAGGAGAGCGGCGGCCAACGCCAGCGCAATGTTCTTCATACGGGACAGTGTAACGTATACACGAAGGAATCTCTATCGTTCGCGGAACGAGCATAAGTCACCGGAAACGCTCTGCTAAACTGAAGCCGAAGACACCCGAATTTAGAATGCTGCCGCTCCGTAAACTGCTGCCGGCGTCGTTGTTGGCCAGCGTCGCCGCATTATGCATCACACAGAGAGTCGCAGCGGTTCCTCGCGCCATAACTCCCGGGGCGGTATTTTCTCTCCCGAAGCTGTCCCTGCCATCCCTCGAAAAATCCTGGATCATCGCGGATTTCGACGGCGATGGCCGGCCGGATCTCTTAACCTCTTCTCCGGGCGCCGCCACGCGATCGATTGAAGTCCGCTTCGGAACCTCCCGGCGTGCGCCGGCCGTATTTGAGATCGCGCACCTGAGCGAGATTCGCCTGCTTCCCTGGGATATCGATGGCGACAACGATCTGGACCTGATCGCGGTGAGTCCGGTCACCAACCGCCGTCTGGGAATTTGGATCAACGACGGTTCCGGAAAGTTTGCCCCTGCAGAGGATTTCCCGGATTTCGATTTCCCCGCGTCGGTCCGCGACCCGTCGGTTGGAGCGCCTTTTGGACAACAGGGAAATGCCGCGCTGTTGCCTGCCGAGGCGCGAGGTTCCGGCGCCGCTCCCCTGCCCGGTTTCCTGCCGCCGGCGGACCCGGCCGGCCGCCGCGTACACGCCGAGAGACTCTCCTCTGGTCCGGGGCGCGCTATCGCCATTCACTCCGGCCGCGCTCCGCCGTTCCACACTCTTCCCCGTTAAGAATCCGTTGATTGGTTTTTAAGCCCGAAGTGTGCCGGTGCGTCCGGTGTACCCGGAGGCCGTTTGCAGGAGGAAGGTCTGTTCGAGCATGTATTCCAGGCGTTTTATTGTTATTCTCTCCGCTCTCACCGTGTTTGGCTGCGCGGCGCAAGGCGCGGAACCGCTTACGTTCGACCAGGTGGTGGAGCGGTTCAAGGTCAATAATCCGGCCGTCGCCGCCGACTTACTAAGTATTGATGAAGCTCGGGCGGCGGAGATCACCGCCGCCCTACGTCCAAATCCCGATCTCAGCATCGGGAACGACCAATACACGTTTCTTCACTTCAGCCCCGCCTACCGGCCTCTCCAAAGCGTCGAGGGAGTGTTCAGCCTGACCTACCTCATCGAACGCCGCCACAAGCGCGAATTGCGCCTGGAAAGTGCCAGGGAAAACACCGGGATCACCGAATCGGAACACCAGGACCTCATGCGCAATCTTCTATTCCATCTCCGCGGCGCTTTCGTGAGCGCACTAGAGGCCAAATCCCTTCTCGCGCTCGCCAGGGAGAACCTCAATTACTATGACCGCCAAATTCAGATCGGGCACGACCGCTACGCCGCCGGCGACCTGGCCAAAATCGATTTCGAGCGGCTGGAGTTACAGAAAGTGCAATTTGAAAGCGACTATCAGACAGCGCTCGTAAACCTTCGCACGGCGAAGATTCAGCTAATTCAATTACTGAACGACCACACACCGGTCGACGAATTTGATGTCACCGGAGACTTCGATTACCGTGAACCCGTCCTGATTCCCGGCGAACTGCGGCGCGAGGCAGTCGCCAGCCGCCCCGACCTTGACGCCGCTGTGCGCTCCATCGCGCAGGCTCGGACGAACAACCGCCTGGCGTGGGCGAACGGCTCAACAGACCCGACTGTCGGAGTCACGAGCGCATGGAACGGCTCTCCCGGCGGAACCGGGTGGACACTGGATATTCCGCTACGGATCTTTGACCGCAACCAGGGAGAAAAGCAGCGCACCGCGATCGAGATCCATCGCGCGGAGCAAGCGAGAAACGCCCTGGTGGCGAATGTTTACGCCGACGTCGATACGGCCTACGCCAACCTGGAGAGCGTGCGCAGCCTGTTGCTGCCGTATCGCGACAAGTATCTGAAAGAGGCCGCGGATGTGCGGGAGACTGTCTCGTTCGCATTTCAGCACGGCGGCGCGTCACTGCTCGATTTTCTCCAGGCGCAAAAAGAGTATCGGGACACGCAAGTTGCCTATCGCACTTTGATCGGCAGCTATCTAACCGCGGCCGCGCAACTGAACATGGCGGTCGGCCGGGAGGTGATTCCGTGACGCTACGATTGCTGACTGGCGCAAGTCTATGCGCCGCGTGTTATCTGTTGACCGGATGCGGGCAAGACCCGCAGGCGAAACCGGACCATACGCTTCCACCGCAAGCCAAGGTAGTGGAGGTTCCGGACACCAACGTCATTTCGTTGGACCACCCGGAACGGTTCGAGACGGTCGCCGCCGCTGAGCGTCCATTTATCGATGAGCTCAATGTAAACGGCTCCATTGCGCCGGATGTGGGTCTTTCGGTGCCCGTGCTTTCTCTGGCCGGTGGGCGCGTAGTGGAGATTCGCGCTCGCCTGGGGGATCACGTGGAGAAGGGGCAAGTCCTGCTGCGGATAGACAGTCCCGATGTTTCGAGCGCCATCTCCACGTTCCGGGCGGCGGGCGCCGACGAAGTCCTTGCGCGCAAGCAATTGGAACGCGCGCAATTATTATTGGACAAAGGCGCTATTGCGGCCAAGGACCTGGAAGTGGTGCAGGACGCGGCGGAAAAAGCCAGGATCGCGACCTCCACTGCGGAACAACAACTGCGCCTGCTGGGCGCCGACCCCGCGCATCCGTCGCCGGTGATTGACGTGAAATCCCCGATAACGGGTTACGTCGTGGAACAGAACATCTCCGCCGGTACAGCGGTAAAGTCCACCGACAATTCGCCTAATCTCTTCACCATTGCGGATCTAAGCCGCGTCTGGCTGATTTGCGATGTTTTCGAGAACAACCTCGCCCAGGTTCACTTGGGAGATAGTGCGGACATACGCCTGAACGCTTATCCGGACCGCGTGCTCAAAGGGCGGGTGAACAACATAGGAGCGGTGCTCGACCCGAACCTGCATTCGGCCAAAGTGCGTTTGGAAATCGCAAATCCGGGTGGATTGCTGCGCGTCGGCATGTTCGCGACCGTCACCTTTCATTCCTCGACAGGGCACATGCGGGTGTATATTCCTTCGAGCGCGGCGATCCGGCTGCACGACCGGGACTGGGTCTTCCTGAAAACCGATGCGACGCATTTCCGCCGCAAGGAAATTCAACTTGGACAAAGCGCGGGAGATAACACCGAAGAAGTGCTTTCCGGCCTCTCGGCGGGCGACCGCATCGTAAGAAGGGCATTACAGCTCGAATCGGCGGTGGCCGCACAGTAGACGTTCCCTGGCTCATTTCGGGCAACCCGCTATAGTGGTTCATACAGGGATTCGCTGAATGATCGTCGTCATGCGGGAGCACGCTCCCGAATCTGAGATCCAACGGGTACTGGATCGCCTCATCACACTTGGGTTTACAGTTCACCGGTCTACCGGAGTGACGCACACCGTTTTGGGATGCGTTGGGCCCGCAGACCGCGTGGATCCTGCGGAATTTGAGGTGATGGCCGGCGTGCAGCAATGCCATCGCATCGCGTCCCCGTACAAATTAGCCAGCCGGGCGTTCCGGCCTTCGGGAACGGTGGTGCGGATCGGCGATGTGGAGATTGGCGGACCCAGGATCGTCGTAATGGCGGGCCCCTGCAGCGTCGAAAGCAAGGAGCAGATTGAGCGCTGTGCCGGTCTGGTGGCGGAGGCCGGGGCATCCGTGATCCGGGGTGGCGCCTTCAAGCCGCGCAGTTCGCCGTACAGCTTCCAGGGCATGGGCGAGGAAGGCTTAAAACTGCTTCGTGAAGCCGCCGACCGTCATGGTCTCCTGGTGGTGAGCGAAGTAATGGATCTCACCCAGGTCCCGCTCGTAAGCGCCTATTCCCACATTCTGCAAGTGGGAGCGCGCAACATGCAGAATTACAATCTTCTCCGGGAGTTGGGAGCCCAGCGCGTTCCGGTGCTGCTAAAGCGGGCGATTGCGGCGACGATCGAGGAGTTATTGCTTTCCGCCGAATATATTCTATCCGGAGGCAATTACGACGTCATCCTGTGCGAAAGGGGTATCCGCACCTTCGAGACCTACACGCGGAACACCATGGATATTTCGGCGATTCCGGTGGTAAAGGACCGTTCGCACCTTCCCATAGTCGCCGATCCTTCGCACGGAACCGGACGGCGGGACAAAGTGACTGCGATGGCTCGCGCGGCGGTTGCCGCTGGAGCGGACGGCTTGCTGATCGAGGTTCATCCCGACCCGGATCACGCCTTGAGCGACGGCGCGCAATCGCTTGAACCCGGGCAGTTCCGCGAACTCATGAGGCAAGTCCGCGCAATCGCAACTGCCATCGAGCGGACGGTCTGACGGCACTGTGAAAACCGTTGCCATATTCGGCGTAGGCCTAATCGGAGGGTCGTTCGGGCTGGCGATCCGGAAGGCCGGATTCCGGGGAACGATTTTAGGAGTCAGCTCTCCAAAGACGCTGGAACGGGCGCTGCAGGCAGGCGCGATTGACCGCGGCGCGCCCGCGGGGGAAGCCGCCGCGGAAGCGGATCTGATCCTGCTGGCGCAACCGGTGCACGCGATTCTGAAGACGATTCCCTCGCTCGCCGGGCGGGTCCGCCCGGGAGCGCTGGTTACGGATGCCGGAAGCACCAAGGCGCAGATCGCCGAAGCCGGCAGGAAGGCATTGCCGGGCGGCTATTTTCTCGGTGGGCATCCACTCGCCGGGAAAGAGCGTCGCGGCGTCGACGCTGCCGAGGCAGGGCTTTTCACCGGCCGCACATGGGTAATAACTCCGGCCGAGCGGGCGGAACTGGGCCTGCCTCAGGTGCGCGATTTTGTCCAGCTACTGGAAAGCATCGGCGCGCTTCCCACGGTTCTGGAGGCCGAAGAGCACGACCGGATTCTGGCGTTCACATCCCATTTGCCCCAACTGGCGTCGACCGCGCTATCGGCGGCGCTGTCGGCGGAACTGGTGAGCGCAAGCGCCGGCGGGCATCCGCTCTTTGGACCGGCGCTGCTCGATTCGACGAGACTGGGACTCAGTCCATTTTCGGTCTGGGGAGATATTTTGGACACTAATCGAACCCAAATTCGGGCCGCTTTGCGTTGTTATATCATTAAATTACAGGAGGTAATGGAAAGTCTCGACGAAAATCGAAAGCCGGATTTGGAACGGCAGTTCGAGGCCGCCGCTCAATTTTCCCGTCTCCTCCGGCAACCGGAGATTGAAGGAAAGCAACCGGGGAGTGTAACCAAATTGAATCGAGATCGCGTTATAGATCTTTAGGGGGCAAAAAAGTCTAATGGCAACCACTCTGGCCGATTTATTCCGCGGAGAGATGCTTCAGTTCGACGGGGTAAGCCGGTTCAGTCCTTCTCGACGGTTCACCGCTATCTTCCGTCAATCCGATCCCGCGGACTCGATTTTTTTCGTTTCTGCGGGGCTCGTCAAGCTATTCAACCGGGGACACGACAACAAGGAAGTCACTCTCCGGATCGCCGCTCCGGGCGAATGGTTCGGCGAGGATGCCTTGACGGAGAACGCGACGCGCGGTTCCTCGGCGGAGGTGGTGCAGGAAGCCGTAATTTTCACGATACCCCGCACCGTGCTTTCGGCGTTTGCGGCCAAGCGTCCTGAATTTTGGCCGCTGGTGGTCAATTCGCTGGCCGAACGGCTGCGAAGCGCGGAGGAAAAGGTTCAGTTGTTGTGTACGGCCGATGTCGAGACGCGTATTCTGCACTTCGTGCGCAGTCTGGCGAGCCGGCTGAAAGACGACGGTCAATCGTCGCACTTCTCCATTCCCCTTTCGCAGAGCGAACTGGCGAGCCTGATCGGCGCGACGCGCGAAACCACCTCCACGGCGTTGAACATGCTCGCGCGCAAGGGCGTCCTGTACCTGAGGCGCCGCCTGATGGTGATCCCTTCTCTCGAAGCGCTGGAGCCTTCGCCCGCGGAAGAGGCTGCCGAAGCGCTCTCGGCATCCGCGCAAGCCGGATCACGCCCGTAAAGCGTTCGGGGCGCCGCCCCGCCGCCCGGCGAGCCAGGACAAAGCACACCAGTGCCGGGCCTTCACACTGAGAGCGGAATACCGGTATTATTTTCAATAATCCCGCGTTGGCAATTCACGTGCTCCGGGGGACTCGAAAATGAAGCGCACTGGACCGGCCGCGATCATCATGCTGGCAATCCTGGCGGTAGGGCCTGCCCGGGCGCGCGACGCTATCGAACCCGACCCTTCCCTGATTAATGTCAATGACCGCTATACCGTAGAGAGCATTGACTTCGCGGGCGGCCAGACGCCCAGGGTCAGCGATTCAATTCTGAGCACTTTAAAGCGGCTGGTGGGAGATAAGCTGAATCTCGAAGCGCTGAACCGCGTATGCGCTCAGATTGTCGGGGAGGTGCATGCCAATCAGGTCACTTTCCGCCTCGCACGCGGCTCACAGCCGGACCAGGTAAGAGTCCTTTTGGACGTTGAGCAGCCCAGGGTACGTTTTGATGCGGATTTGCCGAAGTTTGTCTATCAATCCCGGCAAGGGTGGAGCGGGATGGGCGAGGCGCGCATGTCCGCCGGTCCTCACAATTTCTCGCTTGCCGTGTTGAGCGACGGCGACGATTCGGTGGAGCGGTTTTCAGGGGTGCGGGCGCGCTATCAGCTTCGATCCCCGGGCTCGGACCGGATTCAGTTCGGCTTCACGTTCGATGATCTGCAACATCATTACAATGGTGCTACCCGGTCCATGGCGGCCGCCGCCACCGATGGCCCGGCGCTGTACCGCGGACGCATGGATTTTCAGCCGGCGTTAACGTTCGTGCTGTCCGAGCCCCTGACGCTGACCGTCGGATACGCCGCGGAGGACCTGCGGCCGCAGACGCCCGGATCCGGCAATGAACTGGTGAGCGCCGCCATTGGGAATCTGCGGTACCGGCATTCCTGGACCACGGATAGCGCCCGGCATCTGCTGGAATTGAGCTATGCGGTCCGGTTTGCGTCCCGTTCGCTCGGCTCGACCTATGCTTTTATGCGGCACGAGTTTGCCGGGAGGTACCAGTGGAGGAGTGGAAGGCACAGCGTAGACGGGACTGTACTTGCGGGGTCCATCAGCGGAAATGCTCCGGTCATCGACCGGTTCGTGCTCGGGACTGCCACAACTCTGCGAGGATGGAACAAGTACGACATCGACCCGCTGGGAGGCAACCATATTGCGCATGGCTCCGTCACATATGGGTATCGTTATCTCCGTGCGTTTTATGACGCGGGATCGATCTGGTCCGCCGGCGAGTCTCCCCAATTCAGGCAATCGGCGGGCGCGGGTTTTTCGAAGGGCCGTTTTCTGCTGGCCGTGGCTTTTCCCTTACGGACCGGCAAGATCGATCCTGTTTTGATCGCGGGTATGAATTTTTGAAGGTCTCTCGCACAAGGATTTCACGGCACTCCGGCGGCGCAAGCCGCCGGGATGGCAAGCGCGGGTGGTCCTTGCGCGTGCGCACGGCGTCACTCGCGGCACTGTTCGTCTGTCCCCTGTTTTCCATTACCGTCGCGCCGGTTCAGCTTTCGGTGCACGGTAGCGCGAACGAATTGACAGTATCGGCGCCAAATTTCCATTTTTTGACCGGAAAAGCTCTGGACCGTCTGCATGACGGCCTCTCCGTGCCCTTTGATGCACAACTCTCGCTGGTGCCGGCGCTGATGAAAAGCGCGCCGCAAACGTCGGCCTTGCAGCGGGCCTTCGACAGGTTCGTCGTCAGCTACGATCTTTGGGAAGAAAAATTCTCTGTCACCAGTCTTCGGGAGCCACGCACGTCCGCGTCCCATCTGACGGCGGCGGCGGCGGAGGCGTGGTGCCTGGAAAACCTCCGGCTGCCCCTCGCGGGTGTAAATTCCGCGGGCGACTTGCGGTTGCGGCTGGAATTACGGAGCGCCGAGACCAAGGAAGCGAATCCCCTGCTCGCCGATGCCGGCATCAGTCTTACCGGCCTCATCGAGGTCTTCAGCCGCCCGCCGCGCAGCCAGCAGCAGAAATGGATGATTGAGAGCGCGCCCTTCCGGCTGCTGGATCTTAAGAAGTCATGAACCGGCTTGAGAACAAGCTGATTCTGATGTTTATCGCGGCCACGGTGGCGCCGCTGCTGATTACGCTGTGGATTTCGGTCCAGCTTCTGGACCGCAGCCTGTCCCTATCTCCAAACAGGGAGCTGGATGAGACCTCAAAGGCTTTGAAAGCAACGGGGCGGGAACTCTACCGGCGGGCCTGCGATTCGCTGCGCCGGGACGTGGAAACCGGGCGTGCCGTCGCGGCGCGCTATCCCGCGGAAGGAGCCCCAGCGTGGCCGCAAGCCTGGCGGGAATTTTGGGAAAGCGGCGATGCCAACCGCTTCGTGCTGGCGGACGCGGCAGGCGGAAAGATCGACTACCTGGTTCGCCATGAACAGGAAGCCTGGGTCTATTCCACTTCGCTCGATAGCGTAAAGCTGGGCGCATTATCCGGCCTCTACGCGCGTGCGCGGGCCATTCTCAATTCCGGCGAGCGAAGAAATCTGCGCCGAGGATTTTCTTATACGCTGCTCTCCCTCGCCGCATCCATCTGGTTTCTATCTTTCGTTTTTCTCATCTACTGGGCGCACCGGATCAGCCGCCCGATTCGCGACCTGACGGCCGGACTGGCGGCGGTGGCAAACGGCGATCTGACGCACCGCGTCCAACCTCGCGGGGACGATGAAGTGGGCGCGGCGATTCGTGCGTTCAATCACATGGCGTTGCAGGTGGAGCAATCCCGCGAGCGCCTCATCTCGGTGACGCGTCTCGAAAGCTGGCAGGCGCTGGCCCGGAAAACGGCGCACGAAGTGAAAAACTCTCTGACGCCGATCCGTCTGACGATGGAAGAGGTGGCGGTGCGCAGCCACGAGCACGACAGCGATTTTCTGCAGCAGGCGGCGCAGATCGTCGTGGATGAAGTAACCAGCCTGGAGCGGCGCGTGCGCGCGTTCTCCGAACTGGGAAGCGAACCTCCCGTATGCCCGCGAGCGCTCAACGTCAATGCTCTGCTTGAGGAGCGGATCGCGTTGTTGAAGGTGGCTCATCCGGAAGTGATCTACAACGTCCGCCTTGCCGGCGACTGCCCGCCCGCTTTCGCCGACGAGGATCTGATCAAAGGCGTTCTGACAAACCTGCTGCAAAACGCGGCCGAGGCGGTCTCGCCTGGCGGAGTGATCCTGGGAATTACGGCGGCGGCGGGGGACAGAGTGGGAATCGAAGTTCACGACTCCGGGCCGGGCTTGAGCGCCAGCGCCCGGCGATCGCTATTTGAACCATCCATTTCTTTTAAGAGCGGCGGAATGGGCCTGGGGCTTTCCATCGCGCGCAAGAGTGCGCTGCTGCTGGGCGGCGACATCCTGCTCGTTCCGGGAGAACTCGGCGGCGCGGCGTTCCGCGTGCTACTCCCGGCCGCGATTTGAACGCATGCCCGCAACCCGAATTCTCATTCTTGACGACGAAGCGAACATCTGCCGGTCCCTGCGGCTGATCCTGGAGCACGAAGGCTACTCGGTTTCGGTAGCGGCGACGCTGGAGGCCGCGCGAATCGAGGCGTTGAAGGCGGACGCGATGCTGCTCGACGTCCGTCTGCCCGACGGCAGTGGCATTGATTTCCTGCGCGACCAGCGGCAAGGCGGCATCGAAACGCCGGCTGTCATGATCTCCGGGCACGGGACGATCGCCGACGCGGTGGAAGCCACGCGGGCGGGGGCTTTCGATTTTCTCGAAAAACCTCTCAGCCGGGACCGCGTGCTGCTCGCGCTGAAAAATGCTCTCGAGCAGACTCGGTTGCGGCGAGAGAACGAGCGCCTGCGGGAATTGGTTGGCTCGGGACCGCGCATGATCGGCTCGTCACCGGCGTTTCAGAGAGTGGTGGAGCAGGCGACGATGGCGGCGCGCTCGGACGCCCGGGTGCTGCTAACCGGCGAATCCGGCACCGGCAAGGAACTGCTGGCGGCTCACGTGCACCGGGAGAGTCCGTTCGCGGGCGGGCCGTTCGTAAAAGTGAACTGCGCCGCGATTCCGGGAGATTTGCTGGAGAGCGAGTTGTTCGGCCACGAGAAAGGCGCCTTCACCGGCGCGGTAGCCGCGCGCAAGGGAAAATTCGAACTGGCCGACGGCGGCACGATCTTTCTCGACGAGGTAGGCGATCTCCATTCGGCCTCGCAAGCTAAGCTCTTGCGCGTTCTTCAGGAAGGCGAGTTTCACCGCGTGGGTGGAGAGCAGCCCATCCGCGTAAGCGTGCGCGTGATTGCCGCCACCAATCGCGATTTGGGCGCCCTGGTGGCTCAGCAGAAGTTTCGCGAGGATCTCTATTACCGCCTTTGCGTGGTTCCGATTCGCGTGCCGTCGCTTCGCGAGCGCCCGCAGGACATTCGTGTCATCTCCGAGTATTTTCTGGAAGAGTTCTGCTCGCGCAATAATTTCCGCCGGAAGACCATCGCCGACGGCGTCTATCCGATCCTCGAATCCTACGGATGGCCGGGAAACGTCCGCGAACTGCGGAACGTGGTGGAGCGCATGGCCATTCTTACGCGCGACGACATGTTGGGGGAGGATTCCGTGCCGATTGAACTGCGGCTCTCGCGGGATTCCGCGCCGGCGTCCAATCTCAAGGAAGCGCGCGCCTCAGCCGAGCGCGATCACATCCTGAAGGCGCTCGAAGAAACGAGTTGGAATATTTCGGGCGCGGCGCGTGTGCTGGGTATGGAACGAACCAACCTGCACAAAAGGATCCGCGCGCTCGGGCTTACGCGCCGCCACGGATTCCGGGACTAAATCTTACACCCGGATCAAGGAGACGTCGAGTGCGATTTTGAGATCGTCGCCCACCAGGACGCCGCCGGTTTCGAGTGCGGAGTTCCATGTCAGGCCAAAATCGCTCCGCTTGATTTTGGTGGCGGCGGAAGCCCCTATTCTCAAATTTCCCCATGGGTCCTTGCCCTCGGACGTAGGCCCCTCCACATTCAGCACCACTTCCCTGGTCGCGCCGTGAATTGTAAGATCCCCGGCAATTTTCAGCTCGCCGTCGCCCGCGACTGTTACTTTCTTGCTCTTGAATGTGATGGTGGGATATTTCTCGACGTCCAGAAAATCGGCGCTCTTCAAGTGCTTGTCCCGATCCGGTTCGAGTGTGTTGATGGTCGATGCGTCAATAACCGACTCCAGAACCGTTTCCTCCGGCTTGTCCGGATCGAAGGTCACCGTGCCTTCCACGCCGCTGAAACTGCCGCGGACATTGGTGATCATCATGTGGCGCACGGTGAATTGTGCGCTGGAATGAGCCGGATCGATCTTATATTCGTGTTTCATTGTCTCCTCTTGTTCTCAAATCACTTGACATCAAGGTAGATGTCCCTGGCAACCGGGAAGATTCAAGAGAATCGGCAGACTTTAGAAGCGATAGCCCGGAGGCGTGATCCCTTTCAGGCGCAAGTAGACTTCCGCCTGCCCGCGATGATGCGCGGTGTGCGTGAAATACGACCACAGCCATTCCCGTCCGGTAAGGTGGCGCTGCGCCGGACCGGCGAGCTTATCCAGTTGATCTTCCGTGACACCGGCTACAGCCTTGTCGCAGAAGTCAAAAGTCTGGTGAAGAAAGGACAACGCGGCGTCCCGCGAGACGTCCACCTTCCCGGAGTCCTTCGCCCATGCGGCAAGCTCCGGAGGCAAGGGGGGCCGTTCCAGGCCGGAAGCATTGGCGCAAGCGTTCAGGTCGGCCGAGGCGATATGCGCCATCAGCTCTCCAAAACTCATTTCGGCAGGCACGGGCCGGAAATTATAGCCGTCCGCCGGCATGGCCTCCGCGACGGCGACGGTAAATTCGCCGGTGGTTTTCCAGTGACGGACCAGGGTTTCTTTCTCGCCGCTTTGCGCGGCCAGAGGAATCGAGAGTGCGAGAATTCCAAGCAGCAGTGTTTTCATGCTCCTCTACCTATATCACCTCCGGATGCCGGGCCAGGCTCTCTCCGCGCGGCTATGTCAGGACATGCTCAGAATCTTGTCGAGCGAGGCGGAAACCACCTTGAGCTGATCCGGTTGAGCGGGATCGTGGTCGATCTCGGGGGAAAGGAAGCCGTTATATCTCACTTTCACCAGGGCATCCATTACCCCCTTCCAGTTCACATCTCCCTGAAGAAGATCCACGAATTGTCCCGCCACGCCTCGATTCGTCAGTTTATAGTCCTTGAAGTGCACGCGCTGGATGCGAGAGCCCAGGGTCAGAATCCAATCCTCGGGATATCCATACTGCATGACGTTTCCCACATCGAAATGCGTTTGGAGCCAGGGGCTGTGAAACTGGTCGACGAACGCGCGCATTTCGAGCGGGCTGAGCAGAAATTTATTCCAGACATTTTCCGGATTCAACCGGACCTTGGCCTGGGCGGCCATTGGAATCACCTCGCGCAGCGCGGCGCTGAACCGGTCCCAGGTCTCCTGAGACCCATACTCCAACTTCGGGCCGCTTCCCAAACGCACGGCGTAAAGCAAAATTGCCTCGCAATGCAAGCCGGTTGCGATGGTGATCGCTTTGCGGATGGCATCGATGCCGCGCGCCCGCACCGCCGGATCGGAGGCATTCAGAGGAGTGGCGTGCAGAGGCCCCGCGAGCCAGATGGTGGCGATCCGGATGCCTGCTTTGTGAGCGGCATCGCCGATTCTCTTCGCCTCATCACGGCTGATGTCGAGAGCGATGTCCCGCCCGATCGAAAGCTCCATGGCGTCAAAGCCGGCCGCTTTGGCGCGAGTGAAGCACTCGGAGAGCGGCATATTCTCGGGAAAGATAATAGAGCAGATGCTCTTGGTGAAGTGCGCGGACCTCTGAGGAGCGGCGGAGGAGACCGAAGTCGCAAGCGATGCGGCGAGAAGAGCGCGGCGTGTCATCTACGCAGTATGCCTCATTTAGGCCCGGACCCGAGTCCCCGGCTGTGCGCGCGTCTCTATTGAGATGCGGCAGGCAACTGCAGCACGTAGGCGGTGACCTGCTCCATTTCCTTTGGATTAAAACGATAAGGCGGCATCATCGATCCGGGGGACATCTTTTGAGGATTGACGAAGTGCTTTTCGACCCAGTCCTTCTGGCGGCGAGCGGCCAGCCCATTGAGAGGCGGCCCGACCTTCGACCCGGAGCCGTTCACCATGTGACAGGCTTCGCAATGGTTGGCCAGGTAAACCATGGCTCCCCGAACCAAGTCGTCGGGGGCGGACGCGAGCGCATCCGCATTCTGCGGCGTTACCTTGAGCAGGAATGCGGAGAGTGTATTGAGCTGTTCGTCGTTCAACTGAATCGACGGCATGGACGTTCCGGGAATGACGTCCGACGGATGGCGGAAGTGGCGCATCATCCAGGCGGCGTTACGCCGCGCCGGGGAGATGTTCGCCAGATTGGGCCCAAATGCGCCGCCGGCAGCCCGTCCGATCATATGGCAATTCGAACACTTTTCGTCGCGAAAATACCCAATCCCGGCCATTTCCACCGGCGAAAGCTGCTGCCAGGCCTGCACGGGCAAGCCGGAATCCTGCGCAACCTGGCTCTCGCCGGACGAGGTGCGCAAAGCCGCCGCCGTGAGCGTCATCCAACCCAAACCGGCAAGACACGCAATCCCGATCGCAAACCCACGTTTTGCGAGCCGTACGGCGGGTCGCCGGTCGATAAAGGGCACCAGGAACAGCGCGATGATCGCCATCGTCGGAAGGACAACACTGCCGAATACTTCGAGTGGCCCTTCAAAGAATTTCAATGTCTGGAACAGGAACAGGAAATACCATTCCGGACGCGGCGTATAGGAGCTATCGGTGGGATCGGCAAGGCGTTCCAACGGCACCTGGACGGCGGAGGCCACGAGGAACAGGATCAGGAAGGCGATGGAGATCGCGACCGTATCCTTAAAAACCTGGGTCGGGAAAAACTTCCTCTTGGGCGCAACATCTCCGGCGGCGGCGGTGACGCCGTGTTTCCGGACAAGGTACACATGGATCCCGATCAGTAACGTGGTGAGCGGCGGTAGCAACATTACGTGGGTCGCGTAGAAACGCGCGAAGGTAACCACGCCGATGTTTCCGTCCGCTCCTAACAAACGGGTCAGATACGGACCAAGAATTGGAGCTTGGGCCGCGATCCGCGTCGTCACAATCGTGCCCCAGTAGGCGCGGTTGTCCCACGGCAGCAGATAACCGGTCAAACCGTAGGCGAGTGTCACCAGCAGAAGAAAAACTCCAACCATCCACGTCGCTTCGCGCGGCTTTTTATAGGCCCCCCATACAAAAACCTGGGTCAGGTGTAACACCACGACGATAATCATCAGGCTCGCGCCCCAATGATGAAGACCGTGAATCAGCTTGCCCGCGGTCACCTGGCTGGTGATATATCGAAGACTGTTGTAGGCCTCGCCAGGCGTCGGGGCGTAGTTGAACGCGAGCAGCACTCCGGTAAAGGCCTGAATCAGAAAGGAAAAAATGGCCACGCTGCCGAGGACCTGATGCCAACCGCTCGAAGCGGGAATGTCCTCGTAGAGAAAGTTGCGTATGGCCGTCTCCAGGCCCGTGCGATGGTCCAGCCAGTCAATGAGTCGGCGCACTCACAACCTCCTAGGAAGCTTTCACCGGTAGAATTGTGCCGATCAGCAAGCGGGCGCCCTCCGTGCGAACCGCATAGCGATCCAACGGGCGCGGCGCCGGACCGCTCAGAACGCTGCCGTCCTTGGAAAACCGGGAGTTGTGGCAAGGACACAGGAAGTTTCCGTCCTGCTCATCCCACCGGTACGCGCATCCCAGATGAGTGCATTGCGGCGCCAGAGCGACTGCCTGCCCATCGGGCTGCTTAATGATCCACGCGGTCGTCTTCTCGCTGGTGACCTTCCAGCCATCCACGCGTTCGCGCCGGAACACCACCTCTTCCGGCGTGCCGACTGTCAACTTCGATAGATCCGCCACGTCGACCCACTCCCCGGACCGGCGGCGCTTCTGAGGCACCAGGAGATATGAAAATGCGGGAATGCCCAACGCGGTGGCGATGGCCGCGCCCAGCGCGTAAATGGATGTCAACTGAAACCGGCGGCGGCCGATGCCTTCTTCTTCGTTCATTGCTTTTCCTTCTCCCACGCGCCCTGTATAACGCAACCTCGCGGACGTATGTGTTTGCAGACGGTAAAGAGGTTGTAAATTATATCAACTACCCATCCTCGCCGGCTGGAACCGCGGCCAATGGGCCGGCAATCCTGTCGCGCGGGTGGGTTCAAGGCTGTGTCGTCTGGATCGAAATAGAATGCGCGCCGCGGGCCGTTCTCTGGCTCCGGAAAGGCCCCGGGTTTAAAGCAGGCTGCGCAAAAGCGCGATTCCGCTCGCGATGTCACGGAGGCGCTGGGCCTGGTCCTCCACCTCCCGTTCCACGTTGAGCGAGCCCTGGAACCCGGTGTCGCGCAGAATCTGTATGAAACGGGGGATGCCGACGGAGCCCTGCCCCAGCGGGCGCTCGTTCCCAAGCGCGGCCGGCTTGTCCTTCGGCGGCCAGTCGCCGTCCTTGCAATGCACGCTCAAGACATGCGGCCGCAGCAGTCGCAGAGCTTCGATCGGGTCCCCGGTCCCGTACAGGATCATGTTCGCGGGATCGAAATTGATTCCCAGATTGGCGCGGTCAACGTCCTGGAGGAAAGCGAGCAGGTCCGCCGCCGGTTCCTGTCCGGTTTCGAGGACAAAGGTTTGGCCATGGGATGCGGCATGATCGCAAATGCGGCGGACTTCTTCGCGGACTCCGATATAATCAGCCGCGCTGCGGTCCTCCGGAACGAAGCCAATATGGCAGGCAATGCTCGGAATACCGAGTTTAGCCGCAAAATCGCTCAATTCGAGAGTGCGCTGAACCCGCTCCTTGCGGGTAGCCGGGGGAATAAAGCCCACCGTGCGCTGGACGGTGGGGATATCGGCGTAGTCTTCGCCTGCGTACGCCGCCACGGCGGTCGAAATGGCAAACTGGCCCGCTTCGAATGCGCCGCTCCACTGCCGGACGGCGGCATCGTCCATGGAATACTCCCCGCCGATGCCGAGTTGTCCGCATTTTACGCCCAGGCCTTCGATGGTCGCCAAGTCGTCGCGGCCGGCCCAAAACATAACTCCAGGTTCAAGAGCTTCCGGTTTTCTCATGGTGTGCTTATTTTCCCTTAGTGATGAGCGTGGCGGCCTTCGGCCATCCGCAGGCAGAGGTCAATCGCTTGCGCGGACTGTTCCGGCGGGCACTTTTCGGGCTCGCGCCCGTGCGCGCAGCAATCGAGGAAATATGCGATCTCCGCCGCATACGCATCAACCACCGGCAGCGTCTGCGCCTCGGGTTCGACCCCTTCTCGGTGCAGAACCACGCCACCGCCCTGCGAAGTGAACTCGAGCGTGGCGTCATCGAACACCGCCGTGTAGCCCATCGAAAAAGGAAACCCCTTGGGAGGAACCCAGCCGCCGTCGATCACCACGGAAGGCCCGTGCTCGTACACGAAATGCGCGGACACCGAATCGATGCCTCGCCGCATATCGCGGTATCCGGTCGAGGTGAGCGAAACTGGAGCGCCCAGCAGAGAGAGGACCATATCGACATCGTGGATGAGTAGATCCAGGATCGCTCCGCCGCTCTTCGCGCTGTCGAAGAACCACTCGCCCCAGGTCGGCGCACCGCACCGCCGGCGTAGAGTCAGCATACGCAACTTTCCGAAGCCGCCTTTGGTAATGGCGTCGCGCAGCGGATCGTATTCGGGGAAGAAGCGAAGAACGTGGGCCGCCATCAGCGTCTTCTTCGCCTTTTTCGCCGCTTCGATGACCTCACCCGCGGACAGCGGGTCGACAGCCATGGGCTTCTCCACCAATACGTGTTTTCCAGCGGCAAACGCGGCGATGGCGGTCTCCGCATGGAGATTTGTGGGCAGGCAGATATCCACCACGTCGATTCCGGGATCGGCCAGCGTTTCCGCGATACTCGTGAAGACTTTGGCGCCCTTGAGATCCGGAGCCTTCGGCTCGCCGCCAAGATTGCCTTGGACAACGGTATGAATCTGCGCAATCTCCGGCACAAAAACCGCGGCCAACTCCGCGCCTGGCAGCGTGTGCAGGGCGTTCAGGTGTGTTCGGCCCATGAACCCAAGGCCGAGAAGAGCTACTTTCATCTTGAAAGGTATGGTAGCGAACTTCGGATCACTGCTGCGACATGTCGAATACTCGCACGGAGAAGCGTTCGGGCGGCAGACAGGAAACGGGGTCCGGCGTCAGGTCCGCCCACGCCCGATAAGCTGTCCCACCGACATTATCTTGAAGGAAGAACAGGAACTGATCGGAAAAGCAGGAAATTGGCGGCGGCTGCCGGAAAGTGAGCCGCATGCCGACGGCCTTCTCAATCGCAACTCCGCCGGTGTCTACCGACTTGTCTTCCAGTAATCGAACAAAGCTCGACCGTCCTGCGTGTGGCCACAAATCCGCGCGCAGCAGATTGCGCAGGTCCACGCGTGCGCCGAATGTAATTTCGCATTGGCGGACCCATTCGAGAATGCTATCGCCCCATTGCCATTGCGTTACGAAGGTCAAATAGCTTTCGACAAGTTGAATGGCAAGGTCCATTTTACGGCGTGCGGCGTCTGCCCCCTGCTCATCGCTGCTGAAAGGAACAATGTCGTCGCGTTCGACAATGGCGCCGGCGAGCTCCATTACGCGATCAAGCCGTTTGACACTGGGAGCGGTCCGGACCAGGAGCGGCGGAAGCTCGTGAATCTTATCTCCCGGAACTTCGACAAATTTCCGATTCCCAACGATCTCCATCACCGCCTCCCATCCACTTCTCTAACACAAGAGACGCATTTCCGCTTAGCGTGGTTCCCAGCCCGCAAACCCCGCTTAACCAATTGGTGACAATTTTGAAAGATTTGTTTCCAGTTGTAAAGAAGAAAATCGCAATGTCAGGATTCGCGCGAACCGGCGCGCGCCAGTGGCTGCCTTCTGGCTGCCCGTCCGAAGCGGTCGACGATCAAGCGGCGCAGAGGCCTTTCGAGGAAAAAATAGCTCAAGACGCTAGCCGCGACAAGCACCAGAAAATAGGACCCAAAAAGGCGGGCGGACGGGTAGGCCCCGGTGACGCGCACATCGAATACCTTCAGCAGCACGCCTTTGAACAACGTGGATACCGGCTGTTGCAGGATATACATGGCGTAGGAGGCTTCCCCTAAAATGACGAGCCATTTCCATGAAAACAGTCTCCGCACAACCTCTCCGCCGCCGAGTGAATAGATCAGCAGACACCAGGCCGGCAGCAGGATGCCGTTGTGCAGGAACGGATAGGGCAGAACGTCCGGCGCGCCTAAAAAAATCAGAACGGTAAGCGATGAAAACAAGGCCCCGGCGTCGAGCCGGTAGCGCGCCGCGATGGAATCCTTCGTCCGCGTGAGAAATAGCGCCCCTAGCACCATCCCGGCCACAAACTCCGCGAGCCGGAGCAGCGGATTGAAGTTCAGCACACCGACCCAACCGCTTTCGAGCGCCGTCCAGCGCACGGGGTCAAGGTGTGTCAGGTCGGAAAAGGAGAGCGGGCTGAGCCAGCAATAAAGCGCCGAAGGCGCGATACTGAGGACCCACAAAATACCGATCAGCAAGACCTGTTTCGAACGGCCGAGACGTTGAATGGGGCCGAGCAGAAACGGGAACAGAAAGTAGAAAAAGAACTCGACGGAAAGAGACCACGCCGGGGCGTTCCATGCGAGGGCGATGGGAGGAAACCAGGCCTGCAGTCCCGCGGGCGCGGCGAACAGGACGCCGGCCACCCACGCCGGACCTCCCTTGAAGTCCGGCAAGTGGTTGAGGAACCCGGGCAAAGCGAGTAGCAGCGAGAACAGGTAGATCGGATAAATGCGGGCGAAGCGCGCCCGCCAGAACCCGCCTCGGGTGAACTCACGGCTGGAGTAATTGTACGCAAGGACAAATCCGGAAAGAACGTAGAAAAGACCTACGGCCGCATATCCGCGAGACGAAAGCGCGGCCGCAAACTCGCCTCCGCGGGAGGCCGCGATATAGCCGACGTGAAAAAATACGACGTGCGCGGCGGCAAAAAAACGAACCGCGGTCAGCGAGTCAATCCTGGGAACCGTAGCGGATGCATTCATTTCGAGGGTTGAACGGACTGCTCCTCCGCCGGCGATTCGATTTCCTGCCGGCCAGGTTTTAAGAAGCCGCCTGAAGGACATCCTGCCGGATTTCTCCGGCGCTCACGGGGCGCTGGCGGCGCATGCCATCCGTTGTTCACTATAGCATCGTGTCTTACCTCGAAGGCACAGGAAAAAATGGAGGTTTCGAACTTCGGCGGCGCGCGCAGTACACTAGTGAGGAAGTTACGCTACGGGTGCGCGGTTCGCGCTTCTCCAGGCTCATGTCAAAATTCAAAACCAAAAAGAAAAAGCCCCAGACCGCGGCATCGAATCGCGCCGTGATTCCCTGTTTGTTCCTATTGCTGGGCGGAATCGCCCTCATGTGTCTGTTGTTCTACCTGTTTTTGCAGTCGGCTGCATAAATGCGAATCGACCAACGATCACCCGAACAGATGCGCCCGGTCCGGATCGAGAGGGACTATCTCAAAACGGCAGAGGGCTCCGCGCTGATTGAAATCGGCAACACGCGCGTGCTCTGCGCCGCCTCGATCGAGGAAAGCGTCCCGTCCTTCCTGCGCGGCAGCGGAAAAGGATGGGTGACTGCCGAATACTCCATGCTGCCGCGCGCCACCGCGACGCGCACCCCGCGCGAAGTCAGTAAGGGACGCGCCTCCGGGCGGACCATGGAGATTCAGCGCCTGATCGGCCGCTCCCTGCGCACGGTGATGGACCTGAAGACCCTGGGAGAGCGGAGTATCATCGTTGATTGCGATGTCCTGCAAGCCGACGGGGGAACGCGTACCGCCAGCATTACGGGCGCTTTCGTTGCCTTGTCCATCGCGGTGAACAAGCTGCTGCAATACGGCGCGCTCAAGACCTCGCCGATTCGCGATCAGGTGGCGGCTACCAGCGTGGGAATTGCCGATGGCGTGCCCTTGCTCGACCTCTGCTACGAAGAAGATTCGCGCGCGGAGGTGGACATGAACGTTGTGATGACCGGCAGCGGGCGGTTCATCGAACTCCAGGCGACCGCGGAGAAGACGCCCTTCGACGATGAGCAACTTCTGACCCTGCTCTCCCTGGCGCGCGGGGGCATCCGGGACCTGCTCGCTTTGCAGACGCCGGCGGCCGCGTGAAAATCTACTGCGCCACCACGAACGCCGGGAAAATTCGGGAATTCCGGCAGGCCCTGGAGCCGGATTTCGACCTCGAGATGCTTCCGGGCCTCGACCGTCTCGCCGCCCCGGAGGAGACCGGCGACACCTTCGAAGAAAACGCGGCGCAGAAAGCGGTGTATTACGCTCGCGGCGTAAGCGGATTGGTATTTGCAGAGGATTCCGGGCTTTCGGTGGATGCTCTGGGCGGCGCTCCGGGGATCCGATCGGCCCGTTTTTCAGGCTTGGATGCGACCGATGAGCGCAACAACCGTCTGCTGATAGAACGGATGAAAGGCGTCGCCCATCGCTCGGCGCGCTACATCTGTGTCGTTGCGCTCGCGCGAGATGGAAACGTAATCGAAACTTTTCGCGGAGAAGTAGAAGGTGAGATTTTGCATGAGCCCCGGGGCAAAAACGGCTTCGGATACGACCCGCTATTCTACTATCCGCCTTTCGGATGCACGTTCGGGGAAGCGTCCGCCGCGCAAAAGCTTTCGGTGAGCCATCGAAGCCGCGCCCTTGCCAGGCTGCGTACTGCCTTGGCCCGGCTCTAGCCCTGTTTCTCCCGGTATACTCAACCGGAGGAGAATCCCCATGTTCCACCGTTTGCGGATCATCGCTTTACGGGTCATCGCTCTGATAGCCGTGGCGGCGCTTCCCATGCAGGCCGCCGATTTTGAATCCCGCGTGACCCAGGGCTACGCCGATTCGAATGGTGTAAAAATTCACTACGCCACATTGGGCAGCGGTCCGCTCGTCGTGATGATTCACGGCTTCCCGGATTTCTGGTACACCTGGCGCGACCAAATGGCCGGCCTGGCGGACAAATATCAATGCGTCGCCATCGACCAGCGCGGCTACAACCTCAGCGACAAGCCCAAGGGAGTCGAAAACTACGACATGAAGCTGCTGGTGGGCGACGTCATCGCGGTGATCAAGCATTTCGGGAAGGACAAGGCGATCGTGGTGGGGCACGATTGGGGCGGCGCCGTGGCCTGGACCCTCGCGCTGAGCGCTCCACAATTTGTCGACCGCCTCATTATTCTCAACCTCCCGCATCTACGGGGCATCGCCCGCGAACTCGCCCACAATCCGAAACAGCAGGCCGCCGCCGAATACGCGAGGCGGTTCCAGGAGGAAGGCGCGGAGAAGCAGTTGAAGCCGGAGCAACTGGCCTTCTGGGTCAAGGACCCGGACGCGAGGGTGAAGTATATCGAGGCCTTCGAGCGCTCTGACTTGACGGCCATGCTGAACTACTACAGGCGGAATTACCCTCGTCCGCCATACCAGGAAGACTCGACTCCGGTGGTGAAGACTCAAATGCCGGTCCTGATGTTCCATGGACTCAAGGACACCGCACTTCTTTCCGGAGCTCTCAACAACACCTGGGATTGGATGGGCGAGGACCTTACGCTGGTCACCATCCCCGGCGCCGGCCACTTCGTGCAGCAGGATGCCTCCGGCCTGGTCACGCGCACCATGCGCGCGTGGCTGGACCGCTAGGCCAAAGCTAGTTCAGATATTTCTTCACGTCCGGCCGCAGAAGCTCCATCACTTTGGGGTCGCTGAGGTCGGGCTTGGTGATAACGCGGGTGGTGAGGTCGATGCGTTTGGGCGGAGTTTTTCCGGCCAGCTTCTCAACGAGGGTCTGCACGGCCTGGAAACCCATCTGGAACGGGTCCTGCACCACCATCGCCTGAATAACGCCGCCGTTCATGTCGTTGATCATCTGCTCGCTCGAATCGAAGGCCACGAGTTTCACGCGCCCGGCGGCGCGCCGGGATTTGAGCGCCTGCGCCGCGCCAATGCTGCTCGGCTCCGAAGATGCGAAGAATCCATCCAAATCCGGCTGCGCCGTGAGCATATTCTCAACGGAGGCCATCGCCTTGGACGGGTCGGACATGCTGTACTGGCGCGCCGCGATGCGGATTTTCGGGAAGTCTTTTTTGATGGTGTCCTCGAAGCCGCGTTCGCGGTCCATCGTGGACGCGCTGCCCGGCGCGTGCATGATCATTCCCACCTTGCCTTCGTCGCCGAGCAGGCTGGCAAGCTCGCGCGCGCCCTTCTGTCCTCCTTCGTAGTTGTTCGTTGCAATGAAGGTCATGTATTTATCGGTGTCCACGCCGGAATCGAAGACGGTGACCGGGATGCCCGCCGCCACTGCGCGCTCGATGGGAGGAGCAAGGGCCTTGCGTTCCGCGGCCGCCACCGCGATGCCATCGACCCGCCGCGCGATCATCGAATCGACGATCTGAATTTCCCGGTCGTATTCGGTTTCTTGCGCCGGACCGTTCCACAGGATCTTCACGTTGAATTTCTGCCCCGCTGCCAGCGCGCCCGCCTGCACCGCCACCCAAAAAATGCTGGACGTGCCTTTCGGGATGACCGCGATCGTAGTCTGGTGTGAACGATTACAACCGGCAGCGGCGATCAGCAAAAAGAAGACGGTACACTTGCGGATAAACGTGGTCATGAGGATGATGTTTGCCATTGTAACGGTTCGACGGCGATTCTCACCGTAGTTTAGAAGGAGCATGATGAGGTTTCGAGGACTCTTGATCCTGCTGTTGGCGTGCCCCGCGTTGATGCTTGCCGATTTCAGCTATGAGCAAAACACGCGCATCACCGGCGGAGCGATGGCCGGAATGATGAAAATGGCCACCGTATTTGCAAAGAAGGCGGGACAGCCGATCGTGGCCACCGAGTTCGTCCAGGGCAACCGGATGGCGCGTCTGGGAGCCTCGGCCGGCTCCATCATCGACCTCGACAAGGAAACGATCACCACAATCAATTTTGAAAAGAAGACCTACTCCGTAATGACGTTCGAGCAGATGCGGGAAATGATGCGCGAAATGACGGAGAAGATGAAGGGCAACAAAGACGATTCCAACGTCAAGTTCAAGGTATCCGCCCAGGAAACGGGGCGCACCGCGGAGCTGGCCGGTCACAAGACGAAAGAGATTCTGGTGAGCGTGCGAGTCGAATCGAATGACGCCGAGCACGGGCAACAGGGCGCTATGAACATCAACTCGTACATCTGGGTCGCGCCCGACGTGCCTGGCTACGGTGAAGTGCGGGCATTCCAGAAGCGGATGGCCGAAAAACTCGGTTATTTGCCCGAAGGCCAAATGGCGCAGATGCGGCAGGCGATGCAAGGCATGGTGGAAGTTTCAAAGGAAGTGGCTAAGCTGGACGGTGTTCCGATTCGCACCATCACGGAAATCGGAGGCCCCAGCGGCGACAACGCGGCTCCACCGCCACAGGCAAGCCAACCGGCGGAGCACAACGGCAACTCCGGAAGCGGACTGGAGGCTCTCGCCCGCGGCTTGGGAGGGTTCGGGAAGAAGAAGGACCAGCCGTCCGATTCCGATGCCCAGAATTCGAAACCCGGCGTTCTGCTCGAAAGCACGATGGATTCAAGCGGCTTTTCTTCCCAGCCGGTGGACCCGTCGAAGTTTGAGGTTCCGGCTGGCTTTAAAGAAGTTAAACCCGACCGTAGAATGCGCTGAGCGCGGAGGGGAACGAAAAAAGGGGCTCCGTTGACCGGGGCCCCTTTTTTATTTCTGCCGGGAGGTTATTCGGCTTCGCGGATTCGCTTCTTCCGGTTGCGCTTGCGAGCGAGCGCCGACTTCACACGGCGCTTCTCGCCCGGCTTCAAGTAATACGCGTGACGCTTAATATCTCTCACTACATCTTCCTGCAGCACCTTGCGTTTGAAACGGCGTAGAGCGCTTTCGAGCGTCTCTCCGTCCTGCAGTTGAACTTCAGCCAATTCTTACCACCTCCCTCGCATTGGCTCCCCCCGCCAGCACAGACCAGCAATCGGGGGGGTAACTTCCATTCTAGGAAACCGCGCGCGGCCGGGCAAATCACGAATCTCAGACGCCGGGCTCTCGAAATGTACCGTTTGTTATAATCTGATGTATGCTTTTGTAGATTCCAGTCCGTAGCAGTCTCAATACTCTTGTACGATCGTTTTTGGTTCGAGACGTACCAAGTCAATTTTTGATCTTTATTTTCAATAGTTTAGCTGTCCTGTAATTCTGGAGGTAATTCTATGGCGAGTCCCATGTCAAGGCGTTTGGTCGTTTTTGCCGGCCTTCTGGCGGCGCCCGTCGCCACCGCAGTGACTCAAACCAAGGTTCCCGCACCACAATCCCCTCTAAAGCCCACCGACAAACGGTTAACTGCCTTACAGAAATTCTTTAAAGACCGGGGTAGCCCACTTCACCGAAACGCAGCGGATTTCATCGAAGCGGCCGATCGCAACCACCTGGATTGGAGGCTCCTGCCGAGCATCTCCATGGTGGAATCAGGCGGAGGCAAAGCCTACAAGAATAATAACGTTTTGGGCTGGTTCAACGGGGAGCATAAGTTCGCCACAGTCGGAGCCGGCATCCGGGTAGTGGCTGAGCGGCTTTGCTATTCGAGGCTTTACCGGCACAAAAGCGTCGACCGGATACTAGCCACGTACAATCCCCTTCCCGAATACGCGCGAAGGGTTAAATCGATGATGAGAACCATCGAAATGGCCGGGCTTCCGGTCGAAACTGCCGCTAACTAGTAGAGCCGCCTGGCTCAGGCGGGTTTTA
>DASZXS010000015.1:0-46329 GCA_035545735.1 Bryobacteraceae bacterium | reverse complement strand
CGACGACGGCGTCGTAATAGCTCCAATCGAAAACGCCGGGTGAGCGTTCGACGAAACCCCATTTCACGTAACTCTCGATACCGTTGAAGCCGAGCGCCCGGGCGAGCGGCAGAATATTCCGCAGGCTGGCGAGCGCGTCGCCGATTTTCTCGGGCGAGTCGGCGTCGGCTCCGGCGCTCATCACCCGCTGACCGGGCCGGCGGAAGTGCACGGCGGGCGGAACGTCAGGATTTTCGGGGTGCGCCGGTTCGGTCGCCGTGAGTTCGAGCGACGCCAGGGACGGCAGGCCCTCGATCACCAACCGGGCGTGGTTGGCGGCGCTCGACTTCGCTTCGAGCGCGCCGGGCTCAAGCTCGAAGACCGCCTCGCGCACCTTGCCGGTGTTCAGACGCGCGACGCCCCACTGTTTGGTCTGCGGAATCGCGTGCATGGTCTCCGAGCCGTAGCGAACGCTGATGAGACCGTAGCCCCGGTCGAGATAACGGGCGCGGAGCCATGCCAGCCCGGCGGCGGGACGATCCACGCGGACTTCAAAGGAAGCACGGGCATAGTAATCCGGGGACGGGGAAAGCCGGGCCGTCTTCGTGCCCGCCTCCGTCTCCATGCGCCAGTGCGAGTTCGGTCCGGTTTGAAGGCTGAGGCCGCCGGCTGCCCCTGGAGCCGCCGCGCTCCAGCGCAATGGGGCAGGCGCGCACCAGCCAATATTTGCGGCGAGCGCCAACGTGGCGCACCGGGCCGCACAAGACATTGCAGGTGTAATTTTCATGCGGGAACTAGGCCAGTCTATCGTGGATGTGCCGGCCAGGCGATGCGCGAGTTCCCTCTGTATCGCCCTGCGCACCAGATCGGGGAAGTTCCTAGACCAGGCCGTCGCGCCGCAGGTCTTCTCCGGAGACAGGATCGATCCAGGGAGTGCCGGGCCGCCAGGAACTCAGCGCGCCTCGCCAGGTGCGGGCGTAACGATCCAGCGTGTCGCTCTGGCGGCGGTACTCGGGGTTGCCGGCGAGATTGACCGTCTCTTTCGGATTCGCCTGGAGGTCGTAAAGTTCTTCAAACGGCGCGGCCGCGTCCGTGTAGCGGATATACTTCCAGCGCGCCGTGCGGATGCCCTCGCTCGATGGAATCCAACCGCGGTAGGGGAAGCGGTGTTCGAAAAAGAAGACTCCCCTGCCGCTCGAACCGGAGTCCTTGAGGTAACGGGCAAGACTTTGGCCCTGTGCCGGAGCGTCCGCCCGGACGCCCGCCAGGTCGAGCAGCGTCGGTTGAAGATCGATGTTGAGCGAAGTTGCCCGCACCCGCTTCCCTCGCGCGTTTGCCGGCAACCGGGGATCGTAAACAATCAGGGGAATTGCCAGCGATTCCTCGTGCCCGTACCATTTGCCGGCAAATCCATGTTCGCCTTCAAAAATTCCGTGATCGGCCGAGTAGAGGATGATCGTGTTTCGTGCCAGCCCCAGTTCGCCGAGCTTTTTGCGCATCGATCCAATCACATCGTCGATTCCGGTTATCAGGCGGTAATAGCCATTTTTTGTGGCTTGATTGAGCGCCGGGGTGGAGTAGCGTCCGGCCCATCTTCTCCGGTTCTCCGAACGTTGAATGGCCAGCGGGAAGCGGTTGATGTCGTCCGAACCGGCGCCGCCATGTTCGGGAAAAGCGACTCCGGCGTAGCGCGCTGCTGTGTCCTGCGACGGGAGATAGGTGCGCGGGTCCTCGTCTTCTTCGTGCGGCGCCTTGAAACTCACCGAAAGACAAAACGGTCTGCCGGCGGGAGCGCTGTCGAGGAATTCATGGATCTGGTCCCGCACGATGTGGTTTAAGTGCGGACCTTCCGGGCCGTGAGGAAAATAATGCCCCTGGCCTCCGAAACCCATCCAGACGTCGAACGATTCCGCGGGCATTTTCGCGCCCACGCCGAATTTGCCGATGAACCCGGTGTGATAGCCGGCGCCGGCCAGTTGACGCCAGTAACTGCGCGCCACCTGACCGTCGCGGAGCGGCGTTTCGAAGTCGTTGATTCCGTGGCTGCCCGCATACTCGCCCAGCATGATGCTGGCGCGGCTGGCGCAGCAAATCGGAGTAGTGGTGAAGTGGTTTTCAAAGAGCACTCCCTCGCCGGCCAGCCGGTCGAGTTCCGGCGTCTGAACCAGGCGATTGCCATAACATCCGGCGGCGTCACGGCGATGATCGTCTCCAAGCAGCAGGATGATGTTCGGCCGCTCCGGCGCCGCCCTGCCCGGCAACGCCGAGAGAGCCGCGGCTTCGAGGAGATTGCGCCTTGAAAATTTCATATACGGTTAGCTCTACCAGACTACTTTTATTCGGTCGTGGAAGGCGCGCCGCGCAGGACGCCATGGAATGTCGCCCGCGAGACTGCCCGCCCCTCCGGCTTCCCTTGATCGGATTTTTCCAGCGAGCTATTCTGGTAGCAGGTAACTTTGCGTCCGAAGACGACATCTCGCAGCCGCGCCTCCGGGCTTCCCGCGGCCGGATCTTTGCTGTTTCTTCTGGCGGCGATCTGCTCGGCGTACGTGGTTCCGGAGAGTCGCCCTTCGCAGGCGCCCGCCAGCCGCGCCGTCGCGGGGTTGAAGACTTGCTCCGCGCAGGCGGTGAAATCGCGTGCTTTGGGACGGCTTTCCCTCAGCCGCCGGCAGGCCGTCCGGTCGGAAGCGTCCTCGTCTCTTTTTGCAAGTTTTATTAGCCTTCCCGCGTCGGTGGTCTTCGCCTCGGCGCCGGAGCGCCTGGTTCAGTCGCACGCCTCCGCGCCGGAAATTTCTGCTTCGCCCGGCGTCCTTCCGGTCCTCATCCAGCGTCCTCCCCCCGCGGCCGCCTAGTCGCGGCAATTCCCACTCAAACAATTGAATACAACGTAAGGGGTGTTTCTCATGCTGGATAAGGCTCTAGCAAAAGTATTTGGAACGCGGAACGACCGCGAAGTGAAGCGAATGCGGCCCATCGTGGCCGAAATTACGGCTCTTGAACCGCAAATGCAGGCTCTTACGGACGAGGAGCTGTCGCACAAGACAGTCGAATTCCGCGAGCGTCTGGCGCAGGGCGCGGGCCTCGACGACCTGATGGTGGAGGCGTTCGCCGTCTGCCGCGAGGCCGGGCGCCGTGTCCTGAATATGCGGCACTTCGACGTGCAGTTGATCGGAGGTATCGTTCTTCATCGCGGCAAGATCGCGGAAATGAAGACCGGCGAAGGAAAAACCCTGGTCGCCACGCTGCCCGTCTATTTGAATGCGCTGGAGGGTAAGGGCGTTCATGTGGTCACGGTCAACGACTATCTGGCGCGCCGCGACTCGGAATGGATGGGGCGGCTCTACAAGTTTCTCGGCTTGTCCGTCGGGGTGATTCTGCACGATCTCGATGACGGAGAACGGCGCAACGCTTACGCCTGCGACATCACCTACGGCACCAACAACGAATTTGGCTTCGACTATCTGCGCGACAACATGAAGTTTCAGTTGGATAACTGCGTGCAGCGTTCCCACCACTTCGGCATCGTGGACGAGGTCGATTCGATTCTCATTGACGAAGCCCGCACGCCGCTCATTATTTCCGGCCCGAGCGAGGAATCCACCGACAAGTATTACCGCATCAACCGCATCATTCCCCGTCTTGTTCGCGGCGAGGTGATCGAGGGCAAGGAGCCGGGCGAAACCTACACCACGGGCGACTATACCGTCGATGAAAAACACCGTGCGGTCGGCCTCACCGAAGAGGGTGTGACCAAGGTTGAAAAGCTGCTCGGCATTGAGAATCTCTACGATCCGGAAAATATCGAGCTCAACCATCACGTCCAGCAGGGCCTGAAGGCGATGGTTCTCTTCCACCGCGACAAGGATTACGTCGTGCAGGATGGACAGGTGGTGATTGTTGACGAATTCACCGGCCGCCTGATGCCCGGCCGCCGCTGGAGCGACGGGCTGCACCAGGCCGTGGAAGCGAAGGAGGGAGTAAAGATCGAGCGCGAAAACCAGACGCTCGCCACCATCACCTTCCAGAACTACTTCCGCATGTACAAAAAGCTCGCCGGTATGACCGGTACGGCGGAAACGGAAGCGGCCGAGTTCGAGAAAATTTACAAGCTCGATGTCGTCGTCATTCCCACCAACCGGCCCCTGCTGCGCAAAGAGAACCAGGACGTCGTTTACCGCACCGAGGAAGAGAAATTCCGCAACGCGGCGAAAGAGATCAAGACGCTGCATGAGACCGGCCAGCCGGTGCTGGTGGGCACGGTATCGGTGGAAAAGTCCGAGAAGCTCTCGGGCATTCTGAAAAAAATGGGTGTGAAGCATGAGGTGCTGAACGCCAAGAACCACGAACGGGAAGCCGTCATCGTGGCGCAGGCGGGCCGTAAGGGCGCTGTCACTGTTTCCACCAACATGGCGGGCCGCGGAACCGATATTCTGCTCGGCGGCAATGCCGAATTCATGGCGAAGGATCATCTAAGGAAACAGGGCAAGGATCCCGACGCCATGCAGACCGCCGTGTATTCCTCCCCCAAGCACCAGGAGTGGCTCGAAGTTCTCAACAAGTACAAGCAGGGCACGGAGGCCGAGCGCCAGGAAGTATTGGCGCTGGGAGGGTTGCATATCCTTGGCACGGAGCGGCACGAATCCCGCCGCGTCGATAACCAGCTTCGCGGACGCGCCGGACGCCAGGGCGACCCCGGAAGCTCGCGCTTTTATCTTTCCCTGCAGGACGACCTGATGCGCATCTTCGGCGGCGAGCGCATGCAGAAGCTCATGCTGCGCCTGGGGATGGAAGAAGATGTGCCCATCGAGTCGCGGCTGATTACAAAACGCATCGAGGCCGCCCAAAAGGCCGTCGAAGCGCAGAATTTCGCTTCGCGCAAACATATTCTCGAGTACGACGACGTCATGAACAAGCAGCGGCAAGCCGTCTACGGCATGCGGCGAGCGCTGCTCGAAGGCGCCAACCAGAAAGAGCGCGTGCTCGATATCGTGCGCGGCATCGTCGGCCAGTTCAGCGACCTGCGCTGCCCGGAGAAAGCCCATCCGGACGAATACGATCTCACCGGCCTGCAGTCCGACGTGCTTACCCAGTTCGGGGTCAAGATTGTTCCGCAGGATCTCGCCGGCATGACACGGGTGGAGCTCGAAGACGCCATCGTCGACAAGCTCACCGCCCGTTACCAGGAGAAAGAAGATCTCGTCGGAGAGGAAATGATGCGCCAGGCCGAGCGCATCGTGATGCTCAACATCATCGACAACCAGTGGAAGGACCACCTGTTGTCGATGGACCACTTGAAGGAAGGCATCGGACTCCGCGGCTACGGGCAAAAGGACCCGCTCATCGAATACAAGCGCGAATCGTTCACCATGTTCCAGGACATGATGGACCGGATCGAGGACGATTCCATCCGCTACCTGTTCTTCCTGCAGGTCACGCGCGGGGAAGATGGACCCGCTCCGGCTCTGCCTTTCCCAAGCGACGATTACGAAGAGGACGACGAAGACGAAGAGGAGGAGGCGGAAGTAGTGGCCGCCGTCCAGGACCAGCGCCGCGCCGCTCAGGCCAGCGTGGAGGACTTCACGCGCAACATCCAGCGCAAGAAGGAGCGGGAAATGGCCGATCTGCAGTTCGTTGGCGGTGAGGCGTCCGCCAGTTCCCAAAAGCCGGTCGTGAAGCAGCAAAAGGCCGGGCGCAACGATCCTTGTCCCTGCGGAAGCGGAAAGAAGTACAAAAAATGCTGTGGAGCAGCCTGACACTCGTCGCTTTTCTGGCCGCCGCCCCCTCCGGTTCCATCTGGAAGGGTCCCGTGGGCCATAGCTTTACCCCGGCGAGCGACCGGGCTTTATGGGACGAATATGGGCTCGAGTCAGCCGAGCAGGCCGATGTCGGGCGGGCGAAGGCCGCCGCCTATCGCTTCCGGGACACGACCGGGGCCTACGCGGCCTGGCTGTGGCTGAGAGGTTCGGGCGAAGCGGCTTTCCTGGACGGAAATGTCGTGCTGACATGCTCCGGCGCTTGCCCCGGCCAGGCGGCGCTGTGGTCGCGCATTGACGCGCGCCAGGTATCGCATGCCTCATCCTCCTCCCTTCCGGGCTATTTGCCCCGTAAAGGGCTCATCCCGGGCTCCGAGCGCTACATCCTGGGCCCGGCAAGCCTGGAAAAATTCGGCCCCGCCCTGCCCGCGCAGGCGATGGCTTTCCAATTCTCCACGGAAGCCTCGGTAGCGAGCTACCAGACCCCTAAAGGCCGGATTTTGCTGGCGATTGTATCCTATCCCACGCCCGCGATGGCCCGGCAGCAGGCCGTTGAATTTCGCCAATTGAACGGCGCCGCGGTAAAGCGGTCGGGTCCCCTGGTCATGGTCGTGCCGGACGGCCAGGACAAGGACGCCGCATCGCTGATCTCCGGAATCAGCTACCTGGCGTCGGTGAGTTGGGACGAAAAGCCGCTGGATCCGCACATCGTGGAAAAGCTTCGGGATATGCTGTTCGCGATTGGCGAGCTCATCCTGTTCCTGGTAGGCCTGTGTATTGCCGGCGGAGTGGCCGTGGGGGGCGTCCGTGCCTTTCGTTCGCAATTTGGCAGCTCAACTGCTGGCGACGTAATCGTGCTAAACCTCAGCGGCAGATAAAAACACCTTACTTTTCCTCCGCTTAGAGCATCTGGAAGGCCCGGAAAACAAGGGTTTTCCGAAAATATCCACAGGCTGCGGAAATTTTCGGTTCCCCATAAACGATTGCTCATCAGGCGCTTGAAGGCCAATACAATTTCGAGGATTTTTGTCTTGACTCGACTTCAGCCAAGTCCTATCATCCAATCACAACAGGTTTTGGCGGGTTGCGATACCGTCGGCCTGATTCTCCCAAACATCACCCCTGGAACACGGGGAGCTTGCGTTTGCAAGTAGATGGCGAAATGCTCACCCTTTGGGTGAGCATTTCTGCGTTTATGGCAGCCTGCCCACGGTCGAAAATTTCCACATAGTTTTCCACAGCTTTCCCGCGTAGCCTCTTTTGAGCCATTTTGGTTCGCCAATCCTCTGGACCCGCCATGAGCGGCGGTCCTTTTCAAAGCGGGTCGTCGAAATCGAACCCAAACAAGCGCGGGTTCTCTCCAATCACCGCCGCCGACGCGATATAAAAAACATAGTCGTAGGTCTCCTGCGGGATCTTGTCGCGGTGCTTTTTGAGCAATTGCCAGAAATTGCGCTCGCGGGGGTTGGCGGGCATGCTGCGGACCAGCGGCAGAACCTGATTTTCACCCCAGTTGTAGCAGGACATCACCAGAAATCCGGACGCCTGGGCGTCGGTGCTGTAAAGGTCTTTCAGGTAGCGGGCCGCGGCCTTGGTTTCCAGGTCCCAATGATGGCGGTCGTCGCCCGGGTCGGGGCGGGGAAGGTCGGCCAGAGGGCCGATTTTCAGCCCGTATTTTACGCCCGTCTCCGGGATGAACTGCCACATGCCCTTGGCGATCCCTTTGCGGGTCATGGGGCCGCTAATGTACGGGTCGAAGTTGCTTTCCTGCAGCGCCAGGTAGAAAAACTGCGGCGGCAGGTCCTGGGCCAGCAATTCCCGCTCGATGACCGGCGTGTAGCCGTTCTCACGGGCGCGCCGGATGGCGTTCGCCAGACGGCCGGAAGACTTCCATTTTCCGATGTAGGTCTGGATTTCATCGACAAAGCCGGGGGGCATATCCAGTTCGCACTCGCCGAAAATCCGCGCCACCCGCAGAATCAGCCGTTCCTGCTCGGACATTTTCGGGTTATAGACATGCAACGACGCGAGAAAACGGTTATAACTCTCTTCCATTTCGCGGCGCCGCGTCTGATATTTCCGGATTTCCGCCATGCCTTGTTGATTCTGGGTGTCGGTCACCAGGCGCTCCACGTTGGCGATATCGAGGTCGAGGGACTTCATCGTGTAGAAAAGCTCGGTGGCCGTGGCGCGCTGTTTGCCGACCTGCTGCTGAAGATAGAGGGCATAACCGCCGGCGGCGAGCACGCACGCGCCCAGAATTCCGAGAACCAGGCCATAGCGCCTCCGCTGCCGGCCCTGCACGCGTTCGAAGGCCTGGCGGACGATCATCGTGTGTTCGCCCGCGGGCTCGCCGCTGGCGGTCTTGGCGAAGTAGCGGTCGATGTACTGCGAAACCATCGTCTGCTCGCCTGGAGGAATGATCTCCGGCTCGTTCGGTACGGTTTCCAGCCAGACAAACGGGCCGAGCACGCCAAGGCGTATCGTCAGAGAGTCGCCGACCGGGACGTGCGAGATCCGTTCGCCGTCGACAAATGTGCCATTGCTGCTGCCGAGGTCCCGGACCCACCATTGGCCGCCCTCCAGGACCACCTGAACATGCGCGCGGCTGACATATTCTCCGGTAATACAAACGTCGCAGTCCTCGACGCGGCCAATCCGGAATGGAGCCTCAAACGTATATTCGCGGCAGTCTTCGGCTGTGGTTCCAGTGGTGACTCGTAAGCGGCGGCTGGCGGAAGGCATCCCCAGAAGCTATTGAAACATGGGAATGGCGCGAGAGTGAGCGAAGAGGATGGGGAAGCGCCGGGGCGGGCATCCCGGCTAGCTCCGGAATGCCCGCTACTTCTATCCCGCCGGCGCGCGGGAGGCAGCGTTACTTGGGACTGGCGGCAACCATCTTTTCCGAAAAGGCGGAGGGCTTCGCGGCGCGATACCCCGCCTTTTTGGCTTCCGCTTCGGTCATAAACCTTCCATGCGTGGTCTTCCCGTAATACCGGCCGTCGCGATGATAGGTCCGGGCGCCGGGATTGACCCATACGAGTCCTTTTGCCCGCGCGCCCGAGATTTCCTTTTCCGAGGGCACCGCCGCGGCCGCTTCTTTCGGCGCTTGCGGCGCTGGCGTCATCGCTGCGCCGCCGGGTAATGCCAGCATGGCGGCGCAGACGCCTCCGGCGATGAAATGGAACAGCCGGCTCATCGTTGTTCCTCTACTCGCCAGGAGACCTCAAGCGGTGAGCTGCGACGTGCACTGCGGGCAGCGTTTCGCTGTCAGCGGGATCGCCATGGAGCAATACGGACAATCCTTGGTGGTGGGCGCAGCGGCCGGAGCGGCCTTTTGAAACTTGTTGGCCGCTCGGACGACGATAAAGATGGCAAAAGCGACGATCAGGAAATTGATGATCGTGTTCAGGAACTGCCCGTAAGCAATCACTGGCGCGGCCGCTGCCTTGGCTGCGGCGAGCGTCGCATAGCTTTGTCCGTTCAGCGCAAGGAACAGGTCTTTAAAATCGACATGTCCCAGCAGCAGCCCGATGGGCGGCATGATGACGTCGTTCACCAGGGACGTGACGATCCCCCCGAAGGCCGCGCCGATGATCACCGCGACGGCGAGGTCGAGAACATTGCCCTTCATCACAAAGGCTTTAAATTCCTTGAGCATTGCTCGCTTGCTTCTCCTTTTGATTTTCTTCAACCGAATCCGGCGTGGGATTCGCAGCCGCCGAAGTTGCGGGAGCGTTGATCAGGCTCCGCAGTTCCTTCGCGGCTTTGAAATACGGCGTCTTCTTCGCCGGCACTCGCAGCTCCTGACCCGTGGTCGGGTTGGTTCCTACCCACGGCCGGCGCGTCCGGATTCCCATCGTGCCAAACCCGCGGATTTCGATGCGCTGGCCCTGCGCCAGCGCGTCCACCATGGCGCCTAACACGATCTCCAGCAATTGCTTGCTGTTCTTGCGCGGCATTTCGCAGACGCGGGCTATTTCTTTCGACAAGTCGGCCTTCGTAAGTGTTGCACTCATATGTTTCGTCCACTCTGCTGGATGCCGGCGGGGCTCGGCGAGACGGCCTGGAGAGAGTCAGGCCGCGCCCGCCGCGCCGGTGGTACTACTGGAATGAATAAGTGGCGCCCACCGTCAACTGGAAGGAATTCTTGCGGAAGGTGGGTGGCGGATTATTCAGAAAATTATCAATCGCTCCGATGGTTAGTCCGAGGCGGTGGTACACCGGGAAGGTCAGTCCCGCGCTGGCGAACGCCGAGAACGCGCTCGTATCGTTCCATGCCGGCGTAAACCCGGCTTGCTGGCTGAACAGGATCTTGTGCGGGAACGTGCGGACATAAGTCTCCCCGAACGTGGTGCCGACCAGGCTGTTGTTAAGGCTCGAATCGTCAAATCGCTGGTTGATGTAATCCATGCTCGCTTTCAGATCGAGCTCCTGATTGGAACTCTTTACGGCCACCACGCCGACGCCGCCGCCGTAGAGTTGCTGCAGCGACAACCCTTGAGAAAAGCTATGATCGAAAGCCGTGTGGGCGAATGCGAACAGCCGCGGAGAAAGATACCAGTCCTGCTCGGCGTCGATGTGGTATAAAGACGTCTTCACGTCGGGCGTTCCGGGCTGGGAAATCTTGCCGTAAGCCTCATTAAAATTGAAAAGCGTGCGGCTCCGCAGGTCGAGCCAGCTTACGCCCGGGACCGCGCGCACCAGGCCGACCGCGGCCGTGAACGACTGGCTGTTCTGCGTGGCTTCCGTCAGCGATAACCCGGCCGTGGCTCCGCCCTTCCATCCCTGCAGGAAGTTGCGATGGGTCAGAGCGGCTTCGAACGAGGGTTGGTCCACAATAATGCCAATGTCGCCGACCGGAATGGTTTGCGCGGCGGTCTTGCCGCCGGTTACTTCCACTTTCTGGCTGGACATGGCGACCGTGCCTTGCGGCACCGTGGCCGCTTCCTCGGTTTTGTGCAGTTTGACGTTCTTCGGTATGGCCGCAAATTGCCGGTTGGTATGAAGTTCGGAGACTTTACTCCAGTCGATGGTCACGTCACCGGCTATATCGCTATGGAAAACCAGCGAAGCTCCGGTCGCGCTTTTCAGTTGTCCGATTAGCTTTTCGCCGTCCACCAGAAGCAGAATGTCGGGCGCCGGCTTTTCTGTGTTGGCCGTTTGCGCTACAACCGTAGCCCCGGTAATTCCGATCAGAATGAATAAGAGAGAGGCTCCCCGGCCCGCGCGCCGTTTTGGGTAGTTGAGTTGTGTGTATTTGGTCACGAGTTTTATCTTCACCTTCACCTTTTGCCGTAGATGCGAACTAACGGCTCCTCCGACCTCGATTTTTACACGAGGAAGACAGCTTCCAGTGAAGGCATACTTGGAAAGCCCCTCCACCCTTTGAGACAACACGGCGTTGTCGAAAGTCACATGGTGCGCCAAAATTTTCTGTTCGATAAAAATACCCGGCAAAATGCGTACAATCGAAACGATGCTGGAAGCGAATGAGGCGGTTCTCGAAGATGAGGACGAGAAGCTCGTACAACAGGCTCTAAGGGCCAGGGAAGGAGACTTGAGGGCATTTGAGGGGTTGGTTCAGGAGCATCAGAAGAGGATTCTGGCGGATTGCCGGTACATGACGCGGGACGACGGGGCCGAGGATCTGGCCCAGGAAGTTTTCGTGAAAGCCTTCTTCGGATTGCGAACCTTTGAGGGCCGTTCGACATTCCGCCACTGGCTGCAGCGCATCAAAGTGCATCATTGCCTGAATTACATTAAGAAGCGGGACAGCCGCAAGGTTGTGCCCATCGACGATCAGGCAGCGGAGGGGTCCGAGCAGCTTCAGGTTCGCCCCGCCGCCATTGAGGAGTCCGACGCAATGGACAACCGCCGGCGCATTGCCGGCGTTTTGGAATCCCTGCCGCCGGCGCTGCGGGTGGCGCTGGTCATGCGCGACATGGATGAGCTCTCGTATGAGGAAATCGCGGCCGAACTCGGGATCGGACTCTCAGCGGTGAAAATGCGAATCAGCCGCGCCCGCCAGGAATTCCGGCGGCGTTATCAGGCCCCGTCATGAGCGAAGATGCCAATGGGCCGGACGCGGCGGAGGGAGGAGACCGCGAGCCGGACGACTTCGAGATGGGCGAGCCCATCCACGCGCTGCGCGATCTGGAGTTCGACACCTCCCATTTCTTCTTGCGAGGGATCCGCCGGCGCATTCACCGCCGCACCACCGCGACGCAGCTTCTTTCTGTATCGTGGGAACTGCCCGGGATTGTTCTGTCGGAGCTCGCCAGCATGTTTGTCCACGTTGTCAATGGAAAAAGGACGAAGAAGGAGAGCTAGCACATGAAGGAAAAGCTCATCCAGGCGTTCGCGAACCTGATGGACTCGGCGATCGCGATGGCGCCGAAGGTCGTGGTGGGGATTCTGCTCGCCATTACCGGGTTTGCCCTGGCCAAGCTGATTGAGGTTGTCCTGCGGTTCACGCTGACTAGGATCGGCTTCGACCGGCTGATGGAAAAAGCCGGCATTGACAAGGCGCTGCAGCGGATCGGGCTGCGCCAGCAGCTCAACCTCTTCATCCCGCGGCTGGTCTATTTCCTGATCCTGCTGGTGCTGGCGAAAACCGCTTCCGACGCGTTGGGCCTGGTGGCGATTTCCGACGCATTTGGCGCATTTTTTGCCTACCTGCCGAATATTGTCGCCGCCCTTTTGCTGGTCATTCTGGGCACCTCGCTGGGTCAGTTTGCCGGTGAGATGGTAACCGAATCGGCGCGTAACTCGGGAATTGACTTCGCCGCTTCTCTCGGAAAGCTGGTGTCCGGCCTCATTGTTTTCGTGGTTGCGATGATGGCGGTCAGCCAGCTTAAGATCGACACCGGCATCGTTCGCATCGTGACCAGTTTTGTGCTGGGCGGCGCGGCGCTCGCCTTCGGTGTTTCGTTCGGACTGGGCACCCGCGATGTAATCCGCAACATCACCGCGGGCTTCTACACGCGCAAGTTCCTGCAGATCGGCCGGACTGTGGAAATCTCCGGACAGGAGGGCGTTCTCACCGAGATTAACGCCACGCACGCCATCCTCCATGCCGGAGAATCGGAGATCAGCGTGGCGAATGGCGCCTTTCTGGATAGCGTCGCTCGAAGCCGGCCCGCCCCCGAGCAAGAGAGCTAGTAATCGGATTCAGCGCGGCATACTCATCTGCTACGCTTAGGATTCCGCTTTTATGTCCGATAGCAAGCTTCAACTCATCCCCCTCGGCGGTCTAGGGGAATTCGGTATGAATTCCATGGCCATTCGCTACGGGGACGACATCATTGTCATCGACGCGGGGATGATGTTCCCCGATTCCGAAATGCTCGGCGTCGATATCGTCACTCCGGACTTCGCCTATCTCGAACAGCACAGTGAAAAGGTTCGCGGCCTTATTCTGACGCACGGACACGAAGATCACATCGGGGCGGTTCCGTTCCTCATTAGCCAGCTCGATATTCCGGTCTACGGCACTGCTTTCACGCTCGCGCTGGTGGAGCGCCGTCTCGAAGAGCACGACTTGCTGGCGCAGGCCCGTCTGAATACGATTCGCCCGGGCGGCAAGGTGACGCTCGGTCCGTTCCAAATTGAGTTCATCCACGTGACGCACTCGATCGTCTCCGCGGTTGCGGTTGCCATCACCACTCCGCTCGGCGTCATCATCCACACCGGCGATTTCAAAGTGGATCCGACGCCCACTGACAACGAACTGTTCGACCTCCATACGTTCGCCGAGTATGGCAAGCGTGGCGTGCTGCTGCTGATGTCGGACTCCACCAACGTCGATCGCCCCGGCTACACGGAAAGCGAACGGGCGGTGCGTCCGCGCCTGGAAGATGTTTTCAACCGGGCGGAGCGGCGTCTGGTGATTTCCTGTTTCAGCTCCTCCATCCACCGTCTGCAGCAAATTCTGGATCTGTCCGCCGAATATGGGCGAAAAGTGGCGTTTCTGGGCCGCAGCATGCTCAGCGTGACCGAAATCTCGCATGGGCTTGGGCTGCTGGACATCCCCGATTCCATCCTGCTTCGTCCGCAGGACATCATGGGAACCCCGCCGAATAAAGTGGTGGCGGTGGTTTCGGGCACCCAGGGCGAGCCGATGTCGTCGCTTTCGCGCGTCGCTGTCGATAACCACAAACATCTTTCCGTCCAGCGCGGGGATACGGTGGTGCTGAGTTCGCGCATCATTCCGGGAAATGAGAAGGCGATTTACCGGATGATTAACCACCTGGCGCGGCGCGGCGCCGATTTGATTTATGGATCGATGAACCCGCCCGTGCACGTCTCCGGCCATGCCTCTTCCGAGGAGTTGAAGCTGATTCTCAACCTGGTGAGGCCGAAGTATTTCGTCCCGGTTCACGGGGAATACCGCCAGCTTTCGCGCCACGCCGCGCTCGCGTCGCACCTCCACGAATCCGGGTTGAGGTCGTTCGTGCTCGAAACAGGCGAGTCCCTCGAGGTGGACCGCCACGGCGCGCGCAAAGGCGAGAAAGTTCCCGTTGGCAAGGTCTGCATCGATTCGGGAACGATCGATGAAGTGGTGGAGGATATGGTGATCCGCGACCGCCGCCATCTTTCCGAGGACGGGTTCGTGCTGCCGGTGATCGCCATCAACAAGGACTCCGGGCGCAAGCAGGCTCTACCGGAAATTGTCACCCGCGGCTTCATGTCGCTCGAAGAGGGTTCCGAGTTGCTCGAACAGGCGCGTCAGGTGGTCGCGAAAACACTGGAGTCTTCGAGTGACGAAGAGCGCACCGACTGGGGCGTGATGCAGGAAAAGATTCGTGCCGATCTTAAGCGCTTCCTGATCAAACAGACTTCGCGCCGCCCCCTCATCATGCCTGTAATTCTGGAGGTATGACCGCTCTTACCGACGCATCGGGCTTTAAAGGCGAGGCCGACGCCGTTTTCACGCCGGCGGACGAGACGGAGCTGGCTCGTTTGCTTGCCGAAGCCAATCGCGATCGTGTTCCGGTCACCATTCTGGGCGCGGGTACCGGCATCACCGGCGGATCGATGCCGAAAAACGGATGGTCCATTTCCATGCGAAAGTTCGCGGGAATTGAGATCGAGCCGGGCCGCGCCATTACCGGCGCCGGTGTTGCGCTCACCGAATTGCAAGCCGCCGCCGCGCGCTCCGGACAGTTCTATGCCCCCGATCCGACGGAGTGGACGGCCAGCGTCGGCGGCACCATCAACACCAACGCCAGCGGCTCCCGCAGCTTTCTCTATGGCAGCACCAGGCGGCACGTGCTGGCGCTCAAGGTTGTCTTCATGGATGGGCGAATCCGCGAATTTCGCCGCGATGAGCCGGTCGACTTCCCGGTTCCCGCGCTGCCTCTGCCCGCCAGCACGAAAAGCAGCGCCGGCTATCCGTTGCGTCCCGGCATGGATTGGATCGATCTGATCTGCGGCTCGGAAGGCACCCTCGCGGTCATCACCGAAGCGGCGCTTCGGCTGCTGCCCAAGCCGCGGCGGCTCCTGGCGGGCGTAGTGTTTTTTAGGGACGAGGATTCCGCGCTCGATGCCGTCGGCGACTGGCGCTCGATTGCGGGGGAACGGATGCTCGAATACATGGATGCCCGTTCGCTCGAATTGCTCCGCCCCGCCTACGAGGAAATACCGATGGAGGCGCGGGCCGCCGTGCTGATCGAACAGGAGGACGGCGACCCCGCCGATTGGGTGGAGCGTCTGGAGCGGGCGCGCGCCTTGATGGAAGCTTCCTGGTTTGGTGAGACGGACCGCGATCGCGAGCGCTTCCGCGTTTTTCGCCACGCGCTGCCGGAGCGCGTGAATGCGACCGTGATCCAGCGCGGATTCATGAAGCTGGGTACCGATTTCGCGGTGCCGCTCCCGCGGGGCCGGGAGATGCTGGCGTATTGCCGGCGGCGGCTGTCCGAAAGCTATGGCGGCGACTACGTAGTCTACGGGCACGCCGGCGATGCGCATCTGCACATCAACATGCTGCCGGCGACGAGTGAAGAGAACCGCAGCGGCTTCGCGCTGATGACCGACTTTGCCCGCAAGGCCGTTGAATTCGGGGGAACCGTATCCGCCGAGCACGGCCTCGGAAAGCGGAAAGCTCACTTTCTTGAGATTCAATACACTCCGGAGCAGCTCGAGGAGATGAAAAAAGTGAAGCGGCGTCTCGATCCGAACTGGCTCCTCGGTCAGGGCAACCTGTTTCCCGTTCCGTCAGCGTAGGAACGGCGCGTAACGGCTCAGCGCCAGCGGGAACTGCCCCGTAAAGCGAGGCCACGGCGGGCCCGCGAAAAACCTCGACAAGCGGGCCCGCTGGGGGATTTTAGAAAGACGTGATCCAAACGATCCAGCCGGCCGCCGGAACAACCAGGGCGTAAACCGGCATGGGCGGTCTAGGAGAAGCTCCAGCCCTCGCGGAAGGTCGGCTTCAGATACTTGTTCGCTTCCGGGTTATTCATGAACATCATTCGCTCCGGATCCCAGTCCAGCTTTCCTTTGAAGCGCACGGCAATCGCGCCCAAAAGCATCCACTCGACGAAGGGAGAGGCCACATCGAAATTGGAACAGGCCGGGCTCCCGCCTTTGCAGGCGCGGATCCAGTCACGGTAATGGCCCGGTGAGCGGGACAGCAGCGGGTCGGGGAACTGGTAGTCTTTCATCCGGTCCACTGGAATCAGGCGCGTATCTTCGCCGTATGTACCGGTGGTGATCATTCCCTTGTCGCCGATAAACAAGCTGCCGTCGGGAGTGGATTTCTCGGCTTTCGGGTCTGTCGTTACTTTTTGGAAGCGATCCCAGTTAAACGTGTCGCCTATGTAGCCGTCGTAAGCGCGGCGGCGGGGAGGCGCGCCCGGCTGGCGCGGTTCGCGAATCTCCGGCAGATCGCCGAGAAGCTCGCCTTCGGGGACCCCCGGAATCTTCGGCGTCTCTTTCATGCCGTCGTGCCAGAAAAGCTTCACGGCGGGCATGCTGCCGCGGGCGGGGAAGTCGTAGCGGATGACAGACGCCGTCGGATACATGAAATCGCTCTCGCCCTCTTTCTCGATACATTCCACCGAGGTGGGCGCGTCGAGCATGAGAGCGAGATTGGCCGCGCCGAGGATGTGGCAGGCCATATCGCCCAGAGCGCCGCATCCGAAATCGTAGAACCCGCGCCAGCTAAAGGGCTGGTAGAAATAGGCCCCGTGGATCGGATAGCCCTCGCCGCCCGATGTATAGGGCCGTTTGTCGGCGATGCCGAGCCAGAGGTCCCAGGCGAGCGTGCTGGGAACGGCGTCCGGTGCCGGAATTTTGGTCAACCCCTGCGGCCAGATGGGACGGTCGGTCCAGGCGTGCACTTCGGTGACGTTACCAATCTCGCCGGCCCAGATCATCTCCGCGACCTGGCGCGTCCCCTCGTTCGAATAGCCCTGGTTGCCCATCTGCGTGGCGACGTTATACTTCTTGGCCGCTTCGCGCAGTTGACGCGCTTCCCAAACGGTGCGGGTCAGCGGTTTTTGCACATACACATGCTTGCCGCGCTCCATGCACCAGTTCGCCGCCGTGGCGTGCATAAAGTCCGGGATGGTGACGATCACCGCGTCGATATTCCGGCTCTGTTCGTCGAGCATCCTCCGGAAGTCTTTATATTTCGGCACCTTGTCGTACTTCTTGAACATGCGCTCGGCGCGGACTTCGTCCACGTCGCAAAGCGCCACGATGTTCTCGGAGGAACAACCGGTGATGTCGCTGTACGCTTTTCCGCCCGCGCCGATGGAAGCGATGTTGAGCTTCTCGTTGGGCGACTTGTAGCCCAACCGGGTGAGCGATGGAACGCTTCCAAACCCGGCGGCGGGGACTGCGCCCGCCAGCAGCGTGCCGTAAAAGAAATGCCGTCTGGTGAATCCGTGTGCCAAGGAAATCCTCCTCCATACATCCTACGCCTACCGGGCTCGCCTGTGGTAGAAGGCGGATTCCACTTACAAATCCTGTCCGCGGCCCTTTTCTACTTGTTACAAACGCCGCGATTCCGCTTGCCGGCGGGTTCTAAGCCGCCCCGGAACAGAAACGGGTAATCTTGTATCCATGCAGGTGGACTGGTTTCCGCTCTGGCTCAGTCTTCGAGTGGCCGCGATTGCGACCGTGCTGGCGGTGGCGCTGGGGCTCTGGGTCGCATGGCTGCTCGCAAACAAGGACTTTCGAGGCAAGGAGTTTCTGGACGCCCTGGTGGCGCTTCCACTGGTATTTCCCCCGACCGTGCTGGGTTATTATCTGCTGGTGTTGCTTGGGCGGAGCAGTCCGTTCGGAAGAGTCTACGAGTGGATAACGGGCGAACCGCTGGTCTTTTCCTGGCAGGCGGCGGTGGTTGCGGCGCTCTTCCACTCGCTGCCCTTGCTCGTGAAGTCTACGCGCGCGGCGATTGAAAGCATCGACCCGAGTTTTGAACGGGCCGCACGGACGCTAGGCGCCTCCGAGTTACGGCTGTTCTGGAAAGTGACCCTGCCGCTGGTCCGCCGCCCCGTGTTTGCCGCTTCCGCGCTCGCCTTTGCCCGCGCTCTCGGGGATTTCGGAGTTACGCTGATGATTGCCGGAAATATTCCCGGGCGCACGCAGACGATATCGGTGGCGATATACGATGCGGTGATGGCCGGTAACGCCTCGCTCGCGCGTCTTCTGGTGATCGTGATCTCGGTGGTGTCCCTGGTCATCCTCACCCTGGCCAACCGTCTCTCGGGAGAGAGCTTCGGACGCCGGGCCTCCGAGCAATACTAAAAAAACGGACCCACGCTTTGATTCACGCGCGCATTCGCAAGCAATTTCCCGCCGGATCTGAATCGGCTGGCTTTCGCCTCGACCTGGAGTTTCAAGCGGCCGAGGGCGTCGCCATTCTCTTCGGCGCAAGCGGGGCGGGGAAGACTCTGACCCTCGATTGCATCGCCGGTTTCGTGAAGCCCGATGAGGGCCGAATTCTTCTCGACGACCGGATTTTGTTCGATGCCGCCGCCGGCGTCAACCGCAGGCCCCGCGAGCGGCAATGCGGATACGTGTTTCAGAACTACGCTCTGTTCCCGCACATGACTCTCCGGCAGAACCTGGCCTTCGCCGTGGAGCGCCTGCCCCGTCATCGCCGCCGTCAAAAGGTAAATGAAATGGTGGAGCGATTCCGTCTCGCCGAGGTCGCCGGGCGCCGCCCTCATGAACTGTCGGGGGGTCAGAAACAGCGGTGTTCCATCGCCCGCGCGTTGATCGGAGGGGGAAGCGGCGGGCCGAAAATCCTGCTGCTCGACGAGCCCGCGCAAGGTCTCGACGCGCCGCTGCGCAGTGAACTGTTTGAAGTCCTGCGGCAGGTTCAGGAGGAGTTTTCCATCCCGATTCTGCTGGTGACGCACAGCCTGGAGGAGTGTTTCGAGCTCGGCGGCCGCATGCACATCGTTCGCCAAGGACATCTGGTGCAGAGCGGCACGCCGCGGGAAATTTTCGAGAAGCCGGCGAATCTTGACGTGGCCCGTCTGCTTGGCGCATACAATCTCCTGCCGGTGGAAATCCGGGCGCTGGACCCGGGGCGCAATGCCAGCCGCTTGCGCTTCCGCGAATTTGATTTGGCGGGGCCGTACTTCCCCGGCAGGCTGATTGGCGATCGCGTGTCCCTTTGCATCCTGCCGCAGACATTGCGAGCCACGCCGCGCAATGGCCTCCCCGGACCGAATCAGACGCCGCTCGGCCTGGAGCGCGTGGTGGAGATGCCCGGCCGGGTGAGGATGGAGTTCGAAGGCGGCGTCCTCGTGGAGATGCCGGGCCGCGACTTCCACGCCCACGGGCAGGTGAGATTTTGGAACGTCGAATTCCCGCGCGAGGAGATGCGCATTCTTTGAAGCGGTACTGCATCACCGATTCGCTGGACGTGGTGTCTTACGCCGCTGCCTCCGGCGCGGAGATGATCCAGGTGCGCGCGAAAACGCTGTCCGGCCGGGACCTTCTTGCGTTCGCGCGCCAAGCCGTCGTGCGCGCCGGCGGTTGTCCGGTGCTGGTCAATTCCCGCTTTGATATCGCGCTCGCCGCGGGCGCGCAGGGAGTTCACCTGCCGGCGCACTCCATTGCTCCCGCGCTGATCCGGCGTCTGGTTCCTTCTTCTTTTCGTATTGGTGTGTCGTGCCACGCGGTGGACGAGATTCGGGCGGCGCAAAAAGAGGGGGCGGATTTCGTCGTGTTTGGACCGGTGTTTACGACGCGCTCGAAACCCGGCGCTTCGCCGGTGGGCTTGCCGATGCTGCGAGAAGTTTGCCGCGAAGTCGAAATCCCGGTATATGCTTTGGGCGGAGTCACCCGAGCGAATGCCCCGCTTTGCATCGAAGCCGGTGCGGCCGGAGTGGCCGGCATTTCGTTATTCCGTCCCGGATGCGTCACTCCGATGATGGGGAACGGCACGCCTCGAAATGGCGGTTAGTTTATCGTCTTACCCCGCGGCTTCCACCGCCGCGTGGTGGATTTCCTGCAGGCTCCAGACGCGCAAAGGGTCGCGGCGCCGGGACGCCACCGCTTCGGCGGCGGCGCGCGCTCCGCTCATGGTCGTAATGCAGGGAATGCGATAGGCAATCGCCGCGCGGCGGATCGCCTGCTCGTCGGGGAAGGTGCTTCCGCCGGTCGTCGTGTAGATTACCAGTTGCACGGTCCCCGCTTTTAGTAAGTCGACGGCGTTCGGCCGGCCTTCATTTACCTTAAAGGTCGTCTTGCAGGTAAGCCCCGCTGCCTTCAACACCGCCGCTGTTCCTCGCGTCGCATACAGCGTGAAGCCAAATTCGGCCAAACGCTTCGCCACTTCCGCGGCCGCCGGCTTGTCGCGGTCGTTGACGCTCAGAAACACCGCCCCATGGTCGGGGATCGGCGTTCCCGCGCTCAATTGCGCCTTCCAGAAAGCCTCGCCGAAGTTCTGGCCCACGCCCATCACCTCGCCGGTGGAGCGCATCTCCGGTCCCAGCACGGGGTCGACGCCGGGGAACTTCGCGAACGGAAATACCGGCGATTTCACGAAATATTGCTTCGTTTCGAGCACGCCGTTGACGATTCCCCCGGTCATCTCGCGAAACTCGGTGAGCTTCTTTCCCAGCATCAGGCCTACGGCCACCTTCGGTAGCGCCACACCGGTGGCTTTGCTGACATAGGGCACCGTGCGGGAGGCGCGCGGATTCACTTCAAGAACGTAAACCGTGCCATTCTGGATCGCGTATTGCACGTTCATCAGGCCGATGACATTCAAAGCGAGCGCCAGTTTTTTCGTGTAGCTCTTGATGGTCTCGATGGTTTTCTCGGAAAGTGAATGGGACGGAAGCACGCAGGAGCTATCGCCGGAATGTACTCCAGCTTCCTCGATATGCTCCATGATGCCCGCGATCAGTACGTTTTCGCCATCGCAAAGAGCGTCCACATCCACCTCGGTGGCGTCTTCGAGAAAGCGGTCGATGAGCACCGGGCGTTTTTGCGAGAACACCACCGCTTCGCGCATGTATTTGCGCACCATCTCTTCGTCGTAGGCGATCACCATGGCGCGTCCGCCCAGGACGTAGCTGGGGCGCACCAGCACCGGATAACCCAGCCGCCGGGCGATCGCGCAGGCTTCCTCGACGCTCGTCGCGGTCCCGTTCGGCGGGCAGGGAATGTTCAAATCGTCGAGCAGCTTGCCGAAAAGCTTCCGGTCCTCCGCCAGGTCGATGCTTTCCGGATCGGTCCCGATAATGGGCACGCCGGCTTTCTTCAGCGGAAGCGCGAGATTGAGTGGCGTTTGCCCGCCAAACTGAACAATGACTCCGTCCGGATTCTCGATATCGACGATGTTCAGCACTTCTTCGAGCGTCAGAGGTTCGAAATAGAGCCGGTCGCTGGTGTCGTAATCGGTAGAGACAGTCTCCGGATTGCAGTTCACCATGATCGATTCGCAGCCGAACCCCTGAAGGGCGAAGGAAGCGTGGCAGCAGCAGTAGTCGAATTCGATGCCCTGTCCGATGCGGTTGGGGCCGCTGCCGAGAATCATCACTTTCTTGCGGCCGCCGGGCTGCGCCTCGTCTTCCGACTCATAGCTCGAATAGAGATACGGGGTAAAGCTCTCAAATTCCGCCGCGCACGTGTCCACGCGGTTGAAAACGGCGCGAATACCGAGCTCCTTGCGCCGCGCCCGCACCTGGAGCGCGCCGGTATTCCAGAGGCGCGCCAGGCGCGAATCGGATACGCCGTCCCGCTTGGCGCGCTTCAGCCGTTCCGGCGAAATCTCTTCCAGGTTGGTCTGCGCAAGTGCCCGTTCCTCATCCACCGCTTCCTTCATGTGCGTGAGGAACCAGGGATCGATGCCCGTGATCTCGTGAAGTTCCGGCACGGTGCGCCCGCGTTCGAGGGCGAAGCGCAGATATCCCAGACGCTCCGGGTTCGGCGTAATAAGCCGGTTCGAGATGAGATTTTCCTCGAACTGTTCGGCGCTGGCGTCCTTGCCCGTTTCGAGACTTCGAATTCCCTTGGCGAGCGCCTGCTTGAAGGTGCGTCCGATGGCCATCACCTCGCCCACCGATTTCATCTGCGTGCCAAGCACGGGCGGAGCGCCCGGGAATTTTTCAAACTGCCAGCGCGGGATTTTCACCACGACGTAATCGAGCGTCGGTTCAAAGCAGGCCGGCGTGACTTTCGTAATGTCGTTCTTCAGCTCGTCGAGGCGGTAGCCCACCGCCAGCTTCGCCGCGATCTTTGCGATCGGGAATCCGGTGGCTTTCGACGCGAGCGCCGAGCTGCGGGAGACGCGCGGGTTCATCTCGATGATCACCATCCGGCCGTTTTCCGGATTGATCGCGAACTGCACGTTGGAGCCGCCGGTATCCACTCCGATTTCCCGCAGACACGCAAGCGCTCCGTCGCGCATCATTTGATATTCGCGGTCGGTGAGTGTCTGGGCGGGCGCCACGGTGATGGAATCGCCCGTGTGTACCCCCATCGGATCGAAATTTTCGATCGAGCAGACGATGATCGCGTTATCCGCCAGGTCGCGCATCACCTCCAGCTCGAATTCCTTCCAGCCAATGATGCTTTCTTCCACCAGAACTTCGTGGACGGGGGAAAGATCGAGGCCTCGCTGCAAAATTTCTTCAAGCTCTTCGCGATTGTAGGCGATACCGCCGCCGGTTCCGCCCAGCGTAAAGCTCGGACGCAGAATCAGCGGGTAGCCTAACTTAGCCGCGAACGCCAGGCCGCCCTGGACGTTGTTCACCAATTGCGACTGCGTCATGTCCAGGCCGATCTTCCGCATCGCGTCTTTAAAGAGCAGGCGGTCTTCGGCCTTCTTGATGGAATCGATTTTTGCGCCGATCAGCTCCACCCCGAACTCGTCGAGAACGCCCGCTTCGGCCAGCGCCACCGAAAGATTCAGCGCCGTCTGACCGCCCACTGTCGAGAGCAGCGCGTCGGGCCTTTCCCGCCGGATCACTTCGCGCGCAAAATCCACGCTGAGCGGTTCGACATAAGTGCGCGTGGCCAGATCGGGATCGGTCATGATCGTGGCCGGGTTGGAATTGATCAGCACGACCTCGTAGCCGTCGGCCCGGAGCGCCCGGCAGGCTTGAGTGCCGGAGTAGTCGAACTCGCACGCCTGGCCGATCACAATGGGGCCCGAGCCGATAATCAGAATTCGATGAAGGTCGTTCCTTCGGGGCATCGGTTTAGCGGTTCTCCTCGATCAGGCGGGCGAAGTCGTGGAACAGGTAATGCGAATCGTGCGGGCCTGGCGCGGCTTCCGGGTGGTACTGGACGCAGAACACCGGATGGTTGCGAAGGCGGAAGCCTTCGAGCGTCTGGTCGTTCAGATTTACGTGGGTGATTTCAACCGCGTTCAGATCGAGCGATTCCGGATCGACGGCGAAGCCGTGATTGTGCGATGTGATCTCCACGCGGTTGGTGACTTTGTTCAGCACCGGATGGTTTGCGCCGCGGTGGCCGAACTTGAGCTTGTAGGTCTTTCCCCCCACGGCCAGGCCCAGGATCTGATGTCCCAGGCAAATTCCAAACACCGGTTTCTTGCCGATGAGCTTGCGCAGTTGAGCGGCCTGAAATTCGAGCGGCTCCGGATCGCCGGGCCCGTTGGAGAGGAAGACGCCGTCGGGTTTAAGGGACAGGACGTCCTCGGCGGAAGTTAGCGCGGGCACCACCGTGACGCGCGCGCCGGTGCTCACCAGCCTCCGCAGGATGTTTCGTTTGATTCCGAAATCGTACGCGACAACATGGAAGCGGGGCTGCGCGATTTCGCCGATGTTTTCCGAATCGGAAACCGGCAGCACCGGTTGATCCCAGCAGTAGGTGTCCCGCGTGCTGACGCGGGTAGCCAGATCGAGTCCGGCCATCGATGGCACTCTCCGCGCGCGCTCGATCAGCGAGGCGCGGTCGCCTCCGGTTACCGAAAGAATGCCGCGCATTACGCCGCGCGTGCGCAAATGCCGCACCAGCGCCCGCGTATCGATTCCGGACGCGACCGCGATGCCGTGCTCCGCCAGAAACGCGTCGGCTTTTTCAACCGACTGCCAGTTGCTGGCGATGCTTGAGATTTCCCGGACGATCAGGCCTTCAATGTGGGGCTTTCCGGCTTCCCGGTCGTAGCTGTTCGCGCCATAGTTTCCGATTTGCGGGTTAGTGAGAACAACGATTTGGCCGGAATAAGACGGGTCGGTGAAGATCTCCTGATAGCCGGTAATCGACGTATTGAAGACAACTTCGCCACCGCTATCCTTGGGCGCACCAAAAGCGAGCCCTTCGAAGACGGTTCCGTCCTCCAGGGCGAGAATGGCGGTGTTCAACGAGGGTGGACCTCCCTATATGTGCAGACGGATTTGAAAAGGCAGGGGTACAAATCTCTATATTATCATCGGTTATGCGCTTTTTCCGCGCGGTGGTGAGTTTTTATTCCGCCCTCTTCTTCTCTCTTCCACAATTTGCCCGCGCCCAGGGAACCGTTCCCACCTTCCAGGTCGGGGCTGGGAGCTCGAAATATACGCTGGCCGGCGGCAGTCCCGCACAAGGCCGAACCACCACAATTCCCACTGTCCTCGTTCCCATTGCGCTTTCATTCGACGCGGGAAAAGTCGCCGGCAAGCCGTTTGTCATGGATGCGGACGGCGATGTGCGCGCCATTTTGAGTTCGCCGGTTTTCTCCAGGTTTCCGTTTCCCAACGGAGGTGAGACGCAATATGCGGACGCTTTGCTGCGGGCCACCGTGGCCAACGCGGGCAGGTGGCACACGTTGTTCGGTAAGCCGGAAGTGATGCCGCTCAAGGTTACCGTCCCCGTTGGGGCCGGTTATGTTCTCAAGTCGAAAAAGGAGGGCCGAAGCTTTGCGGTGGTGGACGTCGAATTTCTGCAAAAAGAGATTTTCCGGCAAATTCCCAGGCAGCCCGGCAAACTCATCCTCGCCGTTACGCGCAACACCACGTATTACGTGGACGGCGATGCGACCATCTGCTGCTCCTGGGGTACTCACGGCGTCGATTCGGCGACGGGGAACTCGTTCGTGCTCGCCTCCTATCTGCGCGACGCACCCTCAATCGTGGAAGACCGCGATATTCAGCCGGTCACGCAGCAGCTCGCCGAGTTTGTGAACGATCCCTTGCACAATCCCGATACCCTGGTTCAGCGCGACGGCAGCGGGTCCGGTAATCATGTTCCCGCCTGGCTCCGTCCGTCTTCCATGCGGCCGGGGGACCAGGGCTCCTGCGGAGGTTCCGGTATCGCGTCCAGCTATTTCCTGCTGCAACCCACCAGCACCAACGCGAAAAATAATTTCCCGGCCTCGAAGGCATTCGTCGCGCGCTCGCATGGCGGCGTTTATCATCTCCAGAACGTGGCATTGCTTCCCTGGTACACCGGCGCGGTGGAAGCACTTGGCCGGACATTCAGTTTCCCCGACGCGGGCGCGCTTTCCGAAGCGGCCAGGCCTTGTCCGTCGCGGGGAGAGCGCCGGCGCGCGCTGCCCGCCCCCGCGGCCGTACCGGCGGCTGCGGAAGCCAATTCAAACGGGCATCAACTCATTGGTTACTGGGCGGGCTATGGCGGCCCGGGCTCGACGTTTCCGCTGCGCGAAATTTCTCCCCAGTGGGATGTGATCATCGTCGCCTTCGCGACGCCCGATAAAAATGCGCCCGAGGGAACCATGCGCTTCCATACACCCGCGGGCCTGGACACCGGTCAGTTCAAGGCCGGCATTGCCTATCTGAAAGACCGGGGTAAGAAAGTCATGATCTCGCTCGGCGGAGGTGGACAACACTTCACGCTGTCGGACGCCAGGCGCGTGCCGGAGTTCGTCTCCTCGGTCGCCCGCATCGTTTCCGAGTACGGCTTCGACGGTATCGATGTCGATTTTGAAAGCCCTTCTCTCTCGATCGATGCCGGAGATACGGATTTCAAGCATCCCGTAACTCCGTCCATCGTGAATCTCATTTCCGCGCTGCGCCAGTTGCATGATCGTTTTGGCTCGAAATTCATGATCAGCCTTGTTCCGGAGGGCACTCAGATTCCCGCCGGCTATCCCGGCTACGGCGGCCAATTCGGCTCCTATCTCCCGATTGCGTACGCCCTGCGCGACATTCTCAGCTTCATGGATGTGCAGGATTACAACACGCCTCCGCTCCAGGGGCTGGACGGCGAGATCTACCAGGCCGGAACGGTTGATTATCACGCCGCCATGACCGAACTCCTGTTGCATGGCTTCCCGGTTGGCCGCGATCCGGGGCATTTCTTTCCGCCGCTACCGGCACGCCAGGTGGCCGTCGGTTTCCTGACCGGTGACACCGCGCCGGCGGTCGTGACCCAGGCGATGGATTACATCATTACCGGCAGGCAGCCCGCCGCGGCCCGGTACAAACTGCGCAATCCGGCCGGCTATCCCGGAATGCTCGGCGCGATGTTCTGGACGATTGACGCCGACCGCCGCGGTAACTATAGATTCTCGAATGTCGTGGGCCCGCAATTGCACGGCCTGCGGTAAACGGTAGAATCACACAAGACCATGAACACTCTGAACCGGCGTCACTTCGTGATGGGCGCCTCCTTGACTGCTTTGCAGGCCGCGCGGGTGTGGGGCGCGAATGACCGCATTCGAGTCGCGGTGATTGGTTGCGGCAACCGCGGGCTCCTGCACGAAGTGTTGCAACTGCCCCGGGAGACCAATGCCGATGTCGTGGCGCTCTGCGATACCTGGAAGCAGCAGCGCGAAAAGGCGTCGGACGCGGTGAAAAAGGCCGGCGGGGCGGAGCCGAAACTGTTCGTGAATTATCACGACGTGCTCCAGTCTCCGGACGTGGACGGGGTCCTGATCTCGACGCCGGATCACCAGCACTGCACGGAGTTGATGGCGGCCGTGCGGGCGCGCAAGGACGTCTATATCGAAAAGCCCCTCGCCATGAACATGAAGGAACTGCTCGCCGCCGTGGATACGGTGAAAAAGAGCGATCGTGTGGTTCAGGTCGGCACGCAGGTGCGCAGTTGGGCGCCGTCGGTGGCGGGCCGCGCTTTTGTTTCTTCCGGCGGCTTGGGCAGGATCTTCAAGATCGAACAATCCCGCAACGGCTACACGCCGTACTGGCAGGGTGAGTCGGAGCGCCGGGTGACCGAGGCCGACGTCGACTGGCGGGCTTTTCTCATGAATCGCAAATACCGCCCGTTCGATGCCGACCAATACGCGGGGTGGATGGGCTACCGCGAATTTTCACTGGGGCCGCACACCCAGTTAATGGCGCATTTCGTGGATCTGGTTCATTTCGTCACGGGCGCGAGCTATCCCGAGCGTGTGGTTGCCATGGGCGGTACCTATCGCTGGAGGGATAAGCGTACCGCGCCGGATTCGATTGAAGTGGTCCTGGAGTACAAGGAGGGCTTCCTGGCCCGGTACAACTCGAGTTTTGGAACCAGCCAGAACAATTTTCTGAAATTCTTCGGGACGCGCGGGCTTGCCGATGCAACGAAATGGGGCGATCCGTGGATTCTGAGCGGTGCGGGCATTAAAGACGCGGATCGTATTGCCGATGGCGCCACCATTCCCGAAGTCCCCAACACGTCGCACATGCAGAACTGGTTCGATTGCATGCGCTCGCGCCAAGCGCCCGCCGCGCCGATCGAAGCGGGCTACGGGCACTCCGTGGCGTGCCTGATGGCGGACGAGGCCTACCGGACGGGCCGCCGCATGGTACACGATCCGGTAAAGCGCGCGATTCGGGAAGGCTAGTAGGCTCGCTGCGATCTCGATATACGGGTGCCGCCGGATGGAGCGGGCTGCGGTTAGTGCGTCTTCTGCAGAAAATCGCCGGTGGAGGCGTCCACAAACACGGAGTAAGCGCTCGTGCTGACGGATTCCCCGAACACTACCCTCCAACTGAGATCGGGAAAGCGGCGGTTCTGTTCCAAAATAAAGAGCAGCGGAATATCCGGCGTCTTCTTTAGAAGTTCCATCGTTTCCTTCTGCTTCAACGCCGTTTCATAGGCTTGATCGGAATCCACCTTGAGCGCCGCCAGCAGGAAAGGACGCTGCCCGCCAGGCGACCACGATCCTTCCGATCCCGAAAACACGCCTTTATGCAAACTACCCTCGGCCTCTACCGCCGACCAGGAGTAGAGGCGCTGCCGCCCCAGCGACGGCGAGACGAACGTGGCTTGCCACGCGCCGGCCTTGCCTTTTTCCCCCTTCACCTGCGTCAGGTTGTAGCTCTGAACCAGCAGCGGTTGCACGTCCGGCGCCCAGCCGCGCGCGGAGATATACATTTGCTGAAAAGCCTGTCTTCCGGTCACCGGGGGATCGGGCGTCATCTCGGCCTTCCGCGCGGCCTGCTTGGCCGGAGGCTCTCCGCACCCTCCCATCAAAAGAAGAGCGGCCGCGGTGGCAGCGGTAAGGAACGTGCGATAGGAAAGCAGCATTGCCTTCATTGTCCGACAATTTTGCGGGAAGTTTTCTCGCGCCCGCGCCCGTTAATAAGCCGAAGGAGCGGCGGCGCGAAATGCTACAATGCGAGTTCTCCAATGGACCATCTGAAGGCGCTCATTCGCGAAGTGCCGGACTTCCCCAAAGCCGGCATTCTTTTCTACGACATCACGACACTGTTGAAGGACAAAACCGGCCTGAAGTCCGTGGTGGACGGCCTGAGCGATCTTTATCGCCATTCCGGCGCCGATGTGGTGGTGGGCATCGAAGCGCGCGGGTTCATTTTTGCGCCTGCCGTCGCCTACGCGCTCGGGGCGGGCTTCGTGCCCGTGCGCAAGCCGAAGAAACTTCCGGCCGAGGTTCAGCGCATCGAATACGCCCTCGAATACGGGACTGACTCGCTCGAAATTCACAAGGATGCCATCCAACCCGGCCAGAAAGTGGTAGTCATCGATGACGTGCTCGCCACCGGCGGCACGGCGGCGGCGGTTTGCCGGTTAATTCAGCAACTGGGCGGATCGGTGGCTGGCCTTGGCTTCGTTCTGGAGCTCGATTTTCTGAACGGACGCTCGCGCCTCGACGGCCAACCCGTGCAGTCCCTCTTGCATTACTAGTCCGATCCCCATGACAACGCGCCGCGCCAGGATCTCTTCGCTTGCGAAGATCAACCTGGATTTGCGCGTGCTTTATCGCCGGAACGACGGCTTTCATGAGCTGCGAACCATCTTCCAGACCATCAGCCTGGGCGACGTCCTCGATATCGAACACGAGCCGGGCCGCCGCTTCTCGGTGGAACTCGATTCCGATCCTCCCATTCCCGACAACCTGATTGTCCGCGCCGCCCGCCTTCTTCACGAGCGCGCGCGGGTATCCGGAGCATGGCGTTTCTCTCTGAAAAAGCGAACCCCGATGGGCGCCGGACTCGGCGGTGGGTCGAGCAATGCGGCGGCGGCGCTGCTCTCCATTCCGGTCCTTGCGGGAAAGCCGGCGCCGCTCGGGATGCTGGCCGGCCTAGCCGCCGAATTGGGGAGCGATGTACCCTTTTTTCTACTGGGTGGGACCGCCGCTGCCATCGGGCGGGGAACCGAGCTGTATCCGCTTCCCGACATACCTCCGGTCTGCGGAATTCTCGTGACTCCCGGGATTCACGTGTCGACCCCCGAAGCCTACCGGAGCCTTGCCCGCCCGGCCGTGGAGGAATTGACATCCGGCGGCGCGTCATCTATTCTTAATAGTTTCCAGAGCTTAGCGTGGCGGGCGGAAGAGTGTGCCAAGTCGCCGGAGTGGGCTGCCAGGAACGACTTTGAAGGTGCGGTCTTCCGGAAGTATCCGGAATTGAGGCAAATCAGGGATGCGCTACGGGCATCCGGAGCGCATCCGGCGCTAATGAGTGGCAGCGGTTCTTCGATCTTTGGTCTGTTTCCGGCCCGGAATCGAAGGGAGGCGGCCCTCCGCGAGTTCAGGAAACGTCTGGGTGAAGAGCAAGTGCACGCGATAACTTTTGTGAGCCGGTCCGGCTACCGTTCGCTGTGGCGGCGGCAGTTGAAGCAGCATATCCAACCGCGGCGGGAGACGAGGAGCCTAACGTGGCCACCACAAAGCCGGTATTCCCGATGAGATTCGATCAGCTCAAGATTTTTACGTGCAACGCCAACCGGGCGCTGGCCTCCAAAATCTGCGCGTCGCTGGGATATCCGTTGGGTAAGGCGTCCGTAAACCGTTTCTCCGACGGGGAAACGGACCTGCAGATTGAAGAAAATGTCCGCGGCGCGGACATTTTTGTCGTTCAACCCACCTGTATCCCGGTGGATGAGAACATCATGGAGCTTTTGCTGATGCTCGATGCGGCCAAAAGGGCCTCCGCGCAGCGCATCACGGCAGTGTTACCATATTATGGGTATGCGCGCCAGGACCGGAAGGACCGCCCGCGCAAACCAATCTCCGCCAGGCTCGTCGCGAATTTGATTCAGCGGGCAGGCGCGGATCGTGTTTTGACCTTGGATTTGCACGCAGCGCAGATTCAAGGTTTTTTTGATGTTCCGGTGGATCATCTGTTTGCCGCTCCCGTCTTCATCGAGTATTTCGATTCCACGGGAAGCAGGGACTTTACAGTAGTTTCGCCGGACGCCGGGGGTGTGGAGCGGGCGAGAGCGTTCGCCAAGCGGCTGGAAGCTCCTCTGGCGATCATCGACAAGCGGCGAACCGATGTGAATGTAGCGGAAGTGATGCACATCATCGGTGACGTCGCGGGCCAGCATTGCTTGATGGTGGACGATTTGATCGATACGGCCGGAACGCTGGTGAAGGGAGCCGAGGCGCTGCTCGCTCAGGGAGCGAAGAGTGTGACCGCCTGCGCGACCCACCCGGTGCTGTCCGGGCCGGCGGTGGAGCGAATTGAGAAATCGGAAATACAGCAGGTGATTGTTACCGATTCCATCCCGCTCTCGGAACGCGCGCGGCGGTGCACTCGTATCAAGGTGCTCTCGGTTGCGAGCCTTCTGGGTCGGGCGATTCAGTCCATTCATGAGGATGGATCGGTCAGTACGCTGTTCGTATAGAGGAATTCGAGAAAGCAGGGGTTTTAGAGATGAGGAAGGATATTACAATTGCCGCCGAGCCGCGTGAGGCGCGGGGTAAGAATGAAGCCCGCCGGCTGCGCGTTCGCGGCCTCACGCCGGCCGTGGTTTACGGCACTAAATTGGACCCGGTGGCCGTTGCGGTAGACCCGAAGGAAGTCAACAGGATCCTCCGCAGCAACACCGGCCATAACACCATTTTCAATGTCCAGCTCCAGGACGCTTCTCCGGCCCCGGTGATGATCGTCGACTGGCAGAACGATCCGATCAAGAACACTCTGCTGCACGTTGACCTGAAGCGCATTGACCTGACGCGCCGCCTCACTGTGAATATTCCGGTGCACATCGCCGGCGAGGCGAAGGGCGTAAAGCTTCAGGGCGGCTTGTTGGAAGTCGTGGCTCGCGAAGTGGAAATCAACTGCCTGCCCGACGAAATTCCCGAGCAATTCACCGTAAATGTTTCGGAATTGATGTTGAACCAGAGCATTCGCGCCAGCGAGATCCCAATGGCCGGCTCTATGACTCTGATCAGCTCTCCCGATCAGGTGATCGCCCATGTCGTCGCGCTCCGGGCCGAGGAAGTTGCCGAGCCCGCGGCGGAAGGGGCGGCGCCTGGCTCCGAGCCGGAAGTCATCAAGAAGGGTAAGAAGGAAGAGGAAGCCGCCGAGCCGGAGAAGAAAAAGAAGTAAGCCGGTTTGGTTCCGCGGCGGTCGATGCCGGATTTCGACAAACTGGTGGTCGGGCTGGGAAACCCGGGAGCCGATTATGAGAAAACGGCTCATAATCTCGGGTTTCTGGTCGTGGACCGGCTCGCGGAGCGAAATAGCATCCGGGTCGGCCGCAAGGAATCGATGGCGTTTGTGGGGCAGGGAAACGTCGGCGGATGCCGCGTTCTGCTCGCCAAGCCGCAGACGTTCATGAATCTGAGCGGGCAGTCGGTCAACGGACTCATGGTGAAACATGAGATTCCGGCTGAGGACTTGGTTTTGATTTATGACGACCTGGATCTGCCGTGGGGTTCGCTGCGGATCAGGCCGGATGGTTCGTCCGGGGGCCACAATGGCGTCAAGGACGTAATCGGAAAGATTGGAACTACGAATTTTCCCCGGGTTCGCCTGGGGATACATGGGGGCCAGCGTTCCGGCGATGGCGCCCGTATCGTGCTCGCGGAGTTCAAGCGGGCGCAGTTGCGGGAGTTGGATGAACTGCTGGATCAGGCAGCGCTGGCGGTGGAATCCATAATTGCTGAAGGCGTCGAAAAGTCCATGACGAAGTTTAATCGTCGCGCCCAAGGCTTAAATCCAGAGGAAGAATGAGAATCTACGAAGAGTTGTTTATCACCAGGCCGGATCTGACGGATGCCGAGATAGATCCGCTGGTAGAACAGTTAACGCAAATCGTCACGTCGAGCGGCGGCACGGTGGATAAGACCGAAAAGTGGGGCGTCCGCAAGCTTGCCTACCGGGTGTTGAAGTACAACGAGGGCTACTACGTCCTCCTGCAATTTACGGCTGGTCCGCAGACCGTAAGGGAAATTGAACGCCGGCTGCGCGTATCCGACCTGGTGATCAAGTTCCTCACCGTCCGTATTGACGAAAAACTGAAGAAGATTGCGAAGCGCAAAAAGTCGCGCGATAAGCGCGCCGCTCGCCGCCCGGCTCCGCCGGTGCATGCGGCGCCGGCGCCGCCCGAAGGCGCCGCCCCGGCTGCTCCAGCGATGCCCGGCGCCCCGGCAGCCCCCGAAAAGCCGGCCGAGCCGGCGAAGGAAGCGGCTCCCGTTGCCGCCGAGCCAGTAAAGGAACAGGTGTAGGAGAACGATCATGGCGGAATCCAAAGGTGGACGTCCCATCAGCGCCTCGCAGCGGCCGACTGGCGGCGACAAGGCGATTGCCACGAAAAAGCAGTACTTCCGGCGCAAGAAAGTGTGCCGCTTCTGTGTCGAGAAAATCGACGACATTAACTACAAGGAAGTGCGGATGTTGTCGTCTTTCATTTCGGAGCGCGGGAAGATTACTCCACGCCGCATCTCCGGAGTGTGCGCACCGCACCAGCGGCGGGTCAGCGAAGCGATCAAGCAGGCTCGCAATATCGCTCTGATTCCGTTCGCGACGTCGATCTAATCGAGGTTTGGCAACATGGAAGTCATTTTAAGAGAAGACATCGAAAAACTCGGCAACCGCGGACAAGTGGTGAAGGTGGCTCCCGGCTATGCCCGTAATTTCCTCCTTCCCAAGCGCCTCGCGGTCGCAGCCACCGAATCGAATAAAAAGATTGTGGAGCAGGAGCGCCAGGCTCACTTGCGCAAGGAAGCAAAGGTAGCCGCCGACGCCCAGGATCTGGCAAAGCTGCTCGCCAATGCCTCGGTCACCATTGTCCAGAAAGCGGGCGAAAACGATCAGCTGTTCGGATCGGTGACCGCCAAGGATGTCGCCGAGGCGCTGGAACAGCAGAATTACTCCATCGACCGGCGCAAGGTTTTGCTGGACGAACCCATCAAGTCGCTCGGTGAACACAAAGTCACCATTCGCCTGCACAAGGACGTGTCCGTGGAAATTCCGGTGCACGTCGTGAAGGAAACCGAATAACTGGAGCCGCTTGGATTACCAGGCATCTTCGGTTTATGACCTGCTGACCGCCGCCGCCCGCGGCCGGGTTGGCGTCGACCGCCGCTGGTTGCACGCCATCCTCGACCGCGGTGCGGAAGCGGTGCCGGACCTCCTTCGATTCGCTTCGGAGGACTTCCGGTCCCTTCCCATCAATTGCGAAGAAGACCTGATTCATATCTTCCGGTATCTCAAAACCCCGGAAGCCATCCCGTTCCTGATTGACGTCATTCGCTTCGATCCGATCGATGTCCCCGACGATCTGGTGGACACCCTGGTCGTGTTCGGAGAGGCAGCCCTCGAACCGCTTCTATCTCTCTACGGTTCCCTCGAAGAGGATGTCGCGGGAGAGACCGCGTTCGTGCTGGCTGCCCTGCGCATTCGCGACCCTCGCGTTCTGGCGATCCTCGAAGACCGCCTGGAGTACGACGCCACCGAGGGCGCCATCGCTCTGGGACTCTATGGCGACCCGGCGGCGATTCCGGCGATCGAGCGGATTCTTGCTGAAATTCCCGCGTCCGAAACCGCTCTGAGGCACGAGCTCGAAAGAACCATCGAAACGCTTCGCGCAGAGCCCGAAGAGACGCCGGACGCGCCTTTCGATATCTGGGATCTCTACCCGGAGGAAGCCCGCCCGGATGTCGGCGCATTGCCCGAGTCCGATCGCCTGGAGCTTCTTTCCAGTCCTTCGGCCGCGATCCGCCTGGATGCGGCCCACAGCTTCTTCAATCGCGAATTTTCCACCGAAGCGCGCGCGCGCCTTCTCGAAATTGCCCGCGGCGACGAGGACGGCAATGTTCGCGGCCGCGCCTGGGAGGCATTGCTCGAAGCCGCCGATGAGGCTGAGGTCCGCAAGTCGATGCTCGCGGTCATCGACAATCCGGACGCGCCGCTCATCGAAAAGGGCGGGGCCATTGTTGGTCTGTCGCAGGATTCAGCGAATCCTCGCGTCCGCGCCGCGATGGAGAGCCTCTACTCCATCCCCGAGGTTCGGTCGAAAGCGCTGGAGGCGATGTGGCGCTCACTGGACCGTACCTTCGCGCCTTACTTTCCCAAGCATCTGGACGATCCCGATAGCGACGTTCAACGGCAGGCGATCTGGGGAGTCGGCTATCTCGGGATTCATGCCGAAGCCAAGCGGCTGGAGCGGTTCTTCGATGATGAAGATCTCCGCTCCGACGCCTTGTTCGCTTATGCTCTCTCGGTTCCCGCCGAGGTTTCCCGGGGCCGCATTCCACCCCTGTACCGGAAAATCAACACGCTCTCCGGTGGACTCTCCGAGGGGGAAGCCGAGCTGGTGCGGCTCGCGCTCGATGAGCGCCTGATTATGCACGGTTTGAAGCCGGTCTTCTTTGGGGAGGAAGCGGAAGAAGAGCCTGAGCCTCCAGTCTCCGTGGAAAAAGCCGGACGGAACGACCCGTGTCCCTGCGGCAGCGGCAAGAAATACAAAAAGTGCTGCGGCGCGCCCGTCTGACCCGGATCGTTCGTTCCCTATCCAGCTTGTATTCGTGCTGCCACAATGGGCCGTATGGCGTTAGTCGTTTTCTTCCGCGGCATGAATGTCGGAGGACACCGGGCTTTTCGTCCGGCCGCGCTTGCCAGGGAACTCGCCATCTACGGCGCCGTGAACGTGGGCGCCGCGGGCACTCTTGTGATTCGCAAACCCGGATTGCGCGTCGCGTTCCTTGCCGAGTTGCGCCGGAAGCTGCCGTTTGACGCGACCATCGCTTTCTGTAATGGCAAGGACCTGATTGGACTGGAGAGAGACCGTCCTTTTGGCGCGGACCCGCCGCGTGCGGATGTTGTCCCATTCGTGAGTATCCTGTCGAAGGCTGGGCGCCGGGGAGTTCCGCTCCCGCTTGCTCTTCCGGACGGTGACGGATGGCTCGTGCGAATCACTGGCTCAAAGAATCGCTTCGTGTACGGGGTGTACCGCCGCCGCATGAAAACAATCGGCTATCTCTCGCAGATCGACCGGCTCTTTGGGGCGCCCGCGACAACGCGCAGTTGGACCACAATACTCTCGGTGCTGCGGATTCTGAAATCCGATGAGCCCGGTAAATACGGCGCATGAAATGGGAGCCTGAGGTGCTCATTCGGCGGCGGCGAGAACTTCTTCCGGGCTCGGCATGCCGCGCTGCGCAAAGCGAATCGTCCCGCTTTTGCCGATCAGATACACGGTTCGCTTGATGATCAGCCCGTCGGCGTTGTAAAGCGCCGCGATCCGCCGGCGTTCATCCACCAGAAGCGGGAATGGGAAACCGCGATGATTCCGGAAGTTCTGGTGGCTCCCCGCGCGCTGCGGATTTACGCCGAAAACCACCGTGTCCTTGGCCAGCGCCAGCGCCCACCGGTCGCGAAACTCGCAAAGCTGCCGGATGCATCCCGGCGTCTCGTCTCCGGGATAGAAAACCAGAACCACGTTGGACACTCCGCGCAGTGAGGAAAGGGTCACGGTACGGCCGTCCTGATCTTGGGCGGTGAAATCCGGCGCCGTGCCGCCTAATGGAAGAGGCTCAGAAAAAAGTTTCATTCGAGTGGTTTCACCATATCCGGAAAGCTGAGCCGGGAAGGATCGAACGCGCCGCCGGGAACCCTTCTCCGGAACATTTCGACCCGCGCATGCGGCGCCATGCCTTCCCTGATTTTCGGATAGACTCCCGCGAGCCGCCATTCCGGGCCTTGGACCGCCTCGCGCAGCAGGTCGTGATGCTGGAAATGCATCACCCCGGGCGTTTCGTCGATCACCACGACGTCCACCGCCAGCGTGTTCAAAAGGCCGGCCACGGCGGCGGCCGTGGAGTATCGCAGCCGGTAATTCATCCGGTTCCAATCGGAGGATGCGAGCATCTTGCTCGCGCGCAGAACGTAGTGTCCGTTGCGCCGTTCCCGCAGAGCGATCTCGGAAATCAGCAAACCCTCGCCGTCGCGGTCCGAGGAGGCGAGAACGGCCGCATGCGAGAGAGTAGGGTCCGCCACAATATCGGCGGCGGCTTCGGCGAAGCCAAAGGAGTATTTGGGAGTGATCCGGAAGGTGAAGAGGAAAAATAAAGCCGTGACGGCGGCGGCCGCTGCGATAACGTATCTCTTCCGCTTCCGGCCAATCCGGTCGACGCCGGCCGCGGCGAAGAGCAGCAGCGGAAACATGCCCGTGATCAGGTATCGCGGCTCCAGTCCCGCGGGAACGGCGGCGTGGAAAACGATGTCGGCAAACAACAGGGCAGCCATCGACACCCACAGACCTCCCGGCGCCGCCTCGCGGAACGGCGGCGCAAACCGGACCAGGATCCCCACTACCGCGAGAGCGGCAATCAGACCTCCGGCGCCGTGTGACAGTTGGATCAGGTAAAAAGGCAGCGCGATGCGCGAGAAGGCCCAGCCTGCGCCGTTTTGCATGGTCGGAGTGACCAACTTCATGGTGATAGCCGTCCAGGGCAGGCACAGCGCCGCCACCAGAATCGCCGCCAGCCACGGTCCTTTCGCCCCCGCCAGACGCCAGCGGCGAGTTGCCAGGATCGTCAAGGGCGGGAGCATCGCCAACTGCAGGCCGTCTCCCTTGGTCAGGATGGCGCACGAGGAAAACAGCGCGAAGAGTACTGCGTGTCTGAGCCGTTCGGAATCGAGATAACGTCCCCAGGCGAGGGCGGCGGCCACGCTCCACAGAGCCAGGGGGAGATCCGCCATAATCAGGCCGCCAAAGCGCTCCATCAAGGGAACGCTGAGCAGAAAGAAGCCCGCGAGCGCCGCTGCCGGTTGTGACCCGAATTCGCGCAGGACCGCGCCGTACAGCAGCCACGCAAACAGGGCGGCGAGGAGCGCCATCAGGAACACGAGCGAGGGAATGGATGCCGGAAACGGCAGCATCCAACCGCTGAGCAGTGCATACAGGAAGGGCGGCCAGTGGCCGATGGCGACCTTCGGATAGTGCAGATAGAATTCCTTGGCAAAGTCGAAGGGCGCGCCCGGGAATCCCCGCGCTACGTAGTCGTGCGCCATCAGCCCGGTGACGACGTGCGCGGCTTCGTCGGATTCGCCGCTGGCCTCCGCGCCGAACGCTCCATTCCAATGCTGAAGAACGGCCGAATACCCGAAAAGCAACAGGAAAACGGCCAGGGAGGGCGCATAAACGCGCCAGCGCGGCCGCTCCGAATTTGCGGCTGCCGCCTCTTCTGAAGATGCGAGCACTTAAGATAGAATCATACTGCGCTTGCCGCCCGGGACGTTAGTGTAGGATAAGAGTTTGTCCCATGACAGGGCTATTTGAAGCGCTTGAGCCTGGAGGGAAGGACTGGCTGCTCGCTGAGTCAATCGATTCCGCCCGGCTGCCGGCGCATATTGCCGTCATCATGGACGGCAACGGCCGCTGGGCCAACCGGCGCAGGTTGCCGAGAGCCGCCGGCCATCGCGCTGGCGTCGAGCCGGTGAGAATGACCGTCGAAACGTGCGCCCGCCTGGGGATCCAGGCGCTGACGCTGTACGCGTTCTCGGTCGAAAACTGGAAGCGCCCGCGCCTGGAAGTGGATATGCTCTGGCGGCTGCTGCGGACCTATCTGCGCCGCGAGCTTCCCGGTCTGATGCGCAACAATATTCAACTCGGCGCCATTGGAAGGCTGGAAGCGCTGCCGTCCGCGGCGCGGCGTGAACTCGAGGCGGTTCTGGAAGCCACCGCCGCAAACTCGGGAATGCGCCTGAACCTGGCGATCAACTACAGCGGCCGCGCCGAACTGGTGGACGCGGTGAACCAACTGCTTCAGGAAGCACGCTCCGCCGGTACCCTGTCCGAATTGCACGTGGACGAAGACGCCATCGCATCCCGCCTCCACACCGCGGGTCTCCCCGATCCCGACCTTTTGATTCGCACCTCCGGCGAAATGCGCATTAGCAATTTTCTGCTATGGCAGATCGCGTATGCCGAGTTGTATGTCACCGATAAGCTGTGGCCGGATTTCGATCGGGAGGACCTCCTGAGGGCGATCCTCGAATACCAGAAGCGCGACCGGCGCTTTGGCGGGCTGGGCCGGCCGGAAACTTCCCCTGGGGATGGCTCTGGAGTCGAGCCGTTGCTGGCGGCGCTGGGCACAACGCGTTGATGACGACGCGCCCTTCATGAAGCGAATCCTGACCGCGCTCGTTCTGATTCCGCTGATCACGTACGCAATGCTCTGGGCGCCGTACCCGATCTTCCTGGCGGTGCTGGCGGCGATCGCGGGTTTCTGTTTCTACGAATACGGCCGGTTGGTGTCGCTGCACTCGATTCCCCCGCCCGGAGTGTTCGGCTATGCGGCGGGATTTCTGGTGTTGCTGCTGCCCACCCGCGAGCTGGCCATTATTGGATTGATCGTAGTGTTAGGGCTCGCGCTGGGTCTGCGTCTGGACGAGTTGAACGAGGTGTTGCCTTACGCCGGGGCGCTCATCCTGGGCGTGCTCTACGTTTTTGGCGGCTGGCGGCACGCCGTACTCCTGCATGACCTCAGTCCCTACTGGCTTTTGTTCGCGGTCTCTCTCAACTGGGTGGGCGACATCGCCGCTTTCTACGTGGGGCGCACCTTCGGCCGGCACAAACTGGCGCCGCGAGTGAGCCCGGCCAAATCGTGGGAAGGCTCTATCGCCTCCATTGCCGCTTCGGTGCTCATGGCTTACCTCTATTTTCCGCGCCTGCTCCCGGACGTCCCCTTGCTTGCGGCCCTGGGGATCGCGGCCGCCGGAAACGTCGCGGGTCAAATCGGCGACCTCTGTGAATCCGCCCTCAAACGCGGCGCGGGCGTAAAAGACAGTGGTACGCTGTTGCCGGGGCACGGAGGCTGGCTCGACCGCGTGGACAGCGTGTTATTCGCTCTCCCCGTCGTCTACTTTCTTGCCGCGCGGCTCCATTGAAGGAGAATAGTTGGTCATGTACCTCGCGCTGAATAATCAGCTGGTCACCGGCCGCGTTCCGTGGCCCGATTTCGCCAAACTCGCCGCCCAGGTTGGCTTCAAGGGCGTGGACGTGATGCTCGATCCCGCCATGCGCGCCGGGTTGGCGGAGACCCGCAAGCTGTTTGCGGATCTGAATGTCCGCCCGGCTGCAATCGATTTTCCGGTGGAGTTTCGCAAGGACGACGCCACGTTCAAGGCCTCGCTCGAAAAGCTGGAAGAATCCGCGCCCTTCGCCGCCGCGATCGGCTGCCCGCGGATGGTCACCTGGATCATGTCTTCGAGCGACATGCCCAAGGACGAACTCCGTCGCCTGTACAAGAAGCGCTTCACCGAAAGCGCGAACATCCTGGCGCGCTCGCACGTCCGGCTCGGCCTGGAATTTCTCGGGCCGCTGCATATCCGCAAGCAGTTTCGCTACGAGTTTATCTGGCGCATGAACGACATGCTGGAATTTGCCAAGGAATGCGGGCCCAATGTCGGTTTATTGCTGGATGCCTGGCACTGGCATCATGCGGGCGCCACCACGGACGATATCGTGCGCGCCGGCCGGGACCGGATCGTCCATATCCACTTCGACGATGCTCCCAATCTGCCTCCGGATAAAATTCGCGACAACGAGCGCCTCATGCCCGGCGAAGGCGTCATCAACCTGGTGGGCTTCCTCCACGCCCTGCAAAAAATCGGGTATGAGGACGCCCTCAGCGTCGAAGTCTTCGGGCGGGGTCTGAAGGACATGGCGCCCGCGGATGGCGCGCGGCTTGGCCTGGAAAGCGGCCGCAAAGTGCTCGCCAGGGCCGGAATTCAGGAAAGCTGAGCCACGGGCCTAGTGAATGGTCCGCGTCTTGCGGTTCATATAGTCCATCAACAGGTATTCACCCAGATTGTAGGGCGTGGTGAAGTACGCCTTGCCGCGGCATAGCTCGGTGATCTTCTGCACGAAGTGGACGAGTCCGTAATCGCTCGCCAGCATGAAGGTGTTGATCAGGATGCCTTGCTTCTTGCAGCGCGCCACTTCTTCGAGCGTCTTGCTGATCACGAGCGGATCGAGGCCGAACGCATTGCGATAGAGCCGCCCGTCTTCAAGCGTGAGCGCCGACGGCTTGCCGTCGGTAATCATGATGATCTGCTTCATGTCCTTCTTCTCGCGCGCCAGCAGGCGCTGCGCAAGAATCAGGCCGTCGCGGGTATTCGTGTAGTAGGGGCCCACCTGCACGCGGGCCAGCTCGGAAAGCCGCAGTTCCTCGGCGGAATCGTGGAATAAAACACAGCGAAGGCTGTCGCCCGGGTATTGCGTGCGGATCAGATGCGCCAGGGCAAGCGCCACCTTTTTCGCCGGCGTGAACCGGTCTTCTCCATAAAGAATCATGCTGTGGCTGCAATCCAGCATGAGGACCGTTGCGCAAGAGCTTTGATACTCCGCCTGGTGCACGTGAAGGTCGCTGTATTCGAGATTCAGCGGGAGCTTGACGCCCTCGCGCTGCATGGCGTGAAAGAGAGTTTCGCTGACGTCGAGGTTCAGCGTGTCGCCGAATTCATAGGGCCGGGAAGCGCCGCTCGCTTCGACGCCGGTCGCGAGGTCGCGCGTGTCATGAGCCCCGAAGCTCGACCGGCCGAGTGAGCCGAGCAGGTCCTTCAGGGTCTTGAACCCGAGAAAATCAATCGACTTACTGGTGACCTCCACCTTCGCCGCCGCGGGTTGCCCGCCCCCTCCTTCGGGCGTGTTCAGATAGCCGCCATCCACCATCTTCTGAACCACCTGGTCGAGGAGTTGGTCGATTTCATCCCCGCTCATGCTTTCGAGCTTTTGCCGGATGCGTTCCGCGCGCTCTTCGTCGAAGGAATCGCCGCTCTCGAGCGCCCGCAGGATGGCGTTCTTCAATTCTTCGAGAGAATGCTCGTTCATCTCGCTGAACTGCATGTAGGGGTCCTGAAACCCGCTCGAAAGAAGAAAGTCGGAAAGAGCTTGCAGCAGATCCTCCGCGTCAATCTCCAGGTCGCCGCCGGTGTATTTGGAATAGCGAACCCTTTTCACGGTTGGAACCTCTAGTTGAACTGACGTTTCGGCTTATTGGGCCGGACTTCCTCGCCGCCGTTTTCACGCCTCCGCTCATCGGCGACGAAGCCGCGCTCCTCGTCGCGGCTCAGGCGGCGGTGCGCATAGAGTCCTTCCAGAATAAACTCCGCGGCCGATGCGCGCAGCGCGTCCGGTTCGCTTGCGCCCAGCCCCAGAGCTCCCGTTTTTTCGAGCAATCCCTGTATGTGCCCCAGGCGCTCCACTAATTCCGCGGAGGAAAGATCGTCGTCCAGTTTCAGCGAGCCCCCCAGTTCGAACCACTGGATCACTTGCGATAGATTGACGCCCTCGTAGTACTTGTTATAGACCTTTCCCACCGCCGTGCGAATCAAATCCCGCGCCACCTGGTCTCCGCCCTTGAGTTCGCCCTCATATTCGAGCTCCAGCTTTCCGGTAATCGACGGAAGCGCCGCGTAAAGATCCAGGATGCGCGGCACGGCGAGATCCTCGCCGGCGGAAAGGGCGCGCTGCTCCGCGTTGGAAACGACGTTCTCCAGAACCGAAATCGGCAGGCGCTGCGAGACTCCGGAGCGTTTGTCCACCTTCTTGTCCTCGCGGGCCAGAAACGCGATCTGCTCGATGCACTCCCGCAGGAACGGCGGAACTTCGGCCCTCGCCGGCGAGTTTCGCGCCACCCAGGCTTCCTGGCTGGTGATCGCCAGGCCCTGCTCCAGCCGGAATGGATAATGCGTTCGAATCTCGCTCCCGATCCGGTCTTTGAGCGGCGTGATGATCTTTCCCCGCGCGGTGTAGTCTTCGGGATTCGCGGTGAACACCAGCATCACGTCGAGCGGAAGGCGCACCGGGTAGCCCTTAATCTGAACATCGCCTTCCTGCATGATGTTGAACAGGCCGACCTGAATTTTGCCCGCCAGGTCCGGCAGTTCGTTGATGGCGAACACGCCGCGATTGGCGCGCGGAAGCAATCCGTAGTGCACCGTCAGCTCATTCGCGATGTCCTGCCCGTGGCGCGCCGCTTTGATCGGATCGATGTCTCCAATCATGTCCGCGATCGTCACATCGGGCGTCGCCAGTTTTTCCACGTAGCGCTCGTCGCGATCGAGCCACGCGATAGGAGTGTCGTCGCCGGCCTCGGCCAGCAGGTGGCGGCAGCGCTGGCAGACCGGCCGGTAGGGATTATCGCGAATTTCGCAGCCCGCCACGTACGGCGCATTCTCGTCCAACAGGGCCGTGAGCAATCGGATGATCCGTGTTTTCGCTTGCCCCCGCAGTCCGAGAAGGATGAAATTGTGCCGGGAGAGAAGGGCGTTCACAATTTGCGGAATCACCGTATCCTCATATCCGACGATGCCCGGAAAAAGAGGCTCGCGGCGTTGCAGGCGGCAGATCAGGTTCTCTCTCAGTTCATCCTTTACCCCGCGTGTGCCCAGTTTGGATCGTGAAAAGGAGCTCTTTTGAAGCTGGCCGAAAGAAGAAGGAAGACGCTGCATTATTTTTGTCCCAGCCTACGGCGATTGTAGCAGTGATTGCGGCGGGTGCTTCCTCCGGCACCCTACGGCCGCGCGAGCCGGTGCCGTCGTGCGCCGCCCGGCACAAAGTACGCGCTCCGCCACTTAGGGTCCATCTTGAAATCACGCGTCGCGCGGCGTGATATGCTCTCTCGTCAAGATGACCAAAGAAATGCCGGAAATGGATGTCGAGGATTTCCAAAGATTCTGGCGAAGGTTGCAGCAATTAGGTCTGAATGCATACGAAGCGCGCTCCTATCTCGTGTTGGTGGGTCACCCGCGTTTCAAGGCGCTGGAACTCGCGGCTCGGGCGCACGTGCCGCGCCAAAAAATTTATGAAGTGCTCGACAGCCTGGTGGAAAAAGGCTTTGCGCAGGTGGTGCAGGAAAAGACCAAGCTCTTTTCCGCCGTGCAGCCCAGTCTCGCCATACCCAGCTACCTGGCGCGCCGCGCGCAGAGCCTCCAGCAGGAGCTAACCGAGCAGGGCAGAATGGCTGGCGGCCTCATCGAAGATCTGGCCGGCGCATATTCCGAGGGGCAAGGCGGGCGCGGAACGCTGGATTTCCTGCGCATTGTCAGCGACCCCGGACAGATCGCCACCCAATACCGGAAGATGCTGTCCGAAGTTACACGCGACTACCTGGAATTCTCCCGCCCGCCCTACGCCGTGGACCCGCTCGATGAGCAGTTGGTGAAGCAGGCGCGGGCGCGCGGCGTCTCCTGCCGTCTCTTGATTCAGGCCGGCACGCTGCAGGAGTCCCACCAGCAGCGCCTGGAGGATTACGCCGCGGCGGGCGTCGAGGTCCGCCAGGCTCCGTCTCTTCCGCTCAAACTGGCCCTCTTCGATACCACGCGGGGTATGATCGCTTTGCTCGATCCGATTGTGACCAAGCCCACCTGGACGTCGGTGATGTTCGAGCATCCCGGGCTGTGCGAGGGCATGGAGGGTCTCTTTGAAAGTTACTGGCGCCGGAGCGAGACCCTGTCCACAAATAACGGACGCTGAGCGCACCTTAGCCGAACGGGCAAAGCGCTTCGGCGAGCGGCAAGCCGCGCACCTCGATGTTCTTGATATCCGCCGACCCGATTCCGAGCCCTTCGGCCAGCAGCAGCGTGTTGTCGCAATCGACGAACGGCTTCCGGCCTTTGGGCGCGCGCGGGTTGTAGCCCATCACCGCCGTCGCCGCGGCATCCACGTTCACGGGATTCACCCCTGCGATCAGGACGCCGGGTCGCATCGGCCGCAAGCCGCCGATCCAGGGTCCTTCGCCTCCCGCCGTCGTTTCCACGCCGTCGACGATCGCAAGGTCGATCGGGCGGGCGGAGGTCAATTCCGCGGTGATTCTCGGCATCCGGTAGCCGGGATCGCGGCTCGAATTGGGATTCAGCTCGGCGGGTGAGCTCGAAGCCGGCTGCCGCTTGCCCTCATGGCACGTAGCCACGCGGCCGGAGCGTGGTCTCTCGTTCGGCTCATTCCGCCCGGCGTCGTCTCCATAGATGGAGGCCGGTGTAATGCCGAAGATGTTCTTCATCGAAAGAGTCACGCCGCAGGTGGCGTGATTTTTCAGCTTGGCGAGCGAAACGAAAACGTCCGTGTCCTGGTATGCGCGGTTCAGGTCGTAGGCCGGGTAAATCAGCCCTCCGCCCGGAACCCGGAATCGCGAATAGCTCTTGCTGTTTCCCAGCGCGTTGGTGTTCTCAAATTCGACCGCTTTGGAAATGCTCTGGAGTTGCCGGACATTCCAGCCCGCATCGAGCAGATACTCTTCAAGCGGCCCGTTCGAAGCCCAGCAGCTTTCGACGAAGCGGATGCGCTTTGCCCCGGCGCGGTCCAGCAGGTACGTAAAAGAGGATGCCACGCGTGGGTGCGTATAATGCGTCAACCCGAGCGGCCGGCCTTGGAAACGAATTCCAGGGCTCCCGGTCAGGTTCAGCTTGATGGTGACGGTTTTGTTGCGCACCAGCCGGGGCAGCCCTCCAAGCTGATCGAACATCGGGGACATCGAAGCGGTGAGGCTGTCGTCGTACGCCCGGCAGCGGGCGATGGCCACTGGTTGGGAAGGAGATGGCGTCGAAGCCTTCAGCACGGGCGCGGCGGCCAGATAGGCCAGCAGTTCCCGGCGTGACAGGCGGCCGCCGAAATGACCCGCGATTCCCGGCAGTCTGTTCATGACCTTAGTCTATTACTTATGCCCTCTGAACTTCGCTGGCTTGTGATTGGAATTGGCGACATCACCACCCGCCGTGTCCTCCCTGCAATTTTGAAGGAGCCTCGCGGCCGCCTCGCCGGAATTGTGACGCGCACTCCGGCCAAGGCGGAACCATACGGCGTGCCCGCCTGGACGTCGCTCGAAGAAGCCCTGGCCTCGGCGGACGCGAACGCGGTGTATGTGGCGACGCCGGTGTCGCTCCATGCTCCCCAAACCATCGCCGCGCTCGGAGCCGGAAAACACGTGCTGTGCGAAAAGCCGGTTGCGATGGATTACGCTGAAGCGCAATCGATGCGGCGTGCGGCCACCGAAGCGGGGCGTGTCCTCGGCGTTGCTTACTACCGCCGCATGTATCCGAAAGTGGAGCGCGCCTTGGAGTTGATTCGCGCCGGCGCGATTGGGACGCCGGTGTTTGCCGAAGCATCCTGTCACACTTGGTTCCATCCCGAAGGAAGCCCCCGCGCTTGGCTGGCGGACCCGAAGCTCGCGGGAGGCGGACCGTTGTACGATATCGGGTCGCATCGCATCGATTTGATGAACTTCTTCTTTGGAAAGCCGGTTCGCGTGGCCGCGCAGTCGTCCACCATCGTTCAGGATGTGCTGGTGGAGGACAATGCGACGGTGTTGATCGAGTACGAAAGCGGCGTTCGCGCCATGGTGGACGTTCGCTGGCATTCGCGGATCGAACGGGATGAATTCCGTATCCGCGGAACCAAAGGTGGGATCGACCTGACGCCCCTGAATTCGGGCCGCATGGTTTACCCGGGCCGGGAAGAGGACCTGCCATCACACGAAAACATCCACTACCCCTGCATCGCCAACTTCACCGCGGCCGTC
>DASZXS010000014.1:0-8069 GCA_035545735.1 Bryobacteraceae bacterium | reverse complement strand
TCCACAATCATCCCTCGGGTTCACCCGAACCGAGCGCTGCCGACATTCATGTGACGCGCCAGCTCCGGGAAGCTGCCAAGGCTCTCGACCTCGACTTGGCCGATCACGTAATCATCGGCGATGTCGCCTCGGACCCAAGTGGGCTGGGATACTATTCGTTTAGGTCGGCAGGGCTACTCTGAGCCTTCACCAATCCCGATGGAGCGACTAGTTAGTCGGCGGCCCAACTACATTGATAAGTAAGAACTCTTCACGAGGTGCGCGCTCCGACCCGATCAGATTCACGGTGAAGTGCCTCTGTTCTCCAGTGGCAAGCGTTGCGGGCAATTCGAAATTTGGCAGGAGTTTTTCCACCTCGGCACTCGTCGCCGCTGCGAAATCAACCTGAGCCGCCGCCTCCGCCGACCGCATCGTCCACAGGTTCATATTCAATACCGTGGGAATGCCGATGGCGCGCGATTTGCGATACTCTGTGATGCTGTCGGAATTCAGCCCTGAGATCACCGGCACCACGCCCGATTCACGGAGCACCTGGTAGTTTGCTTGGAGGCCGGCCTTGATCCGTGCCGCATAGGCTTCCGCCTGCACTTGCATTTCCGCACGGATGCAAAGCGGAAACCAATAGAGCTGATCCGAGGCGGTCCAGAACTCGAAATCGACGAAGTATTGTCTGGATCGCGGCATTTGGAGTTGGGACGGCAACCGCGGCCACAGAGCGAGTCGCGCTACTTGCGCTTTTTCACGAGCCCGAGCGCCTGCTTGATGTTCTGCACGGAAGGCAGCGAGATGCCGAGCGACTTTGCGATTTCGCTGCCGGTCTTCCCGTCGTCCACCATCTTCTTCACGCTGGCGCGCGTATCATCCGTGATGACGGCGCGTTTCCTGCGTTTGGGAGCAGCGGGTTTGGCCGCACTTTTCGTCGCGCCCGGCTTGCGGCCACGGCGTTTGCCGCTGGCGGCGCGAACGGCGACGATGAAGGCCGCAGTGCTCTCGAAGCCATACTGCGCCGGCAGCCCCGCCAATTCCTTCCTCATTTCATCCGCGATGGAGGCTTCGAGCTGTGCCACCTTCGATTTTGCCGTCTCCAACTCTTTGATTTGGTCCGCGAGCATCTCTTCCCTTTACCATGCCCGGGAGACAAGGCAATCCTGCCGTGGCTAACCAAGCAGTCGTGCGACAAACTCCACCGCACCGTCGAATCTCACTTCATCAATCGTGATTCCCCGGCGTCGCCACTCTCGCAATGACCCGCCGGTGAAAGCGAACGCCAACGTCTTTCCCATCGTTACGAACTCCCGTGTCGGACTGCGGGCAGCCAGCACATAGGGCAAGACGAGCAACATGAACTTCGCGAGATCGAGACTTACGTTGAGATTTGAAGCATAGATTCGCTGCAAGCGCGGGAGTGCCGCGAACAAAAATTTCGGCGCGGGATCACAACCGGCCTGACACGCCACCAACATGATTCGTCGCGGTTGAAAGGGCTTCAGATATTCTGGAAACTGTTTCCAAAATACAAACTCATCGCAAGCCAAGCGAATGACGCTGTCGTTTGCGTGTCCCACTACCACTACCAGATCGAAGACACGTCTGCGCGACACCAAGTCGCCTAGTTCCCTAAGCAGGCTTCCGCGATCCGTTCCGTTCACCATCTCAATTTGCGCTCCAGCCCCCACGGCCGAAATCAGCGATGTGCGCAGCGTTTCATCGTCAAGGGCGAGCCCTTGTTGTCGCAGCCGCTCCAAATCACACCGAACGATAAGCAGCGATTTTTGCCTGGGGGATCGGCGACGCGTTCTCATCCCAAATTTCATACTAAGCCCGCTATTAGGGTAATCGCGGTTCGCTACCTGCGAGATTCCAGTTTTTCCGGATCACGCGCCGCGTGATACACTGCCAACACGACGATCCGATCTGCTTCGTTGAGGAAATGAATCGTGTAGGGGAATCGCTTCACCACCGCACGGCGCACGGGACCGCGCACGGCGCGAAAAACCAGCGGCATGGCGGCGATCCGCGCTAGCACTCCATCCACAGCATCCTTGAATTCCAAGCCGAGCCCGGCGCGCTCACTTTCATACCATGCCACAGCCTCGTCGTATTCACTCCGCGCGATAGGCCGGAAAACGACCGCCCGCGTCATGACTTCCGGCCATACTTCGCTTCCGTCCCAGCCTTGATTTCATTCCACGGCACAACATCAGCCGGGTTCGCTTGGTGCTCCGCCAAACGGCGATCCAGTTCGGCTGCTTGTGCTCCCGTCAGGTCCAAATCCTGGTCGGCAAATTCATCCCAAATCTTTTCCACCGCTTCCCGGCGTTCGGCGGGAGGCAGCGCGCGCAATTGGTCGATGATTTCGACGGCACTCATGGTCTTAGACTACTTCACAGTTCACTTAGCGCAAGGTCGGTTTACCACCCCAAAAATTCTTCGCTTCCGTCCGTCAGTGCGCGGAATCGGCTCGGCTGGTTTTTGCACCCTGATTCATTGCTTTGAAGGGGCTGGTTGGTGGGGTGGGCTTGGCTCGGGAGGTGTCGCCGGAGCGACGCGCATCGGTCCCTACGATGCTTTACCACGGCCCGTCCCGCCCCGAACGCGGGCGGGCCTAACTGGGCACATGCGTCCCAGCCCCCGCGAAATCAGCCACCAGCACGGGCGAGCGACCGCGTGCGCGGACGACCGGCGCGAACGTCGCGGCGGATGCCGTGGCGGGTGCAGAAACGCCGGATTTCTTTCGTGCCGACGTTGAGCTTGAGCGTGGCGAGATGCGCCCGCAGTTCGCGCGTGCGGTAGGACTCGCGAGGATGCCGCAGCATATAGAATAGTGCGTGCAGCTTCCAGCGGTCCGAGTAACCGAGCGACGCGCGGCGTTTGGTTTTGCTTTCGTAACGGCCGAGCAAGGCAAGGGCCTTGTTAAGGTGTTTGAGCGGACGGCGACGGCCCTGCGGCAACGTCCATTGCAGGAATTCAATACCGGCCCACGCGAGCAGCGGTGAGGGCTTCCCGACCTTGCGCCAGTCATGCGCCAGCAGAAACACGCCGAGATCGACGGTGCCTGCCTGATAGCGTCGGACGAGATGCACAACCTCCGCCCACGTCAGGCCGCCGTAAAGCTGGGCCGGCATCTGCGCCTTGAGCTGGCGGCGCACTTCGCGCCAGGTCCCGGCATCGTTGGTCAGTTCCGCGAACGTCTCCGGAGGAGTGCCGGCGGCATCCGCGATAATTTTGCCGACGGCGGCGCGCACCTTGGCATCGCGTCCGAAGTCCTCCCATAGCCAGTGTCGCAGTTCAGGCGACTGGCGGCACAGCTCGACGAACTGCGCGACAGCGGCGCTTTCGTCATTGTGCGCCACCAGTCGGCGGAGGAGCGAGTCATCGCTTGATGTGGGGCCGGGCCGGTTCATGGCTGATCCTTATTGGAAAGCGACGGACCAGCCAAGTTCGGAGGCCCGGCCTCGAAAATCCGCCGCAGGTGATCGTAAAGCGCCCGCAAGTCTTGCCGGAAGGCCGTCCACCGCTCCGGTGGGGTGTGGGCGGCATCGCGCTTGATGGCGACGAGAAGCTTGCCCGCGAGCCGGACATGCGCGGGCAGCTCATCGACGTGGGCGGAATTGGCGCGCGACTTTGGTTCAGTGGCGATGCCAAGCCGCAGGTAGGCTTGGCGAAGGCTGAGACCCTCAAGGACCGATACGTCGGCGACGCCCTCCGCAAGGCGCATGTATTTTTGCGCGGTGCGGGGCGAAGCCCGGAAATTTTCTTCCAGCCAGAGAATCCACGCGCCATCGCCCATCGTGCGCCGGACGCGTTTTTTCTCTGCGAGCAGAAGTTGCCCGGCCTGCCACGCCGCGACGAGCGCGACGTGGAGGCACTTTTGGGATTCGTCCGTCTGCCGGACAACCTCGGCGTGCAGTCGGTTGATCTCCGACGCGACGGACGCTTTGGCCGTTGCGCTCATGGCTTCATTCCAGTCGTGAGCCGAAAGCTGTCGGCGAGTTTGTGGACGTGCTGGCGGGTGCGTCCGGTGGCGTCGCCGATTTGTTCGAGAGTCGCGCCGTCGAGCAGATCGGGGCGGATGCAGTAGAGGGCCACCGACGTGCGCAGGCCGCGATCCTCAACCGTCGGCGCATCGGCCATCCAGATCAGCAAACGGCAGACGACTTCGAGGGCAAGGGCACGCGCTTCGTGGCGCGGATCGATCGGTTCGGCGAAGAAGGAATCATGGTTTCGTTTCATGGTTGATTTGGGTTCGCCGCACCCTACGCCCGCCGCGCGATCCAAAATAGGCCCCGCATTCGGTATCCCCGCGCGAGGGCGTGCGCTGCGAACCACGTGGTTCGTTTTTGACGGACAAGAAAACGCCGCGCTGGCGTGAACCAGCGCGGCGTCGAATCGAGCGGACGGTTATCAGCCGCGCGCGGGCACTTTCAGTCGCGTTCGGATATGCAACGCGACCTCGACGGGATCGAAATAGACGAAATGCCCGACACGATGAAACGGGATGCGGCGGAGCTTCGTCCACTCACGCAGCGTCCGAATCGATGGCTCCTTGCCCTGCGGAAAAATCCCGCAGAGGCGGAGGCCGAGGATGTCAGTGAGCCGGCTTTCATTGGAGGAAGTTAATGGCGTGTTCACGCCGCTGGTTGCACGTCAACTACGCGGCGGACTTTGCCTGTCCGACAGGTAAGGCCATGACCGGCGCGGCGTGGATCGTGCCGTCCACATGCTTCGGCAGTATGCCGAAAAATTCGGCGGCTTCCTCCGTGCTTTTCAAATCAAGGTAGTGCTTGCGGATGATGCTTTCGGAGTTTCCCGCTTGTAACGCCGCATCGCCGAGGGAACGGAATTTCCCGACAAACATCGAAATGAAGGTGTGCCGCAGGATGTCATGGCTCAGGTTGAACTTTTTCCTAAACTCCAACCGCAGCCGGCGAAACCCACGCGGCCAGATCGGAAATTTGTCCAGCGGATAGGCGCGCAGCCAGGCCGCTAGGTTGGGCTGAATGGTTACGGACCGTTTCATCCGAACCTTGGACACGTCCGGCTCAACGAGGATGACACCGGTGTCGAGCCGCACGTGCTCTGGCTTGAGCTTGGAAATCTCGCCTTGGTAGAGGTCGGGGCGGATGCCGGCGAACAGGCAAAGCGCGATGAACGGCACAAGAGCGCCACCGTGGTTTGTTTCCGCCCATTCCATGATTCCGGCGCACTGTGCCGCCGTTAGCGTCGGCGCGGAGCCGCGTTGGTGGCCGACACCGCGAAAATAGGGCACTTTTTCGATGACGTTGGTCGCGACCCAATCTTTCAGCAGGCAGTGCTTCAAGAAGGCACTGAGCAGTCCGCGACGGTTGTTGTAAGTCTTCTTCGAGGCATCCCCGCGCTTGAAAAACTCCACCAAGGCAGGGGCGGTGAGTTCGGCGACGGTCTTACGAGAGAAGACGCCTTCTAGCGCCCGCAGTTCGCAGCGGAACGACGTGAACTGACGGTGCGAGAGGTGACCTTGTTTGTGATCGGCCTCGCGCAGGAGAAGGTATTCCTTGGCCGCGTCAGCGAGCGGCATATCTTTGATTGGGTCGCGATAGTTCGCCAACGCGTAGTCGAGATAGAACGTCAGCGTGCGCGTGCGACCTTCCAGCCGATGAAACGCGGCCTCAGCTTCCCGGACTCGTTCGCTGGCGAGATGCGTGACGACCGAGGTTAGCCCTTTGGCCATTTGCTCGGCTTTGATTTCCAATGCCGACTTTTCGGCGGCGGCTTCTTCCCGACTGGTGAAATTGCGGCGGATGCGGACGCCGTTCAGGCGTCCATCGACCCGCCACACGAACTCACCGCTCCGGTTTTTGAACCGATTGACGGAGATGTTTGGATGACTCATGGCGTGTGTTGCCCACGTCAACTGGGCAACTCAGCCTCGAGAAATCTTAACTATCACGTTGAGTGATGTTAAGATGGGGCGGCCAACGGGACTCGAACCCGCGACCCCAAGATTCACAATCTTGTGCTCTAACCAACTGAGCTATGACCGCCGTAAAAACAGGAAGGGAGAGTGTCGCTGGCGCCTTTTGGGGGTGTCAAGGCAAGGAATCAGGAGACGGGTGGCGGGGGACGGGGGGACAGGTGAGAGGGACGGAGCGAGTTTGTGGTGCGCCCTGCGACCTCGGGGAAACCAGGACTGGTGACGAGCCCGGCGGATTAGGGATAATCCGTCCTACCTTGGGCAGAGGCCCCCCGCGGCGGATTCTTCCTTCTTTCTTTTTCCTTCCGCCTTTTCCAACGTGGGTCCGATGCAGCGGCTGCGCCTGGTCACGTTCAACATTGCGCACGGGCGCGGGCTGACGCCCATCCAGGGGCTCACGTCGGGACGGAAGATCCGGGCCAATCTGCTCAAGATCGCGCACCTGATCCGGCGGCTGGAACCCGATGTCGTGGCCCTGCAGGAAATCGACGAGTGCTCCCGTTGGGCCGGCAATTTCGACCATCTGCGGTATCTGCAGGAGCACGCAGGCTATCCGTATGCGGTCTTCGGGATCAACAACCGGCGCACCGGCCTGCTCAATCTCTGTTACGGGAACGCGTTTCTTTCGAAGCATCCGATCACAGAGTCCGAGACGATCGTGTTCGGGCGCAGCCAGGTGGGGGAGAAGGGATTTCTCTTTGTCGAACTCGAGTGCGGCGGCCGGCGCGTGCCGCTGGTGAACCTGCATCTGCACTATCGTTCCAAGCAGCATCGGTTCGTCCAGACGGACCGCCTGCTCGCCTGGCTGCGCGAGAAGCAGAAACACCGGCATCCGCACTGGGCGACGCCGCTCATCGTCTGCGGCGATATGAACAATCCCGGTCATCATTCCGACGCCACCGCAACGCTGCTGAGCCATCTGTCGGACTACGGCGACTACACCCTGCATCCCCAGAGCGGCCGCACGTTCCCGTCGCCGCTGCCGACGCGCCTGCTCGATTTCGTCTTTTTGCCCACGGCCTGTCATCAGGCGAAAAGCGAGGTGATCCGGTCGTTTCTGTCGGACCACCGGCCGGTGTTGGTGGAGTTCGGGTTGAAGTGAGGGATGGCGGAGGTCGAGAGACGCGGAGCGGGCGTCCGCAAGGAACGCCCCTACGTGAAGAGAGACAGCCGCTCGGAGATCGGCGGCCACCTTTCGGCGGGGTTCGGGCGCAACTTCCAACGTTCAAGGCCGATCCTTGCCGGGTTAGGTTCGGGCGTTGAACGTTGGACGTTGGACGTTGGACGTTGCGGCTCGAACGGCCTGTCTCCGGGCACCCGTCTCCCGTCACCTGATTTTCAACAGAGTTTACACTCGCCACCGCCCCCCGAGCCTTGGCACTCCTCTAGGCCGCATGTCCCGTCTCGCCAAAGCCTTCGCCCGGTGCCGCGCCCAGAACCGCGCCGCGTTCGTGGCGTACCTTTGCGCCGGGGACCCGGATTTCGACACCTCCCTGGCGGCCTGCCGGGCGCTGCTGGCGAGCGGGGTGGACGTCCTCGAATTGGGCGTGCCGTTCTCGGATCCGCTCGCGGACGGACTGACGAACCAGCTGGCGGCGCAGCGGGCGCTCGAAGGCGGCATGACGGCGGCGCGCGTGTTCGAGCTCGTGAAGAAAATCCGCGAGGCAAGCGACACGCCGATCATCTTCTACACTTACTACAACCTCGTGTTCGCGAATGGCGTCGACGCCTACGTGCGCGCGGCGAAGGCGGCCGGGGTGGACGGCATCCTGACGCTCGACCTGCCGCCGGAGGAAGCCGGGGAAGTCGCCGCGGCCTGCAAGGCCCATGGCGTGGAAACCGTCTTCATCGTGGCGCCCACGACCCCGGATGCGCGCCTGCCGATCATCGCGGCGGCGGCGACGGGCTTCATTTACTACGTGTCGCGCGAAGGCGTGACCGGCGTGCGCGACCAGGTGGCCGCGAACATTCCCGAGGCGGTGGCGCGCATCCGCCGTCACACCTCGCTGCCGGTGGCGGTGGGTTTCGGCATCTCGACGCGCGAGCAGGTGGCGCAGGTCGCGGCGAAGGCCGACGGCGTCGTCGTGGGCAGCGCGCTGGTGAACATCATCCGGGA
>DASZXS010000013.1:0-76658 GCA_035545735.1 Bryobacteraceae bacterium | reverse complement strand
GCGGGGAAGCACGCCCGCTTCCACTTCGATGTCGCGGATCTCGTCAAACGCGCGCCCGTCGGGGCGCCGGCGCGCATCCAGCATCTCGTCGCGGAAAATGCGCTCTTTCAGCCGGTCGAACAAATTCTTGGCATCCGCCTGCTGCTCTTCGGGCAGCGCTTCCACGGCCTTCTTTTTGGCTTCGTGGATCCGGTGGTAGCTTTCGAGCTTCGGATACTTTTTGGTGTCGAGCGCATCGGTCAACTCCGCGCGCACCGAGGCCTCAATCTGCTTGTAGAGTTCTTCGTTGATCGCCGGAGCGCTGTACTCGCGCTTCGGTTTGCCGGTTTTGGCAACCAGCTCTTTGATCGCCGCCGAAATCTTCTTGCAGCAATCGTGCCCGTATTCGATGGCGCCGAGGACTTCTTCTTCGGATGCCTGGTTTGCTCCGGCTTCCACCATCACGATGCCCGATTCGGTTCCGGCCACCACGATGTTCAACTTCGACTGGCGTGAGTCGTCGTAGCCGGGATTTACCACCAGTTCGCCGTCGATATGTCCCACCCGCACGGCCGAAAGCACGTGGTGGAAGGGAATGTCGGAGATAGCCAGTGCAGCGCCCGCGCCTATGATCGCGAGAATGCTGGGGTCGTTTTCGGTATCCGCCGAAAGGACCATGGCGATCACCTGGGTTTCGTGGGAATAGCCTTCGGGGAACAGCGGACGGATCGGCCGGTCAATCAACCGGCTGGTCAGAATTTCTTTTTCCGAGGGGCGGCCTTCGCGCTTAATGAATCCGCCGGGAAATTTGCCGGCGGCATACGTGTATTCGCGGTAATCGACGGTAAGGGGAAAAAACGATGCCCCAGGCTTCGGCTCTTCGGCCGTACAGGCGGTGACCAGCACCACCGAGTCTCCGGAACGGACAACCACGGCCCCATTGGCCTGCTTGGCTACCTTGCCCGTTTCCAGGGTAATCTTGCGACCATGCAGGTCGACTTCAACAGTTTGCAACATTGCGAGTCCTTTAATCTCGGGCCGCGAACCTCGCTTCGCCCGATCCGATTAAGAGGAGACTGGGAGAGAATGAACCCGCCGGAATTTCCGGGAGTGAACCCCGCCCACCGGGGCGGAGGTTACCCAAATCCTCAGCCTGTTACCGGCGGATGCCGAGGCTAACGATGAGGGCCTTGTACCTTTCCGGGCTACGGCTCTTCAGATAATCGAGCAGACGCCTGCGGCGCGCTACCATTGAAAGCAATCCCCGGCGGGAATGATGGTCCTGCTTATTCGCCTTGAAATGCTCCTCGAGTTGCTTCAGCCGCTGACTCAGGATCGCTACCTGTACCTCTGGCGAACCGCTGTCGGTCTTGTGCTTCTTGTATTTGGTGATTACCTGCTGCTTGACTTCGGACGCCAGTGCCATTCTAGAATAGATACTCCTCGTCTTACCTTAATCTTCCTTTTTCTTTACTGTAACAGCATACCACAGCAGATCTCCGCGCCCGCAACCGTGTTGCCAACCGGTCTTCCGGATGCGCAAACCCGCGTCGGAGTAGGATTTATCCTGGCATGGCCGCCGAACGATTTTGCGGGAAAATCCATAAGGGCTCGCTCCCGCAAGGGAAGATAATCCGTGAAGAAACCGCCAATTCTGGTAGCCACTTGGGGCGATGGGCTGTTCGCTGTGGAGGGCGGCAGGCGCACGCAAGAGATCGACAGCCAGCCGGTTCGAGGGCTCGCGCCCGATGGACGCGGCGGCGCTCTCGCTATTGCCGGCCGGCATTCCCTCTGCCGGCGCGCGCCGGAAGGCGGATGGGAAACCCTCGCGACAAGCGATTTCGAGCTTTCCTGTTGTATGGCGGTTCGAGACACCATCTATGTTGGAACCGACGATGCGCGCATGCTGCGGCACAGCCGCGGCAGCCCTGTGCTCGAGCCTATCGATGGCTTCCAGGGCGTCAAGGGGCGGGATGCCTGGTTTGCCGGGTCGGCAATTGTGAATGGACAGCGTTTCGGGCCACCGCTGGGGATTCGATCCGTCGCCGCCAATTCGAACGGGAGCATCTTATTCGCAAACGTTCATGTGGGAGGCATTCCGCGCTCCCTGGATGCTGGAAGAAGCTGGCAGCCCACGATCGATATCCACAGCGATGTGCATGAGGTGCGCGCCCATCCGGCAAATCCGGAGGTGGTTGCCGCGGCGGCCGGTGTAGGCCTTTGCATTAGCCGCGACTCCGGGGCGACGTGGACCATCGAGCGGGACGGCCTCCACGCGACGCACTGCTCCGCTGTAGCGTTTTCGGGCGACGACATCATCTTCTCGGCGGCGGCCGATCAGTTCGCGGCCCAGGGACGAATCTACCGGCGGCCCCTCCAGCCGGAAGGATCGATAGCAGCCGTCGAAGGCGGGATGCCGGCGTGGACCGGCGGTATTGCCGACACCGGTTGTATCGCCGCAATGGGCTCGTCCATCGCGATCGCCGATCGAGCCGGTAATTTGTATTTCTCGGAGGACTTCGGCCGGACCTGGTTGTGCGAGAGCGCGGGACTGGAGGCCCCGAGCGGCGTTCTCTTCTGTTAAGGAAGGAGAGCCGTTGCGGTCCGGGATAGTATAATCAGACGCTGGCCGCGCACCCCAAACGTGGCCGGTTCACTTAATTTGTGCGTCGTTTCCCGGATGGATGTGGCAGGCACCGTGGTGGATCTCTGCCCGGCCGCTGGATCAACTTGTAATGGACTGATCAAGTTGTAATGGACTGGAGATCAAACTCATGATGCCGGACGCGAACCTCGTCGATCGGCTGGCGCGGCACAAGACCCTCAGCCCGGCGCCTCGCGAAGAGTTGACTTGGCTGTCTACCCACGGGGTCATCCGGCAAGTGGGGCCTGGACACGTGTTGACCGCAAAAGGTACCCGCCCGGAAGGCTTATTCGTGGTGCTGTCGGGTTCTTTCGCGATGTCGGTCGACCGCGGAGCGGGGCCGCGTAAGATCATGGAATGGCGCGAGGGCGACGTGATGGGCCTGCTCCCGTATTCCCGCGTGGCCGGCCCACCGGGCGACGCGGTCGCCCGCGAACCCTCGGAAATCCTCGTCGTGCATGACGGCCAGATCCGTGAAATGATCGAAACGTGCCATGAGACGACGGCGATCCTGGTTCACGCCATGATCGACCGCGCCCGCGCCTTCACGGCGAGCGACCTGCACGACGAGAAGATGATTTCGCTGGGAAAGCTGTCCGCCGGCCTCGCCCACGAATTGAACAACCCCGCCTCCGCCATCGAACGCAGCGCCGCGCTGCTTGACGAAAAGCTGGAGGATAGCGAGCGGGCAACCCGGGCGCTCGGCGCCTTCGAGCTGACCGGGAAGCAGCTTTCCGCGGTCGATGCCCTTCGCGAAGGCTGTCGGGCCAGACAGGGGTCCGGCGTGCGATCCCCCATTGAGCAGGCCGAACGCGAGGAGGCGATGGCTGACTGGCTGGCTGACCGCGGCCTCGACGTCGCCACCGCGGAGCTGCTTGCCGATACCGCCGTGACGTTCGAGGCGCTTGATACCCTGGCTCAGACCATGGATGGACCCGCGTTGAATGCCGTCCTGAAATGGGGTGCGTCGGGGTGTGCGGTCCACAATCTCGCATCGGAGATTCAGGACGCCGCCGTGCGCATCTCGGGCCTGGTCGCCGCGATCAAGGGATTCACCCACATGGATCAGGCCGCGGCTGCAGCGCCGGTAGACCTGGTCCGGGGCCTGAACAATACGGTGACCGTCCTCGGAGCGAAAGCCCGGGCTAAGTCGGCCACGGTGGTGGTGGAAGCCGAGCCTGACCTGCCCCGTGCGTTGGGCTTTGCCGGCGAACTCAATCAGATTTGGGCGAACCTGTTCGATAATGCCCTGGACGCCATTCCCAGCTCGGGACGCGTTCAGGTGACGGCTCGCCGCGAGGATCGAAAAGTAGTGGTACGCATCATCGACAACGGAGCCGGAATCCCCGGGCCGATCCGCGGCCGGATCTTCGACCCGTTCTTTACCACCAAGCCAATGGGACAGGGCACGGGGCTGGGCCTCGACATCGTGCGGCGCCTCGTCATCCACAACGACGGCGAGATCTCGGTTGAGTCGCAACCGGGCCGAACGGAGTTCCGGGTTGCCCTGCCGCTGGCCGGCATCCACCCCGCGGGAGAGAACGTTTGAACAAGCCTGTCCTGCTCGTCGTCGACGACGACCCTCAGGTGCTCGCCGCCGTGCGCCGTGACCTTCGGTCGCGGTATCGGGCGCACTATACGGTCATCGGCGCTGCATCCGGACCGGAAGCGCTGGCAACGGTAAACGAATTGAAAAGCCGCGGAGATTCCCTGGCAATGTTGATCAGCGATCAGCGCATGCCGGGTATGCTGGGAACCGAAGTGCTTACCAGGTCGCGCGAGGTGTACCCCCAGGCGCGGCGTGTTCTCCTCACCGCCTACTCCGATATCGACGCGGCTGTCAAAGCGATCAACCAAGCGCATCTCGACTACTACCTGTCAAAACCCTGGGACCCGCCCGAGGAGCGTCTTTTTCCGGTAATCGACGACCTCCTCGACGCCTGGCAGGCCCACTATTTGCCCGACGCGAAGGGACTGCGCCTCGTCGGACCTCAGTGGTCGCCCCGATCCCACGCGATCAAGACTTTCCTTGCGAGTAATCTCATTTCCTATCATTGGCTCGACGTCGCGCGGCACCCGGACGCGCGCGTCCTTCTCAACGCGGCCGGCGTGGGAGACGACGAACTCCCGGCCCTGTTCTTCGACGATGGGGGTCCCGTGCTGCGCAACCCGGAGCCCCGCCAGGTGGCCGAGCGCCTGGGCCGTTCGCTGTCGGCCGCCTTCGATGTATACGACCTCGTCATCGTCGGCGCGGGTCCGGCCGGTCTTGCGGCGGCAGTGTACGGCGCGTCGGAAGGCCTGCGGACGCTGCTGCTGGACCGCCGCGCGCCGGGCGGCCAGGCAGGCGCCAGCGCCCGGATCGAGAACTATCTCGGGTTTCCGGCCGGCGTCAGCGGCAGCGAGTTGACGCGACGCGCCGTGACGCAGGCGCAGCGTCTGGGGGCCGAGTTTCTGGCGCCACTCGAAGTAACGAAGGTTTCCCTGGAAGAGGGCTATAAGCGTCTCACGCTCGCCGATGGCCGAGAGATTGTCACGCGAGCCATGCTGGCCTCCACCGGGATGCTTTATCGGGTGCATCCGGCGCACGGCATGGCGGACCGCACGGACGGTGGGGTATATTACGGCGCTGCGACCACCGAAGCGTCGGCCGTCGCCGGCCGGCGCGTGGTGGTTGTCGGCGGCGGGAATTCGGCCGGCCAGGGCGCGTTGTATCTGGCCCGGCACGCGAAGGAAGTGCAGATCGTGGTGCGGCGCGATAGCCTGCGCGCGACGATGTCGCAGTACCTGATCGATCAGATCGAGAAAACGCCGAATATCCGGCTCCGGCCCCGGATGGAAATCGAATGGGTCGAAGGCGAGGGCCAGGTGGAACGGATTGGGCTCCTTTCTCTTGAGGATGGGTCGCGCCACATTGAGGAGGTCGCGGCGCTCTTCGTGTTTATCGGCACCCGTCCTTGCAATGACTGGCTCCCTCCCAATGTGCTGCGCGACGACAAAGGATTTGTCCTCACTGGCCGGGACCTGATGTCGGCCGAGGCGTATCCGCGCATTTGGAAAGAGCTGCGCGAGCCGCTGCCCCTCGAAACCAGCGCCCCCGGGGTATTTGCGGCGGGTGACCTTCGCGCCGGCGCCATGAACCGTGTCGCGTCGGCCGTGGGCGAAGGATCGATGGTGGTATGGCTGGCGCACCAATACCTGGCTCTGACCTGAGGCCGCCTTGCTTTCTTCCCCGGGCGATACAATGGCCTGAAGATGAACTCCCGCCGGGCTTTCCTCTTGCTTTCCGGCGCCGCGCCCGCCCTCCGGGCCGGTCAGTGGCCGGATTCTCCGCGCCTCCCCCGGGACGGCACCAGAGATACTCCGGTTCGTCTTCCCAACGGCAAACTCCAACAGGATGAAATCCTCAAGGACGACTACCGCAAAACGCTGGCGGATTGCAAGGAACTGGTCAAGCTCGCCGAAAATCTCAAAACCGCGGTCGAGAAGGACGAGCAGTACGTGCTCTCCCTGACCTCCATCAAGCAAACCGAAGAGATCGAAAAGCTCGCCCGGCGCATCCGCGGCCGCATGAAGCGAAGCTGACCCCGTAAAACTCCCGTTAAGGGAGAATCCGGCACGGAAGCATTTTCGCGATCAAAACGAATTTATTTTGTTCGCATTCTTATTGGTTCCGGAAATGCCGTGATATATAATCACTCTCAGTTTTTCTGCGGTTGCTGTAAATAAAAAAATATCTACGTCCAGAGGAAAGAACTCATGAAAAGTTTCGCGCTGCAAAACTTAACCGCCGCTCTCCTTGCCTGCCTCATCGGTAGTCCGTTTGCGGCATTCGGCCAGAGTTCTAATGGATCGATCAACGGTGTCGTCACGGACAGCAGCGGGGCGTCCGTTGTCGGGGCAGAGCTGAACCTGCGAGCGACCGATTCGGCCAAGACTTCGAAGGCGACCAGCGGAGCCGACGGGCAGTTTTCCTTTCCGAACCTGCCCGGCGGCAACTATCAGCTACAGGTTTCGGCGAAGGGATTCAAGGATTTTGTTCAAACCGGCATCGTCGTTCACTTGAACGATTCGGTCAGCCTCCCGATATCCTTACAGGTCGGCGAGGCTACGCAAACTATCGAGGTCAACGCCAACGCATCGCCCTTGAATTTTGAAAACGGAGAAGTGAAGGGGACCATCGCGAAACGCGAAATTCTCGCTCTCCCGTTGCAGGTGGCCGGGGGCCAGCGCTCGGCGGCGGGATTTGTCACCCTGCTGCCTGGCGTGAACCTGGGCAACGCCCCATCGAGTTCCTCGACCGCTCGCTTTAACGGCGGGCAGGAGCGCTCCGACGAGGCCACTCTCGATGGGATCACCATGCAGGAGGGGCTCCTCAGCCAGAGCGGCATGACAGCCATCCAGGCGGATTTTCCGATCTCGCCGGAAGCGGTTGGCGAAATCAGCGTCCTCACCTCCAATTACGACGTGCAGTACGGCGCGAGTGGCGCGGCCGTCATTGTCGCCAGCACGAAGGAGGGCACGAATCAACTCCACGGAGGCGCTTATGAATTTCAGCGGAACAATTACTTCAATGCCCGGCCGTTCGGCGCCTTGAAAACGCCTCGCGATCTCGAAAACGACTACGGCGGGTATGTCGGCGGCGCGGCAAGGCTTCCTGGCCTCTGGACCAGCTTTAACAAGACCTATTTCTTTGTGAACTACGAAGAATACCGCTCGGTCGGCGCGACCACGCAGCCGATTCTGACGGTGCCGACTGAAAAGATGCGGGCCGGAGATTTTAGCGAATGGCCCAATCCGATCTACGACCCCGACACGACGCGCGCGAACCCGAACTATAATGCCAACAACCCCATCGGGCCAAACAATTTGCCGTATTTGCGGCAACAGTTCATGGGCTGCGATGGCCACCATCCGAATGTAATCTGCGCCAACGACCCTCGCCTGGCGCAGTCGCTCGCCCCGCAATGGCTAAAACTGGTGCCCATGCCAAACCGGCCCGGACTCCAGAATAACTATGTTTCTCCCAACGGCCTGGCAAGCTCGCTCAATGCGAATACGAACCAGTGGGACACTCGCGCCGATGAATATTTTGGCGAAAAGGACCACGTTTTCGGCACGTATCATTATCGTGGGACGCTGCCTTACACCCAGAGCGCATTTCCCGCGGTTATCGACACCAATAACACGCGAATTCCCAACTATAGCCACATTACGCGCGTAAACTACGACCACATCTTCTCTCCGGCCCTGGTGAACCATTTCGCGTGGGGCTACCTGGACCTGAGGACCGGCATATACAACGCGAGCGACTGCTGTGTCGACCAACTCCCCCAGATTCCCGGCGTCTACAACCATACCCACGTGCCGGCCCTCAGCTTCGACAATTTCAGTTCCTATGGCGGAAACTCGGACCTTTTGAGCACCCGGCCTACCTACGTCGCGACCGATACGCTGACCTGGGTCCGGGGGAAACACGTCTTCTATTTCGGCGGTGAGTATCGCAGCCTGGGCTACCCGACGGCCCAGCAGCCGAATGCCTCCGGTTCGTTCCGTTTCACGAACGCCAACACGGGGTTGGTCGGGCTCACCAGCGGCAACTCAATGGCGAGTTTCCTGCTCGGCGATGTGGGTTCGGCAAGCGCCGGCTTTTACACGCTGCCCGCGTTCAATCCGCGAGCAAAGGCATACGGCTTTTTTGCCGGAGACACCTGGAAGGCGACGCCGAAGTTGAGCGTGACCCTCGGGCTCCGCTGGGACGTCTTCACGCCATCGGTCGAGGCGGAAAATCAGACTTCCTTCTTCGATCCGACCGGCGCGAATCCGGGAGCCGGCGGCCGGCCCGGGCGGCTCGCGTTCGCCGGCTCGAAATGGGGCGCAGCCAGCTACGGCGCCGATGCGCCGGAGACAACCTATTACAACGCGTATGGCCCGCGCGTCGGCCTCGCTTATTCCGTGACGCCGGAAACCGTGGTTCGCGCCGGGTACGGCATCTTCTATGAGCAGGCCTACTATCCGGGATGGAACGCCGGGATCGCGACCGATGGGTTTAACGAGACGGTTACCTTCAACAGCACGCTGGGCGGAATTCAGCCGGCCTTCCTGCTCCAGAACGGACTCCCGCAAAACTTCACCATGCCTCCGTTCATCGATTCGTCCTTCCTGAACGGTCAAAATGCCCCGAACTATCGCCCGAAGGATGGAAACCGCAGGCCCTATACCCAGCAGTGGAACCTCACCATCGAGCGGCAGGTCGGCAAGGATATCCGTGTCACCACGGCCTACGTCGGCAACAAGGGCACTCGCCTGCTCTCCCAGGTCAATGCCCTGAACGCTCTAAACCCGTCTCTGCTCTCCATGGGGAACCGTCTGAACGATCAGTTCTCGCCCGGACAAACCACGCTCGATGGCGTGTCGATTCCTTACGCGGGCTGGGTGGAACAGATGACCGGCTGCGCTCCCACGGTCGCTCAGGCGCTGCTGCCCTATCCGCAGTATTGCGGAAATATTTACGGCCAGAACGAGAGCAACGGAAATTCGACCTACCACGCGCTGCAGGTGAGCGCGGAAAAGCGGTTTTCCGCCGGATTCTACTTCCTCGCATCCTACACGTTCTCCAAAACTCTCACCGACGCGGACTATTCCCAGTCCACCCAGGGGGCGGTCTACGCGATATCGCCCTTCGAGCAAAAACGGCAGAAGGCCCTATCGAACCAGGACACTCCGAATGCATTCACGCTTTCCACCAGCTATGAGCTTCCGTTCGGTAAAGGAAAGCCGCTCGCAAATTCGCACGGCCCGGTTCTGAATTTACTGCTGTCCGGCTGGCAGCTCAACGGAATCTTCCGCGTCAGCTCCGGACAACCGCTGGCCTTCCGCTCCAGCTATTGCAACGTCCCTTCGCAGTTTGCGGTCGCCTGCATTCCCGCAAACATCGATGGCGTGAATCCGTACGCCCAGGATCGCAGCAACTTTAACCCCGACCTGCCCTTGTTTAACGTCAACGCCTTCGAGCCGGTGGATTCGTTCAACTACTACTACGGAAAAGGACCGCGCGTATCGAATTTCCGGGGCTTCGGCTACACCAATCTCGACTTTGGCATCACCAAGAATTTCGCCATCACCGAGCGTTTCAATATTCAGATTCGAGGGGAAGCCTTCAACGTATTTAATACCCACTCGTTCTTGAACTACTTCGTTACCAACATCCAGAGCCCCAGCTTCGGCGGGTGGAATGGATCGGTAACAGCGCCCCGCAACCTGCAGCTGGGAGGCAAGATAACCTTCTAGTGCGGGAGCTCGAATGAAGAAGAAGTGCCTCCTTGGGATCGTGTGCCTTTGCCTTTGCCGGCTCCCGGCTTACGGCGCGGCATCCAGGGAGACGATTCTTCGCATCCAGTCCTACATGGAGGAGGGGAAGTTCGAGGCCGCGGAAATCGCGATTTCCGCGGCTCTGAAGAAGGACGCGAACGACGGCGGTCTCTATAACCTGCGCGGGATCGTTCACGCCGAACGGAACCAGCTCACGGAGGCGGAGTCGGACTTCACTCAGGCGGTTCGCCTGAGTCCCGGCTTGGCTGGGGCCAGCCTGAACCTCAGCCGGGTCGCCGGGCTGCTCAGCGCCACCGATCCGCAGGCTCTCACGCGGGCTCGCGCCACGCTCGAAAAGGCCGTCCCGGCGCGGCCGAAGGACCCGGCGCTATTGATGGAACTGGCCCGAATCGCGGAAAAGCAAAACGACTTGACCGGCGCGCTCGGGTACCTGGCGCATGCCCGCGACCTGGACCCTCGCTCCGCGCCGGTTCATTTCTTCTTCGGCATGGTTTGCATCGGGCTCAACCTCTCGGTGGAGGCGAAGGCGTCTCTCCAGAGAGCAGTCGACCTCGATCCGGACAATCCCATTTATAACTACGCGCGCGGCTCGGTGGAATTGGACGGACGCACCGGGTGGGAGGCCATTCCCTACTTTAAGAAATATGTCGCGGCGCATCCGGACGATCCGCGGGGCCATTTTGCATTGGGGGCGGCGCACTTCGCCGGACAGGATTACGAGTCCTCTGCAAAAGAGATGAACGCGATCGCTGGTAATCGCGAGACCACCGCGGGCGCTGAATATTATCTCGGCAGGATCGCCAAGGCGGAGGGAGATTGGGAGGCAGCCTCCAAACATTACGCGCGATCGATTCAAGCCGATCCGAAGTATGCGGAATCTCACGCCGGACTGGGCCTCGCCTGCATGCATCTTGGAGACATGGCGCGCGCGCGAAGCGAGATGGACCGGGCCTTGGAACTGAATCCGGAAAGCTACATCTCGAACAGCGCCATGCTGGTTTTGCTGCAGAAGACAAAAGATCCCGCCGCCGGCCGTCAGGCCCAGAAACTCCGCGATCTGGATTCGAAGCGGTTTGAGAAGCAGGAATTGATGCTGCGCACTGTGAAGGTGCGCAAATACGACGAGTAAGCGCCGCTAAAGACTCGCCGGAGGGGCCTCTTCCGGCACGAAGAGAACTCCCCGGCGGGAAGCCATTTTGCGGCCGATCGCGACCGCCTCGGAGCGCGAGAGGGCTTCGCGCGCGGCGGGGAAGACTTCCCGGTCTTCGATGGCGAGGTGGGTACGATAGAGATCGGAGAGGGACGTAAGGAGTTCCTGGAGACGAGCTGTCTCTTCGGGGGAAAGATGGTCTTGTTGCAGCCACCGCTCCCCGATCTCGTCGACTTCGCGATGCCATCCGTCCGCCTTTTTATGCTCCCGCTCCAGTAAGTCAACGCGCGCCATCAGAGGTTGCAGCTCCGGCCGTTCGCTATTTCGAAGCAAGGGGAACAGATCTTCCTCTTCGTCCGCCGTATGTTTCGGCGCGGAGTGGCGAAAGTATTTGAGGGACGCATCCAGGGCATGGCGGTGTTCGGCATCGAGCGAGCCGCCCTGCGCGCCGGCCGCCACCTTGGTGAGGGCTTCGAGAAACCGTTCGATGCGGCGATGGCAGTCCGACATGAGCCCGATGGGGTTGGCGAAGCTACTCGCCGGCGCTCCAATGGTGACGGGCACGCTATTTCACCTCTTTCTCGAAATGTTCCGCGTTGATCTCCGCGTAGTGCGCCCATTTCTCGGGAAGGTCGTCCAGTGCGAAGATGGCGGAGACCGGGCACACCGGCACGCACGCTCCACAATCAATGCACTCAATCGGATCGATATAGAGCTGAGTGGCCTCTCCGAATTCGGATTCATCTTTTTTGGGATGAATGCAATCGACAGGACACGCGTCCACGCAAGCGGTGTCCTTGACATCGATGCAGGGCTCGGCAATTACGTAAGCCATAAACTTCTTTCCTGCGTCCAGTGTAGGGAATGACTCCACCGGCCGCAGTGACTTGAGTCACTGTTCGGTGGACCGCGTGCGGGCGCGCCGCGAAGGGCCGCCTCAGACCGGTTTGTCGCCGGCTTCCCGCTGCAGCGTATCCAACTGGTTCTTCAGATGTTTCACGATTCCGGCGTAATGCGGGTCATGGTAGAGATTGTGCATTTCCCGCGGATCGCTGCGCACGTCGAATAGCTCCCAGTCAGGCGTCGTGTCCGGTGGATTGGAGCCTGTCATGCCCAGCGGCTTGCCGTAATAATAAATCAGCTTCCACCGCTGGGTGCGAACGCCATAGTGCGCCGGCACGTGATGGTCGTTGGTGTTGTGCATCCAATAGCGGTAGTACATCGCCGTGCGCCACCCGCGCGGCGTGCGCCCTTCCACATTGCTCCGGAAACTGCGCCCCTGCATCTCCGCGGGCGCGCTCCGTCCGGCATAGTCGAGGAACATCGGCGCAAAGTCGATGTTCAGAATCATGTCGCGGTTCACCGACCGCGGCGGAATCCGCCCGGGGTAGCGCATCAGGAACGGCATCCTCAGCGATTCCTCGTACATCAGCCGTTTATCGAACCACCCGTGATCGCCGAGAAAAAAGCCCTGGTCGGAGGTGTATATCACAATCGTGTTCGCCGCCTGTCCCGAGGCATCCAGATAATCGAGTAGTTTTCCAACGCTGTCGTCCACGCTCTGGACACACCGGAGATAGTCCTTGATGTAGATCTGGTAGGCCCACTTCCGCAGCGCGTCGCCCTGGAGGTCTTTCGGGAGCTCCCGCTTGACATCGGTGGCGTTCATGTCCTCGCCCACTTTCATGGTCACCCCCGCCACGCTGCGCGCCCGCCCTTCATAGTGGTCGAAGAGATTGTCGGGCTCGGCGATGGTCTCGTTGGCGAACAGGTCCTTGTACTTCGGCCCGGGGTTCCACGGGCGATGAGGCGCCTTGTGGTGGCACATCAGAAAGAACGGCTTCGCCGTATCGCGTTTCTTGAGCCACTCCAGGCTGAAATCGCCAATCAGGTCGGTCACATAGCCTTGGTGCTTTTTCTTTTCGCCGCCCTCAATGAATTCGGGATTGTAATAGACACCCTGGCCGGGAAGAATGTTCCAATAGTCGAAGCCCGCCGGGTTGGAATGAAGATGCCACTTGCCCACCAGGGCGGTTTCGTAGCCTGCTTTCTGAAGTTCCTTGGCTACCGTATCGCGGCTGGGGTCGAGAGCATCGTCGAGGGTATAGACTCCGTTCTTGTGGCTATACTGCCCGGTGAGAATCGCGGCGCGGCTTGGGGTACAAATAGAATTGGTGCAAAAGCAGTTGGTCAATCGCACGCCGCCGTTGGCGATACGGTCGATGTTCGGGGTATGGTTAATTTTGCTTCCGTACGCGGAAATGGCGTGCGCCGCGTGATCGTCGGCCATGATGTAAAGAATGTTCGGCCGCGTTTTGCCGGCGGCGAAGCTTACGCCGGCCGCCCCTAGCAGGCCAAGCATTTCGCGTCGATTGTAAAAAGCCATACCGCTCATCTTATTCCACGCAAGGCGATACGCAATCTAAACAATGCCGGTCAAAGTAAATGGTGAAGAGTTGGACCCCGCGCTGGTTCAGGCTGAAAGCGCAGTCATCCGCCCGTATCTGGCGGCGGAGTTGAGGCACACGCCTCCGCGCGAAATCGAGGCGCGAGTCCAGGAGTGGGCGCTCGAAAACGCGATCGACCGGCTACTCCTCCGCCAGGCCGCGCTCGCCGGCGCTTCCGGTCCGGTTCCCGATGCCGAGCTGCAGGTTCGCATTGAGCGTCTGGTGGAGAAGAATGCCGGGCGCATCGCCGCGCCGAAGCCGAAAGAGATCACGGAGTATTACCGCAAGCATCGGGCCGAACTCGTCATTCCGGAGCGCGTCCGCGCGGCGCATATTGTCAAGAACACGGGTGACGGCAAGGAGGAGTCCGCCGCCCTCGCCGAAATCCAGGCGCTTGAAAGCGAATTGAAAAATGGCGTTAGTTTCGAGGAACTCGCCGACCGCGCCTCGGACTGTCCCGGCAGCGGCGGAAGCCTCGGCTGGTTTCCGCGCGGACAAATGGTGGAGGAATTCGACCGGGTGGTTTTCGCGCTGGCGCCGGATTCGGTGAGCGGAATTTTTCAGACCCCTTTCGGCTTCCATCTCGCCAAGGTGTACGAGCGGTCGCCGGAACATCCGGCGGCGCTCGAAGAAGTGCGCCCCCAGATCGAAGAACTTCTGATGTCGGAAAAGCGGAAGCGCGCGCTCGACCGCCTGCTGGACCATCTCCGCGCCAAAGCGGTCATCGAGCGGAATTGAGGGACTTGGCGATGAAGCGCGAATTTGAGATTTATGCCGCCGCCGGTCAACCCCATCCGTGCTGCGTGCCATCGCGCCAGCGCGCCGCTCTGCTCGCCTCTTCCCGCGCGGCGTCCGGCGACCGCCCGCGCGCTCGCCGCGGGTCCGTGGAGGGGATGGTGCGTCTCGATGGCGGTGCCTTTCTGATGGGAAACGAAGATCGCGATGGATTCGCCGCGGACGGAGAGGGCCCCGTCCGCGAGGTAACTCTCGATCCGTTCTATATCGACACGCGCCCGGTTACCAATCTTCAGTTCGCGGAGTTCGTCCGCGCCACCGGTTATCGGACCGGCGCCGAACAATTTGGATGGTCGTTCGTCTTCCAGGGTCACATTCCCCGGGAGCGCCGCGGCGAGTTGGTGGAGGATACCGTGGCCGCCGCGCCGTGGTGGTGCAAGGTTCGCCGCGCGGACTGGCGGCATCCCGAAGGACCGGACTCCGGCATTTCGGACCGCCCCGATCATCCCGCGGTGCAGATCTCCTGGCAGGACGCAGTCGAATATTGCGAGTGGGCCGGGAAGCGCCTGCCTACGGAAGCCGAGTGGGAGTACGCCGCCCGAGGAGGGCTGGAGCAGCAGCGCTTTCCGTGGGGCAATGAACTGACGCCAGGAGGTAAACATATGTGCAACATCTGGCAGGGCACGTTTCCGGACGTCGATCTGGGGGAAGACGGGTTCACCGGGCCCAGTCCCGTGGACGCGTTTCCCGCCAATGGCTATGGGCTCTTCAGCGTGTCGGGCAACACTTGGGAATGGTGCTGGGACTGGTTCCATTCTTCGTTTCACATCGCCGCAACCCGCAGCAATCCCGCCGGCCCGCAGGAAGGAGAGGCGCGCGTCATGCGCGGCGGCTCTTACCTCTGCCACGCGTCGTACTGCAACCGCTACCGGGTAGCCGCCCGAACCTCGAACACGCCCTCCAGCGCCACCACCAATATTGGTTTTCGTTGCGTGCGCGACCTTTGAGGGGATCCCGGCCGGCCCGATTATCCCTCTCGAATCCTGAGCCGCCCAAGCAACCCGAATAGCGCCACTCCCAGGCACGCCCCCGCGCCGATGAGCCCGAGAATGTCCGCTCCGTGTAAAGCCTGGACACGCGGCTTGGTCAAACTGGAAATTAACGCCACACTTCCGACCAGCAACAGCACCAAACCTACAATTCGGCTGCGTTTCTCCATGCTCTCCGCACCCCCATCGTTTCTTGCGAACGCCGCCATTATACGCCCGCCAGGCGCGAGGGAAACGCGGGTGCGGCGGCTAATCGAGGGAAGGCGCCGCAGCAGCGGCGGCTTCCCGGAAAAGCGGCTCCAGCGCGGAGAGAGGTCCGGCGTCGCCCCGCAACCCATGTCGATCGCGCAGGTAACCGGCGCTGTTGTAGGTTAGCCTCACGGCTCCGTTTTCGTCCTCCCAGACAAGCGCCTTCAAGGGCAGATCGATCGCCAGCGTCGGCGATTCGATCATGAGCGGCGTCCCGGCCCTGGGGTTCCCGAAAATCAAAAGGCAGGCGGGTCTCATCGAGAGTCCGGCCTTTTCCGCCTCTCCGCTGTGATCGATCCGGCAGAAGATTTGAACTCCCTTGCGCTCCAGCAGGGTCTCTAGCCGCTGGATGGTTTCGGTCACGCCGAAGCCGCTACGGAGGTGGATCAATCCATGCCCGTCCTGACGATTCATCCTGCCTCCCGATACCGCCTCACGATCAGACGATGATGAACGCATTTTGAAAATATGTCCACCTCTCGCCGGGCAGGGGGCCGGTAGGGAAATTCCGGCTCTCGCGTCTGTCCAGTGGCTCGCCGGTGGTTGCATCCGGCCGCACTGGTGAATATGAGCAAATCCCTGTAGAGGGCCTCGAAATGTTTTCAAAGATTTACAAGTGGCAGTCGGCCTGCATTCTCCCAGGCAGTTGGGAGGTTTTCAATGACAAAGAATGGATTCAGATTCATAAAATCAGGTCTTGCGCCGGCTGTGCTGATGGCTGCTACCGTGATCTTCTTCAGTCCCGTCCAGGTGCTGGCCCAGCGCGGAGGAGGCGGCGGGCACTCCGGTGGCGGAGGATACTCGCGGGGCGGGGGCGGACACTCCGGTGGCGGAGGATACTCGCGGGGTGGCGGCGGCCAGTATCGCGGCGGCGGACAATACCGCGGAGGAAGCCAGTTTCGCGGGGGAGAAAGCTACCGCGGAGGCGGCAGTTACCGGGGAGGGGGCCACTACGATCGCGGGCGTGGCTGGGGTGGCGGTTATGGCTATCGCGGCTACTACGGCGGCCGCTATTACGCGCCGCGCTACCGTGGCTACTACGGCCGCGGCGGCTGGGGCTTTGGCATCTATGCCGCGCCTTACTACCCCTATGGCTACGCGCCCGACTATTGCTACCCGTCCGGCTACTACGACGCCGGCGGCTATTGGCACTATTACCCCAGTTGCGTAGTCGCGCCCTACGGTTACTAAAACTGCATCGGGGGCGCGGACGCAGCCTGCGCCCCCTCCCCGTCGAGGATTTTCATCCTCGTAAATGGGCGGGCGACGGCGCATAGACAATTTGCTTTCGCGTTTTTGCCGCCGTGAGATCCTGGGAACAGAGTCTCATGTCCAAGATATGCGCGTTCCTGATGCTCGCGGCATCCGCCGCCGGCGCCGCTGCCGATGCTCCGCCCACGTTGAAGCTGGACGACTCGGTCCGCCCGGTTCGCTATGCGGCTGAACTGACCGTCGTTCCCGGCGAGGCTACGTTCACCGGCGCCATCTCGATCGATATAACCCTGGCCCATCCAGCTTCCCGGATCTGGTTGAACGGCATCGGGCTTCACGTGAAGCAAGCAAGCCTGGGAGAGAACGGGCGCGAGCATCGCGCCACCGTTGAGCCCGGCAATTCCGATTTCTTTGCGCTCCGGTTCGATGCTCAAATTCCGGCCGGCGCCGCCCGGTTGCATCTGGACTACTCCGGCGAGATCAGCCGCCGCGCCAGCGCTGGAATCTTCGAGGGCGACGACGCCGGCAATCGCTACCTGCTCACCCAATTTGAATCCACCGACGCCCGCCGCGCGTTCCCCTGTTTTGACCAGCCCGACTTCAAGACGCCCTGGCGGCTGACGCTGCACGTCCGGAAAGAAGACGGAGCATTCTCAAACACCCCGCAAGTCTCGGAAACCCCGGAGTCGGGCGGGATGAAGAAGGTGGTGTTTCAGGAGTCGAAGCCCCTGCCGAGCTACCTGGTCGCCTTCGCCGTGGGACCTTTCGACGTGGTGAATGCCGGAACCGCGGGACGCAACCACGTTCCGCTGCGTGTCATCGCGCCCAAAGGGAAGGGCTACCAGGCGAAATACGCCGCCGAGATCACCGGGCAAATTCTCGATCGCCTGGAGAATTACTTTGGAATCGCCTATCCGTACGAAAAACTCGATGGGGTCGCGATTCCGCTCACCTACGGCTTTGGGGCGATGGAGAACGCGGGCCTCATCACTTACCAGCAGACGCTGATTCTCGGTGACCCGGCCACAGACACCGAAACCCGCCGCCGCCTCTATGCGAGCGTAGCCGCGCACGAGATGGCGCACCAATGGTTTGGCGATTTGGTGACGCTCAACTGGTGGGACGACACCTGGCTGAACGAAGCGTTCGCCACCTGGACCTCCTCCAAGATCCTGGCGGAATGGAAGCCCGGCTGGAACACCCGCCTGGACGATCTGAGAGGCAAATTCTCGGCCATGCACGACGACAGCCTGGTTTCCGCGCGCCAGATCCGGCAGCCCATTACCTCGAAAGACGATATTTCGAACGCCTTCGATGGCATCACCTATGAGAAAGGGGCGGCCGTCATCCGCATGTTCGAGCTGTGGGCCGGAGAAAAGCAATTCCAGGAAGGCGTTCGCGGCTATCTCCACCGCTACGCCTATAAAAACGCCCGCCTCGGCGATTTTCTGGATGCCATCAGCAGCGCCGCCAAACCCGAGCTGACCCAAGCGTTTTCGAGCTTTCTCCTGCAGCCGGGCGTGCCGTTGGTTTCCGTGTCTCTCGATTGTTCCGCCAAACCAGCTCTTACCTTAAGCCAGAAGCGCTTCCTTCCCATCGGGTCGGACGGCGACGCCGGCAAACTCTGGGAGACGCCTGTCTGCGTGCGTTATGGTATGCCTTCGGCCATGAAAGAGGAATGCTTTTTGCTGACCAGGCGGACGCAAACTTTCCCGCTGACGCAAGCTTCGGGTTGCCCGAATACCCTCATGGCAAACGCCCGCGCGGGCGGCTACTACCTGGTCCGGTATGAGGAGGGCCTTCGCAAGAACCTGCTCGCCCATGCGAAGGAGCTTTCGCTGGCCGAACAACGGTCGCTGCTGAATGACATGAGTTCACTCGCCGATGGCGGCGAGATGCGGGAGAGCGCGCTCCTCGAAGCCATGCCCGAGTTCGCCTCTTCGCCGGAGCGCCAGATTGTGTCCGAGGTGCGGACCATCGTGGCCGCGTCGCACCGGTTTATCGAGCCGGAGCTGGAGCCGAATTACGCCTCCTTCGTCCGCAAACTCTTTGGCTCCCGCGCCCGGAGCCTGGGTTGGAGCGCCCGCCCGGGCGATGACTCCGAAACCCGGCTGCTGCGCGCCGGCCTGGTGCCGTTTGCCGCGACCGCGGGCGATGACCGCGTGCTCGCGCACCAGGCGCGCTCACTTGCCGAAGGCTGGCTTAAGAATCGCAAGGGAGTCGATTCCGATATGGTCGGCGGCGTTCTCGCCACCGCCGCCTGGTTTGGCGACCGCGCGTTATTTGATCGCATGGTGACGGAGTTGAACAATGTGCGGGATCGACAGCAGCGTCATTCGCTCATCCTGGCTCTCGGCCGCTTCCGCGAGCCTTCCGTCGCGGGCGCGGCGCTGGATTTGGTGCTGCGCCCCGATCTCGATATGCGCGAAACGGGGTCTCTGCTGTTCACTCCGCCTGTCTCCCGCCGGACCGAACGGATGCCATTCGAGTTCGTCAAGGCGCATTACAGTGAGATTCTGGGGCGCGCTCCGCGTGGCGGCGGATCGGAATTCGGGGCACAACTGCCTCGGACCGGGCAGAATTTCTGTGACGCGTCGTCCTTAAAGGAGCTCACGGACTTCTTCGGCGATAAGGCGGACACGTTCACCGGCGGTCCCCGGATCTACGCCAACGTTCTGGAACGTGCGAAGCTCTGCGAGGCCAAGAAATCCAACCAGGAAAGCGATATCAATACGTTCTACCGGTCGCAGAAGCCCTGACGAAATTTCGTCAAACGGCAAAATTGTGCCGCGCCTCTTCCCGCTAACCTCTGGAACTTGCGGGGCCGCACTCTCTTGGCACGACGTTTGCAACGTCTCTTCGCATGGCCAATGGAATACGGGGTCAAGCCGAGCGCTATATGGACCTGCTGGCGGAGCGCCAGCGGCTGGTGGCCTCCAATCTGGCCAACATCGACACGCCGGGATATAAAACCAAGGATATCGATTTTCAGTTTGAATTCATGAGCTTGGCCGACGGCGGGAAGCCGCAGGTGATCGAAGTTCCGGACCTGCCCACGCACAACGACGGCAATAACGTCAGCCTCGACCGGGAAACCCGGCTGCTCGCCGAAGACAGCCTGCGTTTCAATTTGGCGGCGAGCCTGGTGATGTCGCATCTCAAAATGAAACGTATGGCCATTCACGAAGGGAACTCGAATTCATGAGTCTGTTTGACGCTCTTTCGGTTAGCGCCTCGGGCATGGACGCGCAGCGCCAGCGCGCCGAGTTGCTGGTCCAGAATCTGGCTAACTCGGAGACGACGCGAACTCCGGACGGCGGTCCTTATCGCCGCAAGGACGTGGTCTTCACCTCCACCGGCGCCGTTTCGCCGTTTGGCGCGGTCTTTCAAAACGCGCAGGACGGCGCCGAGGGCGTGGAAGTAGCCGGCGTGGTGGAGGACATACGCCCCTTGGAAAAGCGGTACATGCCCGGCCACCCGGATGCCGATAAGGATGGCTATGTGAGCTTCCCGAATGTCAATCCAGCAGAAGATATGGCGGACCTCCTCAACGCTGCCCGGGGATACCAGGGCGACGTCGCGGCGATTTCGGCCGTCAAAAGCATGATTTCGCAGTCGATTCAACTCCTCAGCGTGTGAAGAATTAATGTCCGTTCCCATTGCCCCGATCCACTCGGTTCCGGCGATCGCCACCGGCCTCGCGCCCCGCGCGGCCGGCGAATCCGCAGCGGGGACATTTCAATCCTTGCTGACCGATGCCGTCTCGCGTGTTGAGACCTTGAACCACAATGCGCAGGATAGCGTCATGAAGTTCCTGTCCGGAGAGGGCGGCGAGATCCATCGCGTGGCGCTCAACGTACAGGAGTCTCAGATGGCGTTCGAGATGTTTTTGCAGGTGCGGAACAAGGTCGTTTCAGCCTATCAGGAAATCATGAGGATGCAGTTGTAGCGCCGCGGCGGATGGAGAGGGAATGGATCAACTGAGACGGCTGTTCGACAGCCTGACAGTAAGACAGCGATTCGGGATTGCCGCGGCCGCCCTGGCGGTGTGCCTCGCGGTTTGGGCCGTGGTCCACTGGTCCGAGGAGCGCGACTTCAAGCCGCTCTATACCGATCTCGCTCCCGACGATGGCGGAGCGGTGGTGGCCAAGATCAGAGAAACGGGAACGCCGTACCGTCTCAGCGCCAACGGCGGGACAATCCTTGTGCCTTCCTCGAAGGTGGCCGAGCTGCGCCTGCAACTCGCCTCGGCCGGCATCCCGAAGAGCGGGCGAATCGGCTTTGAAATTTTCGATAAGACCAATTTCGGCGCGAGCGATTTTACCGAGCAGGTGAACTATCACCGCGCGATCGAGGGCGAACTGGAGCGGTCGGTGATGTCGATCGTGGGTGTTACCGGCGCGCGGGTGCACGTCACCTTCCCCAAGGATTCGATTTTCACGGACAACCAGAAGCCGGCCAAGGCCAGCGTTTTGGTCGGACTAAAGCCGGGTGTCCGGCTGAGCGCCGCGAATGTGCAGGCCATCTGCCAGCTCGCGTCGAGCGCGGTGGAAGGGCTCGCTCCGGAGGCGGTCAGCGTGCTCGACATGCGCGGCAACCTGCTGAGCCATCCCCGCGAGGCGGCGTCCGCCGACGATTCCGCCGCCTCGCCCGCGATCATCGAATACCGGCAGGCCGTCGAAAAGGACCTCACGCAGAAGATTGCATTTACTCTCGATCCTCTTGTGGGAGAAGGGAAATTTCGTACAGGAGTATCGGCGGACTGCGATCTTTCGAGCGGCGACGAAAGCGAGGAAAGCTTCGATCCTTCGAAGTCGGTGATGACGTCGTCTCAGAAAACGGAGGAGGTCAGCGGGGGCGCACTTGCGTCGGGCGTTCCGGGTACGGCTTCCAACCTGCCGCGTCCGGTGGCGCGTCCTGGCGGCGGCCGGAGCGGCGTCTCACGCAGATCGGAGACAATCGCCTATCAAACCAGCCGCACCGTGCGCCACACCCGCCTTCCGCAGGGAGCCCTGAAGCGGCTTTCCGTCTCGGTGCTGGTGGACTATGACGTCCGCTGGCAGGGTGAGGGGGCGAAGGCGAAGCGCATCATCTCTCCTCCCTCGCCCGAACGCCTGAAGTCCATCCACGACCTGGTGGCGGCCGCAATCGGGTTCGATGCGCGGCGAGGAGATCAGTTGGTGATCGAAAGCCTTCCGTTTGAATCCACCCTGAATCCTTCGTCCGGCCTGGAGAGTCCTTCCCCGCCACCTCCTTCGGCCCTCGAAACGTTCCTCCGTAACCGCACCAATTTGTACATCGCGGGCGGCGCGGCGGCCTTGCTTCTGCTGATTGTCGTGGGCGCTATGGCGGCGTTGCGGAGGCGGTCCAGGAAAGCCGGGCCCGTTACGATGCAGCCGCAGATCCCGGGCGTGGCTGGGGAAGCCGGCATCCCTCAGGAGATCGCCGCCGAGGACCTGAACACGCAGATTCAACACCGGCTCAGTGAACAAAAAGCCCTTCTCGAAAAGCAGGCGCAGGAGGCTCTGAATGCCTTGAAACTGTCCAAGGTGAATACGAAGAAGACCGAGGCGCTTTCGCACCATATTTCCGAAGAAGCGAAGAAGGATCCGGCCCTGATGGCCCGTGTTCTTCAAAGCTGGCTGGCCGAAACCGAAAGCTGAAACTGATTGTCCACCGCCGCCGAAAATCCGGGTCGGAAAAAAATGCGCGGGGCGCGTAAGGCCGCCATTCTTCTGGTGATGCTGGGCGACCAGGTCAGCGCCCAGATCCTGAAACGCATGGAAGAAGACGAGATCGAGCAGATCGGACGTGAGATCGCGCGTCTGACCGCCATCTCACCCGAAGACGGCGAGAGCGTCCTCGAGGAATTCTTCGAGATGTCCGTTGGCCAGAACTATGTGGTCAAGGGGGGAGTCGATTACGCGCGGCGGATGCTGCAAAACGCGCTTGGCCCGGACCAGGCGCGCCGCATGCTGGACCGTCTGGTGAAGACTCTTGGCGCGGACCGGGCCAGCTTTGACGCGCTCCAGAAAGCGGATCCGCAGCAGCTCGCCAAATTCATCCACTCCGAGCATCCCCAGACCATCGCCCTGATCCTCTCGCATCTCAATTCGTCGCACGCCGCCAATCTTCTGTTCTCGCTGCCCGCCGACATGCGCGCCGATATTGCGTTCCGCATGGCAAACCTGGATCAGATTTCGCCGGAAATCATATCCAAAATCGCCGCGATTATCGGGCACAAGCTGAAGGCCCTCGGCGAGTTCAGCCGCGAAGCCTACGGAGGCGTGCGAGCCGTGGCGGAGATGTTCAACCGCCTCGACGTGAATACGAGCAAGGAAATTCTGGATTCGATTGACGACTCCGACCCCGGCCTGGGAGCCACTATCCGGCACTTGATGTTCGTTTTCGATGATCTGCTGCAGCTTCCTCCCGAGGCGGTGAAGGAATTGCTCGCCAAGGTGGACCGGAAGATTCTAACGCTTGCGCTGAAGGGCACGAGCGATCAGTTGAAGGGCCACTTCCTGCAGGCGATGTCGCAGCGCGGGGCGGAGATGCTGCGCGAAGACATGGAGGCGCTTGGACCGGTGAAGATCAGCGATGTGGAAACCGCGCAGCAGCAGATTATCGCGGTGGTGCGGCAGCTCGAAAGCGAAGGACTGATCAGCATCAAGGGCGCCGTTGGGGAGCAGTATGTCGTCTAGAATCCTCGACGCCGCCCGCATTCCGAGCGAGCCGGTTCGTTGGAAGCGCGTGGGCGCGACGGAAAATGCGGGGCGCCCCGCGCCTGCGGCGGAAGCTCCGGACAATCCGAAACCTCCCGTTTCGGCCGAACGCGCCAGGGAAGAGGCGCAGCGCATGGAGGAAGCGCACCGGCGGGGCTTCGTCGAAGGGGAAGCGCGCGGCAGGCAAGCGGCTACCCAGCAATTTCAGGCCGCGGTGGAGCGTCTGGCGCGCTCGGCCGCGGAGATGGTTGCACTTCGGCCTCAGGTGCGCCGCGAATGCGAGGAAGACACCGTGACGCTGGCCCTGGCGGTCGCAAGGCGAATCCTGCGGCGCGAACTGACGGTCGATCCCGCGACGATTCTCGGCCTGGTCAAGGCGGCCGCGGCGAAATTGGATCTTCAGGACTTGCAGCGCATCCGGGCGCATCCGGAGACAGCCGTTTTGCTGGCGAGACGCTTGCAGGACGCCGGGCTGCCGGAAAAAGTCGAAGTTGTACCGGATGCCCAGCTTGAGCCGGGCGCGGCGATCCTCGAAACCACGCGAGGCGCGCTCGATGCCTCGGTGGAGGCGCAGCTTCGCGAAATCGAGCGAGGTTTTGCCGATTTGATGGCCGGGGGATGAGAGGCGAATGAACATCACTCCTTATCTGAACCAGCTCGAACGGCGGGAGACCATTCTCTGGAGCGGCGTTGTCACCGGAGTGGTGGGGTTGCTGATCGAATCCGACGGACCTCTCACGGCGACCGGGGACTGCTGCGAGGTACTGACCGCCGGCGGCCGGGGAGTGCGCGCGCAAGTGGTCGGCTTCCGGAACGGCCGCGTGCTATTGATGCCGCTTGAGGAAACGGGAGGCGTCCGGTTAGGAGACCGGGTGATTGCTCGCCCGGACGACGCGCGCCTCAGGGCAGGCGACGGGCTGCTTGGCCGGGTGCTCGACGGGTTTGGAAAGCCGATCGACGGCCGGGGACCCCTTGACTGCGATATGCCGCTGGATCTGCACGCCGTGCCGCCCGGTCCGCTGGAGCGCGAGCCGATCACCGAGCCGCTGGTAACCGGTATTCGCGCCATCGATGGTCTGCTGACTTGCGGCAAGGGGCAAAGAATCGGAATATTCGGCGGCAGCGGGGTGGGGAAGAGCACTTTGCTGGGAGCCATGTCCCGGCAGAATTCGGCGGACGTCTCCGTGATCGCTCTCATTGGCGAGCGGAACCGGGAGGTGCGTGATTTTCTGGAGATTGAGTTGGGTCCGGACGGGCGCAAACGCTCCGTGGTGGTGGTGGCGACTTCGGACCGGCCCGCCCCCCTGCGCATTCGCGCGGCGTTCGTCGCGCTCGCGGCTGCCGAGTATTTTCGAAACCAGGGGAAGAGCGTGCTTCTGGTGATGGACTCGGTGACGCGCCTCGCGATGGCGCAGCGGGAAATCGGGCTCGCCGCGGGCGAGCCGCCTAGCCAGAAGGGTTACACTCCGTCGGTTTTCAGCCTTTTACCGCGTATTTTCGAGCGGGCGGGCCGTTTTCGCGGCGGCTCGATCACCGGTTTCTTCACCGTGCTCGTGGAGGGGGACGATTTCAACGAGCCGGTCTGTGACGCGGTGCGCGCGATCCTCGACGGGCATATCGTCCTGTCGCGGCGGTTGGGCACCGAGGGGCATTACCCCGCGATCGATGTGCTCGAGTCCGTGAGCCGTCTCGCGTCCCGGCTGTCTAAGCCGGAGCAGAAGAGGGCGGCGCAAAAAATCCGCGAGGCGATGGCGGCCTATGACCGCGCCGCGGACTTGATCAATTTAGGAGCGTACGCCGCCGGCTCAAATCCGAAGCTGGATGCCGCCATCGCGGTGCGGGAGCGCCTGCTGGCGTTTCTGCGGCAGGACCCCTCGGTGAACGCGCCGGCCGGGGAGACCTTGAAGAGAATGGAGGAACTCGCCGCGGCCATTCCGGGTGGCGCGTCGTGAAACGCTTCCGCTTTCCGCTGGATCCGGTCCGGCGATGGCGTGGCGAGCAGGCGCGTGCCGCCGAGATTGGCCTCGAAAGGCTACTGGACGAACGCTCGGTCCGCCAGCGCGCGCTCGAATTTCTTCAGGCCGGCGTGGCCGCCGAGGTCGCGGGAGTGCTCGAGTCCAGCACCGTGGATGCCGTATCGCTTGCCGCGCTCGACGCCTACCGGAGGCATACCGCTCGCGAAGGCGGCCGGATTCGCGTGGAAATCGGCCAATGCGATCAGCGCATTGAAGAGCAGAGGCAGCGTGTGGTGGCGGCCCGGAGGCAGGTCCGTCTCCTCGACCGCCTTCAGGAGCGCCACTTCGAGAAGTGGAAAGCGGAGGCCGCGCGCGAGGAAGAACAATTGGCGTCGGATCTGTTTTTGGCGCGACTGAATTCGCCGGGGTGGCGCTAGCGGGACGCTACGGTCTGCGTTTTGGGCAGACCGGCGTCGAGGAACGCGAGAAAGCTCTTGGCGTCGCGCGTCAAGCCGGGAAAAGTCGCAACCACCTTCTCGTCCGCATCCAGGATGGCGTAATACGGAATTGCGATGGTTGCAAACCTGCTTTCCTGCAGCTTCTGATTGTCTTCGGAAGCCTGGTCGGTCCCGTCCGTAAAGAGCTGCACCAGCACGAAATTCTTCAGCGCGGCGTGAATTTCCGGCCGCGGAAGCATGTTTCGCTCCATCCAGTGGCAATTAGTGCAGGCATGTCCGCTGAAATTCACGAATACCAGTTTGTTCTCCTGGCGGGCCTGAGCGAGTGCCTTCTTGTAGTCGTCGCGAATCCAGTTCAGTTGCGGCTCGCTCGAACCGCCCGAGAAAGCGGTTCGCGCCGAAGGAGCGGGGATGTAGGCATCCAGTTCGCCGAGCGGCGCGCCGAACATGCCGGGCGTAAGGCTGATGGCGAAGGCCAGGAAAGCCGCCGCCGTCAAAGCCCGGCCGACGCCGAGACTCTCCTCCGCCTTAATCCCTTCCATCCGGAGCAGGCCAAGAAGATAGAGACCGGGCAGCGCAAACAGGACCACCCAGGCGGCCAGATAGCGCTCCCGAGTCAGCCAGCCGATCTGCAGCGCCTCGTTGGTTTTGTTCAAATAACTTACCGCCGCGGCGAGCACCAGGAATCCGAGCACGACTTTCACTCGCACCATCCAGCCTCCGCTGCGGGGCAGCCGCTGCAAATAGGACGGGAAGAGCGCCAAGGCGAAGAACGGAAGAGCGAGTCCGGCGGCAAAGGCGAACATGCCGAAGACCGGCTGCAACCCGTTGGTTTGGACGGAGGCGACGAACAGCGGTCCGACGATAGGTCCGATGCAGGCGAACGATGTCAGCGTGAAGGTCAGTCCCATCAACAGCGTTCCGCCATAGCCGCCCTGGCCGGAGGCCGAATTCAGCCGGGTCAGCAGGCCGGACGGCAAGGCCAGCTCAAATGCCCCGAGTAAGCTCAAGCCGAAGACCACAAAGACAACCGTGATGAAGCCGTTCACCCAGGGATTGGAGCCGAGGAGGACCACGCCGAACGGCCCTGCAATGGCTTTGGCGGTCCAACCCAATCCGGTGAAGAGCACGACAATTCCCAGGCAGAAAACCGCTGCGTGCATCAGTCCGCTGCGCCTGGCCGCGGTCGGGTTCTCCGAGGATTTGCGATTGAGGAAGAACGAAACCGTAATCGGAATCATCGGGAAGACGCAGGGAGTAAAGAGCGAAGCGAGGCCCAGCCCAAACGCGGTCAGCAGGAAACCACTCAGATCCTGAGCATCGGTCGGCACGGGAGCGGACTTGGGGGGCGCCGTGGGCGCCGCGATATCGCCATAGCCGGCCGGAATCGCAAAAGACGCAGCCGGGGCCGCGGGGTCGATCTTTATCGTCGTGGACGCAGTTTTACGCTTCGGAGGCAAACAGGTGGTGTCGTTGCAGCACTGGTAACGCACCTGAGCGGTGAGATCGAGAGGACCTGGCGCGGCATCTTTTTGGAGCGTTACCTCAACAAGAAAAACAACCTTGTTTTGAAAGGTTTCCGTGTCAATTCCAAAGTTTGGGTCGAGCTTTCGTTCGGGCTTCGGTTGATAGATATGAAACCCGGAGATGGCTGGGCTTCCGGCGAGGGTTAATGCGGTGGGAATGGGGCCGCCGGGAGGCGTCGTGGGCGAATAGACGTGCCAGCCCGTGTCGATCGAGGCGGTCAATTTCGCGAGGACTTTTCCGCCGGGAGGGGCGGCTTGCGAATCGGCGGTAAGGGTCCATTGGACCGGGTCCGGCGCGGCGGCAAAACCGGCCACGCAGGTGAGGGCCAGGGCGACGGCTAGGCGAACAACATGCGGTTTCACCGCTTACTCCACGGAGGCAAGGTGGGCGCGGACACCCAGTTCGTGCTCGATTTTCTCATTGATCCGCCCCTCGGCAAACTCGGCGGCAACCCGGATTCCGTTCCGAATGGCGTTTGCATTGGACCGGCCGTGACAAATAATGCAGACTCCCTTGACCCCGAGCAGAGGCGCGCCGCCGTACTCGGAATAGTCGACTCGCTTCCGCAGGTCGCGATAGGCCGAGCGAGAGAGGACATAGCCTATTTTACGCGTTATGGTGGCTTCGAGGGACTGCCTGAGCATTTGATTGAACATATCCACCAGGCCTTCGCTCACCTTCAGGGCCACATTGCCGATAAATCCATCGCAGACAATGACATCCGCTTTGCCGCTGTAAATGTCGCGGCCCTCGACGTTGCCCATGAAGTTGAGCGAAAGCCCCTTGAGCAGCGGGGTGGCTTCGTGGGTGAGTTGATTGCCCTTATGTTCTTCTTCTCCGATGGAGAGCAGGCCGACGATGGGTCTTTCAATGCGGAAAATCACGCGGGAATAGATCTCCCCCATTACGGCGAACTGGGCGAGCATTCGCGGTGAACAATCGACATTTGCGCCGACATCCACCACGACAACGGGTTTGCCGGCGAGCGTGGGAAAGGCGGACGCGAGCGCGGGGCGGTCGACGCCGGGGAGCATCCCCTGAACCATCTTGGCTGTGGCCATGACGGCGCCTGTGTTGCCGGCGGAAACGACTCCATCCGCCTTGCCTTCCCGGACCAGGCGGGAAGCGATGCGGATCGAACTTTCGCGTTTGGAGCGGACGGATTTCGCCGCGCTATCGTCCATCGTGATCCACTCGCGGGCGTGTTCGACGGAGATAGGGAGACCGGCTGCCTCGTCTCCAAATTGATTCAACTCGGCGTGGATTCTATCTTCGGGACCAACCAGGATTACACGGACGCCCAGCGACCGGGCCGCCCGTATTGAACCTTCGATTTCGGCTTTTGGGGCGTTGTCGCCTCCCATTGCGTCAACTGCGATGGTGACCATGAGTTGGGCCGGGAGTTAACTCTATTCGCTGGCAACCTCGAGCACTTCCCGTCCTTTGTATTGCCCGCAATGCGGGCAGACGCGGTGCGGCAATTTCGGCTCGTGACAATTCGGGCATTCGGACATTCCAGCAGCGCGCAGGTGGTCGTGGGCGCGTCGTGTCGACGTTCTCTGCTTGGAATGGCGTCGTTTTGGATTCGGCATTCTTGTATTCCCTCGTCTAAATCAAAATTCTATATCTGTTTCAAAGCTGCCCAGCGGTCATCGGCCGGTTTCGAACAGCATCCGCAGTTTGCCACGTTCCGGTTCTTCCCGCAAACCGGGCAGATTCCACGGCAATCCTCACGGCAAAGCCGCTGCATGGGCAGCGAGAGTATCACTTGTTCCCGGAGCACATCGTTGAGTTCGATCCCATCGCCCTCATAAAACGCGACGTTGCTTTCGGCTTCCTCGATCTCTTTCTCGTCGGCGCCGGAATCGGCGAAGCGCGCCGGGCGATAGCAGACGTCGAAATCCGTATCCACAACAAAACCGACGGCTTCGAGGCAGCGGTCGCAGTCGCCTTCCATCCCGGTATGGAGATGGCCGGAGATCCGGATCTCTTCGAGCGCTTCGCTCTCCAAGCGCGCACAACCCGCAGCCTCAATCGGCCCAGCCTGGCGCCAGTGCTGGTCCGGAAACTCGTTCAAACCGGCGGGTACCGCCACGGAAAACTCAACCTTCCGCAGCTCCAACTCTCTCAAACTTAAGAACACACACACCTCTACATGCCGGCCGGAAAAAAGCAAAATCCTAGTATAGCAGTAGTCTTGTGGTTTCAGAATTATGGGGGGAAACGAGCAGGGAAAGCGCGCGCGAGCCGGGTAATTCCGGCCGGGCATGGGGCTGCGGGGGCGCCGGCATCACGGTTGGGCCAGGCCCACGAGTTCCGTCCCGATCTCTCCCTTCCCCCAAGTGGTCTGCCGGCCCACTCCGGTGAATTGGGCCGCAACCAGGAACGGGATGAATGCGGCTAGCTCTCCCTCATACTCCGCTATGCCCGTAAAGCCGCCTAACGCATGACGCTGGCCGGTTTTTGAGCTTCGCCGCGTGACCGATATGGGTTGGAGGTCACAACCGGTCATGCGTACCTCGCCCGCCCGTTGTCCGAAAGCGGCGAAGTCGATTTCCAGAGGTCCGGCGCCGTAGAGAGCGCTGAGCGTGCTCACCCGGTCGCGAATGCGTGAGAGTAAGATACCGAACTCCGGCCTGGCTGCTAACTGCTGGCCGGATTTCAGTTCCGTGGGGGTTAGGAATCGCACCGCAATGCGGCGGGGCGCTTCGGGGAGCGGTTCCAGAGGCAGCGACAATGGCTGGATCTCCGCCGGCCGTGGAATCGAGCGTCCCTCGAAAATCCGGAGAACCGGCCGCCCGGCGGCGTCCAACTGCTCCACGCTCGATAGCGCCGCTTTCGCGCGTCCCGGCCCCATTCCCTCGCAGCCCAACTGTGCGAAGGTCCGGATGAAATCCGCGAGACTCGCCTCGCGCGCCACGTCGAACAGGTGTACGTCGAAATGGAATCGCTCGCCGGCGGCGATGGTTTTTCCGTCCAGGTGGCTGGCGCGGAAGACAAAGGGCCGGGGAGGATCGGCTAAACCGCTCGGACCCGTTCCACCGGCGGCCGGCTCGAAGATACGCGCGTACGCGCAGGTTTCGCGCAACTCGCAGCGCGTTGCGCCCGGGCAATGCGGGACGCAGGCGATCTGCCGGAATACCGAGCCGAACGCGCCGCGCAGCATGTTACCCGATTTGCCGGGCGCGAAATGAACCGGCGCTTCCGCCAGAAAATGAAACCGCAGACGGTGAAAGAGAAACGGCACGAGGCGCTTCAGGGCAGAGGGACCCAAACTTCCATCGCGTGCTGCCCCCGGTTCGCCCAGGCGTAATAGGGAATGAACCGCAGTTCCAGAGGCTTCGTCGCCGGCTTTTTTTCGAGCGCCGCCGGCTGGTAAAGCGGTTGATCTCCCAGCGGCTTCACGAACGCCTCGCCTTCATGCTTCAGGATCACGATTCCGCCCAGCAGATCCTTGTCGAATTCCGCCGCGAACGGCTTCGACGCTTCTCGCAGCGCCAGGTCGTCCACCGGCGCCAGTTGATCCGGTTGCTCCAGGCAATACACCAGCGGTCCGCGCTCCAGAGCCACCTTGCCGGTGTTTTCGCGCACCAGAGGGTTCGAGGCGATCAACTCCGGCGTCATGCTGAAGTCGAGCGTCACCCGGTCGCCTGGTTTCCAACTCCGCCGGATGGTGAGATACTTTCCCGAGGCAACGCCCGTCACGGTCTGTCCATTCACTCGCACCGAATTCCGTCGCGACCATCCCGGAATCCGTACATGCAGCGCAAACTCCGCGGTCTGCGCCGGCGTGAGTGTCATCGTGACCAGGCCTTTCCAGGGATATTGGGTTTCCTGCTTTACTCGCAGGGCGGTTCCGTCTTCCAAATGCCAGTCCAACTCGGAGTTGTGATACAGATGCACCCACAAACCGTCCTTGCTGGTCGCGTAGAAATAGCCGGGCAGGGAAGAGAGCGTCCGCTCGATGTTGGGAGGACAGCAGGTGGTGTCATACCAGGGATTGCGGATCTTCTCGCCGGACGACGCGAGCGGATTGCGGTAGCAGTAAAGAGTGCCGTCGAGCGACATGCCCGAGTTGATGCCGTTATAGAGCGCGCGCTCCATCACGTCTGCATATTTTGCGTCGCCGGTAGCGGCGAGCATGCGGAAGTTCCACATCATGTTTCCGATGGCGGCGCAGCTTTCGGTGTAAGCCTGGGCATTGGGTAGCTCGTAGGGATCGCCAAACGCCTCGCCTTCGGAGCGCGAGCCTACGCCGCCGGTGATGTACATCTTACGGCGAGTCATGTCGCTCCACAGCGTCTGAAGCGTTTTCCAGTAAGCCGGGTCGCCGGTTTCCATGTAATAGTCGGCCGCTCCACTCGATGCATACATGGCGCGGACCGCGTGCCCGACAAACTCCGTGCGTGAAGTGAAGGGGATGCCGCTGAATAGATACGTGATGTCCGATGGCCGTAAGTGGAGGCGCTCGGTTTCCTGGCCACTGAGAAGATACCCTGCCAGATCGATGTATTTACGTTCTCCCGTGGTGCGATATAGCTCGGCGAGGGCAAGTTCCAACTCGGGATGCCCGGTAAGGAGGGGCGGTTTCGGCGCTGGGCCGAAATTGGCGATCAGGTAATCGACAAAGCGGATGCCGCCGTCGAGAAAGCGGCGGTTCCCGGTGGCCCGGTAATAGGCGATGCCCGCCTGGAGCATGTGGCCCAGGCAGTACAGCTCGTGATTGCGGGTCATGCCGTGGAAACGCTCCTTGACGCGATCACCGCTGAGGTGCGTGTTGAGATATCCGCTCGGTTCCTGCGCCGCGAGGATGTCATCCACCAGGCCGTCGATGGTTTTTTCCAGCGCCGGATTGCGTTCGGTTTGCAGGGAGAAGGCCGCGCCCTCGATCCATTTGTAGATGTCGGAATCGGTATAGACAGGTCCGCGGAGAGGCGCATTCTTGCGGCCGGAGAGGCGGCGGAAATTATCCACGACGCCGTTCTCTTCCAGAAGTTGCAGCATGCTGGGTATGCTGCGCTCGACGTTCGCTTTGCGGCGCGCATACCAGAAGCCATCCCCGATGGTGACGGCGTGGACGGGCACGGGATGCATCACCGCGTGGGGCGATGAGTTCAGATACAGAACGCCTTCGTCATGCCAGTCCGCGGCGGACGCGGAGGCTACCAGGGCAAAAAAGACGGCTAGTCGTTTCATGGCGCCCACCTTATGCGAAAGATTCTACCGCGCCTAACCTATCGCCCGGCGGCCCTATCCATGAAGATAACGGTACACCAGCGAGACCGGTAATCCGACGACGTTGAAATAACAGCCGGCAATGCGCTCCACAAACTTCGAGGCCAGACCCTGGATCGCGTATGCGCCCGCCTTATCCAGGGGTTCACCCGACTGAACATAGGCGGAAATTTCCGCTTCGCGAAGCGGGCAGAAAACGACCTCCGTAACAGCGCAGTCCACGATATCGCGCGCAGCGGTTCGGAGGCAGATGCCGGTGAGGACCTGGTGGGCGCGTCCGGAGAGAAGCCGGAGCATGCGCGCGGCGTCACCGGCATCGCGGGGCTTGCCCAGGATTTCACCGTCCACCAGCACTATGGTGTCCGCGCCGAGAATCACTTCGCCGTCCCTTCGTTCGACGGCCTCCGCCTTTTCGCGCGCCAGGCGCCGCACAAACTCCCCCGGGTCTTCAGAGCCGCGACGCGTCTCTGGAACATCCGCCGCGCGCACGATGAAAGCCAAGCCCGACTGCGTCAGGATTTCCGCGCGCCGCGGCGATTTCGAAGCCAGCACCAGCATGTCTTTCAGCATAGGATGCTAAAATCGGGTTTACCAACGAAAATGGAGCGCGCGGGGAAAACCATCGCCAAGTTGCGAAACATGCCCGGCATTCAGGCGGAAGATCTGGTGATCTCGGCCTGGATTGCGGCCATCGGCGAGCGCCTTGCCTCCCGTGCGATGGCTTCGTGTCTGGTCCGCGATCGCCTGGTGATTGACGTGGAGGACAAAGTCTGGCAGCAGCAGCTTTATCAACTGCGGTCGCCGATTCTGGCGAAGCTCAGCGAACTCCTGGGTGCCGGGATTGTGAACGAATTGGAATTCCGGGTGAAGCGCGAGCGCCTGAACGTGCCGCGCATGCCTCCGAGGAGCGCGGTTTCTCCCGACTCCGCCTCCGATTCGGACGGCATTGCCGATCCCGTGCTCCGCATGCTGTACCGGGGCGCGAAGAAAAAAGCGTTGTGAGAGCGAGTGAGTGAAAATTACCGAACAGCAAGTGGATTACGTCGCCGCGCTGGCCAACCTTTCGCTGAGCCGCGAGGAGACGCGACGCATGGCGCGCGATTTGGGCGAAATTCTTGATCATATTGAAACCCTCAACGAATTGGACACCACGGGCGTGGAGCCGATGGCGCAGGTGTTATACGACGCAGGCGACACGGCCACGCTGCGGGAAGACGATCCGCGCCCGGTTCTTGGTTCGGAGACCGCTGTCGCCAATGCGCCCGCCGCGGGCGGCGGCTATTTCAAAGTTCCCAAGGTGATAGAGCGATGACCGCGTTCCCCAACGGCCTGGGCGCGCTTGGTATTCAGGAAATTCACGAGGGACTCCGAAGTAAGCGGTTCAGCGCCCTGGAGCTGGCGGAGGCTGCACTCGATTTCGCGGAATCCGAGAATCCGAAAATCAACGGCTATATTTCTTTTTGCCGCGAGCGGGCGCTTTCCGCGGCGCGCGCCGTCGACGAAAAGATCGCCGCGGGGGAAGATCCCGGACCGCTCGCCGGCGTTCCCGTGGCGGTGAAAGATGTGCTGGTGACGCGGGGTGTGCGGACCACGTGCGGCTCGCGGCTGCTCGAGAAGTATGTGCCGCCGTACGACGCGACGGCGGTTGTGAAACTGGAGAAGGCCGGCGCGGTGATTCTGGGGAAAGCCAACTGCGATGAATTCGCGATGGGATCGTCGAACGAAAATTCGGCGTTCGGCCCGGTGCGGAATCCGCGCGATTTAGAGCGGGTGCCGGGTGGGTCGAGCGGAGGGTCGGCGGCGGTGGTAGCGCAGGGCGCCGCGGTGGCATCGCTCGGCTCGGACACAGGCGGCTCCATCCGGCAGCCGGCGTCATTTTGCGGGGTGGTTGGCGTGACGCCCACTTACGGGCGTGTTTCGCGTTATGGCCTGGTGGCGTTCGCGAGTTCGCTCGATCATGTGGGACCGTTTGCGCGCAGCGTCGCGGATGCGGCGCGGGTGCTCGAAGCGATCGCTGGCCGCGACGAAATGGACGCCACCAGCGCCTTCGCCCCGGTGCCACACTACAGGGCGGCGCTGGACGGCAAGGTGAAGGGGTTGAAGATCGGCCTGCCGAAGGAATATTTCGAAGGGCCGTCCAATGAGAGCCGCGAAATCGTGCTCAAAGCCGTGGAGACGCTGCGGGGGTTAGGCTGCGAGGTCTGCGAGATCAGCCTTCCGCACACCCGCTACGCGATTGCCGCGTACTACATTATCGCGACCGCGGAGGCGAGCTCGAATCTCGCGCGCTATGACGGCGTGCGCTACACCGCAAGAGCCAAGGGCGATGGAACGCTCGCGGATATGTACCGGGTGACGCGCGGTGAAGGATTCGGAGCGGAATGCAAACGGCGCATTATGCTGGGCACCTACGTTCTGAGCCACGGATATTACGACGCCTATTATCTGAAAGCGCAGCGGGTGCGTGCGTTGATCGCTCGCGATTTTGCGCAGGCATTTGGCGCGGTGGACGCGATCGTCACGCCGGTGAGCCCGTTTCCCGCTTTCAAGCTTGGTGAAAAACTGGACGATCCGATGGAGATGTACCTTTCGGACGTCTATACGATCACCGGAGATCTTGCCGGAATCCCCTGTATGAGCGTGCCCTGCGGCGAAACCGCCGGGGGCCTTCCGGTAGGGATGCAGATTCTGGCCAAACATTTCGACGAGTCCGGGATGTTCCGTCTGGCACACGCCTACGAACTCGCCAGCGGTACGAAATGATCCCGCGGACTTGCCGGTCAGAACACTGAGAATTACGATTAAGGAGAAAAAACATGCCATTCACTCTTCCCCCTCTTCCCTACGCGTCGGACGCGCTGGAGCCGTTCATCGATAAGACCACGATGGAAATCCACCACGACAAACACCACGGCGCTTATGTCAACAATTTGAACAAGGCCCTGGAATCGGCTCCGGAGCTTCAATCGAAAACCGTGGAAGAATTGCTGGCCAACAACTATGCGATCGTGCCGGAGGCAATCCGTACGGCGGTTCGCAACAACGGCGGCGGGCATGCGAACCACTCTTTGTTCTGGCAGCTTCTGAAAGTCAACGGCGGCGCGAAGCCGTCCGGCGATCTCGGCGCGGCCATCAATAGCGCTTTCGGCAGCTTCGACGGCTTCAAGGAGAAATTCGCCGCGGCAGCCGCCGGACGCTTCGGCTCCGGCTGGGCCTGGCTGGTGAAGAGCGGCAGCCAGTTGGAGATTCTTTCGACCGCGAACCAGGATTCCCCGCTGGCGGACGGTAAATTTCCCGTGCTTGGACTTGACGTTTGGGAGCACGCGTATTATCTGAAATATCAAAACCGCCGGCCCGACTACGTCGCCGCTTTCTGGAACGTCGTAAATTGGGACGAAGCGGCGAAGCGATTTCAAAGCGGGAAGTAAACTCGATCGATGAAGCTGGGGGTCCTGGAACTCCGGGATATCTCGAAGTCATTCCCCGGCCATCAGGCCGTAGATCGGGTTACGTTCGAGATTCCGAGGGGCGAATTTTTCTCGCTCCTCGGGCCCTCGGGCTGCGGTAAAACCACCACCCTCCGTCTGGTTGCGGGCTTCGACTCCCCCACCTCGGGCGAGATTTTTCTGAATGGCGCGAGCATTCAGGACCGGAAGCCTTATGAGCGCAACGTCTCCACCGTTTTCCAGAATTACGCGCTGTTTCCCCATCTCACGGTTCAGCAGAACGTCGAGTTCGGCCTGCGCCGCTCCACTCCACCACCGGATCTGGCGGACCGGGTCCGCGGGGTGCTCGAACTGGTTCAGTTGACGCGGAAGGAGTCGCGCTATCCGGGCGAGTTGTCCGGCGGCGAAAAGCAGAGGGTGGCGCTGGCGCGTTCGCTGGTGGTGCAGCCGGATGTTTTGCTGCTGGATGAACCGCTTTCGGCGCTCGATCCAAACCTAAGGAAGCACGTGCGGGCGGAGCTGAAAAGCCTGCAGCGCCGGGTCGGCATCACGTTTCTTTTTGTGACCCACGACCAGGAAGAGGCGCTATCGCTTTCCGACCGCATTGCGGTGATGAACGGCGGCCGCATTGAGCAAGTGGGCACGCCCCAGGAGCTTTATTTGAAGCCGCGTTCGCGCTTCGTGGCATCGTTCCTCGGCCAGGTCAACTGGATTGACGGCTTTGGAGTGCGTCCGGAAGCGATCCGAATTTCCAAAAGCAATCCGGACGGCGTTTCCTGCCGCCCGGCAACCATCACGCGCTCCAGTTTTCTGGGCAACCGGATTCATGTGGAATCGCGGTTTCCGGATGGCGCTCCGGTGGTGGCCGAAGTTTCGAGGCTCGAAGAAAATTTCCGCGAAGGCGAAAGCGTGCACCTGTGGTGGCGTGCCGCCGATGAACTGAGATTCGGCGATTAAGCAGCGCGGGAGGAAAAAGGCATCATGAAGCGGCTGCGCTCGGTGTTCCTCGCTCCATCCTGGGCCGTGATGCTGTGCCTGATGATCGTGCCCCTCGGCATCGTCCTCCTTTACAGCCTGCTCACGCGAGGAGCCTACGGCGGCGCCGGCCTCCCCTGGTCGCTCGAGAGCTACCGGCGTCTCGCCGATCCTTTATATCTGGCGGTCCTTGCGCGGTCGTTCTGGATCGCGGGCGTGACCACGGTTTTGTGCGTGATGCTCGGGTTTCCGCTCGCGCTGTTTATCTCCCGATCCGGCCCGCGCAAAAATCTCTACTTGAGCCTGGTAATTCTCCCGTTCTGGACCAGCTTTCTGATTCGGATATACGCGTGGATGTTTCTGCTGCGCGATACCGGGCTGATTAACACGGTTCTTGCGCGTCTGCACCTGATCCGTGAGCCGCTTCCACTGCTTTATAACGACGGCGCTGTGATTCTTGGACTGGTGTATGCGTATCTGCCGTTCATGGTGCTGCCGCTTTATGCCACCTTGGAGAGGCTGGACCCCATCCTTCTCGATGCGGCGGCGGATCTGGGGGCGCGGCCCTGGGAGGCAATGCTGCGCGTCACTCTGCCGCTGGCCCGGGCTGGGTTTATCGCGGGCTCGGTGCTGGTGTTCATCCCTTGTATTGGCGCCTATCTGACGCCCGACCTTCTCGGCGGCGGCAAGACCGTTCTCATCGGGAATCTGATTCAGAATCAATTCACGACGGCGCGGGATTGGCCGTTCGGCGCAGCCGCGTCGCTGGTGCTGATGGCGCTGGTAATGGCCCTGTTGATGTTTTTGATCCGGCGGCGGGGAGAAGCCCTGTTATGAAAGGGCGCGCGCTGTCGTTCTATGCCGTTGCCGCGTTCGCATTTCTCTATTTGCCGCTGCTGATTCTGGGAGTGTTCAGCTTCAATCGCTCCCGGTTCACGATCTGGGAAGGATTTTCGCTGCGCTGGTATCAATCCGTGTTTACGAACCCGCAACTGTCCGATGCGGCCTGGAACAGTATTCTGATTGCCGTGGCGGCCACGGCGATTTCCACGGTCATCGGAACATGCTGCGCGTATGGACTTTGGAAGCGCCGCTCTCCGGTCTTGCTGGGCTCTTTGTACCTTACGCTGGTGACTCCGGAGATTGTTACGGGCGTTTCCCTGCTCGCGTTTTACCAGGCGATGTTTCGTTTCGCGCACTTCCGGCTCGGCATGCACACGGTGATTCTGGCGCATGTCGCGTTTTCGATTGCCTATGTCGTTGTCGTGGTAAGCGCCCGCTTACGTACCGTCGACCCGAAACTCGAAGAGGCTGCGCTCGATCTGGGAGCGAATGAATGGCAGGCCTTCCGGGAGGTCACTCTGCCCGCGCTGGTGCCGGGAATTGCGGCGGCGGCTTTACTGGCGTTTACCGTTAGTTTTGACGATTATGTGATCACCAGCCTGGTGGCGGGAGTCGATTCCGAGACGCTGCCGATGGTGATTTATGCCATCGCCCGGCGCGGTGTGGACCCGGTGATCAATGCGCTCTCGGCGATGATTGTGACCGGCTTTGGCGCGTTGATTCTTATCTCGGAACGGCTGACGGCGAGGCGATGAACCGGCGCTATTTCCTTTTCGGAACGGCGGGTTTGACAGCGTGCGCGCGCGATCGCCGCCCGAGGCTCAACGTGATGAACTGGTCGAGTTATATCGACCCTGCCACCGTGCCGAAATTCGAAAGAGAGTTCGGCGTGCGGCTGCGTTATTCGGTCTACGAGAGCAACGAAGAGATGCTGGCGCGCGTGAGCGGAGGCAACTCCGGATGGGACATTGTGTTTCCCACCGGCTACATTCTGAAGCCGATGCTGGCGAATGCGCTGCTGGCGCCGCTCGATCACAATCTGCTGCCCAATCTGTCGCAGGTTGAGCCGGCTTTTCGGCATCCATACTACGATCCCGGTTTGAAATGGTCTACGCCTTACATGGTTACCGCCGCGGGAATCGCCTACAACCGGCGGCTGATGCCCGCGCCCGCGTCCTGGGCGGATTTGTGGGACTCTCGGCTCGCGGGCAAGATTACGATGCTGGACGATCCGTTCGACGTCTTCGGGGCCTGCCTGAAGCGCCTGGGCTATTCGATCAATTCGGAAAATGAGAAGGAGCTGCGGCTGGCGGCGCAGGAAGAGTTACGGCAGAAGCCCCTTCTGCGCGCGTACCTGAACGCGGAAGTGCGCGACCAGCTCGTCAGCGGCGATGTGCTGGCCGCGCAGATGTGGAACACCACGGCGCAGCAGGCGATTGACGAATCGGAAAACGTCCGCTTTGTGTATCCTTCCGAAGGCTACGCCGTGTATCCCGATTCGGCCGTGCTGCTGAGAGAAAGCCGACACCTGGAAGCGGCCCATCAATTTCTGAATTTTCTGTTGCGTCCCGATATCGCGGCCGCGAACGCGATCGCGGCGCGCACCACCACGACGAACGCGGGGGCGCGCCAACTGCTTCCAGCGGGGTTTCGGGATAATCCGACGCTCTATCCTCCGCCGGAGGTGGAGGCCCGCGGCGAGTGGGCGCGCACGATGAGTCCATCCACACAAAGGCTGCGCGACCGCCTGTGGACCGAAATTAAGGCCTCCTGAGCCGTTGAGTTGTACGATGGTTCCTGAACAATGACTACCAAAGCGGCGGTGCGCGAATTACCGTTCTACATTGACGGCGAATGGCATTCCGCGGAAGAATGCGCGCTGCATGAGATCGTGAATCCCGCGACGACGGACGTTCTCGCCCATGTTCCGTACGCTACGGCGGAGCGGGTAAACGCGGCAGTGGAAGCGGCGCATCGGGGCTTTCTCTCCTGGCGTGAGTTTCCAGTGGTGGACCGCGTGCAAGCGCTCTACCGGTTTAAGGCGCTCCTGGAGCAGTACGCCGAAGAAATTTCTCAGACGCTGACCTCCGAAAATGGCAAGACCATCGGCGACTCCCGCGCCGAGACGCGCCGCGCGATCCAGATGGTGGAGGTCGCATGCGGCATGCCGAGTCTGATGATGGGAGACTCGCTGAACGACATCGCGCCCGATATCGATTGCCACACCATCCGCCAGCCGGTCGGCGTGTGCGTGGGAATTACGCCATTCAATTTTCCGGCGATGGTGCCTGCCTGGATGTATCCGTTCGCGATTGCGTGCGGAAATTCTTTCATCCTCAAGCCATCGGAAAAGGTGCCTCTTACTCCCACTTTGATGGCGGAGTTGTTCCACGAAGCGGGTGTGCCGGCAGGAGTTTTCAATCTGATCCATGGAGACCGGACCGCGGCGGACGCGTTGATAGCGCACCCGCTGGTGCGCGCGGTTTCGTTCGTAGGCTCGACGCCGGTTGCCAAAGACGTTTATAAGAACTCGGCGGCGGGCGGCAAACGGGCTCAGGCTCTCGGTGGAGCGAAGAATCACCTGGTGGTGATGCCGGATGCAAATCTGCCCAGGACGGTGGAAGCAATTATCGGTTCGTCGTTCGGCGCCGCGGGTGAGCGCTGCCTGGCGGGCAGCGTGCTGGTTGCAGTGGGCGACGTAGCGGTTCCGCTCCTGGAGCTGCTGGTGAAACGCACGCGGGCGATGAAGGTGGGCGACGGAGCGCGGGAAGACGTGGAGATGGGTCCGCTGGTCACCGGGGCGCATCGCGAGCGCGTGTCCGGCTACATCGACAAAGGCGTGGCCGAGGGCGCGGCGTTGCTCTGCGACGGCCGGTCCGGTCCGCCGCGAGAGGGATTTTTCCTCAATCCCACGATTTTTGATCACGTCACGCCGGATATGTCGATCGCGCGGGAAGAAATTTTCGGTCCCGTCCTTGCGGTGATTCGCGTGAATACACTCGACGAAGCGATTGATGTGGTGAACCGCTCGGCGTTCGGGAACGCGACCGCCATCTTCACGCGGGACGGCAAGGCCGCGCGGACGTACTGTTCGCGGATCGAAGTGGGCATGGTGGGCGTGAATGTCGGGGTTGCCGCGCCGATGGCGTTTTTTCCCTTCGCGGGATGGAAGAATTCGTTCTTCGGCGACTTGCATGCCCATGGCAAGGACGCCGTGGCCTTCTACACCGAGCAAAAAGTCATGATGACCCGCTGGTTCTAGGGGCGGGAAGCGCGCTGGATGTGTGGAATCGCCGGATACTTTCTTCCCGATGGCTGCCCGGGAGCGTCTCTCGCCAAGGCGATGTGCGATCTCATCCGGCATCGCGGCCCGGATGACGAGGGTTACTACTCGGACAATGTCTGCGCGCTCGGAATGCGCCGGCTGAGCATCCTCGATCTCGATACCGGGCATCAGCCGATCTCAAACGAAGATGGCTCCGTATGGGTGGTCTTCAACGGCGAGATTTACAACCACCAGCAATTGCGCGCCGAACTTGCCGGCCACGGCCACATTTTCAGGACGCGCAGCGATACCGAAGTTCTGGTGCACCTCTACGAACAGTTTGGAGTGGAAGGCATCGCGAAGCTGCGGGGGATGTTCGCGTACGCGATCTGGGACGCGCGCAGCCGAAGCCTTCTGCTGGCCCGCGACCGCTTTGGAAAGAAGCCGCTTTACTATGCGGTTCTGCCGGCCGGTGTCTATTTCGGCAGCGAATTGAAGTGCCTGCGCCGGGCCGGCGTTCCGCTGGAACTCGATCGGCACGCGCTGCGGCTTTATTGCCAGTTCAATTACATCCCCGACCCTTGGTCGCCTTTTCGCTCCGTGAAGAAGCTCATGCCGGGCTCGTGGATGCTTTTTCGCGCCGATGGCTCGCATACGGAGGGCCAGTATTGGAGCCTTCCGCAGCCCGTTTCGCACGCGTCCGGCGGACTCACCGAGCGCGCCGCCTGCGAACAGGTGCGCGCGGTTTTTGACGAAGCAGTGCGCTTGCGTATGATCGCCGATGTTCCCCTGGGCGCTTTCCTGAGCGGCGGCATCGATTCCAGTTCAGTGGTCGCTTCCATGGCTCTACAGTCGCGGGCGCCGGTAAAAACATTTTCTATCGGGTTTGAAGAGGCGTCGCACAACGAGCTCGCGGCCGCCGCACTGGTGGCGGGAAAATACAACACGGAACATCATGAGATCGTCCTTCGTCCCGATTGCATCCATCTTGTTTCATCCCTGCCCCGCTATTTTGACGAGCCTTTTGGGGACAGTTCCGCGATACCGGCTTTCCTGGTATCGGAATTTGCGGCGCAACACGTAAAAGTGGCGCTCAGCGGCGATGGCGGAGATGAGCTCTTCGCCGGATACGACTCGGTGAGGATGACGGCGCGGATGCGGTTTGCGGACTATCTTCCGCAGGTTCTCCGGCGCGCGCTCGGGGCGGTGGGGGATGCGCTGCCCTACTCGGCTTACGGGAAGAACTTCCTGCGAGCCATCAGCCGTCCGGACTCCCTTTCCCGCTATTTTGAGCTGAATAGCGCGCCGTATTATCTGCGGTCGCGTTTATTAGAGGCGGATTGGATGCTGCCAACCGGCGGCGCCTACCTCGAACAGGATTTCGCCGGCCGCACCTTGCCGGATGAACGCGACCCCATTGTGCAGGCGCTGTTCTTTGAGGTCCGCGCCAGGCTCACCGGAGATATGCTGGTGAAAATGGACCGGATGTCGATGGCGAACTCACTCGAAGTTCGCTCACCGATGCTCGACCACGAACTTGCCGGGATCGCGATGCAGATTCCCTACTCCTGGAACATGCGGGGAGGGCTGGGAAAGCGCCTGCTTGTCAAAGCGCTTGGCGACAGGCTGCCGGCGGAACTGCTCGCGCTTCCCAAAAAGGGTTTTGCACTCCCGCTGGCGAAGTGGTTTCGCGGGCCGCTACGATCCTACCTGTACGATCACCTCACCAGCACGCCGTTCCGCCGGCGTGGCATTGCCTCCGGCGCGTTTCTCCAGCACCTGCTCGAAGAACACGACTCCGGCCGCCGCGATAACGATTACTGGCTCTACGCTCTTCTCATGTTGGAACTGTGGCTGCGTGAATGGGAATCCTAGCGATTGGAGAATGCCCACGCCGTTTCGACGATCTCGCGGATGCCGGTATAGCGGGGCCTCCACTGCAGCGTCGTTTTCAGTTTGTCTGAATTCGCCACCAGAGACGGAGCGTCGCCATCGCGCCGCGGTCCGAGTTTGCAGGGGACTTTCCGGCCGGTCACTTCTTCCACGGCTTGAATCACTTCGCGTACAGAACACCCTTCGCCGGTGCCGACATTGAAGGTGTTCGAGGCGCCGCCCTTCAATAGATGCTCCACGGAGAGTAGATGGGCCTCGGCGAGATCGGAAATATGGATATAGTCGCGAATGCAGGTGCCATCGGGCGTCGCGTAGTCGTCTCCAAAGATGGTGATTGGTTCGCCGGTGTGGATCGCCCGGAACAGGAGGGGAATCAGATGGGTCTCCGGCTCGTGTTCTTCCCCAAGGTGGGACCCGGGATCGGCCCCGCAGGCGTTAAAATACCGCAGCACCACGCTGCGGAGGCCGCGGAACTGGTCCATCCAGCCGAGAATTCTCTCGACGATTACTTTCGATTCACCGTAGGGACTGACGGGCTGGATCACGGCCGTTTCAGGGATGGGCACGGACGCCGGATCTCCGTACACCGCGGCGGTGGACGAAAAAACCAGGCGCGAAATCCCCGCCTCGCTCATCGCAGTGAGAAGAGAAAGCGATCCACCCACGTTATTCGAAAAATAAACCTCCGGCACGCGCGTGGATTCTCCCACCGCGATATAGGCGGCGAAATGAATCACCGCGTCCGGGCTCTCGTCTTTAAGAATACGGGTCAACTCCGATGTTTGATTGAGATCGAGTTGGTGGAACGGCAGACCCTCGACGTTATGACGGTGCCCTCGCGACAGGTCGTCCACGATAACGACGTCATACCCGCGCCGTCGCAACAAATGCGCGGTGTTCGAACCGATATAGCCGGCGCCGCCGGTGACAGCAATTTTAGCCATGATGAATGAGAAGACTTACTGGATTTTCTCGGCGATGGATTTCGCCTGGACGAACTGCAGGAGATAGTCGGGGCCGCCCGCTTTCGAATCGGTCCCGGACATGTTGAATCCGCCGAAGGGATGGGCGCCCACCATCGCGCCGGTACACTTGCGATTGATATACAGGTTGCCTACAAAGAATTCCCGCCGCGCTTTTTCGATTTTTCGGGCGTCCCTGGTATAAGCCGCCCCGGTCAATCCGTATTCGGAAGTGTTAGCCAGCTCCAGGGCATGATCAAAATCTCTTGCCCGGGTAACCGCAAGCACGGGACCGAAGATCTCCTCCTGAAAGATCTTTGCATCGGGCTCGACGTCGGCGATTACGGTGGGCTGGATGAAGTAGCCGTCGCCCGGCGCGGCTTCTCCGCCGCTGATCAACCGCCCCTCCTTTTTTCCGGTATCAATGTATTTGAGGATGTTTTTCCGCGCGCCTTCGTTAATCACCGGGCCCATGTAGTTGGCGGGATCCTCCGCGGGGCCGACGGTGATTTTTGCGACGCTCGCCTTGAGCTGATTCAGGAATTCGTCGTATACGGCCTCGTGAACAATTGCGCGCGAGCATGCGGAGCACTTCTGGCCCTGATATCCGAAAGCCGCGGTCCACACGCCCTTCACGGCTTCCTCCAGATCCGCATCGGCATCGACAATTATGGCGTCTTTTCCGCCCATTTCGGCGACGACGCGTTTGATCCAAATCTGCCCTTTTTGCGGTTTCGCTGCCAGCTCGTTGATGCGCAGCCCGACGTCGCGCGAGCCGGTAAAAGAAATGAAGCGCGTCTTGGGGTGCTGCACCAGAACATCGCCGATGACGGAGCCGCTGCCGGGCAAAAGGGAAAAGCTCCCGGCGGGGAATCCCGCTTCCTTCAACACCTCCGCGAATTTCGCGGCAATTCCGGGCGTGTCGCTCGAAGGCTTGATGACCACGGTGTTGCCGGTAACAAGGGCCGCCACCGTCATTCCCACCAGAATCGCGAGCGGAAAATTCCACGGCGGAATCATGATTCCCACGCCGAGGGGCAGATAAATCATCTGATTGTGCTCGCCGGAGAGTTGGACCACTTCCACCGGGCCGGCCAGCTTGAGCATCTGCCGGCCGTAATATTCGCAAAAATCGATCGCCTCCGAGACGTCAGCTTCCGCCTCGATCCAGGTTTTCCCCGCTTCGAGCACCAGCCACGCATCGAACTCGAGTTTGCGCCGGCGCAGAATTTCCGCCGCCCGGAACAACATCTTTACCCGCTCGGTTGCGGGGGTTGCGCTCCACTCGGGGAAGAAGGCATGCGCCGCATCCACAGCTTCGCGCGCCAATTCCACGGTGGCCTTTTCGTGGAACCCGGTAATCTCGGATGGGTTCGAGGGGTTTACCGATTGAAGAAGATCGCCGGTGCGGACTTCGCGCCCCGCCACTAGCAGCGGATAAGTGGCTCCAAAATGCCGGCGCACCCGCGCCGCCGCATCTTGCATAGCGGCCCGGTTCTCCGGCTTGCTGAGGTCGAGATATGGCTCGTTGCGAAACGCGGTCACGGTCAAAGTGGAATCGGCCGCCGTCTTTGCCATGCTGCTCCTCGAATTTAAGTTGTTTCGCCCGGAGCGTCTTCCATCAGTTTGCGCCCGCGTTCAAACATCTCGGCAGCCTCATCGACAATTTCCCGGCCGCGCGCGTAAAGTTCGCGTCCGCGATCAATCACGTCGCGGCCCGTAGCGCCGAGTGACTCGCGGCCCTGCTGCGTCAATTTCCTGCGTGCTTCTTCGCCGGAAAGCGGAGCGCACAGGAGTGCGACCGCGGCGCCGATGGCAGCGCCTCCCACGAACCATAAAATCTTGCTGCCCGCGTCATGATCGGCCATGTTGCTCCTCGAACAACATTTTAGCGCGGCTGCTATCCTCGAAGGCATGGACGGTGAATTGGAGACCATCTATCGCGGCGAAACCACGACGGTGGGCGAGGTGGAGGCAACCGGCGTGAAGTCGATTCTGGAAGCGAACGGCATTGACTGCGTCGTCGTCGGCGATTCCGTCCTGCCGAATCTCGGCTTTGAGGTGCGCGTCGCGAGCGACCGGGCGGACGAGGCGAGGCGGGTCCTCGCGGAGGCGCTGGCGATCGGCCCCGCCGGAGCCGAAGAGGGCGAGCGCGAGTCGGAAGGCTCAGAAGCCTAGCAGGTCCGGTAACGCCTCTCCGGCGCGCGCGCGGAGCGAATGATCGACCAGGTTGGACGCCGCGGTGTCCTCGAGGTTTATCTCAATGATCCGGGCGCCCGCGCTCCGGGCGATCGGTACCAGACTCGACGCCGGATAGACCACGGCCGAAGTTCCCACCACGAGCAGGACTCCGCACGTAACCGCAGCGGTTTCCGCGGCAAGCCAGGCCGGGCCGGGAATGCCTTCGCCAAACCACACCACGCCCGGGCGCGCCATGCCGCCGCACGGGCATGCCGGCGGAATGTGAGGTAGCGGGGTTTCCATGCTGTTCCACTCGTTGCCGCACACGGTACAGCGGAGCATCCAAATGCTCCCGTGAATCTCATGAACGTCGCGGTTTCCCGCGAGGCCGTGCAGCCCATCCACGTTCTGGGTGACAATCGTGAGCCGCCTGCCCCGGCGCTCCAGTTCCGCGAGGGCGACGTGGCCGGCGTTCGGCTTGGCGCGCGCAACCAGGCCACGCCGCCAGTCGTACCATCGCCAAACGAGCACCGGATCGCGCGCGAAGGCGGCGGGCGTTGCGAGTTCTTCCGGCCTGAATTTTTTCCAGAGAGGAGGAAGGGCGCTTTCGCCGCTGCTACTCCGGAACGTCGGGATGCCGCTCTCCGCCGAGATCCCGGCTCCGGTCAGAACGGCGATGGAGGACGCGCCGCGCAGCCAGCACCGGCATTCCTCGCGCGGAGTCACCGGCCCGCCAGTAGAGGAGCCAGCAGACTCCCGATTTCCAACGCCACGGTTTCCGGATCGCGGGCTGCCTGCACCACGCGTATCCGGCGGGGTTCTTTTCGGGCCAGATCGAGAAACGCCGAACGCACTTTCTCGTGGAACGCGACACTCTGATTGTCCAAGCGCGTCTCGTGATTTTCACCGGAGCTCGCGTTTCGCGCGCGAGCGCGCAGTAATCCCGCCTCCGGGTCGATATCGAGATAGATCGTCAGGCCGGGAGTCAGGCCCCGGCAGGCAATCGCTTCCACTTGCCGCACCACGTCCGCGCCCAGCCCGCGCGCCACGCCCTGATACGCCATCGTCGAGTCGGTGAACCGATCGCACAGGACCACCGAGCCTGCCGCGAGCGCCGGCAGGATCGTTTGTTCGATGTTTTGCGCCCGCGCCGCGAACACCAGCAATAGCTCGGCCATGGCGCTGATTTCCTGGTTGGCGGTGTCGAGGAGCACGCGTCGAATCTGCGCGCCGATCAGCGTTCCGCCGGGCTCCGCGGTTTCTACTACAGGGAGTCCGCGGCTCCGGAGGCGCGCGGAGAGAAGCCGTAATTGCGTTGTCTTGCCTGCGCCTTCACCGCCTTCAAAAGTGATGAAAAGGCCGCGCCCGGGGCTAATCGTAGACATAGTGCAGGACCTTCTTCAGATCCTCCCATGCCTCGCGTTTGGCTTCCTGGTTATAGGGGCGTAGAAGATAGGAGGGATGGAACGTCACCATGAGCGGAATGTCGTGCCACTTGTGCCATTTCCCCCGCAATCGCGTGACGCCGTCCTTGGTATTCAGGAGCGCCTTCGCGGCCGTTGAACCGAGCGCGCAGATCGCCGCCGGGCGAATCGCCTGAAGCTGGCGGTAGAGAAACTGCCCGCAGATCTCCATCTCGTCAGGCAGCGGCGTGCGGTTTCCGGGCGGGCGGCATTTCACCACATTGCAGATGTAAACGTCCTCGCGCACGATCGGGATACCCTCCTTGTGCGCGGTGTTGTTGATCATCTGTGTTAAAAGTTGTCCGGCGCGCCCTACAAAAGGAATCCCCTGCTCATCTTCGTCCGCTCCCGGACCTTCCCCGACGAATACTAATTTCGCGTTGACGTTCCCCGTGCCGAAAACGATTTTACTTCGCGTGGCATGCAAGCCGCAGCGCTTGCAATCGCCAATGTCCTCCAGGATTCGATGGAGCGTGTCATTTTCGGGAGCGAGAGGCGGCAGCGCGATCGAGAGTGTTCCGGCTGCCGGACTCGACTTCTTTTCAGAGACTGTTTTCATGGGTTCCGCCGGCGCATCGGCCGGTTCCGCCTGAGGCCCTTCTCGCCGGTAGAGAGTATCGATTCCCAAATCCCGATAAAACTCCACATATTGCCGGAGCGTGTCTCTGTTCATCGGACGTTCCTCAGCGAATCGCGTGGAGGCTCAGCCGCAATTTCAGCGCCGCGTCGAAGATATGATTGGCAATCTCCAATTTCGGGGCGCGCGGCAGCGAAATCGCCTCGCCCGTCGAAAGCACCAGGGTGACCTCATTTTCGTTCGATTCAAACCCGACGCCGTCCAGATTGACCAGATTGCCGACCACCATGTCGCAATGCTTGGTCTGGAGTTTGCGCCGTGCCTCTTCCGTAAGCCGCTCGGTTTCGGCCGCAAAGCCGATCAGCAGGCGGTCGCCCTTCTTTTGTCCCACTTCGGCCAAAATATCCGGCGTCGGGTCGAGTTCTAACGCGAGGCGTGTCGCCGTCTTCTTTACCTTGTGCTGTGGGACGTGCGTCAGATGGTAGTCGGCCACGGCGGCCGCCTTGACGATGATGGTGGATTCCGGGAGGCTGTGCATGACTGCCGCGCGCATTTCGGCGGCCGTCTCCACGCGGATCAGTTCCACCCCATTCGGGGGATCCAGGTGCACCGGTCCGCTGACCAGCAGTACCCGGGCGCCGCGCTTCCTGGCGGCTTCCGCGAGCGCATATCCCATGCGTCCGCTTGACCGGTTGCTGATGAAGCGAACCGGGTCGAGCGGCTCCTGGGTTGGACCGGCGGTGATCAGGACTGTTTCGCCTTCCAGGTCCTGCCGCACGGAATTCAGCGCGGCGACAATGTCCGCGATCCGCGCCGGCTCCACCATCCTGCCCGCGCCCACTGTGCCGCAGGCAAGCAGTCCGTCGTCCGGTTCGATAATCACATGTCCCCGCCGCCGGAGGGTTTCGAGATTGGCTCGTGTCGCCTCGTGAATCCACATGTTTGTGTTCATGGCGGGAGCGACAACCACGGTTCCGGTGAAGGCGAGGTAGAGGGTGGTGAGGAAATCGTCCGCCAGGCCGTGCGCCATGCGGGCGATCAGGTCCGCGGTGGCCGGCGCCATCACCAGCACCTCATTCTCCTGTGCGACGGCAATGTGTTCCACCGCGCTTGAGAGCGTCGATTCGTCGCTGGATGTCGCGAAAAGCTCGGAAATGACCTTGCGTCCGGTGAGCGCCGCGAAGGTGAGAGGCGTGACGAACTTCGCCGCGGCGGCCGTCATTACCACTTGGACGCGAAAACCGCGTTCCTGAAGGGCCCGCGCCAACTCCGCCGACTTGTAAGCGGCAATTCCGCCGCCTACGCCGAGAACGGCATTCATGAAACTATTCCGCGGCTTGGTTTTCTTCCGCGGCGGTGCGCAGCAGATCTTCGTACGGCACAAGCCCGCGGCGCACTTCTTCCATCGCCGCGACGGTCGGCTTCTTCGACGTGGTTGGCAAAAGCGAGCGGGCGCCGCCTTGCAACTGCCGCGCGCGTTTGGCGGCCACGATGATGTACCGGTAAGTGCTCGCGTCCGGATCGTCCGGAATCGAATAGGCTGCGTTCGGGCGGAATTTATCGCTCATTTTTCCAAGCTTCTCCTGATGCTGCTCTCTTGTTCGAAACTTTCCAGAATCGGCTGGATCTCGCTTTCCATTCGCGCCCGGCGGACGCGCTCGGCGCGCAGGATCGACTTCAGCGTCTCCACCGATTCCTCAACTTCCCGGTTGACCAGAACGTAATCATACTGGCCGTAATCGCGAATTTCTCTTGCCGCGTCGCTCAGTCGCCGCTCGATCACCGATTCCGAGTCTTCCCCCCGCGCGCGGAGCCTTTGCTCCAATTCCTGGCGTGAAGGCGCAAGTATAAAAATAGACACCGCCGCGCCGCGGGGAAGGGCCTTCCTTAATTGTCGCGCACCCTGAACATCAATGTCGAGCAGCAGGTCCTTGCCCGCCGCGAAGGCGCGCTCCATCTCGCTGCGGTGCGTTCCGTAATAGTTGCCAAATACCTGAGCCCATTCGAGAAACTCCCCAGCGTCGATTTTCCGCTGGAACTCTTCCTTGGTGATGTAAAAATAACTTTCGCCATTCTTTTCCTGCCCTCGCGGCGGGCGCGTGGTGTAGGAAACGGAGAAGTGGAGACTGGCCATGGTCTCGATCAACCGGGAGACCAAGGTCGATTTTCCCGATCCGGACGGCGCGGAAATGATGAAAACCGTTCTCATTCGAGGTTAAGGGCGTGCTCGCGCATTTTCTCGATGTCGGCCTTCGCCGCCAGGGCAAGTTCGGTCATCTTTAGCCCCAGTTCGCCGATCCCATTCGTCTTGGAGAGTATCGTATTGGACTCCCGGTTCATTTCCTGCAGCAGGAAATCGAGACGTTTTCCGACTTCTCCGCCGCTCCGCAGCAGGTCCACCAGGTGCGAGGAGTGGATCTTGAGCCGCTCAATTTCCTCGCCCACATCGCCCCGATCCGCCAGGATCGCCACTTCCTGGGCTAAACGCTGGGGGTCCAGAGCGACGCCGCGCAGAAGTTCGCGCAAACGCTCGGTGAGGCGATTTTGCAGTGCGGGAATGGCGCGGGCGCGGATCGCCTCCATCTCCGTTGTGTGCCGCTGGATGTTCTGGTTGTGACGCAGGACCACGTCGGCGATTTGCCGGCCTTCCCGCACGCGAAAGACGTCGAGGGAATCGGCGGCCTCCCGGAAAGCCGCGAGCGCCCGCGGCTCGAACTCCGGGTCGGGGTCGGAATTACAGGTTGTCTGTACCATTCCCGGCAGACGCAGCAGGGCATTGAGGTCGGGCTTGCTTTCCGGAATATCGAGATGGCCCGCGGCCTGCTTGAGTGCGCTGATATAGGCCTGAAAGAGCGGGAGGTTCAATCCGGAGTTGGCCGATTCTCCGGTCCGGTTGAAACCGCCCCGGATGTCGATGTGTCCCCGCGTCAGGTGCTCACGCAGAATAGCGCGCAGGGAGGGCTCCAGGAAATCGATCTCCTCCGCGAGATGGAAGTGCATGTCCAGCGCGCGGTGATTCACGCTCTTGACCGTAATCGTTAATTCGCCGTCCGGCAGCATTTTTCGCAGCCGCGCATAGCCGGTCATGCTGCGCACGGGTCTGGTGGCTTCGGTTTTGCTCAAACTGCTGTGCTCTTTTCGGGGACGGGATCCGGAGTGGTCCGCCCGCTCAGATTCAAGAATTGCATCTCGTGCAGGCGCTGGTAAATGCCGCCTTGATTGATGAGATCGTCATGGGTTCCTATCTCGGCGATCTTCCCGCGATCCAGCACCACAATCTTATCCGCGCGCCGGATCGTGGACAGACGGTGCGCGATCACAATCACGGTTCGCTTCTCCATCAGTTTCTGGAGCGCCTTCTGGACCAGAACCTCCGATTCGGTGTCGAGCTGCGAAGTCGCTTCGTCCAGGATCAAAATCGGCGCGTTTTTCAAAAGGGCCCGCGCAATGGCGATCCGCTGCCTCTGCCCGCCGCTGAGTTTTGCGCCGCGCTCGCCAATCATCGTCGCGTAACCGTTGGGCATGGCGAGGATGAATTCTTCGGCCAGGGCGTTGCGCGCCGCGTCCCGCACCGCTTCATCGGTCGCGTCGGCGCGCCCGTAGCGGATATTGTTCGCAACTGTGTCATTGAACAGGAAGGTGTCCTGAGCGACGATTCCGATCTTCTCGCGCAGGGAGGAGAGCTTCACATCGCGGACGTCGCGGCCATCGATTTTCACAGCGCCGGAGGTCACGTCATAAAATCGCGGCGTGAGGTTGGCCAGCGTTGTTTTTCCAGCGCCGCTGGGGCCGACCAGCGCCACCACTTCACCCGTCTTCACCTCCAGCTGAATGCCATCGAGCACGAAGGCTTCCGGCGACCCGGGATAGTGGAAACTGACGTTCTCAAACCGGATTCCGTGTTGAAATTTCGACAGCCGGTGCGCGGAGGGCCGGTCTTGAACGCCGCGCTCGCGATCGAGATACTCGAAGACTTTTTGAGATGCGCCCAGCGCCTGCTCGAAGATATTATGGATGCCCGTAAGCCGCTTCACCGGTTCGTAGAGCATCAACAGCGCGATGACGAAGCTGGTGAACTCTCCGGTCGTCATTGCGCCGAGCTTGATCTGGCTGCGGGCATAGGTGAGGAGCCCCACAATGGTGAGCGCGCCGAAGAATTCGATCACCGGCGACGCCACGGCCTGCTGGGCGACATATTTCAGACTCGTGTTCCGCAGTTTTCGGGCGGCCGCGAAGAACCGGTTGGATTCAAACTCCTCGGTGCCGAAGGTCTTCACCACCTGCTGTCCGGTAATCGTCTCCTGCAAAATCTCGTTTAGCGCGGCGGTATTGTCCTGCGCCTTGCGGCTGGTCCGGCGGATACGCTTGCCTAAACGGGCCGTCGGCACCAGGACGAAGGGTAAAACGGTGAGACTTACGAGCGCCAGCTTCCAGTCGGTCTGGATGACGACGATCAACAGCGCGATGAGCGTGAAGACTTGCCTCAGCCAGTCCGCCAGCATGTGCGAGACGGCTTCCTGAATTTTGTCGATGTCGTTCAGAATGGCCGACATCAGTCCGCCGGTGGAGTTGGTTTCGAAGAAGTGCGCGTCCTGATGGAGTACGCAATCGAAAACGCGCTGGCGCAGATCCGTCACCGCGGAAAATCCGGCGTAATTAATGAGGAAGTTCCCGAGATAGTCGCAGAGTCCCTTAAAGAGATAGACCTCAACAATGGCCACGGCCACCATGGACCAAACATTGTGCACGAACGACGGAACAATCTGTTGGAGATACAGGGCCCGGTGAATGACGGGAATATTCACGAGCACCACCAGGGCGTCCGGCGTGTCGGGCTGTAACACGCGGTCGAAGACAGTCCGCACCAGCAGCACCACCAGCGCCTGTCCTCCGCCCACGCCCGCCATGAGGACGGTGGAGGCGAGCAGGGCGGCCCAGTAGGGCCGCGCGAAACGGAGCAGGCGCGCCAGTTCTTTCATGCCTGCACCGCTGACAGGCTCTCGGCGGCTCCCCGGGCCGCCGCTAAATCGATGGCTCCGATCCCGCCGGGAGCGGTGAGAACCACGGCGGGGGTCCGCCACGGCGCCCAGATGGCGGCGTTGGAGGAGCCGAAAAACACAACGGAAGGAACGCCGAAGGCCGCCGCCATGTGCGCCGGACCGCTGTCGTTACCCGCGAAGAGGGTGGCCCCGGAGAGCAGCGTTTTTATCTGTTCGAGGGGCGCGGCCACATGTCGCTCGTAGGAGGAAAACTCGTCCAGATTTTCGCCCGGACCCGCGATGAACACGGCGTGCAGCGCCAGTTGCGCTTCGAAATAGGCGGCGAGCGCACGAAAGTTCTCCGCCGGCCAGGTCTTATCCGCGGCCGAGGCTTTGGGGTGAATTACCGCGTAAGGCCGGGCGATCTCCGGCGCGGGTGCGGATGGAAACAGGCGCGCGCGTGGGATTTCCGTCTGCGGCACGCCGAGATAAAACATCGCCGAAGCCACGTGTTCCGCCGTGTGCACTACGCGCTCCACTCCAAGAATCTGCTGAGCGGTTGGGATGCGCACATTATAAGCCGATGACATCCGGAAATGAACGAAGCCCGCCCGGAATCGTGCCCGCGACGCGGCGGTGAGCGAAAGGCTGCGCGTCCCGCCATGCAAATTCAGGCATAGTTCAGCGCGGTAGCCGGACACCGCCGCGAGCGTGGGAGGAAGAATCCGCTCCAGGTCGGGATTGCCCGCGAACACCGGAGCAAAAGCGTCCTCCACCACCACGCCGATTCGCAAATCGGGCCGGTGCGTCTTGAGCAGGTGAATCGCCGGCGTGACGAGCACACAATCGCCAAGAGACCGCAGGCGGATGATGAGTACCCGTGCCCCTTCCGGCAGAAGCGTCAACAAATTTTCCATGCTCAGACGCCGGGCCTATTCTTCGATAGTGGCCTCGTCGATCAGCATCACTGGGATGTCGTCGCGGATAGGATACAGACGGCGGCACTGCGTACATTTCAGCCCGCTTTGATCCGGCTTGAGTTCGAGTTCGCCCTTGCACGCCGGACAAACCAATATGTCCAGCAATTCCTTACTGATGGCCATGTTCGTAGAATGTTGAGCTTAGACTCTTTGAGTTTAGCAAGACCCAAAGCTCGATAGAATTGACGCAAGGTGTTCAGAATTTCAGGGTGGATATTGCTGCTGGCCGGTTTGTTTGGCGCGGAGTCCGCAAAGGCCCCGGCGGTTTCGCCGATCCGCTTCGAGGACGTGGCGGCGAAATCGGGCGTCGACTTTATCCTGCAGAATTGCCCGACCCCCCAAAAACACCTCATCGAAACGATGGCGGGCGGTCTTGCCGTTTTCGACTACGATGGCGACGGGCGTCCGGACATTTTTTTCACCAACGGCGCCGACCTCCCGTCGATGGAGAAGACCGGCAGGAAATACTGGAACCGCCTTTACCGCAACGAGGGCGGCTTTAAATTTCGCGATGTCACCGAAGAGGCGGGTGTACAGGGCGTTGGCTATTCCATGGGAGCCGCCGCGGGAGACTACGACAACGACGGCCGCCCCGACTTATTCGTCGCCGGTGTGAACCGCAACATTCTGTATCACAATCTTGGCAACGGGAAATTCGAAGACGTTACCGGGAAGTCCGGCATTAAGAGCGGCGAATGGGCGGTGGCAGCCGGATGGTTCGATTACGATAACGACGGGCGTCTCGACTTGTGGGTGGTTCACTATTCGAAATGGTCGCCGGCCTACGATCGCTTTTGCGGCGATTCGAGCCGCGGCATCCGCGTCTATTGTCATCCAAAATATTTCGAAGGCCTCGCCAGCACCCTGTACCACAACCGGGGAGATGGCACTTTTGAGGATGTCTCGGTGAAAGCCGGCATCGCCTCCGCCGCCGGACGCGGCATGAGCGTCGCTTTCGCCGATTACGATCAGGATGGCTTCCCGGACGTTTTCGTCACCAATGACAACATGCCGAACTTTCTGTTTCATAACCGGGGCAACGGTACGTTTGAAGAGACCGCGCTGCTGGCGGGCGTCGCCCTCCGCGAAGATGGAAAGCCGGTGGCGAGCATGGGCACGGATTTTCGCGATTACGATAACGACGGGCTTCCCGACATCGCGGTAACGGCGCTGGCTCACGAGACGTTCCCCCTCTTTCGAAATTCAGGCAAGGGCAGCTTCGCCGACGCCACCTATTCGAGCCACATCGCCGCGTTGAGCCAGCAGCACAGCGGCTGGGGCACGGGATTTTTCGACTTCAACAACGATGGCTGGAAGGATATCTTCACCTCGAATTCGCACGTGAACGATCGCGTGGAATTGTTTGAGGCGGCGGTCTACAAGGAACCTGATTTGGTCTTCGGGAACTTGGGGAATGGAACGTTCGCCGCCGTGGCGGACTCCGGCTTGAACGAGGTGAAGGCGCATCGCGGCAGCAGTTACGCGGACTTCGACGGCGACGGCCGTATCGATGCTGTCGTCGCGTCACTGGGCGAACCCGTCGAACTGTGGCGCAACACCAGCCCCGGTGAAAATCATTGGATTGCGCTTCGTCTCACCGGCACTCGCGCCAATCGGGACGGTATCGGCGCGCACATCCGCATCGACGGCCAGTACAACGATATGACCAGCGCGGTCAGTTATGCCTCTTCCAGCCTGATGCCGGTCCATTTCGGATTGGGCCGCACAACCGTGGTGGACCGCATCGAAATAACCTGGCCGGGCGGCCAGCGGCAGGTGCTGGAAAAGGTCAAGGCCGATCAGGTGATCACGGTGCGTGAGCCGCGGTAACGATCAGACTTTCAGCAGGCGCTGGAAGTTCTGGCTATAAACCTTATGCAGGATGCTCTCCGGAAGCTCGATGCCGTAGATTTTCCACCGGCCCTGGGGCGGAATCCTGGCCGGAGCATAATCGAAATACTCGTCGGCGGTTTCAAGGAAGCGGTAATAAATCTCGTATAGCTCGTCGCAGAAATATTGCTGCGGATAGTTGGCGCCCTTTGGTGTGGCATCGGTTCCGAAGACAATGCGATCCTGAAACTTTTCGAAGAAGCGGCGGGATGCGCGCGGCTGTCTGCCCAACTCGCCGATGCGCGCCGCCAGTTCCACCCACATATTTGGATAGCGGTCCATCCATTCGCCAACCAGTTCGAGATCTTCAGAATCCGCGACATGATGGCAGACAAATGTTGTTTTCGGATGCCGCTGAATTACGCGAATCCGCGCTTCCTGGAGCTCCCGATTGCTTGGAAAATCCTTTCCATGAAAGGACCAGTCCGGATGCGCATTGAGTTCTTCATAGCGCTCATTGAAGCGGTCAATCGGAAGGAAGAAGGCCTCGGGGTCCGAGGTGTGGATACCAACGGGCATTCCCAGATGACCCACCGTTTCCCACATCGGGTCGAAGCGGGGATCGTCGATCTTTACCAGTTTCCCGGTCTTGACGTTTTCGCGAAGATAGAGGCCCAGGATCTTCAGGACTTTCAGCCCCCGGGCTCCGGCCGCGTGCGCCCGCTCGATTTCGTCGGCCTGAAACTTGGCATAGCCGGGCTCCGGGGTCTTCGCCCACCAGGGCTCGGTAAAAACGATGAAGCGCTTGGGATGGGCTCGTGACAGAGCGTTCAACGTCGTTTCCAGTCCCTTGCCGTAGCCGCCGGTGCTGTTGACCATGATCTGGATGTTTTTCCGGTCCATCACCGGCAGCAGTTCCTCCGGCTTGGCATTGAAAACAATCCTCGACTCGTTGCCGCCCAGCGAATCGCTGAAGGTAATGTGGGTGTGGAAATCCATGACCGGAAAGCGAGACCGCGCCACGTGTGTTTCCCTGGCATGCAGCATGCTCTTGGGCTCGTAGCGCTGGAGGGGCAGCGGCGTGCCTTTGATCTTGTCGTTTTCCACCTGCGGGCTCGCGCTTGCGCCGCCCGCTCCGGCGGCGGCCATCGCCCCTGCCAGCAGATCCCGTCGTCGTATGCGTCCCATGAAGAATCTACCTTATCATTCCGCCGTTTCGTTGTGGCTCGCGATTCCGGCGCCCTCCCCGCCGGCGGGCAAACCGAGATACGATGATCCTGGAGGTGCTTGCAGCAGATGGCGATGAATCATTTGTTCGGTCCCGCGACGCGGCGGGAGTTACTGACCACCACCGGAACGGCGGCGCTCGCCGCTGCCGGTCTTCCAACGCTGCTTAGCGGGAACGCTCCTGCCAGCACGGTGTCCATTGTGCGATGCCGGAATTATCAGGACGATGTCACCGGCAAACTCTCGGAAGCATTCGACCGGATCGGCGGGATCGGAAAACTGGTGCGCGGCAAAACCGTCGCCGTCAAACTCAATCTGACCGGTAATCCCAAGAACTGGCCGCTTACTCCCGATTTGCCGTATCGAACAGACCCCGGCACGGTCGCGTCGACCGTTCATTTGTTCGCCAAAGCGGGCGCGCGGCGCGTGCGTTTGATTGAAAGCTTTTTCCCGGCGACGCAGGACATCAATCTTTGGGCCCGCTATGGCATCGACGTCAAGGCGATCGACAACATGGGCGTCAAAGTGGACTGGGTGAATGTTCAGAACCTGGGGCCTTACAAGAAATATGTCCGCCTCAAGGTGCCGTGGGGCGGGTATCTGTATCCCGCCTACTACATTAATGAGGCCTTCGTCGATTGCGACACGTATGTCTCGCTGGCCAAGCTGAAGAACCACTGGATCGCCGGCGTCACGATGACGATGAAGAACAACTTCGGCAACATGCCGTGTTCTCTGTACGGAGGCGATTGCGGCGTGAGCGGCAATGAATTTCCGACCAAAGAGCGCGGCCCGGTGATCCACTCCGGGACCACCAAAGCGCCCAAAGGCGTGGATGCCGAACTGCATCCGGATTCTCCGCGCGATCCCGGTTACCGGGTGCCGCGAGCCGCCGTGGATCAGGTCGGAATTCGCCCGATCGATCTTGCCATAGTGGACGGCATCGAAACGGTCCGGGGCGGGGAAGGTCCATGGTTGAAGGGACTGGAGAAGATGACGCCCGGCGTGATCATCGCGGGCCGCAATCCGGTTTGCGTGGATTCGGTTGGCATGGCCGTGATGAGCTACAGTACCCAAGCCGACCGGGGAACCGCTCCGTTTGTCCGCGGCGATAGCTCCATTAAATTAGCCGAAGCGGCCGGCATCGGGAGCGCCGACCTGAACCGGATCGAGATCGCCGGCCTCAGCATCCAGGCGGCGAAGATCGATTTCGGTCCGGGACCTGTAGGCAAGACTTTAAAGGAGCTTCGCGGCTGATTATTCCGGGCCGCGAGTTTGAAACATTCCGATAAGGGACCGGATTTCCGGTCCCTTCGTCGTTTTGCCTTGCAAAATTTTTGCCGGGTGATATTCAAATCATTGACACTCCGGCATCCCCCTGATAACATTTGGCACAGTTTCCGCTAATGGTTGCGGAGCCGTCCGAATATTTAACGGATGGGGGAGGAAAAAATGAAGGCGAAATCGATTAAAGCCGCCGCGCTTTTTGGCGCGGCATTGCTGTTTTCGGGATTATCCTGCTTTGCTCAGGCCGTTTCCGGCTCCATCAACGGTTACATAACCGATCAAAGCGGTTCTCCGATCGCGAGCGCCGGTGTCGCCATCGTCAACGAGCAGACGGGAGCGCGCACACAGGTGACGACCAACTCCGATGGCTTCTACCACGCCTCCAGCCTTCCTCCCGGAAATTACTCCATCTCCACCGAGCAGAGCGGCTTCTCGAAATTGACCCGCGCCAACGTGAAAGTTGACGTCGACGCGGTGGTTCGCATCGACTTGACGCTGTCGGTGGGCAATGTAGCGGAATCGGTGACGGTGGTCGGGGGCGCGGAGCTTTTGCAGTCGGAGAAGGTCGATGTGTCTCAGACCATGAGCGAAAAACAGATCCAAAATCTCCCCACCGCCGGCCGCAATATTACGCAGCTTTATCTCACGGTGCCCGGCGCGCTTCCCGACGGTTTTCAGATGGGGGCGGGTGAAAATCCCAGCGGCGGCACGCGCACCTATATCAATGGAACGTGGTCCGGATCGCAGGAATTTGTCCTCGACGGCATCACGAATCGCTCCTATGGCTTTAGCGGAATACAGTTGATTGTTCCTCCCGTGGACTCGGTACAGGAGCTGAAAATCACCACCGCCGATTACGATCCGGAATTTGGCAGCACCTCCGGTATGGTCGCGCAATATGTCACCAAGTCCGGCACGAACGAACTGCACGGCACGCTGTTCTATTTCAACCGCAACAGCGCGTCTTTTTCTGCGAACCCGCTCACGGAAAAGATTGCCGGCACCGGGCCGGACGGGAAGGGTACCGGCGTCGCCCCGTATAACTGGAACCAGGGGGGATTCAGCCTGGGCGGGCCCATAAAGAAGAATAAGCTGTTCCTTTTTGGCGATTATCAATTCACGCGCCAGATTCAGGGCGCTTCCTTGATCGCCACCGTACCCAACGCCGCCTTCCGCGCGGGCGATTTCAGCGGCGATCCGAACGTGATCTACGATCCCACCACCGGAAACGCCGACGGCACCGGGCGCACGCCATTCGCCAACAATCGGATTCCCGCGAACCGGATCAGTCCCGTGGCGCTGAATCTCTTGAACCTTCTTCCCAATCCCAATATCAATCAGGGCACCGACAACAATTACGTCGGCGACGTGAAAGAGACTTTCAATCAGAATTGGGCTGATACGCGCGGCGACTGGAACATCTCCGATAAAGACAAATTCTTCGGCCGCTACAGCTACTTCAGCACTCTGTTGGACAATCCTCCGCTCTTCGGCGCGGAAGCCGGCGGGCCGGCGCAGGGCGGACTCAGCCCGGAAACCGCGAATTCGTCGGCGCACCATGCCGGCCTCAACTATGTGCACACGTTCGGGCCGGACCTGCTCGCCGAGTTTCGCGCCGGATATGTGCGCTTCAATCTGGCCGCTCTGCAAGCCGACTCCGCCCTGCGTACCAACGACAAAGTCGGCATCCCGGGGATCAACACCGGGATCGCTCTCAACGGAGGACTCGCGGGCATCAACGTTGGTGGACCGGTCGGAGGCTTCTATATGGGCATTCCGAGCGGCGTGGGGATTCCGCGCTTCGATACCGAAAACACTTTTGAATACGTCAGCAACTGGTCGAAAATGACCCAGCAGCACCAATTGCGGTGGGGCGCCGATTTTCGGCGCTATCAGTTCGATTTTCAGTCAGTGAACGCAAGTTCGCGCGGCAACTATAATTTCTGCCAGTCGGCCACTGGGAGTCCGAGCGATCCGACGTCCGGACTGGGTATGGCGACCCTGCTGCTGGGCGGCACCTGCTCCTTCGACCGCGCTATCTTCACCGGCGAGCCGGCCGAACGCCAATCGACCCTCGGCATCTACGCCCAGGACATCTGGCGCATCACGCCGTCTCTCACCCTGAACTACGGACTGCGGTGGGATTACTTTACGCCCGTTACGTCTCCTTATAAGGGAGGTTTGGCGAATTTCGACCCGGCCACCGGACAGATCCTCCTCGCGGGCATCGGCTCGGTGTCCAGCAGTGCGAATGTCAACACGCCCCTGAATGACTTTGCGCCCCGGCTGGGCTTCGCCTATAAGGTGACGAAGAATACCGTGATCCGCGCCGGGCTGGGACGTAGTTTCTTCTCCTCCGGCTACGATGCGACCTTCTATCATCTGACCAGCGGCTACCCGATTGTGACGCAGCAGCAGGTATCACAGACCAACGTTTACCAGTCGGTATTCCCCATCAACGTGACGCCGCCCGCGGCCACGGTTCCGGCGCTGCCCACGAACGGGATGCTGCCCGCGCCCGACGGAGTTACGTTGAAGACTCGCGAACTCAATTGGAAGACGGAGACAATGGATTCTTGGAATTTCACGGTTCAGCAGGCTCTCGGTCACGGCGCCACGCTTTCGGTAAGCTACGTCGGCAACAAAGGCACGCACCTGAACTGGCAGCCAAACCTGAACGCGGCGAACGTTGGCACGGGTTCCCTGTTGAGCCGCCGTCCTTACTATCAGCAATATGGTTTGTCGCAGGGCATCAGCCTGGCGTGCAATTGCTCGGATTCGAACTACAACGCGATGAACGTGGTGTTCAACAAGCAGCTCTCCAGCTTCTACACCATGACGTCGAACTTCACCTGGTCGAAGGCGATGGGTTATGGGGCGTTCTGGAGCGCCACTACGTACAATCGCGCCATCGATTACGGCCCCGGCGGCGGCACCATCAACAGTTCTTCCATCGACCGGAAATTCACCTGGATCACGACGCATACGTTAAACATCCCCTACGGCCCCGGACGCCCGTTCGGGTCCAATGTAACCGGCTTGAAGAAGCATATTCTGGCGGGGTGGGTCTTCAGCGGCGTTACCAGTGTCGAGTCCGGGCTCGCGTTTACCCCCTCGGTATCGAGCAACGCGACGCTCAATGCCGATTTCGCACAGCGGCCGGACCCCGTGAGCGGCATCTCTTCCTCGGACGTTCCGGGCGGCCAGCGCGCCGCGCTCTGGTTCAATCCGGCGGCCTTCGCCATTCCCACCTGCTGCCGCTTCGGATACGCTTCGGTCGGATCGTTGCGCGGGCCGGCGTTCATCAATGCCGACTGGGCGCTCTCGAAGGACATCGTCTTTGGATCGTTCCTGAACCGCGAAGAAACGCGCATTCAGATCCGCGCCGAGGCGTTTAATACATGGAACAACACGAACCTCGGATTACCGAACGCAAGCGTCGATCAGGCCTCCGCGGGCCAGATTACCGCCTTGCAGTCGAATATGCGAGCCATGCAATTCGGCATTCACATCTACTTCTGAGGGTTTTCGCGTTCGCCGGCATCCTTCTGTTTGCTTCCCAGGCGCCGGCGCAGGACCGGCGCGCCCAGTTCTCTGAGCACGCGCGAAGCGCCCAGGCCGCCATCGCAGCGAACGACGCTCCGGCGGCGAAGCGGGAGCTGGAGGCGATGCTGAAGATCGACCCGGCCAACGTGGACGCGCACGCCAATCTCGGCATGATCGAGTTTGTGCAAGGCGAATACCGGGAAGCCGCCGGACACTTCGAGACGGCGATTTCCGGTTCGCCTTCTCTTGCCGCCGCCCGTGCTTTTCTGGGGATGTGTCATTTACGGCTCGGACAGACGGAGCAGGGCCGCAAATCGATCGAAGAAGCGCTGCCCCAGGTGACGGACAAGACGCTGCGGTTGCAAGCGGGCCTGGAGTTGGTGCGATCCTACTCCGAGTCGGGTCTGGCCGCCCAGGCGGCGCCGGTGCTCGACCGTCTCGCTAAATTGGATCCACGGAATCCGCAAGTACTCTACGCGATGTACCGTCTGCATGCCGACCTTTCGTCCGCCGCGCTCCGTCAACTTGCCGAGGACGATCCCGACTCGGCGTGGGTCCACGAAGTGCTTGGCCAGAACTATATGGCGCAGGAGAGATACGCCGGCGCGGTTCGGGAGTTCCGTCTGGCGGTGGAGCGCGGTCCTCAGCTTACCGGCCTGCATTATCAACTGGGGGAGGCGCTGTTTGCAGCCGAGCGCTCCGAAGAGAATCGAGTTTTAGCCGAAAAGGAATTTCTGGCTGAGCTGAAGATGAATCCGGGCGACGCGGGCTCGCTCTACCAGCTCGGCGAAATTGCGATCGAGCGCTCGAAGCTCTCCGAGGCGAAGTCCTTGTTTTCCCGCGCGATTGCGCTGCGTCCGGAGATGGCCGAAGCTCACGCCGGCCTGGGAAAAGTGCTCGATCAGGAGGGCGATGCCGCGGGCGCGATTCGCGAACTGGAGCAAGCCGCCCAGCTTGCGCCCAACGCGCGGACGACACACTACAAGCTCGCGCAACTCTACCGCGCCCAAGGGCGAGCCGCCGATGCTGATCGCGAGCTCGCGCTGTTTCGCAAACTCGCCGAGTTCGAAAGAGCGACGCAGCCCAAGATCACTCCCGCACAGCCATAGCCGGAGCGCGGCAGCGTATCATGACTGTCAGAAGCTCCGGTTCATGCCGCAGAACAATTACGTCCTGATTGTCTTTGATAGTTGCCGCTACGATGCCTTCGTGAAGGCGCGCCCGCGGACCATGCAGAAGCTCGGCAAACTGGAGCGGCGATGGGCTTACGCTTCCTGGACCGCGCCGTCCCATTACAACCTGCTGATGGGCCTGATGCCTCACGCGAGTCCGCGCGGGGTCTTCGCATCCGACTACTACCAGCGCGATTTCCTGAAATTCAACGAGCGTTTGGGTGCCAAGGATCTTGAATTCAGGAAATTCGTCCCGCGCCTCTACCTCCCCGTGCTGCTTCAAAACCTCGGATACGCGACGCATGCGCGAGTCTCGCTGCCGGTGCTGAATCCGCTCACCATTCTCAACAGCGGCTTCGATACCTACAAGCTCATGGAGCATCACAACGATATGCGCGCAATGCTTCGGGAGATGACCTTCCATCCGGAGCGTCCGTCCTTTTATTTGCTGAATACCGGTGAAACGCACTACCCTTATGCGCTCCCGGGTGAGCCGCCCGAGCAATGGCCGCGCGTGAGCGGCGTGCATGGTGTGTTTAAGCATCTGGACGAGCATACGGTGGGCGGAAAACTTCGCCGGACGCGCGCGCGAACTTTTAACGAGTCGAAGCTTCGCGAATTGCGCCACCGCCAGATTGACGCGGTGAAGTATCTGGACACCGTGATGGAAGAGATGTTCGATCTGCTGCCGGCCAACACCTATGTCACCATCACTTCCGACCACGGTGAGCTGTTTGGCGAGGACGGCTATTTCGGCCACGGCCCGATCCAGCATGAAAAGGTACTCGAAGTGCCGTTTCTCGAAGGCAGGCTGCGATGAAGCGGCGGAGAATGGACGGGCACGTCCTGGCGCTGGCAGTGGTCCTCGCTCTGGCCTGGTGGCATGAGGTATCGCGGACTCATCCGGCGGCTTTGGAGTTCGCGTACATCGGACCCGGAGCGGGCTTTGCATTCCTGGGGTCTTTCCTGGCGATTCTTCTCTCCCTGATTGCGAGCATCGTTTCGTTCCTCGCCTGGCCTTTTCGCATTTTGTGGCTGGCTCTGCGCCGCCGCGGGCGGTTCGGCAAAGCACGGGTCAAGAAGGTGATCTTTTTGGGGCTCGACGGCCTGGACCCCAACCTGGCCGAGAAATGGATGGCGGAAGGAAAACTCCCCAACCTCACCCGTCTCCGCGACCAAGGTTGGTATAGCCGCCTGCGCACCACGTTCCCGCCGCTTTCGCCCGTGGCGTGGTCGACCTTTGCAACCGGAGTAAATCCGGGCCGTCATAATATTTTCGATTTTTTGAACCGTGACCTGCGCACCTACGCGCCGGAACTGTCGTCCGCCAGAGTCCGGCCGCCTGCGCGCTCGCTGAAAATCGGCCGATGGACTATTCCCATCTCGCGGCCGATGGTGGAACTGCGCCGGAAGAGCGAGCCATTTTGGAAGATTCTGGGACGCAACGCGATTGGCAGCACCATTCTGCGCATCCCTATTACCTTTCCCCCGGAAGCGTTCCGGGGCCGGCTGCTTTCCGCGATGTCCACGCCGGACTTGCGAGGTTCGCAGGGCACGTTTTCCTGGTTCTCCACGGAGGCAGAGGCCTCCGTTTGCGAAGGCGGCGTGCGTTCTCGTCTCTTCGCGTGCGATGGAGGTTGGAAGGGCGAACTGGCCGGTCCAGGTGAGAGTTCCATCCCGTTCCGCATCGCACCGGTGGGCGTCGATGGGGCCGCCGAATTGCAAATCCAGAAACAAACGCTGAAGCTTCGCGTGGGAGAGTACTCGCCGTGGGTCCGACTCCGTTTTTCTTCGGGCGGGTGGTCCGCCGCGCGGGGCATTGTGCGATTCCTGTTGACAAGCGCCGATCCGGGCCTCTCTCTCTATGCGACCCCGGTCGAAATCGACCCCGAGAATCCGGCTCTTCCCATCAGCCACCCGAGCCATTACGCGGTCTATCTGGCCAAACTGCTCGGTTCGTTTGCGACGCTCGGAATGGCGGAAGATACCTGGGCACTCAACGAAGGCGCGATCGACGAGGACGCGTTCTTGAAGCAATCGAAATTAATTCAGCAGGAACGCGAAAGCATGTTTTTTAGCGCGCTCGATCATTCCCGGCGCGGGGTGGTGGCTTGCGTTTTCGATACGACGGACCGCGTTCAGCACATGTTCTATCGCTATCTCGATCCGCGCCGCGGCGGCGAATCCTCGCGTTTTGCCGGCGTCATTGAAGACCTCTACCGCGATATGGACCGCGTTGTGGGGCGCACCCTGCAATATGTGGATGACGATACCGCGCTCTTTGTTCTCTCCGATCACGGCTTCTGCTCTTTCCGTCGCGGCGTGAATCTGAATTCCTGGTTACACCAGCACGGATACCTTGTATTGAAGGACGGAATGACGGAGAGCGGCGATTATTTCGAAGGAATCGACTGGCCGCGGACTCGCGCCTATACGTTCGGCCTGGGGGGCGTCTATCTCAATTTGCGAGGGCGCGAAGCGCAGGGCGCGGTCGAACCGGACGAAGCTGCCGGGTTGAAAGCGGAGCTAATCCGCCGCCTGGCGGGCCTGGTTGACGAAGAAACCGGCGACATCGCGATCCGCAACGTCTACGATGCGTCGGCCATTTACACCGGGCCGTACACCGAGGCTGCGCCGGACCTCGTCACGGGGTACGCTCCAGGCTATCGCGCTTCCTGGGGCGCCGCGACCGGCAAGGTGACGGCTCAAGTATTTGAAGACAACGCCAAGTGTTGGAGCGGGGACCATTGCGTCGACCCCGGCGCCGTTCCGGGCGTCCTGTTCGCAAACCGGAAATTGGATGCGCACGATCCGGGCATGGAAGACCTGGCTCCCACGGCGCTCCGTTTGTTCGGCATCGAACCGCCGAAATGGATGGAAGGAAAAGCTCTGGTATGAGATCGAAGGAGAGCGTAAAACTGAATCGGGCGCTGTGTGAGCGGGCGCGGCGGGTTGTCGAAAAGGCCGGCTATAGTTCGCTCGAAGAATTTATCGAACACGCGATCGAGCGCGATCTGTCGCGTCTGGAGGAAGCCGAGTCGAAAGAGGATCTGATCAAGAAACTGAAGGGCCTGGGCTATCTCGAATGATGGATGTGGATCGCGGGGGCGCGGCATTTTGGATCGTGTTTGCGGCCGGCGCTCTATCGGGCGCACTGTCCCTGTGGATGTTTCGCCGCTTTCTGGATGCGGCGCGATTCCGCGCCGCCGCCAACCGGATGCTCGCGCATTTGTTCGAATTTCAGTTGTTTTCCGATGAACCCGCGCTGATCCTTCGGGCGCAGAGAGATTTGCTTGCGGCGAATGGACGCCTGCTGAAGCTGATCGCACTGCCTTTGGCGCTGCTCACGCTGCCGATGGCAATCTTGCTCGTGGGCGTGGATGCCGTGTTCTCCCGCGCGCCGCTTGCACCGGGCCAGGCCACGGTCGTGACCGTTCAATGCAAAACGAATCAGTGCGCGACGCCCGGAAACGCTCTCTCCGGCATCAGTTTAAGCGCGCCGGCGGGGGTAAATGTCGAGACGCCGGCCGTCCATATCGTTCGAAACGGGCAAATCAGTTGGCGTGTGCGTCCCGTTCAGGCGATTTCCGGCGACTTTGAAATTCGCTCTGCCGGAGGAGTCATCCAGAAATCGATTGTTGCGTCTCCTGGCCTGCGTTGGATCTCCGAGCGCCGGGCCGGGTCGATTGGGCGGTTCCTTTTGCATCCCGCGGAGGGCCATTTTTCCTCGCCCGTTGTGGACTGGGTTGAAGTCGCCTATCCTCCGGCTACCGTCTTCGGCAAGCACTGGTTGGTGTGGTTCGTCCTCGGATCATTGGCCGGCGCCTCGTTCCTGTTGCTGCCACTTCGATTCCGCGAATAGTTGAGCCGGGACTTACTTGTCGTACTAAACTTACGGTATGGTCAAGTCCGGCGCCGCCAAGCGGGTCCTGCGTCCCCCTCAGATCCGGGGGGCGAACCGCGCCGCGCTGCTTAGCCTCCTGCAGCAGCGCGACTATATGTCGCGAGCGGACGCGGCCCGTCAGAGCGGTCTCTCGGAAGGCGCCATCTCCCGAATCGTCACCGGGCTGATCGCCGATGGCCTTGTCTGCGAAGACGGAGAGGAGAACTCGACCGGCGGACGCCCCGGGCGGAGGCTGGCTCTCGATCCGCGGCGCGTCATCTTCGGCGCCGAGATTCAGAATTGGGAAACGCGCTGTGCTGTCAGCACTTTACGCGGCCGTATCGTGGAGACCCGCCGTTTCCGTACGCCCGCGTCCCCGCTGCCGGCCCTCGACCGGATCTGCGACGAATTTCTCGCTTTCCGCAAGGCGTTCGGGAAGGACCGTTTGCCCGGCCTGGGGATTTGTGTGCGCGGCATCGTGAACAGCGAAGCGGGAACGCTGGTGCTCGGAAGTCGCGGCGGGTGGTGTCAGACGCCGATCCGGGAAATTCTGGAATCCAGGCTTCATGAACCGGTGACGGTCGAAAACAACGTCCGCGCCGCGGCTCTCGCGGAATACACCTACGGCGCCGCCGAATTCGCCGGCCGGCGCTGTTTTCTCTTCGTGAAAATCGATGAAGGCGTGGGCATGGGCGTGGTTTTCGATGGGAAACTCTACCACGGGCCGCACATGGCGTCCGGTGAGTTTGGCCAGATGGTGATTCAGTACACGCCGGGCGAGGAGCGGTACGACAGGCCGGGCTGCATGGAGCGCCTGGTGTCGAATCCGGCCCTCTGCAACCGCTATGCGGAACTGAGTGGGGCCCGGCGGCAGGCGAGCGGGGGTGACACTTCGGCGCGCGTGCGCCGCATCGCGCAATGGGCGACTGACGGCGACGCCGCCGCCCGTCAGGTGATCGATGAAACCGGAAGATACCTGGGGATCGGGATTTCGAATGTCGCCTGGAGCCTCGACGCCGATGCTGTGGTTATCGATGGCGCCGTCACAGAGGCATGGCCGCTGATTGAACCGCTGCTGCTCCCGGAACTTCCCGACAAAAAGTTGTTTGGATCCCCCAATCTGCTGGTCCGCCCCTCGGCATTCGGTGGAGAAGCCGCGCTCATCGGAGCCGCCACTCTCCCTTTGAACGCCCTTTTTTCGCACTCTACGCCGGCGCCCCCGCCCGCGCGCGTGGCGCGTGCGAACTCTGTTTCGTAAATTCGGAGCGCCGTGCTTATGTGACACCAGCAACGAAGCACGCCCCGGCGCGCTTCTCAGCGGCCAATGCCGTCGATTTGGGACGATTGCTATTGCATTGTTTTGGCCGCTCTGTTATTCTTTCCCCAACCTTTGTTAGTTTCGTTAAGAAAGCGCTGATATGTCCAGTTCCTTGTCAAACATCAGAAAGTTATTGATCTGTGCGCTCCTTTCATTGCCTTTAGCCGCCCAGACCGGCTTGGGTATCGTCACGGGCACGGTCATGGATTCTTCGCGGGCCGTTGTCCCCAAAGCATCCGTAACCCTGACCAATACCGCCACGGGAGTGGTCCGCACCGCCGCCGCTAACGATTCCGGAATCTATTACTTCGGGAGTCTGCGCGTCGGTCCGTACCACCTGTCGATCGCGGCGGATGGATTCGACAAGTTTGAAACGAATTTTGTGCTTCAGGCCGGACAGACCGTGACGGTGGACTCCGCTCTGACGGTCGGCACGGTTTCGACCACGGTGGATGTAGGCGCCGCCGCGGCCCCGATTGCCACGGAAGGCTCTCAACTGAGCGACGTAAAGACGGCGCAGACCATTCACGATCTTCCCCTAAACGGACGGCAGATCAGCAATCTGTTCACCTTAACCCCGGGCGTCGAAGGCGGGCAGAATACCCAGGGCGGGGCGAACATGCGCACCAACGGCATGATGGTCGGCTCCACCGACATTTTGATCGACGGCATGTCCTACGTGGACCGCTTCGGCGGGGGCATCGCTCGCGTCCAACCTGGTCTTGACACGGTTCAGGAGTATCGGGTGGAAACCGCGGGTTCCGGCGCCGCCTATGACCGGCCCGCCACCGTCTCGCTGGTGACCCGCAGTGGAACCAACGAGTTCCATGGAGGCGCTTTTGAAACCCTGCGCGACAACTACGGCGGCCTGGTGGCGCGCGCCGTGCAGGACGGAAACAACCCCGCGAAGCTCATTCGGAACGAGTTCGGCGGCTTCGTCGGCGGTCCGGTGATCAAAAATAAGACGTTCTTTTTCTATGATCAGGAACTGCTCAAGCAGCGGTCCCAGATCTTCGCGCAAACCGCTGTTCCGACGGCGGCGATGTGGGGCGGCGACTTAAGCAACATCACCGATTCGAGCGGAAACCACTACACCCTTTACAATCCGTACACGACCGATGCGGCCGGAAACCGGCAGCCTTTCCCGAACAACGTCATCCCGTCCAACATGCTCAATAAGCAGATCATCGACGGCTTGCGCGCCGCGACGCCGCTGCCAAGCGGACCGAATGCGTCCGCCAATCCGTGGCTCGGAAACAACTTTCAGACTTTTTATCCGCAGTCGACCAACACGAACTCGATCACCGCGCGCGGGGACCAGGTGTTCTCTGACAAGAACTCGCTGTCGGTACGCTACACCGGGTCGACCTACAACTATCTACAGGCGGGCGGCCGCTACGCCTATCCGCCTCCGGGTGTAAGCAACGCGGCCGGCACGGCGGCGCAGCAAGCCAAGGCGTACAACATCACCGCCCACTATACGCACGTATTCAGCCCCACGCTGATGAACGACTTGCAGCTTGCGGCGAACCGCTCTCCGAACTCGCAGGGCACCGGGTCCGACAACGTCGATTGGGCCGATAAGCTCGGATTTCCTAATCCGTTTGGCGCTAAGGGCTGGCCCACCATTGGCATGGGTAACAACATGCTCTATTACGGTTATTGGGACAACGACAACCACAAGGCGCAGCACATGACCCAGTATCAGATCGACGACAACGTAACGTGGGTCAAGGGAAAGCACACCTTCAAGTTCGGATTCAAAGGTCGCTCCGAATACAATAACGTGGAGGAGTTGCAGCAGGCGCAGGGTTCGAACTCCTTCGGCGCGAATTGGACCGGCCTCTACAGCGCCGCCGCCGACGGCATCACGCCTTTCACCGGGTCCGGGTTGGCCAGCCTTGAGTTGGGCCTCCCCAACTATCTCTCGAATCAGTACAACCGCGGCTACTTCTATTTTCAGCAAAAGGACATTGGCGTCTTCGGGGAAGACACCTGGAGAGTCACGCCGAAGCTGACTGTGAGCCTGGGCCTTCGCTGGGAATACTGGAGCCCGTACCGGGAGAAATATGACCGGATGGACAACCTCGACCTGGCCTCGCTAACCGCGACCAACATGCAGGTCGTTCTCCCACACAACGCTACCCTTGCCTCGGCCGGTGTTCCCCAGGGAGTCATCGACGCGTGGGGCGGCCGCGGTTTGACTTCGGTTTCCGCCGATTCCATCAAATTCCCCTCCGCCCTCACGCCCAACGTTTGGAGGGACTTTGCGCCGCGTATTGCGGCCGCGTACCGGCTGACCGATAGAACGGTGCTTCGCGGCGGCTACGGCGTCTACTACTTCCCCATGCCGCTGTCTCAACTGCTCCAGTCGATGCGCAGCAATCCGCCGCTCAATCTTCGCTATGAGAACGACGTCGATTCGAACCAGGGAACCAATGGCAATTACTCCCTCACCGTTGTTCCGGCGTCGAGCGATACCCTGGGCGCCGGTGGGAGCGCCACCGTCAGCCCGTCCGCGGTCAGCAGCTCCTCGCAAAGCTTCCTCGCGATGGATGTGAACCGCTGGGCCGACAACAAGATTCAGGAATGGACCGCTACCGTGGAGCGCGAACTGCCGCATCACATGGTGTTGAAGGTTTCCTACGCCGGCAACCATGGCAGCAATTTGCAGCAGCACTGGGATTTCAACTCTCCCACCTCGCGCTACAACTATCAGGCCGAGACTGGATTGGCCGCTCCCGTGTTGGCTTATCAGCGGCAGTACAACCCGAATTGGAACACGTCCGGCGCCTATGGCATCCTGGCTCACAATGGCTATTCCAATAGCCATTCATTACAGGTTGTTCTCGATAAGCGGTACTCCAACGGGCTTTCCTTCCAGGCCTACTACGCCTTTACGCGTTCGATGGCGACCACCGACCCCGGCGGGTTCTCTTCCGGCGGCGCCGGACTCAATAGCGGCGTGGCCACGGGCGCGGGCTCACAAGGCGGGGGTGTTTCGGGGACGGTTCCCGCGAATAACGAAATTCTCGGCAACCCCAATATGAGCGATAGCCAGCGGCTACGGTTGCTTTATACCAATTCAAGCCAGGTGCCTCCGCAGCGCATCACCTGGACCGGCATATACGAACTTCCGTTCGGCAAGGGAAAGAAGTACCTCAGCGGTAGCGGACGCGCTCTCGATGCCGTAGTCGGCGGCTGGCAGATCGGCTTCGTCGGCACCTGGAGCAGCGGCTTTTGGATGGGCGTGAACTCTAATGGCGAGTACCTGTTCGGCGACCCGACCCTCAGCTCCGATAAGCGCCTGAATCTGTCTTATGCAGGTCAAAACCGCTTGCTGTGGTTTGCCGGCGATTTCGATCCCACGCAAGCGTCCAATGTGAACGCCTCCGCTCTCCAGGCCATCGTTCCCGTTGACCGCGGCGCTCGCATGCTTCACCCGCTGGGTTCAGGCTTCAACAACCTGCTCCCGCAGACTCTGGCGAACGGCACCACGGTTATGACGCCCATGACGGACAATCTGAGCTGGAATTCCCGCAACTTCATGCTCGGACCATCCGCCTGGAATCAAGACATCTCCGTCTTCAAATACTTCAGCATCACGGAGCGTATCCGGCTTCGGATGAGCGGAGACTTCTTCAACTCGTTCAACCATCCCAACCTGAACAACCCGGACGCGACCACCGGGCTCATTAACCTGAGCTCGCAGCCAAACGCGCCCCGGATCATCCAGGTGGGCGCCCGGGTGGAATTTTAGCGGCGCTAAAATTACATTTGCGGTTGGTTTCGGTCCTGAAACGCGCGCTCTGGTTTTCGCTGGCTCCGCTGCTGCCATTGCAGATAGCCTGGAGCGCCGCGTTTCAGGCCACTCATTTGAGCGACAGGCTGGCCTCGGCCGTAGTGGAGGCCCCCGAGGCTTCCGGTTCCGCGGCCGCCGCGGAGCCTGTCGTATGGCAGAACTTCTTCTCTTCCTCCGACATCACCTGGCAGTTGATTCGCGGCAGGATCGGTGTCCGCAATGGCGACCTGATCGTCAAAGGCGAAGGCTCCACCCCGGTGATCGCGTCTCCCAAGGAGACCTCCATCGATTGGACTCTCTACCAGGCCGTGGAACTCCGGATGTCGGCCCAGGCAGGTAGTGAAGTCAAGATCAAAATTGGCGGTTTCGAGAGCACGCAGAAGCTGGGTCCGCCGGGCCAATACAATATCTACCGGTTTCCTGTTGATGGTGTTCCGCCCCAGAGCGGTATCCCGCTCGGCGTGATGCCCACCGATAGCCTGGATGCGCTGGCGGCCATCCGGTCCATCAAGCTCATTCCCAAGGACGCGCCGTTTCCCAAAAATGCCGGGCGGGCATTCCTGGGACGGCAGGACGTCTATCGCGAAGTCGTGTATGTTCACTCGCCGTCCGTAATCACGTTTGCCGTTTCCGTTCCTCCGGGCGGTCATCTGCATTTCGGCATGGGCTTGGCGGCGAAGAACAGCGCGGTGAAATTTCGAGTGACGGTGGAGGGGGATTCCGCCGACCTGTATACGAAGACCATGGACGGTTCGAGCGGTTGGGAGGACGGCCATGTCGATGTGTCGCGCTGGGGCGGGCGGACCATCAAGCTCCAACTCCGCACCGAGGCGCCGCAAGCCGGCGCCATCGGCCTTTGGGCAAATCCCGTGATCGCCGGACCGGAACCCGGCGGCGGCCGCCCCAACGTCGTCATCTACACCATCGATACCCTTCGCGCCGACCACGCCAGTCTCTACGGCTATGCGCGCGACACCACGCCGTTTCTCAAGAAATTAGGGGCTTCCGGAGTCGTGTTCGACGATTGCCAGTCTCAATCGCCCTGGACCAAGCCGTCTATCGCGTCGTTGATGACGTCTCTCTACTCCTTTACCCACGCCATTGTCGGAGACGCCGACACCATTCCGCCCGGGTCGGTGACGCTCGCCGAACAACTGCGCGCCGCCGGATATGTTACGGCCAGCATCGTCGCCAGTCCGTTCGTCGGACGCGCGACCGGCTTGGAACGTGGTTTCGACTATCTCTACGAGTCGCCCGTTGTCTTGCGCGCGCACAATCGGCAAACCGAGGGCGATACCGACTCGGCGGCCTTGAACCGAGTGGTATTCCCCTGGCTTGACCGCCACTACAAGGAGCCCTTTTTCCTGTACGCCCATTCGACGGACCCCCATGCGCCTTACGGTCCGCCTCCGCCGTATGACGGACAGTTCGCCAACCCCTCCGAAACCGCGGCGTTCAATCGCAACTACAAGCGCTTTGTTACGGAACGCGAGCACGGAGGCGCGGCGGTGTTTAACCGGGAAATGTGCCGGAAGGCTTCCGTCGATCCGGACCGTTTTCTCCAGCAGGCTGTCGGCCGCTATGACGGTGAAATCCGCAACAACGATGCGAACTTCGAACGCTTTGTGGAAAAGCTCCGGCAACTGGGGGTGCTCGACAACACGCTGATCATCGTCCTTTCCGACCATGGCGAGGAGTTCTGGGATCACGGATGGACCGGGCACGGCCAATCGGTTTACCAGGAGCTGGCTCATTCGTTCCTGCTTATGTGGAATCCAGCCCTGCTTCCGAGGGCGCGCCGCGTTGCCGAACCGGTGCAGCTTATCGATGTGATGCCCACGATTCTCGATCTGCTCGGGCTGAAAACGCCCGAGCTGGTGGAGGGCCAGAGCCTGATGCCGCTGGCCAGGGGACAGTCGTTTCAGCGCCGCGGGCTGGTGGTTTCCTCGCGTCTCGCCGGTGTTCATCCGGTCGGGCCGGTTCCGGAGAACGCCGCCGACAGCTTCGCTATCATCAATGCGAAGTGGAAATTCATCTACCGGAAAAATGCCGCGAAAGCCGGGGTGAACAAGGTGGAATTATACGATCGCGCGTCGGACCGGACGGAGCGCCGCGACGTTGCGGACCGCTATCCGCGCGAAGTAGAGCGGATGGTGGGCGAGCTGGCGCAGTGGATCGACGCACAGAACAAAATTCGCGACGTTGTGGGGCATGCGGGAACCACCACGCTCGACCGCAAGACTCTCGAACAGATGCGCAGCCTCGGCTATCTGGGGGGCTCGTCGCAATAGCCAAGCTTTCGTTTCTCCTGCTGCTATGCCTCGGCGCGGCCGGCTGCGGCGTCCACCGCGCTCCGGGCAAATACCCGAGCGTTATCGTGCTGGGAGTGGACGGCATGGACCCCGGCTTTGTGGAGCGCCACTGGAGCGACCTTCCTAATCTTGCGCGTCTTCGGGATCGCGGAACGTTTTCGCGGCTCGGCACCACCACGCCTCCGCAGAGCCCCGTCGCCTGGTCTGCGTTCATTACGGGCCTGGAGCCGGAGGCCCATGGCATCTTCGACTTTGTCCACAGAGATCGGTTGACGCTGCAGCTTTTTTCGTCCATGTCGCGGACCGAAGAGCCGAGGTTTGCCCTGCCGCTTGGTCCGTACCGTTTTCCGTTATCCGGCTCCCGCGTAATTTCACTCCGCGGGGGGACTCCTTTCTGGCAACTGCTGTCGCAGCATGGGACGCCGGTTACCGTGATCCACATGCCGACTAACTATCCCCCGGCCGAAGCGGGACACGCGCTGTCGGGCATGGGTACGCCCGATTTGCGCGGCACTCTGGGAACCTTTGCCTTCTATACCGACGATCCCGAGGAACTCTCCCGAGAAGTCGCCGGCGGACGCATCGTCAAGATGGATCTTGCGGGCGGGCGCGCCGTGCTTCCGGTGGAAGGGCCCCCCAATCCTCTTCGGAAGGACCATCGCTATGCCTCGATCGAGATGACGGTGGACGTCGATGCGGACGCGCCGGTCGCGCGTTTGAAGGTTGGCGATGAACTGGCGGTGATTCGTCAGGGGGAGTGGTCGAATTGGATGGCGGCGGATTTTCCGCTCATAGCGCACCTTGCCTCGGCCCGGGGAATGTTTCGCGTCTTCGCCAAACAGCTTCATCCCCGTTTCGAGCTCTACGTTTCGCCGGTGAACATCGATCCCGTTTCTCCGGTGCTCCCCGTTTCAGCGCCCGGCGATTGGGCTGGCCATGTAGCCCGCGAAACAGGGCGTTTCTTTACGCTAGGAATTCCCGAGGACACCGCCGCCCTCCGGCAGGGCGTTTTCAATCGGGCGGATTTCCAATCGCAGTCCAGCCGCGTGTTTGAGGACGAACACCGCCTCCTGCTCTACTCCCTGCAAAATTTCCAGGGCGGTTTCCTCTTTTTTTACTTCTCCTCCGTCGACCAGAATTCGCACATGATGTGGGGCAAACATGAGCCGGAGCTTTTGAGGGTTTACCAGGAGATCGATGCTTCGATCGGCGAAGCCATGCGCGCGGCGCCGAATGCGGACTTAATCGTAATGTCGGATCACGGCTTCACTTCCTTCGATCGCGCCGTGCATTTGAATGCCTGGCTCCAGCATCGCGGCTTCCTCGCGCTTCGGGGGCAGGCGGGAAACGACACCAGCCTCAACTCGATTGACTGGCAATCGACCGAGGCATACGCGGTTGGCTTGAATGGACTCTACCTGAACCTGAAGGGAAGGGAAGAGCACGGCATCGTCGAGACGGGGCGGCGCGGGAACGCTACGCTGGCGAATCTGCGGGACCAGCTTCTCGCCTGGCGCGATCCTGACAACGGAAAACAGGTGGTCGAAGCGGTGCACGAGACCGCCGCCGCGAAACAGAACGCCGGCGTCGCTCCGGACCTCATCGTTGGCTACGCGCCGGGCTATCGCGGTTCCTGGCAAACTGGACTCGGCGCCACACCCGTGGCCGAAATCGAAGACAACAACGACGCCTGGATCGGCGACCACTGCATTGATCCCGCCGCCGTTCCCGGAGTGCTGTTCACCAGCCGTAAAACGAGCCCGTCGAATCCCCGCCTGCAGGATGTAACGGCGTCAATTTTGAAGTTGTACGGCATTGCGCCGCCTCCATCGGCCACCGGACGGAGCTTCTTCTGACCCGGCCGGCGCTGGGCTGATGAGCCCGGTTCATCCCGGCGATTGGCCGCGCCTTCAATGTCCCGCGCCACGCGAAAACCGATGTTACCCGAGGCGCTCTCCGGCGAATTGGACGACCGCGCGGCGTTTCGATACCGGAAGCAATATGACTCGTGGCACAAGTATGA
>DASZXS010000012.1:0-9988 GCA_035545735.1 Bryobacteraceae bacterium | reverse complement strand
GGCCTTCCGGAAGCCTGTCTCTTCGTGCATCGAGTCCCTCGTCGCCTACGAACTCGACGAGGAGAGCGCCGCTTCCGCCCGTGTGCTCGCGGTTGATCGGCTTGTTGGCCGCGACGTTAAGCGGCCGGTTGCAGAACGGCTTGCGGAGAGTTGGATACGTACCGGAGATTACCTTCTCGACGCCACCAGCATCGAAGCGGACTTCGTAATCGGTAATCCGCCCTATGTCCGGCTCGAGGACATCCCGGAAGACACTGCATCAGTTTATCGTGAGGCCTATCCGACGATGCGCGGCCGGGCGGATCTGTATGTGGCCTTCTTTGAGGCGGCGCTTCACCAGCTCAAACCGGACGGCGTCTGTGCGTTCATCTGTGCGGACCGGTGGATGCGCAATCAGTATGGCGCAGAATTGCGTGAGCTCGTGACTTCCGAATACGCCGTCGAGGTCGTCATAGAAATGCACAACGCGGATGCGTTCCATGACGAAGTAGACGCCTATCCTGCTATCACGGCCATTCGCCGTAAGGAACAATCCTCTACCGTGGTCGCCAGCGCTGGCCCAGGAGTCGAGCGCACTGCGCCCGCAGAGCTGTCGGCAACGTTGCAGGCTACCTCGCGGGGCGAGACCCCTACCCTTCCAGCAGGACTACGTACGGCGCTGGTGGAGACATGGTTTCAGGGTGGCGATCCCTGGCCGTGTCACTCGCCCCAACAGCTTGCCCTGCTGCGTCAACTTGAAGAGCGCTTCCCGACGCTCGAAGCAAGCACCAAAGTCGGCATTGGTGTCGCCACGGGAAATGACAGTGTCTTCATTACCAAAGACTCGAAGCTTGTGGAGCCCTCCCGTCTGCTGAAGCTCGGGCTTGCAGGGGACATTTCGAAAGGCACAATGGAATGGTCCGGCCACTATCTCGTGGACCCATGGGACAAGGACGGCCTTGTGAATCTGGACAAGTTTCCGAAGCTCCGAGCATATTTCGACAAGCACGCGACTGCACTCAAGAAACGACATACGGCCGCGAAAAATGCGCGCGGCTGGTACAAGACGATCGACAGAGTCACACACTCACTTACGGCCAAACCGAAGCTCTACATCGCGGACATTAAGAACGTGCTCGATCCCGTGCTCGATGATGGCGAGACTTACCCGCATCACAACTTGTATTTTATTCAGTCGGATACGTGGGATCTGGAGGTCCTAGGCGGCTTGCTCATGTCGGCTATCGGCCAGTTTTTTGTTGAATCCTACGGCGTGCGGATGCGTGGTGGGTATCTCCGCTTTCAAGCACAGTACCTTCGGCGCATTCGGGTGCCTTCCCCAGCCACACTGACGAAGACTCAGACGTGCGGCTTGATAGAGGCGTTTCGTGCACGGGACCGAAAAGCCGCAACAGCTATCGCCCTTGAGGTCTATGGAATCGACGGATTGACAATGGAGACGGCGTTTGGACATCGATACGCGGCTACATGAAGCCGTCCAGAGCTATTGGGACGCTCGAGCGAAAAACAAAGAAAAACAGGTAAAGTCGGGCAACATCGATGCTGGGACACGCGGCGAGGTGACCGGTGGCACGCAAATGGGTGCACTGGAAGTCCTTGTCGCCGATATTCTTTGCGATGCTGGCTTAAAACGGCTTGACGTCAGAACCCGCACCGCCCTTGAGTTGCCGGGCTATTTTCGGGCGACCAAAAAATGGGATCTGATGGTCGTGTCGGAAGGGCAACTGGTTCTCGCCATGGAATTCAAATCTCAAGCGGGGAGGTCCATCGGCAACAACGTCAACAATCGTTCCGAAGAAGCGGTGGGAAGCGCCAAAGACCTTTGGACAGCTTTCAGAGAGGGACGATTTGGCAAATCCCCTACGCCTTTCCTCGGGTACTTCTTCCTGCTTGAGGATCGTGACAACGTAAAGACACCGGTTTCAAACAAGGAACCGTATTTTCCCGTCGACCCGGTATTCAGGGGCGAAGCGAAGCCAGGCAAGGGCGAGCAAGAGCGATACCGGGGGGTACCCTACAGCACCCGGTATGAATTGTTGTGTCGTCGCCTAGTCTTGGAGAGGCTCTACAACGCAGCTTGCTTCATCATGGCAACCAATGCTAAGAACACCCTGATTACTCAGCCAGCGGAGGACTTGACGTTTCAGAGGTTCGCGGCAGCTTTACGCGGTCATGCGGTGACCTTCCTGGCGAGCCACAACAAGTAGTCGATCCTAACTGAGCCGGCAGTCTGTCTCTCATTGGCCGGTTACTGTTGCGCGCTCCCGCACTCCGGGCAGAATTTTGCAACCTTGGGCATCGCCTTCCCGCAGTTAATGCAAAACTTCGACGCGCCGGCGGCCGAAGGCGCGGGCGGCGGCCCCCCGGGAACTGGTGTAACCGGAGGAGGCGCAGAAGCGGGAGGCGTTGGCGGACCGGGCGTCTGCATGGAGTTCATCATTTGCTGCCCCATCGCCATGCCGGCTCCAAATCCCATGCCCAGCCCGGCGGCGCCGCCTTCGTTCGCCGCCGCAATCGGCATGGATTGCGCCATCTGGAACTGCTGGTAGCGCCCCATGTCGCCGATCATGTTCATCCCGATGCGCGTATCGAGCAGTTTCTGCAGTTCCTCCGGCAGCGAGACATTCTCAACCACGAAGCTCTCCAGGCTGAGCCCCAGGTCCGAGAAGGATGGCTTCACCGCATCGGTGAGCATCTGCGCCAGATGCGCCTGATTGGCGGCCATATCGAGAAAGTTAACGGCGCTCGTCCCAAACGCCTCGGTCATGCGCGCGATGATCGTGTTCCGCAACTGACCTTCGAGATCCGCGACCTGATAGATGGCGCGTGTCCCGCTGATCTTCTGATAAAAAACCTTCGGGTCCGCGATGCGATACGAGTAAATCCCATAGGCGCGCATCCGCACCGCCCCGAATTCGCGATCGCGGATGGTAATCGGGGTCGCCGTGCCCCATTTCTGGTCGATGTGGAGACGGCTGGAGAAGAAATACACGTCCGATTTGAATGGCGAACGAAAAGCCTTGTCCCAGTTCATCAGATAAGTGAGCAGCGGGAGAGTCTGCGTGCTCAGCGTGTACAGGCCCGGACCGAAGACATCGGCAATCTGCCCCTCGTTGACGAACACGGCCATCTGCGAGTCCCGAACGGTCAGTTTTCCGCCGTTCTGGATTTCCATGTCTTCCATGGGGAAGCGGTAAGCCAGCACCTTGTCGTCCGGCTCGGTCCAATGGATGACATCAATGAACTGCTTCGAAAAGAAACTCATAGATTTAAGGACCCTCCCCGAAGTATAGTTCAGGATCCGGACGGGCGGAGGGCCCGTGGTACTACTCACCACGGGGCTTCCCGGAGTGGCAGAATGTTGAGACATGAACTCCGAGCAATCCGGGCCAGGACCCATTACCCGTCGAACGGCGCTTTCCGCGATGGCAACCGCGGCGCTCGCCACTGCCGCCTCCAAACGGGGCATTCGCCTGGGTGGCCCGGTATTTCTGAAAAGCGAAGATCCGGGAGCGCTCGCGAGAGAGCATCGCCGCCTGGGCTACAGCGCGGCGTACTGCCCGTCCGCGAAAGTGGAAGACAAGGAAAGAATCGCGGAGATTGAGAGAGCGTTCGCCGCCGAGAATGTTGTGATTGCCGAGGTGGGCGCCTGGTGCAATATGCTCGACCCCGACGCGGAAAAGCGCCGGAAGAACCTCGAATATGTCGCCGAGCGTCTGGCCTTGGCAGATGCCGTCGGCGCGCGGTGTTGCGTCAACATCGCCGGCTCCTACAATCCCAAGGTCTGGTATGGTCCTCATCCCAGGAATCTCTCCCAGGCGTTCATGGATGCCACCGTTCAAAATTGCCGGACGGTCATCGATCGGGTCCGGCCAAAGCGCACGACGTTCACGATTGAAATGATGCCGTGGTCCCTTCCGGATGGCCCGGCAAGCTATCTGACGCTGCTGAAAGCGGTGGACCGGCGGCGGTTCGCGGTGCATTTGGATGTCTGCAACGGACTCAATAGTCCACAACGGCTCTACCGTAACACCGAATTCATCGCCGAATGTTTTCTGCTGCTCGGTCCGTGGATCGCCTCCTGCCACGCCAAAGATCTCCATTGGGATCTGGAATATAACGTGCATTTTCGCGAGGTGGGTCCGGGCCAAGGACAGGTGGATTACCACGCCTATTTGCACGAACTTTCGAAGCTGCCGCGAGAAGTGCCGCTGATGCTGGAGCATCTACCCAGGGCGTCGGAATACGTCGCGGCCGCCGAGCACATCCGGGGAGTGGGCAAGGCGCTGGGCCTGGCATTTGCTTGAGGGTCCCGCGGCCCGCGCATTTGGCGTCTTTTCGTGATAAACCTATACCTCATGGATAACCATCAGGACACGATGACTCGCAGGTCGTTCTTTGGCAAATCGACTGCCGCGGGCGTGAGCGCCGCCGCCTTCACGCTGATTCGTCCCGAGCTGGTACGCGGAGCCGGGAACGAGCGGCTGAAGGCGGGTTTGATCGGCTGTGGAGGCCGCGGTACTCAGGCGGTGATCGACCTGATGACCGGCACCGAGAATGTCGAATTGATCGCGATGGGCGACGCCTTTCCGGATCATCTGGAGGCCTCCCGCAAGAAACTGAGCAGCCACGATTCCATTCAATCCCGCATTAAGGTTGACCCCGAGCATCGCTTCACGGGGTTCGACTCCTATCAGAAGGTAATCGCTTCCGATGTGGACATTGTGATGCTCGCCACGCCGCCGGCGTACCGGCCTCTCTATTTCGAAGCCGCCGTGGCCGCCAAGAAGCATGTATTTTGCGAGAAGCCGTTCGGCACGGACCCCGTGGGAGTCCGGCGGTTTATGGATGCCGCCAGAAAATCGGAAGAGCTGAAGCTCACCGTGGTGAGCGGAGCCCAGCGCCGCTTCTCGGCGGATTACGTGGAAACCATACAGCGCATCCAGGACGGGGCTATCGGAGAAATCACCGGCTGCTATGCCTACTGGGTGGGAAGCCCGGTAATCCAGCAGCAGCGCCGCGACCCGGCCTGGAGCGATGTGGAATGGCAGCACCGCGCCTGGTATTCCTTCCGCTGGATTTGTGGCGATCAGGTGGTGGAGCAGCATCTGCACAATATCGATGTCTGTAATTGGGTGATGGGCACGCATCCGGTGAAGGTGGTGGCGAGCGGCGGGGCCGCGTGGCGTCCGCGCACCGAGATCTACGGCAATATCTACGATCACTTGAGCGCGGATCTTGTTTATCCCAACGGCGTACACCTTTCGAGCTATTGCCGCCAATACCGGAAAGGCGCCTATGAGAATGTCAGCGAGCGTGTGACCGGCACCGCCGGCAAGCGCGAAAGCAACTGCCACGACCTCGGCAGCGGCGGCGGCCAGGACGTCCGCCAGCGCTTTTCGAATCCCCTCGACAACCCGTATGTGCGAGAGCATATCGCCCTGGTCAAGAGTATTCGCGGCGAGGGGCCGTACATCAATCACGCCATGCAGGTGGCCGAGAGCACAATGACATGCATCATGGCGCGCGAAGCCGCTTACTCCGGCAAGGAGCTCACCTGGGACATGATGATGAACTCGAAACTGGATATGTTTCCGAAATCGCTCGCTCCCGATGCGAAGCTGGATGTTCCGCCGCTGGCCGTGCCCGGCGAGTACGAATTCGTCTGAGCGCCCGGCGCGCTACGACCGCATCTTGGTGAACAGGTAGAGACCCGAGAGCGTGAAAAGCAAATCCGGGGACCACGCGGCTACGGCGGCGGGCAGCAAACTCACCTTGCCCACTTCCTGGAACAGCATATTCAGTGAAAGATAGGCAATGGCGATGCAGAAGCTGATGCCGACGCCTGTCATCGCGCCGCGGTTCCCGGCCAAGAACGCGAACGGGATCGAAATCAGCGCCATGATGAGCGCAAAAAGCGGCACGGAAAATTTGCGGTAGAACTGTACCTGCAGCGGAACCGTATCGAAGCCGCTCTGCTGCAACTCGCGGATGTAGTTCGAGAGTTGAAGGAAATTCATCTGTTTCGACTCGATTTCCTCTTTCAGGAAGTAGTCTGAAGTCTCGGTGATTTCCGGAAACGTCATCACTTTGCCGGTGAAGTCTGTCAGATGCTCTCCGCCCTTGTCGAAGGAGCGGCTCCATCCGTTCTCGAAGATCCACTTGTGGATGTGCGGCTCCCAGCGGGCGCGCTCGGCGGAGATCCAGCGTTCCAGCCGGAACGTGTTCGGGTCGAGCTCATATACGTTCACGCCGGCCATGGCCTTTCCCATTTGATCGAAATACTTGTAGTAGTAGAAACGATAAACCTGGGTGCTCTCTCCAAGAATCCATTTGCGATCGGCGCGGAAATAACTCTGCACCGGGCGGCCTTTGATTTTGTTGCGAAGCGCATCCTGCCGGCGGTTGGCGTCCGGGACGATGTAATGATCGAAGGCAAACAGCCCGCCGCTCAATAGCAGGCTAAGCACAAGAACCGGCATGGCGAGCCGGAATACACTCACCCCGCAGGATTTGAACGCGGTCACTTCATTGTTCTTCGTGAGCACGCCGAAGGTAATCAACACCGCTACCAGCACGCTGAGCGGGACGGAGTCATCGATTAATTGCGGGGCCAGAAAGAAAAGATATTCGAGCACTTCGGACATGGCGATGTGGTTCTTGATGATGTCGCTCAGCAGCTCGAAGAACGTGAATACCTCGGTCATCAGCACAAAGCTCGATAGAAGAACCGCGAAATAGAAGACAAACGTGGACAGCACGTAGGTATCGAGCAATTGCGGCACAAGGGGGAGGCGGATTCCGATCCGGCGCCGGGGTTTGACAGGGGCGGTGGGAACACGAAGCTTTGTCCCCATGGTTCGCAGCCACGCGCGAATCATGCCGATAATGTCGCGGTCTCCCGGCGTTTCCAGGCGCACCATCAGGATCATCGCGAACAGGAAAAAGATAGAGTCGGGAATCCAGAGGGCAACGCCGGCGGGCAGCCTCTGCTGTTTGGCGAAGCCGATCATGGTGATCAGTCCCATGTAGTAGAGAAACGCCAGGGCCACCGTCACCACGAACGCGGTTGATTTTCCTCCCTTGCGTGAGGAGACGCCGAGCGGAATTCCGAGCAGCGCAAGAATCACGCAAGCCAGCGGCAGCGAAAAGCGTTTATTCAGCTCGATGCGCGCTTCAATCACCTTGTCCTTCTCCACCGCCTTGCTCTTATACGCCATCCGGTAGAGTGGAACCGTGTCCAGTTCCTCCACTGCCTTGGCGACGTGAACTTCATTCGGACGCTGCGCCTCAAGGAGGCTGTCCCCGACGGTCAACGAGGTGCTGTAGTATTGCGAACTGTCTTTGCCGACCTCGTGGGTAGTGCTGTTCTTCATCGAGAGCTGGATGCGATTGCGGGCGATGTCGGGAATGGCAAGGGCATCGGAGGCGACCGTGATGCGCGGAGCATCGCCGCGCTCGTGGCCGTCGTTGTTCCGCTGCGCCGGCGGCTTCAGATCCGCCATGAAAATCTTTTTCCAGCGGTAGACCGGACCCTTGGGCGTTTCGGCGGCAAGCGTCACATCGCCGACATACAACACCGTGTCGGGAAACTGTTCCTCAAAGATGTGCGGCTGCACGTCGGCCGTGAGTTCCGACGCCACCAGTTCATTCACGATCCGGTTGGTCTTCCAAAGCGAATAAGGAGTGAGCCACAGCGTCGATGCCGCCGTCACCAGCAGCCCGGCGACAGCCAGCAGCAGCACCGGGAAAATCACCTTTCGGCTGGGGACGCCGGACGCTCGCATCGCTGTGATTTCCCCATCGCTCGCCATGCGGCTGAGAGCGATCAGAGTGCCCACCAGCACGCCCAAAGGAATTGTGAACGCAAACGTAGCCGGCACCGCCAGCAGGAATAAATGCAGGACGGCGGAGGGCGACGCGGAGGTCCTGACCAGGATCTCGAAAAGGCGTCCCAGGCGCTGCAGGAAGAGCACGAAAGTGAACATCACCGTGCCCAGCAGAGTGCTGTTGATCACTTCCCGGAAAATGGCGCGGCCGAGAATTCCCATGGGCGTCACCTCTCCGGCCGTAAATCCGGCGGAGGCACAACCGGGAGCTTGGGAAGCTGATCGTCGGAGCGCTCCAGGCTCATATCCTCAAACAATACGGCCGGCGCGATCACCGCCGCCGGGGATACGTACCCGCCGGCTCCCATCAGCGCCAGCGGGTAGGCGTTGTCGAGAAAGTTAAACACCTCGGCGTGGTCCGATGCCGCCAGAATGTCTTTGAATGACCGTGTGGAAACGTCGCGGAACCGCAAGCCGCGCACCAGTTCTTCGCGCCCGTCCGGATAAATGCGATAGACGAGTAGCGGCGGAGCGACAAACCTGGAACCTCCGGCGGAACGCGAAGACGAGGCAAACAGCCGCTGAAGTTCCGCCAAGGAGGCCGAAGAAGGATAGTCCAGCTTGCGGATCAGGAGCCCGTAGGGCTTATTGCGGTTCTTGCAGAGTTCCATCAAGCGTTGCTTCAAAGCTTCCCTGGATTCTGTCTTCGAGGCTTCGACGAAGAGATTCCCGAAACCGGCAGCCGACGCACCGAATCTTCCGTGCAGGCGCGCCCGTCCGTTGGAGCTTTCCGCGCCCTTGAACGCCGGCGTTCGTGTCAGCAGAAAATTCTTGAGAACTCCCTCCTCCACCAGGGGCAGCCGTTCGGCCTTCACTCCCTCGTCATCGTAGGTATAGGCGCCGAACAGGGGGATGCCGCGCCAGCTTTTTTGCGTGGGGTCGTCCACTACACTCATCCACTCCGGCAGGACACGCGCTCCGGCTCGGCCTTCGAACTCGCTCGGTTGATAGGGCGCCGGGCGGCCGGACTGAGGAACCGGCTTGCGCGACACCTTCAGCGCGTCCCCGAGCAGTTGACCAAACAATTGGGCGGTGGCGGTGGGCTCGAAAAGAACAGGTCCGTCATAGTCCTCGCCTTGCGGCGCCGCGGCGAGCGCCGTCAGATTGTCCGCCAGAGCGGTGATCTCTCGAGTGATTGCCGCTTCACCGGGAAGGGCGCTCGCCGAGAGCGCGTTGAAGACCACGGCGTTGCGCACCGGCATTCCATCGGCGGCCTGCGCGTTCGCCTGGACCCGGAAATAGGCCAGGCCGCCGGGCTCCCGAATCGATGTGCCCTCGGAATTGGCCAGATAGGAATCCGACTGGACCGATTCGAAATCCACCTCCGACGAAGTGATCTTCGGGTAGGCCAGGAAGATTTTCGAAAGCTTCACAGTCAGCGCTTGTAAGGCTTCCTCGTTCACCGGCTTGCGCGCGGAAGGTTTCCAGGAATGCACTACGGGCGCGGCGGAGAAATCCGGCAGAGAGTCCGTCACATTCACATTCTGCAGGGCGGAGCGCTTCCTGCTGATGGCCTCCTCCGCTGTTTTGAAGGTGCTGTCCGTCGACAGCCACAGCGTTTGCCGGAGTGCAAGATAGTTGTTGTCGAGGGGCAAAGGCGACACGTCTCCCGACCCGCCGGCACGAAAATTCGACAGGACGTAGTTGGTGTTATCGAATTTCGGACTCCCCACGCGTACGTTGACATCGAGGGCGCGCAACGGACGGCGGCTGATGTGGATGATCCCGCCTAGCGTGGCGCTAACCGAAAACACATCGGCGTCCTCGAGCGAATATTCAATGAAATACGGCGCGTCCAGATCGACGATTTTAAGCGCTCGCGATCGCTGCAGTTCATCGTGCATGGCGCGCAGGATGACATCCTTGTCCGCGCGCTCTTGCGCGGGCAGCGCGCGGACGGACAGGGCCGCGGATATCGCAAGTGCCAGCGCGCTGGTCCGCGTCATCGGGCGTCCCCGGGCTGGGGTTCGACGGGCCGCGGCAGAAACGGCGGGCGATCCTGAGAGCGTTCTTTTTTCTGGACCTCGATTTCGGAAAGCAGCAGGGCGGGGGATGCGGCGGACACGGGAACGCTGCCGGATTCCGCTCCGCAGTAGCCG
>DASZXS010000011.1:0-16797 GCA_035545735.1 Bryobacteraceae bacterium | reverse complement strand
AGGGGTCGGGCAGCAACTGCTTGCGGCCAACCGAAATTTTGCGCGTCTCCGGATTGATGCGGAGAATCTTGACTTCCACCGGGTCGCCGATCTTCAGTACATCTTCCGGCTTGCGGATGCGGGACCAGGCGATATCGGCGACATGCAGCAGTCCGTCCACGCCCGGCGCAAGCGAGACAAATGCGCCGAAATCGGTGAGGCTGCGCACCTGGCCGGTCACCACCGAACCCTCCGTGAGCGACGCAAACGCAAGCTCGCGATTCTTCGCTTCCTCTTCTTCGAGAAGAACGCGCCGGTCCACCACTACGTCTGCGTCCTCGGAAACGACCTCGAGCTTGATGATGCGGCACTGAATCTCCTGGCCCACCAGTTTCGCCATTTCGGCCGCGTCGCGAACTCCGCTGCGGGACGCAGGCAGGAAGGCCTCCACTCCGCAATCGACCTTCAGACCGCCCTTGACCACCTCTTTCACCACGCCGGCAATGGGAAGTTTTTCCTGGAAAGCGCGCTCGAACGCGCTCCAGTCCCTGGGCCGCTCGACGCGCACGGCGGATAACAGGTAATTGCCCGATTCATCGCGTCCGGTGACACTCACGATGACGGTGTCCCCGGGGCCGAGCGCAGGCGCGCCTTCCGCCTGAGGAATACGCTCGACGGGCAGCACCCCGTCCATCTTACGGCCAATGTCGATGAAGACTGCTTCCGGCGTTACCGAAACGACCGTGCCTTGGATCGTTTGGCCCCCTCCCGACTCGTGCTCGTGCTCATATTCGGAGAGGATCGACGCGAAGGAAATGTCTTCAGAGGGCACAATTTCGCCTTCAGAGGGCATCTCAGAAAGGGGTAGGTTGTTCATGGGAAAAAAGCGTGTAGATTTATTGTGTCACAATTCCCGGATAAGATGACAGCGTGGGAGAGTTGTCCGCGCCTGGCGTCTCGATAAAAAAGACTTTGCGGCCGCAAGACGCCGTTTGGGTGCTCCTTTTCGCCGCTCTGGCCCTGTTTGGACCCATTCGGACCCCGCCAGTCTTCGCGCTGCTGTCGGCTTTGGGCATCCTGCAGGTCGTGGAACCCAGAATTCCCTGGTTCCAATCCCGGGCCGGCGGGGGCGGTTCGGTGGGCCTCAAACTGGCCCTCTGCTACCTGTTGATTCTGGCCACACACGGGATAGCGAGCAGCTATTTCTGGATCCTCTTCTTTCCCGTGATCTCGGCGGCCACCGTTCTGGGGATGGCGGGCACGGCGATCTCCACCCTGCTCGCCGGCGGACTTTACCTATCCTTTCTTTTCCGGCTGAATGAGGGACAGTTCATCCCCACGGACGAAATTCCGGAGCTGCTGCTGCGCGTGCTCTTTCTGCCGGTGGTGGGGTTTCTTACCTACCAGCTGGCGCAGGCGAGCCGGGAGCAGGCGCTCAAATATCAGGCCACGGCGGAACAGCTTGCCGACGCCAATCGCAGCCTGCAGGAGGCGGAGGCGGCGGTGCGGCGCTCCGAGCGCCTGGCCGCGCTGGGTCAATTGTCAGCCGGGCTGGCGCACGAGCTGAGGAATCCGCTGGGAACGATCAAGGCATCCTCCGAGATGCTGCTGAAGAGCGTCGAGAAAGAAAATGCCATCGCGCGCGAAATGGCGGGATTCATTTCGAGCGAAGTGGACCGGAGCAACTCCCTGGTTTCGCGGTTTCTGGACTTCGCGAGGCCGCTCGAAATTCGCCGCGAGTTAACGGACCTGACGCAGGTGCTGGATCGGTCCATCGAGCAGATCGAGCGCCGCCAGCCGCCCTTCGACGTGACGATCTACAAGAATTATTCGCCGGAGATCCGGCCCATCCCGCTCGACGCGGAACTGATGGAGCGCGTATTTTCCAACCTGCTGACAAACGCCGCGCAGGCGAGCCCGCCCAGGAGCGCCATCACCGTGAAGACCCGGCAGATCGGAGATTTGGTGGAAATCGCGGTGATTGATCGCGGCGCCGGCATCGACCCGGCCAACCGGGAAGCGATTTTTAATCCCTTCTTCACCACCAAGCGTGATGGCGTGGGGCTGGGCCTCGCGATTGTTTCGAAAATCGTGGATGGGCACGGCGGCAGCATCGACGTGGAAAGCGAGCCGGGGAACGGGAGCGTGTTTCGCGTGATCCTGCCGGTAACGGGAGAGCAGACATGAACAAACGCATATTAGTGGTCGAAGACGAAGAGAAACTGCGCCGCGTGATCGAACTCCAGTTGCGGGCCGCGGGGTTTGAGGTTTTACAGGCGGCGACGGCCGAAGACGGGCTGAAGCACGCGCCTGACGCGGACCTCATTCTCACCGATCTGCGCCTTCCCGGCATGGACGGGATGCAGCTTCTCTCGGCGGTGAAGGCCCAGCATTCGCAAGCGCCGGTGATCGTGATGACCGCGTTCGGAACCATCGAAAAGGCCGTGGAAGCGATGAAGAGCGGCGCGGAGGACTTCCTCCCCAAGCCGTTTTCGCTGGATCACCTGATGGCAGTTGTGGAAAAGGGACTGGCGAACCACGCCCTGCGCGAGGAAAACCGCCAGTTGAAAGCGGAGCTCAGCTCCCGCTTTCAATTCGATAATCTGATCGGACGCGGCGAAGGGATGCGTGAGATTTTCGTGACGCTCGACCGCGTGGCGCCCACCCGCGCCACCGTGCTTCTGTGCGGAGAAAGCGGCGTCGGCAAGGATATGATCGCGCGCGCGCTGCACCATCATTCGCCGCGCAAGGACAAGCCGTTCGTGAAGATCAATTGCACGTCGATCCCCGAAAATCTGATGGAGAGCGAGCTTTTCGGCTACGAGAAGGGTGCTTTCACCGGAGCGAACCAGACCAAGCCCGGCAAGTTCGAGCAGGCGGACGGCGGCACGGTGTTTCTCGATGAAATCGGTGACGTTCCGGGCTCGGTGCAGGTGAAGCTGTTGCGCATCCTGCAGGAGCGCGAGTTTGAAAGGTTGGGGAGCAACAGGACGCATCATATCGATGTGCGGGTGGTGGCGGCGACCAATGTTGACCTGCGCGAGGCCCTGGAACAGGGCAGATTCCGCGAGGATTTGTATTACCGCCTGAATGTCCTGCCCATCAATGTGCCGCCGCTGCGCGACCGGAAGGAGGATATTCCGTTTCTCGCCGAGCATTTCGTAAAGAAACTCTCGAAGGATCTGGGAAGTCCGGTTCGCTCCATTTCCGAAGACGCGATTCAACGGCTGAAGCAGTATCACTGGCCGGGCAATGTGCGGGAATTGGAGAACGTGATCGAAAGGAGCATGGTGCTCGCCTCCAGTCCGGTGCTCGAAGCGGCGGACATCCGCATGGATGCGGCGCCGAAGCGCGCCGCGGCGCCCGGAGGACAGGACGCTTTTCTTCCCGAAGGCATGACGCTCGATGGATATGAGCAGTCGATTATTCGCGAGGCGTTGAAGCGGGCCGATGGAAACAAGAGCCAGGCGGCGCGGCTCCTGGGGCTCACGCGCAACGCGCTGCGGTACCGGCTGTCGCAGATGGGGCTCGATGGCGAATAAAATCGCCTTTTAACCAAGGTCTTTTTGCGTAAAATAGCCACCTTTTCCGGTGAATAAAACTGATACGATGGCTTTGGTTTTGATTGGAGGCCCATCATGTCAACGCAAACTCAGAGCTCTCTCCTTCTGAGAAATCAGAAAATTTTTGACGATCTCGCCTTGATGGCGGACCGTGTTTCCACCTTCAATCAGGGCGGCTACCAGACCGATCTTTCGAGCAATGGGGTGTGCAAGGGCGCATGTCTCGACTGGATCCGGCGCGCTCTTTCGGCTGGAAAATTAACCTACGCGTATACCCACGACAGCGTCAAAGGCCAGAAGAGGCTCGGCGTCATGGCCCGGACGCATGCCGTCGTCAACGCGGAAGTCCGCAAAAAGACGGAAGTTTTTGGGAAGGCGGCCAAAGTTTCCGAAGAATTCGATTCAAAGGTCGAATGGAAGCAGTCGATCATCGGAGATCTGCTGTTCTGGATCGATCCCGTCGACGAGATCCGAAAGCAACAGAACCAAACGCTCAAACCGGTTTTGGAAGAGTCCGAAAAGATAAGCCAGACGGGAATGATCGAGCACTGCTGGAACGACATCGTCCTTCATTGGAATCAGGTGGTCAAAAGCAGCAAGACAACCGATGGCGTGAAGGTGAAAAACCTGAGCAACCTGAGCGCCTGGGGAATCGCTCCCATTCCATTCACGGATCTGGAAGATACCTTGGGAAAGCTGTTCGCGCTCAACAACTTTCGCCCGGACACCTGTCTGTTCCTGGAGGTCATGTTCGCCCGGGGCGGGCACGCGATCGCGATTTACAAGAACAGTGACACCACTTTCACCTTCTTCGACCCGAATTACGGCATCTATTCCTTGTCCTCCTACAAGAAATTAATGGCCGTCTTTCTTTATTTGCTCCAAACCGGCTACCCTTCTCTCGGTTACCACGCGGCGAAACTCGGGGTAGTGGTCTTCCACGCATAGTCCGGATTTCTTCCCCGGCCGGACTACAGCAGAAATACGCCGCTTCCGGTGATTTCGGCGGGTCCGGAGAGATACATCGAGCCGTCTCCCGAAGACTGCGGCCAGCGGAATTCCAGCGGACCCGCCTGCGTTTCCACCGTCACGGGAGATTTTGTCCGCCCCAACAGCACCGAGGACGCGGCCGCTCCCGTAGAACCCGTGCCGGAGCTGTTGGTCTCACCAACGCCGCGCTCCCAGATGCGCACGTCCACGCGATGGTCGTCCACGACGCGCACGAAAGAGACGTTGGTGCGGTTCGGGAAGTGCGGATGATGCTCGATCTCGGCCCCGATTTCGCGCCAGTTCGCCGGGAACTCATCCACGAAGACCGCGCATTGCGGGTTGCCGACGTTGAGGATCGCCGCTTCCAGAGGCCCGGCGGCGAGCGGCAGAATGGCGTGGAGGTCTTCCGTTACCGGGCGCCCCATATTCATCTCGAATTCGAAGTGACGCCCGGAGCGCCCCAGCAAGCGAAGATCTTTCAAGCCCGCGCCTGTTTGAATGCGCACATCGGGACCGGAAACCGCGCCTTGATAAACGAGTAAAGCGGCTACGCAGCGCGTTCCATTTCCGGAGATTTCGGAGACGCTGCCGTCGGCGTTGTAGAGAACGATAGAGACGTCGGCCCCGGGTTGCTCCGTCTTGTCGATCAGCATCCAGCCGTCCGCGCCCATTCCGGTATGACGTTCGCAGATCGCCCGGGCCGCCAGGTCCAGCCCGGGGACCGCTGTCATCCCGCTGCGCCAGGTCAAAAGAAAATCGTTGGCGGCGCCATGCGCCTTAAAGAATGGAATTTCCATACCTAATCTCTCCTGTAAATCTCGATGACCGGGGCGCCTTTTACGGCGATGACAGCCACCGGCCGGTAGCGCGGTCCCGTGCGGCGGCTTCGCACAATAGCGGTGGCGACGCGGTCCCCCGAAATCGCAACCGCCCATTCTTCGTGCAGAAAATAGCGCGGAATGGAAGTGGCGGCATTCCACGCCGCCGGGTTGCCCTCGTGCAGCGATTCGCGTTGCGGAATTCCGGCTTCCCGCAGAATCCCCATAAGATCGCCGAAGGAAAGGATGATGCCGCTGCCGGGGCGGTATTGGGATTTCAGGATCGCGGCGGCCTCGCGGGTCCACTCCCGCCGCGAGACGGAATTGGCGCGCGACTCCTTCCAGCAGATGGAAATCTCCTGCCGTTCTTTTGGCGCGCGGATCAGCCAGGGCAGCGTGGCCGCGGCGACGATCGCGGTGGCGGCCGCGGCCCGGTAGCGAACCGGCGCGGCGAGTGTCAGAGCCCCCGCGCAGCAGACCAGGAACGGAAACGCCGCCAGCGCATAGCGCGTGTTGTAGTAGCTGAACGGCCACAGCGAGGGCACGAAAATAGGCACCTGCGAGGAGTACATGCTCCACAAATAGAAAACGGGCGGCAGGAGCAGGAAGAGCAAGGCCGGGAATCGCCGCTTCCGGAGGACCCAGAGCGCTCCGAGCCCGGACACGAGGAGAAGGCCCCTTCCCGCCGCGGTTTGGACGGCCACGGCGAAATATTGCGCCGCCTTGGGGAAGTCGTGGTCGCCTGGATACCGGGCCATTCCGGCGTCGAGAGCCCGCTGATAGATGGCCATGGCCGAATAAGGGCCGTTGTAAAATTCGAGAGCGTTTCCAAAACAATAGAAATTGTGCGCCAGCCACCACAGAGGGCCCGCCGCGGCAATTCCGCCGAAGAGGAATACCGCTCGCCAGTGCCTCGATTTTCCGGCGAAGAGGAAAAATAGCGCCGCGAAAGGCAGGAAGAACCAGCCTTCATAGCGAGTGAGCGAGGCGGCCAGCGCGGCCACGCCTCCGGCGGCAGCCCATTTCAGCGCGGGAGATTCGCGAAATCGCACGATCGCCCACAGCAGCCCAAAGAGAGCGGCGAAAAATACGGGCTCGGTCATCGGAATCGAGGAGAGATACAGAACGTTCGGATTTAGGGCGAAAACGGCGATACAAACGAAGGCCGCCAGGGCCGATTCGAAGAGACGCCGGGCTGCGCCAAACAGAAATCCACCCGCGGCGATGAAACAAAGGACGGAGGGAATCACCCCCGCCAGCCCGCTCCTCCAGAGCGAGTCGCTCGCGGCGAACGGAAGCATCAGAAAATGAGGAAGCGGGAGCCAGACGGTCCCGATCTGAAGATATCCGGGCGTGCGCGAATCGAACATCCGCCGGGCGATATTCAGATGCGCCTCGGCGTCGCCGTAGTACAGCGTCCAGCCGTTCGAGAAGACAAAGGCCGCGGCCAGTACTCCGGTCAGCGCCAGCCCGAGGATCGCCGCGCCCGTTTGCAAGCGGGCCTTGGTCACTAAAACTCCGTGAACGAGCGGAATTCCTGGAACCGCTGATCGATCTCGGCGCGCGTCAGAGTGCGGAAGCGATCGACGCCAAACTTCTCGCAGCAGAAGCTTCCCATAACGGACCCGTAGATCACCGCGCGGCGAATTTCGGCGCGATCGATGTGGCCGCTCGCAAGATCGATGCCCTGCCCGGCGAGATATCCGACAAATCCGCCGGCAAAACAGTCTCCGGCCCCGGTGGGGTCGAACACTTCTTCGAGCAGATAGCCGGGAGCCATGAAATGCGCGTCGCGCCGGAAAAGCAGAGCGCCATATTCTCCGCGCTTGATCACCAGCGTTTTGGGACCCATGTCGAGGATCGCCGAGGCCGCCTCGCGAAGGTTGTAGCGGCCGGAAAGCAGACGCGCCTCGCTATCGTTGATTAAAAGAAAATCCCACTCCCGGATGGTCTGAAGCAGCTCCTCGCGGTAGTCGGCGATCCAATAGTTCATGGTGTCGCCGCCGGCCAGACGTACCCCGTTCATCTGTGCGCGTACACTCCGCTGCAGGGCGGGCTGGATGTTTCCAAGCAGTAAATAGGGCGCCTGCTTGTAGCTCTCGGGCAGCTTCGGGTCGAAGGATGCGAACACGTTCAATTCCGTGCTCAAGGTGGTCCGCTCATTCATGTCCTGCGAGTAAACGCCGGACCAATAGAACGTTTTCCCCGGCGCATGTTCGAGCCCTTCGAGGCCGATGCCGCGGCTTTTCAGAAATTCTTCGTCGTCGCGCGCGAAATCTTCGCCCACCACGGCCACGACGCTCACGTCGGTAAAATAGCCGGCCGAAAGGGCGATATAGGTGGCGGCGCCGCCGAGGATCCGATCTACTTTGCCGTGCGGCGTTTCAATGCCGTCATAGGCCATGGAACCAACTACAACCAGGGACATTTCCCGATTGTAGCCGACGCCCGCCGCAAGCCGCACGCTAGAATGGTTTTAGCAGCAATTCCCGAATGCCGAATTTCCGCTTTTTCCCGGATTTCATTCTGTTGGGGGTGAGCATATTCGCCCAAACCGCGTTGACGTGGTTGCTGTACCGCGCGCCGGGCATTGGCGGCTCGCCCGTTCGCCGAAGACTATTGTGGGCTTTTACCGGCGCGAATTACCTCCTGTTCACGCTGGGGTATCTGATGGTCTTCGGGCGGGTGGCGCGCCGGATACCGCTCGATTGGGCCACGTGGCTGCAAGGCGTATCGCTGATCTGGGCGATGCTGATCGCCGGATTCTGCGGCGGCGTCCTGGTGTGGAAGCTACTCGCGCGCGTCACGAGGACCGCGGTTCCCGCCGCCGAAACGCCCTCCGCGCGGCGGATGTTTCTGCAAGCGGCCGGCGGCGCGCTATTCGCCGCTCCGGTGGCCGCGACGGCGTTCGGCATCGTCCGCCGGAATCGTATCCGGCTGGCGGAGATCGAAATCAAGCTGCCGGACCTCCACAAAGATCTGGAAGGCTTGCGAATCGTGCAGATCACCGACATCCACTTGAGCGCATTCCTTTCGGAAGCGGAATTGGCTCATGTCATCGGCATGGCCAACGACACCCGCGCGCATCTGGCGCTGATGACCGGAGATCTGATTACGACTTTTGGCGACCCTCTGGATGCCTGCCTGCGGCAGCTTGCGCGGCTGCGAACCGATGCCGGCGGCCTGGGGTGCCTCGGCAATCACGAGATGTACACGGGAACGGAAAAATACGTCACAGCGAGGGGCGAGCGGATCGGCATCGAATTCCTGCGCAATGAGAACCGTGAGCTTCGGTTCGGCGATGCGGTGCTGAACTTCGCCGGCGTGGATTATCAGCGGACCGGCCGGCCCTATCTGATCGGCGCGGAGGAGCTGGTGGTTCCAGGAAGAATGAATATTCTGCTTTCGCACAACCCGGACGTATTTCCGGTCGCGGCCCGGCAGGGCTACGGCCTCACGATCGCGGGACACACACATGGCGGACAGGTCAACGTGGAGATTCTGAACAATAACATCAACCTGGCGCGATACTACACGCCTTATACGCGAGGGCTCTACCGGGAAGGCGAAGCGCAAGTGTACGTTTCCTCGGGCGTCGGCACGGTCGGCATGCCGGTGCGGCTGGGCGCGCCGGCGGAAATCAATCTCATTCGATTGGCCAGGAGTGTTTAGCGTACCGTGCGTTCGTTGATTCTTACCGACCTCCATGCCAACTGGGAGGCGCTCGAAGCCGTGCTATCCGAGGCGGCCGGCTCCTACGATCAAATCCTCTGCTGCGGCGATGTGGTGGGCTATGGCGCCGACCCGAATCGTGTCACCGATTGGGTGCGCGAAAACGTCGCCGCCGTCATCCGCGGTAACCATGACCGGGCTTGCGCGGGAACGGAAGATCTGGAGTGGTTCAATCCTGTCGCGCGCATGGCGGCGGAATGGACGCTGAGCGAACTGACTCCCGGAAATCTCCAATTTATCCGCGATCTGCGGGCCGGCCCGCTGGCGGTGAGCGGCCTCACTCTCGTGCATGGATCACCCGCCGACGAAGACGAGTACGTCATCACCCTTCACGACGCCGGGCAACTGGTGAAATATCTGACGACGCCTCTCACATTTTTTGGACACACTCACCTCCAGGGCGGCTTTCAGTTCATCGGCGACAAAGTCCGGGCGCTATTGAAAGCGCCGGCCGCGCTCGCAACCTTTGAGCTCGAACCGGACACGTGGTACATGGTGAATCCGGGCTCGGTGGGCCAGCCCCGCGATGGCGATCCGACGGCGGCGTGGGCTCTCTATGACGACGCGGCGCGCCTGGTCACCTATCGCCGCACTCCGTACGACATCGCGAAGGCGCAGCGCAAGATTGAAGCCGCGGGGCTGCCGCCCGTGCTGGCCCTGCGGTTGGGCCGGGGCGAATAGAACCGCGTTTCACACTTGCCGATATAGCCAGGTCGGCGCCGTAAACACGCCCCCGCACACAACAAGGGCCGCGCGGATGGAAATCCGGCGGCCCTGTTCACGCAGAGAGGGATTATAGTTTGATCGTTACGGTCTTCACTTCGGTGTACTGCTGCAGGCCGTATTCGCCGAGTTCGCGGCCGATGCCGGACTGCTTGAAGCCTCCGAAGGGCGCCGCGGCGTCAAACACGTCGTAGCAGTTCACCCAGACCGTGCCCGCCCGGACACTATTGGCGATGGCGTGTGCCTTGCCGATATCGCGCGTCCACACAGCGGCGGCCAGCCCGTACATCGTGCGGTTGGCGCGCTCCACCACTTCGTCCAAATCCTTGAACTTGATGATGGTCATCACGGGCCCGAAGATCTCCTCCTTGGCGATCTTCATGTCGTCCTGCACGTCGCCGAAGACGGTCGGCTCAACGAACCAGCCGCGCTCGCCCCAGCGCGCGCCGCCCGCGAGGAGGCTGGCGCCTTCCTGCTTGCCGGATTCGATGTAGCCCATTACTTTATTGAACTGCTCGGAATCCACCTGCGGACCCTGCTCCGTCTTGGGATCGAAGGGATCGCCGACCGTGCGTCGCTTGGCGCGCGCGACGCTCTTCTCGACAAATTCGTCGTAGCACTTCTCTTCGACGAACAGGCGCGAACCGGCGCAGCAGCACTGGCCCTGGTTGAAGAAAAGGGCGAAGTGACAGCCTTCAATCGCGTCTTCCATGTTGGCGTCCGCAAAAACGATGTTGGGGCTCTTGCCGCCAAGTTCGAGAGTGACCCGTTTCAAATTGGATTTCGCCGAGGCTTCCATGATCAGGTGGCCGACCTCGGTAGATCCGGTGAAAGCGACTTTATCCACGTCCCAGTGCCGGGCGATAGCTGCCCCCGCCGTGGGACCATAGCCGGGCACCATGTTGATCACGCCTTCGGGGAAGCCGGCCTCGATCGCCAGCTCCGCGACGCGCAGCGCCGTTAGGGGAGTCTGCTCGGCGGGCTTCATGACCACTGTGTTTCCGGTAGCAAGCGCCGGGGCGAGCTTCCACGCCTGCATCAGCAGAGGAAAGTTCCACGGAATAATCTGCCCTACGACGCCCACCGGCTCATGACGGGTGTAGCTGAAATAGTTGCCGCCAACGGGGATCGTTCTGCCCTGCACCTTGTCGGACCACCCCGCGTAGTAGCGGTAGCACGCAATCACTAAGGGAAGGTCCGCCGCTTTCGCGACGGAATAAGGCTTTCCATTGTCGAGGGCTTCGAGACGCGCAAGCTCGTCGGCATGTTTCTCGACCAGATCCGCCAGCTTGTTCAGAAGCTTCCCGCGCTCGGCGGCGGAAACTTTCCGCCAGGGCCCTTTCTCGAATGCATTGCGCGCGGCCTTGACCGCTTCATCCACGTCGGCGGCATCGCCTTCGGCGACGTCGGCTATCGTCTCGCCGGTGGCGGGGTTAAGAGTCGGGAACCGTTTTCCCGATTTACTCTTCACCCATTTGTTGTTGATCAAAATGTCGGTTGGCCCAATGGCCACATCAGACGGGGCAATAACTGCGGAAGCCATTCGATTACTCCTTGAAGAGAGGTGTGCGGCCCTTATACGAATTCACCTGGGGCGATCGCACCTACGAGTGTACATCCGCTCCGGGGCCGGTGGAATCCCCTATCGACTCTATGCACGTTTTCTACAGAACCGGCGTCTTCTCGAAGTGCGCACGCAGCCGGCGCGCCGCTGCTTTTCCGGCGACGCGAGCCAGGTCCTCGTCAGACGCCGCGCGAACGCGCTCCGCGCTGCCGAATTCGCGCAATAGCTTGGCGATCGTTTTCCCGCCGATGCCGGCGACCTGCTCCAGCTCGGAGGTCAGCCGGCTGGCGTTGCGGCGAGTCCGGTGAAAGGTAACCGCAAACCGGTGCGCTTCGTCGCGGATGGTTTGCACCAGGTGCAGTACCGGGGAGTAGCGGTCCAGTTGGACAGGATCGCCCTCCTGCCCGTAAACGTAGATGATTTCCTCGCGCTTGGCGATGGACGCGAGCGGCTGGTTGAGCACGCCGATCGCCTCCAGCGCATCCGCGGCCGCATGCAACTGCCCGATGCCGCCGTCGATCAGGATCAGGGACGGAAGAGGCGTCCCCTCCTGCTGCAGACGCGAATAGCGCCGCGTCACCACTTCCCGCATGGAAGCGAAGTCGTCGTTGCCTTCCACCGTGCGGATAATGAACTTGCGGTAATCCGATTTTTTCATCCGGCCGTTTTCCCACACGACCATGCTGGCGACCTTGTCGACGCCTTGAATATGCGAAATATCGAAGCACTCGATCCGCTGGGGCGCCTCGGGAAGGTTAAGTGTCTCCTGGACGGCCGTCTGGATCGCCCGCGAGCTGGGCTTCAGCACCCGGAAGCGCTGGTCGAAGCTGAGGCGCGCGTTGGTCTCCACCAGCGCGAGCATGGCTTTCTTCTGGCCGCGCTGGGGCGTGTGAATCTCCACCTTGCGCCCGCTTTTTTCGCTGAGGAGTTCTTCGAGCTCTTCGCGGTCTTCGAAATCGGCCGGGACATGAATGAGCTTCGGAATGTAGGGCTGATCGAGATAGACCTGTTTCAGAAGAGACGAGAAAAATTCGGCCGGATCAAAATCCAGGCGATCTTCCCAGTAGAATTCGCGCCGGTCGACGATGCGCCCGTTCCGGAGGTGGAAGAGGTTCACGGCGATGAGAGGAGGCTCGGCGTAATAAGCGAAGATGTCGGTGTTGTCGCCCTCGGCGGCGGCGATCCTCTGCTTCTCATGCTGCTCCTCGACGGTCGCGGCCAGATCGCGCAGGACCGCCGCTTCTTCGAAGCGCATGTCCAGCGAAGCCTCCTCCATCCGCTGGGTCAGCCCCGCGGAGAGATCCTTGAGACGGCCCTCGAGAAACAGCCGGACATCCGCGACCGCGGCGGCGTAGGTTTCGTCCGTAACCAGGCCCTGGACGCACGGGCCAAGGCAGCGGTGGATGTGATATTCGAGGCACGGATGCGTGTGAGAGCGCGTTAAGTCCACCTTGCACGACGGGATCTTGAAATGGCGGTGGATGAAATGGACCAGGCGATGCGCGAGATTGGCCGGGAAATAGGGGCCATAGTACGTGGAGCCATCTTTCGCCAGGCGCCGAGTCACGTAGACACGCGGATACTTCTCGGAGGTCAGCTTGATGTACGGATAGGTCTTATCGTCCCGCAGAAGAATGTTGAAGCGCGGCTTGTGGCGCTTGATCAGTTCATTCTCGAGCGCCAGCGCCTCCTTGTTGTTTGCAACCAGAATGAAGTCGATATCCCGCGCTTCGGAAATGAGCGTTCCGGTCTTCGCGTCGGCAAGACGCTCATCGGAAAAGTAGCTCCGGACGCGCGCGCGAAGGTTCTTGGCCTTGCCGATGTACAGAATTTCATCCCCGGCGCCCTTGTAGAGATACACCCCGGGCAAAAGGGGCGCCAGCGAGGCTTTCTCCCGGAGGACCTGCCAGTTTTTCATGGGAGATTCCAGACTTCTCGTATACTTGAATTGTGACACGCGTGTGGTGGATTCCGCTGATTTCCGCGGCATTGCTGTTCGCGCAATCCAGCGGCAAACAGCCTCTGAAGCAGCCCGGGGATGAGCCTCGGCAGGCGGACGCCGCCGGCGCGCACAAGGCCGCGGATCAGAAAACAGACCAGAAATACGCTGAGCCGGAAGAGGAAGACGAGGGACTCAAGCCCTCGCAGGACTATGTCTTTAACCCCCTCGAAGCGCAGTATTGTCTGAAGATCGGCAACGAATACTACAGCCGGAAGAAGTACCGGCCGGCCATTCTCCGCTTCCGCGAGGCGGCAAAGTGGAATCCGGGCTATGCGGAGGCCTATCTGCGGCTGGCCCAGGCCTCGGAGAAAATCAACGACGACGCAGGGGCGCGGAAGGCATACGCCAAGTACCTGGAAGTCAGCCCGAACGCGAAAGACGCCGGCAAGATTAAGAAAAAGATTGCGTCGCTGGGAAATTGAAAGCCCACTAGCCGGCGTGGGTGATTTTTTCGTTCGACGTTCCGGCGCTGCGGCGCGTCTCAATACCTTTGGAGGATCTTTGATCAAGCCCGGTCTTTCGATGGTTTTCCTCTTAGGGTGCTCTCTCCAGGCGCAGGTCATTGTGAACGCGGTCACGGACGGCGCTGCGTTTGGGCCAAGGGTTGCTCCGGGTTCGCTGGCTACGATTTTCGGCAGCAACCTGGCCGGTTCCACCGCCCGGGCGGAGAGTTTTCCGCTGCCGGTGAAGCTCGCCGGCGCGACCGTTGTGATCAACAACACCGCGGTTCCCCTGGTTTACGCCAGCCCGCAGCAGATCAATTTCCAGGTTCCCAGCAATCTCGCGGCGGGCGCCGCAAGCCTCTATGTGGCGGTCGGGACGTCGCAAAGCGCAGCCATCTCCTTTACCGTGGTGGACAACGCGCCGGCCGTTTTTCAGAACAAAGGCCATGCGGCCGCGCTGAATAACGACGCGGGCGCGACCGCGAACACGCCGGACACTCCGGCGGAATCGGGCTCTGTGGTTACCGTATACTTGACCGGCCAGGGCGCAGTGTCCAATCCCGTCGCAGACGGCGCCGCCGCCCCTGTGACCCCCCTGTCCAAAGCCAAAGCCAGCTCGTCGGCGACCATCGGGGGCGCCGCCGCCAAAATCGAGTTCCTGGGTCTCGCCCCCACGTTCGCCGGGTTGGCCCAAGCGAATATTCAAGTGCCGGATTTGCCCGACGGCAATTATCCCCTGATTCTGACCGTGGGCGGCAGGACGTCCGTTTCGGCCTTGGTTTCCGTGTCCGGGAAAGGAACGCCAGCACCGCAAGTGTTGAGTCTGGTGGGCCGCTTGAACTTTGCGAACACCTACGCAAGCTCTCTGCAGGTCTATGGAAATGCCACTTTTGTCTGCTCGCGAAATCAGATCAACGTGATCGACACCAGCGATGTTTCGGCGCCGGCTTACGTTTCCGGTTTCGGCAGTCAATACCTCAACGGAAACGGAGGGCCATGCACCTTGAATACCGCGGTGGCTCCGGCCATGCTGGTCGATATCGTAGGGCCGCCGGTGGCGAACAGCGCGGGAACAGCGGGCCCTACCTTTCTGATCTACAGCGTTCCGGCATCGCCTTTAGTGTCGCAGCCCCAATACATCAGCCAGGTCTCGACGCAATGCGGCGTGGCATGCTCCTATCTCACCGGGCTCAGCTTCGTGGGAGCTACAGCGTTCACCAGCACGAGTTGGTATTCCTACGATGCCAACTACAACGTGACCGGGCAGAGGGGCGACTTTCTCGCCTATGACTTCTCGAATCCTTATACGCCGTTGTTCGTCTCCGCGCTCGGCTCGGGCGCCGGGTCCAATAACGCGAGCCTGAAGACCGCGTCGCTGGTAATCCCTTCGGCGAGCTCGGCTGTTCCCACGGTCGCTTATGCCTCGAGCACCACGGCCGCCGGAACCACCACGTCGGGCAGCGCCGCGCTGGATGTGATCAACATCGCCACCCCGGCCGCGATGCAGGGAGTCGCCCAGGTGGTGGTTGGGGAATCCAGCCTGTTCTTCAGCTTCGCTTACGACAACACGCTGCTGCTGGTGGCCGGGAACACCAACGGGTTAACCAGCCCCGGGCCCAATTTTGCGCCGTCTGGAAATCTCACCCTCACCACGATGGACATAACCAATGTGTCGAACCCGGTCCCGATCCAAACCCTGGTGACAAATTTTCCCACCATGGGGACCTACCAGGCGGCCGCGCTGGGCGGGAGCATCTTCGCCATTGTCAGCGATCCCCCCTATACGGATCCGCTGGGTCCGTCGGTTCTTCAGATTGTCGATGCTCGCGACAGGCAAAACCCCGTGGTCTACCCGTTTACGAGCCAATTCGGACTCTATGGCATGGCGGCGGTGACCAATAGCGCCAACACCGAATTTCTGCTGGTTTCCGATCTACTCGGGCTGAGCATCTATCAGGTCACGCTGCCATCGTCGTAGAGAGCGCCTACGATGGTGCCACTGTGCCCCGCATTGAGCGACGCCGATGCTCCCGATTCCCAAGGCCGGTCAAAACATATCGCGAGATTTACACGACATGCAGGGCAATTCTGTACAATAATCGAGGATTGCCTGTACGGAACGCGCAGCCGGTCTGGAATATCCTATGAGATTTTGGACGCCCGTTATTCTTTTTAGCCTGACGATTTCGAGCATTCCCGCCGCGGATTTCTCGTTTGCCGGCAATTTCCAGCGCGACGATGAACACCGGAATTTTTCCGTCACCACGTCGAAGCCGTCGACATTGACGGTTCGCACGTTATCCTACGCGGGCGGCGCCAATGCGTCGGGCATCGCGGTTCCGGCGGGCGGTTTCGATCCGACTCTGTCGGTCTTCGACAGCTCCGGCAACCTGATCGCAGTGAATCGGGACGGAGGCTGCGACAGCGTGGCGCGCGACCCGGTGACGGCGTTCTGCTGGGATTCCTCGCTGAGTGTTGCGGTGCCCGCGGGGGCTTATCAAATTGTTCTCACACAGGCCGACAACACGCCGCAAGGCCCGACCATCAAGGACCCGTTCGTATACGACGGCGCGGGAAATTTTACGGCCGATCCTCAATCGCCGGAGAGCACCGGATTCTGGGATCTCTCCCTGCACCACCGCGGCAACGAGTTTGCCCTCAACATCCAGGGCGTGGACAGCGCGCAACTCGGATTCACTCCGCAGGTAAATGCCATGGTGAACGCGGCGAGCAGCCAGGCCGCGCAAATCGCCCCCAACACCATCCTCAGCTACTATGCGCTGGGCCTGGGCGGAGACGGTATCTCGGTTTCAATCGGCGGAACACCGGCGACGATTCTTTATTCCGGCGCATCGCAGATCAACTTTGTCGTCCCGCCCAGCGTGACGGCGACCAACGGCGCCGCGCTGGTTCAGATTTCGCGCGGCGGCCTGCTGCTGGTTTCCACTCCGGTGACAGCCGTGGCGGCGAGCCCTGCGCTGTT
>DASZXS010000010.1:0-5803 GCA_035545735.1 Bryobacteraceae bacterium | reverse complement strand
GCGCCTTGTCTGGCGTCGCCGCGATCACCGGCTGGGCTATCGACAACACCGTCGCGGCAAATCTCGGACCAATTTACGAGATGGACGCATACCTGGACGGCGTACTCATTGCCAGCACGAACCCACAGATATCGTCAAATCTCATCTCGAGGGTGCCACGAACCGGCGGCCAATACAACCCTTGCACGCAGTATCCCGGGCGTTCAGATTGCTCGGCTCCGGGATTCACATTCAATTGGAATACATCGCCGTACGCCGGGACTTCCCAGCACACGTTGCTGATTGATGCCGAGGGCGGCGGCCAAACGTGGTCGTATACCAGCATGTCCGTTACTGTCAGTAACTAGAAAAGGAGCAGGATGTCAGCGACTATCTTCCGACGCGTGTCTGCCATGCTGGTAGTTGGGGCCGCTGCCCTTCTTCAGGCGCAGCTGGCGGGCAGCCCGGGCCAGATTTCCGGGACCGTGGTTGGCGACGATGGTAAGCCGCTGGTGGGCGTGTTTGTTACCTACACACGTTCGTCAGCCAGCCCAAACGATTCTGTTCCGCCCGGTGGGGGCACGGCCACCGGCGTGGCCGGAGCATATTCGTTCAACAGCCTCATCCCAGCCACGTATAAGCTCTGTCCGAATGCTCCACCGAACAGCGGCCTAATTATGACTTGCGCTTGGGCGCTGCGGCCGCCGGTTATTGTGCTTCAAGCGGGTCAGCACGTATCGGGTAACACGATTGTGATGCACAAGGGTACGGTTCTCCGTATTCGCGTGGCGGACCCGAAGAACCTTGTACCGGTGACCGATTGGATGCGCGGTCCAACAAACCTCGTTACGGGGGTATGGACGGCCGACGGACTCTTTCATCGCGCCCATCTTCGTTCCGGCGGAAATGGAAATCTCGAATTCGTGATGGCCGTCCCATCGCAGATAACCCTTCAGCCCTACATCGCAGGGGCGAATCTTGCCATCGACGCCGGATCGGGCGCGCCGGTCTCCCCTCAAGGGGTTTCGGCGAGCCTGAAGACGGCTGCGATTGGAAGTGAACAGGTCCTTAGCTATCGGATAACAGGCGTAACCACGCCGCAGCCTGGACGCAGATGATGGTGTCCCGGGAAGGAATGATTGAGATGAAACGCCAGTACGGACGGACGCTCTCTGGGTGGGATATGGCGCTGAGGGTGATCGTCGTTTTCACCTTGGAAATCGCCGCATCCGCGCAAGTACAAGTGATGCAGGCCATTCCGCAAGGCCAGCAGCTTGTGGTGACGGGCGCCCTGACGCGTAACGGCGCAACGGAGGGCGTTACAGTGACCAGGCAGGCGCCGAACAAGGTCCGGTTGGACATTCAGACAGAAGGCGCTGTCGTCTTCGACGGGGCCAAGCCATGGGCTCAAGGCGTCACTTTGACTTCAGAAAACGAAGATCTTCTGGAATCCCTCGTCGACGATTCGCCCGAAGGCATCTTCACAGCTATGGTAGCTGGCATAAGGCATCCAGTCCTGCTTCTGCGCCGTGTCGAAATCAATGCCGCGAATCCAGCCGCGGCCGTCGGACGAATCCTTGATGTGTACGACCTCTATGGTCCCGTGCGTGGGCGTTCGGCCGAGGTGGTGCGAAGAAAGCGAGCGTTCTTCGACACAGACACCCTTCTGTTAAATCACGTCTATTACAGGGTGAACGACTCGACCGGTGAGCACGGAATATACGTAGTTCGCGATAATTGGCGCAGGGTTAACAACGGATTCGTAGCTCCGTCGCGCCCTTGACGAACAGACGGACGATGCCCGAGAGGAATCCCACGCTGCTCCACGCTCGCCGCGGCGCAGCTGACCGAGCGGATCTGCTACGGTATCGAACTCGATCCAAAGTATGTCGACGTGGTGGTGCATCGCTGGCAAGAGTGAGTGGCGGGAAGGCAATGCTCGATGGAGACCGAAGAACGTTCGAAGAGATCTCCAAAGAGCGCCGGAGGAAGCCCGCATGAGCCCGATCATTCCTCAGCGACGAAAGACGCCGCCGAGTTTGAACCCGGCGGCGCGTGGGAATGGGGTCCAGCCCCTTCTAAGCTTCGATCGAGTAAACGCGCTCGCCGTCCTCGCGCCTGGTGAGATGCACTTGGAGCCCATCTTCTTGCCCACGGCGGCGCAAAGGGGATGCAAAACCGGCCAACGAGGTGTCCGCACAGTCTGGGGCGACTTATCTCATGTAATTTTTTGCCTTGACACGACTCAGCGCCGGATTGATAATGGCCCGGTTGGTTTGTTGGTAGAAACAAAATATCTTTTACCTTAGTACTTTTGGGAGGGGAAGTGTCTCGCTTTTGTTGTGTATTTCTGCTTACTGTAAGTGGCTCTCTGTGCGCATTTGGGCAAGGGAGCGCCGCGCGCAGCGTCGATCCCGCTCAGTCGTACTTTCGAGTGTGGGCCGCGGTGCCGATGATTGGTTCGGGCACGGCGGCGGACCCTTTCCGCCCGAAATACGTTCCCGCCCCGGCTCCCGATAAAGCTGTAGCCGCGCGGCGCGATGGAATCATCGCCTTCAGCTACACCCTCAGCGACGACGGGAAGACCGCCCTGGTGCAGTTGGTCGCCACGAATCGGGACGCTTTCAAGGACGTGCTGGCCGATGGTGCTGCGAAGTCCTTCGCCGCTTGGAATAGTAAGACAAGCGACATTCAGTCATCCTTCCAGCAGTATAAGAAAGACTTTCAATTGAGCGACCTCCGCGTGGCGGTGCAGTGATGCGCGCTCATCTGACGTTCATTGGAGCGGCATTGGCCGCCGCACTCTTCTGCGCCGGGTCCGCTTCCGCCGCTTCCTACGCCGGCTGGGTTGACCAGGCGACGTGCACCACCATCTCGGGCTGGGTCTGGGACTCGACACAGCCAAACGTTTCGCTGAATGTCGATCTTTACGACAATGGCGCTTTCCTGATGACGATCCCCGCGAATCAGTTCCGGCAGGATCTATACAATCTGGGCTACGGGAACGGAAACCACGGCTTCAGTATTGCAACGCCCTATCAGCTTACCGATGGAAAGAACACCAAGTAAATGTTTACGTGAATGGCGCGTCCTATGTTCTTCCAAGCTACGGCACCGTCGTAAACTGTTCCGGTGGAGGCCAGGGCGCGACTGGATACACATATTACTACAAAGAAACTTTCTCGTCGATCAACGCAACGAACTGGACCCAGAACGGGACGCTCAGCGGCGGCGCATCCGGCCTAACCGCGCCCTCTGGCGCAAGCGGCTCTTTGATTTCCAAACTGGCCGTTCAGGGACCGGACGCTAACAAATACGAAGTGCGAACCGTGGTAAAACTGGCCGCGTCGGGAGGAACCTACGTCTCGTACCTTCTCGCCGGCAATAACGCCCTGTCCGGCCCCACGGCGGCAGGCACGGCGTATGCTTTGGAACTGCAAAATCCGGTGGTTGGGAGCTCCAGTTGTTCGGCGACTCTGGCGCTTTACCTGTTGACGTCGGGGGCCAAGACCTTGCTTGCCAGCTCTTCCATTGTCTGCGCCGCCAGCACGGAATTGCGCTTCTTTATGGATACGGCTAATGCCCTGGGCGTGCTTGTCAACGGAGCGTCCGTGTTCCTTGTGCCGGTTTCCGGGGCGCAGTTGCTCACAACCGGACAGCCCGGCGTGGGCGCCTACAACACACCGGCGGGAAACAGCATCGCGGAGGCCGATCTGGGGCCGCACGACAACGTCGCTCCAACCGCGGTCCTCGCGTCCGGCATACAGCCGATGGCATTCTCCAATCACGTCGATGTGCAATGGACGGGAACCACCGACGACGCCAACGGAACTGGAGTGCTCAGCTACAGCATTGTCCGGAATGGAGTGTGGATTCTCTCTACGCGCAACGCCTCGTTTTCAGACACAACCGTAAGCCCTTCCACGACTTATAACTACATTATCTACGCGAGCGATTACCACTATAACGTCACCGGCACGAGCTTTTCGGTGACCACTCCCGCCGCCGGGTATATCGATCCGAACCGCGTGGGCGTGCAGTCGCTGGGCACATATTGGGGCGGAACGGGCGAGAACATCGACGTCCGGTCGCACAACCTGAACTACAGCATTCCGCTATTAACGGCGAAAACGCGCGGGCTCGGCGCCGGCCTGGCGCTGGTCTACAACTCGGAGAACTGGCTGCAAACCCCTTCGGGCGCCTGGAACCTGGGGGCGGACGTGGGCTACGGGTACGGATGGACGCTGCAGTTCGGAGCATTGATTCCGGTATACGCGAACTATTCGACGGTGGCTTACTATCAGTTCACGGATTCGAGCGGAGCGCGCTACCGGCTGGACCAGAACAGCGGGAACGTATGGACTTCGAAGAACGGCATCTATGCGGCGTACGACGCCAACACCGGCATCCTGCATTTCCGCGACGGAAGCACCTGGCAATTCGGCTGCACGGCGGCGGGCACGGAGCCGGACGCGGGAACGATGTACCCGACAACGATCGAGGACAGCAACGGCAACCAGATTCAGGTCGCCTACTTTCCCGGCAACGGCGTGGGCTGGAACAATTCTAGCTCCCGGATCGACTACATTCTGGATGTGCGCGCCCCGCAGTTGCTGACCGGAGGAGTGACCTACCAGTTTGTCTATAACACCGATACGATTCCACATCTGACGTCCATCACAAATATGATCGGCACGCCGGAGCATTACACGTTCACCTACAACACGAATCAGCCCCTGGTAGCGCCGCTCGGGACGGCGTTTCCGAATACGACCTTGCTGGCGAGCGTGACGGTGAGCGGGATCAACACGACGACGAGCTTCCAATACACGCCGCAGAACAACGGCCTGCTGTGGTTTGCGCATCTCCCCACGGGCGGCTACCTCGCCTGGGATTATCTGAACTATCAATATCCCGGCTCGATTTCGCAGCCGGAGGTGAACAACCGCTATCTGGCGGCGGGAGCCAACGGAACCGGGCAAATCACCTATCCTTTCAATTCTGGAACGGCAACACAGAGCCTGCCCATTCACTCCTCCACCACGCTCGACGATCCGGACGGGAAGGGCGAGAAGGCGTGGTTCTTCGAGACCGACGCCTCGCAACCGGACGCCGGACTGACCACGGCTTTTGAGAATCGCATGGTGGGCGTAAGCGGCGGCACGCGGGACGATTACACCTGGAGCCTGGATGGCGCGGGCAATCCCTATATTTCGGCGGATTTGACGACAGTGGATCAGGGGCTCGCCACGCAAACGCAGAAGGAAACCACGCAGACGCTGGATGCGCACGGCAACCTGACGCAGATGCAGATCTATGACTATGGCAATCTGACCACGCCGGTCCGCACCTACACGAATACGTACGTTTACACGCAGACGGGCAAGCAGGCGTACGCCACGAACTATTTATTCAATCGCCTGTACACGAGCACGATGAGCGATGGAACGCATACGGTGACGCTGACCACCAATAGTTACGACGGTATCAGTTTGCAGGACGTGTCGAGTCCCGGGCTGCACGACGCGGCCTATTCGACGACCTTTACCGTGCGTGGAAACCTGAGCAGCAAAACGACGCTACAGGGAACCTCCACATCCGTTCATGACATCACGGGCGTGCCGCTTTCGACGAACACCAACGGATTGAGCGTGGCGTACACGCCGGACACGGCGACGAACTCGGTGCCAACCACGATCACTCCCAATGGCGTATCGAGCCTCACCACGACGCTGGGTTACACGGCCGCGCAGACCGTGAACTCGGTCACGGCGCCGAACAACGCGACGGCCGGCACTACCAACGACGCTTATGGGCGTCCGCT
>DASZXS010000009.1:0-4860 GCA_035545735.1 Bryobacteraceae bacterium | reverse complement strand
CTATTGTGGAGGGTTGACCAATGCTGAATCGATAGGCCGGCTGACGGAGTTCTTCATTGCTTGCACCCTTCACCTGCCGAAGAACCTCGATTAGCATGGGCGTGCCGGCCGAGTCGATGGCGATAACAACACCAACCTCGTCGGTCGGAGGCTTGGGAGGAAAAACTGGGGTTTCTTGCCGGCCAGTTTACCCAAGAGCGTAAGCGTGTCCCGATCACCGAGGATGTTCGCATCGCATGAGACGAACGGGGCGTAGTCCTTCGTTTTGTCCTCGTAATAGAGCGCCCATAGGTTGACGGCTTGGCCGCCCACAACCAAGAAAGGTTCTTCCGACGCAAGCACCGCAGCGAACTAGCACCTGGAGGAGAACGTTGAAAGCATCGGGGTGCGCCTTCTCGATTTCGTCGAAAAGAATCACGGCGTAGGGCTTCCGCCTCACTGCTTCGGTGAGCTGCCCACCCTCGTCGTAACCGACATATCCAGGGGGCGCACCGATCAACCGTGCTGTGCTAAATTTTTCCATGTATTCCACTTACGAAATGCACACCGTGCCCAATCGCGGGCCGTTCACTCACATCGCAGCGCAATCATCGGATCCGTTTTTGTGGCGCGGAAGGTTGGCAGGAAGCAGGCGCCCAGCGCCGCGCACGCGAGGATAGCGGTGGCGAAGAGGCAGCTCAGCGGATCGGTCGCCCCCGTTTCATAGAGCAGAGCGGCCAGCATCCGCCCGGAGGCAAGGGCCGCCCCCAAGCCGAGAACCACCCCCAGCGCCACCAGCCGGAATCCCTGACCGAGAACCAGGTGGAGGATGTCGCCCGCCTGTGCGCCGATGGCGATGCGGATGCCGATTTCGCGCGTGCGCTCCTGCACCGTGAAAGCAACGACTCCGTAGGTGCCGAGGGCCGCGAGGACCAGGGCGGTCACGGCAAATCCACCGAGCAACGCGGTCGTCAAGCGCTCGCGACTCAGGCTGTCCTTCCGCAACTCGCCCATCATCCGCACGCGGAACACGGGGACACTCGGATCGACCTCCTTGATGATGCCCCGAATGGCGGCCGCCAGCGCTTTCGCTTCACCGGTCGTGCGAACCACTATCGACATCTGTCCGTAGAGGAACCGATGCATTGACCAATAGAATGTGGGCGGGGCCGCAAGGTCGAGGCGCGAGCTGCGCACATCGCCCACGACGCCGATCACAGTCAATCGATTGCCATCGGCGCGGGCACTCGCGATCTGGCGGCCGACCGGATCCTGGTCGCCAAAGAGCCTGCGCGCGAGCGACGCGGAAAGCACGACGGAGGACCGCGCTTCATTCGGCGACATTCCGGCAAACGTGCGGCCACGGAGCAGCGGAATCTGCATGGTCTCGAAATAGCCGCCATCGACCAGCCGCCAGCTCGACTGAAGCGATTCGCCGGCGGGCAGCACGGAGGGCCCCACGGGGAAGATGTTGCTGCCCGTATTACCGTTCGTCAGCGGAAGACTGTTGATAATGCCAGCACCCTGTACCCCGGGCAGCGCGGCGACGCGTTCGGTGATCCGCTCGAAAAATGAGACCGCCTGCGTATTATCCGCCGGTTTCACCGAAAGGGTCAGCACGCGTTCCGTGGTAAAACCCGGATTGACCTGGAGGAGGCGCCAGAAGCTGCGAATCAGCGTGGTGGCGCCGATTACGAGCGCGAGTGAAAGCGCCAGTTGGGCCACCACCATCCCGTCACGCAGTCGGGAACGATGACCTGAGCGCGGGGCCCGTCCCTTTAACGCCTCCTGTGGCCGCGTTTGCGAGGTCCTCAAGGCCGGCCCGATCGCCGCGAAAACGCCGACGAGCAGCGTGATGCCACAGGCGACGGCGAGCACCCGGAAGTCGACTGAGATCTCGGAGGCCCGCGGCAATTCCACCGATCGCAGCATGCCGACGGCCCAGAGCGACAGCAGCACACCCAGCGCACCACCTGCTCCGGTGACGGCCAGGCTTTCCGTGACAAGTTGACGAATGACGCGCCACCGGCTGGCACCCAGCGCCGTGCGGATGGCAATCTCGTGCGCGCGGGCCGAGGCGCGGATCAGGAGCAAATTTGAAAAATTTGCGCAGGCAATGAGCAGCAGCAGGCCCACGGCTCCGAGCAACACGAACAACCCCGTGCGCACCTCCGGTCCGACCAGTTCGTGGGAGAGCGGCACCAATACCGTGCTCCAGCCGCGGTCCGCTGCGGGAAACTCAGCCGAGATCTGCGCGGCGATGGCCTTCATCTCGGCGTCCGCTCGCTCAAGGGTAACTCCCGGCTTCAGCCTTCCGTAAACTTCCAGCGAGTGAGTGGTCCCCTCGGTCGCGGCATTGGCTCCCAGCGGGATGGCGATCTCCAATTCTTGGGGGAACGGCGCGCCCGCCGCCATCACTCCGACTATCACATAGTTTATTCCATCCAAGATTAGGGACTTGCCCAGCAATTCCGCGGAGACGCGGCCAAATCGACGCTGGGCAAATTCCGCGGTGATGATCGCGACACGATTGTGTCCGGGCTGATCTTCTTCGGATAGAAATCCCCGTCCTATTGCAGGCGCGAGGCCCAGCGTCGGGAGAAAATTCGCGGTCATGGCCCGCACGTCCACCAATTCAGAGCTTGAGCCTCCCGTGAGATTCATCGGGCCGCCGCGGATCGCCGCGAGCGCCGTCCAACTACGGCTGCGTGCCTTCCACTCCAAGTAGTTTGGCACGGAGGTGGCGTAGAAAGGCACGTTGCGGGCGAAATTGGTATCGTAAATGACCGCCAGCCGGTCGGCTTCGGGCAGCGGAAACGGCCGCAGGACGAGCGCGTTCACTACGGAGAACATCGCCGTGGCGGAGCCTATCCCGATGGCCACGATCAGCACCGCAACGAAGGTGAAGCCGGGGCTCTTGCGGAACTGGCGAAGAGCGAAGCTTAGATCGCGCAGAGTTGTCTCCAGCCCTATCCACCCGCGCTCTTCGCGGGCGATCTCCTTGATTTGTTCGAGTCCGCCAAACTGGCGATGCGCCGCGTAGCGCGCTTCTTCCGGTGACATGCCCGCGGCGAGATTTGACTGCGTCCGTCGTTCCAGATGGGCCTGCATTTCTTCCGCCATGTCAGCGTCGAAGTTTGCCTTTCGCAAAAACGCCCTGAATTTGGAAAATAATTTCATCGGTGGTTCAATTCAGTCCTGTAGCGGCGTCGCCGAGCACCTCGACGAATTCCGAGCGCAGGAAAACTCACGGCCTCAGCGCGCCGCTCCGTCTGGGCGCGGGCGCATGACCTGTCCGATGGCCAGCACGACTTGGTCCCACGTTTTTTGCTCGGCCTCGAGTTGCTTCCGCCCTGCTTTGGTTAGCGTGTAGAATTTCGCCCGACGGTTGTTTTCCGACTGGCCCCATTCCGATTCGAGCCAACCCTTTTGCACCATGCGGTAAAGCGCGGGATAAAGGGAACCTTCCTCCACTGTGAGCATCTCGCTCGAAAGCACACCAATGCGCTGGGCTATCCCCCAGCCATGGGTGGGGCCGCCATTCAGGACCTGTAACACTAGCATATCCAAGGTGCCGGGAATAAGTTCGTTTTTAGCCATAGATTTCGCCTTCCAAAGTCTCTCTATGGAAGAGATGAAGCGACTCCCATAGATAGTCAAGGGAAGAGTCATTGCTAACGCGCTGACCCGAGATGGATAGCGCTGAGGACAAACAGGCATCGCGGTAACGCAGTCAGCCGCGAGTTTGACTGCGCCCGCGCTGTCTGGGGGTGGCGTTGCCGACTCAAGGGAATGAGCGATTGCGAATAATGTCTTGAGCTGCCTTTTTGTTGGTAGTTCGCCAAAGTCTCCCGATTCAGGCGCACCGCCCTCCGTGCACAGGGACGGGCACGCATTCCGGACCCCCGTTAGATCGCATACGAAAAGGCCGAACCACTTGTCAGCGATTCGGCCCGATTCTTCGAGAGACTCCGCCAACCTTAACGACGTGCGGCCGTGACCTGCTTTAGTTCATCGTTTTGGACGGTGAACGTGATGTCGGTTCCTTCGGCGACTTCGCCGGCAATCAATGCGCGCGCGAGCTTCGTCTCCACGTGGCGTTGCAGGAAACGCTTCAAGGGGCGTGCACCGAAAACCGGGTCGTAACCCTTTTCAGCCACCCAATCCTTTGCCTTGGCATCCAACTTTACGGTCACGCGACGATCCGAAAGGCGCTTGTTCAAGTCAGCCATTAGGAGGTCCACGATGCTGGTGATTTCTTCCAGCGTCAGCGGTTTAAACAAGATTGTCTCGTCAACGCGGTTGAGAAATTCCGGGCGGAACGATTTCCGCAGATCAGCCATGACGCTCTCGCGCACGCTGTCCGGGATCGTATCGCCCTGCACTCCGTCAATCAGGTAACGCGAACCAATGTTCGAGGTCATGATGATGACCGTGTTCTTGAAATCTACCGTGCGGCCCTGCGAATCAGTGAGGCGGCCATCATCGAGAACCTGAAGAAGCACGTTGAAAACATCGGGGTGTGCCTTCTCGATTTCGTCGAAAAGAATCACCGCGTAAGGTTTCCGCCGCACCGCTTCGGTGAGTTGGCCGCCCTCGTCGTAGCCGACGTAGCCCGGGGGCGCGCCGATCAGGCGCGAGACCGCGTGCTTTTCCATGTATTCGGACATGTCGATGCGCACCATCGCCGCCTCGGTGTCGAAGAGGGTCTCGGCCAGGGCCTTGGAGAGCTCGGTCTTGCCCACGCCCGTCGGGCCGAGGAAGAGGAAGCTGCCGACCGGCCGGCGCGGGTCCTTGATCCCGCTGCGCGAGCGCAGGATCGCCTCCGTCACCAGGGTGACGGCCTCGTCCTGGCCGATCACGCGCTGGTGCAGCACGTCC
>DASZXS010000008.1:0-2655 GCA_035545735.1 Bryobacteraceae bacterium | reverse complement strand
CGAAGACGGCGTCTACGGGCCGCAATCGAAATCGTCCGCCGATATCGAGGACTTTGCCCTGCTGCGCAGCAACGGCGTCCCGACTTATCACATGGCCTCCTGCGCCGACGACGCCGATCTCCGCATCAGCCATATTATTCGCGGGCAGGACCATCTCACCAACACCTTCAAGCACGTTCTTATTTTCGAAGCGGCGGGCGTAAAGCCCCCGGTGTTCGCGCACCTCCCGCTTCTGATCGCGCCCGACGGCTCAAAGCTCTCCAAGCGCAAGCATGGTCCGGTGGTGAGCGTAACCACGTATCGCGACGGCGGATTTCTGCCGCAGGCCTACATCAATTTCCTGTGTTTGCTGGGTTGGTCGCCCAAGAATGACCGCGAGCAGATGACACGCCAGGAGCTGGTGGACGCGTTTTCTCTGGAAGGCGTCAATCGCAGCAACGCCGTGGTAAATTTCAGCGAGCAGGATCCTTTCGATCCGAAAGCGGTCTGGCTGAATGCGGAACTGATCCGCGGCCTGCCCGTGGATGAGCTTGCCGCGCAACTGCTCCCCTTCGCGCAGGCGGCGGGCCTGGCGGCGGACGCGGAGAAAATGCGCAGAATCGCTCCCTTGATCCAGGAGCGCATCAAAACCTTGCGGGACGTTGTCACCGCCGCGGACTTCTTTTTCGTGGACCAACTGCCGCCCTACGACAGCGCCGAGCTGATTCCGCAAAAAGGCGACGCGGCCATGGCCCTCGCCGCGCTCACACGCGCGCGGGAGGTGTTGGCCGGCGTGGAATTTACCCACGACGCCCTGGATGCCGCGCTTCGCGCCGCTGCCCAGGAATTGAAAATCAAGCCGGGCCAGATGTTTCAACCCATTCGCGTAGCGGTCTGCGGCAGGAAAACTGCTCCGCCGCTGTTTGAAACGCTGGAGGTGCTGGGGCGCGGGACATCGCTCCAGCGCATCGGCGAAGCCATCGGCATGCTGCGGTAACCCGCGCCGGGATGTCAGAGGAAAAAGGAAAACGATGAGTACGACTAGCAATGTGCCGGAAACAGCTTCCGCTCCGTCCAACTTCGTGCGCGAGATCATCCGCGAAGACCTCAGAACGAACAAATACAACGGACGCGTGCATACGCGCTTCCCGCCGGAGCCCAACGGCTATCTGCACATTGGCCATGCCAAGTCGATCCATCTGAACTTTGGGTTGGCGGCCGAGTTCGGCGGCAAGTGCAACCTGCGCTTCGACGATACGAACCCTTCCAAGGAAGAAACCGAGTTCGTCGACTCGATTATCGAAGACGTCCACTGGCTGGGCGGCGACTGGGAAGACCGCTGCTTCTATGCCTCGGACTACTTCGGCCAGCTCTATGAGTGGGCCGTTCAATTGATCCGGTCCGGCAAGGCCTATGTCTGCGATCTGACGCCGGAGGAAATGAGAAAACAGCGGGGAACGCTGACCGAGCCGGGCCAGGAGAGCCCTTACCGCAACCGCGGCGTGGAAGAAAATCTCGACCTGTTCGCGCGCATGAAAGATGGCGAGTTCCCGGACGGAACACGCACTTTGCGGGCCAGAATCAACATGGCCTCCCCCAACCTCAACATGCGCGACCCGGTGATGTACCGGATTCTTCACGCCGAGCATCATCGAACCGGAAAGCAGTGGTGCATCTATCCGATGTACGACTTTGCGCACGGCCAGTCGGATTCCATCGAGGGCGTCACACATTCCATCTGCACCCTCGAATTCGAAGACCACCGCCCGCTCTACGATTGGTACCTGGAACAACTGGGCATCTACCATCCCCAGCAGATTGAGTTCGATCGCCTCAATCTCACCTATACGCTGCTCAGCAAGCGGAAACTCCTCGCGCTGGTGCAACGGAACCTGGTCACCGGTTGGGACGATCCCCGCATGCCCACTCTCTCCGGCCTCCGCCGCCGGGGCTATACCCCGGAGGCGATTCGCGCTTTCTGCCAGCGGATCGGCGTCTCGAAAACCAACGGGACCATCGAACTCGGCCTGCTGGAGCACTTCCTGCGCGAGGACCTGAACAGGCGCGTACCCCGCGTGATGGCCGTTCTCAGGCCGCTGCGCGTGGTGATCGACAATTACCCGGAGGGCCAGGTGGAACAGATGGAGGCCGTGAACAATCCCGAGGACGCCGCCATGGGAACCCGGTCCGTGCCGTTCTCCCGCGTGCTGTACATCGAGCAGGATGATTTTCGCGAAAATCCTCCCAAGCAGTATTACCGGCTCTCGCCCGGGCGGGAAGTGCGCCTGCGCTACGGGTATTTCGTTACCTGCACCGGCGTGGTGAAGAATGACGCCGGAGAGGTAACGGAGATTCATTGCACCTACGACCCGGCTACGCGAGGCGGCAACGCGCCCGACGGAAGAAAAGTGAAGTCCACCATCCATTGGGTCTCGGCTCAGCACGCCGTCGACGCGGAAGTGCGGCTCTACGACACTTTGTTTACCCGCGAGAACCCGAATGAGGATGCCGGCGGCGAGGACTTCACCGCGCATCTGAATCCGAACTCGCTCGAGGTGCTTTCGAATTGCAAACTGGAAGCCAGTCTGCGAGGCGCCGCGGCCGGCAGCCGCTATCAGTTCGAAAGGCTGGGCTATTTCTGCGTGGATAAAGATGGCACTGCGGACAGCCCGGTTT
>DASZXS010000007.1:0-18587 GCA_035545735.1 Bryobacteraceae bacterium | reverse complement strand
ATGCGGGCGGCCTGGCCGCGCTTTCCGCCGCGGTCGCAATCTATTTCATCCAGCTGCGGCCGGCTCGAACAACAACCGGGCTGGTCGCCGAATCAGTGTTGCCGGCATAAGCGGTATGGCGCGCGGCGTCAAAAAAGCAGCCGCAGACCAAGCTGAATCTCCCTGGGGTCGAACAGCGTGCTGCTCGCAAGCCCGAACCCGTTTGTCCCCAGAGTTCGATTCGGGTTTGCAAATGCGTGCTGATTCAGAATATTGAAGAACTCCGCACGGAACTGAAGGGACGTTCGTTCGAACAGATGGGTGTCCTTGGCAAGGGAAAGATCCAGGGTGCTGAAGCCCGCGGCTCGAAATGTATTGCGGCCGAGGTTGCCCGGGTGGGCCGCCACGGTGCTACCGGCGAGGGTCCCTAATGGCACCGCGAAAAATTGCCCCGAAAAGTTTTGGCCACTGTTGGAGGCCTGCGCGAAGTTCGCGCTATCCTGGAGCACCGGATTCGAGAACAACTGTTCCTCCGGCCCCTGACCGCCGTGCTTGTAGCCCGGAGTCGTAACCAGGTCGGGCCGGACCGTGCTGCCCGCGTAACTGTCGATCCCATACTCAGCGCTGCCAAAAGGAGTCACGACGGTAAACGGAAAGCCGGTGCTGGCGGTGGCGATTCCCCAGAACGTCCAACCCTGCGTAAGACGCTTCGGAGCGCCCTGGGCCATCTTGTCAAAAGGAAGGGTATAGGAGAAATTGACCACCACGCGGTGCCGGATGTCGAAGGAAGATGCTGCCTTCTCACAGCTCCAGCAAAATGGATTGTTTTGTCCAACGCCGGAGTTCGCGGAATCGCCGTTGTACACCGTGGTGGCGTTATCGATCGCTTTTGCGTAGGTATATGACAACTGAAACGCCAGGCCGGCGGTGGGTGCGCTCTTGCGCAACACCACTTGCAGCGCGTTGTAGGTTGAATGCGCGTGATTGTCCGTCAGTTGGAACTCGCTCAGCCCGGGGTTCAACGCTGTGTAGGGTGTAAGGCTTAAGGGCGCGCCCGAATACGCGTTTGGGAATTGGGATGCGTAGAGGCTAACCGCGTTGTTGAAGACGTAGCCGGCTTGCAGGATCGTGTCCCACGGTAGTTCCCGCTCCACGGTCAGGTTGCCGCTCATCGTGTATCCGTTGTGGAGATCGTTGCTGGTAAGGTTGGTCAGCAGGGGTCCATACGGAGTCAAATCGATCGGGTCATTCTTGGGAACCGTCTTCGAGTTGCCGCCCGCGGGCACCACGTTTCCGGACAGATCCCTGATTGGCGGCAGGCTAAGCGGCCGGGGCGCTGTCGTGAACATGAGATTCTGAGCCGTGCTGTAGCCTGAAAACGGAAAATTGAATCCCTGTTGATCCGCCGTCTGAGAGAGCGGAAGATTTGTGAAAATGGCAAAGCCTCCACGAACAACCGTTTTCGGCAGCGCCTTCCAGGCCATGCCAAACCTGGGGGCGAACCCTCGATAGTCCGCTTTGTATATCGGATCCGGGTTCAGGACCATCCGCCGAAACAGGGTTTTGTCTGCGAGGAAGTTCGGATCGTTGACAATCCCCGCCAGCCGGCCGCCTATCTCGTAGGGCACGCTATTGAATTCGTAGCGAAGCCCGAGGTTCAGAGTCAAATCCCGTGTGATTTTGAAGTCGTCCTGGAACCACCCCGCCCAGTCGTACCGGCGCATGGAAAAGGGAGCGAAGCCTCCGCCGGGAGGTCCGAACCCCGGATAGGCAACACTGCGCTCGTAGAACTGGCTGATGCCGGTCATGAAGCTGACAATCGAGTTTGGGCTGGGAGCCCCCACCGCAAGGTCGTGTGCTCCGTCCGAGGACGGAACAGCTACCGGCAGTGGGGATCCCGCGGCAAATATATAGACGCCGTTGGGGCCGCCGATCGACGTGCCGAAGTAGCTGGAGTGAACCGTGCGATATTCTGCGCCGAAGTTTATCGTGTGTTTTCCCTTTACCCAGGTCAGAGCGTCCCGATAAGACATGGTGAACGGAGAGAGGCTGAATCCTCCTCCGCCGCCGTCCGGTCCGTAACTGGCGAAAGCCCCATCGGCAAAACCTGCCTGCGTAAGGCTGGAGAGCGGAGGGATCGACTGTTCGATGGATTGCATGCCGCTAACGCGGACTTCATTAATCAAACTGGGTCCGAAAAGATGTGTCTCGCTCAAGCCGGAATTGATCCAGTCGTTCTTCAGCGCCTGCGGAAAGCTTGCGTTAATCAGCGCCGAGCTCGGGTTTTGTATCGGCGCGTGGTTGGAAGCGACGCTGTAACGGAAGAACAGCGTATCCTTGTCGGAGAAGCGCTGGTCGATGCGCCCGGAATACTGGTCGCGGTCAACCGGGATACTGAAGGCCGTCTGTAACGTATTCGCGCCGAAGACCCCATTCGGGGTATTGGGCATCGGGTACTTGGCCAGGATTGCGGACGCATCGCTCGTCAAGGGCACCTGGAGCGTATAGGGAGCGCCGCCCGCTGGCACAATCGAAACAATACCCTTGCGCTCGGCGTCCGTGGGCACGGGAATCACAACCGGGTTCGCCAGGCGCTGCCGGAAACCGGCACCTTGGAAGAAGAAGAAGGTCCTGTTTTTGCCATTGTAGATTTTGGGAATCCAGAGCGGGCCTCCAAACGTCACGCCGAATTCGTTCCGGCGAAACGGCGCGACGCTTGGCGCAAAGAAGTTTCTGGCGTTCAGCTTGTCGTTGCGGAGAAACTCGAATCCGGAACCGTGGAATTCGTTCGTGCCCGTCTTGGAAACAATACTGACAATCGTTCCCGAGCCCCGGCCGTACTCGGCGGAGTAATTATTCTGAAGCACCCGGAACTCCGCAATCGCGTCGAGATTGAAATTCCCAAACTGCCCGCCGCCGAGTTCGTTGTCACTGGCATCCATTCCGTCCAGAAAACTCGACCCTGTGGTTCCCCGATTCCCGTTGCCGGAAGTATTGATCTCGAACTGAAAGGAGCTATTGGTTTCCGGAGTCTGTCCGGGCAGCATCAGCATGAGGTTTGTGATGTCGCGGCCGTTTAGAGGAAGGTTCGAAACCTGTCGTCCTTCGACAATCCCACCAATCTCTCCGTTGGTCGTATTGATGGTGGGTGCGACGGCGTCCACATTCACGGATGTAGCGAGTCCGCCGACGTTCAGCGTGAAGTTGACCTCCTGGCGCTGCCCGACGTCCAGGGTCACCGTTGTCGAGGATTTTTCGAACCCCCGCGCTTCCGCGCTCAATACATAGGTCCCGACTGGCAGCAGGGGCAAAGTAAAACTCCCGATGGCGGAACTCGCCGTCGTCCGCGTGAGATTCGTACCGTTTTGCACCGCCGTTATCGTGGCATTCGGCACGATCGCCTGACTGCGATCGGACACAACACCGACGATGGAGCCGACCGACTGCGCGCGAAGCCGGCAGGGCTGGGCTGCGGCAAGAACGACCAGAGCTGGAAGGACCCATGTTCGCAAACGCATGAAAAATCTCCCGTTACAGCGCGGCCGACTTCATTCCTCCACCGGGAGCGCTGAGGCTAACTGTCTTATAGCACGGGGATGGGGGCCTCTAACCCCGGAAGGGACCGGCAAATCTGGTCAAAAAAAACTTTTTAAAGCGGGGGTTGGTTAGAACCGATCATGCTCTAAATCCGCGAGGATCGAGACCTCGGGAGCGGAAAGACGGAAGTTCCCTGGAGTGGTTCCGGTGCAGGAGCGGAAAACCTTGCCGAAATGGCTCTCATTCCGGAACCCGAGTTCGTAGGAAATTTCCTTAACCGGTATGGTTTTCACTTGCAAAAGCCGTTTCGCTTTATTAATGACCAGGTGATTGAAGCAGGCATGCGGGCTTAGCTGATCGACCATGGAGTTCTTAAAGAGCTGGATGAACCTGGTCGTGCTGGTTCCGACCGAGGAGCAAAGCTCACCAAGGCTGAAACTGCTTTTCGCGCAAGCGTTCATGTACTCGACGGCCCGTACCATCTGCCAGGAAGGGAGTTGCCTGGGGAGGTTTTTCCGTGGAGTGTGGACCATCGGGTGAACACCGTGGCGTAACAGGTGAACCATCAGTTCAACAACCAGGGCTTGAGTCAGCATTTCATAGCCGTTCAGGGACTGATTGAATTCGTGCAGCAGTTCCTGTCCCAGAGCGAGAAACCGCGGGCCGCCCGTCCTGCCGAGGAAGGATACGCTGCTGGTGTCCATGTCGATCGGAAGCCGCATGTCGCGAACGATGTGCTGCATGCCTCGCACGTTGAGGTGCAGCGATAGCCCCACGGATTCCCCCGGCGCCCGGCCGTAGGAGCCGTAATGCACGTCGCCCGGATTGATCACCATTACATCGCCGGGTCCCAGGCTTTGACGGGCTCCCTCGACGACGTAGTCCAGCATTCCCTTCAGGCACAGGACCACGTTGTATTCATCGTGGGTATGAGGCAGGTAATCCAGCCCCCCGGCGGCGTATCCGAAATAATGCAGGCAGATCCCAAAATCCTGATAGAACCAGAAACGGGTTGGCGAGGGCCGGTCGAGTTTGCTTGCCGTCTCCATCAGATTCGGTTCCTGGCCATCAACAATAGCCATAGACGCCCTGGGTGTCAATTCGGTTGTGCGGACGCGCCGGGAACACGATAGAATCCCATGGAACCATTCCATGAGGATATTTCTCCTTGTACTTTACGCCGCCGCCCTCATGCAGGCCGCGGAACCTGTATTGCCGGCGGGAGCCAAACCTCGCAACCTGGGGCGGGTAGGCGCCGGCGAAGGGCCCGCGTGGGATGGCAAGGGCAGCCTCTATTTCACGAACGAAAACAGGATTACCCTCCGCGATGCGACAGGCCAAATCCACGTGTTTCGCCAGCCTTCGAACGATGCCAACGGACTCCTGTTTGATTCCCGGGGTAGGCTCAACATCTGCGAATCGGCAGCCCGCCGCGTCACCCGGATTGAGAGTGACGGCAAATCCGTCGTTCTGGCAGACAGGTATAACGGCTCGCGTTTTAACTCGCCGAACGACCTCACCATCGATTCCAAGGGAAGGATCTATTTCAGCGACCCCCGCTATGGGCCGAGGGATGGCCTTGAAATGCGGGACGAGCAGGGTCAGACCGTCGAGGGCGTCTACCGCATCGATGCTCCCGGAAAAGTGACGAGAGTCATTGGCCCGGAAGTAGAGCGGGCGAACGGGGTTCTTGTATCGCCGCGCGATGAATATCTCTACGTGGCCGACAACAACAATAACAATGCCGGCGGCGCCCGTAAGCTGTGGCGGTTTACGTTGCGCCCCGACGGATCGATCCGGCCGGGCAGCCGCAAGTTAGTCTTTGACTGGCAGCGCGGCCGTGGTCCGGATGGCGTCAAGATGGATCGCGACGGCCGGTTATACGTCGCGGCTGGATTGAACAAAGCGAATCTCCCTTACGAGACGGCCGAAAAATTCAAAGGCGGGATTTACGTCCTGTCCCCGGAAGGCAAGCTCCTCGATTTTGTGGCCATACCGGTCGACGAGGTCACCAATTGTGCCTTTGGCGGCGCAGACTGGAAAACGCTATTCATTACCGCGGGAGGCACGTTGTGGAGCATTCCGGTAAATACGCCGGGTTGGACGCTCCTGAGCCCTCCTGCTCGCGCCGTCCATCGCTAGGGTATGCCGGCCTAAACTCCGGTTGAAGCCACTGGGCAGTTCTGTCCGGCCATCAAGCTTCCAAGTGGTTCCAGCGGCTCGCCAGTTCTCCTGAAGGACAAGTTCTTTTGATTGCTCCGGTATCGCCCGGGAGGCTGACCAAACTCGCGCTTGAATGCGCGATTGAAGGCCGCTTCGGATTCGTATCCTACATCGGCGGCGATCTCCGCCACGCCTCGAGATGTATTTTCGAGCGCTCGTGCGGCAACTTGCAGTCTCCAACGGGTCAGGTAGGCCATAGGCGGCTCTGAAAGATACCGGGCGAAGCGCTCCACCAGAGCGGAACGCGAAATTCCCACCTCGCTCGCGAGATCCGCGATCGTCCACGGCTGAGCAAAGCGGCTGTGGAGCAACGCGAGACTCTTCCCCACGACGGGGTCGCGTGTTCCAGCGAGCCAGCCTGTTTGTTGTTCCGGCAATCCGCTCACGTAGCGCCGTAAAGTATCGACGAACAAGACCTCCGAGAGCTTGGCCAGCATAGCATCGCTGCCGGCCCGTCCGGACGCCGCCTCCTCCAAAAGGTGCAGAATCGAGCTCTCCAGCCAGTTTCCAGAGCGATCCGACCGGATGTTGACCTTAAACACGGCGGGAAGTCCCTTGAGAATCGCCCTGCAAAGACAAGGGTCGCAAGCCATATACCCGCACACGAACCGCGACGCCTCCCCTCCTCCTCCGGCGTGCAGCGGACTCAGGTCGCGCGCCTTGACCTTGGCCGAAATCCCGTAGTTGGGGAACGGCGGCGCCGCATCGTCGCCGCTGCTCATATGGTGAGCATCCGCGTGCGGAAAGATGACGACATCTCCCGGCTCGAGCCCAATCCGCTGTCCATCGAGCATTTCGACGATGGATCGGCCGTCGAGGAGCAGGTGGTAAAGAACAATGTGATTCGCGCCTGGGGCGAGCCTGGCCGCCATGACGCTCGATGGGGGCATGGAGAAGCCCCAGGGCGCCGAGAAATCGGCGGCGAAGAATACGGCGCCACTTAGTTTCACGCCACTCAGGATTTCGGAGAATGCGTCCATTTTTCTAAACGCGCACCACGCAACGCACAAGCTGTACGCTGTTTTGGGCCCTCCGGACTTTCTGCAAAGTTCTCTGGTTTCCGCGCAAAGGAATCTGATTCCTTTGGCCGCTCGGGCAATTCATCGCGACGGTCGGGCATGGATCTATGAACCGACCCACTGCACAATTGTAGACCTGAAACGGACTTCGGGGAAGACCCGGAGGCCATGAAATGAAGGAAAAAATGACACCGAAATCAGCTACAAATCCGAACCAGGCGTTGTGGGAAAGCGGCGATTTCACTGAGATCGCCGCGTTCATGCGCCAATCGGGAGAAGTTGTCGTCGAATCGCTCGACATAAAGCCGCCCATGCGCGCTCTGGACCTCGGCTGCGGCGATGGCACCACCGCGGTCCCGCTGGCCCGCGCGGGCGTCGACGTCACCGGAATCGACATCTCCCGCAAGCTCGTGGAGGCCGGGAATAAACGAGCCAGTGAACTGGGTCTCAAGCGCCTGCGGTTTCAACACGGAGATGCGTGCAACCTGGCCGGCGTGCCCGACGATTCGTTCGACCTGACGCTCTCTGTATTCGGCGCGATGTTTGCCCCTAAGCCGATGGATGTCGCCCGGGAGATGGTCCGCGTCACCAAACCCGGCGGCCGCATCGTGATGGGCAACTGGATTCCCAACGATCCGACCTTTGTCTCGGAGCTGCTCAAGATCAGCTCGGCCTTCACACCGCCGCCTCCGGAAGGCTTCGTCAGCCCGATGACCTGGGGCGTGGAGAGCCATATCGTCGAGCGCTTTGCCGAGGCCGGCGTGGCCGGGGAAAACATCTCCATGGCGCGGGACACTTATTACTTCGCTCATCCCGAGAACAGCCCTACGCGGTTCATTGAGCTGCTAGAGACTTACTACGGGCCCACCCTGAACGCGGTGAGCGCGGCCCAAAAACAGGGCCGGGCGGAAGAGCTCCACGGCCAGTTGGTCGAATTGGCTAACGCGCAGAACAAGGACGGCGCCGGTACTTTGATACCCGCCACCTTCATGCGTGTGACGGTGAAAGTGTAAGAAAAAAAGTCCAAGAGAAAAGGAGATTCCAATGTCTATGTGGCGTCCAGACCCCACGTTCTATCCTTCCCCCAAGCTCGCCATGGAGGCTCCAGCCGAAAAGCTGGCATTTGTCGCTATGCTCAATGGCAAGCAAAACGGCCGTCACGACGCATTAGGCGTTGTTGACGTCGACCCCGAATCCACAGGCTACGGCAACATCGTCGGGCAGGTGGATATGCCGAACGCTGGAGATGAACTGCATCACTTCGGCTGGAACGCGTGCAGTGCCTGCTTGTGTCCGCACGCGCCGCATCCTCATGTGGATCGGCGCTACCTGGTGGTGCCGGGTATCCATTCCTCGCGCATCCATATCATCGATACCAAGCCTGATCCGCGCAACCCGAAAATCGTGAAGGTGATCGAGCCCGAAACATTGGCCGCGCGCACGGGATACGCCTCCCCACACACGGTACATTGCGGCCCGGATGGAATCTTTGTCAGCGCGCTGGGGGCCCCGGATGGCGGCGGTCCCGGCGGCATTTTCGTAATGGATCACGAGAGCTTCGATGTCCTGGGCAAGTGGGAGCTGGATCGCGGCCCGCAGACGCTCGCATACGACTTCTGGTGGCACCTGGGATTCGACACCGTCATCACCAGCGAATGGGGAACACCCAACATGGTGATGAATGGAGTAAATCCCGAGATTCTGCTGAGCGGCGGCTACGGCCACAAGCTGCACGCCTGGGACCTGGTCAAACGGCGTCATCAGCAGGAGCTTGACCTGGGCTCTGAGCATCAGATGGCGCTGGAACTGCGCCCCGCCCACGACCCCACCCGCGGGTACGGTTTTCTCGGAGTGGTGGTCTCTCTAAAAGACCTTTCGGCGTCTATCTGGCTTTGGCATCGTGACGAGGGCAAATGGGCAGTCAAGAAAGTGATCGAGATTCCCGCCGAGCCTGCCGACCCAGCCACGTTGCCGCCGCTGCTCCAGGGGTTCAAGGCCGTCCCGCCGCTGATCACGGACATCAATCTCTCTCTTGACGACCGCTTCCTCTACGTCTCCTGCTTCGGCACCGGCGAGTTCCTGCAGTACGATGTCTCCGATCCCTTCCACCCGCGCAAGACCGGATCGGTGCACCTTGGCGGCATCGTCCGTAAGGCTGCGCATCCCCGACAGCCCAAGGTTCCGCTGAACGGTGGCCCGCAAATGGTCGAGCTCAGCCGCGACGGCAAGCGCATCTACTTCACCAACTCTCTGTATTCTCCGTGGGACGCCCAGTTTTATCCGGAAGGCATCCAGAGCTGGATGGTAAAGCTCAACGCCAAACCGGAAGGCGGGATGGAGATCGATCCGAAGTTCTTCGTGGATTTCGGTGAACTGCGTGGTCACCAGGTCCGTCTGGAAGGCGGCGACGCTTCCTCAGACTCATATTGCTACGCATGAACGAAGCACTCGTAGCCTGGTCCACCCTCTTTGTGCTAGGAGCCTATCACGGGGTCAATCCTGGAATGGGTTGGTTGTTCGCAGTGGCTCGCGGCATGCAAGAGCATCGTGCGCGGGCGGTGGCGTGGTCGCTGCCGCCCATCGCCCTCGGCCACGCCCTGTCCATCGGCGTCGTAGTTCTCATCGCTGGCTTGGCGCAGGTGGCGCTGCCGCTGGCCTACATCCGCATTTCCGTCGCCGTGGCGCTGGCCGGCCTGGGCACTTACAAACTCATACGCAGCCGGCATGTCCGCTGGGGCGGCATGCAGGCGGGCTTTCGCGAACTCACCATCTGGTCGTTTCTGATGGCGTCTGCGCACGGCGCCGGTCTTATGGTGCTTCCGGTGATAATCGCGGGACCTCATGCCCATCACCACGCCGCATTCCAGGGCGCCACAAGCGGTGTGTGGGCCACGCTCATCCACACCCTGGGATACTTCAGCATGACCACGTTGATTGCGCTGCTGGTCTACCAGAAGTTCGGTCTGGCGATGCTTCGCCGGTCGTGGTTGAACCTGGACTTGATCTGGGCGATCGCCCTCGTGGTGACCGGATTTGCAGCGTTACTGGTTTGAACTCGAAACTTGATCTATTGCTGCCGGGGAACGGTAGCGGATTTCGGACCGGACACTGGCGAGAGCGTTCCGTAGATATCGTAAGCAACAATGGCGTAGTAGTAAGTGATCGACGCCGCCACGGAACGGTCGGTATAAGCTGTCGTCTGAGAAACGCCAATCGGGCTGAGGGTTGCCGGGGTGACGCCGCGGTATATGGCGTAGCCGGCGACGCCCAGGGGACTGCTGGAAGGCGACCACGAGAGGGCGACCTGATTGTAGGAGAGGGCTAGCACGGTGAGCCCCTGCGGCGAGGTCGGGGCAGGCCCGGCCGGAGTCACGGCCGTGGCAACGCCCGTGCTGGACGAAGCCACGCCATAAATGTCGTAAGCCGCGACGGCGTAGTAATACGTTTTCGAAGGCGCGGCCTGTGCGTCGAGATAGGACGTACCGGCAGCCGAGGCAAGCACCGAAAGGTTGTTGGGAGCCGTTCCCCGGTAGATGGCGTAACCGCCCACTCCGACGGGACTCGATGCGGCGGACCAGGACAACGACACCTGATTATAGGAAATGCTTTGAGCCACGAGTTGGGAAGGCGTGGAAGGGGGAGGCTCCGCCGGCGTAGTGGCCGCGGCTATCGCCGATTGGGCCGACCCCAGGCCATAGATGTCGTGCGCCACGATCGCGTAGTAGTACGTTTTGGAAGGCGCAGCCAGAGTATCCACATATGCGTTCGTGGTGGAAGAACCGAGGGGCGAGAGGCTTGACGGGGATGTGCCCCGGTAGATCGCATAACCCCAAAGTTCCGCGGGACCGGTCGAAGCGCCCCACGTAAGATTCACCTGGTTATACGCGCTGGCGTGCGCCACCGGCTGTGACGGCGCGGAAGGCGGAGGCTCTTGCGGCGCCGTCACAGCCACTGGTGCCGCCTGGGAAGAAAAAAGCCCGTAGACATCGTAGGCGGCGACGGAATAGTAATACGTCCGGTTGGGCACCGCCAGACTGTCCGTGTAATTGGTGGCCGTAGATGTCGCCAGGGGCGCGAGCGTCGCCGGCGAGGATCCGCGATACACTACATACCCCCCGATGGCAACGTCCCCGCTGGAGGCCTGCCATGAAAGGGCGATGGAATTGAATGCCGTTGCCTGCGCGGATAGCTGCGGCGGCGCCGTGGGGGCCGCCTCCTGCAGGGTGGTTGCCGAAACGGCAGGGGACAATGCCGATGCGAGTCCGTAGATATCGTAGGAGCTGACGGCGTAGAAATACGTCGTTTGCGGAGCGGTCTGCGAGTCGGTATAGGGCGCGCCCGTCGACACACCCAGCGCAGACAGGCTCGCCGGCGAGAGCCCCCGATAAATCACGTAGCCCGCTACGCCGGTATCCGATGTCGAGGCGGTCCAACTTATCGTGATGCGGTTGAACGATTGCGACTGCGCAAGCACGTGCCCGGGCACGGTTGGCGAAGGCTGTTGAGGCGTAGCGGCCGCAACGGGAGCGGACTGCGCGGAAAAAAGGCCATTGGCGTCGTAGGCTGTGACCGCATAGTAATACGACGATGACGGCGCGACATGCGCGTCCACGAATGCCGGCACAACGGTATTGGAAATCTGCTGCAGGGTAGCCGGTGACGTGCCCCGGAAGATGAGATACCCGCTCACCCCGATCGCGCTGGTAGAAGGCGGCCACGCGAGGCTCACGCGGTTGAACAGGGGTGCGGCCGCCGGTTGGCCCGGCGTCGATGGTGGGGGCTCTTGCGGCGTGGTGGCCGCCACCGTGGGGGTCAGAGCGGAGTGGTTGCCGGCATTGTCATACGCCAGCAGAGCATAGTAATAGGTGAGAGACGGACTCACTTGCGCATCCGTGAAATTGGTGGAAATTGTGGTCGCATAAGGAGTAAGGTCACCGGCCGAAGCTCCCCGGAAGATTTCGTAGCCCGCAACGCCGATCGCGCTGGAGGAAGCCGCCCACGATAGATCGACGCGCTTGATGTCCGTTCCCCGGGCAGTCAGCAGCATGGGAACCGAGGGCGGCGCCGTGTTCGAGGTGTGGACCTCTAGCGGCAGCGAAAGAGGCGAGACGTTTCCGGAAGCGTCCACCGCGCTGAGCGTATACGAGTAGGTTTTGCCGGGCGCCAGTCCCTCATCGCTGTAGCTGAGCAGGCTCGTGGTCGCCACGAGCGTTCCATCCCGGAACACCCGGTAGGCGGCCACGCCAACATTGTCGGCCGTGGGCATCCAGTTCAAGGTCGCCGACGTGGAGTACACTCCATTCGACTTCGGGGGCAGCGGTTCGATGGGAGCCGCGGTATCGGGATGCGGAATGCTCACCGCCAGCCAGGCTAATCCGGTGGAAGTGAAGCGCCCGGCGAGAACCGCGGTGAGCGACGCTGCGTTCGAAGCGATAATCGCCGGGCCTTCCGGAAGGGAGCCGTGCGTTCCGTAGTCCAGGTACGCGGAAAAATAGTGAGTCCAAAACGGCGACACGAACAGAACGCCCTCGTACGCCGAATAGCCGGCCAGCGCTTGGGCGAAGGCCGTGTCGATTGGCGCCCAGAAGCTGAACGGATCGCGCGCCGACACCTGGGTAAGCGTCAGGACGCCCGTCTCCGAGTCTCGTATCTTGAAATCGCCAACACCGCTCATCGCCACAGGCTTCCCGGCGGCGCGGGCCATGTCGGCGCCGGCGATTGCATTCAGAAGAAAGTTGCCTCCGAGAGGATAGACATGGAGGTCGATGAACTGAACCGAAGTGGAAGCAAAGCCCTGAATGAAGTCGGCGAAGTTCGGAAGCCAGGTTCCCGTGCCGGCGCCCACGGAAATGCCGTTGATCCCCGCATTGCGCAGGGTATTCAGGACTGCCTGCACCACCTGCACACTCCCGGCGACAGTCGCCACATCGGTCTGTCCCGTATATTGTGCTTCCGAATCCGGCTCAGTGACCACCGACATATATTCGGGCTGCATCAGTCGAGCGGTAGCGAGTGAATTTTGGGCGCGCGCCGCCACATATTGGTCCCAGGACAAGGTCTGATAATACTCGGTGAAATCGGCTGCGTTGGCGCCGGGGAACTGATTCTCCGCCGTGGATTCCACAATCAGTTGCAGGCCGCGGGAGTGAATCTCCTCCGCCAGCCGCTGGTAAAACCCGGCGATTGTTTGATATTGCGAAGGGTTCGACGAATAAAAAGGCTGATACAGGATCGGGAAGCTGACTTGCACCTTGATGGCCCGCGCCCCAAGGGCTTGCAACTCCTGCAATTGAGGCAAGACCACGGATTCGTAGTAGCCGGGTAGACCCAAACTGGTATAAAGCGCCGAGTTCGCCCCCTCCAATTGGGGAGCAAAAACCATGGGAGTGGGCGTCCCATCCCACTTGGCCCGCACGGCCGTGTCGAAACCGGCTATCTGAGTTTGCAGACTGTCGTAGATATCTTGGTACTCGGGTGGGACAGCCGGTGTTTGCGCAGAAACCGCCGCGCATCCGGCCGTGAAGAATAATAACAGGATATGTCGACGCATGTTTTGGGCTGGTGATTTCTTTTCGGCTAATCGCTGAGGTCAGCTCACACCGCAGAGAATTTCCGGGAGACTGCGGCACTCTCTTTGCACACGTGGGGATTTGTCTTTATTCGAAAGAAGACTGAAGTACTGTACGTTATAGTACGTCATTGGCCTTTACTGAGTCAAGGGTTAGGCACATTCCGCAAAACAAATTTGGTTAATCCCTGTATACTTTTGAGAATACATAGGTTAGGGACCATCACCACCCCTTTCCCCGGGAGCCCGAACGCCGTTCGTTCTTTGTGATGCCCGCCACGCGTTGCCCGAAAGAAAAGCCTCAGACAAATTCCGGTTAAAGCCGACCTTAGGAATGAAACGGCGCAAGTCCGAACAGCATAGCTCCAGGGGGGTGAGCTTATTGTGATGAATTTTCGTGTTCTGACCGGGTTCCTGGCCGCGTCATTGCTCTTTGGCGCGGATACTGCAAAGTCATCCGAAAGCGGCTTGAAAGAAGAGGCGGCCGCGCTCAAAGCCTGCGCGCAGGCAGTTCTCAACGGGTTTCGAAAAATCGCCCCCGAGCGGGACGTCCGTTTCGAGGGGAAAGTTTCGGAAGCCAGCGCCTTGTGCCGCGGCGGCCAGCGAGCGCTCCAATTCCGCAACACGCCATGGGTCGATTGGTCGAACTACTGGGGCACGAGCGATGCCTCGTCCATCCCCTCTGGATTCATTTCGAACTCGGTGGTGGCCCGGCGCGGTGTCGCCGGAGCTTTGCTCGACCTCGAATACCAGCGCGTCGAACTGATCAAATTCAACCTGTTCGACAACAGCGGAACGTACCGGCAGTTTGTCGCCGGGCGGGATGGCGTAGGCGGTCCTGCTCTGAAGACCTGGCCGGAAATGCGGCTCAAGCCGGGCGACCCTCATTACCAGGACGTCGGAGGAGACGGCGCTCAGGAATGCAAGGGCGACCTGATACGGGGCCGTACGACGACCGGAATCTGCGATGACATCCTCAATCCGGCCATGGGAGCGAGCGGGCAGCTTTTCGCGCGCAACGTCGAATTCGAAACTACTTTTCCGGAGTCCAACCAGAGTGTCTACACGCGCAATCGCCACGGAGACCGCCTTGGGCTGCTACAGCCCGACCCGCAGGTCATCAGCCGAAGGCTCCTGACCCGGGTCCAGTCGAACCCCGCGGCATGCCGGGACGGCTTCGGCCTGCCCGGCAACTCCAGGGACGCGAACTGCGATTACAAGAAGGCGCCCTTCTTCAACGTGCTGGCCGCCTATTGGATCCAGTTCATGACGCACGACTGGTTTTCGCACATGGAAGAGGGACACAACGCGCCCGGCTTCATGAAGGTGGGGTGCGAGACGCAGCTCGTCAATAATGTGCCGACGCCGCTGACGCCGGAGCAGATTCGCGACCTCGGCTGCCGTCCGGAAGACCAGATCGACAAAGGCTACGTCGCCGAGGATTCCGCGCCCGGAACGTTCACGAAAGACGGCCGCACCTACCTGGATCGCGCGCCCCGCGCAATGAGCAACAATAACACCGCTTGGTGGGACGCCTCGCAGATCTATGGCTACGACTCGCTGTCCGTCCGGCGCGTAAAACGCGACCCCAAAGACCCCGCCAAACTCCTGCTTGAGCCGCTGGAGGGGCAAAACGGCGCGGAATACCTGCCGGTTCTTCAACCGTCCGATCCGATGAACCCGCAGTGGGCCGGCCAGGAAGCGGTCGGCTTTCCGGACAACTGGACGGTGGGCCTGAGCTTTCTCCACAACCTGTTCGCGCGCGAGCACGACTCGTTCGTCGACGAGTTCCGCCGCATCGCCGCCAAGACTCCGAATGCCGATAGCGGCCTGCGCAATCCGTCGGAGCCTAAAAAGGAGATTCGCTACAAAGACGTCACCCCGGATGAGCTGTTTGCCGCGGCCAGGCTGGTGGTCGCGGCCGAAATCGCAAAAATTCATACCACGGAATGGACACCTCAACTCCTGTATGGAGAGCCTCTATACAAGGGTATGAATGCCAACTGGAGCGGTTTGTTGGGCACGGGGGACCCGGAGGTTTCGAAGGCTCTGAGCAATATCGTCGTCAAGAGCTTCGGCAAAACAACCGACGTGGAAAAAAGTGCGCAGTGGTATTCGGTGTTTGCCTCCGGCCCCGGAATTTTCGGCCTTGGCAGTAAAGTGCACGGATTCGATATCAGCAAGCCCCGCTACACCAACGGCGGCCTGAATCACTTCGGCTCTCCTTTCAATTTCCCCGAGGAGTTCGTCAGCGTTTACCGGCTTCACCCGCTGATTCCCGATTTGCTCGAATACCGCGACATCAAAGACCCGAACAAGATCGTCTCGAAAATCGGGGTAATCAACACTTTCGAATCGCGCGCCACGGATGCCATGCACTCCGGAGGCATGGCGAATTGGGGCCTCTCGTTCGGGCGTCAGCGGCTGGGCTTGCTGGAACTGCACAACTCGCCGCTGTTCCTCCAGAACATCAAGATTCCCCGGCTCGACACCCAGACGGGACAGATCGACGTGGCGGCGCTCGATCTCATCCGCGACCGCGAGCACGGAGTGCCCCGCTTCAACGAATTCCGCCGGCAGTACGGTCTTCGTCAACTGACCAGTTTCGACGATTTCATCGACCATTCGCTGCCCGAGGATTCGCCCGCGCGGCGCGAGCAGGAAGGTACCGTGAAGACGCTCCGCGAGGTCTATGGACAGCACGTCTGCGACGCGTCGAAAGTGATCACCGACGCGCAGCGGAACGCCGACGGCTCCGAGATCAACGACTGCCTTGGACACCCCAACGGCACGCTGGTGGATAACATCGAGGATGTTGACACCGTCGTCGGATATCTGGCTGAACCGGTTCGGCCCCACGGCTTCGCCATCTCCGAAACGCAGTTCGTGGTGTTCATTCTGAACGCGTCGCGCCGCCTGTTCAGCGACCGCTTTTTCACCTCGTGTTTCCGGCCCGAGTTCTACACCAAACTGGGCGTGGACTGGGTGAACAACAACGGCCCCGGCCCCGCGGTGATGGAGAAAGGCATGCCGAACGGCCACAAACAGCCGGTGTTGCCCATGAAGCGCGTACTACTGAGAAACATCCCGGAACTGGCTGCGGAACTGGACCCGGTGATCAACGCGTTCGATCCCTGGGCGCGCGATAGAGGCCAATATTACACCCTGGATTGGAAGCCCCGGCCCGGCGCTGAATCCGACGACTCATTTCGATAAATACGGAGAGGAACTCTGACCAATGCCTGAATTGACAGTCACGAACTGGTTCGGCGACCTGGTCTCGCACCCGCGGGTGATTGTGGATGCGAACACGGTAGACGACATCATCGCGGTAATGCGCGATCCGGTAAAGTATCCGGCTCCGGTGCGCGCCGTGGGATCGAACCATTCCACCGCCCCTTGTGGAACGGCCGACGGGGGAACCCTGATCCGGATGAAGATGAACAGCATCCTGGATATCGGCACGGACACGCTCACCGTGGAAGCGGGCGCGGTTCACCTGGACATGTCGAAGGAGTTGGAAAAGCGTAAGCTGCAGTTCTACGTGAACACGGAGATCGGCAGCCTTAGCGCCGGCAGCGCCTCTTGCGCCGGCACCAAGGACGCATCCATGCCGGGCGAATACGGTCAAGTGGGCTCCTACATCATCGGCGTGAAGATGGTTCTGCCCAGCGGCGAGTTGCTCCAGGTCACCGAAGAGAAGCAGCCGGACCTGATGCGGCAGGTGCGCTCCAGCTACGGCACGTTCGGCATCATCTACGAAGTCACCTACCGGGTTCGCCCGCTCGTGCCGATGGCGGTTCATCACAAGACCTATACCCTGGAGGAATTCGCCCAGGCGCTACCGGAGCTGATCGCGCTGAATTACTCGATGATGTACTACATTTTCCCTTTTGACAACAAGATCACAATCGAGTTCCGCAAGTATAACCCCGGCGCGTCCGGCGAGCCCAACCGGGTTGCATGGGCGTTTCGTAATCACATTTGGGGCACTTCCGGACCGAAATTTGGGGCGAGCGTTGAGCGGAATTTCTCCATCCCCAAAGTCCGGTATGGAATCATCGACGGCTTCAATGCGACCTGGCGATTCCAGCTTGAGAACCTGGTGGTGAGCGATAACACCGTCGCGGGAGACCAGATTATCCACTACCCGCCCGTCTCCGACGACAGCCGCTACACGTTCAGCCTGTTCGCTTTTCCCGAGGAGCAGTATGCGCAGACGCTTTCCGAATTCTTCCAGTTCTCCCGCGATTACTACTCGCAGCACGGCTACCGATCCAACCTTCTTTATGTGGGCTACCGAATTTTGAAAGACCAGCAGGCGTGGTTGTCCTATTCGTGGAACGGCAATGTTATGACCATCGATCCGGTCTCCACCGGCAATCCGGGATGGAAGGACTATCTCGTCGCGTACAACGATTTTTGTATGGCACGAAGCGGTGTTCCACTTCTTAACCAGACTTTCGGAGTAACTCGGGCCATTGCGCAAAAGGCTTTTGGCGACCGCCTCAAGGCGTGGAACGACCTGCGAAAAACCTACGATCCAAACGGCCGCCTTCTGAATAACTACTTCAAGGAACTCTTGACCACGGAGGGTTAAGTCATGAGCAAGCGAATTGTCCTCTGCACCGACGGTACCTGGGATAAGAACACAAATCAAACCAATGTTTACCGGCTGTTCAAAGCCGTCTCACCCGGCGCGGACCAGGTGGCCTTCTACGCCGACGGCGTGGGTGCCACGGGGCTTCCCGTCAGCATGTTCCTCGGTGGCGCATTCGGCACCGGGCTTTTCAATAAAGTGAAAGAAGGCTACACGCAGATTGCGCACGTCTACGAACAGGGTGACGAAGTGTATCTGTTCGGCTTCAGCCGCGGAGCCTACACCGCCCGCAGCATCGCCGGGATGATTGCGGCCTGCGGCTTGCCGACGAAGAACTTCGACGATCAGTTCGTGGACGCGGCGTTCGAGGCCTATCGCAAAAAAGACCAGCGGGCGGCGGTTCTAGCCGAGTTGCAGAAGAATTACGCCATTGAGTTCGCGAATATCAACATGGTCGGCGTGTGGGATACCGTGGGCTCACTCGGGATTCCGGCTGTGTTCGGCGGGGTAGCTCCGCTCCTCTATGGATTTCTCGACACTTCTCTGAACCCGAAGGTTCTGAATGCGTATCACGCGATCGCTATCGACGAGCGCAGGAGCGAGTTCCCGCCGACCTTGTGGACGTCCACCCCGGCGGTAGGACAAACCGTGGAACAGGTCT
>DASZXS010000006.1:0-63084 GCA_035545735.1 Bryobacteraceae bacterium | reverse complement strand
TCCCTTGCCGGCCAGAATAACGATGTCTCCGGCGCGCGCCTCGCGAATGGCGAGCTGAATGGCCTTTTCACGATCGGGCTCGACCACGTGCGGCGTGTCGTAACGCCGGATTCCCACAAGCGCGTCCATGATGATGGAAAGGGGATCCTCGGAGCGCGGATTGTCGCTCGTGAGAACCACAAAGTCGCTCGCTTCGGCGGCCGCTTTTCCCATCAGCGGGCGCTTAATCCGGTCCCGGTCGCCGCCGCAGCCGAATAGCGTAATGACGCGGCGCGGTTGGAGCCCGCGCGCCACGGCAATCACGTTGCGCAGCGCGTCGTCAGTATGCGCGTAGTCCACCACAACCGTAAAAGGCTGGCCTTCGTCAATCTGCTCGAAACGCCCCGGAACAGGAGGGCATCCGGCAATTCCACTTGCGATGAGTTCGAGATTCATTCCATAGCTCAGGGCCGCACCACAGGCGGCCAGGATGTTGTAGAGGTTGATCCGCCCAATCAGGCGGGACCGGATCCGCGCTTGCCGGCCGCGGAAATCCAGGGTAAATTCAAGGCCTTTCGCGCTCATTCGCGCGTCGCGGGCGCACAGGTCGGCGTCGCCTTCCAAACTGTAGGAGATCACTTGCGTTCCGGCTTGCGGCCGTAGCCGGCGCCCGTACTCGTCGTCCTGATTGATCACCGAGCACTCCGGCGCCATCCCCGCCTCGGGATGAAAGAGCCGGCTCTTCGCCGCGAAATAGTCGTCCATATCCCGATGAAAATCGAGATGGTCCCGGGTAAGATTCGTGAAGACCGCGGTGTGGAAGTGAATGCCGTGAACACGGCCCAGCGCCAAAGCGTGCGACGACACTTCCAGAGTGGCGTGGGTTCCGCCTTGACCCGCCAGTTCGGCAAACATCCGAAAAAGGTCCAAAGACTCGGGCGTGGTGTTGACCGCGGGAAGCACCTTCCCGGCCAGACGGTATTCGATGGTGCCGACCAGGGCCGTCGTTTTCCCGGCCGCGTGCAGCAGTGAGTCGATTAGAAACGCGGTCGTGGTCTTCCCGTTAGTGCCGGTTACTCCCGTGAGATTCAGCTTCCGGTCGGGCCACCCATAAAAATTCCCGGCCGCGGTGGCCAGCGCTACGCGGCCATGCTCTACTTCGATCCAAAACCCGGGGAACCGGTCCGGCGGCGGGAACTCGCTCACCGCGCCGGCGGCTCCCTTTTCCATCGCCTCCAACGCAAAATGGCGGCCGTCCACTTTCGACCCGGAGAACGCGAAAAAGAGCCAGCCGGGTTGAATCCGGCGCGAGTCATAGTCCAGCCCGAGACAGCGGACGGCAGGCAAAGGAGCGCCGGCATCCTTCCGGCGGACTCCGGAGAGAACCTGGTCGAGTGTAACGCCGGATTGTTCGTCGTGCATGAGGTCAGGGGCCAAATCTCACCCGCACGCGCTCGCCTTTGCCCAGAAAGCCACCCGGTAACGGAACCTGCTCCCGCACAAGGCCTGATCCTGTAAAATCGACCGGAATGCCCAGACGGGATGATTCTTCCACCACTTGCCGCATCGTCTGATTCGTGAAATCCGGAACCTTCGGCCCAAACGCTACATTTTTCAACGCGGGATTCTGTACGGCGGGCGTCAAAAAAGTCCGCTGGTCCCCTGCATCGGGAACCAGCGGAAGAGGGACGGAGGAGTTTGATGCGGCGGCCTTCTCATCAACTTTTTCATCGCTGCCCGTCTTGGCAGGCGCAGTGTTATCGGCTTTGAGCGTCTCCGGCAGATCCTGCGGCACTTCGAGAATGCGCAGCGCCGCCGCGGCAACCGACGAGAACGCGGGCGCGGCAACTTGCGCCGCCATCGCGCGTCCCCGCGACCCGTGCGCCGAGACCACCACCACGATCTTCGGATTCACCACCGGCGCAAAACCCATGTAGGAGGCGTTGTTCAAGTTCGTGTAGCGGCCCGTCTCCGGATCGACGATTTGCGCGGTCCCGGTCTTGCCGCCCGAGGTGTAGCCCGGGATTTGGGCGTAAAGCCGGCCGGTGCCGCGGAGGTTGACGCCTTCCATCATCTGGCGCATCATGATGGCGGTTTGCGGGCGGAGGATGCGCTCGCGCTCCTCGGGAGTGTCGGCGAGAAGCCTCGGCCGCACTTTAAATCCGCCATTGGCGATGGTCGAGCAAGCCTGCGCAAGCTGCAGCGTGGTGACGCTTACTTCGTGCCCCATCGCCACCGATCCGATGGAGGTCGGCTGCCACCGCTTTAGGGAATGGACAATACCCGGCGATTCACCGGGCAAAGCGATGCCGGTGCGGGAGCCAAAGCCGAACTTGCGCATGTAGTTGTAGAGATTTTCCTTGCCGGCCTTTAACCCGATGTTGATGGCGCCGACATTGCTCGAATGCGCGAGGACGTCGGCCATGGACAACGACGCGTACCGGTCGCTGCGGTCGTCGTGAATGATGCGCCCGAATAAGTTGATCTGGCCGCCGCCGCAATTGATGATGGAGTCCGGCCGCAGATTCGTGGTTTCGAGCGCCGTCGAGAGCGTCACTACCTTGAACACTGAGCCCGGCTCGAAGGGAACCGAGACGGCAAGGTTTAGACGGGCGCGCACATCGTCGCCGTTTCTGGGAGGCTGGTTCGGATCGTAGGTGGGATAGTTGGCCATGGCCAGAATCTCGCCCGTATTCGGATCCATCACGATGATGCTTCCGTCCGTGCAGTCGTGGTCCTCGACGGCTTTTTTCAGCGCCTGCTCGGCGATGTACTGAATCCGGCTGTCGATGGAGACCTTGACGTCTTCGCCCGGCTGGGCAGGAGTGCCCTCAAACTCGGAGGCGAAGCTACGTTGCTGCACGTCGGTCGAAAGCCGCAGGTAGCCTGCCGACCCGGCCAGTTCATCGTTGCGCGTAAACTCGAGCCCGTCGGTGCCCTGTTCGTCGGTATCGACGCTGCCGATCAGGTGCGCCGCCAAAGTGCCGAACGGATAATAGCGCCGGCTTTCCGGAGTGAGCCCGATCCATTCGAACTTGAGCTTCCGCAATCGCGCCGATTCCTCCGGCGTGATCCGGCGCTTCACCCACAGAAACCCGCGGCGCTTGACAATCGCGGTCTGCAGCTTATCGAGCAGGCTCTTCTGATCCAGGTTGAGAAATTTGGATAGCACCGCCGACGCCATGCCGACGTCTTTCAGCAGCAATGGGTTGACGAAAACCGAATCGGCCGGCAGGCTCATCGCCAAGCGCCGGCCGGTGCGGTCGATAATGGCGCCGCGCGGGGGCTGGACCCTGATCAGCTTCTCCTGTTGGGATTGGGCGAGCTGGGTGTACTTGTCATGCTCGATCACCTGCAGATAAACGAGGCGGACCAGCAGAATCACCGCCCAGATCAGCACCAGGCGGACCAGCCACTTCAGCCGCCGCGCCGCTTCCGTCCGCACGCCGAAATCATCGGAAGGCGGAGCACCAGCCATCGCGGTGGGTTTGTTTGCACGTCGACCAAAAAGCCCACCCGCCACTTTGCCTCCTGAAACACCTGCCGTTAACGCTGCGCGAGCTTCTTGTCCCGGCCGTCCAAGTAAACCAGGCGCTGCGGCTCCGGCCGCACGAGTTGCTGCTCAGTGGCCAACTCGGCCAGACGCGCGGGGCTCATCAGCTTGGCTTCCTGCAGGTCCAGCGTGGCCTGCTCGACCTTTAAATGCTGATACTCCTGCCGCAAGGCTTCCAACTGGTACCCGCTGAGCAGGCCATAGAGGCTTGGCGCGAGCAAGCCCACTACCAGCGCGGCGCCGGCAATGGCGGTGCCGAAGGCCTTCCAGCAGGCGCGGCTGGCCGCCGGATCGGCTTCGCGCACCACCTGGGAGTTGTCGATGCGCTTCACAAAGAAATAGATGTCGTCGTTGGGAATTGCGCGCAGAAGCGTGGAGTCATCCGCGACGGCTGCCGTCTGGGGCAAGGAGCGCTCTGCCGTCCTTGTCCAGGTAAATTTATCGAAGATGGTTGCCAGGGTTGCCATGTTTATTTCGTTTTTCCACCCGTCTGTCTCAAAACTGCCGTTACTGTAAGGACATCTCCACCGCGCGAAGCTTGGCGCTGCGCGAAGGAGGATTGTTTCTCACTTCTTCCTCCGAAGGCCTGACGACGTGCTTCGTCAGGATAGTGACCCGGCCCTCGCGAGCCAAGGCTTGAAAACTGCGCTTGACCTTTCTGTCCTCCAGGGACATGAAAGTCAGAATCACCATGCGTCCTCCGGGCGCCATCAACTCGGGAGCATGCCGGAGTAAAGCATCCAATTCTTCCCCTTCCGCGTTTACCGCCATCCGGAGCGCCTGGAAGGTTTGCGTCGCCGGATGAATTCGCCCCGTCCGGGGTACGACCGATTCGACCACGCGAGCCAATTCGCCCGTCGTATGAATCGGCCGCGCCCGAACGATTGCTCTGGCTATCTTGCGCGACCTCCTTTCCTCGCCATTCTGATAAATCAGGTCGGCGAGATCCTTTTCGGAACCCGTGTTCAACAGATCCCCGGCGGTCAATTCCTGGCTGCGATCCATTCGCATATCCGCGGGGCCGTCGGACAAAATCGAAAATCCGCGCTCCGGCGACGTAAGCTGATAACGGCTGACTCCCAGGTCCGCCAGCAGCCCGTCCATTTTTCTCCCGCCCGTCAACTCCAGCACCGACCGGAGACCCGAAAACGATCCGTGATGGTACCGGATGCGCGCGGCGAACGCTTGTGTGTTTTCCCGGCACAGCGCCAGCGATTCCGCATCCCTGTCGCTCGCGATCAGCAGCCCCGTATCCAGGCGCGCCGCAATCGCTCCGGAATGCCCACCCAATCCCGCCGTGGTATCCAGATACACTCCGTCCGCTCGCACCCGAAGGTACTCGATGCACTCGTTCAGCATGACGGAGTAATGCATACATAAACGCTATTTGAGGCCCTTCCGCTCGAAGCGCCGCAGCCTTTCGAGCGTGTTTTCCATGTACTTCGCCTGCATCTCCTCGTAAACCTCCCGGCCCAGCATGTTGATCCTGCTCTTGTAGCAGTTCAGCCAAACCGGCTCGTTTTCCAAATTCAACAGCCGCCGCAAGGCGGCGGGCACCAGAATCCTTCCCTGCGAGTCCACCTCGGACGTTCCGCCGAGGTCCTTCGCCATGAAAACGATATATTCCGCATCTTCGGAAGAGTCAGTATCCTGCTCCAGCAGTAATTCGTTTTGCTTCCACACCGAAGTGGGGTAAATTCGAACCGTGCGGCGGTCCAAAGACGTGATGAATACCTTCGGAGCGGATCCTTCCAGCACAAAAACCTCGTTTAGATACCGTTGGATATCCGCCGGAAGTTTAAGCCGCCCTTTATCATCGACGCGAGCCTGGAAAATCTCAGTGGGGGGCTCGACATGAGTCACTCGGCTCGTCCCTTCCACTTTATTCATTTCCATGCCCGTATAGGCCACATTGGGCCACTCCAAAAGTTATGGTGCCATTTGTGTTCAGCGAATGCAACAGATTTTTGGCCTTATACCATTGAAATCACGGCCCGGAAGAGTCTTGGACTCAGCAAGTTGGCGAAGAATAGGCGAAAAACACCTCCGCGGACGGAAGCGGCGGATGTGTAATGGATCTCGCTCTCGCTTCAGAGACTGAATATGGCTTTGAGCGACGAGTTGTACCGCCTCTACACGGCGCAGATTTACCCGGTGCTCGCAAACAACGACCCCGTCTACCGGCGTTCTCTTCAGAAATGTGGAGTGGGGTGGAACGGAGGCGCCGTTCCGGCGGGGCAGCAGAACTCCTTCGATCAGGAAATGAAGATGCAGGCGTGGCTGGCGGCGCAGCGCGTGGCCGATGCTCGAAGCCTGGAGCCCGGCTCCATTCGCGCCAAACTGCTCACCGGGCCGCAAATTCTGTATCGTGTTTCGGGGAGCGCCGCCGACCAGGCCAATCCAGGGATTTGGTGGTTTTCCGAAAAGGTCGCGCAGCGCTCGAAGGACGCGGCGGGAAGCGAGCGTCAGGCGCGCCTCGACTGGCTTCGCGATGTGCTCGCGGTTTGCTTTAACTGGAGCAGTTTCGACCACCTTGTCCGGTTCACCCTCCACCCGGGCGAAGCGATCCCGGCGGTTTTCGGGAAAGGACTGCCCATGCCGTACAACAAGGTGACGCCGTTCATCGACCGCAAGACCGGCACGCAGGCGGTTTCCATTCCAGCCGATTACTGGAAAAATATGGGAAAGTCGCTCCTGGGCGGAGAGCTGCAGATTGTGCTGCCCTGGATACCCGTGGGACGGGTAGCGCGGACCCCGTCGCTGTAATATCCATCACAATTCCGCGTCTCCCCCGAAACGCCTTTGATACCCTAAATCTGATGACGCCATTCCTGCTCGATCTGGATCCCGGTGCCGAGTGTCCGGAAATCGTCAAGATGATCGTCGAAATCCCCAAGAACTCGACGAACAAATACGAATACGACAAAAACCTCGGCATTTTCCGCTTGGATCGCGCGCTCTACTCTCCGATGCACTATCCGGGCGACTACGGATTCATTCCGGGAACGCTCGCCGAGGACCACGATCCGCTCGATGTCCTCACGCTGACGCAGGAGGCCAGTTTCACTGGATGTCTGATTGAAGTCCGGCCTGTCGGCGTTCTCAACATGTGGGACCAGAACGAGCTGGACCTGAAGATTCTGGCTGTACCCAACCGGAATCCGCGATACGACCAGATCCATACGATGGACCAGATCTTCCCGCACGTCCGGCGCGAGATGGAGCATTTCTTCTCCATCTATAAAGAACTGGAGGGTAAGATCACGGAAATGCGCGGCTGGGGCGGCCCGAAGGAAGCGCGCAAGGCCATCGTCGACGCGCGCCAAAGCTATTTGAAGAACAAAGAAGAGCAGAGCGAATCGAAAGCCGGCTGATCCCCCTCTACCATTCGGACCGCATGTTCCATGCAGAGGCAGGCGCCGCCGTCCAGGTAATCTTTCTCCTCAGCTATCTCGTTTTTGCGATTGGGCGGCTGCCCGGCACGCGGATCGACCGGCCGGCGATGGCCGTCATCGGGGCCGCGCTCATGTTCGCCTTTGGAGCGCTTACGCCCCAGCAGGCGATCCAAAGCATCGACTTCGCCACTCTGGTTCTGCTGTTTTCGATGATGCTGATTGTGGCGAGCCTGCATCTCTCCGGCTTTTTCGATTGGATCACGACGCTCGCCGCCAGTCGTCTGGACGCGCATCATCTGCTGCCGGCGGTGGTCTTTTCGAGCGGCATTTTGTCGGCATTTCTGGTGAACGACGTGGTGTGTCTGGTGATGGCCCCCCTGGTGATGCGGGTCGCCCGGAAGATGGGCCGCAACCCCGCCCCCTTCCTGATCGCACTGGCCACGGCGTCGAATATCGGCAGCGTCGCCTCGATCACCGGCAACCCGCAAAACATCCTGATTGGATCGCTTTCGGGCATCGGCTATCGCGAGTTTCTCTCCCGCCTGGGACCGGTGGCGATTGCGGGCCTCTTTCTCGACTGGATCATCCTCGGGTGGCTGCTGCGCAAACAGATCGCCGCCGTTCTTCCGGCGGTGCGGGTGGACGAGGAGCCGCGCCCGTCGCCGCGGCGTCTGGCGATCCCGGTAGTGATGACCGTAGGGGTGCTGGCAGGCTTCCTGCTCGGCTATCCGCCGGCGCTGGTGGCCGCCGTCGGCGGTGCGCTGCTCTTGATCCGGCGGTCGGAAGAACCGAAGAAAATCTACGAAGACGTCGATTGGTCTCTGCTCTTGTTCTTCGTCGGGCTTTTCGTGATTGCCGGAGCCGCGGGAGAAGCCGGCATCACCGGCAGGCTCATGTCGGCTGCCGCGGGGTTCAATCTGAACCGCCCGGTCGTTCTGGCCGGTGTGGCTACGCTGCTTTCCAACGTGGTGAGCAATGTGCCCGCGGTGATCCTGCTGAAAGGAATCGTGCCGCATTTTCCCAACCCGCATGAGGGGTGGCTGCTGCTCGCCATGTCCAGCACGCTCGCCGGAAACCTGACGATCACCGGATCGGTCGCCAATATCATTGTGGTTGAGAAAGCGCGCGAGGATGCGCCGATCCGCTTCATGGACTACGCGCGCGCCGGAGTCCCGGTTACGCTGGCGACGCTGGCCGCCGGGCTGTTGTGGCTGCGGTATGTCTAAGGGCATTTCCTGTCATCATGATTTCATTGAAGATTACCGAAGATGAAACTGCTTTTTCAGTGGTTGATTGCCGCGGCCGCTTCCGGCGCCCTGGCCGCGGCCCCCGGGCCGGGCGTAAAAGTCTGGCAGGGGACCTTGCCCCTGCCCACCTACCAGGAGGGTTTGCCCGACATGAACGCGCCATTCGACCTATTTTCGCCGCGCAAGGTCAACTACCCCTACACGCTGCGCGACCATCTTACCGGCGAAAAACACACGGTCAACTGGCGGGCGGTATTTCTCGAAAATGAATATCTGAAGTGTTCCGTTCTTCCCGACCTCGGCGGACACCTCTACACTTGCATTGACAAGCTCAGCGGCCAGCCGATGTTCTACGCGAACCCGTCCATCAAAAAGGCTCTGGTCGGCCTGCGCGGCGCCTGGGCGGCCTTTGGCATCGAATTCAACTTCCCGGTAAGCCACAACTGGGCGTCGATTTCGCCCGTCGACTTCGCCTTTGCCGCGCATCCCGACGGCAGCGCGTCGGTCACCGTCGGCAATACCGATCGCGTCTACGGCATGCGGTGGAACGTGGAGCTGATTCTGCGGCCGCGCAGCACGGTTCTCGAGGAGCGGGTGTCGCTCGAAAACACAAGCAATGTGCGGCGCCGGTTCTATTGGTGGAACAATGCCGCCGTGCAAGCCTGGGAGGATTCGCGCATCGAATACCCCATGCGATTCACCGAGGGGCACGGCCTCTCCGACATCGACACATGGCCGGTAAATTCCAAGGGCGTGGACCTGAGCCTGATGTCGAATCAGAAATTCGGGCCGGTGTCCCGTTTCGTCCACGGCAGCCGCGAGCCGTTCATGGGCGTCTACCATCCACACACCAATACCGGCGTCGTTCACTTCGCAAACTACGATCAGCTTCCCTCGAAGAAGATCTGGTCCTGGGGCGAGGATGCGGATGGGCTGACCTGGCGAACCACTCTCTCCGACAACGACAGCGCCTACGTGGAAGTACAGGCCGGTCTATTTCGAAATCAGGAAACATATCGCTTTCTCGACCCCGGCCAGAACATCCGTTTCGAGGAATACTGGATGCCCGTTCGCGGGACGGGCGGGATTACACGAGCCAATTTGAATGGCGTGGTTGCCATGAGGCGCGAGAAGCAAGATGACGGAAAGGTCACATTGCGCGTGGCGCTCAACGTAAACCAGGCGGTGGACCAGGCGCAACTGCGTATTACCGATGGCGGAACGACGCTATGGGAAGGGAAGGAGCAGCTAACTCCGAAGACGACATGGTCGCACGAGATAAAAGACCTGAACGGCGGGCATAAATACACCTTCGAACTTCTCAACGCCTCCGGCGAAAAGCTTCTGGCGCACACCGAAGGCGGCTATGACTGGACTCCCAGCGGCGAAATCCAGGTGGGCCCCATCGCCAAAGAGAAGTGGCCGCCCGAGAGCCAGTGGACCGCCGCCGATTTCCTCAAAAAGGGAGACGAGCAGGAACGGGACGGACGGCGCGTGGAAGCGTGGATAACGTATGACAGCGCCATTCAGCGCTTTCCGCAAGACCCGGGTCTGAGGAAAGCACGGGGAATGCTGGCCGTAGCCCTGCTGCGGTACGAAGACGCGCGCGCGGATTTAAGCCAGGCGCAGCCGGATTCCGAGGTTCACTATTATGCCGGCCTTTCCGAAGAAGAACTCGGAAATCCGGAAAAGGCGCGGGAGCACTTCGAAGCAGCGGCGGAAGACAGGAAACTTGCGGCGGCGGCTCAGGTTCAACTGGCCGAACTCTCCGCGCGGGGGCGCGATTACCAGAAGGCCGAAGCCGCATTGAAAGCCGCACGAGAAGCCGCGCCGGAAAGCGAGCGCGCCATGGAGGAGTCTGTGGCCGTGCTGCGGGCCGCTCATGCCACGGCGCAACGCCGCGCTTTGCTGCGGGACGCCGCGAAGCAGTTCCCGGGAAATTCGCTACTGCGCTATGAGCGCACGCTCGATGGCACGAAAGATGAGGGCCTGTGGATGCACCTCGGGGCGGACGCCGACCGCGTCTTGAACCTCGCCTCCACTTATCTGCGGCTGGGCATGAGCGACGATGCGATCGCGCTGCTGCGCCGCCGGTATCCCGCGGTCCCTCCCGAACAGAGAGAGCCCGGCGAGCCTTCTCCTCAGGACGATCCGCGCGCCGGCTATCTGCTCGCCTACGCGGTCCAGAACTCGCGCAAAGGAGACGCGGCCCCGCTGTGGAAAGCGGCCTCGGAGATGCGGGTCCGTTTTGTATTCCCGAATCGCGCCGAAATGCTGCCGGTGTTGAAGATGGCGATCGAGAAAAACGCGCGGGATGCAACGGCGCATTTCCTGCTGGGATCGCTGCTCTTCTCAAGAGGTATCGTAAAGCCGGCGCTTGCCGAATGGCAGCAGGCTCGCGAAATCAATCCCAAGCTGCCGGGCCTTCACTATAGCCTCGCCCGCGCGCTCTTTACGGTGGAGCACAAGCCCGAGGAAGCGGCCGCCATCTACAAAGAAGGAATCGAGGAGGATCCCGGGAATCCGGGGTTATATCTCGGTTTGAATCAGTTGATGAAGTCCCGGCACGAGCCGGCTTCCGCGCGCGCTGCCATGATGAAGCGATATCCCAGCGCCGCCGCCATGCCGGAGCCTCTGGTCCGGATGCTGGTTGCCACTCTGCGGGAAGCCGGCGAGAACGAAGAGGCCAACCAGTGGATCCGGACCCATCATTTCTCGCGGGCCGAAGGCGGCGCGCCTCCGCCGGTTGTCAGCGCGGCTCCGGCAGCGGACACCGCCCAGACGAGTTCCGAAAAAGACGTGATCCAGAGCCTGCGCGCCCCGCGCGACGCCGATCCCATTCCCGACCCGGCGAATCCGTTCTGGAAAGACGTTCCGGCGGTCGCGTCCGACCTAAACCAATTCGGCAATGTCCAACCGGGCGGAAAAACCGTCTTCCGGTCCCGTTGGACCGATGGCTATCTCTACTTCCTTTTTGTATGCCCCTATCAAACGCTCTACCTGAAGCCGAACCCGCAAACCACCGGGGACACCGTCGGGTTGTGGGACTGGGACGTCGCCGAAGTGTTTCTCGGAAGCGATTTCACCGATATCAAGAAATACAAGGAATTCGAGGTTTCGCCGAGAGGGGAATGGGTGGATCTCGATATTGATCTCGATTCCAGGAACAACGATGGCTGGAAGTGGAACTCCGGGTTTCAGGTGGCCGCGCGGATCGACGAAAAGGAAAAGGTCTGGTATGGCGCGATGAAGATTCCGTATCGCGCCATCGACTCCCGGGAGCCCAAAGCCGGATTGACGCTCCGCGCCAACCTCTATCGCATTGAAGGTGGAGAACCCGACCGGAAGTACATCTGCTGGCAGCCGACGCACAGTCCGACGTTTCACATGCCGGTGGCGTTCGGGACGCTGCGTCTGATCGAATAGTCCCGCGCACGGCGCGCCAAAACGCGCGTAACGGCGCGAACCAGCTAAACTGAAAACGTGCCCGAGTATTGTTCCTGCGGCGCGCCGTTGCCGCCCGACGCGCGCTTCTGCCACAAATGCGGGAAGCCGCAGTTCGAATATCCAATTCCGGACACGACACCGGAAGTCGATCCCCCCGTGGCCGCTGCGCTTCCCGCGGCGGCAGCGGCGATTGAAATCAGCTTCCGAAATAAGGTCGCGGTGCGCACCGGTTTCGTGGTCGCGCTCTGTGCTTTCGTTCTGATTTTGGCGCCTTTACCGCCGCCTCTCTCCCTGCTCTGGTTTCCGCTTTGCGCGATGCTGGCCGGATTCAGCGCTGCCTACCTCTACCGCCGCCGTACCGGGCAGCGATTGGGGATCGAGAATGGAGCGCGCATTGGATGGATCACCGGCGTCTTCGAATTTGTTCTCATGCTCACTCTGTTTTGCGTGATCCTGATCTCGATATCCAACGAAAACGGCGGGCTCGCGGGATTTCTCCGGCAAAACGGCGGTAAGCTGCCCAACGCGGAGCAGATGATTCACTCGCTCGACGATCCCACGACGCTCATCGGCGGCCTGTTGTTCGCCCTGGTTCTGTTCTTCTTCATGTTTACTCTCCTGCCCATGGTGGGAGGCGCGCTCTGCGGAAAAGTCTTCGACAAGGATTAGCAATCAGCGGATGATCAAACGGTGGCTCGCGGTTTGCGTGATTGCGGGCGCGGCCATCGCGATGGGCGCGGCGCTTACCCCGCAGGAACAGGCGCTCAACGAGAAATCCTTCGAATACGTCTGGACCACGATTCGCGACAAGTATTGGGACCCTTCCATCGGCGGGCTCGACTGGCAGGCCGTACACGACGAACTGAAGCCGAAGATGCAGAAGGCGCGCACCATGGCGGAGGCGCGCGCCGTACTCGAAGAGATGCTGGGGCGCCTCCACCTGACGCACTTTGAAATTATCCCCGAAGACTCCTACTGGGACGTGGACGGCGAAAACCTTCCCCGCGGCGACGGCGAAACGGGACTCGATATCCGCGTCCTGGATCACCAGGCGCTGGTGACTCAAGTGGACCGCGGTTCGGCAGGCGAACGCGAGGGAGTGCGTTCCGGGTGGGAGGTGGTGCGCGCCGGGAAATTACCGCTCGCGCCCGCCATCCGCAAAGTGGAGACCGTCTACAGCAAGTCTTCCCTGCGGGAATTAATGTTGCGCAACGCCGTGCTCAGCCGGATGCGAGGCTACCCCGGCGATACGCTCGAACTCGAATTCCGCGACGGCGAAGGCCGGAGCGTGATACGGAAGCTACGGCTCGATTCGCCGCGCGGGGAATACAGCAAGTTCGGCTACCTGCCAGGCTCCTATGTGTGGCTCAATTCGGAAAAGCTCGGCGGCGATACCGGGTACGTCCGGTTCAACATGTTTCTCGATCCGGCTCACCTGATGCCGCGTTTCGCCGACGCGGTGAAATCCTGCCAGGAGTGCCGCGGGTTCATCCTCGACCTGCGCGGCAACCCGGGAGGCATCGGAGCGATGGCGATGGGAATGGCCGGATGGTTCGTCAGCAAACCAGGCGAACGGCTCGGCACGCTTTACCTGCGGGAAAGCAAACTGAACTTCAGTATTTCGCCGCGCCCGGAGGTCTTCACGGGTCCGCTCGCGATCCTGGTGGACGGCACATCTGCCTCCACATCCGAGATTCTGGCGGGCGGGCTGAAAGACCTCGGACGGGCGCGTATTTTCGGCTTACCCACGGCGGCGGCCGCTCTGCCATCGGCCATTGAAAAACTGCCGAACGGCGACGGCTTTCAATACGCCATGGCCAACTACATCTCCGAGGGTGGAAAACCGCTGGAGGGCTTGGGCGTAACTCCCGACGTGGTGACGCCGCTGACGCGGGCAGCGCTGCTGGCGGGCAAAGACCCGGCCCTCGACGCCGCGCTAGAGTGGATCAGAACGGGTAAGCTACAAACGCGGGAAGCCGCACGAAGAGGAGTCCCATGAGGAATCTCATTCTCGTCTGTCTCGCTCTGCCGCTGGCGGCCAGGGCGCAGGATGCGCCGCCCAAGGCGGAGACAATTCTCGATCGCTATGTGGAGGTGACGGGCGGAGCCGCGGCCTATCAGAAGCGGCATTCCGTGATCGAAAAGGGAACTATCGAGATGGTGGGCCGCGGGGTGAAGGGCGACATCACCAACTACATGGCCGAGCCCGACAAAGCCTACAGCGTGATGAACCTGGAGGGCGTGGGCCAGATGGAGGAAGGCAGCGACGGCGTCGTCGCCTGGGAGCGCTCGGTGATCCAGGGCCCGCGAGTGAAGGATGGCACCGAGAAGACGCAGGCGCTCGAAGAGAGTATCTTCAACGCGCCGATCAAATGGCGGCAACTCTACACGAAGGTGACGGTCGCCGGCTCGGAGGAGGTGAACGGCGAGGATTGCTGGAAGGTGGAAGCGACGCCCAAATCGGGCAACGTGGAAACGCTCTTTTTCAGCAAGAAAACCGGGCTTCAACTCAAGCGCTCCGCGGTGCAGGTCACGCAGATGGGCGACATTCCCGCCGAAGCCTTCCTGAGCGATTACAAGGATAACGGCGGTGTTCTGGAGCCAGCCACCGTCCGGCAGAGATTCGCGGGCCAGGAGATGGTGATTCATATCGACTCAACCGACTTGAATCCGGAGATCCCGGCATCGAAATTCGCGCTTCCGGCGGAAATTCAGCAATTGCTTAAGAAGCCCTCTCCGGCGGAGGCGCCTGCCGCCGGAAGCGGCACGGCCGGGAGCGGAAAACTCACCGTCTATATGAACGGCATAAAGATGGCCACGGAAACGTACACTTTCGCCAGCTCGGACGGAAAGTACACCTGGACCGGTTCGGGGCACGCGCAGATGGGCCCCATGGAACTGGACATCGAGCGCTACCGGATCGTGACGGACGAGAAATATCATCCCCTCGAAGCCGAATTGAAAACCAAGATGGGCCAGATTGCGCGGGAGGTGAAGACAACCTTCGCCGGCGGGAAGGCGCACAACGTAACGGAAACACCCAAGGGGCCGCAGGTCAAGGTGGACGACGTGAGTCCCGATGCCGTGATCATGGCGTTTCCTTTGCCCGTGTTTCCCCTGGCGGCGCTGGCGCGGAGGATTAGCTTCAAGACCGGCGACCCGCAGGAATTTCATGCCTACCTGCTGGGACAAAGAGAAGTGCCGGTGACCGTCAAGTATCTTGGCAAAGACAGCGTGGAGTTTGCAAACCAGACCGCGCAACTGAACCACGTCTCCGGAAATGTGGAGTTACAAGCAGGCCAGCCGCTGACGGTGGATCTCTGGGAAGACGATAACCGGCGGATCATCCGGATTCTAGCGCCATCGCACCACATTGACGTATACCAGGAAGGTTACGAGCCGAAACCCGCTCCTCCGGAGACACCCGCGGCGCCCGAACCGAAGCCGGATCCCGAGGCAAAATAGGCTACCCTACTGGCGGTGAAAGAGCCGCCGGGGCTGCTGATAGACGCGCACGTAATCGACGCGCATGTCCTGCGGAAACACCGTCGTCGCGTCCGGAGCGCCGGGCCAACTGGAGGCTCCGCCAACCGCCACGTTCAGCAGCAGAAAGAACGGCAGATGGTAGACCCATTCTTTCCCCGCCGGGATATTCGAAGGCGTCACCGTGAAATAAGGGCGATCGTCCACCAGAAACTGAATCTGGTCACGGCCCCAGATCGCGGCATAGACATGAAAGTCGCCGGCAAAATCACCGGAGTTGAGCTGATCGGATCCTCCGATGCTCTCGCCTCCCGAATAGCCGGGTCCATGGATGGTTCCATGCACGATGGAGGGCTCCTTGCCGATGTTTTCCATGATGTCGATCTCGCCGGATTGCGGCCAGTTCACCTGATCGATATTCGCACCCAGCATCCAGAAGGCAGGCCAGATTCCCTGCCCGCGAGGAATCTGAATGCGCGCCTCCACCTTGCCATAGGTGAAACTGAACAGGCCCTTGGTCTTGAGCCGGGCCGATGTATATCCGTCCCCCTCCTTCTCGACGTGGATCACGAGATTTCCCCGCCCGTCCTGGTAGACGTTCCGCGTGGAGTTGGTATAGGTCTCGAGTTCGCCGTTCCCCCAGCCGCCCGCGCCGAGATCGTAGGTCCATTTGGAAGGATCGGGCAGAGTTCCGGCTGCGCCATTAAACTCGTCGCTCCAGGCTAACTGCCAGTGACCTTGAGCGAAGACGCCGGCGCAGGAAAATACGGCGATCAAGATCAAGCGCGCGGCGCAACCGTTCATGTTTTCAGCTTAGCTCGGCGCCCCGCCGCCACGCGAAAGAAGATTCGTCACATACGCGGGGGTAAGCGGGATCCGGCGAGGCTGCACTCCGGTTGCATCGAAGAATGCCGCGGCGACGGCGGGCGGCCCGACGGCGTTCGCAGCTTCCCCACCGGTGCCAAACCCTTTGTCATCGCGCGAGATCGCGACGACCTTGATCTCGGGTGTTTCCTCCATGGTCAAAATTTTGTAGCGGCTCCAGTCGGTGCTGGTTACTTTTCCCGTGTCGAAGGTAACTTCTTCCTTGAGAGCTTCGCTTAACCCCATGACCAGCCCCGCTCTCATGCAACGGTCGAGCTGCCGCGGATTGATGATCTTGCCGCATTCGATCCCGATCGTGAACTTTTTCACCTGCACGGCGCCGGTATCCGGGATCACGTCCACTTCGGCGATACCCACCCAGTACGCGTTGCTGCGGGCGATGATGCTCACCCCGCGGCCGGTCACCGGGGCGGATCCGGTTCTCCGCGCGCCGGCATGGGGCGAGGGCCGCGGCGCCCATTCCGCCGCCTTGGCGGTTGCGGTGAGCACGTTAATCAGGCGCTCCTCGGTGGTGTGATTCAGGCGGAACTGAATCGGATCCATGTTTGCCGCGGCCGCCGCCTCGTTGATCAGCGACTCCAGGGCGAAGTTTTGCTGGCGCTGTCCAGGCGTGCGCATGATATTGCCGCGCAGCCCTCCTGTAGCCGAGCCGGCTCCGACGTTGGGCATTCCGTACGCCTGCTCCAACCGGTTTTGGATCTTGTCATACGGCCACTCCGTGGCGACGTCCGCCGCCGGCTTGGATGTGCTGCAAGGCATTCCAGCAAGAATGGCGCCAAGAAGCCTCGCATCGCTCTGATGCGGGGAGTACGCGGCGCTATGCACGGCAACCAGGCGGCCGTTGCCATCGAGCCCGGCTTTCATGTCGGACACCCAGCCGGGCGAGACCGTTGACCAGGCGAGATCCTCCGGTAACGTCCATTGGACTCGCACCGGCTTGCCGGTTAACTGAGAGAGAATCGCGGCGTCCCCTTCGGCGCCGTCGCCGCCGAGCGTCGTGCGTCCATACTGTCCGGCTTGTTCCAGCCACCGGACCACTACTTTCTCCACCGGTATGCTCAGCGTATTCGCAATCTGCACGCGCAGGCCCTGAGAATGCGCCGAATGAGTCCAGACGGTGACGATTCCGTCTCTTCGCACGTCGGCAACGGCCACAAAGGGAGCGATTGGAGCGTGCCTGACATACGGCTGTTCATAGGTAACCGAGATCAGCTTGGGAGCGCTCGCCAGCGCCGCATTTACATCGGCAGCATTCCCCCGGCTTCCGGTTGGGGCGCCCCAGTTGCGCTCGCGAAACGTTTTGGTCAGGTTTTCGCTTCCCGGGAGTCCCGACCACGCGGTCCACTTTGTGGTCGCGGCGACGGATCGCGCGGCACTTACGGCCTCCCATTCGTTGGGAGAAACCACTGCCACCAGGTTACCCTTTCTAACGACGTCGGCATTGGGGAACCTCTTCTTATCGATGGTCCCGACGGAAATCAAGGTGGAGCCGAGCGTCGCCGGCCGCACCATGCGCGCGTGGAGCATCCCGGGCAAAGTGACGTCGCAGCTCCATTTCATCTTCCCGGTGATTTTGTCCGGAATTCCCGGCACCGGATACGAAGTGCCAATGACCTTATACTGACTTACCGGTTTAGTGGGCGGATCTCCGGTCACAACAAAGCCATCGAGCCCCGCGATACCGGAGTCCTGCGTGGGATCCATCCTCGCGGGCTTACCCGAGACCGGAATCTTCAAGTCGAGGTGCTGGCCTTCCACGAGCTTCCCGTAGCTGACGCTCTTCCCTCCGCCCGACACAATTCCATCGGTAACAGCCAGTGCGGTGGAAGGAACGCCAAGATGGGTCGCGGCCAGCCCGAGCAGCGCCTGGTACGTGTAGGCCGCGACCTTGCGGACGTTCGCGGCGCCATACAGGAAACCGGCGGAGTAACCGCCATCCGGCGTCTTGTCGGTGTCCCCCAGGATGAGGGAAACGGTCTCGGGCCGGACGGTTAGTTCCTCGGCCACCATCTGCGCGTAAAACGCACTCATTCCCGTACCGGTTTCCGTGCGGCCGGTCCGCATCAGGATGGTGTTATCGCTCCGAATCTCAAGCCACGAAGCGAGCAAGGACGGATCGAGCGATGTTTGGCTTTCCGCGGCCCTGGCGGCGAATCCGGCCGGCAGGGCGAGGGAGACAAAAAGGGCGCCGCCGGCGCTGACGAAGCCGCGCCTGGTAAGGGTGGTTTTGTTTTCCGCCGCCGGGAGCATGGCATTACCTCCTTACGCCATCATGGCTTTGGCCGCTCGCTGCACGGCATCGATAATTGCAGAGTAGGTGCCGCAACGGCACAAATGGGGCGATGGCGGCGTGTTGGTGAACGCGTCCTTGATCTCCGCCACGGTCGGATTCGGGTTCTTGGCGAGCAACTGCACCGCGGCAATCATCATTCCGCTTTGGCAGTACCCGCATTGCGGCACCTGTTCATCGATCCAGGCCTGTTGGACCGGGTGCAGCGTGCCGGCCGCCGCGGTTGCAGCCAGGCCCTTCTGCGACGCCCAAACAGCCGGCAGCCCTTCGATCGTGGTGATCTGTTTGCCCGCGGCGGAGGAGACGGGAGCGACGCAGGCACGCACCTCTTTACCATCCACCAGCACAGCGCACGCGCCGCACTGTGCCATGCCGCACCCAAGGCGCGGACCGGTCAAGTTCAGTTCATTGCGGAGCACATAGAGCAAGGGCGTATCCGGGGCCACGGAAACCGCGCGCTTGGTGCCGTTCACGGATAAGGTCATCTCAACCGCCATACCTTCGCCTCCCTGAACAACGTTTTCAGCCGGAGTATAGCAGGTAGCGAATTGTGGACCAAAGCCTGTCAGCCGTTGCCGGCGAATCCGGGATAGAGCAGCATGCCTCCGTCCACGAAGATACTGGCCCCGGTGATGTAATCGGCCTGATCCGACGCAAGCCACACGGCGACGCGTCCGATGTCTTCCGGTTCGCCGATGCGCCCGTAGGGGACCAGCGTCAGTAGCTCCTTCATCGCCTCGGGCGTCCCCCACGCGCTGTGGTTCAGGGGAGTTCGAATCGCGCCCGGGCAAATGCTGTTCACGCGGATCTTGTGCGGCGCGACCTCCTGGGCAAGAGACTTCATCATCATCATGATTCCGCCCTTCGAGGCGGCGTAGTTGACGTGGCCGGCCCAGGGAATCACTTCGTGCACGGAGCTCATGCAAATAATCTTTCCCGCCGCGGCGGACACTTCCTTCACTACGCCGCGTTTCTTGAACGCCCGGATCGCTTCGCGGGCGCAGAGGAACTGGCCGGTGAGATTGGTCGCAATCACGCGGTTCCATTGCGCGAGCGTCATGGCATCGATGGAGGCGTCCTGCTGGATTCCCGCATTGTTCACCAGAATGTCGATCGAGCCGAAGGTATCGATCATTTTGGAGAACATGCCCTGGACGTCCGGTTCGCTCGAAACGTCGGCCTGGTGAGCGTAGGCCTTGCCTCCAGCCGCGGTGACACGATCCACTACTTCCTGCGCGCCGGCCGCGCTATGGCCGTAATAATTGACAACGACGTCGGCGCCGGCTTCCCCGAGCGCAATCGCCACGGCCTGTCCAATTCCCGAGCTTGCGCCGGTGACCAGCGCTTTCTGCCCCGCCAAGAGTCCGCTAGCCAAATTCAAGTCTCCTCTATGTCTGCCGCCGCTCTCGCGCGCGGCGCCATCTCCGTTGCGAGCCGCAGAATTTCGGCGACGCTCCACGCCTGGGCGATGCAGCCACACGGGCGGTGGGGTGCGTCGCCATCGAAGATCTCGGAAATCTGGCCGAGTCCGGCCTCGCTCAGATGAGCCCAGAAGTTGGCCAGCCATTCCGCCACGCGGGAGTGTGTGTCGCGCGTGTCGCCGTAGACCCGGCGATAGGCGCGCGCAAACGGGCCGAGCAGCCAGGGCCACACGGTGCCCTGATGATAGGCCGTGTCGCGGCTTCGGACATCGCTGCCATACCGTCCCCGATAGCGCGGATCGAGCGGCGACAAAGTGCGCAGCCCGTAAGGCGTCAGCAGTTCTCTTTCCACCCGGTCCACCACGGACCGCGCTCGCTCCCCCTCCAAGAGCGGATATTCCAGGCTCACCGCAAAAATCTGGTTGGGACGAATCGAACCGTCGCGAAACTCCCCATCCACGACATCATAGAGGCAGTTCTCGATGTCGTTCCAAAACTGCAGACCGAACGATTCGCGCGCGCGCCTGGCCATCTCCTCATAATGCGCGGCGCCGCCCACATCGCCGAAATCCTTCGCAAAACCGGCCATGATCGATAGCGCGTTATGCCAGAGCGCCTGTATCTCCACGGGCTTTCCCACTCGCGGCGTAACTACAAAGTCGCCGATCTTGGCGTCCATCCAGGTGAGTTGGACGCCCGGTTCCCCGCCGGAAAGCAGGCCATCGGAGTCCACCCGGATATTGTGCCTGGTTCCACGCTCGTGCCAGGAAACAATCTGGCGGAGACCATCGTAGAGATTTTGCCGGACAAAAGGCAGTTCCCCGGTGGCTTGGGCGTAAGCGCGAACCGCTTCGAAGTACCACAATGTCGCGTCGATCGTGTTGTATTCGGCCTCTCCGGAAGGGTTGCTCCAGTTGGGGATGAGCCCTTCGTCGAGATGCGCGGCGCAGGCCAGCAGAATACCGCGGGCCACCTCCGGATGTCCGGTGGAGAGGGCCAGGCCGGGGAGCGAGATCATGGTGTCGCGCCCCCAATCGCCGAACCAGTGGTACCCGGCGATCACCGTCTTTCCGTCGCCGGCGCCGCCGGGTCCGGGTTTCCCCACAATGAATTGAGAGGCCGCGGAGCGAAGGGAGGCGGCAATCTGATCCGCGCGAGAGCCGCCCTGTGAGGGCACGCCCCGGCGGGCAATTTCGGCTTTTCGCGCGGCTTCCGCCCCTTGGACGTCCCGCTCGGCGGTGGAGGCAATCACGGTCGCGGCAGCGCGCGCGGACAGGTCGAACGTGAGGACCACGGGGTTGTAGAGATCCTCGCGGTCGTCGAGACCACGCTCCCGCTCCATTTGATATTCGAAGTTCCGGTACCAATAGCCCTGCGGGTCCACCCGCACGGCGTCGTGCGCGAGGTACAGGGGCGGCAGTTCCGGATAGGGCTGCATCCGGACCATGCCATAGCGCTGGAACACCGCCGTATTGAACGCCGGGTTCTCGTGAGTGGTTCCGTGATAATCGCGGAAGGCAACCAGCGGACGGATTTCCAGCGTGACCGAGCGCCCCTCCACGCCGTTGGCACGATAGGCGGCAACCGTGCTCTCTTCCCCTTGAATCATGAAGATCGATTTCTCCAGTTGCACGCCGCCGGCGGAGTAGGCAAACACCGGAAAGGGATCCAGGCGGAAATGGCTTTGCAGCAGATGCCCGCCCGGGTGGATCACGTCCGGATATTGATTGGCCGAAAGCTCATACCGCTGGCCGTCAATGACGAGCGTCTCTTCGAGTTTGGAGAGCAGCAGGACGCGGCCGGAAGGGGGCTTGTTGGCGGCGACCAAGAGGCCGTGATACCGCCGCGTATTCAAACCGATGATTGTGGAAGATGCAAAACCGCCGGTGCCGTTGGTCTCAAGCCATTCCCGGCTGATCGCCGAAGAGATGGAAGAGCAAATCCCGCTTGGAAAAGCGATCACTCTTTTCCATTGTATGGCAGCGGACCGGCACGATGCCTTGTGCCGATGAGATCCCGGGGGCGTCAGTGCTACCTTGGAGATGAACTCCCTCGGTATTTCCTATGGTGAAGCCCGCACTTCTCGCAGTGGATGACGACCCCGAGGTCCTGAGAGCGGTCGAGCGCGATCTTCGCAGCCGTTATGGCGGAGGCTATCGTATGCTTGGCGCCGCCAATGGGACGGTGGCGTTGGACGTTGTGCAGAAGCTCAATCTCCGAGGCGAGCCGCTCGCCCTCATGCTGGTGGACTATCGGATGCCCCAGATGGATGGAGTTGAATTTCTGTCCCAAGCGCGCAAGATATTCCCCGAAACCAAACGCGTGCTGCTGACCGCTTACGCCGACACCGGCGCGGCCATCCGCGCCATCAACGACATCCAGCTTCATCATTACCTTCTGAAACCCTGGGACCCGCCGGAGCTGCACCTCTACCCGGTCCTGGACGATCTGCTGGAGGACTGGCGCTCCACGTACCGTCCGGCGTTTGACGGCGTCCGGGTGCTGGGAACGCGCTGGTCTCCGAAATCCTACGATCTTCGCGATTTTCTGGCGCGCAACCAGATTCCGTACCGCTGGTTCGATATCGAGAGCGCGGCGCCGGATTCCGAAGGGGGAAAGCTGCTCGCATCGCTTGGTTCGCCGTCACCGGCGTTTCCGGCCGCTGTACTTCCCGACGGCTCCTGCATCGCGGACGCGACGGGGGCGCAAGTGGCCGCACACATGGGATTACGGACGAAAGCCAACGCCAAGTTTTATCAGCTCATCATTGTCGGGGCGGGTCCCGCGGGCTTGGCCGCATCGGTGTATGCCGCCTCCGAGGGGGTCAGCACTCTGCTGGTGGAGCGGGAAGCGCCCGGGGGCCAGGCCGGCTTGAGTTCGCGCATTGAGAACTATCTTGGATTCCCGTCCGGCCTGAGCGGAGGCGACCTGGCCCGCCGCGCCGTGGCGCAAGCGCTCCGCTTCGGCGTGGAGCTGCTGGCGCCGCAGCAGGCTTCTTCGATCCGGATGGACGGCCCCTACCGGTATCTGCAAATGACCGACGGCAGCGAAATTTCGTGTCACTCCCTGATGCTCGCCACCGGAGTCCAATGGCGCAAGCTGGACGTTCCGGGAGCGGAGCGCCTGCAGGGAGCGGGGATCTACTACGGCAGCGGCATCACCGAGGCGCTCGCGTGCAGGGGCGAAACGGTTTATGTGGTGGGCGGCGCGAACTCCGCGGGCCAGGCCGCCATGAATTTTTCACGCTACGCCGAGAGAGTGATCATGCTGGTCCGCGGGCGGGGACTCGCCGCCACCATGTCACGCTACCTGATCGACCAGATCGAACAGACCCCCAATATCTCGCTCTACACGGAAACGCGCGTGGTCGAAGCCCACGGCGACGATCACCTGTCGGAGCTTACGCTCATTTGCGAGAAGACCGGCGTGAAAGAGACCGTGCCCGCCACGTCGCTGTTCGTTTTCATCGGAGCCGCGCCGAATACAGGATGGCTCGACGATACGGTCCAGCGCGATGAGCGGGGCTTCATCCTGACCGGGCCCTCGCTGGCGAGCGCCAGCGGCCGTCCCAAGGGTTGGCAATTGGACCGCGCGCCCTATCTTTTTGAAACCAACATTCCGGGCATTTTCGCCGTGGGAGACGCGCGGCAAGGATCGGTGAAGCGCGTCGCCTCGGGCGTGGGAGAAGGCTCGGTCGCGGTCCAGTTTATACATCAGTATCTGGCCGGACTCTAGAAAAGGAAAGGCTTCGCATGAGCACACAGACAGGACTTACACTCCAGGACGCTTTGCGAACGATTTCCGTGTTTTCCGATCTTTCCGGCGCGCAGCTAGCCTGGTTGGCGGAACACATGGAAGAGCGGCGATTTGAGGCCGGCACGTATCTCGCTCGCGCCGGCGATCCCGCCGACCACATGATCGCCGTGCTCGAAGGCGAATACGAGGTGCGCACCGCCAGCGGCGGACCCGCGGGCTTCATCGGCGAGGCGGGCGCGGTGTCCGGCATGCTGCCAGGATCGCGCCTGGTCAGTTATCCGAATAACATTCTGGTGACCAAACCACTATGGATCGCCCTGCTACACAAAGATCTTTTCTGGCGGATGATCGACAAAATGCCGGAGGTCGCGCCGCGCTTGATCAGCATTCTCACGGACCGGGTTCGCTGGGCGACGCGGCAGGAGCAGCAGCAGGAGAAACTGGCGTCGCTCGGGAAGCTATCCGCCGGACTCGCGCACGAGTTAAATAATCCGGCATCGGCGGTCCGCCAGGGTGCGGCAGGCATGCGGGCGGCGGTCCTCGCCCTGCAGGGCGCGAGTATGCGTCTGAGCCGGCAACCCCTGACCGTGGAGCAGAAAGAGAATTTTTTCGCCATCGAACGGGAGGCCATCGAAAGCGCTTCGAAGGAGGGGCTGGACCCGATCGAACGGAGCGATCGCGAGCAGCAGGCGTCCGAATGGCTGGAAGCACACGGCATTGAGGAACCGTGGAAGCAGGCGCCGGCGCTGACCGACGCCGGCCTTTCCACGAGTAAATTAGACCAGATTGCCGGGCACCTTCCACCCGCCATCGTGCGCGACGCGATGATCCATCTTTCGGCGGTGCTCGCCCTGGAACAACTGGTGCGCGACCTGGAGACGAGCGCCGGACGAATCTCCGAACTGGTCCAGGCGATCAAGGAATATTCGTTCATGGATCAGGCCCCCGACCAGGAACTGGACGTTCACAAGGGGTTGGAGAGTACGCTCACCATCCTGGGCCATAAGTTGAAGCGAGGAATTACCGTAATTCGCGATTACGACACTTCCCTCCCTCGTATTCGCGCTCATGGCAGCGAATTAAATCAGGTTTGGACCAACCTGATTGACAACGCCATCGCCGCCATGAAGGGTAACGGCGAGATACGCATCCGCACATGGCGCGATCTGAACTGGCTGGTGGTGGACATCGTGGACAACGGACCCGGCATTCCCAAAGAGATTCAGCCGAAGATCTTCGATCCTTTTTTCACGACGAAAGAGGTGGGCGAGGGCACGGGCCTGGGCCTGGAGACAGTCCTCCGGATCGTGAAGCAGCATCGCGGCGAAGTCGGGTTCGAATCCGTACCCGGTAGAACGTGCTTCCGGATCCGGCTCCCGATTCCCGAACCGGCGAAGTAGATATTGAGCAACGTTGCGTTTTTTACGGAGCGCTCCAACCTGCTCAGGTAACCCTTAAACAGGTCAGGGACCGCGAGATGACGGCCGCGGCCAGACGCCCATTGCGTGACAGTTCGCAAGACACAGTTGCCCGGGACTGGGCTGCTTCGTGACCGGCCCGCCAAGGGGAGCAAACCGGCTCTTGCGCACACGATAGCGCGATGGGCGATGGCGATCGCGCCCGGATGGCTGGTAGCGCGTTCATTTTTAGAGGAGAAAATAAATTTGACGAGCTTGTGACAGGCGGGCGCGGCATTGGCGCAGCGGCTATTCTTCTCGCAGAGCCACCATCGGGTCGACTCCAGAGGCGCGGATGGCCGGAATCGCGGTTGCGGCGAGCGCCGCGGCCGCCAGGATGGCCACCACGGCGAGGAAGGTAAGCGTGTCGGTGGCGGTTACACCGAACAGCAGGCTGGCCATCACGCGAGTCAGCGCAATGGCGCCGAGCAACCCCACTACGATGCCGATGGCCGCCAATTGCATTCCGTGGCGAACCACCAGGCCGGCGATATTGCCCGGCCGCGCTCCTAAAGCGACCCGCACGCCGATATCGTGGGTGCTCTGGGAGACCAGATACGACATCACGCCGTAGACGCCCACCACCGCCAATAGCAAAGCGAATGCCGCAAAAGCGCCCAGCATCGCGGCGGCGAAGCGCGGACGCGCCAGGGAACCGTACACCCGGTCCTGCATCGTGCGAACGTCGTAGACCACCGCATCGGGATCGACGGCATGAATTTCGCGGACGATGGGGCCCGCCAGCCGCGCCGCATCCGGCGACGCCCGCACGACGAGATACATGGCGCTGGAGGGCTGCTGGCGGTCGGAGAAGTAGACGACAATTTTCCCTTCATCGTCAAGGGCGTACTGCTTGACCACTCCGGCCACGCCAACGATGGTGAGGGGCTTCTTTGGGTTGAACCACAAGTGTTTGCCAATTGGATTCTCGCGCGGCCAGAAGCGCTGTGCGAATCTCCCATCGATAATCGCCACGGGCTGGCTTCCCGCGTTATCCTGCCCGGAGAAGAACCGGCCTTTTAACAACGGAATGTCCATGGTGCGGAAATAACCGGCGCTGGCAACACGCATGTCCACCTGCAATTCCTGGCCGGGCGGCGGCTTGTAGCCTTCCACGTTAATCTCGCCCCAACCGATGGATCCGGTCAGAGGCAAGGCGGAGATGGAACCCTGACTTTTCACTCCGGGCAGGCGGGCAACGCGATCGCCGATTTCCTGGCTGAACCGCGCGGCCGCTTCGTCCTGCCGGTACTTCGGGCCGCTGGCCGCGACCTGCATGGAAAGAACATGATCCGCGGAGAACCCCGGAGAGATGCCTTGGAGGCGCACAAAACTTCGAATCAGGAGACCGGCGCCGGTCAGCAGCATCAGGGAGAGAGCCAGTTCGGAGACCACCAGCAGGCCGCGGAGTCCGCGCCCCGTGACGGGCATCCCGCTCTCGCTCTTACCGCTTCGTCCGCCGGACTTGAGAGATGTGTTGAGGTCGATTCTGACGGCGCGCCATGCGGGCGCGAGGCCAAATACGACGCCGGTGACCAGCGAAACCCCAAAAGTGAAAGCGAGGACGGTGGCGTTGAGCGTCACGTCCTCCAGCCTGGGAATATTGCCCGGATTGAGGTTGCGTACCGCGTAAAGCGCCCACTGGGCGATCACCAATCCGGCGGCGCCGCCCATCAGCGCTAATAGCACGCTCTCCGTCAATAACTGCCGGGCGATGCGGGCGCCGCTGGCGCCGAGGGCCGAACGGATGGCGACTTCCTTTTCGCGGCTCGCGGCGCGCGTGAGCAGGAGATTCGCCACGTTGGCGCAGGCAATCAGCAGCACCAAGGCCACCGACCCCAGCAGGACCAGCAAAACGCGGCGTACGCCGCCCACGATCTGTTCCTGCAAACCGGCGACGGTCATGCCGAAGGTACGGTCTCGTTTGTCCTTCTCCCGAATGCGGCCCGCAATGACATCGACGTCCCTTTGAGCTTCCTGGAGGGTGACACCGGGCTTCAGGCGAACCATCACGTTATAGTTCTCGTCGCCACGGCGCTGTGCGGCGTCGGCCCCCAGCGGAAGCGGCAGAAATACGTCCATGTTGTCCATCGGCCCTTCCGAGGGCATCGTCTCCGAATTGAGCCGGAATTCCGGGCGGAGCACGCCCGCTACGACGTATTGGACTCCGTTGAGCGTGACGCCGGCGCCAACGATGTGCGGATCGGCGCTGAAGAGCCGCCTCCACAGTTGATAGCTCAGTATGGCGACGGGCGGTTTGCCGGGCACATCCTCTTCCGGCAGCAGGAGACGGCCGAGCAGCGGTTTAGCCCCCAGCATTGAAAACAAGGTGGAGGAGGCGCGCATCCCGCCAACCCGCTCGGGCCGTCCGCGGCCGGTCAGAATCAAGATGCGCGACTGCGCGATGGCCATCCGGTCGAACGAGTGATTTTCATTCCCAATATCGACATACTGGCCGGGCGATGGCCAGTCGCGGAAGATACCGATGCCGGGGGAATGCAGCCAGATGGCGGCGAGCCGCCCGGGCTGTGGATACGACAGCGGACGCAGCAGCAGAGCGTCGACGACGCTGAAAATCGCGGTGTTCGCGCCGATCCCGATGGCCAGCGAGAGGATCACCACAATGGTCAACCCTGGGCTCTTGCGCAGCGTGCGCAACGCATAGCGTAAGTCCTGCAGGAAAGAGCTCATCGGGCATCCTCCATCGATGTGTACATGGTAGTGGATTCCGGCAGCCGTTACCGCTCCCCGGGTGCTGGCTGATAAGGGGCAGCCCCGAGCGAGGGCAGACGAACGAAGCGACGACTTTGTCGCCGGTCATCGAGCGGTCCGCTTCGAGTGCTCACCCGCCCGCCGATCCGGAAATCGCTCAGAAATCGAGCTCATAAGGAATCCGAGAAGTGTCGTCAGGACCGGGAACCAGCCTGCGGCCGCACCGTCCACGGTGGCTTCGGAAGAGCCTCGGGATTGCAGGCGAGCGTGTTGGTCCGAACCGTAAACCCCGCCAGCCAGACCGGGAGATCGAGACGCTCGTTGTCATTGAGCGTGGTACCCTCCCCGGATGAAGCTAAAGGCGCGGCCGTCTTTACCGCCTTGCCAGATCCACGCGGTGCGCGCGCCCATGTGCCCGGCGATCCGGTTGGCGAACTGCCGGACCGTAAGATTATTGAAGGTGACGGTCCAAGGCTCGGAATATGCGTTCCTTCCGCCTAGCTCCATGTAGCCGATCTGCGTCTGAGGAAACAACTTGGTCAGGGGAGTGAGGGCCTGGTCGGGATCGGGAACGCCGATGAGCCGGATCTGCCTGATCCAGAAGTTCAGCAAGTCCGTCTTGTCTTGGGCGCGCGCCTTCGTGAACACATTAATGGTGGATCCGTCGACGGACCACCCATAGCGGGGATCGGCCGCGCAGAGTGCGTCGAGAATATCCAGTATCTTTCGATTCTCGAGATGCAACGAGAAGCGAACACTGCGGTCTCGCGGGGTTCCGAACCGCTCCCGAAGAACCTCCTCGAAACCCAAATGGAGCGGCACGTCCGGATTCCGGCTCAGTTCCGACACGCCGTCTGCAAGCGATAAGTTAGCGAGGTCATAGTGCGCAACCATTTGATCTAGCGGAGGAGCGATCCGCGCGGGTGCCTGCCCGATGGCCGGGGCTTGGCCAAGCGTTGGAACGACGGCCAGGACGGCGATGCACACAACAGTGGAAATTCTCGTTGTGTTGGACCATTTCTCGTGTAGGCGACGCCGGTCGAAGACCAGACCAGCGCGTTGGTCCGGACCGTAAATCCAGCTACGCTGAGAGCCTGGGTCGTCGGGTCCGAGCACGTCAGTGGTGTGGATGAACACACTGAAGAGAGGTGATCAGAAAACTGACCGCTGGCGTTAAGCTCGCCGTCGCCGGTATTCTGCCCACATGTTAGCGCGGGGCTGAGGGTCTCCGTGGCGGCGGTTCCGTCCAGACCTTCGTCCGGGCTTACGGGTTGGCCGTCCGGGTGCGTGTAGATGGTATACACGTAGGTTCTATTGGTTCCATAGGCCAGGGCGCATGTATTAGACGGACTATTATTCGTAGCGTATACGAACTTTCTAGCGGTCACAGTCTTAGTTTGGCTAATCGACGCGCCGTTCAAAGAATAGCTAAATGTCAGGGTCCGCCCGGTACCCTGGGTGGCGATTCTGGAGGCCTGGATTACTTCACAAACCCTGCGACAATTTGCCGCTCCAGGTCTTGAATCGTGACGCTGCCGCTTTGGCGAGTGGATGAATATTCGATTATTCTCCAAAAATTGCCGGGCGGCGACTGGGTTCGAACATACGGACCCGTCGTTACCCAAGCAGCTCCTTTGGACGAGGTGACGATCAAGTTCAGCAGTTCCCGAACCGTTTTGTCCTTCGCGTCAAATGGACCCACCATGTCCTTGGGGTCTCCGGCCCGAAAATGTCCCGCGTAGCCTTCTCTCGGCGCAATTTGCTGCTGTATGGACAAGAACAACGCGTTGTTAGCGGTTTGGATGTCGGTTCTTGGAATTTTGAAAGAGTGAATTTTTAAATCAAGCCATGTCGTCTTCGCGGCCGTTGGTCGTATTGAGACTAGGCCGTCGTTGACGATCATGTACCGGGGATGCCCGCCAAGCAAATGCTTGAATGCTGTGGCGCCAGACACATCCGACAAATGAAGATCCGTTCGCGTTTGAAGCAGATCGTTATCATCGAGCTCGATTCCGAGGCAAATCCGGTTTGCCTCGGCAAATGCGAAGAGGCCCGCGAATGCCGTTTTCTCCTGTATCTGTGCCGTCGAGAGGCGAGCGACCGGCGACGCGCACTGTGCGAGTAGTGGTAGAGGAGACAGAAGCCAAGCAAACGCTCCCGCGACACAAAACGCCCGTGTCAATGTCCGTCGAATGCTATATTGTTGCATTTGTAGACAATAGAATTTGAACCGAGAGGGTAGGTTGAATTTCCTGACCAGGTCTGCAGCGCGGCGGTGCTTCCGGTACTTGCTGGACAGGCCGTCGAGCAAACAAAATACTGGTCCAGCCACGGGCCGCTGATTTCGCCGAAACTGCCCGTCTGGGCGCTAGTGATTCCCAGGGCATTCGGAGAGCCTGTCTGGATAATGTCCGAAACAGTCCAATTCTGGATCCTCGCCGGCTGCCCGAACTGGTCAACTATTTGTAACGTGACTTGCCGGCTGAAACCAGCTTGCCCAGCAGGGCAAACGGCCGCCCCATGCGAGTTCTCTCCTACGAAGGCTACTTTCGTTGGAGCGCTCACTTGTGCGGGCTCCGATGCCTGACACATCAGACTGCCTCCGCCTTGAAACAGATTGTTGCCGGAAAAATAGGAGGTCGTGGTTCCTGCACACCCCCTGCCAAGTCGAGGTTGTATTGGTCCCGCCCGAGGTGATTGCCGCTATGGACGTGTTTCCCGACGACCAGCTATTGTATAGCGTCGTGTTCCCGCTTGACGGATTGGCGCAACTGCAGGATGTAGGCGGATGAAATCCCGTATAAATTGCCCAATCCGGGACCTCGCTGAGGTTACCCGTATTGTCAAGAAACAATAGCAACGAGGGGTTAGGCGAAAAGGCGAATGAACAGGCGTAAATCCACTGGCTGCAACTGAAGCTTCTGGCCATTCCGGCTGAGGGGTTGGACTCCAGGACCCTACCCGAAAGTCGCGTCGAGTCAGCCTGCCAGCCGAATTCGCCCGAGAGGGCGCTGACCGTCAGCGCGTGACCACTGTCGTCCGCCTCCGATGCATCCACCAACTGGTTGATGCCGATTGCCCGCGTTTCGTGCGGCGCAAGAGTGTATCGCTTCATCCACGGACCGCCGGCCGTGCCGAAGCGGAGGTTGACCTTTTGCGGCGTAGCCTCCCCGTTGAACAGCACCAATGTCGAAGTCACTCCCGGTTCGGCGCTCCAAGGGTGGCCGCCCGCGTTGTGCGATCCATGTTCATCCTTGTCGAGCATTTCAACACGCCACACGGACGAGAACGCGACCTTTCCTGATCCGCCAGTTTTATCCAAACGCCATAGCGGGTGCAGACTACGCCAATTCACAGTGCACAGCCAGAAAGGACGGTCTTTTTACTATCTATATCTATCTAGATCTATCCAACAAATACAAGACGCACTATAGCCGACTATCCTCTATTTTGCAAGAACAGTTTCAAGATTTACCAACAAAAGCGTCCGATAACGCAATATATTAGGGGCGAAGCGATGCGTGGCCGGGTAAGTAGCGGGAGTAGTGAGGAGAATAATCTTAACGATTTGGCGACAGAAGCGCTCTCACAGGTAAATCTATTTCCTGCCAATCAACCCGAGGTCGGAGAGTCCGTTCACCATGAATTGCACCGCAATCGCAGTTAGCAGCAGGCCCATCATCCGCATCATGATACGGATGCCCGTCTCACCCATCATGCGGCTGACACGCGAGCCGGCCGCGAGGATGAGATAAGAAGCGGCCGCGGTGATCGCGATCGCAAGAAACAGAATAGTCGAGTGAATCCAGCCGCCCGACTGGCTTTGGAAAACCATCACAGCCGAGATGGCGCCCGGACCGGCCAGCATCGGGACGCCCATTGGAATAATGCCGGCGTCTTCCTTCGCGAGCCCGGCCTCCGTTTCGGGCGGCGTTTCCTTGGTCAGCGAACGGCGCGCCTGCAGCATTTCAAGTCCGATCAGCAGCAGAATGATGCCTCCGGCAATCTTAAAAGCGGGCAGCGTGATGCCGAAAAGCTGAAAGATCAACGCGCCCGCGAGAGCAAACAGCGTCAGCACCACGAAGCAGGTCAAGGCGGCCCGGCGAGCGGTGCGGCGGCGTTCCGCCTCATTCTCGGCGGCCGTCATCGCAAGAAAAGTCGGCACGGCGGCGATCGGGTCCACCAGAAAGAAGATGGACGAGAGCGCCACCAGCGCAAACTGGACCAGCTTGGACGCCGAGCCTTCCACGCCGCGCTATGCGAAACCGTGCCTGGAAAGCGGAAGGTCGCGAACCCGCTTGCCCGTCGCGGCGAATACCGCGTTGCAGAGCGCCGGGGCGAACGGAGGCACGCCAGGCTCACCGACACCCGCCGGCGGCGCCTCGCTTTCCACCATGTACACGAAGGTCTCACGCGGCGCGCGATTGATGCGCGTGACGACATAATCGTTGAAATTCGACTGGTCAATGCGCCCGTTCGTGGCGGTAATCTCCCCGAAGAGCGCAATGCTGGTCCCAAATACCGATGCGCCTTCGAACTGGGAGCGCACGCGCTCGGGATTCGCAATTAACCCGGCGTCGAGCGCGTAGTGAACCCGCGGGATGGTCACCTTGCCGGATCCATCCACCTCCACCTCCACCACAGTGGCGACGTAAGTGAGGAAACTGCGGTGTACGGCAATCCCCATGCCCCAGCCGTTCCCGGGTTTGCGCTTGCCCCACTGCGCTTTCTCCGCCGCCACTTCCAGCACGTGACGGAGCCGCGCCGTTTCAATGGGAAATCCGGGCGTGTCGTGATAATTCACGCCCTGGGCCTTGAGATCGAGAACGCGCGGTTTACCGATCAGGTCCAGGAGATACTCGAGCGGATCGCGTCCCGCTTCGTGCGCCAGTTCATCGGCAAACGACCCCACGGCGAAGGCATGATAGATGTTCGAGACCGAACGGAGCCATCCAATTCGCACGTGCGCCGGAGCGGGTCCATTTTCGACGCGCAGATTGGGGATGTCGTACGGCACGTCGCTCCAACCCATCGACATCTCCCCCGCGCTTCCGTACTGCGCATTCTGCTCAAACGTGGACTGAATCGGCGGAAAAACCGAGCGCTGCAGCCACGCCACGGGCTTTCCGTCGCCGCCAAGCTTCGCCTTCATGTACATGCCGGCGACGGCGTGGTAGTAGTCGAACTTGATATCGTCCTCGCGGCTCCACACCACTTTGACCGGCTTGCCGGCTTTCTTCGAAAGAAACGCCGCCTCGGCGACATAATCGGGCTTCGACTTTCGTCCGAAGCCTCCGCCCAGCAAAGTGACATGAACCGTCACGTCCGCAGGCGCGACGCCCACCGCCTGCGCCACGGTGTCCTGCGCTCCCTGGGGATTCTGTGTGCAGGTCCACACCTCGACCTTGCCGTCGCGGTAATTCGCCAGCGCCATCGGCGGCTCCATGGAGGCGTGCGCAAGATGAGGAACATAATAGGACGCCTCGAACACCTTGCCGCCCTTTGCGAATTCGGCTTCCGCGTTCCCGGCGTTCCGGATGAGCCTGCCGGGCTGCTTTGCCGTAGCCAGCAGTTCTTCCCGGTATGGCGCGGAGTTGTAGACCGCGTTCGCGCCGTCCTCCCACTGCACGTTGAGTTTCTTGCGCCCTTGCATCGCCGCCCAGGTGTTGCTGGCAAGCACGGCGACTCCGCCAAGCGGCTGGAAAGCGTGCGGCGGTTTGAACGGGTCGAGCAATTCGGTGCGCTGAACGCCGGCGACCGAGAGAGCCGCCTTGTTATCGAACGATTTCAGCTTTCCGCCCAATACCGGGGGATGCTCGATCGAGGCATAGAGCATGCCATCCAGACGCGCATCAATGCCAAAGCCGGCGCGGCCGGTTACGAAGTCCTTCAAATCGTAGGGCTGTGTTTCCTTGCCGATATACCGCCAGGCGCTCTTCGGCTTGAGCCTCACTTCCTCTTTCTTGGGGACGGGCAGTTTCGATGCGGCGCTGGCCAACTCGCCGTAACCGAGCTTGCGTCCCGTGGCGGGGTGCGCCACTTCGTGCAGACGGCCTTCGCATTCGCTTTCCGGGACGCCCCACGTGGATGCGGCCGCGCGCACCAGCATCAGCCGGACGGTGGCGCCGGCTTCCCGCATCGGCATATAGAAATCGCGGACCGAATGGGAGCCGTCGGTGTCCTGATCGCCGTATTTTTTATCGCCGGGCGCCTGCTCGATGCGTACGCGGCTCCAATCAGCTTCCAGTTCGTCGGCGAGAATCAAGGGCAGAGAGGTGCGGATTCCGGTGCCCATCTCGGAGCGGGTGGCGACGATATAGACCGTCCCATCCGTATCGACGCCGACAAACAAGTTCGGATGCAGCGCGGCATCGTTGGCGCGCAGTCCGCCGGCGGAACCGGCCGCCTGAGCGGGAACGGAGACCAGGCGCGCGCCGAGAACGAGAGCGCCCGCCGAGACAAGGTGTCCGAGAAAGCCGCGGCGGCTGACGTTGTCGAAGGTGCTCATGCCAGCTCCTTTCCGGCCTCCCGGATGGCGGCCTTGATGCGCTGATAGGTGCCGCAGCGGCAGATATTGCCGGACATGTTCTGATCGATCTGCTCTTCGGAGGGGCTGTTGTTGCGCGCGAGCAGCGCGGCCGCCTGCATGATCTGACCCGGCTGGCAATAGCCGCATTGCGGGACGTTGTGCTTCATCCAGGCTTTCTGCACCGGATGTAGGCCGCCGGCCCCCAGGCCCTCGATGGTGACAATGTTCTTACCCGCGGCCCGTTTCATGGGCGTGATGCAGGCACGAATGGCGGCTCCGTTCTGATGCACGGTGCACGCGCCGCAAAGCCCTTCGCCACAACCAAACTTCGCTCCGGTGAGGCCGAGTTCATCGCGCAAATACCAGAGCAGAGGCATTTCGGGATCGCCGTCGAACGTCTGTTCGCGGCCGTTTATCGTCAAGCGAATCATGCGAGCTTGCCTCCCTGTCATCACGAGAGTATCATGCGGTGTTTTCCGCCGCTCTAGTAGGATAGAAGCTAGGTTTTTCCATAGAAGTTCGGTTTCTCCAAGGAGGCTCACACCTTGACCAGATTGTTCTTAGGCTTACTTCCCGCGGCCTTGGCGATGGCGTACGCCGCGCCCGCGCCTCAAAGCGAACCAGAGCCGCCCGTGTTTAAGGTTAATGTTGTCTCGAAATCGACGCGAGCCATCAACTACCGCCACCGGAGCGGATCAACGGAGATCAACTTCGTGGGCACGGCCATCATGCCAAAGGCGCGCGGGACGGCGAAAGTGGAGAGCCGGCAAGGCGCCATCAGCATCGACGCGAATTTCAAGGATATCGGCCCGCCGGGCCAGTTCGGCGCGGAATACCTGACCTACGTTCTCTGGGCAATTTCTCCCGATGGGCTGCCGAAGAATCTGGGCGAGATCCTGGTGGACGGCGGAAAAAGCAATCTCAAAGTGACCACCGGCCTGCAGGTCTTCGGCCTGATCGTTACCGCCGAGCCGTACTTTTCGGTGACGCAGCCGAGCGACGTCGTGGTGATGGAAAACGACGTTCGTGCGAATACCTTAGGCAAATTCGAGGTGATCGACGCCAAGTATGAATTGCTGCAGCGGGGGCAGTACCAGGCCCTGTCGAATCCCTTAAGCCTGACGCCGGACCCGAAGATACCGATCGAGTTATACGAGGCACGCAATGCCGTTCAGATCGCGCGCGGCCAGGGAGCGGACAAATACGCCGCCGATACGTTTCAGAAAGCAGTCGGGAATCTGCAGCAGGCAGAAAGCTATCTGAAGCGGAAGCAACGCAAACCGGCGATCATGATTGCGCGCGAGGCGGCCCAGAACGCCGAGGAATCTCGCGTCATCGGAGTGAAGCGCCAGCAGCAGGAGCAATTGGAAAAGGAACGCGCCGATGCCGCGGCGCGAGAGGCGGAAGCCAGGCGCAGAGCCGCCGAGGAGCAGGCGAAACGGGAGGAGGCGGACGCGCAGGCTCGCGCCGACGCGGCGAGCCGCGCGCAAGCGGAAGCGGCGAAAGCCGCGGCGGATAAACAGCGGATGGAGGCGGAACTCGCGGCTGCCAAGGCGGAAGCGGACAGGGCGCGGGCCGAAGCGGCTCAAGCGCAAGCGGATGCCGCGGCTCTTCGCGCGCGCCAGGAGGCAGCCGAGGCCGAACGGCTGCGCGTGCAGGCGGAGCAGGAGAAACAGCAACTGCGAACCCGCCTGCTGGCCCAGTTGAACGCGGTGCTCGAGACCAAAGACACGGATCGCGGACTGGTGGTGACCATGGCCGACGTCCTCTTCGACACCGGCAAATATACTTTGAAGCCGCCGACGCGCGAGAAACTGGCGCGGCTGGCGGGAATCATTCTGGCTCATCCCGGTTTGAATCTGACCGCGGAAGGATATACGGACAGCACGGGCAGCGATGAGCTGAATCAGAAGCTTTCGGAGCGCCGCGCCGAAGCCGTGGTGAATTTTCTGCGCGAGCAGGACATCTCGAGCGACAACCTGAGCGCCGTGGGATACGGTCCGGCGAGACCGGTGGCGTCGAACGATACGGCCGCCGGACGGCAACAGAACCGGCGGGTCGAGCTGATCGTTTCCGGAGAAGTGATCGGAACCCGCTTCGGCGCGGCGCCGGTTGCCACCCCGGCCCCGAACCAATAGTGAGCGCCCGGGAATGACAGGCCACGCTCAGGAGGTCTCCTCCGGGGAGCGCTTCGCTTTTGGCGCAAACTGGGCGCGGTTCCTGAGCCTTGTGGACGAACGGCGCATTGCCGCCGCGGAAGATTCCCTGTGCGCCATGTTGTCGGTTGAAAGCCTGAGCGGGATGACCTTTCTCGATGCGGGCTCCGGCAGCGGACTGTTTTCTCTGGCTGCGCGGCGGCTGGGAGCGCGTGTGCATTCGTTTGATTTCGATCCGCAATCGGTGGCCTGCACGAATGAGATGCGCCGCCGGTACGCGCAGGACGACGATGGCTGGACGGCGGAGCAGGCGTCCGTGCTGGACACGAAGTACCTGGCAAGCCTGGGGCGCTTCGACGTCGTGTATTCCTGGGGCGTGCTGCACCATACGGGCGCCATGTGGAAAGCGCTGGACAATGTGGCTCCGCTGGTTGCGCCGGGCGGAAAGCTATTTCTGGCGATTTACAACGACCAGGGCACACCGAGCCGCCGCTGGCTCAAGGTAAAACGTCTCTACAATCGATTCCCGCCAGCGCTTCGATTTCTGGTGTTGTGGCCCGCCGCCGCCCATTTATGGTGGAGACGAATGGTGAAGGACCTGCTGCGGGGGCACCCGTTGGCGAGCTGGCGGAACTACGACGGACTGCGCGGCATGGACGCGTGGCGCGACATCGTCGATTGGGTTGGAGGCTTGCCGTTCGAAGTGGCGCGGCCGGAGGAGATTTTCAACTTTTACCGGGACCGGGGGTTCACTCTTGAAAAACTGATCACGCAGGGCGGCTCGCTGGGATGCAATGAGTTTGTCTTTTCCAAGACAGCGGCATGAGGCGGCGCAGTCTCCGTGAAATTCGCACGCGGCTGGTTCAGGAAGCGCGGAACCTCTCCTGGCTGCTGCGCTCCCCGCGCATACCGGAGCTGACCATTACCCCTCTACCGCTCCCCGATGGAAAATCGTCCGCCGCCCTCCTGTGCGGACGCATCCACGAACGGGAGACCCTCGCCCGGGCCGAGGCGCTGCTGCGCGGTGAAATGGAAATATTCGGCCAGCCTGTTCTCACCGGACGAAACATCGAATGGCGGAGGGACTACCGGAGCGGACGAGCCAGCGGTCTCGCCTATTTCCGCCGCGTTCCCTATCTGGATTTCGAGCGCTGCGGCGACCACAAAGCGGTGTGGGAGTTGAACCGCCACCAGCACCTGGTCGTGCTTGCGCAAGCTTATCTGTACACGCGCGAATGCCGCTTTCCGGAAGAAATTGCGAGGCAGGTGGAAAGCTGGATCGAGCAGAACCCGTTCCCTCTGGGCATCAATTGGGCCAGCGCTCTCGAAGTGGCGTTTCGGGCTCTTTCCTGGATGTGGGTGGAGCATTTGGCAGGCGACGCACTGGAGGCGGGGTTCCGCCGTCGAATGCATCGCGAGCTTTACCGGCACGGCGTCTATCTCCGCAATAACCTTTCCATCTATTTTTCGGCGAATACGCATTTGACCGGGGAAGCGGCGGCGCTTCACGCTTTGGGATGCCTTTTTTCCGAGGCGGAATGGAAAGCGGCAGGCGCCGCGGTGCTGGACCGTGAACTCATCCGCCAGATCCGGAGTGACGGCAGTTACTTTGAACAATCCTCTTACTATCAGGTCTATTCCCTCGATATTTTTCTTTTTCATTCGCTCCTGCGGGAGACCGGCCCGGATTATCGCGAAAGGCTGGCGAAAATGGCCGGATTCCTGGAGGCGTGTATGGGCGTGCGGCGCGAAATTCCCGGCTTCGGCGACGACGACGGCGGCCGTTTTTTTCATCCCTATGGGCCGCGGCGCGCGTTCGGCAGGGCGAGTGTGACCGCGGCGTCGCTGTTTCTTCCTGGCGCGGGTCTGTCGTCGACGCCGGAGGATTCGGAGGAAATCGCCGCCTGGTGGCTCGGTACACTCGCCGGCGCATCCTACGCCGCACCGGCCAGCCGCCTGTTTCCAGACGCCGGATTAGCGATGATCCATCGGGGAGACTGGCAAATCGCGATGGACGCGGGAGCTTTCGGGCCGTGGCCTTCCGGCCATAGCCATGCCGATACGTTGAGCTTCACGCTGTGCTCGGCGGCGGAGGAAATTCTGATCGATCCAGGGACCTATACCTACGTCGCAGGCGCTGCCGCTCGCGATGTTTTTCGAGGAACGGCGATGCACAATACCGTGCGCGTGGACGGCCTGGATCAGGCTGCGCCCTCGGGGCCGTTCCGCTGGGAGCAGGCTCCCGAGGTGACCGTGAAGGGATTCGCGGATTTCGGGATCAAAGCCGAATGCCGCTATCGGGGGTTCGTGCATACCCGCGAGCTTTCCTGGGCGGGCGCGGGAAGACTGGCCGTCACGGACGAAGTGACCGGACCGCCGGGGGTTCATGTGGTAGAGCAGTTCTGGCACGCCGGCGGCTCGGTCTCCTTCGTCACCGCGGAATCGATACGAATTGGGCAGCGCGTGGAGGTGATCCTGCCCGGCCGCCCCGTCCTTTCGAGCGGCGGCGAATTCGGATGGCGTTCGGATGCCTACGGGACGAAGACCGAGGCCGAGGTGATTGCGCTGCGCTGGGAGACCACACTCCCGTGGCGCGCGGAAACGGTATTCCTTTTGCGCACGTAGCAGTTCGTTTCGAACGGTTTTACGTGGATTAGAAACCCATTTAGAACGGGACGTCGTCTTCGGTCACACCCTGGTCGAACGATGTATCCGGCGCGGGGGCCGGGGCCTTCGAACGCTGCGCCGTGCGGGGCATGGAGACGGGCTGCTGGCTGAATTCGTCCCGCGCTCCCTCTCCGCCTCGGCTGCCGAGCAGAATCACATCATCGGCCACCACTTCCGTTGCGTAGACCTTCTTGCCGTCCTTGTCTTCGTAGCTGCGGGTCTGGAGGCGTCCCTCCACATAAACCTGCTTGCCCTTGGTCAGATACTGACCCACGTTTTCCTGCCTCCACAAGACTACGTTGGACCAGTCTGTTTCTTCTTTCCATTCACCCGTTTGCTGGTCCTTCCATCTCCGGCTGGTGGCCACCGAGAACCGCGTAACGGGCACGCCCGCCGGCGTGAACTTGGTCTCGGCGTCCCGCCCGAGATGGCCGATGAGAATCACCTTATTGACGCTGCGCGATGCCATGATTCCTGAACTGTAACACACCCTCCGGCGGACGGTTTAGCATGGGGAATACGTCATGGGCACAACTCGCCGCTCTTTCCTCCAGGCCGCCCCCTTCGCTATTTCCAGCCTCGCGACGGGGCGCACAGCGCCGCCCGCGCCTTATGGAGCGCTCCCGTCACCACGGCAGATCGAGCACGCCGAAATGGAGTTCTATACGTTCCTCCATTTCACGGTGAATACCTTCACGGACCGCGAATGGGGACTCGGGGACGAGGATCCGTCCATTTTCAACCCCACCGCCTTTGATGCCGGCTCGATCGTCGAAGCCCTCCAGTCGGCCGGCAGCACCGGGGTGATCCTCACCTGCAAACATCACGACGGCTTCTGCCTCTGGCCCACCCGCACCACCGAACACTCCATCCGCCACAGCCCCTACAGGAACGGGAAGGGCGATATCGTCGGCGAGATTTCCGAAGCGGCGCGCAGCCACGGATTGAAGTTCGGAGTCTACCTTTCGCCCTGGGACCGCAACCAGGCAAGCTATGGAACGCCGCGCTACATCGAAATCTACCGCGAGCAAATGCGCGAGCTTCTCACCGGATACGGACCGATTTTTGAAATCTGGCACGACGGCGCGAACGGCGGCGACGGCTATTATGGCGGGGCCCGGGAAAAGCGCGTCATCGATCGCCTCCACTACTACGACTGGCCGCACACCTGGGAGATGGAACGCGAGCTGCAGCCGGGAGCGGTCCTCTTTAGCGACGTGGGCCCGGACATCCGGTGGGTCGGCAATGAAAAGGGAATCGCCGGTGATCCGTGCTGGGCGACGTTCACCCCCGTGGGGGCCGACGGAGGCGCGGACGCGGCGCCCGGGAACATCCGCGCTTCGGATCTTCCAGGAGGCACCCGGAACGGCAAATTCTGGATGCCCGCGGAATGCGACGTCTCCATCCGCCCCGGCTGGTTCTGGCACGAGAGCGAGAACGCGCGGGTGAAGTCACCCAGGCAGTTGCTGGATCTCTACTACAACTCCGTGGGACGCGGCGCCAGCTTTCTCCTAAACGTTCCCCCCGACCGCCGCGGCCTCATTCACGAGCAGGACGCGCAATCCCTTCAGCGCTTTGGCTCCATCCTGCGCTCCACGTTCGCATCCAATCTGGCCGCCGGAGCCAAGGTTCACGCCACCGGGACGCGCGGTGGCGATGGCGCATTCCGGGCGGCGAGCCTTCTCGACGGGAAGCGGTCCACCTACTGGGCCAGCGGCGACAACGATCAGACGCCGGAAATCACGCTGGACCTTCGAAAACCGGTCAGATTCAACCTCGTGCGCTTGCGCGAATACATTCCCCTCGGCCAGCGCGTGGAGGGGTTCACCGTCGAGACCTGGATGAACGGCGGATGGACGCTATTCGGAAGCGGGGAGAGCATTGGCTCGTGCCGGATACTCCGCTCCGCCACCCCGGTCACAACGCAAAGGGTCCGCCTGCGCATTACCCGTTCGCCGGTCTGCCCCGCACTGTCGGAATTCGGCCTCTTCTCCGAGGCACCAGCGGGTTAGCGGGACTGCTGAAACGACCTGCTCGGTATGGTAGTCCGTACCAGTATGAATTCCTGAATTCACAGTGTTGCTTTTTCCGCGCCGCAGCACTATAGAATAGAAGTCACCAGTTCGGGGAACCGCTGGCCGGCTTCCCGAAAAAAAACGGGGAAAAACGGGTGAAACCAGAATTCACACCCCAATGCGGCACACTTTCCTCCCGCCCGGCGCGGCAATCGTGGAGAGTGCGAGCGGCGGTTGCATTCGCGGGGCCTTTTCTTTGCTGGATGAGCGCCAACGGGCAGACCATGATTTTCGGCTCGGGGCCGCGCGGGGAAGTTCATTTGGTCAACTCCGACCTCTCCGTCCTGGAAATGGGTGATCCTCGTACAGATTTGCCCTGCACGGTAACTCCCGACAAACCCGAACTCGGCTTCGATATGCGTTTTCACGCCGGCTACGACGTGAGCGTCCCGCTGCGGGAACTCGCCGGATCCGATAACCTCCTGACGATCCTGTTTCGGGTCACCTCCGAAGACGGCAAGGGCCAACCCCACTATTTCACCCAGCGCGTCCGGGTGCCGTTCATTGAGGAAGACTCCAGGGGCGATGCGACCTTGCAAGGAGAGTTCGACGTCGGACCGGGGAAATACAAGGTCGACTGGCTGATGCGCGACCGCAGCGAGCGGGTTTGTTCCTCCTACTGGGACTCGGAAGCGGCGCCCCCTCCCAAGGATCAGACCATCACTTACACGCTGCGCGACGGCGAGATCGCAGAAGCTTCCGTCGATCAATTTCAGGAAGAGCCCCCGGTTCATCGTTCGGCGGTGGAAGCCTTGAACGTGAAGGTCCTGATCAATTTCGCTCCCCAGAATTCTCTTTCCTCGCGGATGCAGCCGGTGGACACAAACGCCCTGGTTTCCATCCTTCGCACCATCAGCCGCGAGCCGAAAATCGGACGGTTTTCGGTGACGGCCTTCAACCTTCAACAGCAGAAGATTCTTTACCGGCAGGAGGGCACGGACCGGATCGATTTTCCCGCGCTCGGCGAGGCCCTGAATTCGGTGAAGCTGGGAACGGTGGGCGTCCAGCAGTTGGCCGAGAAGCACGGCGATACCCAGTTTCTGACCAACCTGATCCAGGAGGAAGCGGGCAGCGCCGCCCAGCATCCGGACGCGCTTGTTTTCGCCGGCCCGAAAGTGATGCTCGATGAAAACGTCGCGCTGGATTCCCTGAAACAGGTGGGAGAGCTCTCCTTCCCGGTCTTCTACATGAATTACAACCGGAACCCGCAAGCCGTCCCGTGGCGCGACGCCATAGGGCGGGCGGTAAAATTCTTCCGCGGGTATGAGTATACGATCAGCAAACCGAGGGATCTTTTCTTTGCCGTCAACGAAATGGTCTCCCATATCGTAAAATCAAGGAACGAAAGAGTGGTCTCAGCCATCTCTAGTCATTGAGACGTATGCGATTCTTAGCCGGCGCGTTCTTTACCGCTTTGCTCGCCTCCACCGGGGCGTTAGCGCAATCGCCGTTCTACAGCAAGCTGCTCGCTCCCGACGTGACTTCTCCCCAGGAAGTGGTGGACCGGATGCTCGAAATCGCCAACGTGAAGCCGGGTGAGACCGTATACGACCTGGGGTGCGGGCAAGGACGGGTCCTCGTTACCGCCGTGCAGCGTTTTCACGCCAAAGCGGTCGGCGTGGAACTCTCCGACCGCCTGTTCCGCCGCGCTTCGGATCGCGTAGCCCTGCTTGGCCTGCAGCATCAGATTAAACTGATTCACGGGGACTTGCTGGAAGTGGATCTGAGCCCCGCCGACGTCGTGACCATCTACCTGATGACCGGATCGAACGAGTCCCTGCGCCCGCGTCTTGAGAAATTCCTGCATCCAGGCGCCAGAGTGGTCTCGCACGACTATAAAGTGCCCGGGTGGGTACCGGCCCAGGTGGAGGAGCCGGAAGCCGCTTCCCGCTCCCATAAGCTCTATCTCTATGTAATGCCCCCGGTCAAGGAAGCCGTTCAAAATTAGGTAAATATCTTTTTTATCTATAATATATAGATAAAAATAGCTCCCCATCCTCTTCCCTTCCCCGTTTCCGCGTGCGATACTGGGACTTAGGATTCAGTAGCCAGATGGTGCGTTCCCGGCCACACGCCTGATCCCGAGTCACTCATGCCTTCTGCGTGCGCCCGGGCTACCGTTTCAAAGGATGTGGCCGCGCGCTCTCGCGCGGATGAAATAATGAAGAGCAAAAGCATGTCGCAATTGGGCGAGGCGGTTGCCCGATATCACAGGCTTCTCGAAGCGGAGCCCTATCGTGATTTGTCGTGGGCAGCGGGACTTCAGAATCAGATGAAGCAGCAGAAACTGGCGCTGGCCGGAAGGCCGGTATCGCCGGTGCTGCGGCCGCACTTCGTCAGCCGCCGGCAATATACCAACATGGCCAAAGCGGCTGAAACGCTCATGTCCGCCGTCGACCGTTTGCAGCGCCTTGCACTAGCCAATCCGGCCCTTCTTACCCGGATGCAACTGCTTCCGGCCGAGAAGATGCTGGCGTCGCTCGATCCCGGCTACTCACTGCTGTCTGTTACCTCGCTGCTCGATACGCACTTGAATAACGGCACGCTTCGTTTTGTCCAGTACAATTCGGAAACGCCCGTGGGCGTGGCTTATACGGAAGCTCTTTCGGATTTGTTTTACGACGCCCCGCCAGTAAAGGAATTTCGCAAGCGGTATCACTTAGTCAAGCTCGGCGGCGCCAAGCCCCTGTTGAGCGCGCTTCTGAAGGCCTACAAGGAGTGGGGCGGGAAAAACAAAAAACCGCAAATCGCGCTGGTGGAATTCCGCCAGCCGTTTCAGGGGGGAGATTCGAACGAGAACGCTCTCCTGGCGGACTTTTTCCGCTCGCAAGGCTATGCCGCCAAAGTGGTTTCCGCCGAAGAACTGGAATACCGCAACGGGGTTCTCGCCAGCAATGGCTTCCAGATCGACCTTGTTTTCCGGCGTCTTCGCGTACAGGAATTTCTGGTTCGCTTTGACCTGTCGCATCCCCTGCTGCGCGCCTATCGCGACGGCGCAGCTTGCGTTGTGAACAATTTTCGTTCCGAACTGGCTCAGAAACGGGCCATCTTCGATCTCCTTACCGACGAGGCGGTCACGGCCAGCTTCCCGGCCGCCGAAAAGCGCGCGGTGCGCGAATTTGTGCCGTGGACGCGCATCGTCGCCGCCGCCAAAACGTCGTACCTGGATCAGCAGGTTGACCTGCCCGAGTTCATTCGCTCCCACCGCGAAAAACTGGTGCTGCGCCCCAACGACGATTCGGGCGAGCAGGCGACCGTTCGTGGCGCCGATGTCGATGAAACCGGATGGGATCGCGCCTTGCGGGCCGCTCTACGCAATCCTTACGTGGTTCAAGAGGTCACGGAGCCGGTACGCTCCGTGTTCCCGCTGCTGAGCTACGGACACCTCGAATTGCGTGAGCTGAACGTGGATGTGCACCCGCACTCCTATCTCGGGAAAGTACAAGGCTGCTCCACCTGGCTCAGCGCGGGCGGACCGAACAGCTTCTCGACGCTCGCCGGCCTGGCGCCGACCTACATCCTCGAACCCAAATAGATACCGGCGGCTTCGCGACAGCGGGAGCTTCCCGCGACAGCGGAGCCGTCTTTTCTTTTATTCGTAAGATGATACACAGCATATAGATATTTTCCTTGACGAGGCCCCATATGTTGGGCGATGCTTACTAAGCAACTATTTTGTAACCCGAAGAATGGAAGGAGAAAAGATGGGCCAGCTAACCGTGAACCTCACCAGCAAAATCAATACCAAGAAAGAGCAAAAAAAGGCCAGGAAATTCCTTCCCATTGCTGAACGTTCGGGAGTTTCATTCCCGAAATACTTCACCCGGAAGCTCGCTCCGGGCAAGACTCCCTACGACGAGATCCAATGGGAGCTGCGGACCGCCGCGATCGGCAACGACAAAGGCGCCGTTATCTTTGAGCAGAACGACGTGGAAGTTCCGGCCGATTGGTCGCAGACCGCCACCAACATCGTGGTGAGCAAGTATTTCCACGGGAAGATGGGCTCACCGGAGCGCGAGCGCAGCGTCCGGCAGCTTGTACACCGGGTGGTGGACACAATCACCGCGTGGGGCGAGCACGACCGTTATTTTCAGACCGAAGAGGACGCCGCGAATTTCCGCAACGAACTCGCCTATCTGATGCTGACCCAGCGGGCCTGCTTCAATTCGCCGGTCTGGTTCAACGTCGGCGTCAAGGAAGGGCGTGGATACGGGTTTTATTTTGACGAGGCCTCGGGTTCCGTCGTGAAGCTCAAGAAGGGCGAGACGCGCCCGCAGTGCTCGGCCTGCTTCATCAATTCGGTGGGCGATACGCTCGAATCGATTCTGGACCTCGCCAAGACCGAGGGCATGCTCTTCAAATGGGGTTCGGGTACCGGGACGAACCTGTCCACCCTGCGCGAGGAAGACGGCACGCTATCCGGCGGAGGAAAAGCTTCCGGCCCGCTCAGCTTCATGAAGGGGTTCGATGCCTTCGCGGGCGTGATCAAATCCGGGGGAAAGACGCGCCGCGCCGCCAAGATGGTGATCCTCAATGCGGATCATCCGGATATCGGAGCGTTTATCTGGTGCAAGGCGAAGGAAGAGAAGAAAGCGCACACGCTGATCGATGCGGGCTACGATGCATCGCTCGATGGCGAGGCCTACGGCTCGATTTTTTTCCAAAACGCCAATAATTCGGTGCGCGCCACCGACGAGTTCATGCAAGCCGCCATGGACGGCGGCGATTGGTGGACCCGATCGGTTCTCACCGGACAACCGGTAAAGCGGTACAACGCGAAAGAGCTGTTGAACGAGATCGCGCAGGCCACCTGGCAGTGCGGCGACCCCGGGATGCAGTTCGACACCACGGTGAACCGCTGGCACACCTCGAAGGCGACCGCGCGCATCAACGCATCGAATCCGTGCTCGGAATACATGTTCCTCGACGATTCGGCCTGCAACCTTGCTTCGCTCAATCTGATGAAGTTTGTGGGGCCGGGCGGCGAGTTTGACGTCGAAGCGTTCCGGCACGCCTGCGACACAGTGATCCTGGCGCAGGAGATCATCGTCGATAACGCCAGTTATCCGACTGAAAAAATCGCGCAGAATTCGCACGATTTCCGTCCGCTGGGCCTCGGTTTCGCCAATCTCGGCGCGATGTTGATGTCGCTGGGCATTCCTTATGACTCCCCCGCCGGACGCGACTGGGCAGGAGCGATCACCGCGGTAATGTGTGGCCAGGCTTACCTGACCAGCGCGCGCATCGCCGCGTCCGTGGGCACCTGCCCCGGTTACGCGGTCAACGAGGAATCCTTCCTGGATGTCATCCGCATGCACGGGCAGGCGGTGGCGAACATCGACAAAACGCACATTCCGGGCAACTTGTACCAGGCGGCGGAGGCGTGCTGGCGCGACGCCTACGCCCTCGGCGAACAGGCCGGCTTCCGCAACGCGCAAACCACGGTGATCGCGCCCACCGGCACCATCGGCTTCATGATGGATTGCGACACCACCGGCATCGAGCCTGACCTTGCGCTCGTGAAGTACAAGAAGCTGGTTGGCGGCGGCGTCATCAAGATCGTCAACAACACCGTCCCGCAGGCGCTCATCCGGCTCGGCTACAATCCCGCCCAGGTGGAGAAGATCGTTGCTCATATCGATTCCACCGGCACCATTGAAGGCGCGCCGGGCTTGAAAGATGAGCATCTCGCGGTATTCGACTGCAGCTTCCGCCCGCAAAATGGCAAGCGCTTCATTCATCACATGGGGCACGTCCGGATGATGGCGGCGGTGCAGCCGTTCATCTCGGGCGCAATTTCGAAGACCATCAATATGCCGGAGGAATCGACCGCCGAAGATATCGCGAACGCGTATCTCGAAAGCTGGAAGCTCGGGCTGAAGGCCGTGGCGATTTATCGCGATAACTCCAAGCGCTCCCAGCCGCTGAGCTCGGGAACCGGCAAGGGTGAGAAGAAAGCTACCGCGCTTGCGCCTGTGGTGACTGAAAAAATTGTCTACCGCCCCCAGCGCCGCAAACTGCCGGATGAGCGCCAGTCCCTGACGCACAAGTTCTCCATCGGTGGGCACGAGGGGTACATTACCGTCGGTCTTTATGAGGACGGGACGCCTGGCGAAGTATTCATCTCGATGGCCAAGGAAGGCTCCACGATTTCGGGCCTGATGGATAGTTTCGCAACCTCGATCAGCTACGCGCTGCAATACGGCGTGCCGCTCAAGTTCTTCGTGGATAAGTTCAGCCATGTTCGCTTTGAGCCAAGCGGCTGGACCGGCAACAAACAAATCCCCTACGCGAAGTCGATCATGGACTACATCTTCCGCTGGCTCGGCGCGAAGTTCTGCGGTCCGGAGTACGCCATGACGGAAGCCGGTGAGTCGCCGAATCTGCGGCCCACCGAACCGGAGCCACAACAGGCTCTGCCTTTCGCGCCGGTCGTCTCCGACGCGCCTCTGTGCGCGGAATGCGGTGGGATTATGACCCGTAACGGTTCCTGCTACAAATGCGAGAACTGCGGCGGCACTTCAGGCTGCAGCTAAACTCAGCCTGGGTCAATACGAGTTACCTGGTGGGAGATCAGGTATCCAACGGGCGCGCTACCGGGAAAGGGGCGCGCCGTTGTGTTTCTGAAGGTGTGTTTCGGAGCGGCGGGGCTTTCAACCCTTGCTCACAAAGCGGCTGCCGGCGATGAGGAAACGCAGCGGCCAGTCGGCACAGCGCCGTATTCCAACGCGCGGGGTGGCGGCGATCTCGAATTCCGGTTCTTCGAACAGGCGGCGCACCTGGAGCGGACCCGTGATCAGATCGCTCGCGTTGTGTTTTCGCGTGATGCCCATCGCCACGGTCAGCTTCCCCGGCCCCGAGGCTATATCTTCCACTCTCCGCGCAGCAGGCCCCCGCCGCGTCATCATCAGCCGCAGTCCGGAAAGTGGTTCGAGCGCCCGCACCAGCAGCGTGCCCGGCGAATCTTCCTTTTCGGCGGTGAAGTTCAGGCACTCATGCATTCCGTAGATGAAATAGACGTAGGCGTGCCCGGGCGCTCCATACAATACCTTCGTACGCTCTGTGCGTCCGTGCGAGGCGTGCGCCGCCGCATCCTGCTCTCCGAGGTAGGCCTCCACCTCCACGATACGGCCGGCGGCGTTCCCATGTACCAGAATTTTTCCCAGGCAATCGCGCGCCACTTCGATCGCCGGGCGGGCAAAGAACGGCCGATCCAGGCGCTCCGAACCTGCCAGTAATTTTGTGAGAGGAAAGGGGTCCTTAACGGGAGGCGCAGACATTCGAGCTATGGTACCTTGTAGGCGGCCTCATGCACATCAATCTTGACACATTGAAAGAAGACATCCGGACTTCGCTGGACAGAGACCGTTTCGTGGTTTTTCATGGATATGCTCGCACAGTAGACGACCTTCCGGCCGTGTACTGGGACACGGAACGCTATCCGGATCATGAGGATTTCCTGAAATCGGCGAAAGCGGTCGGCGTGTCCATGATCGTTTTTCATCAGCAGGAGTTCACCGGCGCAATGGTCGAGGACGCCATGGACAGCCTGGAGAGCGGCGACGTGTCGGCCGACGATTACCGCCTAATCAAAGGCCGCCTGGAAGAGCTGCGGCGCTATGACGGCTTTACGTGCACGATGGAGCTGTCCTTCGACTATCAGGGCCGCGCTTACATCTACGAGCTGCGCTCCGAGTGGTTCGACGAGTATTCCGAAATTCTGGAAGAACTCGAATTCGGCATGTCGGGAGACAAAGAGGAAGGCGCCGACCCGATGGGCGGCTATTTTTCAAAGAACTGAGCCCGCGAGCGAATGCCGCCCGCCCGCTGGGTGATACCCGAAAATAATCCCGAATGCGAAGAACGCCTGACGCGGGAAACCGCGGTGGGGGCGATCACGGCTCGCGTGCTGGTCGCGCGCGGGTATTCCGATCCGTCGTCGGCGCGCCGCTTCCTGCGTCCCTCCGTCGACGACCTGAGCGATCCATTTCTCCTGGCCGGAATGCGCGTGGCGGTCGACCGCCTCCTCGCCGCCGTCGCCCGGAAAGAGAAGATCCTGATCTACGGCGACTATGACGCCGACGGAACCACGGCCGTCGTGATTCTCTATAAAGCCCTGGAGCTCGCGGGCGGCGCCGTGAGCTTCCATGTGCCCCATCGCCTGCGCGACGGATACGGCATGCAGCCAGGTGTGATCGAGGACGCGGCCCGCGATGGCGTCGGCCTCATTGTGAGCGTCGACACGGGAATCCGCGCCAATGACGTGGTCCGGCAGGCGCGCGATTTGGGAATCGATGTCATCATCACCGACCATCACCTTCCCGATCATGAACTGCCGCCCGCGCTCGCCGTGCTCAACCCCAACCGCCCCGGCTGCGGCTATCCAGATAAGCGTTTATGCGGTGCGGGCGTTGCATTTCAATTGGCGCGAGCCTTGTTCGGATCCCTCGGCTGGCCCGAAAAAAAAGTCCGCGCCCTCGTCCACTCGTTCCTGAAAATGGCGGCGATCGCGACCGTGGCCGACGTGGTTCCCTTGCTGGGCGAAAACCGGATCATCGTCAAGAACGGGCTGCGCGGGCTTCAGGACGCCCGGAATCCGGGACTGCGCGCTCTGCTCGATGTCGCCGGCTTTCCCGGCTCCACTCCGTGCACAGCTTCCGGTATTGCGTTTCGAGTGGCGCCCCGCATCAATGCGGCAGGCAGAATGGCGAACGCCCGCGATGTCATCGAAATGTTTCTCACCGCGGACCCGGATCGCGCGCGCGCCATCGCGGGGCAATTGCACGAACTGAATCACGAGCGCCAGCAGACGGAAGCCGCCATCGTACGAACGATCCTGGAGGAGTGCGAGCGCATTCCGGTGAGCGAGAAGGACGCCGCCCTGATTTTTTCCGGGGAGAACTGGCATCGCGGAGTGGTGGGCATTGTGGCCAGCCGTTTGGTGGAGCGTTTTTACCGCCCCGTCGTGGTGCTCGGTGTCGAAGGAGCCGAAGCTTCCGGGTCCGGGCGGAGTATCCCCGGCTTTCACCTGCTCGAAGCCCTCGAATCCATGGCGGATCTGTTCACGCGATTCGGAGGACACAAGCAGGCGGCCGGGCTCACCCTGACGGCGGACCGCGTGCCGGAATTGCGCGAACGGCTGAACGCTTTCGCCCGGGCACGCCTCTCCCGGGAAGACCTGCTCCCCACCCTGGAGATTGACGCTGCGCTCAACATCGGCGACCTAAACGACGGCGCCGTCGCGGAGATTCTCGATCTTGCTCCCTTCGGTTTCGGAAATCCCGCGCCTCTGTTTGTGGCGAACGGCGTGGAAGTCGCCTCCTCCCCCACCCTCTTCGGTGACAAGAACCTTCGAGTGAGCGTTAAGCAAGACGGGCGTTTTCTGACTATGAAGGGCTGGGGGTTCGCGGAGCGCGCGGGGGAGCTTCCCCGAGGTAGAAGGGTCGATATTGTGTTTGAAGTAAACCACGATCCCTATGCGCAGGCGCGCGGCTGGGGAACCTGGAGCACGACGTTGAAGGATGTGCGGGAGGCCGGCAGCGCCGCTTTGGCCTATTCCGCTCGCAACGTTTGACAGGGATCTTCGCGAGCGGCGCGGCGCGCGGGCGCCGCGGCTGCCGCGGCTGCCAGCATCAGCAGAAACAACGCTGCCAGCCCGAGCGTCAGCGGGTCTTGCGGCTTAATTTCAAATAGAAGGCCGCTCAGCAGGCGCGACAGAGCCAGGGCCCCGGCGACGCCGGTAACGGCTCCCGCGGCAGCGAGCGAAACCGCTTCCCCCACCACCAGGGCCGCAATGTCCCTGGGACGCGCTCCCAGCGCGAGCCGGATCCCCATTTCCTTGCGGCGCAACAGCACCAGGTGCGAAACGACCCCGTAAATTCCCACGGAAGCCAGCACGAGCGCCAACGCGGCAAATGCGGCCACCACTTCGGCTTGTGATTTCGGAACCGCCGACAAGTCCGCCCACTGCCTGTTCATGGTATTGACGCTGGTGAGCAGGGACGGATCGATGCCGTGCACGATCCGGGGTAGAAGCTGGGCAATCGGCGCGGGATCGCCGGATACGCGGACAAGCACGCTCAGTCCGTTCGCATGCGTCACTCCCCCACCTTGCGCTCTCATCCGCTCGGAGAACGGGAGATAAATTTCGGGGCGCGTGGGATTGCGCAAACCATCGTTGCGCGTGTCATCCACCACTCCGGCCACGGTCTTCCAGGACGGGCCGTCGATCCGCTTACCGATCGGATCCTCGCCGGGGAAGTAACGATCCGCGAGCGCGCGATTCACCACCGCGATCGCCGCGCCGCCGCTCACCTCGCGCGCGGTGAATAAGCGTCCTCGTTTCAGACGAATCCCCAGGGCTTCAAAAAACTCGTGATCGACGAGTCGAATCAAAACGGCGTCGTTGCGAGCGCCCGCGGACGGATGGGGGCGGCCGGCGCGGCTGAACGCGCTGGTGCGAGAGAACTCGTTCGGAGGAAGGGCGTCGGCGAACGACACCGCGATCGCTCCCGGGATGCGCTCCAGGCGCGCCCTCAGTTCGCGGCGGAAGTCCGCTGCATTAAAACCGGACCCCAGGGAAACCGACATCGTGACCAGGCCATCGGTGCGAAAACCCGGTGCGATTGCACGCAGACGGGCAAAGCTCTGCAGCAGCAGCAATGCCCCCACCAACAGAACCAGCGACAGAGCCAGCTCTCCGGCCACCAGCGCTTTTCGAACGCGGACGCGCGGCAGAGGCAATAGCGGCGCAAAGGCGAAGGCGGCGGAACACAGGACGGCAACCGGGAGCACGGCAGCCAGAAGCCTTCCATCCATCACCGGCGCGTCACCGCGCGCCAGCAAAACGGGCAGAAGGCGCGGGAGCAAACCTGTCAGGAACGCGGCCAGGGCAAGCCCACCGGCGATTCCGGCGGCGGCGATGGCAAGCGCTTCGAGCAGGAGATGCCGCGTAATTCGCGCCGCCGTCGCACCCAGAGCAATTCGAATGGAGATTTCCCGCTCGCGCCCCGCGGCCCGCGCAATCAAGAGGCTGGCGACGTTGGCGCTCATGATGAGAAGAATGCTTGCCACCGCCCCCAGCAAGACAATGCCGGCGGTGCGGGAATTGCCGTTCACGTACTGGTCCAGCGGGACCATGCGCAGCGAGGCGTGTTCGTCATAAAGGGAAGGTTCGGCGGATTTGCTCGCCGCCAGCCGCATGCGCAGCTCCGCGGCCGCGGCCTCCATTGTCACGCCGGGACGCAGCCGTCCGATTCCGCGCAGGATCTTGGCGCTTCCGTTTCCGTGATGGAGAAACTTCCGGTCGAGAGAAAGGGGCGTCAGCACGTCCACCCGGTTTTCGCCGGGCATCTGAAAGCCGGGCGGAAGAATCCCGACCACACGATAATTCTGCCCGTCGATATTGAGCGACGCGTCCAGCGCGCGCGGGTCCTGCCCAAATCGCGCCCGCCAAAATGCGGCGGTAAGCATGGCGGCCGGCGCGCCGGACGGGCCTTCATCGGAGGGCAGAATGCCCCGCCCCGCAGCCGCGCTCACGCCCAGGACGCCGAGCAGATTCCCGCTCACCGAAGCCCGCCGGATTTCGACCGTCTCCTCTGGTCCAATGAGCGCCGCCGCGTCCGAGGAATACGCGGCCAGCGGCCCGAGCGAACGCGTGCCCTGCCATTCTCCATAATCGGGGCTCTCCAATGCGTCCAGGCCATAGCTGGGAAAGTGCACCAGGACCGAGACCAGCCTGCCCGGATCCGGATAGGGAAGGGGACGCAGCCACGATTGGTAAACCACGGCGTAAAGCGTCGCCGCCATGGCTATCCCCAGAGCAAGAACCGCAACCGCGGGAACGGTAACGGAAGGCGCGCGCCGCAGCATCCGCAGCGCTACGCAAAAGTCCCGCCAGAGGGCAGTCACAACTGAGGAATATCACGAAAACGGGCGCAAGAGAATTCTACGGCTAGTTCGTGTTGTACATGAACGAGAGCTGCAAGCGGACTTCGTTGCCCTTGAACTCCCGGGGAAGCGGGGGAAACGGATTCGAGGCGCTTATGCTCGCGACCGAGGCCCGGTCCAGCGCATCCGCCCCGGACGGCATGGAGATCACCAGTTTCGGCACACTTCCATTCCGGGCGATGACAAACTGCACTTGCACCCGGCCGCGGCGCCCGAAGCGCGCGCTCTCGGGAATCACCGCGAACCAGTTCCGGCGGACCGCGGCCAGCACCTGGATCAGGTACGGCCGGAAATCCATCCCCTTCGGATCGCTGAGGAGTTCAAGTTTGCTCGAGGTATGGGCCTTCTGCGGCGACGGATGGAACGGATCGGAAGGACCCGCATCGTCCACATCGCCGACCACCTGACCTCCGCCGGCGCCACCCTGCACGGCACTGCGAATGGCCTGCTGCACGCTAGCGTCGGGAATGGGAATCTTGGTTTGCGAGGACCCTTTCGGCGCGAGGCTCGTCGGGCTGCCCGGCGTTTCAAAAGCCAGCTTCGGCTTGTCCGCCGGAGGAAGCTGGGGCGGCGGAATTTCCGTGTTGATGCCCATGGGCGTTTCCGGCAACTTCGCGGAGGCTTCGATCTTGGGCGGTTCGGCAATGGCCGGCGCTGGAATGCCGGGCGCGGGCGCCGCGACAGGGGCCCGGAAACGCTGCCTGCCGGCGCGTGCCGGCTCGGGCCGCGAAAGCAGACTTTCCAGATTGATCTCTTTCGTCGCTTTATTTACGTTCGGGGCTTTTTGGGTGAGCCTGGTCGGCCACGGCGCCACCAGCGGAGTGGCCCTGCTGAGTTCTTCCATATCGATCGGCCGGTAAGGCCTGAAGACGCGGTTTTGATCCGCGCGGAGGACAAAAAAGAGCGCGACCAGTAAAACAACGTGCGCCGCCAGGGAGCCCAAGCCGTCGCGGAGCAGGCGCGGGCGGGCGCTGCCCTCCCATTCGAGCAGCAGGTTCAGCTCGGGCGCGGGAGTTCCGGTATTTTCTTGCACCAACTCAGCCTGGGACTTCATGAACGGCCGGAAGTATGAAGACGCTTGTTAGATGCTCCCGGTTGCCGGGAGATCCAAGCCCGGAGACTGAAGCGCACTCGCGACCACCCTCGTATGCTCCTCAATTCTAGCAATGATCCCGGCGGCCACTTCGAGCGCCGCCAAACCGTCTTCGCCCGCCACCCTGGGGCGCTGGCGAGTGGCGCAGCATTCCAGGAAATCCTCCACCTCCAGCCGCAAAGGCTCATCCTTCACAACATTGAGTGCCTGAAAACCAATTTGTTTATCAGGGGAAACCGTAAACGCCGTCGCATCCTGGCGCTGGTAATCGACCGAGATGTACTGATGCGGCTGGAAGAGCCGCAGCTTCCGCACCCGTTCCGTCGATACCCGGCTGGCCGTAAGATTGGCGACGCAGCCGCCCGGAAAGGCCATCCGAACATTCGCGATGTCCACCTTCCCCGAAAGGATCGACAGGCCGGCGGCGCGAATTTCCTCCGGCCGCTTGCCAACCAGATCCAGCAGAATGTCGATGTCGTGAATCATCAGATCCAAAACCACATCGACATCGAGGCTGCGCGGAGAGAAGACGCTGAGCCGGTGAATTTCGAAAAAGAGGGGGACGCGCGTGATCGCCTTGAGCGCCACGATCGCCGGATTAAACCGCTCCAGATGGCCGACCTGGAGTATCCTTCCCTGCCGGGCCGCCAGATCCACCAGTCGGCGCGCGGCGGAGATATCGTGCGCGATCGGCTTTTCCACCAGGACGTCCATGCCCAGTTCGAGGAGGCGGGACGCGACCGGTTCGTGCTCCGAGGTGGGCGCGGCGACCACGACCGCTTGCACACCGGCCGCCGGCAGATCTTCCAGACTGGAAAACACCGGGCAGGCGCCCTCGGAAACCGAGGCGGCGCGCTCCCTGTTTATATCGAAAACTCCAGCGAGTTGTGCCCGCTCGGATTTCCGCAATACTCTCAAGTGATTGCGGCCAAAGGAACCAATGCCAACAACGGCAATGGGAATTCGTGACAATTTACTTCTCCGTCTCTTCCGGCGCCGGATAGCCTGCGATGCAGATTCCCGCATCATTGGCGCGCGCCAGCATTTCATCGCGATCGAGCAACAGAGTGCGGCCCGCATCCACCGCGAGCATCGTGGTCCCGGTCTCGCGCATCACGTCAATTGTATTGAGTCCTGCGACCGGAACGTCGAAAAGCAGGTGCTCCCGGCGGCGCGAGCCCTTCACCAGCCGGAGGGCGCGTCCATTGGCGAGAGAAGCCGCCCTGCGCAGCATCTCGTCGGTCCCTTCCATGGCCTCGACGGCGACGCAAGCGCGCTCGCAGATAGCCACGCTCTGCCCGACGTCGAGCCCGGACAAGGCGGCGGCGATGCGGCGGCCGTACTTTACATCTTTTTCTTCCTCGCCGGACGGCTTGCGCCGGGTAAGCGAGCCTTCTCCCGCGAGGAGAGGCTTCAGGAGAGAGGTGGAATCGGCGAGGCGGATGCCTTCGTCCTGAAGAATCTTCATCACACCTCCGATGAGGGCATCGGTGTTGCGCGCCGGCAGGGTGGCCAGCAGCTTGAAGAGCCGCCAGTCGGGCCGGATGGTGGAGAAGATACTGGCATGCTTCACCTGCCCCGCCATCACCACTTCGGTGATGTTCTCGGACTTGAGAATATCGATCAGCCTGGCAAGATCGCCGAGAGAGATCCAATAGCACTTCGACGCGAGCGCGTCGACTTCCGCCGCCGCCTCTTCCCTGATGGCGATGGCGACCACCTCATGGCCCAGGCGGCGCGCCGTTTCGAGTGCCAGCAGTGGAAAACGCCCGTTGCCCGCGATCAGGCCGTATTTCATTTGACGAAGCCACGTTCCGAGGCGCGGAGGAACGCCAGCAACTCCTCCCGCTCCGGCGTCTCCGGAACTTCGGCGAGAATGCGCTCGGTCGCCTGCGTCGTGTTCAAGCCTGACTTGGTCAGCAGGCGAAACGCTTTCTGCAGGCCGTCAATTGTTGCGGCCGGAAAACCACGGCGGTCAAGCCCCGTCCGGTTCGCTCCGAAGATGTGCACCTCGCGCGCACTCGCGGTCATGGAAAAGGGAAGAACATCCTGCGTAATGACGCTGTAGCCGCCGATCATGGCGTGCCGGCCGATGCGGCAGAACTGATGCACGCCGCTTTGCGCTCCGATAACGGCCCAGTCCTCCACCACCACATGCCCGCCGATGGTGGCGCCGTGGGAGAGAACCGTGTGATTGCCGACATGGACGTCGTGGGCGACGTGCACGTAGGCCATGGCCAGATTATCGTCGCCGATGCTGGTGACCATGCCGCCGCCTTCCGTGCCGCGATGGATGGTGACAAATTCCCGGATGCGGTTGCCGTTTCCGATATGGGTTTCCGAGCGCTCACCCTTATATTTCAAGTCTTGGGGAGCAACGCCGACGGTAGAATACGGATAGAAGATGTTGTCTTCGCCCACCGTCAGAGGGCCTTCCAGGAAGACATGCCCTTTCAGACGCGTGCGAGCGCCAATGGATACGCCCTCGCCCACAATGCAGTAAGGCCCGATCTCCGCCGAAGGGTCGATCGTGGCCCCGGAGTCGACCAGCGCGGTTGGATGAATCGCCATGCGCGATCCCGTTTATGAATTCCCCGGGCCGGGATCCGCGGGCTTTGCGGTTTCGGGTTCTTTATCGGCCAGCTTGCACATCACTTCGGCTTCGGCGACCACGACGCCGTTTACTCTCGCCTGCCCGTACATCTTGGCGACCGTCGCCTTGCGGCGCGTGACCTTCATCTCCATGACCAACTGATCCCCCGGCACGACCGGGCGGCGGAATTTCGCCTGCTCCACCGAGGCCAGCAGCACGAGTTTATTGTGCCGGTCGGGAATCCTCGAAAGAACCAGCACTCCGGCGACCTGCGCCATGGCTTCGACAATCAGCACGCCCGGCATCACCGGAAAGTCCGGAAAGTGGCCGGCGAAAAAGGGCTCGTTCGCGGTGACGTTCTTGATTCCTACAATGCGCTCCTCCTCGAGTTCGACGATCGAATCGACCAGAAGCATGGGGTAGCGGTGCGGAAGGATTGTACGGATGGCCTGGATGTCAAAAATTGGCATAAGCAAAGGGGTGCGGCGCCGGATCGAAAAAACGAAGCCAAAGACGAAGCCGTTATTATAACAGGCGATGCGTTCCCTACTTGATTCCGTGAGGCAAAACCAGCCTGCCATGGTCGCAACAATTCGCGAATTCGTGGAGTGCGAATCGCCGAGCGACGATCCCGCCGCAGTCAATCGATTCGTTGACCTGGTGGCGTCCAGGGCTTCCGGCATGGCGCGTTCGAAGACTCTGCCGGGCGGACGATTCGGGAAGCATCTGCGCTGCGAATTTGAGCTTCCGGGACGGAAGAAGGACGGACGGATTCTGGTGCTGGCCCACTCCGATACCGTCTGGCCCATGGGAACGCTCGCCGCCATGCCGTTCCGGGAGGAGAAGGGACGTCTATGGGGACCCGGCGTGCTCGACATGAAGGCCGGCATCGCATTCTTCCTGTTTGCCATGCGGGCGCTCCGCGAAATGGACATCCCTGTAAAGAGGCGGGTCCTCCTTCAGATCAATTCCGACGAGGAAGTGGGCAGTGAAAGCTCACGCGCCCTAACGGAAGACGCGGCCGCCAAGAGTAGCGCGGTGCTGGTGCTGGAGCCGGGCACGGGACTCGAAGGGAAATTGAAAACGGCCCGGAAAGGGATTGGAGGGTATCGCGTTCAGATTCATGGAAAGGCATCTCATGCCGGGGTGGATTTTCAGAACGGCGCGAGCGCGGTGCTGGAGCTGGCGCGGCAGATTGAGAAGATCTCCGGCTTCACGCAGATCGAGCGCGGGATTACCGTGAATCCCGGAATCGTCTCCGGCGGCACGCGCACCAACGTCGTGGCGGCGGAAGCATTCACCGCGGTTGACGTCCGCGTCGCGAGGCTGCGCGACTGGGCGGGCATCGACCGGAAATTCCGCTCCCTCAAGGCCATCGACCGGCGCTGCCGCGTGGAGGTTTCGGGCGGCCTGAACCGGCCGCCCATGGAGCGAACACCGGGCGGAGCGGCGCTGTTCCGGCAAGCAAAGCGCCTGGCGGCTCAAATCGGAGTGAATATCGAAGAGTCGTCCACCGGGGGCGGTTCGGACGGCAATTTTACAGCGGCTCTCGGCATCCCGACCCTCGACGGCCTGGGAGCCGTAGGCGAAGGAGCCCATGCGCCCAACGAGAGCATCCTGGTTGACCGGATCGCGGACCGTACCGCGCTGCTTGCCCTCCTGGTTGCAGGCGAGAGCGCTTAGGCGGCGAGAACCACCGTGCGACAATGAGAGAACAGCATGGTGAAGGATGGCATCTACTATGCCGCGGGGTTCGTGGCGGCGGGCATTTTTGTGTCCTGGCTTACGCGGCCTGCACTGGGAATTCCCCTCTATCTTCTCGCCTTGTTCTGCCTGTATTTCTTCCGCGATCCGGACCGCAAAATTCCTTCCGGCCCGGTGGCCGTTTCTCCCGCGGACGGCAAAGTGGTGGCGATTGTGCCCGAAAGCGGCCTGACCCGTATCAGCGTATTTCTCAATATCTTCGACGTACATGTAAACCGTTCTCCCATTGCGGGAAAGATCGTGGGCGTCCACTATCAAAAAGGGAAATTCCTGGTGGCCAGCCGCGAAAACGCCAGCGTTCAGAATGAACAGAATGCCGTCACCGTGGAATCGGCGGATGGGGTGAGAGTGATCTTCAAACAAATTGCCGGGCTGATCGCGCGGCGGATCGTTTTCCGGAAGAATATCGGCGATCGAGTGGGCACGGGCGACCGCATCGGGCTGATCAAATTCGGCTCGCGGGTGGACATTCTTTTCGGTGGAGAATGGGAGATCGCGGTGGCCGCCGGGCAGCGGGTATCGGCAGGCAGCAGCATAATTGCGCGCAGACGAGGAGCCGCGGCGTGAACCTTCCCCGAAGCAGTTTCGCACTCAACCGCGCTTCCGGGCCCGGCGAGCGCCAGCCGAGGCGGGCCGCCTATGTGCTCCCCACGCTTTTCACCGCCGGCAACATTTTCCTGGGTTTCATCGCGATCCTGAAAGCATTTGAAGGCTCCATGGCCGCCAGCGCGGGCGGCGATTCCATGGAGCAGGCTTTTACGGCCGCGGCAAAGGCCATCGGCTGGGCGGTCCTGCTCGACGGACTGGACGGCCGTATCGCCCGGATGACCAACACGGTCAGTGCTTTCGGGCGCGAGATGGATTCTCTTGCGGACGTGATCACGTTCGGCATCGCTCCCGCCGTGCTCGCATTTGCCTGGGGCGTTCAGTTCACGCTCCCCGGCGGTTTTCTGCTCGACCGCCGCCCCGGATATTTCATTGCCTTCCTGTTCCTGCTCTGCGGCGCGGCGCGCCTGGCCCGGTTCAATGTACAAACCAACCCCAAGCCGAAGAACCCCGGGCGGCCCGACCGCAAGTACTTCGTCGGACTTCCGATTCCGGCGGCTGCGGGAATGGTGGCGGCTGTAACTTACGCCTTCGATTCCATTCCGCTTCAATCCTGGATCGCATCGGCCTTGTGGCTCGGCCTGCTGGGGCTGCTTTCCTTTCTCATGGTGAGCACGTGGCGGTACCCGAGCTTTAAAGACATTAACTTTCTGAAGCCGCGTTCCCCGCTGCTGTTAATCCTTCTCGGAAGCCTTCTATACCTGATCTGGAATTTCAGCCAGCCCGTGCTGCTGGTGCTCGCGATCTCTTACGTGGGCAGCGGGATCGTTATCCGCCTGGGAGGCATCTTCCGGCGCGTGGTGCTGCGCCGGAACCGGAGCCTTCAGCCGCCCCACCCCACACCGGAGCCCCCACTTGGCTAAATCCACTCACAATCCACTGGCAATCGTAGGCGGCGAAACGCTGCTGGGACGCGAACTGCGCGACGTTTTGGAGCAGGCGGGATTTGAAAACCGCCTGCGCGTGATTTCCGGCGCCGGCGATGAAGGCCGTACGCTCACCGAAGAGGCCGGAGAGGCCGTGCTCCTGGATGCGCTTACCGCGGAGTCGATCGCCGGAGCGCAAGCGGTCCTGCTCGCCGGGACCGAAGAATCGAGCCGCAGGGCGCTCCAGCTTCTGAAAGGAGAGGGGGCGCCCCTCATCGACCTGACCGGGGCCTTGGAGGACAACCCGGCCGCGCGTCTTCGCGCCCCCAGCCTGGAACCCGCCGGCTATAAGACCCCGCCGGGAGCCATTCACGTGATCGCACATCCGGCCGCTTTCGCGCTCGCCCAATTCCTGACCCGGCTGCACCTGGCCGAGCCGGTACAGCGCGCGGTGACGCTGATTCTCGAACCGGTAAGCGAACGCGGTAAACCGGGCCTGGATGAGCTGCACCACCAGACGGTGAAGCTGCTTTCGTTCCAAAAGCTGGACAAGCCGGTGTTCGACGCGCAGATCAGCTTCAACATCCTGCCGGAGTACGGAGAGGATGCGCCGAAACCGCTTGCCTCGGTGGAGCAGCGCATCGAAAAAGATCTGGCCAGCCTGCTGGCGCTTCAGGAATCCGCGCCCATGCCTTCGTTGCGGGTGGTACAGGCGCCGGTCTTCCACGGGTACAGCCTCTCGGTGTGGACGGAGTTCGAGCGGACGCCGGAGCTGGGGCGGGTGGCGGCTGCCCTGCGGGACGCGGGAGTGGAAATCCGCAAACCGGACGAAGAAGCCCCCACCAACGTCGGCGCCGCCGGGCAAAGCGGGATTTCCGCGGGCTCCATGCTCGCCGACCGTAACAATCCACGCGCGGCCTGGTTCTGGGTGGTCTGCGACAACCTCCGGATCGTCGCCGACAACGCGCTGGAGGTGGTCCGTGCCATTGCGGACTAGCGCGGTGGCGGTTATGGCGCTGGCGCTCCTGACAGGCGGGTGCGGCTACCACGTATCGGGCCACGCCGACCTGATTCCGAAATCAATCCATACCATCGCTGTGCCCCCGTTCACGAATCTGACGGTGCGCTATCAGCTCACCGATCAGCTCCCGCAGGCTGTAGGGCGGGAACTTATCGCGCGCACGCGTTATCGGGTGGCGCCGGACCCCACGCAGGCGGACGCGGTTTTAAAAGGCGCCGTGCTCCGATACTCCTCCTTTCCCGTTATCGCCGATCAGAAGACGGGACGGGCCGCCGCTGTGCAGATTATGGTCACCCTGCAAGTCAGCCTGATTGAACGGACCACGGGTAAGGTTTTGTTTTCGCGGCCGGCCTATGAGGCCCGGCAACGCTATGAGATCAGCCTGGACCAGGCCACCTATTTCGACGAGAGCGCCTCGGGCCTCACTCGCCTGAGCCGGGATGTGGCTCGCGATCTGGTGAGCTCCATCCTGGAGAATTTCTGACGTGACGCCTTCGGACTTTCTGAAGTCGATCGAGAAGCAGCCGCCACGCCCGATTTATCTTTTCGTAGGGCCTGAGGCCTATATGCGGCGGCTTTGCCGGCAAGCCCTGGTCGAGCGGACCCTGGAGGAGGCGGACCGGGCGAGCGGCGTAATCCGACACGATCTCGAAGAGACCACGGTCGATGCCGTGCTGGACGATGCTCGTTCCTTTTCGCTGTTCGCTTCGACGCGTTTGATCTGGGTGTCCGGCGCGGAAGCGGCTCTGCCGAAAACGCGCGCGGGCGCCGCCGAGGCCGAATCCGGCGCGGGAGCTAAGCTCGCCGCCTATCTTCGGAGCCCTACGCCGGGAACGGTCGTCGTCTTCGACGTTTCACGCTATGAATTCGACGGGGACGATAAGGCAAAAATCGAGCGCGTTCAGAAATTTTATTCCGCCATCTCCGCCGTGGTGGAATTCCGAACGTTCTCGATGGACGCCGCCACCCGTCTGGCGCACGATTTGGCGCGCCGGGCCAAGCTGAATATCGATCCGGCGGAGTTGTCCATGCTGGCGGAATCGCTCGGCGCCGACGCCGGGCGAATCGCGCTGGAAATCGAAAAATTGAGCCTGTTCGCGGGGACAACCCATAAAGTTACCGCGGCAGACATTGCGCGCCTTTCACCGAACGCGCAGGGCGCGAACCTTTTTGCACTGGTGGGGGCGTTGGGGCGGGGGGACAGGCAGCGGTCGCTCGAAGCACTCGACGCTTTGCTGAAGGAAGGCGAGTATCTGCCGCTCGCGCTTACTTTTCTGTCCACGCAACTGAGGCTCGGTCTGGCGGCGCAGGAGGCGGGACTGAAAAGCGCATCGCAGATACAGTCCTATTTCACGCAGCAGGGAATCCGAATCTGGAGGGACCGGGCGGAACAGATTGCGCAAACAGTAGCCGCATTCCCACGCCGGCGGCTGGAAATGGCGATCCAGAGGATTTATCAGGCGGACAAGGCGCTTCGCGACACACGCCCGGATGACCGGGTGGTGATGGAAGAGTTCGTTCTGGGAGTAACGGCGAGGTAGGCTCCCGCCACGCCTTAGGCGGCGGAGATCGCTTTGATGCGGTGGCTGATGCGGCTCTTGTAGCGCGCCGCCGTGTTCTTCTTGATGATTCCCCAGCGGGCCGAGCGATCGATCAGCGAGAACGTCTGAGGAAGAGCCAAAGCCGCGCCGCTGGCGTCCTTTCCATCGAGCAGGCGCCGCATGGCGCGCACTTGCGTGCGAAGACGGGACTTACGATTGCGATTGACCTCTTCGCGCCGGGCCTCGACGCGGACCCTCTTCAGGGATGAGAAAGTATTTGCCATCGGTTAACTGGGTTCCTTACAGAGACGTACAGCATGTAGGATACCACGAATCGAATCCGTCTGTGGCGGCCCGGCGAAAATTGAATTAGACTGTAAACAGCAGTAGTTTTTCCTTCCTGGAGTGGGCGGCTAGCTCAGTTGGGAGAGCACGGCGTTCGCAACGCCGGGGTCGTGGGTTCGAATCCCATGCCGTCCACCAAAAACAAAGGGCTCTAGGCTCTACACACTTAATGGGGGCGGACCCAGGCTCCGACAGATCTAAGAACACATTACCTTAACCCTCAGTCTGTAGTTGTTGAAGTTTCGGAAGCCGTA
>DASZXS010000005.1:0-127058 GCA_035545735.1 Bryobacteraceae bacterium | reverse complement strand
AAAGGCGCTCCCATCCGTCCGGTTGCCCTGATCCTGGTTCCGCTCGCCGCTATCCTTTTCCAGGCCTATGTCCCGCACCTGTTTCCCCTGCTGGAGTTCCTGGAACTGCCGCTGCTGGTAACGCTTCACTTCGCCCTGCGCCGCCGGGGGCCCCTCTCCGCTGTATTCTACGGCTGCACGGTGGGCTTGATTCAGGATTCCCTTTCCGGAAACCCTCTCGGTATGTACGGCATCGTGAAAACCCTGGTGGGATATTTCGCCGCAACCGTCAGCCAAAGGTTCGAAGTGGAACACCCGGCCAGCACTGTGGTGCTTACCTTCTTTTTTTACTTCTTCCACAGGTTCTTTTATTGGGTGCTGGCCCGCGCGCTGCTCGGACAGACGATCTCGTTCGATCCGCAGCAGGCCCTGATTTTTGGCCTGCTGAATGCCGTCGTCGCGCTTCCCTTCTTTCATATCTTGGATAAACTAAGGGAGTCGGCCTAGGGCGGGCCGCGTTATTGCAAGTGCCTCCCGTCGATGAGAACGATTCCGAACGGCTCCATGAGCTCCGCCGGCTGCACGAGGATTCCAAATTCGCGAGCGGCAAAATGGCGGCCTTTCAGTACCTTGCCGTCGCTATTTTTGTACTGCTGGTCAGCCGTTTTTGGGAGCTCCAGGTTCGAAATCCGGGCGTATACCAGGAAATGGCCGATGCGAATCGCATTCGCTCGGTTCCGGTGCTGGCTCCGCGAGGGAAGATTCTCGACCGCGACGGCCGCGTCATCGTAGACAACCATTCCTCGTTTACGGTTCTCCTCAATCGCGAAACGCTGAAACCGGAGCATCTGAAGCCGATCGCGGAAGGCCTGGATCTGGAATACGACCAGCTCGTTTCGCGGCTGCACAAATTCCGCAAGCGCCCCGCCTATGAGCCTGTGATCATCAAGCAGGAGCTGACGCCGGAGGAAGTCGCCTTTGTCGAATCGCACCGCGATCCGGAAACCTTCCCGGAGCTGATGTTGATCCGCGCGCAGCGCCGTCTGTACCCCAAGGATGGTCTTGCGGCGCACGCGATCGGGTACGTGGGCGAAGTAAGCGAGTTGGAGCTCGATTCGCCGGAATTCATTCACTATCAGCAGGGGCAGATCGTAGGCAAAGATGGGCTGGAGCGGCAATATAACGACAGCCTGATGGGCGTGGATGGACAGCGGCGGGTTGTGGTGGATAACCTCGGCCGTGAGCGCCAGGTTCTGGACGATAAGCCGGCCGTCCCGGGACGCGATCTGGAAACCACGCTGGACCTCGATATCCAGGCGGTCGCCGAGTTGTCCCTGGGGGACCGTCCCGGCGCTGTCGTGGCCCTGGATCCGCGAACCGGAGCGGTTCTGGCTATGGTGAGCCGTCCTTCGTTCGACCCCAACCTGTTTGCCGGACGCATCCGCTCCAAGGACTGGAACGACCTAATTCAAAATCCGCGCAAGCCGCTGTTGAACCGCGCAATTCAGGCGCAGCTTGCGCCGGGATCGACCTTCAAGCCGCTGATGGCGCTGGCCGGACTCGAAACCGGAGTGATTAACGACGATTTTCACGTCCGCTGCTCCGGCGGCGCGAGTTTCTACGGCCACTGGTACGCCTGCCATTTGAAGCGCGGCCACGGAGAAATCGATCTGCATCGCGCCATCGAGCAGTCCTGCGACGTCTATTTTTATAACGTCGGGTATCGCCTGGGGATTGATCGCATCGCGAAATACGCCGAAATGGCCGGCTACGGGCGGAAAACCGGTATTGACCTGCCGCACGAAGCCGAAGGCACCATGCCCTCCACTCAGTGGGCGATGCGGCGGTTCCGCCGGAAATGGTACGCGGGCGAAACGATATCGGTATCCATTGGACAGGGCGCGGTCGCAGTGACGCCTCTGCAGCTCGCGTACGCGATCGGCGGTATTGCGATGGGCGGGGTTTGGGAGCGCCCCCACCTGGTGCGCGATTTTCGGCATCCGGTGGCGGCCCGCCGGGTTACTTTCAACCCGGATAATATCGAAAAAGTCGTTTCCGGCATGTATGGCGTGGTGAATGAAGCCGGAACAGGCACACGCGCGCGTTTGCCGGGGATTACAGTATGCGGTAAAACCGGCACGGCGCAGGTGGCTTCGAACGACCTGGTGAAAGCATTGCGCGGATCGCGCGCCGCCGCCGAACTCGCCGATAACGCCTGGTTTGTTGGCTTCGCCCCGCGCGAACATCCCGAGATCGTCGTCGTGGCGCTGGTGCAGGGCGGCGGTGAAAGCAGCGTGGCGGTCCCGGTGGTGCGCGATGTTTTGAAGGCTTACTTCGATAAGAAAGCCCGGCACTCCCAGCCTCTGCCCGTCCTGGCGTTCTATTCCGCCCCCCAGCCCACGTCGCCTGCCTATTTCCGGCCTGCGGCCCGGACTCCGGAGCGCTGACCGGGCACGAGATTTCCGGGTGAGAAACTAAAGACATACTCATGGCTTCCTACCGCACACTGCGCGATTTCGACTGGGCTCTGCTGTCCGTCGCTTTTGTCATCTGCGCCATTGGTGTGCTTCAGATTTTCAGTGCGACCCTCGACACCACGTGGAGCGACGCCTGGTGGAAGCAGTTGATCTGGATTTCTGTGGGTCTGGTGCTGATGTGGAGTGTTACGCTCATTGACTACCACACTCTGCTGGGAAGGGTCCCCCTTCTGTACGGGCTCTCCGTTCTCGGATTGCTTGCGACTTTAATTGGCGGCAGGAGGGTGTTCGGCGCTCAGCGCTGGCTTGTCATTGGGGGCTTCCGGCTTCAGATCTCGGAGTTCGTGAAACTGGTGATAATATTACTGGTAGCTCGATATCTGTCGGATGTGAAGGGCGAGCAGCTTGAAGCTCGCGACTTGTTGAAACTGGGAGGGTTAGTCGCCGTTCCGATGCTGCTGGTTTTAAAGCAGCCGGATTTGGGCACTACTTTGACCTACTTTCCGGTTTTGGTGGTGGGGGTAATTCTCGCCGGCCTGCGATTGCGGCATGCGGCGATTATTCTCGTGACGCTGGCTCTGGTGATGCCCGTGAGTTATTTTTTCCTGCGGGATTATCAGAAAGCCAGGCTGCTTAGTTTTGTAGACCCGAGCCGGGATCCCAAAGGTACCGGTTATCAGTTGATTCAATCAGAGATTGCGGTTGGCTCGGGTGGGATTTGGGGGCAGGGTGTAACCCGGGGGACGCAGACTCAGTTGCGGTTCCTCCCGGTCCCGCACACGGATTTCATCTTCTCCGCTTTTGCGGAGGAGCACGGTTTTGTTGGAGTTGTCGTAGTTCTGGGTTTATATTTTTTGCTGCTCATGCAGATCGTGCAGAACGCGCAAATGGCGCCCGATCGCGCTGGGATGTATGTCTGCATGGGGGTGGCGGCGCTGCTGCTGTTTCATGTGCTGGTGAATGTCGGCATGGTGGTGGGCCGGATGCCGGTTACCGGGATCCCTCTGCCGCTGATGAGTTCGGGCGGCTCAAATATTTTGTCGGTATTTTTAATGTTGGGGCTGGTAAATAATGTCCGGCTCCATCGATTGTAAGTAAGGCGGGCCCTAGGAAGCGGCCAGTCTTCTGGAAGAGAAGCGTTGACGAGATTCGCTTGAAAGAAGTTTTGACGTGGCCGTCCGGGGTGGAGTTGCCGCTCTGGGCAGCCGCCGGTTATGGAAGACTCCGAGGGACGGTTTTCGGGTCAGGCGTTTGTGTATCGGATCGAGAGCCGCCTGCCGCCGTTCCATCGGGTAAAAAGTTTTAATCAGGCACGTCTGGGCAAACGGTCGAGGAAGGATCACCCAGGCGGATCACTCGTTCTCAACCTGCATCTTCCGTGAAAGCGCTGCGGTTTCCGCCCCGCAATAGAACGGAGATTGCGAATGAGCAAGGAATTAGTAATTTCTTCGAATCGTCACGAGACAAAGCTGGCGATTCTTGAAGATGATCAACTCGTCGAGGTTTACTTTCAGCATTCCGACGAGTACTCGCTAGCCGGTAGCGTCCACAAAGGGCGCGTCACGCGAGTGTTGCCGGGAATGCAATCCGCCTTCGTGGATTTGGGACTGGAGCGCGACACGTTCCTCTATGTTTCGGACTTCTTTGAAGAGTCCGGGGAGGACGTCGACCGGATTTCCTCGCCCGGGGGGCGTGACGAACGCGGCGGGCGTCACGAGAGGCGGGAGGACCGGAATCGCGGGGATCGCGATCGTTTCCGACAGGAACAGCCGCAGGCCGCCGCTGCGCCGGAAGAATCCGCCGCGGCGGATGTCCCCGCCGCAACCGGCGAGAGCAACGGCCCCGCGGAGAGGAGCGGCGACCGGACTGAGGAGGGCGAAGGGCGTGACCACCGCAACCGCCGCTCCCGCCGGCGCCGGAATCGCGGCCGGGGTTTCCCCGAATCCAAATATGCATCGGCCGGGAAAGTAGTTGCTTCCGAGACGGAAGCCGAGGCCGTCGAAGACGAACCCGCTGGATCCGCCGAAGCGGTGAGCGAGGATTTTCTGCTTCTGCCCGGCGAGTCGGTTGCGAAATACACTCGCCCGGAGCCGGAAAACGATATTCGGGAGGCTTCGGAGACCTCCGCGGCGGAGCAATCCAACGAGAGCGCAGGCGACGACCGGGACGCGGATGCCGAAAGCGTCGACGAGCCGCTGGGCATGCCCGCGCTCGCCGACGTGGAGGAAGTGCAGGCCGCCGCCGAGGAAGCAATCGCCGCGGAAACGGGGCGGAAGAGCCCCACAATCGCCGCGGCCCCGGCAGAGGAGCATCACGCTGCCGCCGTGGCGGAGACCGCGGCGGTGGAAACCTTGGCTGCCGCTGCCACCTCGGAGGCGACAGCCGCACCGGCGGAAGAAACCACGGAAGAAGACGCCGTTCTGGACGCGGTTGAGGCGCTCGATGAGGAGGATTCCGCGGACGACGCGTCTCCGGCCGCGGACGATGCCGCGGGAGACGCCGAGCAGGTCGCCGGCGGCGAGGAGGCCGAAGGCGGCGAGGAGGCGGCCGCGGCGGTGCCCGCAGCGGAAAGTGGGAGCGCTCAAGTTCGCGAGAATGGCGGCCGGTATTTGCAGCATCGTGTCGCGCGTAGGCCCCGGCGTCGCCAGCGTGGCCGCCACGACGAACGCCCGCAGAACGGAGCGCCCGAGGAACAGTCCCGGAGTGAAGCCGCTCCCGCGCGCTCCGAAACAGCCACCGTTTCGCGGCCGGACCGTTCCACCCCTTCCATCACCGAGCTTCTCAAAGAAGGCCAGGAGATCATCGTTCAGATCGCCAAGGAGCCTCTCGGGCAGAAGGGCGCGCGCATCACGTCCCACATCGCGCTTCCCGGACGCTACGTGGTCTACATGCCGACCGTGGAGCACACGGGGGTCTCACGGAAAATTGCCAGCGATGAAGAACGGCAGCGTCTGAAAAGGATTCTCCAGACGCACCGCGCCGGAGCGCCCGGCGGCTTCATCCTGCGCACGGCCGGCGAAGGGCACACCGAAGAAGAAATCGCCGCCGATATGAACTTCCTGTTCAACCTGTGGTTGGACATCCGGCAAAAAGCCGAGAAGAATCCGGCGCCGGTGCTGCTGCACCACGACCTCGATATCGTGCAGCGAATTCTGCGCGACCAGCTTACCGATTCGTTTAAATCCATCTGGGTGGACAACGAAGAAGTTTATGAAAACGTGCTGCGCTTCGTCCAGCGCTTCCAGCCCGCTCTGGTTGGGCGGGTAAAGCTGTTCACGCGCCCGGAGCCTATATTCGACGCCTTCAATATCTCCGCCGAGCTGGAGAAGGCGCTGCGCCCGAAGGTGTGGCTGAAATCCGGCGGATACATCGTCATCAACCAGACCGAAGCGCTGGTCGCCATTGACGTGAATACCGGCAAGTATGTCGGAAAATCGAACCGGCTGGAAGACACCATCGTCAAGACCAACACCGAGGCGGTGAAGGAAATCGTGCGGCAGATCCGGCTGCGCGATCTCGGCGGCATCATCGTGGTCGATTTCATCGACATGGACGAGCGCCGCAATCGCCAGAAGGTAATGCAGACGCTCGAAGAAGCGATGCGCGTCGATCGCGCTCCCTACAAGATTCTCCAGTTCAATGACTTTGGCCTGGTGGCGATCACCCGGAAGCGGGTGAAACAGAGCCTGGAGCGCGCCCTCTGTGCGCCTTGCCCCTATTGCGAAGGCGCGGGCTATGTAAAGAGCGTGCAGACCACCGTGTCGGAAATTCTGCAGGAAGCGCATAAGATCCGCAAGGCGGTGGCGGACAACAAGGACGTCATTCTGCGCGTCCATCCGGAAGTCGCCAAAATGCTCAAATCGCACAATAACCGGTATCTCGAAGAAATCGAGGAGACGCTGGGTAAACCGGTGATGGTGAAGAGCGACCTCGCGCTTCATCAGGAAAAGTTCGACCTGGCCTGATTGCGAGGAAGCAGGCGCCTCTCCGTGGGCGCCTACTTCAACCCGATGCGCAGCGCTCCGAGGGCTCCCAAAGCGGCGAGGCCCACCACGGTAACCAAAATCGAAACCATCAGCAGGCTGCGGATCAGCTCGCGATCGCGCGTTTCCCGGTAGAGAATCGGCAGGTTCACGATAGTGCTGGCGACCGACGCCAGCACTGTCGAAAGCGCCGCGGTCATGTGGGTGATTTCCCCATGCTTTGACAGAGTGGCGACGGCCGCCGTGGAGCTGGCGCTGCTCGCGAGACCGCCGAATGCGCTTACCAGCACCGCGCCGTACTGTCCCATCAGACGCTGGCCCAGGGTACTGGCGACCTGAATCAGGACGAACAGAGTGCTGAAGGAAGCCAGTTGCCGCAAGGAGACCGGCGAGCCGATGGACAATTGCGTGGAATCGACGCTGACGTTCCTCTGCTTCCACACGAAGAGAAATGAAATGAATGCCATCACGCCAATCGGGACCGCTGCAATGAGGCCCGCCGGCGGGCTGAAGATGAGCAGCAGTCCGAGATTTCTGACGAACATGGACACAATCGTCAGCAGGGTCACCACGATCGCCAGTTGGCGAGTGTTGGGGCCCGCGCTCGCCAGCAAGGTGCTGAGCTGCGCGATGGCCGCCGTGCTGTTCACCAGCCCTCCAAAGATCGCCGTGTAGTACAGGCCTCGCGCACTGTACAAGCGCAAGAGCGTGTAGTTCAAGAAGCCGATGGACGCGATGAGGATCACAGTGAGCCACGCCTCGCGGGGGTTGAGAAGGTCCCATGGGTCGAGAAAGCGGTCGGGCAGGACCGGATAGATAACAAAACCGATGAGCCCGAGCAAAACGGCGCCTCGGACCTCCTCCTGCGTCAAGCCTCCGGCAAAGCGCGCGAACTGCGGTTTAAGGGCGAGGACAAGCGTCATGACGATCGCCGACGCGGTCGGAGTAAAGATATGGCCCTGACCGATGAGAACCCCGAGCGAGAAGGTGACCAGCAGGGCTCCGGCGGTGGTGGTTTCGGGCGGGCGTTGTGCCCGCAGGCTGACGGCGTTCACGGTCACCAGCAGCGCGATCACCCCGGCCAAGGCAACCAGGATGAAAAACGGGGAGATCAGCGCGGAGAGCATCCCGAAGAGGCTCGTAATGGCGAATGTCCGAACCCCGAGGTCTTTATGGGACCATTCGCGTTCGAAGCCGACAAGCAGTCCAATTCCAAGGGACAGCAGCAGCTTCGTGGCGATCTCGGTTGGTGGAAAAGCCTGAACCGGAAGAGTCATTATTCCTCAGTACGATTTTGCAAGCCAATATCGATCGTCGGTCTAACGTACTGAAAAATCAAATCCGAGGCGGCGGAACAGCCCTGCCGGTTCCAGCGCGTCCCGGCGTCCCCGCGGCGGTTTTCGGCCTCTTGCGCGACGGAGGGAATCGTGTGGTACCCTGAAGTATCTGTCGAAGCTTACCGCATTTTGCGCTCTCCGTTTTCTTATGGGAACACCCCACCGGCTTGACCTCCAGCCCTTCTTTTTGATTTCTCGATGACGCCTATTCGAAGTTATGCCCCGCGGCGGCCGCGCATCCGCGAAAATGTAAACGAGGCTATTCGGGCCCGGGAAGTTCGCGCCGTGTTCCCCGACGGCACTGTCGAAGTCATGCCGACGATGGCCGCCGTGCGCAAAGCTCAGGACATGGGGCTCGACCTGATCCTGATTGCCGCCACCGCCGAACCGCCCGTCGCAAAGGCGATGGACTATGGCCAGTGGCAATACGAGAACAAAAAGAAGCAGCACGAGGCCAAAAAGAAGCAGCACGTGATCCAGGTGAAGGAGTTGAAATTCCGTCCCAACACCGACGATCACGATTACGATTTCAAGAAGAACCACGCTATCCGTTTCCTGAAGGAAGGCAACCGCGTGAAGGCGGTGGTTCAATTTCGCGGGCGCGAAATCGCTCACGTGGACCTCGGGAAAAAGCTCCTGCTGCGTTTTGCTCAGGACCTTGCCGGAGTCGGGAGTATCGAAGGCCAGCCGCGGCTTGAGGGGCGAAATGCGCACCTGATCATCAGCCCGGTCAAGGCAGCCGGTGGCGCTCCTAAAGAAAAGCCCAAGAACCCGCCGCCCGCCGCTCCACGGCCGGCTTCACCGGGCGCCGGCGGTCAATAAAACAAGTATTTCTGCCACTGGTTATCGCTCTTTGCAAGCAGCCGCATCAAGTGCCGGCTGGTGTGGAGGCTAAACGGGCGCGGAACTTTATTTAACTTCATCCCGGCCTCTTCGGGCGTCCGGCTGCCCTTGCGATTGTTGCAGGCGTGGCAACACGTGACCAGGTTCTCCCACGTCGTTTCTCCATTGCGCGATCGCGGCATCACATGGTCCAGCGTGAGTTCGGAGGACGGAAACGTGCGATGGCAATATTGGCACGCATAACGGTCCCGCATCAGAATGTTTTTGCGCGATAGCGCGCGCGTCTGATGGGGGATGCGGCGGTACTCGAGCAGTCGAATCACGCTTGGGACATGCAGCGCGTTCCGCGCCGAGTGTACCATGCTCAAAGATACTTCTTCGGTCGAAGCCACTCCCTTCAGCACCAGCACCACCGCCCGCCGCGCCGCGCAAACATTGATGGGTTCATAGCTGGCATTCAGGACAAGCACTGGCTTATGCAGCCGATCCAGACTAGGCATTTTTCGCGCTCCGTGCATCAGATGAAAGATGAAAAACCGAAAAGTCCCGGCGATCCGCCCGGGCCAGTGTGAGTAAGGCGACACGCGCCGCGCCAGCCTTCTTCAGCGCGCGAGCGCACGACGCCGCGGTGGCGCCTGTGGTCATCACGTCGTCCACCAGCAGGATTCTTTTCCCGCGAATTCGATCCGGATTCCGCACCGTGAAGGCCCGCGCAACGTTGCCGCGGCGGCCAGCCCGCGTTAATCCCGCTTGGGCCGCCGTCCGGCGTACACGTCGCACGGCGGGAAGAACCGGGAAGCCTGTTCCGCGGCTGATTTCGCGCGCGAGGAGGGCCGACTGGTTGAAGCCGCGCGACCACCGCCGCGTCCAGTGTAAGGGCATGGGCGTAACGGCGTCGAACCGCTCTCCGGCGGGGAGAGCCTGCCTTAGATATCGCCCCAGCGGCTTGGCAAGCGCCTGCACCCGGCCATACTTGAATATGTGAATCAGCTCCCGTAATTCGTTGTCGAACGATCCGAAGGAGTACGCAGCGTCGAAACCCGGCCAGCCGGTACGGCACAAGGCGCAGCGTCCCTGTTCATCGAGAGGGCTCTGATTGCGGAAAGGCGTACGGCAGCAGGTGCAGAAAAAATCCGAGGTGAGAGGCTGAGGCTTTGCGAGGCAGGAAGGGCAAACCGGAATACGGCTCGCATTGTGGAGCGGCAGGCCGCACACCCGGCAATCATCGGGCAAAAGAAGAGAAAGAGCAGCCGACGGGATTCGGGCAATCCACGATCGGCCGGGCTTAGCCGCCGCATCGATGAGCCAACTACTGCTGAAGGCGCACCTCCTTATTCCAAGGGCCGTTGTAAGAACACCAAGCGGGAACACCAGCGCGAACGGTGCTCTTAACTACTCAGTGTACCCTAATGGCAAAAATTCGCACGCGCTTGTCTAGGCGTGAGCTGGAACGGGTTTGACGGGGATGGCCGGCACCGGGTCTCTCGACCCGATCCCTGCAAGGAACAGGGCGGCGACGTAGAACGCCGCGCCGGCGAGAACCGTGATGCGCAACCCGAAGGAAATCGATAGAACGATCGCTGCGGTGGAGCCCATGACGCTCGAAGCCGCATTCAGCGCCCACGCCCAGCGCACCGCGTGTGGATATCGCAGTTCGAGCCGGCTTAACCCAACCGGAAACGGCATTCCCATGAGAAAGCCGGCGGGAGCGATTAGAAACACCGTCGCCGCTACCTTCAATGGCAGCGCCCACGCGGCGCCCAGCGAAGTTACCATCGCCGCCGCAAAGGCGACTCCCACCACCAGCACCGAAATCCCCAGCAGCACCAAACGAAGCCGGCCCACGCCGCCGGCGACGATCCGCTTGCTCCAGTAGCTTCCGGCGCCGCTCGCAATCAGCATGGAGAAGATAATTACCGTAAGCGCATAGGTTGGATGCCCCAGGAACAGAACAAACTTCTGGATCAGGGCCACTTCCACCAGAATGTATCCGGGGCCGATACAGAGGAAATACAGTAGCGACCGCCGCACGCCCGGTCCGGCTGGCAGGCGATTTCTCAAGAGCAGAGGCGGGACCGCCAAGATGATAAGCGTTGCCAGGATGCTCACCGCTACCAGTTCGAAAAGGAGCGGCAGGGCCCGGTTGATCTTGTAGTCCGCGGCCTTCGGCGCGTGCGTCAGAAAGCTCCAGATGTCACGAGGCTGCACTGTGTAGAAGAAGAAAGGGCGGTCGTCTCCCACTGGCGTGATGTTAAACGGATAGCCGGCCTCGAACTGCGCCGGGTTCGAATCCAGGAGAAAATGCCCGAAGGCGTTTGACGCCGCATCGCCCGGCGTATAGAGCGCCTGCAACCCCGGCCTTTGGCCGAGCGCGGTCCGAATGCTCGTCAGATCATGGTTTGAGACCGGATTCCGGAACACCAGCACGGTATCCTGCGCGCCCCAGCCACTTGCCTCCGCCGCGTCATCGCGAAGCACAACGATGTGCCTCCACGCTTCCGTCTCGCCCAGCCCGGAGAGAGCTTTGCGGGCTAGCGTCACCAGCCGGAGAGACTCGCGAGGCGGGTCGAACCCCCAGCGCGTGAAGGCGAGCAAACCATCGGACGTGAGGCGCTCCAGGTAATCCCGGAAGGCTTCCGTCGTGTAAAGGTTGTTCTCGGACAGCGCAAACGCGCCGGCGGCCGTTGCAGCCCAGGTGTCTACCAGCGTCGCCTGCAGGATCTGGTATTTTTGCCCGGTCTGTCGCACAAAGCTGCGCCCGTCCTCCACCACAATGTGAACTTCGGGGCGGAAATAGAGCCTCCGGCTCAAGTCCGGGAACCGCCGCCGCATGACGGTGTTCGCGATGATCGGATTGATCTCGACGCCAGTGACATCCTTGCTGCCGGAAGCGAGGGCCCGCGCGATATCCCAACCGCCGCCGGATCCGATCACCAGGGTCTTCGCACCGGGGCGAAGGACATAGGCAAACCCGGGACCCCGGCCGAGCAGGATCCGCTTGTCGTTGTCCGTCAAATGATCCCAGTCGAAGGAAGGAATACCGGTCGAGGCGTCCGCATCGATTGTGATACTCATGGCGGAGCCGTCTTTCTCCGGCGCCAACCCGACCCGCGAGAAGCTATTCCATTGCGAGAAGCGTTCCGCAGGCAAGGGCTGGCCTTTGGCGTAGTGAATGTCGATCCAGTGGCGCTTCCCGTTCACGGTGATCAGCAGCACCAGGCCCAGCGCCACAATCACCCCGGCGGCGCGGCCCGCGGCGCTGCCGGCGAGGTTGAACCACATCGACGCCGCCACCGAAAAGAGAATCGCCGACGCGAGCACGGTGTTCGGCCCGCCGAAAGTATTCAGAATCGGAACCAGCGCCAGGCATCCCGCCGCCGCACCCAGGAGATCGAAGAAATAGATCCGGTCGACCCGCCGGATCGTTTCTCCGACCACCAGGGAAAGAGTAATCCCAGAGAAAAGAAAGGGGAGCGCGACCGCAAAATAAATCGCCGCAAGAGCGGCATTTCCCAGTTCTCCTTTTCGCGAAATCACGAACAGCAGGGAAAAAATCACGGCGGCTGTATTCGCCGCGGAAAGCACGCCCAGCCGGCGGTAAAGTCCCTCTCCCTTTCCCGGCAGCGCGTAGGAAACAACCCCGCCCACGCCCAGCCCGAAAAGCGCGATGGAAATTGCCAAAAACGCGAAGTGGTAGTAGAAAACGACGGAAAAAATACGGGTGAGCGAGAGCTCTAGCAGAAGCGTTCCGGCGCTGGTCAGCGCCACGCCCAGAAAGATTTGGGGCCAGGCTGTTTTTCGGGCGTTACTGCCTGCAATAATGCGGCTCAAATCTAATCGTAAAGGATCTTTGGGCGCTGGCGCTGCGCTGTATTTACATCATGGCGGTGGGCGGCGCGGGTTCGTCCGGACGCCCCGCATTCGCGAGCGGGAGGCGCACCAGAAGCACTCCAAGCAGCGCCATCACCACGAATCCGCCCCAATATCCCGTATGCACCGGCAGCGTGGGAATCGGGCGGAAAAAGATCACCGTGGCGAGCGCGAGTCCCATGAGAGCCTCACCCGCGATCAATCCGGACGCGGTCAAAACGCCGACGTTTTCGATGCGGGCGCTTTGTGCTTCATTAAAGCCGCGGCGTTTGCGCAGCCAGTCTGTGATTGCGCGAAAGACCCCACCGATAAAAATCGCAAACGTGGTGTTAAAGGGGAGGTACATCCCAACGGCAACCAGCATCGGGCTCTTCACTTTCAGCATGATCATTGCAGCGCCCATGGCCATTCCCACCACCACCAGCGGCCAGGGCATGTTTCCGCCGACGATGCCTTGTGAGAGGGTAGCCATCAACCCCGCTTGCGGCGCGGGGAGCAGTTTATCTCCGAAGCCGGTCCCTCCTTGATTGATATTCCCGGCTTGGAGGATGAAGAGGGGAAAATACATCACCGCACTGGCTACTAACACCGCGATGAGTTCTGTCCATTGAATGGTGCGCGGCGTACCGCCCAGGATGTAGCCGACCTTGAAATCCTGCAGAAGCTCGCCGGCAACGGCGGAGGAGACGCAAACCACGGCCGCCACGCCGAGCACGCCGGTTACGCCCGAAGGGCCGGACACGCCGAGCGAAACCAGCAGCAGCGCGGCGATGATCAACGTGGAGAGCGTGATCCCGGAAACCGGGTTGTTGGTGGAACCGATGACGCCGACCAGATACCCGGAAACGGTCGCAAAGAAGAAGCCCACCACCAGCATCACCACCCCTGCCACGATCCCCACCAGCCCGTTGCCCGACATATAGACATAGAGGGCGATCATGAGTGCAAAGACCACGGCGATTAAGCCAAAGACCGTCTTCGAGCTCATGTAGCGCTCGGTGCGGCCCACCGTTTCCAGATCGACTGACTTCATCTTGAGCTCACGAAACGCGCGCGCGAGGCCCGAGCCCAGGCTGGTCCGCATCTTGAAGAGCGTGTAGGCCGCGCCCACCAGCATGCCGCCGACGGCAATCGGCCTCACTACATAACGCCATACTTCGTAGGACATGGCGAACCAGTCGTCGTTCGACGCGCCGGGCGGCAGGTAATGGCTCAGTTGAGGTCCCAGAAAATAGAGCATCAACGGCACCAGCAGGCCCCAGGCGATCACGCCACCGGAGAAATTGAGAGCGGCCAACTCGGGTCCGATGATATATCCGACGCCGATATACGCCGGACTAATACTAGGCGCGGAGATTAGCGTTGTGCCTCCGGTTGCCACCTGGTGGCCGCCACCCATCTTGAGGGTGCTCTTTCCCAGCGAACCGACTCCCAGCGCAAAATCCTTGTCGGCATCGAACAACTTCACCTGCCCCAGAAGTTGAATCAGAGCGCCCAATCCGATGTTATAAAACAGAAACTTTGCGGCTTCCGCGCCCCGCCTGCCTGCCTTGTGAATCGCGGACGCGGCGATCGATTCCGGGAAAGGCAGCGTCGGATCCTCCACCAGCACCCGCCGCACCAGCGAAACGAACAACACTCCCAATACGCTGCCCACCATCATCAGCGCGGTGGATTTCAAATACGCGTCCTTCGGCGCAAAGGAAGGCCAGGACTGTGAAATGAAGAACGCGGGAAGCGTGAATACCGCCCCAGCCGCCACCGACTCGCCGATGGAACCGGCAGTCCGGGCGATATTCTCCTCGAGAATCGTTCCCTTGAACAGGCGCAACACAGCCATCCCCACGACGGCCGCCGGGTACGTCGCGGCAATAGTGACGCCCGCCTTCAAACCCAAATAAGCGTTCGCGGCGCCCAGCACTACGGTCATCACCAGCCCGAGCAGCAGCGCGCGCATGGTGAACTCCCGCATTTTGATGCCCTCGGGCACGAAGGGTTGATGTTGTTGGCTCACGGACGAAAGGATACCAGATGCTCCTGGCGCCCTGACATCTCAATAATTCAAAGGAGGGAACTTGGCTTCCGTACCCTCAAAGGGTGCGCACCCAACCGGTTTTTGTGCTCGGCATCGGAATTCGTAGGGTTTACTGGGCGGGCTTTACCGGCTCCCGCCGGCACCGGATCTCGCGGACCGCGTAAATACGCCGCCCCTGGCTCTCGAAATAGGTTCGGATCATCACTTCGCCCAGAAGGCCGGTGGAAAACATCATCAGGCCGGCCATGAGGAGCAGAGCGCCCAACACCAGTAGGGGACCGTGCTCCAGCATCACGGCATAGCCGAGGATTTTCTTCACCAGGAGGACACCGAGGATCAAGCCGCCCAAGCCGGTCCCCACGAGCCCGATTCTTCCGAAAAAATGCATTGGACTGGTGAAGTACTTCAGAAGGAATTTAATAGTGATGATGTCGAACAGCACATTGAACGTGCGGCTCAGCCCGTAATGCGAGGCGCCGGCGGCCCGCGGCACATTGCGGATGGGGACTTCGGCGATACGAGCGCCGTAGAAGCTGGCGAGCGCCGGAATGAAGCGATGCAGCTCGCCGTAGAGGTTCACTTCCTTAATGATCTCCGCCCGGTACGCCTTGAACGTGGTCCCGAAGTCGCGGAGGTTCACGCCGGACGCTTTCGCCATCAGCCAGTTGGCAACGCGCGAGGGAAACTTCCGCGTAATCGCGTTGTCCACGCGCTCTTTCCGCCACCCGCTGGCGAGATCGTAGCCTTCGTCGATCTTGGCTAGGAGGGTTGGAATGTCTTCGGGCTCGTGTTGCAAGTCGCCGTCGAGTGAGACGATCACACTGCCTTGCGCTTCGTCAAAACCGGCGGAAAGCGCGGCCGTCTGGCCGAAGTTTCGCCGGAGGCGGATTACCTTCAGGTGCGGGTCCGTCTCCACCAGGTTCGCCAGCAGGTCGAAGCTCCGGTCGGTCGAGGCGTCGTCAATGAAAAGAATTTCGTACGGCCGCTGTAATCCCCTCAGCACCGAGGTGAGCCTGTCGTAGAGCGGCAGAATCGAAGGCTCTTCATTATGGATGGGGATCACAATCGAAAGCATGGACGCCAAGCCCATTTTATCAGTGGGCTCCGTGGTGCGCCTTTCCTTGCCAAAGCCGGTTTTATCTCTTCAATTCAAGCCCAAATGACGGATTCTTCCGGGTGCCCGTGATCTTGATTGGAATAACCGCCCCGGCCCCTTGTTTGGCAAAGAAGGGGTCCACGGGTTTCAACAGCAGCGACTTGAACCCGGTCACCATTTGCGACAGCCGCGCTTGCATCCGGGCGTTCCCATGAAAGTCCATCGTTTCCGTCTTCAGGCCGTAGTAGCCGTTCAACGTAACCACCGCGCCCGGTACGGAAAACGTGAGCCGGGAGAACGTGGCGTTTCCCTTCTTTAACGAGAAGCGCCCTCCGAAGTTGGATGCGACCGTCCCTGTTGCGTCATCCAATTCCTTTGCGCGCCCTTGCGCGCGCAAACTGAGGCGGGTGATCTTCTCCGCCACGTCCTGGCTGCTGAACCGCGCCGACTTTATCGCAAACTGCCCCGCCAGCTCCAAACGATCCATTACCTGTCCCGGACCGGGGGGCAGATTGAGTTTGGTTTGAAAATTCGTATCGCCCCGCAGCACGGGAGTGTCGGCCTTTGTAGTCAAAGTGAGAATGTCTTCAATCCGTCCCCGGATCGTCTTCACGTCAAGCGATACCGTCTTTCCTTTTATCCCCGGAGTTCCGGTTACGCCGCCCCGGCAATCGAACTCGGTGTTCAGGAATCGCGCGATCACCGGCTGCAGCAGCGTGTCGCCGTTTGTGCCGTCGATCACGGCGGAGAACTGCGTCTTCAAATCCACCGTGTGTCCCCCGGTTGCGAGGGCAAAATCCGGCGTGTCGGTGGTCCCCTGGGCTTCGATCCGGTCCAGGACCCCGCCATAGTGGCCGGTCGACGAGAGAATGCCGCTGATTCCGTTGAATACGCTCAAGTCCGCATTCCGAAAGATGTAGTCGCCGGAAAGCGCCGTCTCGCGAGGAGAATCCGCGTTCCAAGGCCCAAAGCTACCCTTGGTGTTGATGAGCCCGGGGGGCTTCGGGTTGGCGAGCACCGCGTCGAAAGCCATCGGCTGCCCGGGCCCGACCGAATGTAGCGACAGCTTCGTAATCGCAAACTGGAGCGGTTCCTTCCCGGAAGTCTTGGGCTCAATTTCAAGCAAGGCGCCGTCCGCGACAATCTTCTCGATGACAAATGGGAAATGAGAGCCCGAACCACCGCCGGCGCTTTGCGATCCCGTCAGGCCCTTTTTCATTGCGCTCCGGCCTTGCGGCGGCAGGTGAATCTCCAATCCCTCCAGACGGACCAGGCTTACGCTCTTCACCGTGCCAAGCAGAGAGGAAACGGTAGTTGCGGCGGTGAATTTCCGGATGGCGATCATCGGATGCGCAGTGGAGCCCCATTCCTTGTGCCGGAGCGCCAGGCCCTCCCCCACCACTTTTGGCGGAAATAGAGATACCTGAAGGGAGCGCAGTTCCACGTCCGCGTGGAAGCGCTTGGAAAGCAGATCAATCACTTTTATGCGCGCTCCCGGGCCGAGCTTGTTGTTCACCCAAAACAGTCCCAGGATCGCGAGCCCGGCGACTGCCGCTATCCCGATCAGCCAGTTACGGGTGGTTGATGACACCTCTCCATTGTCCACATGCGCGGAGAAATGGCAATAGAATAGAATCACTGTCATGCTCCGGCTTGCCAAATTCTGTCTCTTGTGCTCTATTGCGGGGTGTCTTGCGTCCGCGGCCGATTCCGACTTCACCAACGTAATCCACCCGGTACTGGAGAGCTGCGTGAAGTGCCACGGCGGAGATCAGCCCCAGGCGGGCTTGAACCTCCAAACCCGGGAAGGGATGTTAAAAGGCGGAAAGAGCGGGCCGGCCATTGTTCCCGGGATGTCCCAGAACAGCCTGCTGGTCAAGCACATTACCGGTGAGCTTGAGCCGCGCATGCCGATGGGGGGCGCCCCTCTTACGGCGCAGCAGATCTCGGTGATCCGTGCCTGGATTGACGATAAGGCGCCTTGGCCGGATATGTCGGCGAAAGGGTCCGGGGGGTGGCAATCGCCCATCCCGCCGCGAACTCCCCCGGTCCCGCCGGGCTCGGAATCCAACCCGATCGACCGGTTTCTTAGAGTCTATTTCCAGAGCCGGAACGTTACGCCGGCCGGGGTGGTTTCGGACGCCGTATTCGCGCGGCGCGCTTATTACGATGTCATCGGGTTGCCTCCTACCGCCGCCGAGCTCCGGCGCTTTCTCAATGACTCCGATAGCGGCAAGCGCGACCGGCTGATCCGCACGCTGCTGGATGACTCACCCGCCTACGCCGAAAACTGGATCAGCTTTTGGAACGATTTACTGCGCAACGACCAGGGGGTAAATTACGCCGGCACCCGCGAATCCATCACGGATTGGCTGCGCCCCGCCCTGCAGACCAACATGCCGTATGACCGGATGGTTTCCGAACTGGTGAACCCCGAGCCGAAGTCTCCCGCGGAGGGTTTTCTGGTGGGTGTCAACTGGCGCGGCTCGGTGAGCGCCAGCCAGACTCCGTTTATGCAGGCTGCCCAGAACACGGCGCAGGTCTTTCTCGGGATTAACCTGAAGTGCGCTTCCTGTCACGACAGCTTTATCAACCGCTACCGGCTGAAGGATTCGTATGGTCTGGCGGCGATGTTCTCGGAAGAAAGCAACCTGGAACTGGTCCGCTGCGATGCCAAGACCGGGAAATTTACCGGGCCCGAGTTCTTGTATCCGGAACTCGGTTCGGTGCCGAAGGACGCTTCTCTCGCCGAACGGCGCGCCGCGGCCGCCCGTTTCTTTACCTCCCCACAGAACGGACGTTTCGCCCGGACCATAGTGAACCGCTACTGGCAGCGATTGATCGGCCGCGGACTGGTGGAATCCGTCGATGAAATGGACAATCGCCCTTGGGAGGAAGATCTCCTCGACTGGCTGGCTTCGGATTTCGTGGCTCACAACTACGACCTCAAACATCTGCTGGCGCAGATCATGAGTTCGCGCGCCTATCAGATGCCGTCCATTCCGGGCGTGCCCGACCACACCGCGAAGTACGTCTTCGACGGCCCGCAGGTTCGCCGCCTGACCGCGGAGCAGTTTGCCGACACGGTTTCGGTGCTCACCGGGGAGTGGCGTATTTTGCAATCCTCGGAGAAAGGAGTTTCCCGGGCGGAATTCAGCCGGGAGTGGCAATTGAAATCCACCGCTCTTACCCGGGCGATGGGGCGCCCCATTCGCGATCAGGTCTTCACCACCCGTAACGACGAAGCCACTACACTCGAAGCCCTGGAGCTGATGAACGGCGAGACGCTGGAACATTCTCTCCGCCGCGGCGCGCGCCGGCTGCTGAATGAACTGCCGCCCGCGCCGCCCAACCGCTTCGATAGCGGAGTGATCCGGAAGGCGTCCAGGCAGTTTGACATCGATATCTCCGGGGTCAAGCAGTTGTGGCTTCTGATGGAGGATGGCGGTTCGTATGATCCCGCGCAGACTCAGGCAGGCTGGATCAATGTGAAATTGACCGGGCCAAAGGGAACCGTGGATCTGGCCAGTCTGCCCAGCGTAGTGAAGTTCGTCAAGAAGAATCTGACCATCGACAACAAAAAGACTCCGGGCGTGATGACCGTGGCATTGCCGACCACGCTGACATATAACATTGACGGCATGGGCTTCACGCGTTTGCGTGGGGCGGTTGGTATGGACGATTCCGGCCGGCGAAACGATATCGAGACCGCGGTCCGCTTCTTTATTTTCACGGAACAGCCGGATCGCGATGAACTGGTTCGTGTTACCGGTGAGCCTCCCGTACCGCCGCCAACGCATGTTAAAGATGCAAACGGCCTGATTGACCGCCTGTTCCTGGAAGCGTTCGCTCGCGAGCCAAATGCGCGGGAGCGTGAAATTGCCGTCGAGTTCCTGTTGCCCGAGGGAAGCGGCGGGAAGATACAAACCAGTGGTTTGGAAGATTTGCTTTGGAGCCTGCTCATGCATCCAGAGCTGCAATATATTCATTAGAGCATTGATAAAAGAGGCAAGTTGAAAAATGAAGGACATCGAAAGAGAGCTTTTTGGCGGCTTATCCCGGCGGCATTTCCTGCGCTCGGGGACGGCGGCGACACTGGCGGCGCTCGCGGGGGGCGCGCCAAGCCTCGCCTGGGGCGCGGAACAGGTCAAACTCAAGCCCAAGGCGGATAGCCTCATCCTGCTCTGGATGGCGGGCGGCATGGCCCAAACGGAAACCTGGGATCCGAAGCGCTACACGCCCTATCGCCCCGGCTTGCCGTCGAGCGAAGTGCTCAGCACTTTTCCGAGTATTGACACCGTCGTCGATAACATCAAGCTCTCGCAAGGGCTGGAGAATATGGCCAAGGTGATGGACCGGGGTACGCTGATCCGGTCCCACCGCGTGGGCGATCTCGGATTCATCCTGCATTCGCGTCATCAGTTTCATTGGCACACCGGTTACCCCCCGCCCCAGTCGGTTGCGGCGCCCCATATGGGAGCGGTTATCGCGAAAACACTGGGCCCCCGGAATCCGGATATCCCGGCGTTTATCGATATCGGCCAGGATCTCGAGATCGGCGGTGAAAGCGATGGTCTGAAGGCGTTTCACACGGCCGGATTTCTCGGCAGTGAATATGGCCCGTTTTTCATCAGCGATCCGAAGGACGCCGTCGCCAGTACGCGCCCGTCGGAATATCTCGGCAGCGCGCGGTTTGAGTCCCGCTGGAAACGATATAAAGATTTAGTTGCCGCCGGCCCCGTGGGTAAGTACGGAAGCGGCTATCAGCGCGAAAGTCTGGCAAGGTCGATGGAGAACGCCCACCGCCTGCTTAGTTCGCCCTCCGCCAAGGCGTTTGACTTGTCGCTCGAGCCAGAAAAAAGTTTCCAGCGGTATAACACCGGACGTTTCGGGCAAGGGTGCCTCATGGCGCGACGCCTGGTGGAAGCCGGAGCCCGTTTCGTGGAAGTGACCACAGAGTACATCCCGTTCCGTTTCTGGGATACCCATGAGAACGGACATACGCGGGCAGTAGGCATGAAGCAGGCCGTGGACGCGCCGATCTCGCAGCTAATTCTCGATCTGGAGGAGCGCGGCCTGCTGGACCGCACGCTGGTGGTCATCGCGAGCGAGTTCGGCCGCGACATGCTTGTCGAAGGCAAGCCCGGCCTAACCGTACAGAATCAAGTGAAGCAGCCTGCCATCATGACCGAAATAAAACACTACGGGATGCACCGCCACTTCACGGAAGCTGGCAGCGTTCTGGTGTTTGGCGGCGGCTTCAAAAAGGGCTTCCTTTACGGGAAGACCGCCGATGAGCGTCCCTGCAAGATCGTTGAGAATCCCGTGACGATTGACGATCTCCACGCAACCATTTACACTGCGCTGGGCATCGCGCCCGATACGTCTTATGTGGTCGAGCGACGTCCGTTTTACGTCACCAATAACGGTAAAGGAAAACCGGTAGACGCGCTCTTCGCCTAGCGGGTCACGGACCGCTTGAGCACATTCGTCCTGATCCACGGAGGGTGGCACGCATCGTGGTGTTGGTCCCGCTTGTCCCCGCTGCTCACGCAGTGCGGGCACCGCGTGGTAGCGCCCGACCTTCCGGCTCATGGGTCGGATGTGACGCCGCTTACGGGCCGTCCTTATGAACAGTACGTGCCTCATGTCCGCGGCATATTAGACCGTCTCGAGACGCCCGCGATTCTCGTCGGGCACAGTTCCGGCGGCATGATTATCAGCGAGATCGCCGCTCTGCGCCCGGAACAGGCTCTGGCATTGGTATACGTATCGGCATTTCTATTGCCGGCGGGCAAAACCCCTGGCGATGCAATGAAGGTGGATGATACCTCGATGCTTCCGGCCAGCCTCGCAGTGGATGCGTCGCGCGGGGTTTCCATCGTGAAGCCCGAGTGTGCCCGAGCCGTGTTCTATGAGGATTGCGCGGAGGAATGGGCCGCCTGGGCGGTTCGTCAGTTGCAGCCGGAGCCGCTCATTCCCGCCGGCACGCCGCGCGATTTCCCGAAAGCGGCTGCTTCGCCGCCGCGATTCTATATTGAATGCCTTCAGGACAAAGCGCTGGGACTCCGCGCGCAGCGCTGGATGTATGGGGAGACGCCTTGCCGCAGCGTCTTCTCGCTCGCATCGGGCCATTCGCCGTTTCTGTCGGCGCCGAAAGCGCTCGCTGGTTGTCTCATCGATATCGAGGCTCGGGTGCGGGAGCCCGGTGTCAAAAACTGAAACGCGCCAGGAGTTCAACCGTTCGTCCCGACATGGCTCCCGGAGATAATCCGAAATTCGGGCTGTCGATGGTCGCCGCCGGGCTACCAAAGCCGATCGGCAGAAGATTCAGTTTGTTGAAGGCGTTATAGAGATTGGCCCGCAGGTCGAGCTTGGCCGCCTCGCCCAGGTGGGCGAAACCGAGGCCGGTGGATTTGCCGATGCTGATGTCGGTGGTAATAAATCCGGGTCCGCGCCAGGTATTGCGGCCAATGCCGGGAGCGGCGGTTGTTGGGCCGGAGGAAGGCGTCGTAATTACAAAGTACCGCTGGCCCCCGCCGGCAAAGTTGGTCCCGTTGATGTACGCGTAGTTCGATGCTTCATGTCCCGCGTTGCCCAGATAAGCGATGGGCCGGATCGGACAGAGTGTCGGGCCGCCGGGCGTTTGCAGGGCTGTCAGGCAGGTGGTCGGGGTCCACGGGAATCCGCTGCTGGCCGTGAAGATCGTGCTGAGATTGAACCCGCCGAGAAGGCGTCCGGCGAAGCCTTTCTGCTTCTGGAAAAACGGCAGATCGTAGGTGGCGTTGAACGTGAAGAAATGGGGCGCGTCAAAATCCGATGGCCCGTATTCCGTTGCCTGATCTTGCGGGTAGGTCTGATTCGTCACCGCACCAGGGCCCTCATACGAAAGCGTGTCGAGGCTCTTCGACCACCGGTAGTTGGCGGAGAACTGAAGGCCGTTCGAATAGCGTCGTGACAAAGACAGCAGAAGCGCGTTGAAATTCGTATTCACGTCCGGCTGCGGATTGTAGACCGCATAGAACGGGAATGTGGGGCCGGCGGGATAGAGGAAGTTCTGGTTTACAAGCCGGATCTGGTGGCGTCCCTCACTGCCGCTATAGCCGGCGGTTCCGATGAATTGCCATGGAAGCTGCAACTGCAGGTTTAACGAATAAACCTGTACGAAGGGGTTGGGCATGTCCCGTTGCGCCATGTAGACCTGGGTAGTCGGCGCGGTGGGATTGGACGGGCCGCGAGGTGCACCGGTGGCCGGATCGATCCCGGTGGCCAGCGCCGGGTTGACCGGATATCCGTAGATGCTGTTGTTTGAGCCGAGCGCATAGAGAATCTGCCCGTTTGCAAACGGAGACGAAACGTTGCCACAGCAAATGCCATAGTTGGCGAACGAAGGCGGATTTTGATCGCTGTTCTCGAAAACGGCGCCCGGAATCTGGTTGTAGAACCAGGCATAGCCGCCGCGCACTACGAAACGGTTCCGCGCCGATTCCGGGCTCCATGCGAAGCCGAAGCGCGGCGCGAAGTTCTTCCATTGCGGGTCATAAAGGCGGTCGACGCTTCGCACATAGGCCGTGTTGTAATCGTTGCCGGAACCGAAAAAGAGGTTGCTCAGTTGCCCGCCTTTATCGGTGAGCGGGGCGAAATATTCATAGCGAAGGCCAAGGTTGAGGGTGAACCCGGGCCGGAGCTTAATGTCGTCCTGAATGAAACCGGCATAGTCGCCGCTTCGCAGGTAGCGCTGCGCATCCGCCGGCGCGCCATTCTGCGGGTTTGCGTTGATCCCTTCATAGATCGGCGCGTCATTGGCGAAGTTCCAGAGGCCCTGAAAAGTATATACGGGCCGCGCGCCCCCGGCGAGGTTGTCGTTGTTTTGCATCTTTCGGACTACCACGCCGAAGCGCAGCGCGTGCCGGCCGGTCACCTTGCTTAGCGTGTCGTTGAACTCATACGTGTTCTGGGCAAAGATGGCGGGCGTTGTGTTCGCTTGGGGCGCGCCGAAGTTGATGCTCGCTCCGCCGTCCGGAATGTTTTGCACCTGGAGATTGGGAATTCCCCAATTCACGTTGGACGACGCGCTGATCTGGTTGTACGCGAAACGGGTGAAGCTGGCATGCGCCTGATTGAAGAGCGTGGGAGTAAAGACGCGGCTGTAGGTAACGGTGAAGGCGCTGTTGAAGGGATGATTCGGCAGGTCCGCCATCGGACGGCTCTGGCTGGCGGCTTGGGCGGACGTTCCGGAAAGCGGCGTCAAATATGTGCTGAAGGTGAGGCTGTCGTTTCCGCGGGTGTAGTCGGCACGGAAATTGTATTGGTTTCCCCGCTGCGTGGCCGGATTCCCAAGTAGCGCGTATTGAATATCGGGAACGCCGTCGAAGCCGCCCCCGAGAGGGTTCGCTCCGATATCGACATATTGCCCGGTTGCGCCGGTTAGCGACCCGATGTCCAAACCGCCGGATACTTGCCGGCATTGGCCGGACGGGAAACTCGCCGGACAGGGCACGTTCAGATCGGCGGCGACTCTCGGTTCGATGCCGGAAGACGAAAGCACCTTCGCGGCGATGCTGTTCGGATTGGCGTTGACCACCGCTTGCCGGAACTGCGGTGTTTCCACCCATCCTTCATAAGGAGTGTCGGTCTTGTTGGTAAGTCCTTCGTAGGAGAAGAAGAAAAAAAGCTTGTTCTTTAGAATGGGTCCGCCGAGAGAGCCGCCGTACTGCCGGAACTTCGTGTTCACGCGAACCGGCGGAGCGTCAAACGGTCCGCCGTATTTGTTGTAGGCGTTCAGCCCGGGGTCCTGGAACTGAAAAAAGCCGCTGCCGTGCAATTGATTCGTTCCGTTCTTCGATACCACTTCAACCTGCGCGCCGGAGTTTCTTCCATATTCGGCGCCAAAGGGTTCCGATTGAACCGAGATTTCCTTCACCGATTCCTGGTTCGGGGTTACTACCGCCGCCCCGCCCCAATTCAGGCTGTCGACGGTTACGCCGTCTATCAGGTAGTTGTTGTCCGAAAGCCTCTGGCCGTTGGCCGAGATGGGAACCTGGTTCTCTGTCTGAAAAATGGAGGAGTTTGATCCGCCCGGCCCCGTCGTGTTGGGCAGGCCGACCGAATTCCCGCTGCCGTCCCGTCCGCCCAGTCCGAAGACGCCCGGCGTGAGGCGCAATAGCTCATAAGGATCGCGGCCGATTTGAGGCAGGCGCTCCACTTGCAGCGTTGTGATCGTACCGCCGAGGTTGGCGTTCTCGGTTTGGAGCCCCGCGCCCGCGGTCGCCGAGACGGTCACGCTTTGGCTCACGTTGCCGGGAGATAACGTGATATCCAAGCCCTGAATCTGTTCGGCCGGAACATTGACGTTCTCCCGCGTCTCTTTGCCAAAGCCGGCGAGCTCAGCGGTGACGGTATACGCGCCCGGGGCCAGTCCATCGAACCGGTAGAATCCTTCTCCCGAGGTTTGCGTGGTTTGTTCGCGCCGGGTCTCCTGGCTAACCAGCGTTACCCGGGCGTTCACAATGGCTGCCCCGGTTGGATCGGTGATCGAGCCTTGAATTCCGCCGCGAAACTGAGCCATGACCGGCAGGCTAATCGAAAGCGAAAGAACACTCCAGGTGAAGGTACGGAGGAGGGTTCGGGAACGAGAGAAATGCATGTCTCACCTCCAGAGAGGCCGAGACCGGTGGCGTGCCGCTGAATCTACGCGCCTCTATTGACACCAAGACCCGCCATGGAGGCATCTTGTTTCTACATCGGAAAAATCGCCGGAAAAAGCCGCGAAGGAAACCAGGAAATACAGCGCATTCAGGCGCGCATTTATCCGTATTTATGCTGTCGGCGCGGACAGGGAGAGGTCGGTCAGATCTCGCCTTTGCGCGCCGCTTCGGCGATATAGTCCGCTGCGCGGCATGCCAGCGCCTGAATGGTGCATGTCGGCTGCTGGCGTCCCGAGGTGACAAAGCTGCTGCCGTCCACCAGGAACAGGTTCGGCACGTCGTGCGCGCGATGAAACCGGTCGACAACCGAGGTCTTCGGATCGTTGCCCATACGGCAGGTTCCCATCAGATGGCGCGAAACGTCGAGAACGCTCGTGTCGTCAACCCAGATGTTTTTCGCCCCCGCGGCCTCTAATAATTCCCGCTGCCGCGCCAGCAGCCAAGCCATGTTACTCACGTCGTCCGGATGATATTCGAACGTCACCAGCAAAGCCGGCAATCCCCATGCGTCCGTCGTGACAGGGCTGAGAGAAATACTGTTGCTCTCCCGCGGCAGGCACGTCGAATGCGCCAGGACCGTCATCGTGTGATTGAAATAATCTCCAACGCTTTTCTTGAATTCCTCGCCCCAGCGCGGCACTTCGGGAGGCATCCCGCTGAGCGCGAAGGCGATGGGGTACCAATCGAAGCGCGCGTCGAGCGCCCCGCCGCCGTAAAATCCCCGCTTGGGATCGGCGTCGTAGAAATCCTGCAGAACTCGTGTAACCTGGATCCCCTTGTAGTCGTTGAGCGGGTATTCGAAGAGCCCTCGCGCGGCGAGTCCGGCATCGAACATGAGATATTTCCCCACCAAGCCGCTTGAATTGGCGAGCCCATTGGGAAATTGCCGGGATTTTGACATCAGCAGAAGCCGCGGGGTCTCCGCGCCGTTGGCGCAAACCACCACCGCCCGCGCCCGTTGGAACACACTTTTCTTCTTTTGCCCCTCGAAATAGTGAGCCCCGGTGACGCGCCCTCGTTTGTCCGTCTCGATCTTGCGGACATACGAATTCGGCCGGATTTCGCAGTGCCCGGTCTTTTCCGCAAGCGGGATCATGGTGGCCAGCGTGCTCGACTTGGCATTTACTTCGCAGCCGAAGCTTTCGCAAAAGCCGCAATTCACGCACGCTGCCCGTCCCTGGTAGGGTTTCGAAAGAATCGCAACCGGCGCCGGATATGGATGCCATCCGAGCTTTTTCGCCGCCCCTTCGAAAAGCACTCCGGAGGACTTTACCGGCATCGGCGGCAGCGGATATGGCTTTGAGCGCGGCGAATCAAAGGGATTCGAGCCCGCCAGCCCGGAGATCCCCAGATCCCATTCCATCCGCGTATAGTAGGGTTCCAACTCCTGGTAGGTGATCGGCCAGTCGGCAAAGCCGGCCCCATCGATGGAGCCACAGAGGCTATATTCGTGGAAATCGCTCTCGTGAAACCGCCAGTAATTGGCGGTGAAGTGGACCGATCCACCTCCTACCATGCACCCGTACTCCACGGCCTTCCGTTCTTTCGCCAGGTCGTCAGGCCGCTTGCGGAAGGCGTTGGGACGTAATTTGGTGTCGTTTGTAAGCCCGGGGTGGAAGGTGACGCCCACTTCGTCGTGCCGAAAGTCTTTCTCGCGCAGGTACGGGCCTTGCTCCAGCACCACAGTGGAAAAGCCTGCTTCCGCCAGTTGCTTTGCCACCACGCCTCCCGCGGCGCCCGCGCCGACCACTACGAAATCGACTTCGGTCTTGAGATCGAACTGCGCGGAGGGTGGCATTATTGCTTGTCGTAGTAGCCGAACGGCGGCTCAAAGTGAAATTTATCTTCGAAGCCGATCAGCTTCCAGCCAACTTCATCGCGGTTGCCGCCCAACGATGGATCGCAGAAGAAACCCATCACTGTGTGAGTACGCAACAGATCGAAAAACGGTTTCCGCTCGATTGCCTTCATGAAGTGCGTTTGCTGTTCCGGGGATAGCGATTCGATCGAGTTCGAACCCGGGAACATCTGCTTGCGCAACTCTTGAAAATCGCGCATGCCTTGCCGGTAGTTCTCCTGTTTATCTTTGTCGAATGTCGCGAGCGCTCGGTCGATGAAGAAAATCACGCCCGCCTCTCTCGCGCCGGGCGAGTCTCCGGAAGGAATGATCTGTCCGGCCAGCGCCGCGACATCGGCGGCGGTCTGTTCATCGAAATATTCGAGTTGCGCATCCGCGCCGGCCGCCGCCATCTTATGGGCGTGCTCCTGCGCCGCCACAACCGCCGGCCAGAACAGGCCGCACCCCGCCACTCCAAACAGATCGCGCCGTGTCATTTGCTCAGGTACTCATTCAGCAGCATATGAAAGTGGTGTACGCCGTTTTCGCGCTTGACGGAAAAGCGGCCCTGCGTGTAGGTCCTGGATCGCAATCCGCGCTGGACGTTTTCGCAGATGGCGATGTCTTCCTGCTGGATCTCGTCGCTGAAGGCGATGGTCTCGGCGGCCACCGGCGCCGCCGCGTAAGAGAACCATTCAAAAATGGTCAGCGTTTTGTCGTGCCCGAGAGGCAGGATGATGTTGGCGCTCATGTTGTCCGGATAGACGTTGAGCATGAAGTTAGGAAACACCCAGTAGTAAAGCGCCCGCCGGCCGTCGTCCGGGAAAGCGTACCGCCTCGGTGGGCCGCTCTCCCGCTTCGGACGGATGGGAGCATATTGTGAGGAATAGTAGCGGAAGGTGTCGACGCGGTATTGCCGGTAGTCGAGTTCCCGGAAGAGCGATGGATGCGCCGCCGGCAAATGATAGCCTTCGAGATAGTTGTCGACGTAGACCTTCCAATTGCAATTGAGAACGTAGTCGCGCCGCTCCGAGAACCCGAGGCGGTCCGGCACGCACCCTATCTGTGCGATCTCCCCGGGAATAGCGCCGAAAACGTCGTCGAGAGAAGGCGCCTCCGCGTCCTGATTCACGAAGACGTATGGTCCCCAGGTCTCCACCCGAAACGACGGAAGGCACACGGACGACTTATCCCATTCCCGCACGCCTTCAAACTCGGGCTGTCCGATCAGCCGCCCGTCGAGAGCGTAAGTCCAGCCGTGATACGGGCAGCGGAGGCTGACCGCGGTGCCCCGTCCCACGGCAACGGTTGACGCGCGATGACGGCAAACGTTCGAAAAGGCCCGCAAAACGCCGTCCCTGTCCCGTACCACCACCACCGGCTCACCGGCGATCTCGCAGGCAAAGTAATCGCCCGGTGCGGCTACATCGGCCGAGTGTCCCACAGGCTGCCAGGTGCTTGCGAATACTCTTCGCCGTTCAGCCTCCAGAAACTCGGGATCCAGATACCAGCGCGCCGGGATGGTAGACGCGCGGGAGAGATCGGAGACCGCTTGATAGTCGGTAAGGTCCATCCAACTTGTATTCTAGAATGCGCGGCTGTTCGTCTGGAGGAGCCAGACTTTTGATATGCTGGCGTCACTCATGGACGCAAAATGGATGGTTGTGCCGGCCATGATGCTGGCGATCAATGGCATGGCTGCAAACCGGGTAAAAATCGACACCGGCTCGCTCGAAGGCTCGATGAATGAATCGACGCACGTCCGTTCGTTTCTCGGCATCCCGTACGCGGCGGCTCCGGTCGGGACGCTTCGATGGAAGGAACCCCAGCCGGCCGCCAAGTGGAAGGGTGTCCGCAAGGCGCTGGAGTTCGGCTCACGGTGCATGCAGGGCAACGTCTTCGGCGACATGGTCTTCCGCGATCCGGGCGTGAGCGAGGATTGTCTCTACCTGAACGTGTGGACCCCGGCCGCCTCCGCGGCCGCGAAACTGCCGGTAATGGTGTGGATCTATGGCGGCGGTTTCGTGGGCGGCGCGGCATCCGAGCCCCGGCAGGATGGGAGCGAGCTCGCCAAAAAGGGGGTCGTGGTTGTCAGCTTTAACTACCGCTTGGGCGTCTTCGGGTTTCTTTCCCATCCCGAGCTTACGGCGGAGTCGGGCCATCAGGCTTCCGGGAACTACGGTCTGCTGGATCAGGTTGCCGCTCTCCGCTGGGTTCATAAAAATATCGCCGCGTTCGGTGGAGATCCGGGCAATGTGACCATATTCGGAGAGTCTGCCGGTTCCTTCTCGGTGAGCGCATTGATGGCGTCGCCGCTCTCGCGCGGCTTGTTGAATAAGGCGATTGGCGAAAGCGGAGCGTTCTTTTCCACGACTCTCGAGGCCAAGCCTCTTGCCGAAAGCGAAAAGGCGGGTGAAAAACTGGCGGCGGCGCTGGGTGCCGGTTCGCTGGCGAAACTGCGCGCGGTCCCGGCGGCCGATGTCTTGAGCGCCGCCACGAAGCTGGGGCCTTTTTCTTTCGTGCCGAATGTGGACGGCTATTTCCTTCCCGAGACGCCCGCCGCGATTTTCGCCGCGGGCCAACAGAGCCATGTTCCGCTCCTTGCCGGCTGGAATGCCAACGAGGGTGGATACAACGAAAAGGTGACCGCTGAGAGCTACACGAAAGAGGTGCACAAGGACTACGGCGATCAGGCCGCGGCGCTTTTGAAACTCTTCCCGGCAAGCACGGACGACGAAGCCCGCGAATCAGCCGCGGCCTTGTCCGGCGATAAGTTCATCGCTCTCTCGACATGGCGCTGGATCGAAGCACAGAAGGCGACCGGGCAATCGCCGGTGTATCGCTACCGTTTTGACCAGGCGCCTCCGCTGGAAGAAGGGAAGACCGGGCATCCGGTCGCTTACCACTCGGCTGAGATCGAGTTCGTCTTCGGCGCGCTTGCATCCAAAAAGCTCCCCTGGCGGGAAGAAGATTGGAAGCTCTCCGATTTGATGTCCACTTACTGGAGCAACTTCGCGAAAACGGGAAATCCGAACGGGCCGGGACTTCCGGAGTGGCCCGCCTACGACAGCGCCACCAACTACCAGGTGATGCATTTGATCGGGCCAACGTCGCATGCAGCCCCGGACCCGCACCGCGCCCGCTACGAATTTATCAATTCGCTGACCGGAAAATTCTAGAACATGTACAGCGCGGTTCCGGGCGCCGGAGCGGAGTCCGCTTCGTCGTCGGGTGCGCCTACCGGCAACTCCTGCAGTTCCTTCACCGGCCGGCAGAAGATCCCCGTGTCGCTCAGGTAGACTTCAAGATCCGCCGGCCGCGGCAGACTGCCCTGAATTACCGCTTCCGACAGTGGATCTTCGATGTATTTCTGCAGCGCCCGCCGCAGTGGGCGCGCGCCGTAGCTGCGGTCCACCAGGGTTTTCTCCAGGATGTACCGGGCGGCATCGTCGTTGATGCGGATCTTGATCTGTTTGCTCACCAGGTTGGCGTTGATTTGCTCCACCAGCAACCCAATGATCTTCAACAGGTCTTCGTCGGTCAGCGACGTGAACAGAATCACTTCGTCCAAGCGGTTCAGAAACTCCGGATTGAACGCCTTCTTCACTTCCGCGAGCACCATGTCTTCGACCTTCGGCGGGATGCCGCTGATGGAGGGCGCGGAGAAACCGATCTGGCTCTTCTTATCGAGGAACCGCGCTCCCAGGTTCGAGGTCATGATGATGATGGTGTTTTTGAAGTCCACCGTATTGCCGAGGCCGTCGGTCAATTGGCCGTCTTCAAACACCTGGAGCAGAATGTTGTAAATATCCGGGTGCGCCTTCTCGATTTCGTCGAGGAGGATGACGGAATAGGGGGCCCGCTTCACGCGCTCCGTTAACTGGCCGCCTTCCTCGTAGCCGACATAGCCCGGAGGCGAACCAATCAGCTTCGAAACCGAGTGCTTCTCCATAAACTCCGACATGTCGAAGCGGATGAGCGATTTTTCGCTGCCGAACAAAAACTCGGCCAGAGCCCGCGCTACTTCCGTTTTTCCCACGCCGGTCGGGCCCAGGAACAGGAACGACCCCGCCGGGCGCTTGGGCGATTTGAGCCCCGCGCGCGAACGGCGGATCGCTCGCGACAGCGCCGAAATCGCCTTCTCCTGGCTGATGACGCGCCGGTGCAACTCCTCTTCAATCCGGAGCAGCTTGCTGATTTCTTCTTCCTTGATGGCGGTCATCGGCACGCCGGTCCAGCGCGCCACCACGTCCTCAATATCGTCCTTGGTGACCACTCCGGTCGAGGTGTCGTCCAGATTGTACTTCTCGCGGAATTGGCGGAGGTTCTCGCGTTCCTTCCGCTCCTCGTCCGAGTAGAAGCGCGCCTTCTCGAACTCGTGATTCGCAATGGCGTTCTCCATGCGATGGACGATGAACTTGATGCGCTTCTGGATATCGGCCACTTCGCTCGGCAGCGTGGTCTGTTTCAACTTGACGCGCGCGCCGGCTTCGTCGATCAGGTCGATGGCCTTGTCCGGCAGGAAACGGTCCGGGATAAACCGCGTGGAGGCGTGAACGGCAGACTCGATCGCCTCGTCCGTGTAGGCCACCGCGTGAAATTTTTCGTACCGCTCCTTGATTCCGAAAAGAATCCGAACCGCGTCGGTTTCCGAAGGCGGCGGCACCTTTACGGCCTGAAAACGCCGCTCCAGGGACCGGTCCTTCTCAATCGACTTCCGGTACTCCCCTGGCGTGGTTGCGCCGATGCACTGAATTTCGCCGCGCGAAAGGGCCGGCTTCAGGATATTGGCGGCATCGAGCGAGCCTTCGGCCGATCCGGCCCCCACCAGCGTGTGTAATTCGTCGATGAAGATGATGGCGTTCTGGTTCTCCATCAACTCCTTCATGATGGTCTTCAGACGTTCCTCAAACTGGCCTCGATATTTCGTGCCGGCCACGATGAGGGAAAGGTCCAGCGCGAGAATTCTCTTGTCGGACAGAAACGACGGCACGTCCCCGTCGGCGATCCGCTGCGCCAGTCCCTCGACAATGGCGGTCTTGCCGACCCCTGGTTCGCCGATGAGCACGGGATTATTCTTCGTGCGGCGGCACAGGATCTGGACCACGCGCTCCAGTTCGAAGTCGCGGCCGATCAGTGGATCGAGTGCGCCGTCCATCGCCGCTTGCGTCAAATCCCGGCTGAACTCGCTGAGCAGCGAGCTTTCCTTCGGGCGGTTTGCCGACATCTTTTCCGAGGAGGAACGCTGAATTTCTTCCCGGACCTGCGAAATCCTCAGGCCCCGCTCGTGCAGAATCTCGGCCGCAAAACACTTCTCTTCCCGCAGCAGCCCGAGCAGAAGATGCTCCGTCCCGATGTGCTTGTGGCTCAGGCGCTCCGCCTCCTCGGCGCCGTAGGCGAGCACGCGCTTGCACTCGTGGCTGAGCGGAAGGTCCACCGACGTGGATACCTTCTCCCGAATCGTGGTGTGCGACTCGATCTGCTTCCGGATGGATTCAATTGCCGCGTGGGAGCGAAGAAAGCGGTTCGCCAGCGCCTTATCTTCCCGGAGCAGACCAAGCAGGAGATGCTCCGTTTCGATATAGGGGCTTCCGAACTGACTGGCTTCGTATCGCGCGAAGAAAATTACGCGCCTAGCCTTTTCCGTATAACGTTCAAACATAGGAACCGCCGTAAGAATTGGATCCCGCCTCATGCGGAGACGACTGCGATCGTTCCGGAATCCAGGGAGCGACTGCGCCGCGGGCTATTTCGAGGACGCGGTCACAGCGCCTCGCAAATTCAAGGTTATGCGTCACAAATACCGAGGTGAGAGAACGGTCGCTGTGCAGCCGCGCGAGCAGCGCGACAATCATGTCCCCGGTACGGAAATCGAGATTGCCGGTCGGTTCGTCGGCCAGCAGAATCGATGGATTCCCGATGAGGGCGCGCGCAATGGCGACGCGTTGTTGCTCGCCGCCCGACATCTCGCCCACTCGATGCATCGCCCGATCTTTCAGACCTACCTCTTCCAGTCCAACCTGCGCCGCCGCCACCGCCTTGGATGATTCGACGCCACGAATCAACAGCGGCATCATGACGTTTTCGACCGCCGTAAACTCGGGAAGCAGCGAATGGTTCTGCCATACGAACCCAATGTTGCTATTCCGGTACGCCGCCATTCCCGGCTCCGAAAAAGAGGCGATATCATTCGCGCCGAAAAAAATCTGCCCGGACGACGGAGAATCGAGCCCGCCCAACAAATACAAGAGCGTGCTTTTACCACTGCCGGACTGTCCCACCAGAGCGAGACGTTCGCCGCGCCGCACTTCAAAATTCATATCGGCGAAAACCTGAACCGCATTCCCACCCGAGATATATGTCTTGGTTAGCCCAACCGCCCTGAGGACGGCGTCGCCAGCCACTTCAGTCGAGCCTGTGCTCACCCTACTCCTAACGTAGCATGGCGCGGTTTGAATCCGGCATGCGGCGCGTGCGCGCGCGGTACTTCCGGGACTGGAACGCTATGTCCCTGCGGCTGGACCTATTCGGGAGCCGGAACCGGGAATTCCGACATGTGCCGCACAATATCGCGCTCGCCGGGCGTAAATCTGCTCTGGAAAGCCTTACTGTTGAATCTCTTTTGCCGCACACCGGGCGGCATGCCGCGGAGACGGCGCAATTCCCGCGCCAGGGCCTGTTTGCGGCGCGGCGAAAGTTGAGAGAACGTGTTGAAGGATTGGCGAAGGGAATTCTGCTGTTCGGGCGTTAGTTCGGAAAACCGCTGGTACGCGCGATTGAGCTGCTCGCGCTTTCCCGGCGGAAGCGAGTCATAGTCTTTCAGACGCTCTTCTACGCGGCTGCGCCTCTCCGGAGAGAGGCTGCTTAACGCCTCCCGCCTTTCCTTCGGAGCCATGTGCCGGAGTTCTTCTACCGCGGAAGGCGGACGCACGCTGCGTCCCGTCTGGCGTTTTTGCCCGGCCTCGGAGGGCGCCGTGGACAGAGCGGCAACAAAAAGGCAGCCGGCGGCGGCCGCCAGTCTGCATGCACATCCGGTCAAGTCTGCGACTCCGTAGTCTCGGCGACGTCCCGCTCGGGCGGAGACACGGTTAGCTGCCTCAGCATCTCGAGGTCGTCGAGGGTTTGCTCCACCTGGTCGACGTCAATGTCGATCCGGTTGTCCACCGCAACCGGTTTCGCCGGTTCCTGGGGCGCAACCGGATCGGGGGCGTGCAACAGAAGCGCTCCGCATAGCGCGAGACACGCAGCGGCCACCGGAACGGCACTCCGCATTCGGAACGACGGGAATGCGCGCACCGTCGCTCTCCACCAAGGCCTGCGCTCTTCTTCGGCAATGCGTACATACAAGCGGCGGTCGAAGTCTTCCGATGGTTCAATCGCCGGCAGCTCGTCGAGCGCGCTCCAAAGAGCCCGCTGTTTCACCAAGGTATCCTGGCATTGCGCGCAACCCTCGGTGTGCCGTTCCAGCGCGGCGCGTTCCGTCTCACTCAAACTGCCCGCCGCCTCGGAGATGAGGGCGCTCATTTGCTTCTCGCAGGCCATCGTGGAAATCCTCACACCATGTGAGCCAGCCGCGCCCGCAAGCCTTCGTAAGCCCGGAAAAGCAGCGACTTCACCGCCGATTCCGAGCAATTGAAGGCTTTCGCGATTTGCGAATAGCCCAATCCCTGATATTTATGCATAAGGACCGCGGCTCTTTGCTTGGCCGGTAGTTCCTCAATTGCGGCTCTGACTTCCGCCATGCGCACACGGTGGAGCATCTCCTGCTCCTTGGTCATGGCTTTGTCGGGTAGTTGCACGGCCTGTCCCGCCGGCTGCGGCTGATCCAGACTGTCCTGCATCTTGTCGATCTTCCGGTCGCGCGACCAGTTGATCGCCAGATGCGTCGCGATGCGGAAAAGCCAGGTCGTGAACTTCGCCGCCGGTTCGTAGCTCGCCCGCGCCCGGTAAACGCGCAAAAATACTTCCTGCGCCAGTTCCTCGGCAACCGCCTGGTTCCGCACCATCCGGTATAGAAAACAAATCACCGGCCGGCGATGCCGTTCCAGAAGGAGACCGAAGCTGACGTCGTCGCCTTCGCGAACCCGCAGCATCAGTTCGGCGTCCCGTTCCAAAAAAGCGGCTGCGGCCGTCATACCACTAGAAACCCCTTCATGCGGCGAAGGTTTCGCAAGATCGGGAGGATTCTTCACGCGAACTCGTTCTTTGGCCTATATTTAGGGACTATTTACGAAATTTTACTCATCTTTGAGTGAACGTTCCATCAGCTCCCGAAGCGCCGACTGCGGGGAGCATTCGCCTCGCAGAATTCGATTCATTTGAGACGTAATCGGCATCGAAACCGAGTACCGCGTTGCTAATTCGAGCGCCGCGGGTGTCGTATCCACGCCTTCGGCAACCATTTTCATGGACGAAACGATCTCCTGAATGCCCCGGCCTTTCGCCAGTTCCATGCCGACCGAGCGATTCCGGCTGAGTTCACCCGTGCAGGTGAGAACCAAGTCGCCCAGCCCGGCCAGACCCGCGAGCGTTCTGGCTTGCCCGCCCATGGCGAAGGCCAGACGGCTGATTTCCGCTAACCCTCTTGTAATCAATGCGGCAACGGCGTTACTGCCCAGCCCCAGGCCGGCGCAAACCCCGGCGGCGATGGCAATCACGTTCTTCAGCGACGCGCCGATTTCGACGCCCACCGGGTCGCCATTGGTATAGAGACGGAAGGTAGGTCCAGAAAATTCCTGCTGAATTGATGCGGCCAGTTCCCCGTCGAGGGAGGAGATCACCAGGGCGGCCGGCTCTCCACGCGCGACCTCCCGGGCGAAAGTCGGCCCGGAAAGGACAGCTATCCCATTGGAAAGGCGGGGTGAAATCACTCCGGCGATCACTTCGGAGGCCCGCAGCAACGTGCCCCCTTCCAGGCCCTTCGTGGCGCTCACCAGGCGCGTTTCCGGCCTGAGGTGTGGCAGAATTCCGCTCCAGACGGCGCGCGTATACTTCGAGGGCATTACCCCGAGGACGACATCCGCGTCTTCGAGCGCGCCGTCCAGGTCGCCAAAAGCCGTCACGTTGTCCGGCAGAGGGCAGCCGGGGAGAAAAAGGCTATTCTCGTGCGAGGCGTTGATCCGGGCCGCCAGTTCCGGTTCGTTCGCCCAAAGGTGGACGGAATCATAACGCGGACTGAGTACCGCGGCGAGCGCGGTCCCCCAGCTTCCGGCGCCTGCAACGGTGAGCCTGCTCACTTCCGTCTCCTCAGGTTGAGGACATTTTCCGTCCCCGAGCGGAGGCGCGCGATGTTGCCTTTGTGGCGGTAGATGATGAACGCCCCCGCAATCAGCGCCGCCAGCGTGACCGCGGGATGCGGGTGCAGGATCAGCCAGACCGCGAGGGGAAATGTTCCGGCCGCTATCAACGAACCGAGCGAAATAAATTTGCTCGCGGCGACGACGATGACGAAAACGATGAGCACCGCGAGCAACGGGAGAGGAGTCAGGTAGAGAAAGGCTCCGATGAAGCACGCCACGGCCTTTCCGCCCTTAAATTTCAGAAACGCCGGATAAGCGTGCCCGGCCATGACCGCGAGAGCCGCGGCGCTCATCCATGCCGGGGAGTTTCCTGTCAATGCGGCGGCGATCCAGACGGCGGCGAACCCTTTGGCGATGTCGAGCAGGAGGGTTGCGAACCCCAGGGCCCGGCTGGTGGTGCGTAATACGTTGGTCGCGCCGATGTTGCCGCTGCCCATGCCGCGCACGTCGGCGCCGGTTTTCCAGCGCACCAGGAAATAACCGAACGGGATTCCTCCCAGAAAATAGGCGATGAAGAGAGCGGCGAGCGGCATCATGGTCGAAAGGGGAAAGACGCCAGCTTAGTATAGATGGAACCGCGTGGGGTGAGTTCGCTTCGATAGAGCCAGAACCGGTCCGCCTGGAAAGGCTCGAAGCCGCTTGCTGTTTCTTTAGCGGCCGCCGCCCGCAAGGCCTCGAGGGTTGACTTTTCCCGGATGCGGGCGAGGGTCAGATGAGGCGAATAGCGCTTTTGCTCCGGCGGGATGCCGATCGAGGCCAGCGCGATATTCGTGTCCCGAGCCAAGCCGGTCATTGCGTCATGGCGTTCGATGCCCAGGTAAAGCACCCGCGGTTTGTGAGCGTCCGGAAACCACCCCAATCCCTGGAGCAGGACGGGAAATGGCGTCCGTTCCGTCAGAGTCTTAAGAACATCTTCCAGTTCGGACAGGCGCGCTTCCGGCCACTCGCCGATGAACTTTGTGGTGATGTGCAGGTTCTGGCTCGGGCTCCACTGCACCGCCGCCGAGGGGCGGAGCGCGCTGAGCAACCGTTCGACGCGCTGGAGGATGCCGGGGGGAAGCTCAATCGCGGTAAACAGGCGCATCGGCCGCCGGTTAGTCGAGTTTCTCCGGCTGCAGATCGGTCTTCTCGCCTGCCGCCTTCTTTTCCCAGTATTTCTTCACCCAGGCCGCCCAACTCTTTCCGGCGGCGGTATCGCGCCCGGTGAACTCGAGGCGCGCTATATCGGCGTAGGAGATGGCGACCTTGCGGGGCTGGTCCCGGGGAATGATGCGAACCACGGAATCCGCCAGCGTTGCCGCGGTTTTTCGGTCGAACAGGTAACCTTCGATCCTGGCGCCGTCTTTCTTCGTGATGGTCACGTCGCCGCGGTAGTCGAACGCGAGTTCCAGGCCCTCGCGCAGCTCTGCCTCGGTTGCCGTTTCCCAAATCCGCCCCTGGAGGTCTCCTTGGACGGCGGCCGCGGAACTCAAGCGTTCACCTCTTCGGCGTCATCCTGCGCTACCGTAATCTGAACCAGATCCGCCGGCGGCTGAAGCCGGCTCGCCGGCTCATTCAGCATCTGGAGCGCCGCCTGGTCGGCGTATTTCGGGAAGAGATATCCCTTCACTGCGCCCACAAATCCGCGCCAGGTGTTGAACAGGGCGTGCGTGGCCGAGGCTTCATACCCCGAGTGCACCATGCAGTTCGCGCATTTCGGATTACCGGATTCAGTTCCATACCGCTCCCACTCGGTTTCTTCCATCAATTCAGCGAAGGTGTCGGCATAGCCGTCCTGCAGCAGGTAGCACGGCTTCTGCCAGCCGAAAAGATTGAACGTGGGCATGCCCCAGGGGGTGCAGGAAAAGTCGCGGTGCCCCATGAGAAATTCCAAAAACAACGGCGACTGGTTGAAGCGCCAGCTCTTCTTCCGGTTCGAAAGAATAGCGCGGAACAGGCGGCGCGTGCGGTCTTTGCCGAGGAAATGCGTCTGATCGGGTGCTTTGTCGTAGGAGTAGCCGGGCGAAAGCATCATGTCGTCGACGCCCAACTCCATCATTTCGTCGAAAAACGCCCGGACGCTCTTCGCATCGGCCCCGTCGAACAGAGTGGTGTTGGTGGTGACGCGGAAGCCGCGTTTTACAGCTTCCCTTATGCCCTCGGCCGCTATTTCGTAGCCGCCTTCGCGGCACACGGAAAAATCGTGATGCTCCTTCTGCCCGTCCATGTGGACGGAGAACGTCAGATACTTGCTCGGCTGAAAAAGGTCGATTTTTTCCTTAAGCAGGAGCGCGTTCGTGCAGAGGTAGATGTATTTCCTGCGGGCCACCAGACCTTCGACGATTTCCTTGATCTGGGGGTGCATCAGGGGCTCGCCGCCGGGGATGGAGACCATGGGAGCGCCGCACTCGTCCACGGCCCGGAAGCATTCCTCCGGCGTGAGATTTGCCTTTAGAATATGGGCGGGATACTGGATTTTCCCGCAGCCGGCACAAGCCAGATTACACCGGAACAGCGGTTCCAGCATAAGCACGAGCGGGTAGCGTTTCCTGCCGGCCAGCCTTTGTTTCCACACATAGCTCGCGACGGTCCACATCTGCGAGACAGGTACGCCCATCCAATTCCTCCCTGACGCCTAAGTCCCTATTGTCGCACGCCCATTTTGGCGCCGGCGATTCTCTTCCTATGAGCGTCCCCGGCATGGCAAGTTTTACGGGCCGCCAGCGCGAAAAGGGGGATCCGTCCGCGGTGGACCACCGGCGGCGCGGCAAAGGAGCCCCTTGTTATCCTGAAGATTCATGCCGAGAGTGCGTTTTGCGCCCTCGCCCACCGGTTATCTGCATATCGGGAGCGCGAGGACCTTTATCTTCAACTGGTTGTTTGCGCGGCATTGTCAGGGGACAATGATCCTTCGCATCGACGATACCGACGTCGAGCGGAATACCCAGGCGTCGCTCGATTCCATTTTTGACGGGCTGAAGTGGCTCGATCTGGGCTGGGATGAGTTTTACCGGCAGTCGGAACGTCTGGAACTGCACCGGCGCATGGCCTGGGAGATTTTTGAAAAAGACCTGGCCTACCGCGATTTCACTCCGGCCACCGGGGAGGATGACGTCAAGTCCCGCGAAGACGGACCTTGGCTGTTTCACGCCGGGATGCGCGAAATGACGCGGGAAGAGAGCGACCGCAGGGCGGCATCCGGCGAACCTTTTGTGCTTCGTTTCCGTGTGCCGCGCGACCCGGAGCGAACGGTCAACTTCGAGGATGCGGTCTACGGGAGCCAGGCAAAATCCACGGCGGACATTGAGGATTTCGCGCTGCTGCGGAGCAACGGAGTTCCAACCTATCACATGGCGTCCTGCGCCGATGACGCCGATTTGCGAATCAGCCACATCATCCGCGGGCAGGACCACCTGACAAATACGTTCAAGCATGTCCTTCTCTTTGAAGCGGCCGGAGCCGCTCCGCCGGTCTTCGCTCATCTTCCGCTGCTGATCGCTCCCGACGGCTCCAAGCTGTCCAAGCGGAAACATGGGCCGGTGGTGAGCGTGACCACGTATCGCGACGGCGGGTTTCTCCCGCACGCGTACATCAATTTTCTGTGCCTGCTCGGGTGGTCGCCCAAAAACGATCGCGAGCAGATGACTCGCCAGGAACTGGTGGACGCCTTTTCGCTCGACGGCGTAAACCGGAGCAACGCGGTGGTCAACTTCAGCGAGGAAGATCCATTCGATCCGAAGGCCGTCTGGCTGAATGCCGAGTTGATCCGGCAGATGGAGTTGGACGAGTTGTCGGCCCAATTGCTGCCGTTCGCGCGCTCGGCCGGCCTCGCCGCCGATGCGGCGAAGATGCGCAAGGTTGCCCCCCTGATCCGGGAGCGGATTAAGACGCTGCGCGATGTGACGAGCGTGGCGGATTTCTTCTTTCTCGATAAGCTGCCTCCTTACGGCAAGGCGGAATTGATTCCGCAGAAAGGCGATGAAGCGATGGCGCTGGCGGTGCTGACGCGGGGGCGCGAAACACTGTCCGGCGTGGAGTTCACGCACGATTCTCTCGATTGCTCGCTGCGCGCCGCGGCCCAGGAGATGAAGATCAAGGCCGGGCAGATGTTCCAGCCGATTCGCGTCGCCGTGTGCGGAAGAAAGAATGCCCCGCCGCTGTTTGAGACGCTCGAAGTGCTGGGGAAGGAAACCACTCTCGCGCGCATCGGTGAAGCCATCGCGATGCTTCAGTAAAAAAGGACCAGAGGATGAGCACGCTTAGCAACACGCCGGAGACGGCTCCGGCGCAATCGAACTTCGTTCGCGAGATCATCCGCGACGACCTGAAGACCAACAAATACCAGGGACGCGTCCACACGCGCTTCCCGCCTGAGCCCAACGGCTACTTGCATATCGGCCACGCCAAATCCATCCATCTGAATTTCGGCCTCGCGGCCGAGTTCGGCGGGAAGTGCAATTTGCGTTTCGACGATACGAATCCGTCGAAGGAAGAAACCGAGTATGTGGATTCCATCGTCGAAGACGTCCGCTGGCTCGGGGGCGATTGGGAGGATCGCTGCTTCTACGCGTCCGACTATTTTGGGCAGCTATATGAATGGGCGCTGCAACTCATCCGGAGCGGTTACGCGTATGTCTGCGATCTAAGCCCGGAGGAAATGCGGAAACAGCGCGGAACGCTAACCGAGGCGGGGGTGGAGAGCCCCTACCGGAATCGCTCCGTCGAGGAGAACCTCGATTTGTTCGGACGCATGAAGGCGGGGGAATTTCCGGATGGCGCGCGGACGCTTCGCGCGAAGATCGACATGGCGTCTCCCAACCTCAACATGCGCGATCCGGTGATGTACCGCATTCTGCATGCCGAGCATCATCGGACAGGGAAAACGTGGTGTATCTATCCCATGTACGATTTCGCGCACGGCCAGTCCGATTCCATCGAAGGAATTACGCATTCCATCTGCACGCTGGAATTTGAAGACCATCGCCCGCTCTACGACTGGTATCTGGAGCAACTGGGAATTTACCGCCCGCAGCAGATTGAGTTCGACCGTTTGAATCTCACCTACACCCTGCTCAGCAAACGAAAACTGCTCGCGCTGGTGCAGAGGAACCTGGTGAGCGGCTGGGATGACCCCCGCATGCCAACCATCTCCGGTTTGCGGCGGCGAGGCTATACGCCCGAGGCGATCCGCAATTTTTGCCAGCGGATCGGCGTTTCGAAAACCAACGGAACGATTGAGCTCGCTCTTTTGGAGCACTTTCTCCGGGAGGACCTCAATCGGCGCGCGCCGCGGGTGATGGCGGTGCTAAAGCCTCTTCGAGTGGTCATCGAGAACTATCCCGAGGGTCAGGTGGAGTGGATGGAAGCGGTGAACAACCCGGAAGACCCTTCCATGGGGACCCGAGCGGTTCCGTTCTCCCGCGTGCTCTACATCGAGCAGGACGATTTCCGGGAAAATCCCCCGAAGCAGTATTACCGGCTTTCCCCCGGACGCGAAGTCCGCCTGCGTTATGGCTATCTCGTTACTTGCACGGGCGTGGTGAAAGACGAAAAGACCGGTGAAATCACGGAAGTGCATTGCATGTACGATCCGGCGACGCGGGGCGGGAACACCCCGGATGGAAGAAAAGTAAAATCCACCATCCACTGGGTCTCGGAGGCGCACGCCATCGACGCCGAGGTTCGGCTCTACGATAATCTGTTCACGCGCGAGAACCCGAACGACGATTCCGAGGGTCTTGAATTCACCGATTACCTGAACCCAAACTCGCTCGAAGTCCTCGCCGGGTGCAAGCTGGAGGCGAGCTTGAAGGACGCGGAGGCGGGAGCCCGCTATCAGTTCGAACGTCTAGGCTATTTCTGCGCGGACAAAGATGGAACCGCGGAAAAGCCGGTGTTTAACCGCACGGTGGCGCTTCGCGACACTTGGGCGAAGATTGAAAAAGCGCAGAAATAAATAAAGGATCCGAAGTGATTATTGCTGGAATTGGAGGACTGCTGAACGACGCCGCTTGCGCCGTGTTGCGCGATGGGGAGTTGGTTTCAGCGGTGGAGCAAAAGAAGGTCGCCCACGGGCACGTGCCGGGACGCCTGCCGGAAGAGGCGATCCGCCTCGCCGTCGATCTCGCCGGAGTCAAGCCGGGGCAGGTGGATGCCATCGCACTGGTGCGCCCGTTTGCCCAGGACCGGGAGACGGAGCTGCATTTGGCGCTGCGGTCCTGGTTTCCGAATAGCCAGTTGATCGTCGTCGATCACCATCTGGCGCATGCGGCGTCGGCGTTCTACTTGTCGCCTTTCGATGCCGCCTCCATCCTGACCCTGGATCGTTTTGGCGATTTCCGCTGCGGAGCGAGGTGGCGCGGCGTGGGAAATGAAATCGTTCCGGAGCGGGAGCTTTACTATCCCGATTCGCTCGGCGACCTCTATGCCCGCGTGACGGAACTGCTCGGCTTTCGGGCGAGCGCGGAGGAGCACAAAGTTCAATGGATGTCCGCCGGCGGAAATCCTTCGCTGCCGGTGTTTCGCGAAATGCTGGGCGTCACGGACTGGCCGCGAATCGACCAGGCGTATTTTGACACCGGCCGGGTGAACCGGGGCGGGTTCAGCGCGCGCTTTTATCAAGCGCTCGGCCTGGAGGACGAAGCGGCGATTCCCGCGGCGGCGAGGCCGGGCATTGCCGCGAGTCTCCAGCGGGCGGTCGAAGAGGCGGTGTCGCGCATGGCCGGCGATGCGCAGAATATCTGCCTGGCGGGCGGGCTCGGGTTTAACGCGCTGCTCGTGTCCGCTCTTGAAAAGACCCGCAACGTTTTCGTTCAGCCCGCGGCTGGGAATGCCGGTACCGCCTTGGGTGGAGTGTTGTACACATGGCACTCGGTGTTCGGGCAGACGCGGCGCGTGCCATTCGATACCTTGTGCCTGGGGCCAAGCTACAGCGCCGCCGACATCAAGAAGGTGGTGGAGAATTGCAAGCTCCGTTTCCGCTATTTCACCACCGGCGACGATTTGATTGCCAGCGCGGTGCGGGAAATTAACGATCAGAAAATCGTCGCCTGGATGCAGGGGCGCATGGAGTTTGGTCCCCGAGCGCTGGGCAACCGGAGCATTCTGGCGTCGCCGCTGAACCCGTACTCAACCGAAAATCTGAATACTTTTATTAAGCGGAGAGAGCCATTCCGTAAGTTCGCGGCGTCGGTCCCCGCCGAAGTTGCCGGCGAGTATTTCGAAACCGGCCCCAACGCCCGCTTTCTGGCCACAGTCGGTTCGGTTCGTCCGGCTCACCGCAAGACGTTCGAGAGCGCCATTCTGGCGGGCGATCTGGTGCGCGTGCATACGGTGCATCAACGCGACAACCCTCTGTATCATCGCCTTCTGATTGCCGCCGGCGAGGCGACCGGCCTTCCGGTCCTTTACAACACCAGCTTTAACCTGTTCGCGGATCCGCTGGTCTGCACGCCTCGCGACGCGGTGCGCAGCTTCTTTTCTTCCGGTATTGACGCGCTGTTTGCCGGAAATTTCTTTCTTGAGAAGTAGATCGCGGTACGCCCACCGGGCATGGCAAGATATTGTGAACAGGAAGTGTAGCGGCATTGCTGAATAATCTGGCTGCGGTGGCGTGCCTTTCCGGCCTTGCGGTTTCAATATTCGAAATGGGCACTCCGCGCGGTTTGGATTTCCAGCATCGGAATTCGCCGACTCCGGAAAAATACCTGATTGCCACGATGGGCGGGGGCGTCGCTCTGCTGGATTACAACAATGACGGACTGCTGGACATCTTCCTGGTGAATTCGGGGCGGCTGGCCAGTCCCATGCGTCTTCCGGAGCGGTTTGGCCGCGACGACCCGCGCTATTGGAACCGGCTGTACCGGCAAAATCGCGACGGCAGTTTTAGCGACGTAACAGAGGTGTCCGGACTCGCCAAAGCGGGGGAAGGAAATTATGGCATGGGCGTGGCGGCGGCGGACTACGACAACGACGGTTACACCGACCTCTACGTCACCAGCTACGGGGAGAACATTCTTTATCGCAACAACCGGGATGGAACCTTCACCGACGTCACCGCGAAGGCCGGTGTAGCCGCGGGCGGATGGTCGGCTTCGGCGGGATTTTTCGACTACGACAACGACGGCCTCCTGGATTTGTTCGTCACCCGCTACGTGGAATGGGACACGCGGCACAACAAATCCTGCGCGCGGCAGACCTATTGTCCGCCGATCGACTTTCCTCCCACGACGAACATTCTCTACCGGAACCGCGGCGACGGCACATTCGAAGACGTGAGCCGGCGCTCCGGCATCGCGGCGAAGAAAGGAAGATCCCTGGGAGTCGCCTTCAACGACTACGACGGCGACGGGTTCACAGACATCTTTGTGGCGAACGACGGCATGGAACAGTTTCTTTTTCACAATGACGGGAAAGGCGCGTTTACCGAGCGCGCTCTCGATGCCGGGGTCGCGCTCTCCGACGACGGCAAGCCGTACGCCGGGATGGGCGTTGATTTTCGCGACTATGACAACGATGGGCGGCCCGATATTATCGTGGATAATCTCGCCCGGCAGACCTATGCCGTTTATCACAACGACGGAGGCGGTTCCTTCAGCTATCACAGCCTGGCAACCGGACTCGGCGTGCTGTCGGCGGGAAGTTCCGGGTGGGGCCTGCGCCTTGAGGATTTCAATAACGACGGTTGGAAGGATCTGTTTGTCGCGCAGAGCCACGTAATGGACAATGTGGAAGCACTCGATCCGTCGCTTCATTATCTGGAGCCTCCGATGCTGGCGCTCAACCACGACGGGCATTTTACGAAGGCCGATCCCGGAACGGATACTCCCGTTGCCGGCCGCGGCGCGGCATTCGGCGACCTGGACAACGACGGCTCGATTGACGTGGTGATGACCGTTCTGGGAGGGCCTCCGGTGGTCTTCCGCAATCGGAGCGGCGCCGGGCACTGGCTGTCGATCGCACTTCGCGGCGTGCGCAGCAACCGCGATGGATTGGGCGCGGTCGTGCGCGTGAAAGGACAGACGCAGTACGCGAGCGCCGCTGGCAGCTATCTCTCTTCGAGCGACCGTCGTGTTCATTTCGGACTGGGGAGCGCGGAGCCGGTGGATGTTGAAGTACGCTGGCCCTCCGGCATTCGCCAGACGATGCATAGTGTCCGCACGGACCAGCTACTGGAAATTCGCGAGCGGGAGCAGCCCTGATGCACACACTTTTCTTGGTTCTGGCGCTGGCCTGGCAAGGAGTTTCACCGCAGGCTGTCGAGCACGCGCAAGCGGGCATCGCGGCGCGGAAACAGGGTCATCTGGATAAAGCGATTGAGGAGTTCCGGCGGGTCACCGAGCTTGCTCCCGATTTTCCGGCCGGGTTCATGAACCTCGGCGCGGCCTGCATGGAGAGCCGCGACTATGGCGCGGCCATCGGTCCGCTGAAGCGGGCGCTGGAATTGGATCCGGCGCTGTCCGGCGCGCACCAGATGCTAGGGTACGCGCTGCTGGCGCAAGGCTACGCGGCCGAATCGATTCCGCATTTTGAAAAGGCCGGAGCGAGGGGCGGCTTGGGAATCGCGCAGCTTGAGATCGGGAAGCTGCCCGAGGCCATTGCAAATCTTCAGGCGGAACTGGCCGCGCATCCGAACGATCCGGATCTCCTCTACTATCTCGGGCGCGCCAGCGGATTGCTGTCAAAGAATACGTTTGACGCCCTGTTGTCCTCCTATCCGGATTCGGCGCGCTCGCACCAGGCGCTGGCCGAAAACTATGCCGCGTTGAGGCGGACGCAGGACGCTGAAAAAGAGTACCGGGAAGCGCTGCGCCAGCGGCCGGAGACGCCCGGCATTCATTTGGCTTTGGGCGAGGTCTACGCGGCGGCTTCGGACTGGGTGAAAGCTGAGGTGGAATTTCGAGCGGAGGCGAAACTGCAGCCCGGAAGCGCGGAGGCGGCCTACCGCCTTGGCTCGGCCTTGCTTCAACAGGGGAAAGCCTCGGACGCCCGGGCGGAACTGGCGCGCGCCGATCGATTAAGGCCCGAAATGCCCGAGACGCTCTATGCGCTCGGCAAAGCCGCATCTCTCGACGGCGACTCTACCGCCGCTCGGAAGGCCTGGACCGATGTGATCTCCATCGAGAAAACCGGTCCGCTCGCCGCGCAGGCCCATTTTGGCTTGGCCGGCCTATATCGAAAGCAGGGCAGGACGGCCGAAGCCGAGCGCGAAATGCAAGAGTTCCGGAAGCTGAAAGAGCCGGCGTCCGCCCCGTAATCGCAAGACCGGCAAGGGATTCTGTCCGATTTTGGGAGACACTGTCTCAACCTGGGAATTCTTACTCTTTATTCATCTTGGACGAACAGAATATCTAAAATCTTCGTCACTAACTGTTACGGGTGTCGTCTATGCAAGTACCCGTAGCAAGGAGAGAATCCGAATGTTTTGGCAGGAAACAATGACTACCCTCGCTCCCCCGAGAGAGCCGTCTCTATTGCGCAGATTTCGCGGAGCTTCAGGGGAAGTTCTTAAGGAGCGCCGGTTACCCGGATTTGTGCTGCAAAAGGTGCGTTATGACGAGGGCGTGGAGTTCTCGTTACATTGCCATGAATGCCCGTATGTGTTTCTCGTCCTATCCGGTTGTTATCAGGAGAGCCTCGGTGGGGAGTTCGTTGAGTCGCCGGCGGGCGCTCTACGCTATCTGCCCGCGGGAGTTTCTCACGCCAACCGCTTCGCTGTCGAAACGCATATTCTGCGAGTTGAAATTCAGCCGGCCGCGATGGACCACGTTCAGGAAGTCCCGTGGACATTGGACCGGCCGGGAGATATCGAAAGCGTTCCGGCGGCATGGCTGGCAACCCGTTTGTTGTCGGAATTTGACGGACGCGATACGCTGAGCGATCTCTCTTTGGGGGGCATTCTGCGGGAGATTCTGGTCGAAGCGGCGCGGTGTCTCCAAACCATGAGTGCCTCGCGCGGGCCTCGCTGGCTGCGGGCGGCGCGGGAATTTCTGGAAGCGCGCTTTCTGGACGACGTCCGGTTGAGCGATGTGGCCCGCGTGGCTGGCGTCCACCCGGTCCATCTTGCTCGCGAATTTCGCCGGCACTATCAATCCTCCATTGGGGAGTTTGTGCGCGCGCGGCGAATCGCACATGCAAGCCGGCTGCTTTCCCGTTCCTCCACGCCGATCGCGGAAATTGCGATCACCTGCGGCTTCTCCGACCAAAGCCACTTTTCGAGCGTGTTCAAGCGCCAGATGGGCGTGACCCCGGCGCGATTTCGCGAAGCAAGTTAGCTCCGCCGCGACGGCTAAGAATAATCCTGTTGGGTTGCGGACACGATCAGGGCCAAGCTTTACCAGACGCTGGACGAATCGCATTCTGATCGTCCATGGCACTGGAGCCAGTCGAGCAGGGTGCGAACGCTTGACGTCGCCATCGCAACGCACGTATCGGCAGCGCCGTAATAGAGATTCAGCGTGTCACCGTCCGGCGCCAGGGTGTACCCACAGGGGAATACGACGTTCGCCACGTCGCCCTGACGCTCGTAGACCTCCTCCGGTCCAAAGATCCAAGTGTCACCGCGTAAGACGCAGCGCTCCGGCGTCTGCGTATCAAAGAGGGCCAGCCCGAGGCGGTACAGGCTGCCTGATGCCGTTTGGCGTACGCCGTGATAGATGATCAACCATCCCCGATCGGTTTCAATCGGGGGTGGTGAAAGCCCGATTTTGTTGGCGTCCCACCAACCTCCCTGGCGCGCGCGTAGGATCAGCTTATGGCTGCCCCAATGCCGCAGATCAGGCGAATAGGAGATCCAGATGTGTGCTCCCTGCCCGGTCGTCACCGGACGATGGAGAAGGGCCCAGTGCTTGCCAATTCTGCGCGGCAGGAGCGCGGCATCTTTGTCTTCCGGCGGCATGACCACGCCGTACCGTTCAAATGAATAAAAATCCTCGGTCAGAGCGAGCGACACGCCGGGGCCGCCGCGCGAGTACGACGTGTACACGATCGCATACTTGTTCAACTCCGCGACGTACGTGATCCGCGGGTCCTCGATGCCCCAGATCTCCTCGGGGAAGCGTTCAACATCGGGCAGCATGGTCGGCGACGGATCGATTTCCCATCCGGTCACACCATCCCGGGACCTCGCGGCACAGAGATGGGATCGCCCACTGCGATCCTCGACTCTGCAAAGTAGAAGGGTCCTCTGGTCCGGAAGAATGGCGGCGCCGCTGTTAAATACTGAATTGACCGGATACGGCCAATCCGAAGCGGTCAGGATGGGGTTTTTCGGATACCGGTGAAAAAGGATCGCGTGCCCGCTTTCATCAACACCTCGCATACTTTTCAGGACGCGACTGCGACTCTGGCCGCGGAACCGACGATCTGAGATGCCTGCTTGGTTTCGACGAGAGCGGTGAGGAACGAAAGTGTCGCCTCGGCGCCCTCGTTCTGGTTGGCTCTGTCCGAGTGCAGGCCATCCCGGCAACCACCGGTCCGGCCATCATACAGGCTGAGTTTAAGATCGTTATGGCCCAGAAACCATTCCGTCGCGCGATGTGCCGCCCGATGCCAGTATGAATCGCCGCAGATCCGCCACGCCTCCAAGCACGCCGAAACCATGGTGCCGGCCTCGATCGGCTGCTGATCAAAACGAGCTCGTGGACCGCCCCGTCGATAGAATCCGTTGGAACCTACGGGAGTGAAATGGTCCTCTTCGGACTTTTGCAGTTCCACCAGCCAGCGAAGCGTATCCAAGCCGATTTCGGTAAGATCATCGCGCTTCAAATCCATGCCGCACGTAAGCATGGCATGTGAGAGCGATGGGTTGGAGTACGATACAACGTCCTCGAACCATATCCAGTTCCCGGAGCTGTTCTCCTCGTACAGCCGCACAAGCCGGTTGACCAGCGTATCCCTGACCAACTGCGCTGCCCGGTCTCCGGCAAATCGCTGGAAGTACTCGTGGCAGCCCAGCAGGACGAATGCCCACGCGCGCGGACTCGTGAATGCAAGTGACGCCGGCAACGCCTGATCGAACAGACGGCCCGCCAAGCCGCGTAGCCCATCGTCCTCTGAGCGCCCGATAACGGTCCCGAGTGCCCAGACGGCCCGGCCGTGAGAATCCTCAGAACCGAGTCGTTCGGCCCAATGACGGTCGTATCTCAGGAAGTTGCGGAATCGTTTGGCTTCCAGGTTGAACGCATGCCAGAGGAAGGCAAGGTAGCGTTCGGCGCCTGGAACTACGATGCCGGATTGTTGCGCGATCACCGAAAAGATGGCCGCGCGGGCATTGTCATCGGTTGTATAGCCTTCCGAATAATTCGGAACCGTGAATACAGCATGCTGGAGAATGCCGGTAGAATCGGTCAGCCGCAAGAGGTGATCGAGGTTTGGCTCCGGGAGTTGGGCCGGACGGTCGGCGAGCGTGGTTGCCATGAACGTCGGATGCGGCCTTCGCATTCGTTCCTCCCGAGCTCGCGCGAACGTTTGTACATACGCTCGGGCGACATTCGGCCAAATCATACTCCGGGCAAAGAGATAGGCCTTCTTGCGCATACTATGTCGCATAACGTCGTTGTCGAGCAGGTCAATCAGTTGCGAAGCAAGTGCCTTGGAATCGTTGAACGGTACAATTACTCCCCGCCCATCGGCCAGGAGTTCTTCCGCGTGCCAGTAAGGTGTCGAAACGACAGCTTTCCCGCAACCCACGGCATAGGCCAACGTGCCCGATACAATCTGCGCGGGATTCAGATAGGGCGTGATGTAGATATCAGCGGCTCCTAAGAATTGCTTTAGCTCTTCCAGAGAGACAAATCGTCCATGGAAAATGACGTGCCCGTCAATGCCACGCCTCCGTGCCAGACGCTGGAGCGAGAGACGGTACGACTCGCCATCCTTTCGTTGTACATGGGGGTGCGTAGCACCTACGATCACATACACGACATCCGGGTGACGGGCGACAACGGACGGCAAAGCCTCGATAACCTGCTCGATCCCCTTATTCGGCGACAAGAGTCCGAAGGTGAGCAGAACCTTCTTGCCCTCCAACCCAAACTGATCCTTGTAGAAATTCGGATCGACGAAAGGAACGTCAGGGATGCCGTGCGGGATGATGTCAATTTTGGAACTGGGGATGGCGTAGATGTCTTCGAGGAACTCCGCGCCCCGGTTCGTCATCACAACCAGGCGATCGGAGAGGTCCGCGATCTCCTCCAGCACCGCTCGCTGATGTGCGTCGGGCTCCTTGAGCACGGTATGGAGCGTCGTGACAAGAGGCATGCGAAGTTCCCGGAGAAGAGGCAGAATGTGGCTCCCGGCGCGCCCCCCGAAGATGCCGTATTCATGTTGGAGACAGACTACATCCACATTGCTGATGTTCAGAAAATCCGCGGCAGCCGTGTAAGTGGAGAGGTCATCCTGGAAAAGCTCGAACCGGACTCGCTCGGGATAGGCATATCCTTCGGGTACATCGTTCACGGGAACAGCCGAGCAGTTTCCATTGGGCAGCGCCCGTCCCACAGCTTCGCAGAGGTCAGCCGTAAAGGTGGCGATGCCACACTGTCGCGGCACATGATTGCCGACAACCACGACTCGGGCGACTCTTCGGTCCGCCTTCGAGTGACGCCGGCTGGCGTCCCGGATCTGCGAGGCCTTTGCGGCTCCGCCCGTTATGAGCTTTGTTCTTACGGTCAATTCCTGTGTGTTCATTTTCTCCTCGGCACGGCACCACGAGTGCTTGCTCGCCCCGGATTCTTACACCGCATGCGGGAAATACTCAGGGCTGAATTCGTGGGCTGAAGCTCCTTCTTCGTCAAGTTCCTGCTGACAGGTGATGCAGAACGATGTCCAGGGCACGGCGTTCAGGCGGGCCGTGCTGATGGTTTGATCACATCGCAGGCAGACCCCGAAAGTGCCCTCTCGAATTCGAGCCAGCGCCGTGTTCACATCCCGCAGCACCCTGCTCGCACGATCAAGTTCTAAGACGGCACGCTCCCGCTCCACGGCAGCCTGGAGCTCATCGATGACATCCGGCGAGCGGCCGACTGCAATCGCCTCTCGTTGCCGCATCGCCGCGAGCAACTCCCCCTGCTTGTCTTGGAGCATTCGCTTGTATCGTTCAACTTCGATTCGCATGTGTACCTCCAAATCACCGGCTGTCTTCCGCTTCGGTTGGGCTATGCGGCTGAGGTAGCGAAGTTCGCTTTCGCCGGCGGACGCAGCAGGCTGTCGCGCGTGGCCGGAAGCGGCTGAGCTTGCCCGTGCCGCACAATGCGCATCCGGTCGCCATCGGGCCATACATCGTTCGTGATGATTGCCGGCACTCGACAGAAGGAGAGGCGCCCAAATGCTTCTTCGCAGCAGCCCGCCACCTGGACCTGCCGATCCTCGGGGTCGAGGTTGCGCTTGAGGACAGCGTGATCCTCACTCACATGACGGATTGAGAGAACAACGCCGGCCGGGCCTGGATTGCCGCGGCCGGAGGTTACCTGACGTTGTCGCCACTCCATTGCTGTTCTTCCTCAGCTTCAAAAAACAAAACGAAGGGTTCGAGTAATGAAGCGTTACCGCGAGCCGGCTGGTGCCCTCAGCGGAACATTTTTGAGCTTACGAAAAATATTTTAGCCATCGCGCCGCTGTTGTCAAGAGCCCTGCCAGCCCTGGCGTCTGCCCATTTCCCGACCCGGCGCGCCCGCCACGGAATGTTGAATTGTCCCAGCTCTCCACGAGCTGGTTCATCCATTCTTCGAACGACAAGTACTTCCCGGTAGCCGCGTCATAGCATGCCGCCAGAGCCTGGCCGCGCCCGTCCTGGCGCAACTGGTTGGCTCTTCCTTCGAGGATCTGTTTCAGTGCCCCACTCGAAACTCCGTACTGCTGAGCTAACCGCCTGGTCCCATACGCGTTCCTGTTTACCGCCATCTGCCACAGCGCTTCGCCTTGAATCTGGCGCAGTTCATCTGCCGGCAAGCCCAATGATGTTGCTATGGCGGCAGCCCTGACGAAGTTTTTTCGGCCCAGCTCAAGCCGAAGTTCGGGATGAGCCTCAGGTTTCGAAATCACTCCCACTCTTGACTCTCCTGCGGCAAAGGCCGTCCGGCGGCGGCCGGCGGAATCTCCTGCCGGCCCTAACGGATGAGCTCCATCAAGTCGTGCGTCGCGTCGAATCTTGAATTGCCTTTCAGGTCCCACTCCTCAGCCCTCGGCATTTCGTCGGAAGGAATGCCTGGGCGCCCGTTCACCCATTCAAGCTTGGCGGCAGGAAAGATCTCGCCTTTCATCCCGCCGGCCTCCACAGCGACGATCCGCGCAATGAGTGTTGGGTCGCGCAGCCGGTAATAGCTGTCGGGCCGCCAGTTGAGAGCCTGTGCTGACAAGGGTCTCGCGACCATCCGCGTATGCCCTGTGCCTCATGTTTCGGCCCGGCGAAGGAACAACCGGCGGGCCCGGTCTGGTTTGGTGCGCCTCTCGGCTGCCCCGAGAATGGATAACGGCCACTCCACGCGTGTTTCCGCTGCGAGCAGAACGAAGATCACGGCAGCTAGCGCGGTTCCGTGCAACAGAAAGACAGCCTCGAATGTACCGACCTGCCTGGCGGCGATCAAACCAAGCGTCCAGGCAAACGCCAACACCGAGGCAATTGCCATGGCCGCGCTGAATAGGTAACGCAGTGTCTTGTTCAAAATCGTCATGGTACTTATCTCCCCTGTCGCAAGCGACCGAGTAGCGCCGGACTTACCGTCCAACGCCGCGAAGTTCTGCGCGGGAGCGAGACAACAGTATGGCTTGCGCCTGTATCGACGCTCTTGCCAGGGCTGGCGCCGGTGTTGGCCCAAGGCACGGGGTACGTCCGAAAACAAGCCGGGCAGCGGTATCGGCCGTTAACCGGCCACATTGGGTCAGGATGCATGAAATGGCACCAGCCCTCGGCCAGTAGACGAACGGAATCTCGAATGACTTGCGGCACGAACGTAGTCCTCTGTCAACGCATGGCTTGCCGGCGTCGAAACCTCCGGGGGGACGCCCGCGTGCCGATGGGCTCCGCGGGGCGGTCTCCCAGCGTGCGAAAGAGGTCTGGCGCTTACGCGGCGATCGCCTTGCGGCTCTCAAAGCCTTTGATCGGGATCCGGCGTGGCTTCATCGCCTCGACGATCGGAAGCTGGATGTCGAGCACTCCATCCTGCAACCGGCACTGGATTCGGTCCCGGTCGAGGCCATTCGGCAGATCGATCGCGCGATAGAACCTGCCATAGGGCAGCCGCAGCGAGCCGCCGTTCTTGGCGAAGTTCTCCGGCTCCTTCCGTTCACCTTCCACTACGAGTTGGTTGCCCTGGAGATTGACCTTCAGGTTGTCCTCGGTGACGCCGGGCAGAGCGACGCGTAGATTCAGGCTGTCGTCGTTCCATCCAGTCTCCACGGTCGGCGTGAAGGTCCACTCCGTTCCATCCGTGGTCGAGCCGCGGAGACCGGACGGGGCAAAGAATTCACTGAGCGCTTGGTCCATCGTACGACGGAAGTGCTCTAGGGTCTGTTGGATATCACGAGAGAGCATGGTATCAAACATTCGATTCACCTCATCGTATGAGTGTTCAGACTTGACCGTCTGGGAAGCCAAGGCTTGGCTTCCGTTGAGAGAGACGAACAGGATGGCAATCAGGTTACGAGGTTAGTGTAACAAACTCATAAAATCTTCCACCTGCCGCGAAATTGGCGAGCCAGGAGCGAACCAGGTTCAATAGATGAGCGCCTTACGCTCATATAATCTTCAGCATCATCTTGACAAGGCGGACGCCTCCGTGGTACATCTTAGGGTGGTTCGGTTTCTTAGGCCGGACTGATTCCTTAGGCCTGCCCAAACCTGAACCAGACTCTACTGTGAGCGTGTGGATCCGCGGCGTACCGCTCGGGGTGGAGTTGTGCTCTCCCCAGCCGTTCCCGCCTCGCGACTCCCACGCTTTTTCTAAGGAGGACCTGAAAACAATGGCTAGCTTGATTCGCTGGGGTTGGGACCCCTTCAAGGAAGTGGAGAAGGAGATGCAAGAGCTGACGGATCGTTTCAGCCGCGCGCTTTCTCGCTTGCCATCGCGCCTCACCGGCGCACGGGAGGCTTTAACCGTTGCCGACTGGACGCCCACGGTGGACATCTCCGAAACCGACGCGGAATATCTCGTGAAGGCCGAGATCCCGGAAGTTGACAAGAAAGACGTCAAAGTGACCGTCCAGGACGGCCTCCTGACGATCCAGGGTGAAAGGACGCGGGAAAAAGAAGAAAAAGGTAGGAAATTCCACCGCGTGGAGCGTTCCTATGGCACCTTCATGCGGACCTTCGACATCCCGGACGGCGTAGACGAAGGGAAGCTGAAAGCGGAATTCAAAGACGGAATGCTGCTGGTGCATCTACCGAAAACGGAGAAGGCGAAAACCAAGGCCATCGAAGTGAAGGTCGAATAGGCCGGCGGAGTTCCTCCGGGGCGGGATCGCGGTGCTGTTTTTCCCGCCCCGCTTTTTCGAGAGTTTTTGCTTTGGTGGATATGCCGTCTCTGCCGCGTCCCTCGAAGGGATGTCTCGCGCCCAATAGTACACTGATAGAACAGTCTCCGAAGGTACGAGATTGCCCATATACCATGACAGAATTGCTCGAGTTTGTAAGCCCAGGCAGAGCTGCGCGTAAGGCCCGCGTGGCGCTTTTCGATTTTGATGGCACGCTGTCGCTCATCCGCTCCGGCTGGATGGAAGTGATGGTCCCCATGATGGTGAACATCCTTCTCGAACTGAAAACCGGGGAGAGCGAACAAGATCTGCGGGCGCTGGTGGAAGATTACGTCTGGCGCCTGACCGGAAAAGAAACCATCTATCAGATGTTCGCCCTGGCCGACGCGGTAAAGGCGCGTGGCGGCAAGCCGCTCGAGGCGCTGGAGTACAAGAAAATGTACCTGGACGCGCTGTGGGTCCGCATCGAGAGCCGGGTCGAAGAACTCCGCAGTGGAAAAGCGTCTCCGGAAAAGTACCTGGTGCCCGGGTCCCTGAAGCTCTTGGAGGGGTTGAAGGCGCGCGGAATCAAGCTCTATCTCGCCAGCGGCACCGACGAAGTGTACATGAAGGAGGAGGCCCGGCTTCTGGGGTTGAACCGCTTCTTCGACGGAGATGTCTATGGGGCGTTGGACGATTACAAGAGCTTTTCCAAGGCGATCCTGATTCAACGGATTCTGGATTCCGCGGAGTTCACGGGTGACGAATTCCTGGCGTTCGGAGACGGGTATGTGGAGATCGAAGAGGTCAAAAAGGTGGGCGGAGTGACCATCGGAGTGGCGACCGAAGAGCCTAACTGCGTCAACGTCGATCCCTGGAAGCGCCAGCGTCTGATCGGTGTCGGCGCGGACTACATCGTTCCCAACTACCTTGGTCACGAGAAGCTGCTGGCAGCGCTATTCCCGGAAAATTGAAGCGAGAACGCGATGACCTGCGCACCTTCCCTGACTGTTAGCGAATATTTGAACGAGTTGCCGCGGCGTTCCGCGTTAGTGGTGGGCGACGTCTGCCTGGACCGCTGGTGCACCTACGAGCCCGACGCTTCCGAGCCTTCGCGCGAGACCGGCATTCCCCGGATCGCGGTCGTCAAGACAACCGTTACGCCCGGCGCCGGCGGCACCATTGCCAATAACCTCGCCGCTCTGGGCGTGGGGCAGATTAGTCTGCTCGGCATCGTCGGCGATGACGGCTCCTCGCATGAGTTGCTGGCGGCGCTCGCCGAACGAAGAATATCGGGTGAGCTTTTGATCCGGGTGCCGGGACGCGCAACGTTCACCTATACCAAACTGATCAACCGGAAGACGGGCGAGGAAGACCGTCCGCGCATCGACTACATTTCTCAGGAGCCGCTGCCCGACGACGTGGAGTTGGAGGTGACCCGGCGGCTGCTCGATTCGGCCGAGGACTTCGACGTCATTTTCGTTTCCGATCAGGCGGAGACGGGACAGGCCGCGGTGGTTACGCCCGGCGTGCGGCGGGCGCTGGAAACGCTGGCCGAGGACGACCCGGAGCGTGTCATCTGGGTGGATTCGCGTCAACGCGCGCATGAATTCCGGCGAGTGATCCTGAAGCCGAACGAGCAGGAAGCGGAAGCGGCGTGCCGGACGTTGTTCGGACGCAGGGACTACGCTGCGCTGCGCGAGAAGACGCGGGCGCGTTCATTGATCGTCACGCTGGGGGAACGCGGCGCGCTGGTCCTGGACGATTCGGGCGAGCGCGTAGTTGCCAACATGCCCCCCAAAAAGCCTGTCGACGTGTGCGGGGCCGGGGATTCGTTTTCGGCCGCGGCCGGCATGGCGTTCGCCATCAGCGGCTCGGCGGCGGAGGCGGCCCGGTTCGGAAACTTTGCGGCATCCATCACCGTGATGAAGCGCGGCACCGGCACGGCGACTCCGGAAGAGATGCTGGCGGCGGAGGCAACGGCTGTTTCTTGATTTCTCCGGGCACGAATACGCTGGCAATCGACATCGGCGGGACCAAGTTCTCCGTCGCCTTGTTTTCGGGTGAGACCATGGCCGCGCGTGTCACACGGGCCACCGATCGCCAAGGTGGTAAGGACTGGATGCTGGACCAGCTCGCAGAGGTCGTCTCGGAGTGGAAGCGTGAGCGGCGTCTCGACCGGTGCGGCATCGGATTTGGAGGCCCGGTTCACTTCGCCGAACAGCGCGTGGCTCTCTCCACTCACGTGGGCGGATGGAGCGAGTTTGATCTACCGGGCTTCGTCGAGAAGATCTCCGGCGTGCGGCCGGTGATGGATAACGACGCGAACGCGGGCGCACTGGGCGAACTCCGCTACGGAGCGGGTCAGGGCCGCCTACCCCTCCTCTACATCACCTTATCGACCGGGGTTGGCGGCGGAATCGTGACGGATGGCGGCATTTATCGTGGCGCGGATTCCTGGGCGGGCGAGATTGGGCACGTCAGCATCCGGCCGGATGGCCCGGAATGCCTGTGTGGCGCCCGGGGCTGCCTGGAGCGGATGTGTTCCGGGTTATGGATGGAGCGCGATCACGGCAAAAGCGGCCAAGAGCTGTTTACTGATCCATCGTTCGTGAAATCGTACGTGGAGAACCTGGCGCTCGGGCTGAAGGCGGCGGTGATGCTGCTGAATCCCGCGCGAATCGTCATCGGTGGGGGAATCGCGAAAGCGGGTGATACGTTGTTTCTCCCGCTGCGCGCGGAGCTGAAACGGCAATTGACGTCCTGGTCTCAGGCGAGGGTAGATGTTGTCCCCTGCGGCCTGGCGGACGATAGCGTGCTCTGGGGCGCGCTGGCGCTGGCAAACAGCTAAACAAGTGGCAGTATCGTTATATCGGAGTGAGTTGAGCTCCATGCTGGCTCTGGCCGTCCCGATTGTGATCGCCGAGGTCGGCTGGATGGGCATGGGCATTGTGGACACCATTATGGTGGGCCACTTAGCGGAAAGCGCGGTCGCCATCGGCGCGGTCAGCCTGGGCACGATTCTCTTCTACGGAGTGGGATTGTTCGGCAGCGGGCTCTCCCTGGGCCTCGACACTCTGGTGTCCCAAGCCTTCGGCTCGCGCGACATCGACGATTGTCATAAGTCCCTCCTGAACGCCCTCTATTTTTCCCTTCCGTTGTCCGTTCTGCTGATGGGCGTGCTATGGGCGCTCATCCCGTTGATGGAGCGCTCCGGGGTGGACCCTGCTGTCATGCGGGGAATGGTCCCCTATCTGCGCACGCTGACATGGAGCCTGTTGCCCCTCCTGTTCTACTTTGGGCTCCGCCGTTATCTGCAGAGCATGGATGTGGTGCGGCCGGTGACCTTCGCGCTGGTCTCGGCGAACCTCGTGAACCTGGCAGGCAACTGGGCGCTCGTTTATGGACACTGGGGCGCGCCGGCTCTGGGCGTGACCGGATCCGCTTGGGCGACGTTCTTTTCGCGCGTGTACATGATGGCTGTGCTGTTTGTGGTGGTGGTTCAGCATGACCGGAGGCTCGGCAGCGGGCTCTTTACCGTTTCCTGGCGGCCTGACATCACGCGCGTGCGGCGGCTTATGCAGCTTGGTTTTCCGGCGGCGGCGCAGATTTCTCTCGAAACTGCCGTTTTTGCCGTCGCGGCGTGGCTGATCGGAAGGCTGAGCGCGGATTCCCTCGCGGGCCATCAAATCGCGCTGAACACAGTCTCGCTCACTTTCCTGGTGTCGCTGGGAATCGGTTCGGCGGCATCGGTTCGCGTGGGGCAGGCGCTCGGGAGACGCGATGCGGCCGGGGCGTGGCGGGCCGGGTGGGTGGCGATTGGACTAAGCACCGCTTTCATGGGCTGTGCGGCCGTCGCGCTGCTCTTGTTTGCCCGGCGCATTGCGTCCTTCTATAGCTCGGATCCCGCCGTCCTCGAGGTCGGAGCGGCGCTTCTCACCATCGCCGCGTTCTTTCAGATTTTCGACGGGCTGCAAGTGGTGGCCACCGGGGCGCTGCGCGGCGCCGGCGACACCCGAACTTCGATGTTCTGTCACCTGATTGGATACTGGGTTTTCGGACTGCCGCTCGGCTGCGCCTTATGTTTTGGGTTGGGCTGGGGGGTGAGGGGGCTGTGGATGGGCCTCTCGGCCGCCATCATCGGGATTGGCAGCGCACTGGTCCTGCTGTGGCGGAAGCATACCAGAGAAACCGAATTTATCGTCATCCGTTAGCAGGCGTTGGAAGAGTATCGCCCGGCCGCGGCGCCCGTTGGGCCAAACCTGCCGGGAACAAATATGGCTTGACTCCCGTACTTATTTATTCTATTCAGTAGATGAAATATGCCGGGCCGCGAATATCTGGGTGAATTCGAGCAGATTGTCCTTCTTGCGCTCCTGCGCGTGGGCAAGGACGCCTATGGGGTGCCCGTGCGCCGGGAAATCGAAAAACAGACCGGCGAAGCGTTTCGATTGGAGCGCTATACCGGACGCTGGATCGCCTGGAAGGCAAGGGGTTGGTGGCCTCGCGGACCGGCGACCCCACGCCGGAGCGCGGCGGTAGAGCGAAGCGCTATTTCCGTGTGGAGCCGCTCGGTTTGCACGCTTTGAGGCGCACCAGAGACGCCTTGGCGGTAATGTGGGACGGCCTCGATTTGAAAAGGATTTGATCGGAAACCCATGGAGGGCTCTGCGCTATGAATAACCCGAAGCCACCGAGGCTAGCGTCTTTCCTGGTTTGGCTGAGACACAACCGCACGACGGCGGAGTCCTTGCTGGGTGATCTCGCGGAAGAATTTATCTCGCAGCGGTCGAATGCGTGGTATTGGGGACAGGCGCTGAGCACGCTCGGATTCGGGGGCGTCAAGCTGCGGCCGGGAAAAGAAGGAGGCGTCCAGGCCGGTTTGCCAAACGGATTTTGGAATGATATTCGCTACGCGGCGCGCTCGCTTCGAAAAAACCCGGGCGTGACCGCGATGGCGATGGTCGCGATTGCTCTGGGAATCGGCGTGAATACCGTTGTCTTCACGCTCTTCAACGCGATTGCCTTACGGCCCCTGCCTGTTCCGGATGCGGGACGCGTGATCGCCGTTTATCAGGTGTTTCAAGGCAAAAACACGACCCGCTATGTGAACGGATCCAGCAGCTATTTCTCTTTGTCGGAATATCAAAATTACCGCGGCAACAATCACGTGCTCAGCGGACTTGCTGCGTACTACCCGGGATTCAGCGCCACCCTCGCAGGCGAACGGCCGCGAGAGCTTTCGGGACAGCTCGCGTCCTGCAATTATTTCGACGTTGTGAATGTCCAGCCGGTGTTGGGCCGGGGTTTTCGGCAGCAGGAATGCGGAGCGCGAAACGCCGGACCCGTGGTCGTGCTGAGCGACAAGCTCTGGCGCGGTGCGTTTGGCGCCGATCCGGAGATTCTCGGTAAAAGCATCACGCTGAACCGGGTGCCGTTGACCGTTGTGGGCGTGGCGTCCCCGGGCTTTCACGGCGCCGATGCGTTTGCGTCGGACTTCTGGGTTCCGTTAAGCATGGATCCATCGATCCACCCGGGCGACTCCCTCGCAAACGAAAATTTGAGCTGGCTCGCGATGGTGGGCAGACTCAAGCCGGGCGTGACGGTGGCGGCGGCGCGAGCGGATTTGAGCGTCATCGCCGGCCGGATTGACCGCCTCTACCCGGGACGCAAGACTACTCTTTCGGTGGACGTGGCCAACTTCATGGGGGAGCCCGAGATGCGTCACGGGCTGTTGCAGGTTACCAGCGTGATCTTTGCAGCCGTAGGCCTTGTGTTGTTAATTGCCTGCGCGAATGTCGCGAATCTGCTATTGGCGCGAGGGACGGCGCGGAAGAAGGAGATTGCGGTGCGTCTTTCCGTGGGCGCTACCAGAGGACGCCTGATCCGCCAGTTACTCACCGAAAGCGTTCTGCTGGCTCTGCCGGGCGCGGCGGCCGGAGCGCTCCTTGCGGCGTTCGCTTCCGGGACTCTACTAAGGTGGATGCTTTCGCATCTGCCGGTTGAAATTCCGCTCGCTTTCAACGGCGCGCCCGATCTTCGCGTATTAATTTTCACGCTCGGATTAAGCGTCCTGACCGGAATTGTTTTCGGGCTTGCCCCGGCGCTCCAATCCTCCAGGCCGGATCTAACCCTGGCCTTGAAGGAGGAGAGCGCGGGCGCAGGCACGCACCGGTCGACGGGATTTCTACGCGGCGCCCTGGTCGCGGCGCAAGTCTCGGTGTGCCTGGTCCTGCTGATCACCGCGGGTCTGCTGGTGCGGGGCATTCTGGCGGCGCAGTCCATTGAACCGGGATTTCAAGCGCGGAATGTATCCGTAACCCAATTCGATTTGAAACTACAGGGCTACGACGACACGCGCGCCGCCGCGTTTCACCGGGCGCTCCAGGAACGGGTTTCGGCGATTCCGGGGGTCGATGCGGTGGGACGCGCCACAGTTGCCCCGCTCAGCATGAATGTCTGGGGCACCGCGATCCGGCTTCCAGGACAAAATGCTGTGACCTTCATCCATTACGACGCGGTGACCCCGGAGTATTTTTCGGTCCTTGCGATTCCGATCGTCCGCGGACGAAACTTCCTTCCCTCCGAAGAGAACGCCCATGCGAAAGTCGCGATTGTGATGGAATCGACGGCTCGCAAACTATGGCCGGATCAGGACCCGCTCGGAAAGATATTCTCCGCCGAGGAGGGCCCCAAAGGGAGCGAGTCTTTTCAGATCGTGGGCGTGGCGAAAGACACTCATACTTCCTCGTTGAGCGCGGTCGATCCGTATTTCTTTTATTTCCCGCTGTCGAGCGATGACCAACTCGCGGCTCAATTGCTGGTGCATTCGAAAATCCCGCCCGCGGAAACGGAGAGGAATATTATCGCCGCCGCCCGGCGCCTCGACCCCAACGTTTTGGCGCGGGTGCGGCAGATCGAGGACAACATCGACCTATATCGCGTGCCGGGGCGCATCGCGGCGGCGCTGGCCGCCGTCCTTGGAGGCTTTGCTCTGCTGCTGGCGTCCGTTGGAATCTACGGAGTGGTTTCCTACACGGTGAGCCGCCGGATCCGGGAAATCGGAATTCGCGTCACGCTCGGCGCACGGGCTGGAGAAGTCGTCCGGCTGATGATGCGCGGAGCGATGATACCCGTGCTCTGCGGAGCGCTCCTTGGCCTTTTGGCTTGCATGAGCGTATCGCGGATACTCTCCAGCGTCCTCTACGGTATAAATCCGCTCGATCCGCTCGCATTTGCTGGCGTGACTTTGTTCCTGCTCGGCGTGGCGCTACTGGCGAGCTATGTGCCGGCGCGCCGGGCAGCGCGCGTAGATCCAATGGACGCGCTCCGTTACGAGTGAGGCGGAGGAGCGCGGCAAGACAGATCGTGCCGATTCCGGCGAACCGAGGGCTGGAGAGAAAGAACGCGTCGTGAGAAAGTAGTAGTAGTCCCTCGAAATGATTCAACTTTCCTCGGCCGGCAAGCGCTTCGGCCCCAAACTGCTCTTTGAAGGTCTCGACTGGCTGATTACGCCGGGCGACCGCGTAGGTTTGGTGGGCGCGAATGGAACGGGAAAAACGACCCTCCTCAAAACGCTCGCGGGCTTCGATTCGCTCGATTACGGATCCATGAGCCAGATGAAGGGTCTGACGGTGGGATACCTCCCTCAGGATGGCCTTGCTCTTTCCGGACGCACCGTGTTCGCGGAGTGTATGTCCGTATTCGATCGCCTCAAAGCGATGGAGGCGGAGATGGAAGAGCTCACCCGCAAGATGGCGGAGATCGATCCGTCGGGCGAAGAATATCAACAGGTAGCCGAGCGCTTTCATCGTATTGAGCTCGAGTTCCGCAATCGCGACGGCTACGCCCTCGAAGCGCAGGTTGGGACCGTTCTCTCGGGTTTGGGATTCGCTTCGGCGGACTGGGGGCGGCGCACCGAGGAATTTTCCGGCGGCTGGCAGATGCGGATCGCGCTCGGCAAGCTCCTGCTCGAAAAGCCCAACCTGCTGCTGCTCGATGAGCCGACCAATCACCTCGACCTCGAGGCGCGCAATTGGCTGGAACAGTACCTCCTCAATTATCCCTTCGCGCTTGTCCTCATTTCACACGACCGCTATTTCCTCGACGTCACCGTCAACCGGATTGCCGAGATATGGAACAAGAAGGTTTATTTTTACAGTGGAAATTACGAGAAGTACCTTACGCAGAAGGCGGAGCGGAAAGCGCAGTTGGAAGCAGCATATAAGAATCAGCGCGACCGCATTGAACAGCTCGAAGCCTTCATCAATCGTTTCCGCTACCAGGCCTCGAAAGCCAAACAGGTTCAAAGCCGGATCAAGGAACTCGAAAAGATCGAACGAATCGAGATTCCGCCGGAGGAAGGCGTCATTCATTTCTCGTTTCCGCAGCCGAAACCGAGCGGGCGCATTGTGGCGGAGTTCAAGAACGTTTCGAAAAGCTACGGCGAGAAGCACGTATTCAGCAACGTGAATTTCACCGTGGAGCGCGGCGACAGGATCGCCTTGGTGGGAGTGAACGGAGCGGGGAAATCCACACTCATCAAACTGCTCGCGGGCGCGGAGCCACTGAGCTCCGGGGAATACACGCTCGGCCACAACGCCGAGGTAGATTATTTTGCCCAGGATCAATACAAGGAACTCGACCCGGATGCGACCCTCCTCGACGATTTGTCCCGGGTCGGCGCCAAAGCGAGTCAAACCGAGCTTCGCAACCTGCTCGGTTGTTTCCTCTTTTCGGAGGACGACGTCTTCAAGCGGATTGGTGTGCTCTCGGGCGGAGAGCGCAATCGCTACGCGCTGGCGCGTCTGCTGCTGCGTCCATCGAACTTCCTGCTGCTCGATGAGCCCACCAACCACCTGGACATGCGCGCCAAGGACGTGTTGCTCGAATCCATCGCGGGCTTTAGTGGAACGGTGGTCTTCGTCTCGCACGATCGCTATTTCATCGATAAGCTCGCCACGCGCGTCTTTGAAATCGGCGGGGGAGAGGTGCGGATTTTCCCCGGCGATTATGAAGATTATCTGTGGCGCAAGGAAGGGGCGCATCTGGATTTGAGCCTTTCCGCCAACGGAGGGCAGCCCCGAGAGGAACCGGCGGCCGCCGCGCCATCGCCCGCGGTCAAGCCGGAGAAGCGCGTGAATCCGATGAAGCTGAAGAAAATGGACTCGCGCCGGCAGGAGCTGGAAAACGGAATTTCCAAAATAGAGCAGGAGATTGCGGCGAGCGAGGAGAGCCTGGGGCACTTTGTGAGCGTCGAGGAAACGCTGCGTCTGACCCGGGAGGTGGAGGAAAAGCGCGCAGAGTTGGCCCGCCTGATGCACGACTGGGAAGAAGTCTCGCAAAAGCTCGAAACGATGATGGCATAATGGTCCCTGAGGCGAAATAAAGGCGAATAATGGGCGATCTTCAGCAACAGCTCGCGCTGCTGCGTCAGCGAGTTGCCCGTATTAACCACAAATACGAGGGGGGCGTTCCGGCGCGTCCGGCCCCGCTCCAGCGGGCGCCCGTTGAATTGCCGGGAGGGGAAGTGCAAACCGCCGCCGGACGTCATTGGGAAATGGAGAAACTCTATGAACGGCATCGCCGTCATGGGAGCTACGAAATTTCCACCCTGGCCGAGCTTCCGAGCGACCTGTTCGAAGCCATTTCAAGCGGGTCGGTTTCCGGTGCTCCGCCGGAGACGTGGGCTTTTCTCGACACGGAGACAACCGGGTTGGCGGGTGGTTCGGGCACTATTGCCTTTCTGATCGGCGTGGGGCGCATCACGCCGGAGGGATTCCGCGTGAGGCAGTTCTTTCTGCGCGAGCACGGCGAGGAGAGTAGCGCGCTGCATGCTCTGGCCGAACATCTGTCGCAGTTTCGCGTGATGGTGACGTATAACGGCAGGGCCTACGACCAGCCCCTGCTTGAAACCAGATTTCGCATGTGCCGCAAGCGGCCGCCGTTTGCCGCACTGGAACATGTGGACCTGCTGTACAGTTCGCGGAGGTTGTGGAAACTGCGGCTCGAAAGCTGCCGGCTGGTGGAACTGGAGAACCGCATCCTCGGTGTGGAGCGTCAGGGCGATATTCCCGGCAACATGATTCCATACGTGTATTTCGACTATGTGCGGAACCAGGGTGCGGCACGCCTGATGGCGGTGTTCCATCACAACGCGATGGACATCCTGACGCTCGCGTGCCTGTCCGGGATTGTGCCGCTGGCGTTCCGGGCGCCGGAAGAAATCGGCGCGCGGCACGGCGCGGAGCTTGCGGGGTTGGGCCGATGGTGGCGTCAGATGAATGAGCCGGAGCATTCGCTGCGGCTTTTCCGCCGGGCCGTCGATTGTGGACTTTGCGACGACCTGCTGTTCCGGACCCTTTGGGATATCTCCCGGCTGGAAAAGAAATTGGGGCGGGAGGATGCGGCGTTGGCGGTGTGGTCCGATCTCGCCGCTTCGAGGAACGCTTTCCAATTCTCGGCGCTGGAGGAACTCGCGAAATATTATGAGCGGCGCGAGCGGAACTATTCCATGGCGTTGGAAATGACGCGCATGGCGCTTCAACTGCAAAGAACGCCGGCGATGGAACAGCGGAGAGCGCGTCTCGAGAAGCGGCTTGCGGCGCCGGGAAACGGTAGCCTTCTATAGGGTGCGGAGGAGCTGGAATTGAGAAAACTAATCCTGATCGGCGTGGCGCTGCTTGCGGCCGGCTGCGGTGGCGATTCCATCACGCCGAAAATCGCAACGGAGCTGAAGGCGCAGCGCGGGAAGGACGGCGAAATCGCGCTTACCCTGAGTGTGAAAAATGAAACGGAACGGCCCACCGTACCGCTGCTGGTGCGAGTGGAGGTCGCGGGCGCGCCGGTGATTCAGCCGGTCGCATTCGTTTTGAACAGCAAGGAAGAACACGTCCTGAAGGGCTCCCTCAACACCAAGGGCGCCGTCGCCGCCCGGATCACAGTGAAGGAGGCTGAACGCGGCCGAATGCTCGCCGATCTCACCAAGGAGATTCCCGCGGCGGAATAGCGCAACATGAGCACTTCAGAGATTCTGACTACCACCATCGGCTCCTATCCTGTCCCGGACTGGCTCCCGGCGCTCCCTTCGGAGCAGGCCCGTCTGGACGCTACCCGCGTGGTGTTCGATATACAGAGGCAGGCGGGCGTCGACCTGCCTACCGACGGTGAACTTTACCGGTTCGACGTCAATATCCCCGACACGAATGGCATGATCGACTATTTCGTGCACGCGATGGGCGGCATTCGTTCGCGGCTTTCGCGGAGCGAGTCGGAGTCTTTCGCGCGGATCAGTGCCATGTCGTTTCGAGCGCGAGCCGCCGGCGTGGTCACGGAGCGGTTGAGCGAAGGTTCGCTGAACCTTCTCGCAGATTGCCGTCTGACGGCCTCCGTCGCGGGCGGACCCTTCAAGTTCACTGTCACCAGCCCGTACATGCTCGCGCGGACACTGCTGGACTGCCACTACGGCGAAATCGAGGCGGTGACGATGGCGATCGCGGAGGTCCTGGCCGCGCAAGTTGCCGGGCTTCCCTGTGATTGTCTCCAAGTCGATGAGGCGAACCTGCCTGGAAGCCCGGAGCATTGGAGACTGGCGGCCAATGCGATCAATACGGTGTTGCGAGCGTACACGGGACCGCGCAGAGGGGTACACCTCTGTTTCGGAAACTACGGCGGCCAGACAATACAGAAAGGCGCATGGAAAAACCTGGTCGAGTTTCTCAACGCACTGGAGGCCGATCACGTGCTGCTCGAATGTGCTCACCGCGAAGACGGCGATCTCGCTCGACTGAGTGAAGTCCGTCCGGAATTAGGTTTGGGAATCGGCGTCGTGGATATCAAAATCAATCACGTCGAGACAGCGGACGAGATTGCGCGCCGCATCGAGAATGCCGAACGCATCATCGGCGCCGGCCGTGTGCGCTGGGTAAACCCGGATTGCGGCTTCTGGATGCTGAAACGCTCGATCGCCGACCGGAAAATCGCAGCGCTGGTGGCCGGACGCAACCTCCATGCAGGGCAAAGATAGCCTGAAGAAACAAAAGGTTCGGCGCTACATCACTTCGACAAGCGGTTTCCACGGCCGGCCCTGGCTCTCTGCCACGGCAGGGTAAGTGATGTGTCCCTGATAAGTGTTCACGCCCTGCCGGATGGCCTCACTGAGCCGGCAGGCTTCCTCCAGGCCATGATTGGCCAGCATCATCAGGTACGGCGCAGTCGCGTTGGTGAGGCCGAATGTGGAGGTGTGCGGCACGGCGGCGGGCATATTTGAGACGCAATAGTGCAGCACTCCGTCCACGGAATACACCGGGTCGGTGTGCGTGGTGGCGTGGGACGTCTCAAAGCAGCCGCCTTGATCGATGGAGACGTCCACCATAACCGAACCTTTTCGCATGGACGCCAGCATGTCATGCCGGACCACCCGCGGGGCGGAGGCGCCGGGGATCAGAACCGCGCCGATGACCAGGTCGGCGTGCCGCAGCGATTCGCGGATTGTCCAGGTGTTCGAGGCGAGCGTCACTACCTGGCTCGAATAAACGTCGTCCAACTCCCGCAGGCGATTCATGTTTCGATCGATGATGGTTACGTGGGCGCCGGCCCCGACGGCCATTCTTGCCGCATTGTGACCCACCACCCCGCCCCCCAGAATCACCACGTTGGCCGGGTTGACTCCCGGAATACCGCCAAGCAGAATCCCCCGGCCTCCGTTTGGCGCTTCGAGATACTGGGCCCCCACCTGAACCGACATGCGGCCGGCGACTTCGCTCATCGGGGTAAGTAGCGGAAGGGAGCCGTCCGCCTCGCGGATGGTCTCGTAAGCCACCGAGTTCACACGCGCTCTCAGCAATTCAGCGGTGAGACCGGGCAACGGGGCAAGGTGGAGGTAGGTGAAGAGAAGCAGGCCGGGCCGGAGGCATTCGTATTCGGAAGGCTGCGGTTCCTTTACCTTCACTACCAGGTCCGCGCGCCACACGCCCGCGGCGTCGGGAAGTATGGTCGCCCCGGCCCGGGAATATTCTTCGTCCGGGATGGAACTGCCCGCGCCCGCGCCGGTCTCCACCAGCACCTGATGTCCGGCCTCCGAAAGGGCGGTAACGGCGCCGGGGATCATTCCTACCCGGGTTTCGTGATCTTTCACTTCCCTGGGTACGCCAATGGTCATTGAGCGCGAGGAGCGTCGGGTTGAGGAACTTCGGCCTTGGACGCGTACGATCGCTTGGGGCCGAGTCCGAGTTCAATCAGCGAAAGTGCGCCAAGCTTCCCATCGACATCCAGATTCGCCGATTGCTGGAAGTCCTTCAGGGCCTGCACGGAGTCCGCTCCCCAATTGCCGTCAATCGCTCCCTTGAAGAAGCCCTTGTCCGCAAGCGCCTGCTGAATTTCGCGGTACCGTTCCGGCGTGGGTGACAGTGGCCCGTAACTGTGAGACCGCGCCCGGACAGCCGTGCGCCCGTGAGTCGAGCGCCGCGAATGGGTTGTGCGGCTTGATCTCACTGCCTTTGAGCTCTTGTGCGGCGTCGCCCGCGATGAGACCTTGTGGGCCGCGGTTTTTACCGGACGGTAGGCGGGCTTTTTCCTTTGAGCCGCCCCGAGGAGATCCGGAACCGCAAGGAAAAACAGGGCCGCCAAGACGGCGGCACACCTCAGCATCGTCTTTTCAAGCACTACGAATAGTCTACCAACCGGTAAGTGGCCCTGGGCGGCCCCTTCACTTGCCGGGGACCGTTCCGGAGAGAAAGAACGACTGCCACTGGGGCGGCGCCTGCCCTCCCAGTGCCAGATTCCTGTACACGTGAACGGCGATCGCCTGGCCGGGCTTCAGCGATGCCTGAATTCGCTGCACGTCCTCGGGCGAAGTGACCGCATCGCGATTGATGCCGACGATCACGTCGTTCTCCATCAGCCCCAGGTCGTCGGCGAAGGAATTGGTGTCTACCGTGGTAACCACGACACCTTTCTTCTCCTTCAACTCCGCCGTGGCGCGGTCGCTCTCGTTCATCACGCGGATTTTCATCCCGAAGCGGGTAGGTGTTGACTCCGAAGATTTCGAAGGCGCTACCTCCGGCGGTTCGTCTCCTGCCGCCCGTGCATCGTTGCCGAGTTTGAGCATTTCGGCCCGGTCCACGATGCCGACTTTGAAGTCGATCCGCTTGCCGCCGCGGTCTACGGTGACCGTGGAGGAAGATCCCACGGGGCTGTTGGCCACGCGGCCGAGCAGGTCGTCCCCATCCTTAATCGACTTGCCGTTGTAGGCGACAATGATATCCTCCGGCTTGACCCCCGCTTTCTCGGCGGGGCCGCCCTTGGTCACCTGGCTGACCAGAACCCCATGGTCGGTGCCGAGCGCCTTGAATAACTCGGGCTTTTCGTTCGCCTTCAGCCAGCCGATTCCGATGGAGCCGCGAACCACGCGTCCGTTCCGGATGATGTCGTTATACACCCGTACCGCCATGTTGATCGGCAGCGCAAAACCGATGCCTTGATATCCGCCGCTCTGGGTGGCGATCATGGTATTGACGCCGATCACTTCGCCGTGAATGTTGGCCAGCGGGCCGCCGCTGTTGCCGGGATTAATGGCGGCGTCGGTCTGAATGAAGCGTTGGAACTGTTGCGTTCCGATATCCCGTCCCGTGGCGCTCACGATCCCGGCGGTCACCGAGGCTTCGAGCCCGAAGGGAGATCCGATCGCAACCGCCCAGTCTCCCACCTGAAGACCATCCGAATTTCCGATAGCGACCGGGGCGAGCGGGGTGCGCGGGTCGATCTTGATCACGGCGAGGTCGGTCTCGCGATCGTAGCCAATCAACCGCGCGCGGTATTCGGTGTCATCGCCGTGCAGCTTGACCGTGATCTTATCCACTTTGTCGACAACGTGATTGTTTGTCAGAATATAGCCGTTGCGGTCGACGATAAAGCCGCTTCCCGATTGTTCCCTGCGGAACATGCGCGGAGAGACTTCACTCGAACCCGGGCCGCCATGGAAGAACCGGCGGAGGAGGTCTGAGCTGTCGTCCCCCCCATTCGGATCGTCTTCATCGGACGGCGGCTGCAGACGGCGCCGGGGAGTGGCTTTCGGCGTATAGTCGGCAGTGATATTCACCACCGAGGGCCCCAATCGCTTCGCCAGTTGAGTGAATTCGCTGCCGATTTGAGCAGCAGCGGGGATAACCAGGGGCGCGGCGTCCGGGGCTGCCGATTGACCATCGCGCGCGGCATGCACGCCGGTATTCAGGACCGTTCCAATGAGAATGCCGACGGTGAGCGTGAGAAGCAGCAGCGTGGCGGATAGCAGCTTTTGCTGCCGCATCCGGTGAAACAGGCGCATGGACTAGTTTTCCTTTTTTAAGACGGCGCGACCCATTGGTTCCCATTATATCGACGCTTTGGGGAAAGATTCGATTCAATTCTCTGGAGCTTTCTTTCCGCTGAAAGGCTTGAGCTCCACGAGTAAAATGCCGGAAAGAATGAGCCCCGCCCCGAAAACGGCTCGCGGCGGCAGCAGTTCGCCCGTGAGGAAGAACGAGGTAAGCCAGGCGAACACGCCTTCGAGCGAGAAAATCAGGGCCGTGCGGGTTGGGGTGGTATGTTTCTGCGCCCAGGTCTGGACGGAGAAGGCGAGCGCCGTCGCGAACAGGCTTGTGACCACCAGCGCGAACCAAACGGCGGGCGTCCAGGAGACGCGGGCCGGCTCCAGCCAGGAGCAGGCGAAAAGGCTGAGGAGCGCGGAAACGGCAATCTGCGTCAGGGCGATGGCGGCGACGTTTCCTCTTTCCGCGATATGGCCCAGCGATACGATATGGACCGCCCAAGCGACCGCCGAGCAGACGATCAGGAGGTCGCCGCGGCCGATTTCGAAAACATCGGCGCGGAGCGTCATCAGCCCCATCCCCACCGCCGCCACACCCACCCCGGCCAGCTCAATCCAGTGCGGAGCCTTCCGGTAAACGAGCGCCGCCAGCAAAGGAACCATGGGAATCGCCAGGCCGGTCAGAAATCCGGCTTTGGACGGCGACGTGTAACGAAGCCCGATGGTCTGCAGAACATAGCCGGACCAGAGGAAAAATCCCACGATAACGCCGCCCCGGATGCTGTATGCGAGGCGGCCGGCGGCGCGGACCCGGGGGCCGAGAATGCAGGCGAGCGCAACGGCGGCCAGGCTGAATCGAAGCGCCAGAAAAAGCAGGGTCGAGATGTCTTCGAGCGCGTTCTTTACGACGACAAACGTCGAACCCCAAATGAAGGTGATGGCAACCAGCGCAACATCCGCCTGCAGTTGGGCGGGTTTTTTTCTCATTGGCCCGTGCTGGATGGCGCTGGGCTGGTCTTGAGGAGTAGCGCCAGCGTGAGCAGGATTCTCTTCAGTCCCCGGTCCCTCCCATCGGGATGAAACCACTCGCTGAGAGTGTGCGCGCCGCCGCCGCTCCCTCCGGCTCCAATGGATACCGCGGGAATACCGAGCGAAAGGGGTAAATTGGCGTCCGTGGATGCGCAGTCGAGGCGAGAGTGAATGTTGAGGAATGCATCGACGGTCCGAAGGCACCCGAGCAGGGCTGAGTCTTCGGGCAATTTCCCACCCGGCCGGGAGCCAATTTCTTTCACTCGGGCCCCAATTCGGCCGGACGAGGCCCGCTCGCGCTCGACTTCCAAAGCGCGTTCGACACAGGCCGAGAGAACCTCCGCCGATTCCTCCAGGCGCGCCGGGTTTTCAGAGCGAATGTCGAGCTTCGCTCGGGCCGAAGACGGGATGGAATTGACACTGAGGCCGCCCTCGATGATTCCGAAGTTAAAAGAGGAACGTGGCGCGGAGGGCAGCGCGGCGTGGGCATCGGCAAACCTTGAAATAGCTCGCGCCAGCGCGTGCACGGGGTTACCGACCCCGTAGTCGCTCCAACTATGCCCGCCCGGGCCGGAAAAGCTGATCTCATACCGCCGGCTGGCGAGCGCCTGGTAGGTGATGTGCTCCGTCGACGGACCGTCCAGCACCACAAAAGCACGAATGCGGGCGCCCAGGGGCGATTGCCGGCAGAGATAGCGCATCCCGGAAAGATTTCCCTCGCCCTCTTCTCCGACATTGGCCGCGAGCAGCAACGACAGAGGATTGCCCTCGAGCGCGGGGCAGAGCGAATACACTTTAGCGATCGCAAGCAGCGCGGCCAAACCGGAGCCATTGTCGGAAATGCCCGGACCCGTAAAACGCCCGTCGTGCCCGATCGTAATTTCTTCCGGCGTTCGCGGGGCGAGGACCGTATCCAGATGGGCCGTGAGCGCGACGAACGGTCCGGCGGACGCGGAGGGTTGATACGCAATCACATTTCCGCTCCGGTCGATTTGCGATTCCCAACCGAGAGCCAGGAACTGCGCCTGCATCCATTCCGCGCGCCTCTTCTCGAAGAAAGTCGCCGCCGGGACACGGCACACCTGGAGATGCTGTTCGTTAATCCACTGTCTTTCCCGGCTTAGGGCAAGCAAACCTTCTCGCAAGCCGGGCGATTCCGCCAGGTGTGAGACGGTTTTCGCCAGCGTCTCCGAGGGAGGGCTCCCGATCGCGTTCTTGGACGATGACGCAGCCAATACGCCAGTTTAGCGGACTCGCAAACTCCGGAATCGCCGGCCGGTGCCAGAGACGCCGATTATTGCAGAATCTTGAAGGCGCAAGCGTAGAGACAAGGCTTTGCATCCGGAATCTGAATTGCGAGTCCGCCGGAACCTTGGGACCACTTCAGATGGGCGCGCGACCCGAGAAGCTGAACGGAACGGACCTTGTAAGACGCCGGGATCGAATGGATGTCCACCTTGCCCCCCTCCGGAGACGCGAGGGTTATCGCATACAGAACATTCCGGCCGCCGCTGGCGCGCGTGGTGAAGCGGATGTCCTGTCCGGTGAAGGGTTTGCTCGCGGTGTCTTTGAAAGATCCCCCCACCACGCGGGTGGGGCCCTCACCAAAGACGGTCCAGGGGCGGGTGCCATAAATCGCCTCTCCGTTCACGGCGAGCCACTTGCCGATTTCGAGGAGAATACCAGTCACTTCCGGCGGGAAGGTCCCGTCGGGTTTGGGGCCCACGTTCAACAGAAGGGCTCCATTCTTGCTGGTGATATCGATCAGATCGTCAATTAATGAGGCGGGAGTGCGGAAATGATCGTTCTTGATGTACCCCCAGCTTTCGGTGCTGACCGAAGTGTCGGTCTGCCAGAACAACTTGCTGCTCGCGTCGAGTTTTCCGCGCTCGATATCCAGAACCGCCGAGCCGCCGGGAAATGTCTTGTTTTTATAATTAATAGCCACGCCTTCCGGACTCCATTTCAGGCCGCGGTCATAGTAGAAGGCGGCGAATTTCTGCAAATAGGGCTGGAACACGGGTTGTTCAATCCACCAATCGAACCACATCAGGTCGGGGTGGTATTTGTCGACGATTTCCGATGTCCGCGCGAGCCAGTCGTTCAGGTAAGCCTCGTCGGGCTGGGTGTCGTGGTTCTCGCCCTTCAGCCGCCGCGGGTGGGCGGGACCGTAAAAACCAAAATAGCGTTTATCGCGAACGTCGGAATCGAACTGCATGCCGCCTTCGTAGAACCACCAATGTTCGGCACGGTGGGAAGAAGCACCGAAATGGAGTCCCTGCTTGCGAATCGCCGTGGCAAGCTCCCCGACGATGTCGCGTTTGGGCCCCATTTTCGCGGCGCTCCAGTCGGTGAAAGTGCAGTCGTACATAGGGAAGCCGTCGTGATGCTCGGCAACGGGAACCACGTATTTTGCACCTGACTTCCGGAATAACTCCGCCCAGCGATCGGCGTTGAAGTTCTCCGCCTTGAACATGGGGATGAAATCCTTGTAGCCGAACTTCGATTGCGGGCCGTAGGTGGCGACGTGATGTTTAAACACTTTATCGCCCTGCAAATACATGTCGCGGGGGTACCATTCGCTCCCAAATGCGGGGACCGAGTAAACGCCCCAATGGATGAAGATTCCGAATTTGGCGTCCTGATACCACCGGGGGACGTGGTAGGTTTCGAGCGACTTCCAATTGGGCTGATACGGGCCTTGCGCGGCCCCGGCGTCCACGTTCTTCAGAGCGGTCTGCACTCGCTGCTGATAGGTTTGGGCGGAGGCCGGAATGACAGCCAAGGCGCAGGAGAGCACGGCGAAAATTGGCGTCTTCATTTTTGCGATTCAGCTTTTCACAGCCGGGCCTTTCGTGTCAAACGTGTCCGGCCGCGCAGGCAGTCCTCCTGACTTCGGTCAGGAAACGCCTGGGGAGGGCGGACCCGACTCGGATATATTGCCTGGTATTTTCGCGATATTTAGCGATTAAGCCAGCCTGAATCGTTGACACGGGTAATGCCGTTAAATATACTGACCCCACTGCTTTTTTCGTTGGGAAAGAAGCACATTTGTTTATTGGCGCAATGCGCGAGCATCAGGAAAACCGGCCGGGCGCGGCGCGTGCGCCTTCAATAACGGCGAGTTAAAAGGCCGCTTTTGAAAGGGGAAGGGATGCAAATACGCACGCCGGGGCGAGTGTTAATTAGCGGTATTGGGCTCATATTCGTGATCAGCGCCATACCGCGGTCCGAGGCGCAAACCACCTACGGCAGCATCGTAGGAGTCACAAGAGACGCAAGCGGTGCTGTGATGCCGGGAATTCTTGTCGCCGTCACCAACGAGGCCACCGGTGTCCGCGTAACCCAGTCCACCAACAGCGTAGGCGCTTATTCCTTCACGACGCTGTTTCCCGGAGCCTACAGTATTCATGCCGAGATGCAGGGGTTCCGCCCCGTCGATATCAAAGGCGTCCAGCTCGAAGTGAACCAGACCGCCCGTTTCGATTTGAGGATGGAAGTGGGGCAGGCCACTGAGCGTGTGGAAGTGGCGGCAACGCTCGCCACTCTTTCGACCGATACGTCGGATGTCGGGCAAGTTGTCGAGAACCGGCAAATTGTGGATCTGCCGCTCAACGGCCGCGAATATCTTCAACTCGCCGCCCTCACCAACGGCGTCTATCTGACCGGAGGTAAGGGCGGGGAATCCGCCGGTCCGGAATTCTCCAGCCAGGGCGTTCGAATGAACAGCGACAGCTTTCTCATCGGCGGCGTCGAAACTCGCATCACCCGCAACAGCACCTACGGTCTGGGCCTGTCCGTAGACGCCATCGGCGAGTTCAAGATTCTTCAAAATTCGTTCTCGGCCGAGTACGGACGCGGAGCGTCCATCGTGAACGCGACCGTCAAGAGCGGCACCAACGAATTTCACGGCACGGCCTTCGAGTTCCTGCGGAACAATGCTCTGGATGCCCGCTACGCCTACAACTTCACGAATAATTCCCAGCCGCTGCGGCAGAATCAATTCGGCGCCAGCGTCGGCGGCCCCATTCTCCGCAACAGGCTCTTCTTTTTCGGGAACTATGAGGGGCAACGGGTCCGGATCAGTAATATCTCCAATGTGCTGGAGCCAACCGCGGCGCAACTGGGCGGCGACCTCTCCACCATGGGCGCGGTTGCCGTGGATCCGGCCACCCACGCTCCTTTTCCGGGAAATATCGTCCCCCGGGACCGTATCTCACAATTTGCGCTCGCCGGCGCGGATTACTTCACGCCGCCCTCCGGGCCGTCGCTCGCCGGGTATAACCTGACCGCCTTCACCGGCGAACAGACGCGGGATGACCAAGGCACGGCGCGTATCGACTACGTTCTGAACGACAACAACCGGCTGGACGGGTTCGTCTCGATGTCCGATTATTCCGACTTCAGCCCGGCGCCGAATCCGTTCTCGGGTTCTCTCTCGACGCGCAAAGCAAAGCCAACCGTGGGCGCGGAATACACCCGGATCTTCAGTCCCACGCTGTTGAACAATCTTCACTTCGGCTATTTCCACAACGAGATTTATTCGGGGCAGGAGCAAACAGCGGCCACAAACCTCGCCGGCACGGATTTTGGCCTCCAAAATGTGAACCCGGAGTCCTGGGCCTTCGCCGCGCCGGGAATGGGCATCAGCGGTTTCCAATATGCGGGCGCGAGCGAATGGCAGCCCACCGGCGCCACGGATATCAACACGCAGATCAATGACCAGGTCAGCGTCACTCGTGGACGCCAACTCATGAAATTTGGCGTGGATCTGCGCTGGCTTCAAGCCGACGACCTCGGATGGGCCGTGCAGAACGGGACGCTCAACTTCAACGGGCAGTATACAGGCAACCCGATGGCGGATTATTTGCTCGGCCTGCCGAGCTATGCGCACATCGCTCAGCGTGGAGCGGGCAACTACAACTACGGCTTACGGTGGGGCGAATTTTCGTTCTTCGCTCAGGACGACATCAAGCTGACTCCGCGCCTGACGCTCAACGCCGGTATCCGCTATGAACTGGTTCAGTTCCCGCGCGAAGTAAATAACGAGTTTGACAACTGGGACTTCAAGACCATGAGCATGCTCTTCGCCGGGAAGACCATGCCGGAGCGCATCCTGCCAACCCCGAAGGGAAACGTGGAGCCCAGGGTCGGTTTCGCCTACAGTCCCGGGTGGCTCAAGAAGACGGTGTTGCGTGGCGGATTCGCCATCATGCACGGCAACTTCCGCCAGTACGAATCCGGACTTCAACACTTTCAGCCGCCCTACGTCGATGAAAGCTTTCTGTACAACGACACGCCAAACCCCAGCTTCACCACCACAACCTTGTTCCCGGTCCCGGTGACGGACCTGGCCGGTGCGGACCTGACGAATGTCACGATTAACTATCTGAGAGACAAGGCGATGCCGACCTACTACGAATACAACTTCAACATCCAGCGGGAACTGCCGTACAGCATTCTGCTGCAGGTCGGCTATGTGGGCACCAATGGCGTTAACCTGCCGAATCGCTACGATGCGAATCAGGCTTCTCCTTTCGACCCGAACAATCCCCTGACGATCGCCGAGCGGGTGCCGTATCCCACCCTGGGGTTTGTGAGCGCCAATGCGTCCTCGAGCTTTTCCAACTACAATGCTCTCGATATCCATGTGGAGCGCCGCTTTAGTAACGGATTTGCCCTGATTGCCGCCTACAGTTGGGCAAAAGATCTCGGTGTGCGCAGCTACGACAACTACACGATGTTCTACGAGAACAATGTCCGGCGCAATTATGGCCCGGTCAACAATGCGCAGCATGCGGTATTCAGCTACATCTACGAACTCCCGTTCGGACCCGGAAAGCCCTTTCTCGCGGCATCTCATGGTTTGCTCGGCTATTTGGCTGGAGGCTGGCAATTCAACGGAATCACCACCATCAACTCCGGCTTTTATCTGAGCACGAGCAGCGATGTGGACAATGGAGTGGGAAGCCGCGCAGGCAATGAGGCCGACGCTACCGGATCGCCCGCAAACCTTGCTCGCGGCGACCGGACTCCATTCCGGTGGTTTAATACGGCCGCTTTCGCGAACCCGCCATACACGAGATTTGGAACGGCTGGCGAGGGTGTCATCGTTGGCCCCGGTTCCGTGAATTTCGATCTTTCCTTTTTTAAGAATTTGAACTTCAGCGAACAACGGCGGCTACAGTTTCGCATCGAGATGTTCAATGCGTTCAACCATGTGAATCTGGGGAATCCCAGCACGGACGTAAGCGATACGCTGCATTTCGGCTCCATTCGCTCCGCCGCCGCGGCGCGAATCATCCAAGCGGGCCTGAAGCTGTATTTCTGACTTCGAGAAGTTGTCTTCGGCAACTCCGCCACGCGACAATTGACGTGACTGACAATGTCGAAGGGAGCGCGGAAGCGCCAACACGACGGGCGGCACGCGTTCCTGGTTGCGGCGGGCATTCTACTGAGCCGTTTAATCGGCTTGGTGCGCCAGCGCATTTTCAATCATTATTTCGGGCAGTCCGACGAAGCCGACGCCTTTAACGCCGCCTTCAAAGTTCCCAACTTCCTGCAAAATCTTTTTGGCGAAGGCGTGTTGTCGGCTTCGTTTATCCCGGTGTATGCAAAACTGCTGGCCGAAGGCGACGAGGAAGAGGCCACCCATACGGCGGGCGCCGTATTCGCAATCCTGGCCCTCACCGCGTCTGTTCTTGTGTTGCTGGGAGTGCTGGCAACTCCCTACTTGATCGACGCCATCGCTCCGGGATTTCATGGCTCGAAGCGGGAGCTGACCATTCGCCTGGTGGAAATTCTCTTCCCCGGAGCGGGGCTGCTGGTTCTTTCCGCCTGGTGCCTGGGAATCCTGAACAGCCATCACAAATTCTTCCTCTCCTACGCCGCGCCGGTGATATGGAACGCGGCGATGATCGCAACGCTGATCGGCTTCGGCGGGCGCGGGCAGGCGCCTTCGCTCGCGATTGCGCTTGCGTGGGGTTCGGTGGCGGGAAGCGCTTTGCAGTTCGGAGTCCAGATTCCAGCGGTGGTGCGCTTTGCCGGGCGTCTGAAACCCCGGCTGGATGTGCGGTCCGCACATGTGCGCGAGACGGTGCGGAATTTTGTCCCGGTATTCTTCAGTCGAGGGGTCGTGCAAATCAGCGCTTATGTAGACCAGGTGCTTGCCAGTCTGCTGGGTACCGGCGCGGTGGCGGCGCTGACCAACGCGCAGACCATTTATACTTTGCCGGTTAGCCTGTTTGGAATGTCGGTGTCCGCCGCCGAGTTGCCCGCCATGTCCAGCGCGCTCGGCGACACCGCGGAGATCTCCGGATATCTGCGCCAGCGGTTGAACGCGGGGCTCCGGCAAATCGCGTTCTTCATCGTTCCGTCGTCCGTGGCTTTTTTGGCGCTGGGAGATGCGATCACAGCGGCTCTTTTTCAAACCGGACGGTTCAAGCACGCCGATTCAACCTACGTCTGGGGAATCCTGGCGGGTTCATCGGTAGGATTGCTTGCATCGACGTTGGGCAGGCTCTATTCCTCAACCTATTACGCCTTGCGAGATACGCGAACTCCGCTCCGATTCGCTATTGTGCGGGTTTCTCTGACCATTGGACTGGGCTATCTTTGTTCCATTCCGCTTCCCCGATTGCTCGGACTGGATGGGCGTTGGGGGGCGGCGGGACTCACCGCCTCCGCCGGCGTCGCCGGCTGGATCGAATTCGCGCTCTTGCGATCGAGCCTCAACCGAAGAATAGGCCGCACGGGGCTGCCGGGCCGTCTCCAGGCAAAACTATGGGGGGCTGCCGCTGCGGCAGCCGCCACGGCGTGGGCGCTGAAAGTGTTTCTTTTGCACGGCGCTGGGCCTATCCTGGGGGCCGCCGCCCTTCTGCTGCCCTATGGAGGGGTCTATGTGGGGACGGCCTATCTCCTGCGCGTCGAGGAGTGCGCCGGATTGATACGGCGAGCGGCTTCTTTGCGAAGGAAATAACTTGCGGAACGCAGGATCGCTACAATGACAGGACGAAGTATATGACGCAGGCTCAATTCAACGTCCGTCCGGCCCTGTGCGCCGTACTGACGCTCCTATTTTCCGCGTTCCCCGTTGTGCCGCAAACGGTAACCCGGCTCTCCGATGTAAGAAAGATTTACGTCGATAAGATGCCTGGGAATCTCGATGGGGCGCTGCGCGACGAAATTGCGAAGTTGTTTCCCAAAACCGTTCATGTCGTGTTCCAGGAAAAGGATGCGGACGGAGTTCTGGTTGAAACCAGGATCAATCCGGAAGACGTCCACACCACCACGTTAAACCTTATGGATGACGGGCGGCGGACAGTGCTGTGGTCGGGATCCACCGGGGACCGCGATATCTGGTTCGCCGGCTTAAGGAAAAACAGCACCAGCGAAATCGCGCGATCCCTGGCCAAGAAACTCAAAAACGCGATGCATCTCTGAAAGAAAAAGGGCGCGAGAAGTGTTTTTCCCACGCCCTCTTGCTCCATCGCGGAGACGCTGCTATTGCTGCGGCGCGGCGGTGTCGTCCTTTTTCGTATCGTCCTTCTTCGATTTCTTGTGCTTTTTCTTTTTCGTCTTTTCGGTTTTGGCGCTGTCGTCCTTCGGTGCGTCTTGCGCAAAAACCGACGCAACGCCACAAGCCAGGGACAACCCCAGCATCAGAGATGTTAGTTTCCGCATGAGTTAGATCTCCTTAACCGTCACACGCCTTCTTTGCGTGCAATTTCATTTTCGTCGACTTTCGATGAACGGACCGTTAAGCCCACATTAAAATGGGCTAATTGGCCAAAAATACGGGATTCTTTGTAAAAGAAAACCCTTAGAGTCAGGACCGGCATTGTCTTTGCCGTCCGCGCGGCCCGGGGTTGCCCGTCCTGACCCCCTATCCTGGAAAGAGAGTGGCTGTGCTCGAACTTGACGCCGTAAGTAAGGAATATCTGACCGATAGCGTTCGCGTCCAGGCCCTTCGCGACGTCTCTTTGCGCGTTGAGCCCGGCGAGTTTGTCGCGATCGTCGGCCGGAGCGGCTGCGGAAAATCGACTTTATTGAACCTGGCGGGCGCGATGGATTTCCCTACGGCCGGGGATGTGCGCATCGACGGCGAGTCGACGCGTCTGGCCGGCGATGGAGCGCTCACTCGCCTGCGCCGGAAGAAAATCGGCTTCGTTTTTCAATCCTTTCAGCTTCTTGCGTCCCTGAGCGCCGTTGAAAATGTCGAGCTGCCTCTGCTGCTGGCCGGCGTATCCGGCGCGCGACGCATCGCCATGGACCGTTTGCGCTGGGTGGAGATGGACGCCCTGCACGCCCGCCTGCCGCACCAGATGTCCGGCGGCGAGATGCAGCGTGTAGCCATTGCGCGAGCCCTGGTCCACAACCCGCGCCTGCTGCTGGCGGATGAACCGACCGGCAACCTCGATACCGCCACAAGCACTTCGATTCTCCGTCTGCTTCAGCGCATCGTCGAGTGCGGAGACACCTCGGTACTCATGGCCACCCACAGCGCGGAGGCCGCGGCAGCCGCGGGCAAAATAGTGCGCATGCGCGACGGGCGGACCGAGCCGTAATGGGGAGGCTGTTTTTCCGGCTGATTCTGCGGCCCCTGCTGCGCGACCCGGTCCGCGCGGCGCTCACCACGCTCGCCATCGCACTCGGCGTCGCGGTGGTGCTCGCCATCGAAATGGCCGGTGACGCCGCTGCCGGGTCCTTCCGGTCCTCGGTAGAAAGCCTGACTGGCGATGCGGATTTTGAAATCAGCGCTCCCGGTGGAGTGCCCGGCGAGGTTGCCGCCTCGCTGCTGCGTCTCCCGGAGCCCCTGGAAGTCCGGCCGCGCATGGAGAGTTTCGCGGAAGTGCCGGAGTCGGGCCGTGTTGTCCCGTTCCTGGGAGTGGACATGGTGGCCAGCGCTCCGGGATCTTCGCCGTCCGGCAGCCTCGGCCTCACGTCCCTGGAGGATGGCGATGCCATTTGGCTGGGGCGAGCCTTTCATCGCCGCAAGGGCGAACGGATCTCTCTTCTCGTGGACGACCGGGTGGTCGGCTTCACTGTTGCGGGAGTGCTCTCGGAACAGCGGGGAGAGGCGGCCGTTGTCGATCTATCCACCGCGGACCGGTTGCTCGGCCGGCACGGCCTCCTGGATCGCATCCTTGTCCGCGTGCCGCGAACCCGCAGCCTCAATGCCTGGGAAGCGTTTCTGCGCCGCGCCATTCCTTCCGGACTGACACTCGAGCCACAAGGCGCGCGCACGCGGGAGAACCGCCGCATGCTGGAAGCCTTCCGATGGAATCTGCGAGTGTTGAGCTATATCGCGCTGGTGGTGGGCGCGTTCCTGATCTACAACACCATTTCCGTTTCGGTGGTTCGCCGCCGGGCCGAAATCGGCATCGTGCGGGCGGTGGGCGCCGGCCGTGCCGCGGTATTGGGCGCGTTCCTTGGGGAGGCCGCCGTTTTCGGACTCTGCGGGAGTCTCCTGGGCACTGCTCTCGGACGGCTGATGGCGCAGGGTGCGGTCCGCCTGGTCGGCGCCACGGTGCAGTCGCTCTATGTGAGCAGTACACCCGCGCCGGTGATGCTGAGCGCGAACGTGCTGGTCTTCGGGCTGGCGGTCGGGATCGCAATCTCGATCGCCGCGGCGTGGTTGCCGGCTTGGGAAGCGGCTCACGTGGCGCCCGTCGAAGCGATGGCGCGCGGCCGCGTGGATTATCAAGCGCGGGTGCATTGGCTGCGTAATCTTCTGTGGGCGGGCGCCTTAGGGGTTGCCGCATACCTGGCGTGTCTGATGCCGCCCGTCGCCGGTAAGCCTTTCTTCGGATACCTTGGCGCGCTGTTGCTGATCGGTGCGATGGCGCTGGCGATTCCGGCGATGGTGACGCTCCTCACCGCGCGTTCCGGGCGCTGGATGGCCCGCATCGCCGGACCCGAGGCCATGCTTGCCGGTCGTGGTCTGCTCTCGTCGTTGCGGCGCACATCCGTTCTCACCGCGGCGCTCGCTACGGCGATCGCCATGGTGATCGCCGTGGGGATCATGGTGGGAAGCTTCCGGCAGACAGTCGCGCTGTGGATGGAGAACCAGCTCCAGGCCGACCTTTATTTGCGTCCCGCTCTCACCGCCGCCGCCGACCGGCATCCGACGCTTTCCGCCGCTATCCCGGATCGCATTGCCGCGCTCCCGGAAGTGGAAGCCGTAGATCGCTTTCGCGCGTATCCGATCAGCTACCAGGGCCTGCCCGCGACGTTCGCCGGCGGTGACACCACGATCTCATCGCGCTTCGGAAAGGTGCAATTTCTAGGCGCAGCGGATCGAAAGGCGATCTATGCCCGCATGCGGCAGGGCGACTTCGCCGTGGTGAGCGAGCCCTTCGCCAATAAACATCACGTGCGTGCCGGAGATGCGCTTAGCCTTTCTCTCGCGGGACGGACGGCCCGGTTTGAGGTGCTGGGCATCTACTACGACTATTCGAGCGAGCGGGGCTTCATCGTCGTCGACCGGCAGACCATGCTGCGCTACCTGCCCGATCCCGCGCCCTCCAACGTCGCTGTGTATTTGAAGCCGGGCGTTTCGCTCGACCGCGGGCGCGCCGCCGTGGAGCGCGCCTGCGCCGGCCGGCAAGTGATGGTCTTCTCGAACCGCACGCTGCGCGAGGATGCGATTCGAATCTTCGACCGCACATTCGCCATCACCTACGCGCTGGAGGGCGTTGCGATTGTCGTCGCCGTGATGGGGATCGCCGGAGCGCTGCTCGCGCTGGTGATCGACCGCCGCCGGGAGCTTGGCCTGCTCCGGTTTCTCGGCGCGTCCGGAACGCAGGCGAGGCGTTTAATCCTGTTCGAGGCCGGCCTGCTGGGGCTGTTCGCGAACCTGGCGGGGTTATGCCTGGGCGTCGCTCTCTCGTTGATTCTGATTTACGTCATCAACCGCCAATCCTTCGGGTGGACAATTCAATTTCACTGGCCGGCCGCTTTGCTCTCTGGCGGCCTCGCGTTAATCTTTGCCGCGACCCTCCTCGCCGGCCTCTATCCCGCTCGCATAGCCATGCGGCTGAATCCGATCGAGGTGATTCATGAAGAGTAGCCTTTTACTCTTGGCGGGACTGCTGAGCGCGGCGGCGCCCTACCGGCTCGCTCTGCCGGGCTATCCCTTCGAATTTCCGCGCGATCACTTCAATCACCCTGACTTCCAGACCGAGTGGTGGTACTACACGGGCAATCTCCGCGCGGCGGACGGACACCGGTTCGGGTTTGAGCTGACTTTCTTCCGGCGGGCGTTGGTCCGCAACCCGGCGGACTTTTCTCCCTGGAAACTCGACGACGTCTATGTTGCGCATCTCGCTCTGAGCGACATCACCGGACAGCGCTTCTATCACGCGTCGCGGTTGAACCGGCCGGGCCCGGGATTCGCGGGCGCCGCGCTGCGGGATGCGCTGGTCTGGAACGGGAATTGGAGCGCGCGTTGGACGCTCCCTCCTCCGGCCGGTTTCTCGACCGTCCAGTCCCTGCGGGCCTTCGACGCGGATTTTTCGTTTAACCTCGGGATCGAATCGCGGAAGCCGCCGGTGATTCACGGCAAGCGCGGCGTGAGCCAAAAAGCGCCCGGCAAGGGGCATGCTTCCCACTACATTTCGTTCACTCGTCTGGATACGAACGGGGTCATTGAGGTGGGAGGAAAGAGCTACGCCGTTCGTGGCGCAGCCTGGATGGATCACGAATTCTTCACACACCAGTTGGATCGCGGCCAAGCCGGATGGGACTGGTTCAGCCTGCAATTTGACGATAACACCGAACTGATGCTCTTTCGCCTGCGCCGGAAGGATGGCGCCATAGATCCGTTCTCCGCGGGAACATTTGTCGATGCGCGCGGCGCTGCGCGTCACCTGGACCAGGGAGACTTTTCGCTGGAACCCGGCAGGACCTGGAAGAGTGAAAAAACCGGAGCCGTCTATCCACTCGCCTGGAAGATCGCCGTTCCGTCGCTCTCGCTCCGGCTCGATGTGACGACGCCGCTCGATCAACAGGAGTTAACGCCGCAGGGCGGCTATACGCCGGTGTATTGGGAGGGCGCCGTGGACGTGGGTGGTTCCCGGCGCGGCTCGGGGTATCTGGAAATGACCGGCTACGCTGGTTCGCAGGGGCTCACCGGGCTTTAACCACGTGAGCCGGCTTGCTCCGCCGATCTCGCCGCAAGGAGTTCTCTCGCTTCCTTTTCACGATCTCGCGGCACTTGCACGCGCACCCGCTTGTGAAGAAACTCGTCCACGTCTCCTGGCCCGAGTGTACCGTCTAATAGGTGGCGCGGCCGCCGCTCAGGTCGAAGACGGCCGCGGTGGTGAAGCTGCATTCCTCCGAAGCGAGCCACGATACCAGCGCGGCGACTTCGCGCGGCTGACCCACCCGTCCCATCGGGATCTTCGAAACCATGTAATTCACGGTTTCCGGCGTCACCTGTTTCAGAATCTCCGTCTCAATCACGGCGGGGGTGATGCAGTTGACGTAGATGCCCTTGGTCGCCACTTCTTTTCCCAGCGCCTTGGTGAACCCGATTACGCCCGCCTTGGCGGAAGCGTAGGCGGACATATTGGGGTTGCCTTCTTTCCCGGAAATGGAGGCGATATTGACGATCCGGCCCGCGTTCTTCGCCAGCATGTGCGGAAGCACAGCCTTACAGCAGTAGAACACGCCGTCCAGGTCCACCGACAGAACGCGCCGCCACTCGTCCTCCGGATATTCATACACCGGAACCGACATGCCGGCGATGCCTGCGTTATTCACCAAAACATCGATCGATCCGTTCTCCTCCAATACCGTAGAAACCATCCGCTTCACCGAGGACGGATCGCTCACATCGACGCCGGCGCCAAAAGCGGATTCTCCTATTTCGGCCGCGGTTGCCGCCGCCGCTTTTTCATCCGCATCGGCGATTGCGACCGCGAATCCGTCCCGCGCCAGCCGCGTGGAGATCGCTTTGCCGATTCCCTTTGCGCCGCCCGTAACAATTGCTGTTCTCATAGTGAATTAGCATATCCGGTATTTCGCGATGGCTTCGTCGTTGAGGTCAATTCCGAGGCCCGGTTCCTGGGGCGTTTCGAGGTATCCATCCTTCGAGCGGATGATCTGCCGTGTAATCTGATTGCGCAGCGTGGTTCCCGATTCGGCCACAAACTCGCAGATCAGGGCGTTGGGGATGGCGTTCAGCCAGTGCAGCGCCGCGGCCACGTTAATGTAAGTAGTGAATCCGTGGTTTGCCACGGGAAGCCCGCGGTCGGCGGCCAGGCTTGCAATCTTCATTGCCTCGGTGAAGCCGCCGCAGCGGGTGAGATCCACCTGCACCACATCGACTCGTCCGCGATCCATGAGCTCGAGAAACGAAAGCCGGTTGCTTTCCTCCTCGCCCGCCGCAATCCGCACGCTGGTGGCTTCGCTGAGTTTACGGTAGCCCTCATAGTCGTCGGGGCGCAGCGGTTCTTCGAGCCAGAAGATATTCGATTCCTCGAAGCTGCGCGCTCGCTGCAGCGCGGTCTTCGCATCCCAAACCAGGCCGGCGTCGATGAGCAGATCCGCGTCGTCGCCGAGGCCCTTCCGCGCTTCGCGGACCAGAGCGACATCCGTCTTCGCGTCCTGGCCCATGGGGTCCCAGCCAAACTTGACGGCGGTGAATCCCTGCCCGGCGAAGGCTTTCGCCCGCTCGCCGGTTTCGCGCGGCGTTGGACCGAAAAGCGAACTGGCATAACACCGTATGCGCGGGCGAAAACCTCCGCCCAGAAGTTTCCACACCGGCATTCTTAGCGCTTTGCCCTTGATGTCCCATAACGCTATGTCAATACCGCTCATGGCGTGAATGGCGATGCCGCGGCGGCCGGAATAGATGTTCGCGCGATACATCCGGTCCCAGATTTTTTCCGTCTCAAACGGATCTTCACCCAGGATCAGATGGGCGAGGCCCGACGTCGTCGTATGCGAAAAAGGCCCGTCGATAGCGCCTTTGGCCGCCAGCGGGTTGGAGTCCACTTCGCCGATTCCCGTAATTCCGGCATCGGTCTCGATGCGCACGATCAACGCGTCCTGCCCGCTGTCGCACTGCTCCTTCACTTGAGGCAGGCGTAAGTAAATGGTTTCAACCCGTGTAATCTTCATGCCGCGCAGTGTCTCCTAGGAGGAAGCCTTTCCGATACTCTAAGATCCTATGGGAACACGACGGACCGCGCTGGTCACGGGTGGGGCGGCGGGAATTGGCGCCGGTATCGCGCTCGGCTTTGCCGAAGCCGGTTATTCCGTGGCGATTCTCGATGTGGACGGCGAGGGTTGCCGCGCTACAGCCGCCCGGCTTCCAAGCCCGGCCCGCGTGCTTGCCATTGAGGGCGACGTGTCGAAGAACTCCGATGCCGCCCGGGCCGTGGAAGAAACCTTCCGCCACTTTGGCGCGCTCGATGTCCTCGTCAACAACGCGGGTATTGAGCTGAATGGAACGGTGAGCGAACTGGCGGTAGAGGAATGGGACCGGCAGATCGCGGTGAATCTTCGCGGCGCGTACCTGATGTCCAGGTATGCGATTCCGCGCATGAAATCCGGTAGCGCCATCGTGAATATTTCTTCCGTGCACGCGTTCGTTTCCTGGAGCGGATGCGCCGCCTATGATGCCACCAAGTCCGGGCTGCTTGGACTTACGCGCGCCATGGCCCTCGATCACGGACGGGATGGAATCCGCGTCAATGCAATCTGTCCCGGCTATATCGACACACCCTTGATGGACCGGTGGCTCTCTTCTTTTTCCAATCGCGAAGAAGCGCTGCGCCAGGTGATCGCCTGCCACCCGGTGGGGCGCATCGGCACGCCGCGCGACATCGCCCAAGCCGCCCTGTTTCTTGCGTCGGACTCAGCCTCATTTATTTCGGGAACCTCGCTGGTCGTCGATGGAGCGATGACGGCGGCGGGACATTAAAAGGAGACGAATGGAAGTGTCTCGAAAAGCTTGCGCGGCTTTGGTGCTTCTCCTGTTTCCCCGCGTCGGCACCGGTGCGGATGCGCCGCCGGGCGCGCCGCTCGATATCGCCCCGTTCGCTCAGCTCAGCGTTTGGGATGGCGCCAACCCGCGGCGTCTATCGGGTCCAGGTGAGACGCCGGGCGTTCGAAATACCGGCCTCGAATGGGACGAGGAGCGGGACATTCGCGAGCTTCGTGTTCGTTACAAAGCGCACGCTCCCACTGGAGTCCGCGTCGAATACTGGTTTAAAAACTGGCCGTACGATCCGCCCCACATGCCCTCATTCGAAGACCCGATGGACGATCCGTGGCAGGGGGAATGGCTGAACGCGCTCGTCGTTGAGAGCTGTAAGGGGCTCGACTGCGCCTATCGCTTTCAGCCAATCGCCGAAGCCGAAAACAAGCGCGCCAGGAACCTCCCGGGTGTGGATTACCGGCGAACTTTGAAAGTGCGCCTCGTGTTCCAGTCGGCGGTCGAGGGCATTGAGTCACTGCGCGCCTTCAGCGGCAGCAAAGAGAAGCTGATTCATCTGGCGGTGGAGTTGGATCGTGGCAGCCTGCCCAAGGGCGCCTCGGACGGCAGGGTTTCCGTATATAACGGAAGACTGAATTCCGTGCGGCCACAGGCGCGGGGACTCCTGCTGGATGTTGTGGCCGCGAAACCGGACCTGCCCGGATCTCACGATGCCACGGTCGTAACCATCCGCGCGGCCGATCACACGTTTTCGTTCAAGACCGATGATCTGCGGCACGGTCCCATCGTCATCCCGGAGTTCCGCGCGCGCATCACGGATCGGGAAACGCCCGCGCGGACCGCGCCCCCACGAAAGCTGCGTGTTCGCCAGCGCATTCCGCTGGAGCCGGAGCAAACCTACGAGCGGGCTTCGCGTGAGATTCCTCCGCTCGACCCGTGGGATCGCGAGGGTGAACGCGTTTACCTGCCACTGGCGCCGGATTCCAACTGGCAGAAGTTCGCGGTGGCATATGGCGGCGATGTGTTCGTGAGTAAGAACGGTATTAAAGCCAAAGGGCGCGAGCGCGCGCGGCTGCTCTGGTCCGGCGATCGCATCACGTGGAGGGTCGGCACGGGGACGGCGCCCTACTATCGGGACGACCGGAAAGCGGTGGTTCGCAAGCTGGACGGCTACCTCCCGGTGATAACCCAGCGCTGGGAACACGAAGGACTTCAATATTCTGAAGAGACCTTCGCCACCTTCCTCCGCGGGCCGCTCTCGCCGGAAGATCCGGCGCGCGATGAGGAGACACCCGCAATTCTCATGCTGCGGATGACCGCCTCCAATCCTTTCCCCACAGAGCGGGACGCCGATTTCTGGCTGGCGGTCAATTCGGCTGGCGATTTGGCGCTCGCAGGAAACACCGTTCGCGGCGGGGGGAACGTTGTGGCGCAACTGGCGCGTCCCGAATCGTCCACCGCCGCGGTCGAGGGGGGGCTGGTTCATATCCGCTTTCCCATCCGGGCGGGTGGGAGTGCATCCGTGGTGTTCCGTCTGCCCTGCGTCTCCGATCTCGCAGGCCGCGATATCGAAGAACTCGATCGCCTTGACTTTTCCTCCGAGCGAATGCGGGTCATCGATTATTGGCGCGGGATTGTCAATGCCTCGGCGCGGTTCACGGTTCCGGAACCGAAGTTCAACCTGCTGGCGCGCTCCGTCGTTCCACAGATCCACATCAGCACCACCAAAGACCCGAAAACCGGGCTCTACATGGTTCCGGCGGCGAGCTATTACTACGACGTCTTCGAGAACGAGTCCGCCTATCAGATTCTGCTGCTGGATACGCTCGGTCAATTCGACACCGCCGGGGCATATCTCGAAACGATGATGCGCCTGCAGGGAAGCAAGAACTTCCCCGGTATGCACACCGGCCCGGACAAGGGAATCTTTCATGGGGCGCGCATCGATTCCACTTACGATTACACGGCGCACGGCTATGGTCTCGACCACGGGACGGTGCTATGGACGCTCGCGCAGCATTACCTTTATTCGCGCGACCGCGCATGGCTGGAGCACGCCTGGCCGCACATGCGGAGAGGCATTGAATGGATCGAACAGCAGCGGGAATCGACCAAACGATCTGACATTCTCGGAAACAAAGTCCGCGAATACGGGCTGCTCCCGGCTTCGCAGCTGGAAGACAATGCCGACTGGGCCAACTGGTTTTCGATCAACGCCTATGCGTGGGCCGGCATGGACCGCGCGGCGGAAGCGCTGGCGGACATCGGCCATCCGGAAGCGAAGCGGATTCGAGACGCCGCGGATGCGTATAAGGCCGATCTTCGCTCCGCGATTCTGCGCGCTATCGAAACCGCGCCCGTCGCCCGTATGCAGGACGGCACGTACGAGCCTTACGTTCCGGTGGTCCCAAACCGGCGGTTTCGTCTCTTCGGGCCAATCCGCCAGGCATACTACGAGCGCTATGGTCAAACCGGGTTGAAGCCCCTGATGCGGCTCGCCGCGGACCGCGATACGCTATGCGGAGCGGTCGTGTTTCTTCTGTTGAATGTATTTTCACCGGATGAGCCGATCGCCAACTGGATTCTCGACGATTGGGAAGACAACGAAACGCTCAGCAGCGGCATGGGAATGAATATCCACGGCATCACGGACGACCGCCTCTGGTTCAGCCAGGGCGGGATGGTCTTCCAAGCGAATCTGGTCAATCCGATCCAGGTATATTTACGGCGTCACGAAGCGAAGGCGGCGATTCGCAATCTCTACAACGACTTCGTGAGTTGTCTCTATCCGGACGTGAATCTGTTCACCGAGGAGTATCATCAATGGCGGCACGGCAGCGGGCCTTTCTACAAGATCTCCGACGAATCCCGCTTTGTGAATCGCGTCCGCGATGCGCTCGTTTTCGAGGATGGCAACGAATTGTGGCTCGCTTCGGGGGCGCCCAGCCGCTGGCTCGCGTCAAAGGAGGGAATTCGGGTGACGGCACTGCAGACATTCTTCGGTCCGGTGAGTTATTCGCTGCATGCCGGCGCGCGGGAAGGCGTTGTGAAAGGCGTTGTCGATCTTCCTGTGCGTAACGCGCCGGCGCGCGCATGGCTGGCCGCGCGCACTCCATCCGGGCGCATCCGGAGCGTGATGGTGAACGGAAAGCCGTGGACCAGGATTGACCGCGCCCGGAGCGCCGTCGAGCTCCCCCTCGATGAGGGGAAGCTTGAGTTGGAGATTCAATATTGATGAGCGCCAACGAGCCAGCGGCGCGAGCCTCGTTCTGGACTTACTTCGCGGCGCCGTGGATGTCGCTGTCCTTGCTCACGGTTCTACTCTGGGGCGCCTGGGGCCTCGAATCCAAGATCGTCGTCGATCGCATTTCGCCATGGATGAACCAGGTGCTGTTTGCTTTTGGACTGATTCCTCCGATCCTGTGGATGCTGTTTTCGAAGAATCTGCGGAGGAGATCCGGAAGCGGGAAGCGCGGCGCATTTTATGCGCTGCTCACGGGGACGCTCGGCGCTACGGGAAACATCGCCCTCTATCTCGCCCTTGCCCGGGGTGGGAAGGCATCGGTGGTGGTGCCGCTGGTTGGCCTCGCCCCGCTAGTGACCGTGGTTCTGGCGGTGCTGCTGCTTCGCGAGTCCATGAACCGGCTCCAGGTTTTCGGCCTCGTGCTCGCGCTCGTGTCCATCTATCTCTTGAGTCTGTGACGATGCAATTCTGGTTCATCATGTCGGCGGTGGCCCTGGTCTTCTTCGGGCTTACCGGAATTACGCAAAAGCTGAGCACGAATCACATCTCTTTTGAGGCGTCGATGCTCTGGTGCTGTATCGCGATGGCCTCCGTGTCCGTAGTGGTGGCGATTTTTGTCCCGCTCGACTGGCAGGTTAGTCCGGGTCTGTTTGCGCTGGCGGCGCTCGGAGGGCTGCTGAACGGCCTGGGCGCTCTCACCAGCTTTGCCGCTTTCGAAAAGGGAGGCAAAGCCTCCATCGTAATTCCGATTATCAACTTGTACCCCATCGTCACCATCGGCGGCGCATGGCTTTTTCTCGGAGAGAAGCTGACCGCGACGCAGGTCGCCGGCATTGTGTGCGCTCTGGCCGCCGTGGTGTTCCTTTCGCTCGAAACCCCGTCCGGTAATGCCTGATGAGGTCTACGCGTCGAGACGGTAGCGCGTCTCGGCCAGGCGGTAGAGCGGACGCCACACCAGGCGGTTGATGCTCACCACCACCGTTGCCATGACGATGGTGGCCAGCAGCAGCACGTTGAAGCGGCCCGCGTCGGTCGCGGCGCTGATCTGCGCGCCAAGTCCGATGGTGGTGAATAGCTTGTCGCTGAAGCGGAAATATTCGGCTACGATGCTCGCATTCCACGCGCCTCCCGAAGCGGTGACCATCCCGGTGATCAGGTAAGGAAAGATGCCCGGCAAAATCAGCGTCAGCCAACGCTCGCGCTGATCGAATTTAAAGATGCGGGACACATCCTTCAGGTCCGAGGGAATGGCGATTGCGCCCGCGATCACGTTGAACAGGATGTACCACTGCGTACCCAGCAGCATGAGAAGAATGGACGCGATCCCCAATCCGCCGCCCATGCGGATAAGGGCCAGAAGGATGATGGGGAACAGAGCGGTTGCCGGCACCGATGCCGCAATCTGCGCCAGGGGCTGCGCCAGTCTCGCCAGGCGCGGGTGAAAGCCGATCGCTACACCGGTGGGGATCGTCCACAGCGCGGCAATCAGCAGGGCGATGTTCACTCTGAGGAACGTGGCTGCCGCGCCTTTCAGAATCTCAACCAGGTCTTCGACGTGGAGTTCTCGCAGCATGAGGCCGCATTGAACCAGCGCGTAGACCACCAGCGCGGCGCACAATGCGGCCATCAGCCAGAGGGCTGCCGAACGCCCTCCGCTCCGCTTTTTTTCCCTCGCCGGCTTCGAGTGTCCACCCTGGCTCAGCCGTTCCACGATGGGCCCAGTCGTCTTGCTATGCAGAATTGACAGCGCGCGCGACTGCCGCAGGAAAGATAAAACGGGGGAACGCGGCACAGCCGTGCTTTCGGTCTGCTCGAATTTGAACTTATCCGACCAGGCGATCACCGGACGCCAGATCAGTTGATCCAGGAGCACGATCACAACGATCATTGTGCCGAGCCCCAGCAGGATTGCCCGGGTGTCTCCATGGCTGGCCGCGGTTTGAAGATACGAGCCAAGGCCTGGAAGCCGGAAGTCGCGCTTCCCCAACTGGAACATTTCGCAGGCCATCAGGAAGAACCAGCCGCCCGCCACCGAGACCATCGAATTCCAAACCAGCCCGATCGTGCCGTACGGCAATTCCAAATCGAGAAACTGATGCCAGGGAGAAAAATTGTAGATCCGCGACGCTTCCCGCAGCTCCCGTGGAATCGCCTTCAACGACGAGTAGAAGCTGAACGCCATGTTCCAAACCTGCCCGGTGAAGATCAGCAGGATGGATCCCAGTTCCACTCCAAGCTGGCGCCCGGGAATCAGCGAGATCATGGCGAGCATCACGCCCGGAAGAAAACTCAACACTGGAATGGACTGCAGCACATCGAGCAGCGGGAGCATGATTTTTTCGGCGCGCGGATTGTGCGCCGCGATGTATCCGTAAGAAATAGCGAATACCAGGCTCAAGGCGTACGCGAGCGACAGGCGGACCACGGAATAGAACGCATACACCGGCAGAGCGCTCACCGAGCGCGAGATCTCCACCTGCGGAGTCGGCCCGCCAAACCAGTACTGGACAATCGTCAGAAAACCGAAAAAACCCGCCAGAACCGAAGCGAAAACAGCGATGTCGGTAAGGATTGGCCATGTCCGCGCCGGGACGATGCGCGTCAGGCGCGGTGGCAGAGGAGGAATCGTCACGCGGCTGTACGGTCCTTATCTTGCCGCAAGCCCGGCGCGGCCGCCGGCGGCACTATGCCTCAACCTCCGCGGCGCCGGCATCGCTCTCGTCGGCGATGAACAGGCGCTTGGTCCCCGCATCGTAGTCGAATATTTCGGCATACCGGCCCCAGTCGATCGCGGTCTCCATTTGGCGGTCGGATTCGTCCTGACTGAAATGCTCGTCGAGGATGTCGCGGAAAAATTCGTCCGGCATGGTGCGGTCGCTCTTGTTCAAAAGCGCTTTTTGAATTTGCTGCAGCAGGGCGACATTTTCCAGCGCCGCTTCGCGGAAAATCTGCTTTTGCTCCAGAATATCGGCGTTCGAAAATTGCCGCCCGAGGGGCGTGATTTCAACGTCGCCTTCTTCCACGTTCACGAACCGGAGCAGCGATGTGGCTTCCACGATCGGCAGAAGGTCATCGCTTTCGAGCCCTAGTTCTTCGGCCACGCGGTAAACGTCGATCCGCCCCTGCTGGTCGGTCAGCATCTCCAAAATGCCCTTGATTCCGCCGGGACGCGCGTGGGGCAGCATTTGATATTTGCCTGGATCGCGAGTCTTCGCGAGCGTGCCGATTCGCCCATCCAATTCCGCATCCGGCTGCGTCAGCACTTTGTAGATGTAATCGACGTATTCGATGAAGACTCGCGCTTTCCTGTCGCGAGGATGGGCCAGGCTCAAATGAAAATCCGTCCGGATCCGGCCTGGATTTTTCCCGAGCACGATAATGCGGTCGGCCAGCAGCACGGCTTCTTCAATGTTGTGAGTGACGATGAAGATCGATTGCGTCTCGATTCGCTTGTTCTGCCAGAGTTCCAGCAGTTCGCTGCGCAGGTTCTCGGCGGTGAGAACGTCCAGTGCCGAGAACGGTTCGTCCATGAAAAGGATTTCCGGGCCTACCACCAGCGCGCGCGCGAATCCCACGCGCTGCTTCATGCCGCCCGATAGCTCCTTCGGATGCGCCGCCTCGAAGCCATCCAGACCCACCGTGTCCAGCACTCGCATGCTGCGCTTCTTCCGCTCCGCGACGTCCACCCCACGCGCCTTGAGCGGCGCGGCCACGTTCTCAAGCACTGTCAGCCAGGGAAAAAGCGCGAAGCTCTGGAAGACGATCGCGACGTTGGGGCTTTCTGAGCCCATCGGTTTTCCGTGCCACAGCACTTCGCCCGCCGACGGGGTCGAAAGCCCGGTGAGCATGCGTAAAAGCGTGGATTTTCCCGAGCCGGAGGGGCCTAAAAGGGCCACAATCTCACCCGGAAAGATCGAAAACTGCGTCGGCGCCACCACCTGAATGCGATTGCCGTCCGGCTGTTCGTAGAATTTCTCTACGGCTCGCGCTTCGATGATTGCAGTTCTGTCCGTCACACGCGGCTTGCTCCTCTAGGGTGTCAACGTCAATTCTAGCGAAGCGCGCCTACAGGCTCGTTACAATCGTCACGCCTTCCGTGTGTTTGAGGGGCGCTGCCCTCTTCCCTAAGCTTGCGCTGCGCCCGAGGGAACCAGAATCGAGCCCGGCGGCGGGGTGTTCGGATTGTAGGCGACTAGTCCAGGAAGGTTGAACCCCGGCGCCTCTTGAATGGGCGCGTTGTTGGCCGACGGCACCCAAGTGTAGCCGTAGCTTTGCCGTAGAGCCATCGTCTGTCCGGCATCCCAGCCCCACACCATCACCGGCACGTCGATGGTATAGCCCTGGCTCGCGAGACTCTGTCCGAGTTTCTCGCGATCGCTTTCGCTCGGCATGTAGCGGAGTTGCTGTACTACAGCCGGCTGCTGGCTCCAATACGCATCGTCCGCGGCATTCGGCGGAAGCGTAAGCTTGTCAGCCGACAATACCGGGTAGGCTGCCGGAGGCTTGGATACCGGTGCGGCCGCGGTTTCCGGCGGCGGCGAATTCTTGGCGATTTCCGGAGTCGCGACGGAAAATTGGCGTTGGCCGCCGCTGGAGGCCGCCCGCACGGATATGCCGGAAGAGTGGATCCCCGCCGGTCTCCGGGCGTTTGATAAGGCCTTCGCGAGCTCCTGACCGAAAGATTCGGCGGAACTTACCCGTGTTGGCGTGGACTGCGCCCTGGTGCGCAAGTGTGGGAATAGCGAGGAGAGAGTGGCGTTGAGTATCGAGTTCACTGTGGTGCTCCTCCGAGCGAGGAGCAAACCGGTGGCCAAAAACGAGGGCGAACTCCCGCTCTCTGCCCTTTCTCAGGGTTTGCCCTTTGACGCTGCTTCTTCCATAAACGAAAGGTGGACGCGGATAATCTGCTGCAGCGGCGCCACACGAATCCGGATCGTCGTGTTGCCCGAGGGGCGGCTTTTTTCCGGTGAATAGTCGAGCGTCAACGTGCTCTTCGAGTGCGCTTCCAGCGTCACGGGATCCAGATGAACCGTAAGTCCGGGAATATTCACCGTGGCCATGGATAGCTTCACTGGGCCATCCAGGCCGTTCTCGATCTCGACCTTCTGCTGGGAAGGCCGGTCCGGAGCAATGGTGACGCTGGTCTTGCCGGCTCGCACGCCGGCCAGCATCCCGGGTCTCATCGCGCCGGGGTTGGCGGGAATCGGAGCCTGGTGTGCTCCGTCCGGATCCACAGTCATTTTCCCGAACGGCGTCTTCACTTTACCGTCGAACGGGACCACATGATAGAACCATTCGCCATTCTGGACTTTCCAATGGCTGGTCATCGGAACGGTGGTGGGAACCCGCTGCCCGTTAAACGAAAATGTAGTGGCGCACGATGTAACGACGACGGCGGACTGCCGGTCCTGCGCCATGGTGATTTTCCCCACCGAACAGGATTTGTACCGCGACTTTTCCTCGGCGAAGAAAGCATCCTTGCTGTCGTCGGCCACCAGCGCATCGGCGGCGCGAAACTTACCGTCCACGAAGTCCTGGTAAAACTCGGCGGCACGCGCATGCAGCGCCTTTTCCGAAGCGCCGGACTCCGGCCCGGCGGGGTTTGGCGATTGCGCCATTGCCAAAGCAGCCAGAAGCGGGAAGCACAAAATACGACGAATCACTACCCCCCAGGATATCATCGGGGTCCCTTCTGTCGGCTAAGCTAGCAAGTGGACGGAGACCCGAATTCATGAACCGGCGCGCATTCCCACGCAACCTCCTTGCCGCGGCAGCCGGCGGCGCCGAGTTGCTTGCCGCCGCTCCGGATGGAGGCGGCGAGGATCCGGGCGGTCTCACCGACGTGGAAGGCCTGCGCGTGGGCCACTTCACCGAGACGCGCCGGCCCACCGGATGCACCGTGGTGCTGTGCGAAAAAGGCGCGGTTTGCGGAGTCGATGTGCGAGGCGGCGCGCCGGGCACGCGCGAGACGGATCTGCTCAATCCGATCAATACCGTCCAACGGGTCTTCGGAATTGTCCTGTCCGGCGGAAGCGCGTTCGGACTCGACGCCGCTTCGGGTGTGATGCGCTACCTGGACGAGAAGGGCATCGGCTTCCACGCCGGTCCCGCGATTGTGCCGATTGTCCCGGCCGCGATTCTCTTCGACCTCGGCATCGGCGACCCGAAAATCCGCCCCACGGCCGACTCCGGCTACCAAGCGTGCCGGGTGGCGGCGACCGGGAAAATTCCAGAGGGAAACGTCGGAGCGGGCGCCGGCGCAACCGTCGGGAAGATGTTCGGCTCTCAATATGCCATGAAAAGCGGACTCGGGACGGCCAGTCTCCGCGCGGGGAAGACCGGGGTCACTGTCGCGGCGCTGGTCGCCGTCAACGCAGTGGGGGACGTTCGCGACCCGCATACGGGGCGCATCCTCGCCGGCGCACTCAACCAGGATAAAAAGACGTTTCGCGATGCCATCGCCCAAATCCGCGGCGGTTATCGTGTCACCGTTCCCCGGGTACCGGCCAATACAACCATCGGAGTCGTCGCCACCAATGCCGCCCTCACCAAGGATCAGGCTTCGAAAGTCGCGCAAATGGCGCATGACGGTCTCGCCCGGACCATCAACCCGGTGCATTCCCCGTTTGACGGCGATACCGTCTTTGCCCTCTCCACGGCATCCTATCCGGGCCGCGTCGAAGCCGGGTCCATTGGCGCGCTGGCGGCGGAGGCGATGGCGCTCGCTGTCGTCCGGGCTGTTACCCAAGCCAAAGGAATTCCGGGGTTTCCCTCCTACCGCGACCTCGCTTCATAACCGCCGCAGCCGGACCTCCTCCACCCGGTGCTCCTCCCCCTTGCGAATAATCAAATGAGCGCGCTCCCTCGTGGGTTGAATATTCTGGTGCAGGTTCGGTCCGTTGATCTCGCGCCAGATCGCATGAGCGGTTTCCTTTGCTTCTTCTTCTGACAACTTCGCGTAGCGGTGGAAATAGGACTCCGGGTTCCTGAACACCGTCTCGCGCAAGGTCAGGAAGCGGGAAACATACCAGCTTTCGATAATCGCCTCCTCCGCATCGATGTAGATCGAAAAATCGAAGAGATCGCTCACAAAGAGGCGCGAATGTTTGCCGGGGCGCGTGTCCTTGGTTTGCAGGACGTTCAGCCCTTCCAGGATGACGATATCTGGGCTGCGGATGCAATGCGTCTCGCCTTCCACAATGTCGTACCCCAGGTGCGAATAGACCGGCGCCGAAACCTCCGGCTTTCCGCTTTTGATATCGGTAAGAAACTGCACCAACTGGCGCTGGTTATAACTCTCGGGGAACCCTTTCCGCTTCATCAACCCGCGTTCCTCCAATACCCGCGTCGGAAACAGGAAGCCGTCCGTCGTAACCAGGTCCACTTTGGGATGGTCCGGCCATCGTGACAGCAGCGCCTGAAGAATACGGGCAATGGTGCTTTTCCCGACCGCCACCGAGCCGGCGATCCCAATCACATAAGGCACTTTCGCCGGAAGGTTGCCGACAAACGTGTCGGTCGCCTTGTGCAGGGATTGGATGGCGCTGACATACAAATTCAAGAGCCGGGACAGCGGCAGGTAGACGCCGGCAACTTCGTCGAGTGAAATCTGGTCGTTGATGCCGCGCAGAGTCGCCAGGTCGGTCTCCGTCAGCGGCATCACCGTCGACGCCCGCAGCCGCGCCCATTCTTCGCGGGAGAAGGTCAAATAGAGGCTGGCTTCTGCAGGGGCTTCGGGCGGCGCGCCGTTGAGCGAGGACACGATCTTATCTTAGGCCGGGTGACTCAATCCCCGTCGAACATCTCCAACTGGTCCTTGCCCGCGCCGGGCCTGCGCGTGCGGCGCCGGCGGTTGGAATTGCCGTTCACTCCGAGGATCCGGATCTCTTCCACGGCTGCGCGGGGGACGTAAATTCGCTGATTCTGCAGGCTCGGGTCGGGCGGAATCATGGAAAACCCCCGGCTTTCCCATTGCAACAGGTCGTTCGGCATAACGCCGTCGAGCATCTCGCCGCCTCGCAGCCGCAAGCGCACCCAAACGCCTTCGTGTTTCGGGCGGCTGTTAAAAATGCGTGACTCGCGCCGCGGCTCCCCCCGGTCGAAATCGAGGACGAAATAGACAATCCGGATCTCGGTATAGGGAATGACCGTCGCCGAACCGTTCGCCGTCAGGATCTCGATCCCGTCCGGTTTCTCCCACTCCTGGAGATTGACGAACCCCGACAGGGTCTCACGGTCGAAGCGAGCGACCAATACTTTCTTGCTGGTGGAAACTGCCAAGGTCCGCTTCCAAACAATTTCGCGGTTATTGTATCATTGGCACAATGCTTAGTGCGGCGCTTAGCTCCGCTCCGGTTTCCGCTTTTCTGGACTTTTGCCGTGTGGAAAAGGGGCTGGCTACCAATAGCGTCGAGTCCTACCGTCTTGATCTGGAAAGGTTTTGCGGGTTCCTGGAGATCGAGAATCTGGCCGTCGGGGCGCTGGAGCCGGCCGCTCTCCAGCGGTACGTCGATTCTCTTTACCAGGCGCACCTATCGGAACGGACCATCTCCCGTCATATCACCACGTTGCGAAACTTTTGCGGCTTTCTGGTGGACGAGGGCGTGCTTGCCGCCGATCCAACGCCCTTCTTGAGCTTGCCCAGGCGATGGAAAAATCTCCCCAAGTTTCTGAATTCAAGTGAGTTGGAAAAGCTAAGCCAGGCTCCGGACCCGGCGCAGCCGACCGGACTTCGCGATCGCGCCATGATCGAGTTCCTCTATGCCACCGGCCTGCGCGTATCCGAGCTTTGCAAACTGCGGGTTTCAGACCTCGAAACAAACCTTGGCGTCGTCAAGGTGACGGGTAAGGGCAACAAGCAGAGGATTGTCCCCGTAGGGAAGCAGGCGCTTCGCGCCGTCGAGCACTATTTGGGCGGTGCGCGTGCCGCGCTGCTGAAGGGACGGTTGAGCCCCTACCTGTTCGTGACCTCCCGGGGCGGCTGCCTTACCCGCCAGGGTTTCTGGAAACTGCTGGCGCAGCACGGCAGAAAGGTAGGAATTTTCCACAACCTGACCCCGCACGTCATCCGGCACAGCTTTGCCACCCACCTTTTGGAGGGTGGCGCCGATCTGCGCAGCGTTCAGACCATGCTGGGTCATAGTGATATTGCAACCACGGAGATTTATACCCATGTCATGCGATCACGTTTGAAGCAAATGGTGGAACAACACCACCCGAGGGCTTAGGCGGCCCATGGGGAGACGCGTGAGGGAGTATCAGCGATGAGCGACTACATGTTCATGCTCGACAACCACCTGAGCTCCGAGCAGAGCCGGATGGTTGCGGAGGTGCAGGCGGCTGCCGCAAACGCCAATATCAACGTCTTTCTCACCGGCGGCGCCCTGCGGGACATGCTGGGCGGCTTCCCTCTTCGCGAGATCGACTTCACGGTGGAAGGCAACCCTCTGAAACTGGCGAAGATGCTTGAAGCCAAAAGCGGCGCGAAGCTGATCTCGGCCGATGAGCATCGCAAACTCGCGGTGATGGAGTTTCCCGGCGGAGTGCCCACCACAATCGGCATGGCGCGGCACGAGCGCCACACCAAGCCCGGCTCGAAACCCCAGGTGCACGCCGCCACCATCCATGAGGATCTTCGAGGGCGGGACTTCACCGTAAATGCCATCGCGCTTTCCCTTTCCCGCGGTTCGCGCGGTCTTTTAATCGACCCCACCAACGGAGCGGGAGACCTGGAGCGGAAAGAACTCCGCGCCACCGGGAACTACACGCTCTATGACGACCCATCCCGCATCTTGCGCCTGCTGCGGCTGAAAGTACGTCTCGGATTTGAAATTGAAGAGCGGACGCGCATGCAATACGGCAATGCGCGGGAGGCCGGGCTGGAATCCCGCATCCCCGTCGAGACGCTGCGCGAGGAGTTGAAGCAAATCGCCGAGGAGCCGGATCCCGGCGAAGTGTTGCGCCTTCTGGAGAGCGAGAAACTGCTGGGACTCTTTTCCGAGGGACTGGCGGGTGGAAAACTCAATCTCTCCGCTTTTGAAAAGCTCCATAAAATCCGCCAATTAATCCCGTTTGGGGTCCGCTTTCCGGTACAAATGTTCGGCCTGTTTCTCGGTCTGCTTTGCGAGAAGTTGTCGCCCAAGGAGCGTGCGGCTTTTATTAAGCACCTGGACCTCAGGAAATCGGATGTCAGTGCCTGGCAGACTCTCGATGCCCGCGTCAAGAAGCTGGAAAATGAGCTGAAGTCGCCGAAGCTAAACAAGCCATCGAAGATCTATCAGCTCGCATCGAAGACGCCGGGAGAGCAGATTCTCTATTTGCTCATGAAGTCCAATCAACGGCTGGCGCTGGATCGTTTGAAGAACTATCTGCAGAAATACCTGCCCGCGGCGCAGGAAGTCACCGACCGCGATGTGGTCGCGGAAGGTCTGCAGCCGGGCACGCCGAAGGGAGAAAAGGCGCGCGAGCAGTTGATCCTGAAGCGCCTGGATGCCCGTCCCAAAAAGGTGGAGCCGGAAGGGGAGTTAATCCCCGAGCAGCCGCCCGCCGCGATCGCCGGCGGAGCGCGCAAGTAGGCGCCTCAACTATTTCTGCGTGCGTGCTCGTAGGCCGTGTAGGATTCGTCCAGAAGCTCCACAATATGCTTCACCTGCTGCCCGTGTCCGTGCTTCGAGACCCCCGCGCAGAGCTGTAGCATACAGCCCGGATTCGCCGTTGCCACAATCGCCGCTGTTGTTCGGTTCACGCAGGCCATTTTCTTTTCGAGGACGGCCATCGACATCTCATTCTGGACCACGTTGTAGATTCCCGCGCTGCCGCAGCAGATATCGGAGAGGGGCATTTCCTGAAACTTCAGCCCTGGAATCTTTTGCAGGAGCTTGCGCGGAGCAGTCCGGACCTTTTGCCCGTGGGCCAGGTGGCAGGAATCCTGATAAGTCACGGTCTCCTGGATTTCACCCAGGTGCGGATCCAGCTCAATCGACGCTAAGAACTCGGTCACGTCTTTCACAAGTCCGGAGAACGTCCGGGATTTTTCGCCCCATTCGGGATCGTGCTCAAAGAGGTCGTGATATTCCTTGAGCGTGGAGCCGCAGCCCGCGGCGTTCGTAATAATGGCGTCGAACCCTTGCCCCAGCAGCGCGTTCATATTGATCTTGGCCAGTTCCCGCGCCTCATCCCGAATCCCCGCATGAACGTGGAGGGCGCCGCAACAGGTCTGATCTTCCGGGATCGTCACCTCGCACCCGTTTTTCCGCAAAACGCGCACCGTAGCTTCATTCAGGCGCGCGAAGCTGATATTGGCGATACACCCGCCCAGAAACGCCACCCGGTATTTACGAACACCCTCCGGCGCAAGGACTTTGCCGTATTGGCGATAAAAAAACGGATACTCCGCGGCCGGAGCCAGCGCTTCCGCCTCTCCCAAGCGGCCCATTCGCCGCAAAATTCCCGAGCGGCGGACCAGTTTTTGCAGACCGGAGGCCTGGTAGAACAACAAAAGATTCCCCACCGTTTGCAGAAAGCGGCGGGACGGCAGCAGCCGGTGGAAGACCATATTGCGCAGCACGCGGACGTGCCAGGAACGCTCGCGGGCATTTTCGATCTCCGCCCGCGCCGCTTCCACCAGCCGGCCATATTGCACCCCGGAAGGACAGGCGCTCTCGCACCCCCGGCATGCCAGGCAAAGCTCGATGTGTTCCACATAGCTGTCGCTAATCGGCGCGGCGCCGGTCGAAACCTGAACCATCTGGTAGATTCGCCCGCGCGGGGAATCCATCTCCAAGCCCAACTCACGGTACGTCGGGCAGGAGTTCAAACAGAGTCCGCAGTGCACGCACTTCTCGAGGTCAATCGCCTGCGGGCGGTCGTAAGCGGTGTTCGGGTCAGAGGCGGCCATACAGCCTTCCACGATTCAGTAGGTTCCCGCTGTCGAACAGTGACTTGATCTTCTGCATGATCGAAAAATCCTGTCCCGGCCCCCACCACAGTTCGCCGCGTTCCCGGAAATCGCGCGGCGCGTACTCAATTACGCCTCGCGCTTCGCGATGCGCGGCAAACCATTCCGATGCCTGCTCCGCAGCGGTGAAATATCCGTAACAAACCCCGTTGCCGGCCCGCGCGATGGCGGGCGCCGGCAGGCTGTCCATCACGTTTCCTACTTCCGAAAGAACTGTGGAGACGCGCGCGACGGCGCCTTCCGGGTGCCTCAATAACCAGAATGGCGTAAATTGCCGCATTTCGCGCCATGCCTCCTGGGCCGAGCGCTCTTCCAGAATTTCCGCGCCGCTCAACTCGCGCGAATACCGGTCGAGGATCGCCGCACTGCCTCCCGCTTCGAGCATCAACACAAAACCATCCGCGCTCTTACGCAAATCGACTGCCATCGGCTGCAGCACGCCGCGGAGGATCGAGTCTCTCCGGATGAGAGCCGCGGCGCTCGTGGAAAAGCTCCATCGAAATGTCCGGGTAGCCGGCGGCCGGGGGTAGACGCGGAAATTCACCGACGTCACCGCTGCCAGCGTTCCAAACGACCCGATCATCAATTTGCCCATATCGAGCCCCGCGACATTCTTCACCACCATGCCGCCGGTCTCCACTACCTTCCCTTCCAGGGTCGCGAAGGACATTCCGATCACCATATCGCGCGCCGTGCCGTAGAGCCGGCGGCGGGGGCCGCTCGAATTGGTGGCGATGACTCCCCCCACGGTGGCCTCGCCCGAGAACGGCGGATCGAGTGGAATCATCTGGCCGTTGCGCTCCAGCAGCGCATTCAGGTCCTTCCAGCGCATTCCAGCCTCAACGCTGATGGTGAGGTCGCGCGGTTCATATTTCAGCAGACGGTTGAGCGCGCGGGTCGTAATCTCGGCGCCGGCGGCCGCGAGTGGCCCGCCCATTCCGTCCTTGGTCCCGCGGCCCACCAGCCGGATGCTGCGCTGCTGGTTCGCGGCTTCCGCCAGCGCGGACGCAAGTTCGTCGGGGGATTTCGGTTCGATGGCCAATGTTAAGATGAAGGGAATCTTTTATTATGAATCACGCGAGGGCGCATTGAGAGATATGGATTCCCGCCGTCAATTTCTGGGCGCGGTTACCGGCCTTGCCACCACACTCGCCGTGCCGAAAAAAGTGCTCGGCGCGAACGAAACAGTGCGTCTCGGCATCATCGGCGCCGGCGATCGCGGTTCGGAGTTGATGCGGCAGGCGGTGGAATGTCCCGGCGTCGAATTCGCCGGGATCTGCGATATTTACACGCGCCGTCTGGAGACCGCTCGCCAGATCGCTCCCCATGCGAAGACCTATCTGGACCATCGCCGCATGCTGGAGGATAAGTCCATCGACGCGGTCCTCATCGCCACGCCCCAGCATCTGCATTGCGAACATTTCGTGCATTCGATCGAGGCCGGCAAGCACGTCTACCAGGAAAAGACGCTGGCTTTCAACGTGGATCATGCCAAGCGGATGCGAGCCGCTTTTCTAAACGCCGGTAAACGAGTGGTTCAGGTGGGCCATCAGTGGTGTTCCTCGGGCCAAATGGTGGACGCGCGGCGCTTCGCCACGTCGGCCCCGATGGGTAAGATCACGGCCATCGCTATGCAGATGTACCGCAACACGCCGCATGGGAAACCACAATGGTCGCGTCCGGTTTATCCGGATATGACACCGGAAAATATTCTCTGGAAGTCGTTTGAAGGCGAGGCGGCTCCTCACCGCTTTGACGCCAACCGGTACATTAACTGGCGGTTTTTCTGGGACTATTCAGGCGGCAATGTCTACGAAAACATGTGTCACCAGCTCTGCTTCTGGTACAAGGCGCTGAACCTGCGGATTCCGAATGCGGCCACGATGACCGGAGGCGTCTATCTCTGGAAAGACGGACGCGAAGTCCCCGACACGATGAACGTGAGCCTTCAGCAGCCGGAAGAAATTCTGGTGAGCTGGGACAGCGGCTTCGGAAACAACGAGCCGGGAATCAGCGAAGCGGCGCTTGGCACGGACGGAACCATTACACATGCATCGCAGGTCCGCTATGCGCCGCAAAAGGTCAATCAGCCGTCCGAAAAGGAGATAGTGGGCACGACCCGCTCCGCATCGAACGCCCACATGCAGAACTTCATCGATTGCGTGCGCGACGGCAAGGAGCCGAATTGCCCGTTCGAGCTTGGCTTCCGGGTCGCCATTGCCTGCCGCATGACGGTGGAGAGTTATCGTCAGGGGCGGACGATCCGCTGGTCGGCGGAACACGAAGAGCTGGTCTAACCGGACTGGCTACAAGGACATGGGATGGAATTCGCATATACGCCGGAGCAGATCCAGCTCCGGAAGACAGTCCGCGAGTTTGCGGAGGCCGAACTGCTGCCTCATGTACTCGAATGGGACGAAGGACAGATCTTTCCGCTCGACGCGATCCGGAAGGCGGCTGCCCTAGGCCTTCTCGGCGTCATCTTCCCGGAAGATCTGGGCGGCGCCGGTCTCGGATACATCGAATACGCGATCGTTGTGGAGGAACTGGCGCGCGTGGATCCGTCGGTCGGCCTGATCGTCGCGGCCCATAATTCGCTCTGCTCCAACCACATCTTCCTGGCAGGGAATCAGCGGCAGCGGGAACGGTACTTGCCGAAACTCGCCTCCGGCGAATGGATCGGCTGCTGGTCGCTGACCGAGCCCGAAGCCGGCTCCGACGCCGCGGGCACGCGCACCACGGCAGTCAAACGAGAGGATTCGTGGATCATCAATGGGGGAAAAACCTTCACCACGAACGCTCAGTATGCCCAGGTGTGCGTCGCCATGGCGGTCACCGATCGCTCGGCGTCCTCGCACGGAATTTCCGCGTTTATTCTGGAGGTGGACACGCCCGGATTCCAGGTCGGAAAGAAAGAGAACAAGCTGGGCATGCGCGCCAGCGCCACCGGAGAAGTGCTGTTCACCGATTGCCGTGTGCCCGAAGCCCAACTGTTGGGAAAAGCCGGCGAGGGTTTTGTCGATAGCCTGCGTATCCTGGACGGCGGCCGAATCTCCATCGCCGCGCTGTCGGTTGGCATCGCGCAAGGAGCCTACGAAGCCGCGCTGCGCTACTCCAAGCACCGGAAACAATTCGGACGTCCGATTTCGGAGTTTCAAGCGATCCAGCACAAACTTGCCGATATGGCAACGGGCATTGAGGCATCCCGCCTGCTCACTTATCGCGCGGCCTGGATGAAGGATCGCGGCGACCGCGTTACGAAAGAATCCGCCATGGCGAAACTGTTCGCTTCCGAAACCGCGGTGCACGTGGCCGGTGAGGCTTTGCAGGTTCACGGAGGCTACGGCTTCATCAAGGACTATCCGGTCGAAAAATTCTACCGTGACGTGAAGCTCTGTACCATCGGCGAAGGCACCAGTGAAATCCAGCGGCTCGTGATCGCGCGCCAGCTATTGAAGAGTAATTAGCGGTGGCGCCGGCCGGCACTCTGTTATGGGCGCGGCAAATCCGCGAGGGAGATCTGCGTGCTCTCGCCCGCGCGGCCACCGCCGTCGAGAACCGCGCTCCAGCATCGGTCGATCTGTTAAAAGAGCTTTTCCCTCATACCGGGAAAGCCGCGGTGATCGGAATCACGGGCGCGCCCGGGTCCGGTAAAAGCACGCTGGCCGGCGAATTTGCGCGCGTGTGCCGCGCCGCGTCGCAGAGAGTGGGGATCCTCGGCATCGACCCGAGCAGCCCGTTCAGCGGAGGCGCAATCCTGGGCGACCGTATCCGCATGCAGGAACATTGCGCCGACGCCGGAGTCTTCATCCGCTCCATGGCGACGCGCGGATGGCTCGGCGGACTTGCGCGTTCGGCAACGGAAATGTGTCTCCTGCTCGATGCCGCCGGATTTGATGTCATCCTGGTCGAAACGGTTGGGGTGGGGCAGGCGGAGGTGGATATTGCGCGCCTCGCGGCGGTCACCGTGCTGGTTTTGATGCCCGGCATGGGAGACGATGTCCAGGCAATTAAAGCCGGTATCATGGAGATCGCCGACGTGTTTGTGATCAATAAATCGGACCAGCCGGGCGCGGACCGTCTGGAACTCGAAATTCGCGCGAACCTCAGCTTGGCCGCACGTCCGGATGGGTGGATGCCGCCTATCGTTCACACCGTGGCGAGTGAAGGAAAGGGTGTTGCCGAGGCGCTGGAGCAGGTGCGCCGTTTTCTCGAAACCCGCGGCCAAGATGAACGCCGCGAGACCGAAGTCTGGTCCATGCGCCTTCGCCAGATGGTTCGTGAGAGGCTGCTCGAATTCTGTCCGGTTGAACAATTGGAATCGGCGGCGGGTGAAGTTGCGGCGCGGCGTGTCGATCCTTTCACCGCCGTGAGTCAACTGCTGCAGCGCGTAAAAAATGGTTGATCTTACCATCGATCGCTTCGGCATTGCGGTCCGCACCCGCGAACGGATGCGCACGGGAACAGTTCAGGCGGAAACAAATCAGGAATGAAACCAACCATTGGAATTATCGGCGGCAGCGGGTTGTACTCGATGCCCGGATTTAAGGCTCAGGAAGATGTAGCAATTGAGACGCCCTTCGGCGCGCCCTCCGATCCGTACACGGTGGGCGTCCTCGCCGGCAAAACGGTCGCTTTTCTGGCACGCCATGGCCGCGGGCATCGCATCTCGCCCTCCGAGCTGAATTTTCGCGCCAACATCTGGGGGATGAAATCGCTGGGTGTCGAGCGGATCATTTCGCTGAGCGCGGTGGGCTCGCTCAAGGAAGAGCATCGCCCGCTTGATTTCGTCTTGCCCGATCAGTTTGTGGACCGGACGCGCGGCCGCGTCTCCACCTTTTTCGGTGAGGGCCTGGTGGCGCACATCAGCTTCGCCGATCCGGTCTGCCCGCATCTGGCTCGGGTGGTTTCAGAAGCGGCTGGTGCCAGCGGCGTGACGGCCAAGCTCGGCGGAACTTATCTCTGCATGGAAGGCCCGGCATTTTCGACGAAGGCCGAATCCAACCTCTATCGAAGCTGGGGCATGGACGTGATTGGGATGACAAATCTTCAGGAGGCCAAGCTCGCGCGCGAAGCCGAGCTTTGCTACGTCACCGTGGCGATGGTTACCGACTACGATTGCTGGCATCCGGACCACGATGCCGTGACAGTGACCGACATCATCGCCAACCTGACAAAGAACGCCGAGAATGCCGCCAAGGTGGTGCGGGCCGCGGTGAGCGCGATGCCGGATGGACGCGCTTGCAAATGCGCGTCGGCACTGAAACACGCTCTCATCACCGATCCGAAAACCGTGCCTCCCGCGACGCGCAAGAAACTGGAGCTGCTGGTTGGCAAGTATCTCCCCTGAGGCGTGCGCGCGCGCGTTGTTGGAGGCATGTCTGGAGGGGAAGCCCTGGCGCGAGCGCCATCTCGCGCCGCTCCTCTCCGGCGCGCATAGCCATCTGCTTTTCCGCGTGGTGGCCGAAGGCTTGGCGGACCGTTTTGAGCCCGCGCTCTGCGATGCCTATGCGCGGCTTTTCTCCGACGTGATTGCCCGGCGTATTGACGGCCTTCATGCACCGCATTTGCTCGACCGCTACCGGCGAATCCGGGCACCGCGTATCTTCGAAGGCGATCCGGCGGCGATTCGCCGCGTTTTCGTGCTTTCGCGCGTCACTCTCGGCGCGGATATCGCGGTCACCAGCGTCTTGCTCGATGCCGCCCGCCGCAAGTTCCCTCAAGCGAGCATCGCGCTCGCCGGGCCGCGGAAGAGCTGGGAATTGTTTGCCGGCTCGAAAATTTCTCATATTCCGGTAGCCTACCGGCGCGACGGTTCGCTCGAAAGCCGCTTTGCCGTTTTTGACGATTTGCGCAACGCCCTGTGTTGTCCGGCGAGCGTCGTAATCGACCCGGATTCGCGCCTCACCCAGCTAGGCCTGTTGCCGGTCTGTCCCGAAGAGAACTATTTCTTTTTTGAAAGCCGCGCTCTGGGCGGCGCAGGCGGAGACAGCATTGGAGCGCTCGCGCGCCGCTGGGCATGCCTTACTTTCGGCCTTGAGGAATGCGGCTCGTTTCTTAACCCTCACCCACCCGAAATTTCGCTCGCGGCGGACATTACGGTCAGCTTGGGCGTCGGCGAAAATCCCTCGAAGCGAATTCCGGGAAATTTTGAGCGGGATCTGCTGGGTTACCTGGCTGGGAAAGGAACGGTCCTGGTCGATAAGGGCGCGGGCGGCGAGGAAGCTGCGCGCGTCGAATATGCCATCGGGGACAATGCGGGGCGTATTCAGGTATGGGACGGATCTTTCGCGGGCTTTGCCTCGCACATCGCGCGAAGCAAGTTCTACGCCGGCTACGATTCCGCGGGAGCCCACGCCGCCGCCTCCGCGGGAGTTCCGCTTGTCAGCGTCTTCGCGGGCTTTGCCTCGGAGCGCATGTTTCAGCGCTGGCGTCCCACCGGCCGCGCCGCGTCCACGGTCATTCGCGCGGACGACCCGGTCGATCCCGGCGAAGTTTGGCAGCGGACGCGAGCCGCGCTGGACAATTTTTTTGCTACTGCTGGTTGAAGCCATCGGCTACGCGAAAGGCCTCGACGAAATGCCCGTCCTTCTTCGGAGCGCGCCCGCGCAGTTCCCGTTTTAGCTTTTCCAGCACGACCCCATCCCAATCCGGCCGGTAGTGGCTGAGGGACGGCTCCCACTGGCTGACGTGCGCTACCGCCGCGTCCAGCTTGCGCTCCAGTTCGCCGTCGATGTTGACCCAATAATTTGCATCCTGTTTTGTCACGTAGAAGTAGACTTCGTGCGGCGTCTTCCACGGTTTTAGCCCGTCATGCAGAATTTGATTCGGGAAGTAAAGGTGAAATTCCGCGGCGCGAACCGCATCGATGGTGTTGTTGGCCGCCATGCGGTGGTCGGTTTTGTGCCACCGCACATACTCGGAGCCCGGATCGGGCGCCAGCACCACAAACGGCCGGTATTTCCGGATGATACCCGTCACCTGTTCCACCAAATCGCGCGGATTCGCGTATTCGAGCATGCCGTCGTCAAATTGCAGCCAGTGGATGCTGCTCTTTGAGATCCCCAGAATCCGCGATGCCTCCTCTTCTTCGTGCATCCGGATTCGCGCCAGCCTCTGGCTGGTCATCTCCGGATCGTAGGAGCCCTTGTCGTCATTGGTGTAGATAAAAATCTGGATATCATTGCCGCTCCGGGCCAGTTTTGCGAGCGTTCCCCCGCAGCAGAACGTATCGTCATCCGGATGAGGAGTGAAGAGCAATATTGTTTTGCCGGTCAGCTTTTCGATTTGAAGCGGCTCCTCGCCGGCGGCGAGGGAAGCGGAGAAAAGGATCGCGGCCGGTAGAAGAGCAAGAATTCGGATGGAGGGCATGATGTTTCAGACATGCTATCTCGACTTTGCCGGCAATGCTACCTGCGTCGCCGGCGCGCGCTTCGGTTCGCCCTGAATGCCGCTGGCGCTCAGAATCACGACATCGACTCTGCGGTTGCGAGCACGTCCCTGCTCGGTGGAGTTGTCGGCAGCCGGGTCATTGTCGGCATAACCCGCGATCGACAGCCGCTCATTGGGGATGGAAAAACGGTTTACCATCAACTCCAGCAGAGCGATGCTGCGCGCCGCCGAAAGGTCCCAGTTGCTTCGAAACCGGGAGTTGTGGATCGGTACGGAATCCGTGTGCCCCTCCAGACGGACCGGGTTGGGAAGACGATGGATCGCTGCCGCAACCTTCCCTACGCTCGGCACACTCGCCTCGGCGATCACAGCCTCCCCGGAGGGAAACAACGCCGCCTGCTGAAAGCTGATCACCAGCCCGCGCGGCTGGAGCGAGATTTCGATTTTTCCGGCCCGGATTTCCGGCGCCAGTTCGCGGGTGAGCGCTTCGAGCGAGGGTAGCAGAGCGGCGATCTGCGCTGTGTTTACCTTGTTTACCTCGGTCCCCGAGGCTTGTTTTGCCCCGCCGGGCCCGCGGTGCATGGCATTCCCTTTGCCTTTCTGATCCATGGCTCCGCCCAGGATATTCTCCACCAAAGCGCTCACTTCGTTCTTGTCAAATGCCTTCTTCACGGAGTCGGAGACCTGCTTCGCCTTGGCTTTGTCCGCCTGTGAGCTGGCAAACATCACCACAAAAAACGCAAACAGGAGCGTGATGAAATCGGCATAGGAAACCAGCCAGCGTTCATGGCTCGAATGGTCCCCGGACGCTCGTTTTCTGATGGCCATTTCACGCCGCCGCTCCCCGTGCGGCTCGTTGGCGTTCCGGAGCGAGGGTTCGGTTTTTCGCCTTCGTGCCGAGATACCCTTCGAGTTTGGTCCGGATGATCTTCGGGTTCAGCCCTTCCACTATGGAGCAGACCCCTTCGAGCATCATCTCCTTGCGCTCGGCTTCATGGGCGGCCCGGGCTTTGATTTTCCCGGCCGCCGGCAGGAAAAACAGGTTGGCCGATGCAACTCCATATACGGTGGCCACGAACGCGACGGCAATTCCGTGCCCCACTTCGTCGATGTTGGCGAGATTTTTCATCACCTGAATCAGGCCCATCACCGCGCCGATGATCCCGATGGTCGGCGCATATCCTCCGGCGCTCTCGTAGACCCGGGCGTCGGCTTCCGCCCGCCGCTCCTCCAGCGCGATATCCAGTTCCATGGTCTGCCGCAGTTCCTGAAGATCCGTGCCATCCACCGCCAGCGTCAGGGCTTTACTGAGAAACGGATCTTCGATGTTGTCCGCAATCGTCTCCAGGGATACCAGGCCCATCTTGCGGGCTTTGGTGGCGTACCCGATGATGTCGTCCAGAATCGTGTCCCTGGGGCGGTCCACCGCGTAGAACACCCGGGGCAGGCATTTTAGGGCCCGAACCAGGGTGGAGGGGGGCGTGTGGAGCATCACCGCGCCCAAAGTGCCACCGAACACAATCAGCGCTGCCGTAACCTGCCGGACGTCCTGAATCCGGCCGCCCTCCAGCAGAAGGCCGCCAAGAATGCCTCCCGCGGCAAGCAGCACTCCCGCGAAACTCGCGAAATCCACCCGGCCCGACGGCCCGGTTCCACCCATCGGTTACGATCTCGCCTCCAGCGTGGCGAAACGGGCTGAGTCGTCTACCCCCCGGTGAATGCTCCGCCGGAGTTCCATCACTCTCGCCGCCACTTCCTCCGGCGTCTCCAAAACTACGAATTTTTGCCCGTTCGTCAAGCTCACAACCGTATCTGGGGTTACCTCCAGGTGCTCAATCAAGTCCGAATTCAGAAAAAGCTGGGTCCCGTTGATACGAGTCAGAGGGATCATGGCCATTCTCCTAGGCTCCTTATCGGCAAGAAGGGCGGTTTCGGCCATGCCCCAGCGCCGTTTTTTCACTCCGGAGTCTTTTGCACTCATGGCGGGTCGTTCCCGGCCGAAGAGTACAAGCAGGGAGGACCTGGCGCCGATGGACACCGGAATGGCGGAAAGATTGGAGTTGTTCGATGCAGTGGCGGCGGACCTCCGCCGCGCGCTTTCAGCGGGTCAGGGTTCCGCCGGAGGGGGCCGCGAGGACTTTAGCGTCCACGTCGATTTGATCCGCCATCTCGCGAGTCCAGAAGGTCAAGGATGGACCGCAGATCCCGCCGCACGTCGTCCCACTCCGGTGGCAGCACAGTCGCGAACAACTGCCCCTGAGGAAGCTTGGAAGGCGGCGCGGCGACCGGGGCGGCTACTCCTTTTTCCCGGTTTTCCAGGAACTTACGAGCCCCCTCGATCGTAAACCGCTTCTCGTACAGCAGCCGCTTGATCTCGAGCACGAGTTCCACGTCCTTGCGCCGGAACAAGCGGTGCCCCGTCCCTGATTTCTTCGGCCCCAGCGCCGGAAACTCTGTCTCCCAATACCGCAGGACATACGGCTTGATCCCGGCCAGACGGCTAACTTCCCCGATGCGAAAGTAAAGCTTGTCGGGGATCTCCTGCGTACCGGTTTCCTTTGCAGGGTCAGCCATTTCCACGGTTATTCTACCTTACTCGCCACCACCGCCGGAGCAGGAGTCTACTATAAAGAGTACTCATGATAGACCTCCGGCTTTTGATTTTCGGCGCCGGTTGCCTGGCTTTCACCCCGGTCCTGGCCCCGGGCCAGCAGTTGCCCGTATCGGTGTTGGTCCATGGCGGTGGAAGCCAGTCTTCGCCTGCATGGGAGGAATACCGGCATTCTATTGAAAGTATTGGGCTTAAATATTCCGTAACCGCGGGCACAAAACCTTCTGTCACGCTCCTCGGCGCCGGGGGCGAACCCGTGGACCGTTACGAAGGAGACTCCCCGGCGGCGTTTCTGTTTCTACGGTTGAACTTGCCGTCCACCGCCGCAAAAGCCACGGTGAACGGAAAACGGCTGGAGCTGTCCGTTTCGGCCGACCGCGCCTCCGGGCGGGCCGGAGAAACGGTCGTCCTCGTTCTGGATCTGAAGCTGAAGCCCGGCGTTCACGTGTACGCGCCGGGCGTCGAAGGGTATATCCCCATCGCCTGGGCTCTGAAGCCATCCTCGGACTGGAGCGCCCGGCCCGCCTTGTTCCCAAAGGCGGAAATCCTGCATCTGGTAGCCATCGACGAAACCGTCCCCGCCTACCAGGGCCATTTCCGCCTGGCGCGGGAGGTGGTGATAGCTCCAGCCGCGAAGGGTCCCGTCTCGATCGATGGAACGCTCCGCTATCAGGCTTGCGACGACACGATGTGCTACATCCCCGAAACCTTGCCGCTGCATTGGGAAATCGCTGTCCGTTAGATAGGACCCGCCGCGTCCGGAGCGGGCGCGGGCAGGTTACCTGTTGTTCACCGCATCCAGCGCCCGGCCCACCAGAAATCCGAGCAGACCGCTTATCAGCACCACGGCCACGTGCCACAAAATCACATGGATGGCGATCAGGTTGGGACAATGCAGCTCAAGCATGCCCAAGCCGGCAAGGCCGCACAAGGTTCCGGCGGCGCCCCCGGCGCGGCTCCAGCTCAGGACGAATCCGCGGCGGATGATCCATCCGGTAACTAATCCGGCGGGGACGGAGACGCACAGGCCAGCGATCAGGCAAGGTATCCCCTGCTTCACCAGATCGTGAGTGCCGTAGCCGTGAAAAACGGCCGCGAAGACCAGCGGGAAGAGTATGACGGCGCAGGCGAGCGCAGCCGCTCCCAAGGGGGACCCGCTCGCCGGCCTCATTTCGCGGACGCACGCCACGGCCGCCAGCGCCGCGCTGCCGGCTAGAATCGTGAAAATCAAAACCGATTGCCAGCCGCTTAGAACGTGAACGCCGTACATTCCTAGCGCCAGAGCGCTCGATCCGGCGAAGATCGCGAAGAGAAACAGAAAGCCCACCGCCAACGCCCAATCCGGAGGGAGGGGACGCACGGGACGCAGATCGTCCAAAATGGCTTGTTTCGCGCGGCTCACCGCAGCCGGGCCGCCGTCCCAGGGATGGCGCGCCGGGTCCGACGCTTCGGCGATTTGCCGGTCCAGTTCTTCGGGTGTCATTTCATGCCCGCTCCGGCGGATAGAATGCCGCGCAACTTCTCATAAGCCCGGTGAGCCTTTTGTTTCACCGAACCGGGACTGGAAGAGGTTGCGGTGGCCACTTCGTCTATTGTCATGCCAAGAACCTTTAGCATCACCAGAACCTCCCGCTGCTTTTCGGGCAGATCGCGGAGGATTGAGGCGATACCGGGGGCGGTTTGTCCCGCGGCCGGTTGTTCCGCGCTCGGCTCGGGCAGCACGTCTACTTGCCGCTCATGCGCTTCGAGACGACGCCTTTTCCGGTAATTGTCGAGCCCGGTGTGTCTGGCAATCGCAAAGATCCAGGGTAAGACCGGCTCGCCGGACCGGTAGGTATGCCGCGCTTTGTGAATGCGCATCCACGTTTCCTGCACCAAGTCCTCGGCATATTCGCGATCTGAACTCCGGGCGAGGAAATAGCGGTGAAGCAGAGGGCTCACGCGCTCAATGAAAGTAGCCGCCGCTCCCTGATCCGACTGCTGGTAACCGGACATCAACGAACCCAGCTCCGCCGCGGGGGCCGCGGCGGGCGCGGAACCAGTCTCCACCACTCCATCCTTTTCCTCGCACAACGCCGGATGCCCCGGGCGTATGCGGTCCCGGGGCTGAAGCTTGATCGGCGGGGCGAATCTTCAGATTAGAGCATTGCGGCTTCCCTGAGGTTTTCGCTTATTCCGGCTGACCCACGACTGCCACTCCGTTGATTGATCCGCTGATACTGGCGCTTCCCTTCAACGTAAGATTGCCGTCTTCGTCGACATCGAAGATGGAGAGGTGAGAAAGCTGCCCGGCTCCGTCAATTACCGCGACTAGGCCCGCGCGGTGCGCGATGTCCGTGGGTGAACCGTTCAGCGTGGCGGCCACGGCGGCATCCTGAATGATGTTCCGCCCGTAGACCGCATACCGGGAGATGCTCTTACTGGGCGAGTTGGATGAGAAGAGGAATGGGCCGTCCAGAGCCACCCAGCACGGCGAATGCTGTGTGCCGGAACCAGTCGTGGTGAGCACCATACCGTTCCGGACCAGGCTGATCTCATCGGCGTGCGCAATGGTGACGTAAGCGTTGTCGCCGCGCGTCACCAGTCCGAACGGCGTGTCCACATTCGCGGGAATGTCGCTGACGAGCGTGGCCGAGCCCTCCACCGCACCGCCGCCGTCCAACTGCACCGTCTCGATGGTGTTGCTTTTCTCGCTGATGATCAGACTGTGCGGCAGGACGCCCACCTGGGCAGCGGAGCCGTCCGCTTTGAACAAGGGCACGACGCCGTCGGGATTGGAATTTATTCCAAAACCGAAGATTTGGTGCGATTCCACATTTGCGGTTCCAAGAATATAAAGATGGTCGTGCCCGAAGGCGACGCTGACGGGACTCGATGCAGTCGAGATCACTTGCCCCAACCGGAAGCCATTGCCGGCGCGCTGAAACACCGAGACGGATTTCGATCCGAAATTAACCACCGCGGCCATCCGGTTTTCCCGAACGGCGATGCCTCCCGCGTTTCCGCTCGCACCGCCCTGGCCCCGCGTTGCGACGGTTTGAAGCAAGCTGCCCGTGCTCGAATAGACCAACAATTGATTGGCGGATGCATTTGACGCCGTGATTACCAAGGGACTCTGGGCCCAGTTCTGCCCGTAAACGAGCGCGCCGGCTAAGAGCGCGGACACACCAATACCCGCTAACCTTTTCATTTCGTTTTCTCCTCTAAAATTTGGATTTCCGCCGACACGCGACGGTCATTTACTGGTTCGCGGGGTGCGGGGGAAAAGTTACGGAGCGGAGCGATTCTTTTTTTGCTGTTTTCGAAAACCCCGGAGGGGTCTCCAGAGGGTATAAAATTCCGGCCAGATAGGGCAGAATAGAATCGCGGCTGAAACGGAGGTGCTCTATGAACTTTTCAGAACTGCGCCGGCGCGAATTTCTGGGCAGCCTGGCTACCCTGTCCGCCGCGGCGGCCCTTCACGGGGAAGCGCGGGACGGAGTCATTTATCGGAACCTGGGGTCGACGGGCGAGCGGGTGTCGGCTATCGGCCTCGGCGGATACCACATCGGCGTGCCAAGTCAAGAAGAAGGCATCCGAATCATACGGACGGCTCTCGATCGCGGGATCAATTTCCTCGACAATTCTTGCGATTACCATGGCGGCCGCAGCGAGATTTGGATGGGGATGGCTTTACGCGATGGGTACCGTAAACGGGCTTTCCTCATGACGAAGTACAACGGCCGCACCCGGGCATCGGCCGCCGAACAGATTGACGAGTCTTTGAAGCGGCTGCAGACCGACCACATCGATCTGATCCAATTTCATGAAAATATTCGCATGACTGATGCGGACAAGTACTTCGCGCCGGGCGGGGCGCATGAAGCGGTGATGGCGGCGAAGAAAGCCGGCAAGGTTCGTTATGTCGGCTTCACGGGGCACAAGGACCCGAGCATTCACCTCCACATGCTCGACCTGGCGGCCAAGAACGGTTTTCATTTTGATAGCTGCCAGATGCCGCTGAACGTACTCGACTATCATTTCCGGAGTTTCGCCCATCAGGTGGTGCCCCGCCTGGTGAAAGAAAAAACGGCGGTTTTGGGCATGAAACCGCTGGCCTCCGGTCTGATGTTCCGGCTGAAGGACGTCGATGCGATCGAATGTTTGCACTACGCTCTGAGTCTGCCGACGTCGGTGGTGATGAACGGTTGCGACTCTGTCGAACGTCTCGACCAGGCCTTCCGCGCCATGAAGACCTTCAAACCAATGAATGAGGCGCAGATAGAAGCGCTGACAGCCAAAACCAGGGAGGCGGCGCTCAGCGGGAGTATCGAGCGCTTCAAGACTTCCGAAGATTTTGACGGGACCACCCACGATCCGGCTTCGATGGGTTGAACTCCATCGCGGCCGGTCAGGCGAAGCCCAACCGGCGGAGAGCCGCTCCGGCGCCGGCGAGGTTGGTGAGCCTCATTTCGGAGTATTTGCGCGACAGAATCACGCCGTCGGCTCCGCCATGAAATGCGGCAAGCACGGCATCTTCCGTTCCCTGCGGCGTCGATTTGCTGTGATCCGCCGCCGTGGGAATATCGATGTCGATTCCCGGCCAGAGCAGGGTTTTGGCCCCGGCGAGCTTCGCGCGAGCCCGTTTCGTTTCGCGCAATACATAGTCGCTCCCAAAGCCGGTGTGAGGAATCCGATCGTACGACCCTTCGTCGGCGTAGCCAAGAACGTCGTAGTGAAATCGAAGTAACTCGTTGGGCGGCACGCCTCCGTACTGAGTCTCGGCGACACTCTGAATGTAGCTCGCCATGCGTTCGCCGGCGCAGTTGTGATACATGACCACTTTCAGAAAGTCGGAATACGGAGCAATCCGGCTCAGGTCTTGCTCGGCCCGGTATATGGGACTGAACGAGTTGTTATGCCAGATATGCCAGCCGACACCCATGTCCGGCCGGACGGATTTTACCTTCGCGTAGATTGCCTGGTAAGTATCGCGCAAACTGTCGTGCCAGAGGTTTTCCCAGGCGAGCAGTTCGGGATAAGAGAGCATGAGCCGCCAAAGCTCCACGTAGTCCCCGTCCACGGGATGGTCTCCAGCACGCGCCGCTTTCACAAACTTCTCCAGCTCCAGAAAACCGGCCTGCGCCCGCTCCACTCGGATACCTTGCGACGCGGCTTTCGCCCGGCAGAAATCGCAAAAGCAAGTCACGCGTCCCGGATCTTCCGACCGGCCGCCATGGTGAGAGCCAAGAGCATTCGCGAAGGCGCCCTGGCGCTCCGACCCCCACATGATGCCGTCAAGATCCCAGGACCGGGCGTAGTCTTCCACAAGATCAAGTAAGAAATTTCGATACCCCGGATTGTTCAGACACAGGGTAGAGGCGCTGCGCCCGTGCAAGTCGCGCTCCCGCAACTGCTCGATGCCCTGAACACCGGGGCGAAACACATCTTCGAACCAGGCGATATTCCGGATGCCGCGTTTTCGCGATGCGGGAAGCACGGCTTCGAATACATCGAAGGAACCGAGATCGGGCGCGCGGAGATTCTTGAGCGGCGTGCCTGTGTAGTACTGCGAATGCAGGGCGGAATAACTGCCGCCGTGAAACGTCTTGGAATCGTACTCCTGTTTTCCATGATCGGGCAACGGCTGACCCGGAACCTGCCTTCCCGCGATGCCGCGGCCGTAGGTGAAAGCCGCGATAAACAGCGTGTTCACAGAGGCTTTCTCCTGGAGCGTGTCCAGCACCTTCTCGACCCCTTCGTCGGCGAACGAGACGGCGCCAATCTGGATGCCGATCGTCTTTTGGGCCCTTGGCGCCGGCGTCTGTGATTCCGCGATGGCCGCCGAGGCTAGAGCTGAAGTAGATTGCAGAAGAAAGCGGCGCCGCGTGGTTTCGGACAAGTGCGGTTACCTCCGGCGCCAATTCTACTCGCGGATGCTCCCACCTCGCAAGGCCGTTACGGCTCTTACTGGAATAGGGACAAATCGATGGCGCCGGCCATGGCCTTGTATCCGGCGTCCTTGGGATGCAAGTGGTCTCCGCTGTCATACGCAGCGGCCATGTGGTCCGGATTTGCGGGATCCTGGACGGCCTTTTCGAAATCGATGACCGCGTCGAATGCTCCACTGGTGCGAATCCATCGATTCACCGCCTTCCGCTTCACCTCTTTCTCTTCCGAAAAGTAGCCCCCGAACGGAACGCCGGCGAAGGGCGTCAGAGTGGCCCCGTAGATCTTCAGACCCTTCTCATGGGCGCGTTCAATGAGCTGCGTCAAGCCGGCAATGATATCGTCGGCGCTTACTTGCTCGTTCGGGAAGCGATTGGGTCCCGCGTGCCCGAGATCGTTGATGCCTTCGAGGACAATCACGTACTTTACTCCCGGCTGCGCCAGTACATCGCGATCGAATCGTGCGAGAGCGTTGACTCCGAAGGCGATGTTCGCGTTGGGATCATGCAGGATGCGGTTGCCGCCGATCCCCTCGTCCAGTACGCCGATGCCGGCGGCGCCGGTTCGCGCGAGGAGACGGTCGGCGAGAAAGTTTGGCCAGCGATGGTTCGTGTCGTTCGTGGAGGCCGCGCCGTCGGTGATGGAATCGCCAAATGCAATCACCGTCGAGGCGGACAAAGGTGCCGCGACGTCTACGCCCGTAAGGAATACCCAGGAGGTGAGCTTCGAGGGGTCTGGCAACGCGGCGGCGGCGGTGAGATTGCCAGCGGCGACGTAGTTTGTCTGCTGGGCGGCGTAATGGATGCCGCCGCCGGGAGTTGGTTTGGGAAGAAAGAGGCTGATGGCTAAATCGGAAGACGGCGCGATGTCGAGTGAGACCGGATCGCTCAAAATCAGCGCGTCTGGCGGGATGGTAACGCTCGACCGGCCGCTGAAAGTGAGAGCGCGATCGGACCCGGAGAGGATGCCGGAGCCCTCGCCGCGGAGAGCCACGTGGGCAGCGCCAATTTCCACGCTCTCCTTCCCGTAGGCATTCGAGAGACGGACACGAATCCGCGAGCCACCGATACTGACATGGACGATTTCGCGCAGAGTCTGATTTTCGAAGATCAACCTGGCCTTTTTCATTTGCGCCAGATCGGGAAGCTGAGGAGACGGGCTTGCGCCCCACGTGCCGATCCAATGAGTCTGCGCCGTTTCGGGCGTCTGGGCGGGGGATGAGGATCCGAACGAGAGGGCGAAGACGAGCAGGGAGAGCGGCAGGAAGCGCATCGGCATGGGGCTAGTTTATCGGAAGTCCCGGCGAGCTCGCCGGGCCGGGCTGCGCCGCCCGGCAAATCCGTACACTGAGGAGGAATGTCCTCCCGACGCGGGGTTCTGGCTTGGATAGCCGTGCCGTTATCCGGTTTGTTAGTCGTCCCTTCTTTCCATCGGGGATGGACGCGGGTCGAAACCGATTTTCCGAATTACTACACCGCGGCGGTGCTGGCCCGAAAACACATGCCGCTCGATCGCTTCTATGACTGGACCTGGTTTCAGCGCCAGATGAATTACACCGGCACCGAGCGTCAGTTGGGCGGATATATACCGCAAACCCCTTGGACCATGCTGCCTCTGCTGCCCGTATCGGGCCTGCCTCCTCAGAATGCCAAGCAGGTCTGGCTGTTGTTGGACTTGATTTTCCTGGCGCTGTCCGCAGTCCTGGCCGCGCAGATGGCCGAGACGTCCGCCGCGCTAATTTTGCTGCTGGCGGTTGCGGGATACGGTTCGCTGGAATCGAATTTTCTGCTTGGGCAGTATTACATCTTCCTGCTATTTCTCATGACCTCCGGTGTGTGGTGTTTGCTCCGGCGCCGCGCGTTTACCGGAGGCTTTGTGATGGGCGCGGCCTGCATGTTGAAGCTCTACACGGCCCCGTTCCTTTTCTATTTCGCGTGGAAGCGCCAATGGCGCGCCGTGGCCGGAATGCTGGCCGCCTGCGCGGGACTGGGGCTTCTGGCCGTTGCCTGGTTCGGCTGGGACGCTAATCTCTTCTACCTGAACTATGTGTTTCCAAGGGCTTCGGAAAACGCGATTCTGGACCCTTTTCATCCAGCCACGGGGACTTTCACCAATCTTCTGCGGCGCATGTTTGTGAATGAACCGGAGCTCAACCCGCACCCGTTGATCGAAGCGCCGTTTGCGTTCTTCTTCCTTCGCCCGTTCCTGACAATGGCGGTTCTGCTCGCTCCTTTGCTGGCGATGCGGAGGGACCGGGAGATTACGAAGAACGAAATTGCCTGGTTCTTGGTTGCGATCCTGCTGGCCTCGCCCAACACCGCCTCTTACGTTTTCCTGGTGCTGCTGCTTCCGGTCGCGCTGTGGATGAGCGGTACCAGCCGCCGCTGGGCCTTCGCGGCGCTCGGCGCCTATATTCTTCTGTGCGTGCCTCTGCGCCCGGCCTGGAGTTGGATGTTTCCGAAGGTATGGCTGCTGCTGGGGTTGTTTGCGTGGGCGGGCCGCGCGCACTGGCGAAATCTTCGCGTCCGCCCCGTCCTCGCCGCTCTTGCGCTCGTTGCCGCGGCGTCGTTGTGGAGCGCGTTCGCTCATCAGCGCAGCCGCGAACGCGAGCCCGCGAGCCACTTTCAGCCCGTGCTGCTGCAGCCCTCCTCGATCTACGCGTCCAGGCCCGCTGTTTCGAGCGCGGGGATTGTGTTTGAATCGATGGGCGCGGGAGGTTATGTTTTGAGCCGCACGATGGGGTTCGACGGCCATGCGTTTCATCCGGCCGTGCCCGCGTCCGGGAGTCCGATTTTCTTCGAGCTGGTTTCGCGCGGGCATTCAAGAATCATGTCGTTCGAGCCGCGAACGAAGGTTCTCAGCGCGCTGACTCCGGAAGCGCTCAACGCCACGCATCCGGCCGTGACCGCGAGCGGGGATCGCCTCGCGTTTATTGCCGGGGGAACGCTGCGCATCCTGGGGCAAGGGGAGTTGGCTACGCCCCGACCCGTGGAAGAGGCAGCCTGGTTCCCGCTGGGGCGTCACTTGGCGATTTCGGCGCGGGGCGCCGTTTATGATTCGGCGGACGGAAAGCCGCTTGCGCCCGGTATACCCGGCGAGCAGGGCGAACCTGCGGTTTCTCCGGATGGGATGCGCCTGGCGCTTACCGTTACGCGCAGGGGAATCCGCCATGTCTGGGTCGAAGAGCTGTCAACGAAAGCCGCGCGTGAACTGACCGGAGGGGATTGCAATAGCTACGCCCCCGCTTGGGAAGCTGATTCCGGAGGATTGATTTTCGCCAGCGATTGCGGCCGGGGCCTGGGGCTGCCCAGACTCTACCGGGCTCCGCTGCGATGAAGGCGGTCCTCTACCGGCGTGGGCCGGTGGAATCCCGCACTACCAGTTCCGGGTCGATAGTGATTTCGCGATTGCCCGGTGAATCGCCTTCGCGCGCGATCAGGCAGTCGCAAATGGTCTGTCCGATCCGCTCGCGGGGAATGTGAATGGTAGTGAGGGCGGGGAAACAGAACTCGGATAGATTGATGTTGTCGAAGCCGGTGACGGAAATATCACGCGGCACCCGGATGCCCTGCTCCCGCAACTCGCGCAGGGCGCCGATCGCCATGAAGTCGTTCACGCACACGATCGCGGTGGGGCGGTATCCGGTTGCCAGCAACGCGCGCGCGGCCTGCCTCCCGCCTTCGAGCGTGTCGGCGCCGGCGCTCGTCTGAACCTCCATCTGGCCGGCGCGGCTCTCCACCGCGTCGAGCACCGCCCGCATTCGTTCGTTGAGCGGCGCCAGCATCGCGTGATGACCAAGAAAGCCGAGTTTCCGGTGGCCCATGCCGTGCAGATATTCGACCATCTTTTCAATGCCGCGCCGATAGTTGACCTTCACGTTCGTAATATTGCGGCGCGGAGCGCCCACATCGTAGAAGACCACCGGGATGCCGCTCGACGAGAGGTCCTCGATTAGCGCCGGGTCCATTTCGGACACGATGACGGCGAGCCCCGAAACGCGGCGTCCAATCATGAGCCGGATGCGGGCAGTGAGCTGATCCGGGCGATAGTCCGTATTGGCCACCACCACCTCATAACCTCGCGCCTCCGCGCCCGTCTCCACCGCCTGATAGATGTCGAGGAAGAACGGGTTTTCGATATTCGACACAATCACGCCGAGCGTGCGGCTTTTTCCGCCCGCCAGCGAGCGGGCGTGCAGATTCGGATAGTAATTCAGCTCCGCCGCGGCTTTCAGCACGCGAGCGCGCGTGCGCGGCGTCACCGTTCCGGAGTTGTTGAGGACCCGGGAGACGGTGGCGGTGGAAACGCCGGCAAGTCTGGCGACCGCGTTGAGATTCATGCAGCTTTGACGTATTGTAAGCGATTACAGCCGGCCGCATCGGGCGGGCGGCAACGCGGGCGATATCATAACGGAGAAGTCAGCGAAACGTCCGAAACTTCCGCATGCAGCCAGCCGCCACGCTCCCCGCCGAGCATTACTTGTCGAGTCTGAAGCAGCGAGCGCCGCAAGCGGCCGCCGCGGTGCTTGCATCCGCGTTTCATCGCCGCGCTGCGCTGGCTGTGTTTACGCAGAGCCGCTTTCTGGCCGAAGAGTGCCTCGCTCATCCGGATTGGCTGCTGTCGCTGCGCGAAGAGGATTTGCATCGCGGCTGGAGCGCCGAAGAGTATGCCGATTTGCTGCGCGAAGAACTCACCGTCGAGCCCGCTCCGCCGCTCCTGGACGCCCTGGTTTTGGCGCGCTTCCGCCGGCGGCAGATCCTCCGCATCCTGATCCGCGACGTGTTGGACTTCGCGCCGCTGCCGGCGGTGACCGAAGAGCTGTCCAACCTGGCCGACGCAATCCTGGAGGTCAGCTACCGGCATATCCGGAACGAGCTGATGGATCGCTACGGGGTTCCGCGGTTTGTGGAGCCGTCCGGCGCGTCGCGCGAGTGCGGCATGAGCGTCATTGCGCTCGGAAAGCTCGGTGGGCGGGAGCTGAACTATAGCTCGGACATCGATTTGATGTTTGTCTATTCGGCCAATGGCGACACCGATGGACCGGAGCGAATTTCGAACAAGGAGTTCTATAAGCGGGTAGCCAACCGGCTTACGGAGCTGCTTTCCACCTATACCAGCCAGGGGATGTGCTACCGGGTGGACCTGCGGCTGAGGCCGGACGGGAGCCTGGGCGAAGTCTGCATCCCGTTCGACAGCGCGCTGAAGTATTACAGGACGCGGGCGCGCGATTGGGAATTGCAGATGCTCATCAAGGCCCGCGCGGTGGCGGGGGATTGCTCGATGGGGCGCGAGCTGCTCGATGCGACGGAGCCTCTCATTTACTCGACCACGCTTGATTTTTCGGCGGTGGAAGCCGTGTCGGTCACGCGGGAGCGGATTAGCGAAAAACTGGCGGCGCGGCGTGCGCCCAACGCCGGGCTCGACATCAAGCTCGCGCCTGGCGGTATTCGCGATATCGAGTTTCTGATTCAGTGTCTCCAGCGATTTCATGGCGGGCGCGTGCCGTGGGTGCGGCATGGCGGCACGCTGCTGGCGCTCTCGCGGCTCAGCGATAAAGGTCTGCTCTCGGGCGCCGAGCACGGCAAGCTGGCGAGCGCGTACCAATTTCTTCGCGAACTGGAGCACCGCCTGCAGTTCGCCGACGACCGCCAGACGCATTCCCTGCCCACCGATGGGAAAGAGATGGAATTGCTGGCGCGGAGGATGCCGCCCGTTCCGGGAGAACCGGCCCCCTCACCGGCGGAGCTGCTGCAGCGCCTGAATTCCCATCTCGAATCGGTGCACGAAATTTACGCCCGCGTCATTCATGCGCAGAACCCGATGTATTATTCGATGTCCGTTGCGGAAGATCCTCTGGAAGCGCCAGGCGAACCGGAAGCGCCCAGCCGGGGGACGGCCAGCCGGCTCATTCCGTTTCTGAAGGAAGTGGCTCCTTCGCTGGCGCGGGCCGCCGAGCATTCCTATCCGCACAGGAACGGCGCTCTCTTTGAACATTTTCTGGAGAAGATTTCCGTCGATGCCGCCCTGCTTTCGTCCCTCGATACCGGACCCGCGCTGCGCCGGCATGTTCTCGATCTCTTTGAGCACAGCCGGCACTTTGCCGAAGTACTGGTGCGCGAACCGGGACTCATCTTGGAGTTGGAACGGCTTGGCGGCCGCCCCGGTGTGCTTCCGGAGGAGGAGTATCTGGAAGATGCGTCCTCTCTGCGCCGGGCGTTCCAACGAGAAATGCTCCGTATTCAGGCGTCGAGCGTTTGCCTGAGCGTTCCCGTCTTTGAGACGCTTCAGCTCACCTCCGATCTTGCGGATGCCTCCATCCGCGTGGCATACCGCATGGCGGTGGAGCAAATGCGCGCGAGCCAGGGCGCCGGAGCGCCGCAGGGCGAGATGATGGTGATCGCGCTCGGACGCCTCGGGATGCGCGAGTTCGATTTGTCGTCTGACGCGGATCTCGTCTTCGTGCTGCCGGAAAAGCAAGCGCGCGAGCAGGTTTTCTGGACCCGCGTGACGTCGCGATTGATCGATATCTTGAGCGCCTACACGGGAGACGGCCAGCTTTTCGCCGTGGATGCGCGGCTTCGCCCCAACGGGAACGCCGGGCCGTTGGTGCAGCCCGAGAGCGCGTACAAGGAATATTTCGCCAATCGCGCCGAAGCCTGGGAAGGCCTGTCCTATATGAAGGCCCGCGCGGTAGCCGGCGATCTGGACCGGGCAACCGGATTCTTGAATGAGCTGCAGGATCTGGACTGGCGGCGCTACGGGCAAAGCGGGCGCTCCCGCAAGGACCTCCGCGCCATGCGGGCGCGTCTCGAAAAAGAACAAGGCGCGTCGAATTCTCTCAAAGCCGGACGCGGCGGATATTACGACATTGATTTTCTGCTGCTCTACCTGAGACTGAAGGGCGCGGGGATCTTCTTCAAAGTCCTGAACACTCCGGCGCGCATCGACGTGGTGGAAAAGATGGGCCACCTGGATCGCTCCGATGCGGATTTCCTGCGCGACGCCGCGGTTTTCTATCGCGCCATCGACCACGGTATGCGCGTCTACTCCGGACACGCGGGAGGAAGGCTGCCGACGTCGGAAGCGGCGCTCGAATCGCTTACGGCGCTCTCGCACCGCTGGATTCCCGAGCATCTGCATTCACAGACGCTGCCCGAGCTACTGGCGCAATTTCGCGAGCGCATCCGGACATTGTTCGACACGCAATTCGAGTGAGCTTGGCCTGCCCAGGGAACCCGGGGGGTGCGCGGCGCATCCAACAAACAGGAGGTTCGAAGTAATGATCTCCATCAGATTTCCGATCTTTCTCGGTATCCTTGCCACGGCTGCCTGGGGCGCCAATCCCGCGGTGCCAGGCACTGTGAACTACGTGGAAGGACAAGCCGCGATCAACGGCGAATCGATCGACGCCCGGTCCATTGGGAATGCCGTCGTTTACCCCAACCAGTTGCTCCAGACACAACACGGCAGAGTGGAAATGCTTCTGACTCCCGGCGTCTTTCTGCGGCTGGGCGGCAACAGTTCACTACGGATGATCTCTCCCGGCCTGATCGATACGCAGGTCGAGTTGACCCATGGAAAAGCCCTTCTCGAAGCGACCGACCTGAAGAAGGAGAATCATATTCGGGTTTCAGTGGCCGGAACGGTAACAACGATAGAGAAAGCAGGCTTATACGAGTTCGATGCCGCGAATCCGCGGGTGAGCGTCTATGACGGAAAAGCGTCGGTCACCGATGCGGACTCTCACGTCAGTCTTGGGAAAGGCCGGGAGACGGCCCTGAATGGCCGCCTGCAATCGCAAAAGTTCGATCGCGGCCGGCACGACGATTTGTTCGCCTGGAGCGACGTACGCTCCGAGTATCTTGCCGAAGCCAGCGCGGCTTCCGCCAGTGTGTATGTGGCGCAGCCTTACGGGTGGTTTGGCGCGGGTTGGTATTGGAATCCGTTCTGGAGCATGTATTCCTTCATCCCGGGAAACGGGATCTTTTATAGCCCCTTTGGATGGGGTTTCTACGCGCCGGCGTATGTGAGACTCGCACCTTATCGATGGCGCGGGCACGGACCGTGGGTCGCCCGGCGCGGCGCCCCGCCACGCTCACAAGCCATTGCGCGGCCATCGCGCGGTGCGAGCCTCCCGGCGTTTCGCGGTGTTCCTTCCCGGTCCATCGGCCTTCGCGGCGGACGCCGGTAAGGAACACCATGGCAGAAGAGAGCCTCTAATTCCGCCGAATCCGAGACTCTCTGTCCCCTCCTCCTATCCCTTACTGAGAGAACGGTGCCGGATCATATCAAAAGAAATTAATTCCAGTCGAGAATTTCGCCGATGGGCTGTCCGGGTGGCGGTTCGGGAATGGACGGGACGTCCTCCATGGCCGGATGCTCCAGAAATCGTTTGATGCGCGCGGCGGCAAACAGATAGGATGTCCCGCGGCGCTGCCGGACCTCACCCTCCAGTTTGGAAAGGGCGCCGAAAGCGGCGGCGCGTACGGCGGCCGAGGCGGATGTGTTGGCGGCAAGCGCCATTAAGCGCACCAGAATCACTTCGTTCACCACTTGGCGGACAACCCCATCGGGAGCGGTGGAGTTCCAGGTCGCCGCCAGGAGATGGCCGATCAGAGTCTCGAGTCCGTCCACGGAAGGATCGGCGGCGTGCTGCTGCACGAGGCGCTCCCCGCGCTCGGGATCGAGCAGGAGGCCGGCGGTGATGTTGGCGGAGGCCTGGACGGCCCCGAGCGGGTCGAACGTGAGGCCGGTGTGAT
>DASZXS010000004.1:0-10235 GCA_035545735.1 Bryobacteraceae bacterium | reverse complement strand
CTTTCCCCTTGTGGCTGTCGGTCAGCAGCCGCTCGCTGAAATCGCTCATTGGGGCTTGGTCTCGCTCGGCTTGGGCGCCGCTGGCTTGGGCCGCGCGCCGGATCGTACGGCCTCCAATTCGGAGGGGTCGACGTCCGCCGGGTCCGTCACAAGCAGGGGAACCCGGGCGCGGTGCGGCGCTTCGACCACGGGCTTTTGCGATGGAGGAGCAGGGCTCAGGTCCCTGCGCGGCGTAGCGGCGGTCTCACGCGGAGTCTGCGGCGGCGAGACCGCGGGACGCTGCGCGGCAGGCGTCTGCGGGCGGGCCGCCGCACCGTCGGCCGCGATCGAAACCCCCGGAGTAGTCACCCCCCCGGGCGTTGAAGGCGCGGGCTTCGGAGCGGGCGGCGCCACGGGACGCGGCTTTACGTTGTAGTTGGGAATGGAGCTGCTGATCCCGTAGTCGTGATTTTCCAACTGCCCGATTTTCTTGTAAGCGTCCTTGATTTCGTCGGCCTGCGTGCTCAACTCGGGACCCGTCGAAACCGCCTCGGCCGGCGTCTCGGGCGGCGGCGGCAGCATATGGATGGCGGTCGCCACCGGTGCGTTTTCCGGAATGATCTGGTGGGCTCCCCGGAGCACCACGAGAACCTCACTCACTCCCCCTTGCAGGCCAGCCGGATTGAGATAGACCTCTCTCCCATCGCGGCCGCTGCGGGATACGGAGACCTGGCCCACGGGAAAGCCGCGGGGGAAGATCCGGTCGTAGCCGGAAGTGTAAAACCACTCGCCAACGTCCACTTTCTGCTCGTTCTGAATATAGTCGACAATGCAGTTGCCGTGGCCCTGCCCTTTGAGAGTTCCACCCACATGGTTCTTTTGCGAGACGACTCCAGCGGCAAAAGTGGGATCGGTGACCAGGAGTACCAGCGACGCGGACGGATAGGCGGCAATCACCTTACCGACGATCCCCTCCGGGGTTACGACCGCCATGCCGCTCTCGACGCCGCTATCCGAGCCGCGGTCAATAAAGACGGTGGCGGAATTCGAGCCCGTGCCATTCGAGACGACGCGGGCGGCCAGGGTTTTCGAAGGCGTGCGCGATTGGAAGGCCACCAACGCCCGGCCCCGATCGGCATCGGACAATTGCGTCTGCAGAAATTGATTCTGCATCTTGAGCCGGCCGACCTCTTCTTTCAGACGGCGGTTGTTTTCGCGAATTCCAAGCAGAACAAAATAGTCCTGAAAAACGCCAAAGGTATGAAATCGCGTGAATTCAAGGGCACGGGCCAGCGGCGTGATGGCGGAAACGGACCAGACGCGGATCAGGCGCATGTCCTGATTGGTCTTTACCTGATAGCCAAGCAGAATAAGCTGCGCGACGATGACGATCAGCAGGACCGTCAGATTCCGGTACCGGCTGAGAAACGAGTCCATACACGGCTAAGGAGCGCACACACGGCGGGCCACGGCTCCCAACGAAAAAAGACCAGGCGGACTTTTGCCGTCTCCGGCCAGCGTGTCATGCGCGCATTCTTTCAAAGACACCGCCTCAACTAATAGTCTATTCGATGGCAATGCGCCGTAATAGCTTAAAATCGGTCAGCATTTTCCCGGTCCCGAGCACGACGCTGGCGAGCGGGTCTTCGGCGATGGAGACGGGGAGTCCGGTTTCCTCCCGGATGCGGCGGTCCAGGTTCTTGATCATCGCGCCTCCGCCGGTGAGCACGATGCCCCGGTCGCTGATATCGGCGCTCAACTCGGGCGGCGTACGTTCCAGGGCCACGCGGATGGCATTCATGATGGTGGCGATACACTCGGCGAGGGCTTCGCGGATTTCCGCGTCGTCGATACTGATGGTCTTGGGGACGCCCTCAATGAGGTTGCGGCCCTTGATTTCCATCGTGATCGGACTATCCAGCGGGTAGGCGGAGCCGATGGTCATCTTGATCGCCTCTGCGGTCCGTTCGCCGATCAGCAGATTATATTTCCGCTTGAGGTACTGCATGATGGCGTCGTCCATTTCATTGCCCGCCACGCGCACCGAGCGCGAATAGACAATGCCGGAGAGGGAAATCACCGCGACATCCGTGGTGCCGCCGCCGATGTCCACCACCATGTTTCCGGAGGGCTCGGTGATGGGCAGTCCCGCGCCAATGGCGGCCACCATCGCCTGTTCCACCAGGTGCACCTCGCTGGCCTTGGCGCGGTATGCCGAGTCGATCACCGCGCGCTTTTCCACCTGGGTGATCTCGCTCGGCACGCCGATGACGATCCGCGGGTGCACCAGCATTTTCCGGCCGTGCGCCTTCAGGATGAAGTAATTCAACATGCGCTCGGTGACTTTGAAGTCCGCGATGACGCCATCTTTCATCGGGCGGATCGCCACGATGTTTCCAGGCGTGCGCCCGAGCATGTCCTTGGCCTCTTTGCCCACGGCTTCCACCTCGCCATTGTTCTTGTTAATGGCGACGATGGACGGCTCGTTGACCACAATCCCTTTCCCCGCCGCGAAGACCAGGGTGTTTGCGGTGCCAAGATCGATGGCGAGATCCGAGGAAAACAGGCTAAAAATTGACCTAAAATTCATGTTGTTTCTGGAATTACCGACAGGGGGACAAGGACCGAGTCAGTCCCTTAGAAAGGGTAACATGGCGGATCGCGCCTAGCGAATTGGCGCGCATCGCATCCGGCGCCCGGCATTCCCCCGGTAAAATAGAATCGCCATCCAACACCGAACCATAACCCGGCGCTCCCTGCTGCTGTCCGCCGGCGGGGCTTGTCTCGCGCTTGCCTCGTCATGCCGCCGCAGGCAGGCATTCTCCGGCTTCGCTTTCGTGGCCAATCAGGAAGGCCGCGCGCTCGCCGCCGTGGATCTCGGGGTGTTCGCGGTTGCCAAGCATATCCCTCTCGACGCGGACCCTTCCGCCGTGCTGTCCAGTCCGGTGACAGGACGCGTTTATGCTCTGACACCGGACGGCGGGCACGTGCATGAAATCGACGCCGAAAAACTGGAGCGCCTTCGCAGCACGGGGGTCGCCCGCCAGGCTAGGGGCATGCGCCTCGCGCCCGACGGAGCAACCCTCTATGTGCTGTGCGGCAACCCGCGGCGTCTCGTCGCCCTGTCGCTGACTTCTCTCAAACCACAGTGGAGCGTGGCGCTGGCTGGCGATCCGCTCGACTTCGACGTCTCAAACGACGGGAACTGGATTGCGATCAGCTACGGCGCGGAAGGCTGGATCCAGTTGCTCGATACCGCCCGGCGCGGCTCCGGCCGGCGGATCGAAACCGGCGGACAAGCCGGAGTTCTCCGTTTCCAGTCGGATTCGTCGCAGTTAATTGCCGCTAACGCCGGCGAGCGAATGCTGAATATCTACCAGACCGCCACCGGCCGCCTGGTGACCAAACTTCCGCTTTCCCTGCGCCCGGACCGTTTCTGCTTCAACGCCGACGGGGGGCAGTTGTTCGTCACCGGCGAAGGAATGGACGCGGTGGTAGTGGTTTACCCCTATTTCACGCCGCAGATCGGCGAGACCGTGCTCGCCGGCCACGCTCCCGGTGCGATGGCCGCATCGCAGGATTTCCTCTTCGTCGCCAATTCGGAGTCGCGCGATGTGAGCATTCTCGACGCTGCCTCCAAGAAAGTGGTCGCTGTCGCTCCCGCGGGCAACAATCCGGGGTTCATTACGATTACGCCGGACGGCCAGTATGCCCTTGTGCTCAACCAGGATTCCGGCGACATGGGCGTCATCTGGATCCCCGGCGTCTCGCGCAGCGTCGCGCGCAGCCGCGACCGTACCGCCGCTTTGTTCACCATGATCCCCGTCGGCTCGAAGCCGGTAAGCGCGGCCGTGGTCCGCGTTTAATTCCACTTCCCAACCACGCCGCTCTTCCGTAGTCTAAAGGACGGATGGAAGAGGCCGACGCCGCGGCTGTAAGCCGGGCGCTAAGCGGAGACCGGGACGCGTTCCGGGTGCTCGTGGAGCGCCACAGTCGAAATGTCTTCCGTCTCGCATTTCGTATGACCGGAAACGAACAAGACGCCGAAGACGTGGTGCAGGTCACATTTATGCGCGCCTGGCGCAGCTTGGCGAGCTTTGGTTCCCAGGCCGGTTTCGGGACCTGGCTCCATCGCATCGCTGCCAATTATTCCCTGGATATCATCCGCCAGCGGAAACGCCGGGACGGCAAGCGAGAGGTGAGTTATCCGGACGGCGCCGACATCCTGGAGTCGATTCCCGGAGACGCCCCGGGACCGGAGCGGCTGGCTCACAGCAAGCGGCTTCGGCTGGCCGTACGCGCCGCCATGGAAGAGCTTACAGCGCAGGAGCGAACGGCTTTTGTGCTCCGCCATTTCGAAGGGCTGTCCATTGAGGAAATCGGGGCGAACCTGGGGACCGGAACAAATGCCACTAAGCACAGCATCTTTCGCGCCGTGCAAAAGCTGCGGCGGGCGCTCGAGCCGGTGGCGGGGGTAGCGCGATGAATCATCTCAGTGAGGAACAGCTCGTTTGGCATTACTACGGCGAAGCCGTGGACGGCGCGGAGGAGCACCTGGATTCCTGCCGGGAATGCCGCGAAGAACTGCGCCGCCTTCAAATGGTCCTGAACGCGGTGAGCGCCGCCGGCGAAGCGGAGCGCGGGCCCGATTACGGCGCCGAGGTTTGGAGCCGTCTGCGGTTGACGGGGCATCCGGGGCGGCGTTCGCGCTTCTCCTGGAGGTGGCTCTCCTGGAGGAAGCCGGTAATTCTAGCCCCGCTCCTGGCGGGACTGGTGGCTGCCGCTTTCTTTGTTGGACAACGCTATCCGGCTCGCGATCAGGGGCCCACTCCGGCGTCGGCGCAGGCGAACGTACGCGAGCGAATTCTGTTGGTCGCAGTGGGCGATCATCTGGACCGGTCACAGACAGTGTTGGCGGAGTTGTCCCACGCCTCCCCCGAAGGCGCAAAATTCGATATCTCGTACGAGCAGAAAGCGGCGGGGGATCTGCTCGACGCAAACCGCTTGTACCGCCAGACGGCGCAGCGGACGGGTGACGCGGCGGTGGCTGACATTCTGGACGATCTGGAGCGCGTCCTGGTGGAAATAGCGAACGGACCGGCAACCGTAACGCCGGAACATCTGGAAGCGCTTCAGCGGAGAATTCACGATCAGGGGCTGCTGTTCAAGGTGCGTGTCATGGGTACGCAAGTAAAGCAGCGGGGGCGGATTCACGACGCTCCGGAAAACACAAAGAGCTTGTAAGGAAGAAGAATCATGCGGATGTGGAAATGTACGGCTATCATTGGCTCGCTGCTGTTGAGCGGCGGATGCGCTTTCGCGCAGGGCGCGGCCGACGCGGCTCGGCAGGCCAGCCAGGCGGAGAGGATGCAGGAACGGGCGCTCCGCGACTCTTCGCGCGCGGACCGCGGCGAGTATCGCGACGGAATCGCTGCCATCGATGCGCGAGACTATGGGCGCGCCATTGAGGCGTTCGACAACGTGATTCGCGGGAAGGCGGCGAACGCCGACGGCGCGCTTTATTGGAAAGCGTGGGCGCTGAACAAACTCGGGCGCCGTCAGGATGCCCTGGCCGCGATCGACGAGCTGCGCAGGAACTATGCATCGAGCCGCTGGCTGGGCGACGCGAAGGCTCTCGAAGTGGAGGTGCGCGCCGGCTCCGGAAAACCCATTCCCCCCGAAGCGGCCGGCGACGACGAATTGAAGCTTTATGCGCTCCAGGGGCTCATGAATTCGGACCCGGAGCGCGCGATGCCCATCCTCGAAAAGGTGCTGAAATCGGGAGGCAATCCAAAATTGAAGGAGCGTGCCCTATTCGTCCTGGCGCAGAGCGGCTCGCCGCAAGCGCAGAACATTCTCGTGAATGTCGCGAAGGGACAGGGCAATCCGGATCTGCAGCGGAAAGCTGTTGAGTACCTTGGCGTCTTTGGGGGCCAGAGAAACCGGCAGTTGCTGGACGATATCTACAAGGCTACCGGCGATGTGGAGCTGAAGAAAAGAATCCTGAATGCGTTCATGGTGTCCGGAGACCGTGCGAGCTTGTTTGCAGCCGCCAAGTCCGATCCCAGCCCGGAGTTGCGCCGGCAGGCGGTACACCAGCTTGGCGTTTCGGGCGGCGTGAACGAACTGTGGCAGCTCTACTCCTCCGAGTCCGACGCGGAAGTAAAAAAATCCATCCTCGAAGGGCTCTTCCTGAGCGGGCAGCCCGAGAAACTGTTCGATCTTGCCGGCCATGAAAAAGATCCGGCCCTGCGGAAGCAGGCCATCCGGCAGCTCGGCCTCATGGGATCGGCTAAGACCGGAACCTTCCTGACATCGCTTTACGCCAGGGAGACCGACCCGGGCGCGAAGAAGGCCGCCATTGAAGGGCTCTGGCTGCAAGGGAACGGCAAGGCGCTCGTAGAGATCGCCAGGAAGGAAACGGACCCGGCACGCAGAAAGGAGATTGTTCAGAAGCTGAGCCTGATGAATAACAAAGATAGCAGCGACTATCTGATGGAGCTTTTAAACAAGTAGGTCCCCGGAGGATGCGGCCGGACGCCCGCCGGCCAGGCGCGGCGGGGCGCGTAGAATAGGAGGGTGCAATTCAAATTCCTTCTCGCCCTTCTTGCGGTAACCGCCGCTTTCGGCCAGACGGCCAGTTCAGGATCGAGTGCGAAGGTCCCCGGGTTCGATCTGAAAGCCCTCGATCGCTCCGCAGATCCCTGCGCCGACTTCTATCAGTACGCCTGCGGGGGCTGGATAATGAATAATCCGATTCCCGCGGACCGCGCGCGCTGGGGGCGCTTCGACGAGCTCGCGGAGCACAACCTCGCCATCCTGCAGAACATTCTGGAAAAGGCAGCATCCACCTCGCGCACGCGCACTCCGGTGGAACAAAAGATCGGCGATTTCTATGCGTCCTGCATGGATGAAAGCCAGATCGAGAAGCTGGGAGTCACGCCGCTGCAGCCGGAGTTTGACCGCATCGACGCAATCCCCGGTAAAGCCCAGATGCTGGATGAATTGGTGAGGCTGCAGCGCATGGGGGCGAGCGTGTTCTTTTCGTTCTCGTCCGGACAGGACGCAAAGGACTCGACACGGGTTATCGCGCAGGCGGATCAGGGAGGCATGAGCCTTCCGGACCGCGACTATTACACGAAAGAAGACGCGAAATCCAAAGAACTGCGCACCGAATTTGTCGCTCACGTGACGCGGATGTTTCAGCTTCTGGGAGACTCTCCAGCGCAGGCCGCGGCGCACGCGAAAGCGGTGATGGATATTGAAACCGGGCTTGCCAACGGCGCCCTGGACAACGTCTCCCGCCGCGATCCGCAGAAGACCTATCACAAGATGACGGTGGCGGAATTGACTTCGCTCTGCCCGTGGGTGAGCTGGCCAAAATTCTTCGATGGGATGGGCGTCCCGTCCATCCAGAGTCTGAATGTAGCCGAGCCCACCTTCTTCCGGACGGTCGAGTCGGTGGTGGTGCAAACCAGTCTGGACGATCTGAAAACATATCTGCGCTGGCACTATTTGAACGGCGAGGTAGCTTTGCTGCCCAAGGCGTTCGTCGACGAAAATTTCGCCTTCTTCGGAAAGACGCTGACCGGCGCCAAGGAGATTCGTCCGCGCTGGAAGCGCTGCGTCTCCTATACCGACAACGCTCTCGGCGAAGCGTTGGGGCAGAAATACGTGGAAGAGACCTTCGGTCAGGAAGGGAAGAAGCGGACGCTCGAAATGGTCCACGCCATCGAGAAGGCTATGGACACCGATTTAGGCGAGCTGCCGTGGATGACTCCGGAGACGAAGAAACAGGCCCGCATTAAGCTGGAGGCCGTTGCCAACAAGATCGGCTACCCGGATCATTGGCGGGACTACTCGGCGGTGGATATCAAGCGCGGGGACGCTTTGGGAAACTCGGATCGCGCTTCTTCGTTCGAAGTACACCGCCAGTTGGAGAAGATCGGCAAGCCGGTGGACAAAAAGGAGTGGGGAATGACGCCGCCTACGGTAAACGCCTACTACGATCCCCAGATGAACAACATCAACTTTCCAGCGGGCATTCTGCAGCCTCCCTTCTACGACAACAAGATGGACGACGCCGTGAACTATGGAGGAATCGGCGCGGTGATCGGCCATGAATTGACTCACGGTTTCGACGACGAGGGGCGGCAATTCGACGCGGAAGGGAATCTGAAGGACTGGTGGACTCCCGAAGACGCCAAGGAATTCGAGAAACGCGCCGAGTGCTTTGTGAAGGAATATTCGAGCTTCGAAACGATTCCGGGCGTCCACTTGAACGGCAAGCTCACGCTCGGAGAGAACACCGCCGACAACGGAGGGCTCCGCCTCGCGTTCATGGCGCTGATGGACACCCTGAAGGAGAAACCCGCTGGAAAGATAGACGGATACACTCCGGAGCAACGCTTTTTCCTCGGGTGGGGACAGGTATGGTGCCAGAACCAGACGCCTGAGGTCGCACGGCTTCGCGCGAACGTGGACCCGCACTCACCCGGAAAATTCCGCGTCAATGGCGTGGTTTCCAATATGCCGGAATTCCAAAAGGCTTTCGCCTGCCGCGCGGAACAGCCAATGGTGCGGCAACCCGCGTGCCGGGTTTGGTAGTGTTGCTTCCGTCTACCGGAAGGACTTCTGCAGGCGGTCCAGCGCGGCTGAGCCGGGACAGAGCTTTTCGAACGGCATGTTGTAGAGTGGCTCGTCCGCGGTGTTGTTGATCTCGTGCATGTCACCGGCCTTCTCGTCGATAAAAAGCAGGCCAGTGACGATTTGCTGTTTGTCGCGCTGTTCCTGAAGGTAGGAAAAGACCTTGGAGCGGTCCCGGGGATCGTAGTCGTTGGGGACCCGTGTGAAATTCACCACGCTGCCGTCATGCATGGTCACGCTGGTGACGCCGCGCTGGCTGATTTGAGCGAGGATCTCGCTCGCGGGCGCAACAAAATCCGCCTCCGTCGCCTTCAGTTCGTTCTCGCGAGTGTACAGATAACTCTTGGTAGAGCCTTCATGGTCATTGAACGTGACACAAGGCGAGATCACGTCGATGAGCGCAAAACCACGGTGGGAGAGCGCCGCCTTGAGGATGGGCACCAACTGCGCCTTATCTCCGGAGAAGCCGCGAGCCAGAAAAGTTGCGCCCAGACTCAGCCCAAGCTGAATCGGGTCAATCGGAGTCATCTGGTTCGCCTCGCCCTTCTTGCTTCTTGAGCCAATATCGGCCGAGGCTGAGAACTGTCCCTTTGTCAGACCATATACGCCGTTGTTCTCGATGATGTAGACCATCTTGAGATTCCGGCGGATCGCGTGGCACATGTGCCCGATGCCGATGGAAAGCGAATCTCCGTCACCGGAGACTCCCAGATAGGTCAATTCGCGGTTCGCGGCATTCGCGCCCGTGCTGATGGCGGGCATGCGGCCGTGAGCGGAGTTGAAGCCGTGGGCGCCGTTGACGAAGTATGCGGGGGTCTTCGAAGAGCAGCCGATGCCGCTCATTTTGGCGATCATGTGCGAGGGCAGCGCCATTTCCCAGAGTGCCCGGACAATCGAGGCGGTGATGGAATCGTGCCCGCATCCGGCGCACAACGTCGACATGGATCCTTCGTAGTCGCGAATGGTCAAACCCAGCGCGTTGCGCTGGAGACTCGGGTGCGTAGCTACTGGTTTTGCAATGGAGGGCATGGGCTAATTTTCGAGCTGCGAGAGAATTTCTTCGACGACGCGCCGCGCGCTGAGCGGGAATCCACCGTAGACCGCGATGGATCGCAGTTTGTCCTTGGCAACTTTGGTTTCGATCATCAGGAGGGAGCGAAGCTGCGCGTCCCGGTTCTGCTCCACGACGAAACAATATTCGTGCGAAGCAAGAAAATCTTCCACTTCGGAGGTGAACGGAAATGCGCGGACTCGGAGATAATCCGCGGGGGTGCCGCGTTTTTCGAGAATATCGAGCGCTTCCCGAACCGCGGGGTCGCATCCGCCCATCGTAATCACCCCAAAGCTCGCGCCTTCACGCCGGATGATTTCCGGCGCGGGTACAAACTTCGCGGCGGCGCGCTGTTTTTGCGAAAGGCGGTCCACCACTTCCTGGTATTCCGAAGGCGTTTCAGTATACCCGCCAAATTTGTTATGCCCGGAGCCGCGGGCCGTGTAAGCGCCCTTGGGATGTACGCCGGGGACGCTGCGCATCGCCACGGAATTTTCGTCCACGTCGAAATAACGCTGGAATTTCTGCATCTTCTCCAGGTCCGGCGCAGTCGCGACGC
>DASZXS010000003.1:0-75720 GCA_035545735.1 Bryobacteraceae bacterium | reverse complement strand
CTGCCGGCTCGTCCGGCAAAATCCCGGGCAGCACATATTGAAAAAGATCCGGTCTGCGGCATGGATGTGGACCCCGCCTCCGCCGCCGCGCACCACGAGCACGCCGGAAGCACCTACCACTTCTGTTCGAACGGCTGTTTCGAAAAGTTCAAAGCGAACCCCGCGCGCTATCTGAAGCCGCGAACGGCAGAAACTCCGCCACCCGCCCCGGCGGACTCCGAATACACCTGTCCCATGCACCCCGAGATCCGTCAGACCGGGCCGGGGACTTGCCCAAAGTGCGGAATGGCCCTTGAGCCCGTGGTCTCGACCGGCGGTGAAGAGAATCCGGAGCTGAGGGACATGAGCCGCCGGTTTTGGGTGAGCGCTGCACTCAGCGCGCCGATCTTCCTTCTCATGTTCGCCGGGATGCTGGCGGGCATGGGATCCCACTTGCTCCCGCCGAAAGCGGAGATATGGCTCCAATTCGTGCTCGCGACGCCCGTGGTGCTATGGGGCGGCCGGCCCGTTTTCGAGCGGTTCTGGTTGTCGGTGGTTCACCGCAGCCCCAACATGTTCACTCTCATCGCTCTGGGAGCGGGAGCGGCATACCTGTATAGCGTGACCGCCGCCATCGCTCCGGGTGTATTTCCGGATGCCTTCCGCGGACCGGGCGGGGAACTGGCAGTCTATTTCGAGCCTGCCGCGTTCATCATCGTTTTGGTCCTCCTGGGGCAGGTATTGGAGTTGCGCGCCAGGAGCCACACCGGAAAGGCGGTTCAAGCGCTGCTCGGTCTGGCGCCTAAGACCGCGCGTATCGTCCGCGAGAACGGCGGCGAAGAGGATATCGCTTTGTCCGCCGTCCATAAAGGGGATCTTTTGCGGGTACGGCCTGGCGAACGCATCGCCGTGGACGGCAAGATTACCGAAGGGTCGAGTCCGGTAGACGAATCGATGCTCACGGGTGAGCCGGTTCCGATCCTAAAAACGGCTGGCGACCCTGTCATTGGCGGCTCTCTGAATATATCCGGCAGCTTCATCATGCGCGCGGAGCAGGTGGGAGAGTCCACCGTGCTGGCCCAAATCGTCAACCTGGTGAGCGCGGCGCAGCGAAGCCGGGCGCCAATCCAAAGGCTGGCGGATTCCGTTTCCGCCTATTTTGTTCCGGCCGTGGTGTTGGTGGCCGCGGCCACTGCCGTGGTTTGGGGACTGGCCGGCCCCAGCCCGCGCATGGCGCACGCCCTGGTGAATGCCGTCGCGGTGCTGATCATTGCCTGCCCGTGCGCTCTCGGACTGGCGACTCCGATGTCCATCATGGTCGGGTCGGGCCGGGGGGCGGCTGCCGGAGTGCTATTTCGCAATGCCGATGCTCTCGAAACCCTTTCGAAAATGGATACCTTGCTGGTGGATAAGACCGGAACGCTCACGGAAGGGAGGCCTGCATTGCTGGCTGTGGAAGCCTCGCCGGGGTTCTCTCAAGAGGAGCTGCTGCAACTCGCGGCCAGCCTGGAGCAGGCCAGTGAACATCCGTTCGGCGAAGCGATCCTGCGTGGCGCGGCGGCGCGGGGACTCATCGTCGAAAAGCCGGAAAATTTTACCTCGGTCCCGGGGAAGGGAGCGACGGCCCTGGTCGCCGGCCGCGGGATCGCCGTCGGGAATGCCGCTCTAATGGAACAAGCGGGCGTCGATGTTACGTCGCTCGCCGGCGCGGCGGAGCGCTTACGCGGCGAAGGGCAATCCGTGATGTTCGTGGCGATCGATGGAAAATCCGCCGGCCTACTGGGAGTCGCCGATCCAATCAAAGCGTCGTCCCGCGAAGCTCTTCAAGTGCTGCGGGAACAGGGGGTCCGCGTGGTGATGGTCACCGGTGATAGCAAAGGAACCGCCTCTGTGATCGCCCGCGAGCTGGGTATTGGGGAAGTTCATGCGGAAGTGCTGCCGTCCGAAAAACAAAGCATCGTTCGCAAGCTGCAGGAGGAAGGCCGTACGGTCGGCATGGCGGGAGATGGCATCAATGATGCTCCCGCGCTCGTCCAGGCTCAAATCGGCATCGCCATGGGAACCGGAGCGGACATCGCCATGGAGAGCGCCGACGTGACGCTGGTGAAGGGCGATCTGCGGGGTGTTGCGCGGGCAATGCGTCTCAGCCGGGCCACCATGGCGAATATCCGGCAGAATCTGTTTTTTGCCTTTTTCTACAATCTCCTGGGCGTCCCGGTCGCCGCCGGAGTGCTCTATCCATTCTTCGGATTTCTGCTGAGCCCGGTGATTGCCAGCGCGGCGATGACGTTCAGCTCGGTGTCGGTGATCACCAATGCTCTGCGGTTGAGGAAAGTTGCTCTCTGAGTCCGTTAAAACATGAGATCGTGAACTGAGAGGACAACAACTTGGAAGGCCACCGTGTCGTCGTAATCGAAGGGTCGTTCGGAATCGATCAGGTTCAGGTGAGGCATCGGGACACTCCCGAATGCGAGCCGGGAGAAGCATTGGTTCGCATCCATGCGGCTTCTTTAAATTTTCGCGACTACTTGGTTGCGGCAGGCCGCTACAATCCGCGGATGCCCCTGCCGCGCGTGCTCTTTTCCGATGGCGCGGGCGAGGTAACGGCCGTGGGTCCGGGAGTCACCCGGGTGAAGCCCGGTGACAGGGTCGCCGGAATTTTCCATCAGACCTGGATCGACGGCGAATACGAGGAGAGCCATGGAAAGTCGTCGTTGGGGGGCGCGATCGACGGAGTTCTTGCCGACAACGTGATCTTTCCCGAAAGCGGACTGGTGCACATACCGCCGAATCTTTCCTACCAGGAAGCATCGACTCTTCCATGCGCCGCTGTCACGGCATGGAATGCTCTGATCACCCAGGGAAGACTTAAGGCGGGTGATAGCGTTCTGGTGTTGGGCACCGGGGGCGTCTCGATTTTTGCCCTGCAGTTTGCCAAAATGAACGGCGCGCGGGCGATTGTCACCTCGAGCAGCGACGAAAAACTGGCCTTGGCGCGCCGGCTCGGGGCGGACGAGACCATTAACTATAAACAGACCCCGGACTGGGACAAGGCCGTCCGCAACCTTACGGGTGGTCTTGGGGTCGATCATGTGATGGAGGTGGGCGGCACGGGCACTCTGGCCCGCTCCCTCAAGGCCGTGCGAGCCCACGGACGCGTGAATATTATCGGTGTCTTGGACGGAATTGCGGGTGAGGTAAATATAGCGCCGATTTTCGCCAAGCATCTGGCTGTGCAAGGAATTTACGTCGGATCCCGGACCATGTTTGAGGCCATGAACCGTGCGATCGCACTGCATGACCTGCATCCCGTAATCGCGCGCGTCTTCAAAATGGAGCAGATCCGGGACGCGCTGCGATACATGGAGTCGGGGGCGCACTCCGGCAAAATTGTAATCGATCTGGAAGGGTAGGCTGCGCAAAAAGGAAAAGGCCCGGAGCAGGGAAGCCCCGGGCCTTTCAGAAACAAAACCGCGTTCGGATTACTTCTTGTCCGGAGTAATGCCGCCCGCCGTCGGCGCTGCCTTGGCAGCCTTGATCTTACGGGTCTCCATCGCCTTATTCATCCAGCTATCCGCGCTCGCGATGTCCTGCTTGTAGGCTTCTGCGTTGTCCCTCAGGTCCGCCCGTTCGCGAATGAAGAGGTTCATATAAGCCATGGCTTCGTCGTATTGCGGGTCGATATCCAGGGCCTTCTGGAGATCCTTGATACCTTCTTCGATCAACGCGCCGTCCCTGGCGCTCAGCTCTTCACGCGCCTTCTTGTCCTTGAAGGGGCCGGGATCTTCCATTTTCATGCCGAGCTTGGTCCGCACGGCATCGTAATCCCTTTTCCAGCGCGTCCAGGCGATTACGCCCAGCGTGTAATAGGCTTCCTTGTTGGCTGGATCGATCTCGAGAACCTTCTCGTTCCACTGCTTCGCCTCGTCCAGCTTCTTCAGCCGCTGGTCCCAATCCGTGATTCCGGCGGATTCGTTCAAGCTGAGAGACGCCAGCGATTGGACCGCCAGTTTTTCCTTGGGGTTATCTTTCAGAACCTGCTCGAACTCGTTGCGGGCGGCCTCCAGGTTACGCGTATTCTCGGGCGATTGCGCGCCCGGGATGTACTGATTCATGTACGCGGTGGCCAGGTAAACGCGGGCATTCGGGTTGTTGGGGTCAAGCTGAATCGCCTGCTTGAAGTGGTCCACCGCCTCGCTGTATTTCGCGTTCTTGTAGGCTTCCACGCCCCGGTTCAACTGGTCCCGGGACTTCAAGTAATTGCAGCCAGCCGACGACAACGCCAGAAGCGCCGCTGATAACACTACTGCTCTCTGTTTCCAGGCTCCCAGCCTCATTTGCCCGCCTCCACGCCAGGTGTCATCAGCCCCACCTTGTCGATTCCCGCGCCCTTGGCGACGTCGATTGCCTTTGCCACGGATTGATATTCAAGATCCGGGTCGCCTTTCACGAAAACCACACGCTCCGCGCGCGTCTTGAAAATCTCTTCCAGGCGATGACCCAGACGATTCATGTCCGTGTCCTCCTGGTTGATCTTCATGCTGCCGTTCTTCTCAATTTGGATCACCACCGTTCGGTCCTGATCGGGCGGCGGGGTGTTGTCCTTCGGAGGTTGGGGAGCCAGCGCGTCCAGACCATGAGGAGTCAGCGGCGTAATGACCATGAAGATGATGAGGAGCACTAGAAGCACGTCGATCATGGGCGTCATGTTGATGTCGCACAACGCACCGCCCTTCGAGCCGCCCACTGCCATTGACATAGGTTTCTCCTTTTTATCCTTGTAATCTAATTTGCCGCCGCCGCCGGTGGCGCCGCGACGTCCGTGGGTTTGTGATCCTGCGGAATCTGTTCCGTGAGCAAGCCCAATTGATCGACGCCTGCCGCGCGCAGATTGTCCACTACGTCCTCGACCACCTGGTAACGGGCACGCGAATCAGCCTTAATGTAGACAGTCTTATCGAGCCGGTTGGTGAGGAGGTCCTTCACCTTTTGGGGCAGTTGGTCAGGCGGCATCTGCGTATTTCCGGGACTCAGCCATGTCCGGCCGTCGCGCGTGATCGCAACCAGGATGGCGTCCTCCTTGTCCGCGGCCTGCATGGCGACGGGATTCTTGGTCCGGACCAGATCGACGGTTTGACCCTTGCTGAGCATGGGGGTGATGACCATGAAAATGATCAAGAGCACCAGCATGACGTCTACCATCGGCGTTACGTTGATATCCGACAATGTCGAGGGCGCTTTTTGTTTCGGCATATTCTTCCTTTTCCGCTGATTCGTGATTCCTTCGCGCCGCCCGGCAGGAAGGCCGGGCGGCGCGTAACGATTCAACTCGCTTTCGAAATGCCTCGCTCTACTTCACCGCGGCGCGCTGCGAACGGCGCTTCAGGAAGTAGTCAATCAGCTCGGAACTGGAATTTTCCATCTCCACGTCGAACGCTTCCACACGGCCGCTGAAGTAGTTGTAAACCCAGACGGCCGGAATCGCGACGAAAAGACCGACGGCGGTGGTAACCAGCGCTTCGGAAATACCGCCCGCGACGGCGCCCAGACCGGTCGACTTCTCCGACGAAATGCCCTTGAACGCGTTGATGATGCCGACGACCGTTCCGAACAGACCCACGAACGGCGCGGTGGAGCCGATCGTCGCGAGCGTGGAAACGCCGCGCTTCAGTTCGGCGTGCACAATGGCTTGCGCGCGTTCCAGCGCACGGCGGGACGCGTCCATTTCCTCACCCGAGATATCCGGACTGTCGCGATGAGCTTTGAACTCCTGTAGGCCGGCCACTACTACTTTGGCAAGATGGCTCTTGCTATAGCGGTCGGCAATTTTAATCGCTTCATCCAGCTTGCCTTCGCGAAGTGCGCCGGCGACGGCGGGAGCGAACTGCCGGGACTGGGTCCGCGCGCCGTTGTAGGCAATCAGGCGGTCGATCATCACGCCGATAGACCAGGCGGACATAAGGAAGAGGACGATCACAACGATTCGCGCGAGCCAACCCATATTGGCCCACATCGTGCGCGGATCGAAACCAATGGCGGGCGAGCCTTCCTGGAATAGGAGGAGCGCCCAGACTTGCATTTGTAAAAGCATCGTTTTATTTCTCCTGCGAGTTGAATTTGACTAAGCTGACTATTGACTCAATGTAAAGTTCACGTCAATGGTGGTGAGAACCTGTACGGGCTCGCCGTTTAGAAGCGTGGGCCGGTAAACCCACTGCGACACTGCCTGCTGAGCGGCTGCGACAAGCAGCGGATGTCCGCTCACCAATTGAAGATTCTGGATGGTTCCATCCTTGCCGATCACGGCTTCAAACCGAACGACGCCCTGGATGCGCGCCTGTTTGGCGAGCGGCGGATATTGCGGCACGATTTTGCGGATCAGGTTCGCCGCTTGCACGTTGCCGCCGACGCGGACGCGCTCCGGAGCCTTCGGCTTTTCCTTCGGGGGGGGCGGGGGCGGGGGCGGCGCGGCGCCCGAACCACCGATCACTCCGCCAAGAATCGCTCCCGCCATACCGCCGGGAACTCCGCCGGGGACTCCGCCCACCGCGCCGGTCTGAGGCGGCGGCAGTTCGGATTCCTTGATCATGGCAATTTCTTTGGGAATCGTCTTCGGCGCCATGAGTTTGCCGGCGTCAAATTGGCGCGGCACAACTTTGATGATCTTTACAGGAGTCGGCGGCGGCGGGGGAGGAGGTGGGGGAGGAGGCGGCGGTGCCACCAGCATCGCGCCTAGCGTGGCGCGTGGAAGTGTCTGGGTATAAATCAGGGGAATCAGGATTGCGACCGCTATGGCCGAAAGCTGGAGCAGGAACGAAAGTGCTACCGTCCAGGGCTTTCGGGTCTGGCCTTCCCCGTCGACGAACGTTTGTTCGAACATAAACTTCTAATGCCTCCCGGATTTTCCCGGCATTGGAAACTCCACATGTATCATCTGCCGTTGAGTCATTCTACTTTACCTTCACTGTGCTTTTGCGGACCGGCTCGTCGGTTTTCGTAGAGGGGCTGCTGCGACGCTTGTCTGCGAATTTGTGCCAAAAGATCACAATCGGACTCGCAATGAACACCGAAGAATAGGTCCCAACGATAATACCTACAACCAGAGCAAAAGAAAAGCCGTTTAATACCTGTCCGCCGAACAAAAACAAGGAAATCGCCGTCAGAAACGTCAAACCGGAGGTCAGGACCGTCCGGCTCAGCGTCTGGTTCACGCTGCGATTCACAATCTGTTCGAGGGGTTCACGCCGGGAGAGTTTCAGGTTCTCGCGGACGCGGTCGAAGATGACGATGGTGTCATTCATCGAATAGCCCACCAGGGTGAGCAGCGCGGCCACCACAGTGAGCGAAATCTCCTTGTGAAACATGGAGAAAAGACCGATCGTGATGATCGTGTCGTGGAACACGGCGATCACCGCAGCCAGTCCATAGATCCATTCAAAGCGGAACGCAATATAGACCAGCATGCCGCCTAATGCGTACAGCACCGCCCATACCGCTTGCCGCCGGAGGTCTCCGCCGATCTTCGGGCCGACAACCTCAGTCTGCCGCACGGTGAACGGGGCAGGGTAGACCTCTTGTTTCAAAACATTAAGGATCTGCGGCGTCACACCGGAGACCGACGAGAGTTCATCCACGTTGCGAATCAGACCCGACCGCGGCGGCGTATCGCGATACTGGGTAATGGCCTTGGCCAGATCCAGCACCTGTTGATCCGATAGCGCGACAGATGCCTTCTGCAGCGGCTCGCGCAGGCGGTCCGCGAGCGCGTTGGCCCCGCGGTTGTTCAAATCCAGTTTGCCGCCCCCGGTGTTGAACGTAGCCTCGAGAGACTCAACCATCTGTCTGCGTGCGGCGTTCAACGCCGCGTCGCTTTTCACCTCGGTGCCGATGATGATCTCGTTCGGGGAGGAAGTGACTTCCTGGACGTCAATGGGAATCTTGGCGCCTATCGTCGCGCGGATTTTGTCGACCGGGGGTTTCTCGGCGAATTTCAGGTACATCAATGCGCCCCCGCGGAAGTCGATCCCGTATCGGGGACCGCCGTTCACTGCCAGACTCACCAAACCGGCCGCCGTGAGCAATAGCGAGAGTCCGATGAACGGCCACTTCTTGCCCAGGAAATCATAATTCGTGTTCTTAAATAATTCCATGAAACCCGTAGGGCCGGCATTCGATCAAATTAGACACCGGCGTTTTCCATTTTGTTCCCGTCTTCTAGTTTGCAAAACACGCTCGCGATCCGGCCCAAAAGCATGCTTCGTAAACCTATCCCATAGCCGTCAGATGCTCAACGTGGCTACCCGCTTCCGCGAGAGCTCCCAATCGAAAATCGCTCTGGACACAAAGACCGCCGTAAAAAGGTTTGCTACCAGCCCGATCACCAGCGTGACCGCAAACCCCTTCACCGGCCCCGTCCCGAAAAGGAAAAGAAAAGCGCAGGAAACAACGGTGGTCACATGGGTATCGACGATCGTAATAAACGCCTTGCTGAACCCGGCGTCGAGCGCGGCCACCACGCCCTTCCCGATGCGCAATTCTTCGCGCACGCGCTCGAAAATTAGCACGTTGCTGTCCACCGCCATGCCTATGGTTAAGATACTTCCCGCAATGCCGGGCAGGGTCAAGGTGGCGCCAAAATAAGCCAGGGCCGCGATTAGAATGACGGCGTTCAGGATCAACGCCAGCGTGGCGTTAATTCCAGCCGCGTGATAATACAGCAGCATCGCGACCACCACGGCAATCAGACCGACGAGGCCGGCGATGAAGCCTTCGCGAATGGAATCCGCGCCGAGCGATGGACCCACCGTGCGCTCTTCTTCGAATTGAACTCGCGCCGGCAGCGAGCCGGCGGTCAGGTTCAGAGCAAGATCGGAGGCGTCCTGCTGGCTCGACGCGCCCGTGATCCGCCCGTTGTCGCTGATCCGCCCTTGAATAGTGGGGGCGCTGATCACCTGGCCGTCCAGAACAATAGCCAGCCGGTTATTGATATTGGCTCCCGTAAAAGCCTCAAATCTCTTGGCCGCGTCCTGCGTGAGGACGAAATCGGTTTCCCATCGCCCTAATTCTCCCTGCGACGCCCGCGCGCTACGGAGGTCCGTGCCCCGGATTACGGGGCTGCGCGCCAGTAGATACCATCCTTCGGCCTGCCCGTTCCGGGTGGAGGCTTGCATCAGTTTCGTGTTCAAAGGAAGCACGCCGCCGTGCTGAGCCAGCGCGTCGGCCTGAGTACTGAAGGGGCCGCCGTTCGGCTGGACGGCATACAGCTCAAGCATGGCCTGCTCCTGCAACAAAGCCTTGATTCGGGCAGGGTCGTCCACGCCGGGAAGCTGTACCAGCAATTCGGCTTGCGCATCCGCGCGGCCGCGCTGTTGAACGGACGATTCAGCCAATCCCAGGGCATTAATCTTGCGCTCGATGGTGTGCATCGTCTGGGTGAGCGTGTCTTCCTTCATCTTGATCGCTTCGCTCGGCTTGATCGTCATGCGGTAGTCGGTGGAATTAACCGGCGTCAGCACCCAGATTTGAAACTGATCCGCGACCAGGCTCCGGAATGCGCCCGTTTTGTCTACCGGGATGCCCTTGATGTTGATTTGGATGCTGTCGGCCGACTCGAGCGTGGGGAGCTCGTTGCGATCCATCGATTGATAAATGATGTTCGCCTTCTTCAGTTGCTCCTTCAGATTATCCATCGCCATGTCGGCCGCGGCCATAAATGCGTCCTGCAACTGCACTTGCAGCACAAGATGGCTGCCGCCTTTCAAATCGAGGCCCAGATGGATATTGTTTTTTAGGTTCTCACGCAACTGGCTCATCGACGTCGGTAGTCCGAAGATGCCGTAAAGGCAGATCAGGATCGTGGCGGCAATGACGGCAAACTTGATCTGAAGATTTCTTTTCATTTCTGTCTCACGTTAAGGTAACAAAGCTGAAGGCACGCCGGAGGGGCGCGGCGCTTACGCCTTCTTTTCCGGGGGCGTTACCAGGCTGGCGACCGAACTCCGGCTCACCTGCAGCTTAATATTGTCCGGCTTCACCCGCAGCACTAGCGTATCATCGCTGTTGATCGAAACAATGGTGCCGACAATTCCCCCGGTCGTGAGCACGGTGTTGCCGTTTTCCAGGTTTTTGAGCATCTGCTGCGTCTGTTTCTTTTGCCGCTGCATCGGCATAAACACAAGGAGATAAAAGATGCCGACGATAAGGATCAGGGGCAGAAACTGCATGATCGGATTCCCGGCTCCCGTTTGCAGGAGGAAAGTAAAGAACATATTTTTGTGCCGTGGGCGATACTGCTGGATTTACGACAAACCGGAACCACTAGACGCTACCCGCGGCGCGTACCGCCGCTAAATAGGCTGGAAATGTCCCAAGCAGTATAGACTGCCTGATTTGACGCATGGTGTCAAGGTAGTACCTGACGTTGTGAAGCGTCGCGAGCGTTGAAAACAGGATCTCGCCGGCCTGAAACAGGTGTCTGAGATAGGCGCGCGAGAAGGTCCGGCAGGTGTAGCAGTCACAGCGGGAGTCGAGCGGCGCGGGGTCGTTCCGGTAGCGCGATTGCTTGATCACCACTTTCCCTTCCGACGTGAAAAGGTATCCGTTCCGCGCATTCCGGGACGGCAGCACGCAATCCATCATGTCGATGCCGCGCGCAACATATTCAGGTAGTTCTTCCGGCATTCCCACGCCCATCACGTACCGGGGCTTGTCCCTCGGGAGCAGCGGCGCCGCCGTTTCCACCACTTCCAGGCTCAGGGCGCGCGGCTCTCCCACCGAAAGGCCGCCGATTGCATAGCCATCCGCCTCCAGCTCCAGCAGCCGGGATGCGCATTCCTTTCTGAGGTCTGGAAACATCGAGCCTTGCACAATCGGGAACAGGCTGGAGGAGACGCCGGTCTCTTCCTTCCGCCGGAGAAAATGGCGATAGGCGGTGCGCGCCCATCGCACGGTGCGCTCCATGGCGGGGCGGGCGGCCTCATGAGTGGCCGGATAGCTGAGGCACTCATCGAGCACCATCATGATGTCGCTGCCCAGCGCGAGTTGGACGTCTACCGTGGATTCCGGTGTGAAAAGATGAGCGTCGCCGTTCAAATGGGAGTGAAACAGCACTCCCTCTTCGCTGATCTTCCTGAGATCGCTCAGGCTGAAGACCTGAAAGCCGCCGGAATCGGTGAGAATCGCCCGCGGCCAGGACATGAATTTGTGAAGACCGCCCAATTCGCGAATCAGTTCATGTCCCGGCCGCAGAAAGAGATGGTAGGTGTTGGCGAGAATGATTCTTGCGTCGAGGTCGTTCTCCAGCCAGGCCTGCGGCAGTCCCTTGACGGTGGCCTGCGTGCCCACCGGCATGAAAACCGGCGTTTCGACGGGACCGTGGGCGGTGTGCAAAACTCCGGCCCGCGCGCCGGTGGCGGCGCACTGCGCCTGTAGTTCAAAGTGCATTCGGCAAGAGGAAATCTTTTCGCGGGAGGCGCTCTTCGCGGCGAACCATGGAAATTCGCCCATCCTGTTACGATAAAGAATTCACTCCCATTATGCCATTGCGGTTCTTCAACACGCTCACGCAGCGAGTGGAGGAATTTACTCCCTCTGACGGCCACACCGTCCGTATGTACACGTGCGGCCCCACCGTTTATAACTACGCCCACATCGGAAATCTGCGGACATTCAGCTTCCAGGACCTGCTCCGCCGCTGGCTTGCCGCCCACGGATGGAAGCTCGATCACGTGATGAACATCACCGACGTCGAAGACAAGATCATTCGCAATGCCGCCGCCGAGGGAAAATCCATTCAGGAGTACACCGCCGTCTATACCCGGGCTTTCCTCGAAGACGCCGCCACGCTCCGCTTGCAAAGGCCGGAACATATCGCCAAGGCGACCGAGCATATTCCGGACATGACCGAAGCGATCGAACGTTTGCAGGCCAAGGGCTGTACGTATTCCAGCGAGGGCTCGGTCTATTACCGGATTTCCAGCTTCCCCGCATACGGGAAGCTTTCGCACAACGATTTCGGCGGCATCCAGCCCGGCGCGCGCGTGGATGTTGACGAATACGATAAAGACGATGCGCGGGACTTTGTGCTCTGGAAGGCGCGCAAGGATAACGAGCCCTTCTGGGACGCTCCGTTTGGCCCTGGGCGTCCCGGCTGGCATATCGAATGTTCGGCGATGGCGATGAAATATCTTGGCGAAACGCTCGATATTCACGCCGGCGGCATTGATCTGGTGTTCCCGCACCATGAGAATGAAATTGCCCAATCGGAGGCGATCACCGGCAAAACGTTCGCGCGCTACTGGATCCATTCCGAGCATCTGAACGTCGAATCGCAGAAGATGTCGAAGTCGGCCGGCAACTTCTATACGCTGCGTGAACTCCTGGTGATGGGGCATTCCCCGGAGTCGGTCCGATATACGCTTTTGAGCGTTCCCTACCGCCAGAAATTAAACTTCACCTTCGACGGGCTCAGAGCCGCGGTGACCGCCATCGACCGTCTGCGCAGCTTTGAATTGCGGTTAAAGACCGGCAAGCACCCGCCCGGCGAGTCCGAGGCTATGCGCAAACGCACCGCACGCGCCAGGGCCGAATTCGACGAGTCCCTGGACAACGACTTCAACACGGCGGCCGCGCTCGCCGCGATCTTCGAGTATGTGAGAGACGCCAATACGGCGATGGACGCCGGCGGCTTTCACGCCGAAGACGCGGCGCGGGCCTCCGCGCTGCTGGCCCATTTCGATTCCATCTTCGATGTCCTGACGCCGTCATCGAGCAGCGCAGGAGTTTCCGAAGCCGAAGTGGAAGAGTTGGTGGCGGAACGCACGGCAGCCAAAAAAGCCCGGGATTTTGCTCGCGCGGACCAGATTCGCGCGCAGCTTCTCGACGCGGGCGTCGTAATTGAAGACACCAAAGACGGAGTGCGCTGGAAAAGAAAATGAAACTCGAAACCAAAGCTGTCCACGCCGGCGACCGCAAGCGTGACCGTGACCGCGCGGGAACCTTCGTGCCGGTCACGACGCCGATATTCGCTTCGTCCAGTTACCTGTATGAGAGCGCGGCTAGGCTGGATAAGGTTTTGGGCGCGGAGGAAGAAGGCTTCTCTTACGCCCGGTATGAAAACCCCACCAGAAACGCGCTGGAGGAATTGTTGACATCCCTCGAAGGAGGCGCCGGCACGTTCGCGTGCTCATCCGGGATGATGGCGGTCCACATGACGCTGCTGGCGGCGCTCACCGACCGTCCCAAGGCGATTCTCGCGGCCAGCGCACTCTATGGCGCGACGTTGAAAATGCTAACCGGCATCCTGGAGCCGCTGGGCGTTACGATCGATTTTGTCGATATCGCCGATCTGGACGCCGTGCGGGCGAAGCTTGCGGCGCGGCGCTACGGCTGCGTCTTGATGGAGTCCATTTCGAACCCTCTGCTGCGAGTCGGCGAGATGGACAAAATTGCCCAGGCGGCCCGGGAGAGCGGGGCGGTCCTCGCCGTCGACAATACTTTCGCCACGCCGCTGCTGCTCCGTCCACTCGAACTCGGTGCAAGCTTCTCCATTCACAGCGTCACGAAATTCCTCGCAGGCCATGGAGACGTGCTTGGCGGCGCCGTCGTCTCCGACGCCGATCACCTGCCGGTGCTTACGGCCCTTTCCCGCACCTGCGGCCCTGTGCTGGGGCCGTTTGAGAGCTACCTCACCATGCGCGGGATCAAAACCTTTCCCCTCCGCATGGAGCGGCAGTGCGCCAACGCCTGCCGGCTGGCGGCCTGGCTCAAGGAACATCCGGCCGTCGAGCGGGTGCACTATTGCGGAGACCCCGCCCACCCCGACGCGCGCGCGATTCGCCGCCTCCTTCCCGCGAATCTCAACGGCGCGCTGGTCAGCTTTGAAATTCGCGGCGCCGGTCAGGAACAGATCTTCCAGTTCATGGACCGGCTGAAGCTGGTCGTCACCGGCACTTCTCTCGGCGATGTGCACAGCCTCTTGCTCTATCCGGCGATGGCCTCTCACCGGGATATTGCGCCGAAGCAGCGCGCGCGTTTGGGAATTCGCGAAAACCTGGTTCGCCTGAGCGCGGGGATAGAGGCCGTGGAAGATATCATTGAGGATCTCGACCAGGCTCTGGCGCCCGTGCCGGAACACGGCGCTTAGAGCGTTAGCAGATAGGCGATCAACTCGCTTTTCTCCTCGTCGGACAGTCTGGTTTTAAACAACTGGTCGTAATGGTCCACCACCGCCCGTAGATCCGGGAACCGCCCGTCATGGTAGAAGCCGCCTTTCTGGTGAGTGAATAGCCCTCGCAGCGGTGCGGTGCGATACATCCGGGTTGGCGACCGGTTGGCTTGAAAGTCATCGATCCCGATTTCCTCCGCGGTATGCATGTTGTACCCTGGCTCGGTGTACAACGGCGGCACGTGGCAGCGCGAGCACTGGGCTTTGCCGTTGAACAGTTCCTTGCCGCGCGGCGCTCCGAAGTTGAAGGCGGAGAAGGGAACGCTCGGAACCGGTAGGGCGAGCTGATAGAACTGCAGGGCGGCGAGCTTGGCGGTGATCCGGTCCGTCTCCTGCCGCGTATTCCCGAAGCCGGCTTTGGCCGCCACGGGAAACTGCGACGGATCGTTCAAGCGGGAATCGTAAAAGGTCCCCTGGCCGTGCATTTCCAGGTTGGCCACAAAGGCGTTCCAGTATGTGGTTTGACCGAATCCGGTCCACGTGCCCATGTTTACTCCGGCCATTCCGAATGCGGGAGGGATAAGCACCGCGCCGGATTTTCCGTCGGGCCGGAAAGCCTTGCCGTCGAGCACCAGCTCCGCATCGAACTTACCCGGCCCCCAGCTATTCAGGACCTTGCGAACGGTCGCATCGTCGGTGTTCAGAAGGTTTGTCAGTACGCTCAGATCGGGGGCCAGGGCGATGATCGCTCCGACATTCAGGTCGCGGTTGGCCCAACCATCCAGACGGCGCCCAATGCCGGGAGCGAAGGAATTGTCGACGGTCGAATGACACAGGGCGCACTGAATGCCAATCGAGTTGAGCTTGCCATCCGCGTCGAACATTCCAGTGACGCCGACGACGGCTTTCAGTTTGAGCAGAGCCAGCGTGGTTGCGGGATCGTTCAAGTCGATGGCGCCGGACTTGAGGGCGTCGATCACGGACTGGGGCAGGGCCTCGAGATCCACTTTCAATCCCACGGCGAGCGCCGTAGCCGGACTGACCCCGCCGCCAACGCCGCCCAGTTTTGCGCCTGCCACCGCCTGGTGTAGCTTCAGCGAGCCGCCCCAGAAGGCTTCGTCTCCGAATGTGTCGTTGCGAAACGTGTCGCGGCCCTCATCCACCAGCCGGCGCGCATTGTCCGCCGTGGAGTCTTTCACATCCGCTTGCGTACTCCGGATAAAAAAAAGGCTGGCCGCGGAAACGGCGGCCAGCGTCAAGGTGAACACGGCAACTCCCGCACGGTATCGCATGGGTTTTTTTTATGGTCTCCGCGGTTACGGAGTGAGGCGCGGGGATTAGGTGGCCGGAGAAGTTGTAAACAATTTGTGAAGAAAGGGGCGCTCCTCCCGGGAGCGCTAGTTCTTCGACGATCAGCCGGCCTTCCACTGCGGCACGTTTTCCCCCGCCAGGAAGGGTTCCGCGTTCGCCCGGCGGCCAAGTTCTTCGATATCCGCCTTCGAAAACCCCGCGAACGATTTGGAAATGATCCCGTCCGTCTCAATGACGAAAATGGACGGCACGGAGCTGACGCCGAGCGCGTTGCTCACCGGGTAGCCGCCGGCAGCCGGATCCAGGAGAACCGGAAACGTGATACGGAACTTGAGAGCAAAGCTTGAGCTGGACGCCGCATTATCCTGGGAAACCGCAACGAAGCGCAGGGCGCCCCCCGATATCCGCTCGAGAATCGGAAGAGTGAGCTGGCAGACCGGACAACTGATCTTGAAGACCGCCAGCACCACGGCCGCGCCGCTCCACAGTTCTTCGAGCGGCTGCCGCCGGCCATCCCCCGAAACCAGATCGAGCTTGGGAGCGCGGTCCCCGGGTCCCAGCATTGCCGGCTACTCCTGCTCCCTGGTGTTTTTCACGAATTGCAGGATGTCGAATCGCTCGATTTTGCGCTCCGGGAAGAAGCTGTTCACCGCATCCTGTTCTTCCTGAAACGTCTCGAAAATCGTGGATAGCTTGGTGAGCACCAGCAATTCGATATTGCGCTTATTGACGTGGAGCAGCTTGAGAGCGCCGCCCGCCTTTTGCAGCGTGGTGAAGCAGAGCACGAGCGCGCCAAGTCCCGTACTGTCGATGAAGTCCACCTTCTCCAGGTTGATAATGATGCGCAAGTGCTGAGCGGTTTGCTGTTCATGGATAGCCGAACGAAACGAATTGCAGGGCTCGCCGGCAATGAGTTTTCCAGCCAGATCGAGGATTACGATACTGTCGATCTCGCGGATGGCAATCTCGAGTAGGTCGCTCACCTCTAGAGTTTAGCCGTTCGGAGACCACTATTTCTCCCGGGAACTCAGGACGGGCGGAGGGGCGGCCACGGACTCGAATTCCCGGGCCGGCAGGTGAACGCGGAACCGGGTGCCGCCACTCGCCCGGCTCTGCACGTCTATGGTCCCGCCGTGAGCTTTCACAATCCACGCCACGAAGCTCAAACCGAGGCCGAGTCCCTTCTCCGGATTGGCGGAAGGCACGCGATAGAAGCGCTCGAAGATGTGCGGGAGATGTTCGTCCGGGATGCCTACGCCGGTGTCCTCCACATCGATGGTCACCCGGGCGGCGTCGCCGGACAGGCGCACCGCCACTTCGCCGGCGGACGGCGTATATTTCACCGCGTTCGAAAGCAGGTTGGACAGAAGCCGCTCGAGTTGGATATGGTCGGCGAGGATGACGCAGCGTTCCGGAGTCTCCGCCGTGAGACGGACCCCGTGCGCTTCGGCGGGAATCTGAAATTGATCCACGACGTCCCGCACCATTCCGGCGAGATCCACGTCCGATTTTTGCAGCACCAGTTGTCCGGTCTCGGATTGCGAGAGAAGCAGCAGAGCGCGCACAATGCTGGAGAGCCGCTCCACGTCTTCGAGCGCGTTCTCCATCGCCTCCCGATACTGCTCGGGCGTCTTGGCCGTGAATAACGCCACCTCCAACTGGCCGCGAATCACGGTAAGCGGCGTGCGCAGTTCGTGGGAGACGTCGGTGGAGAACTGCCTCACCTGCTCGAAGGAACGGTTCAGCCGCTCCATCATGCCGTTGAAAGTCTCAATGAGATGGTCGAGCTCGTCGCCCGCGCCCCGTGTCGGAATCTGAGTGTTCAAGCTGGAACTGGTGATCCGCTGCGCGGTGCGGGACACCGAATTGAGAGGGTCGAGGGAACGCCCGGCCATGAACCAGCCCAGGCCGCAGCAGGCGAGGATGACGCCGGGCAGTATCAGCAGATAATCCCGCTCGAAGCGTTTAAGGACGAGGTTATCCTCGGCCAGAGACCGCCCGATCGCAAGATAGAACACCTGCCCGTTGTCCACCCATCGTCCGGAACGAATCAGGTATGGCGTCCCATGGTCGTACCGGATTCTCAGAACGCGCGTATTCCCGGATTTGAGAATGGCGCGAATTTCTTCCGGAGGATCGAGCCCAATGGACTTATAGATCTCCGAGCGCCGTACCGGGTTGCCCTCGGCGTCGGCCAGAAAGAATACCCGCCGCAGGCGGTTCACAATAAAGCTCTCGTCGGGATCGAAGGCGTCGTAGAACCAGTCGGGGCCGTACTTCTCGACCGTAAGATAGCCTTTGATCGCGCCCCACTCCTCGTCCACGGCGCCCTCCGCCTGGTTGGACAGAATCAGCTTGAGGCTGTAGGACACGAAACCGCCGATGACGATCATCGCGACGGTGAAGAAGATGACGTAGCCGAGCGCCAGCCGGAATCTTAGACTGCGCGTGAGCCGCAGCAATCCGCCGGTGATCCGCATTTCAGTCTTCCAAGGTTTGGCCGGAGGGAGCCGCGGACGCGGGCGCGGGCAGTTCCGGCGCATCCAGCGTGTAGCCGATGCCTCGAACGGTATGAATCATCTTCTGCGGCCATTTGTCGTCAATCTTGCTGCGGAGATGTCGAATGTAGACGTCGACGATATTCGTCAACCCGTCATAGTCCATGTCCCAGACATGCTCGACGATCATCGTCCGGCTGAGCGGGCGGCCCGGGTTGCGCATCATGTATTCGAGAATGCCGAATTCTTTTGGCGCGAGATCGATGTTCTGTCCCGCGCGCGTTACCTTGCGCCGGATGCAATCGAGAATCAGGTCGGCCACCTGCAAACGCTCCGGAACGGGTTGGCCGCGGCGCAGCAGGGCCCGGACACGCGCCAGCAGTTCCACGAAGGCAAAGGGCTTCACCAGGTAATCGTCCGCCCCGAGTTCGAGTCCCTTCACCCGGTCGTCGATGCCGTCGCGCGCGCTCAGAATCAGCACCGGGGGGCTCACTTTCCGGTTTCGGATCTTCTGGAGAACGCTAAGCCCGTCCATGTCCGGCAGCATCAGGTCCAGAATGATCAGGTCGTACTCGGTGGCATGAACGAATTCAACCGCCGTTGCGCCGCTGCCCGTTACGTCCACGGCATAACCGGCGCTCTCAAGCCCGCGGGACAAAAAATCCTGAATCCGCTTTTCGTCCTCGACTACCAGAATTCTCATACCGTTGCTGCCCACAGTCTAACGCACAGCGCCATGCTTGGCCTCAATCGCCGGCGGCGCGCTGGGATTTGAAGGGCGCGCTTTCGGGCAGGAGCATGGCGGGCAGCTTAAAGCGCGCCCGCCGCGCCATGCCGGGCCAATCCGACCGGGCGAGGGAGACGCCCACCATCAGCGCGATGACTGCCGCGGCCGCCAGCGCGCATTGTACGGCGTTAAAGGATTCGCGCCAAGCTCCCAGCCAGCGCCCGTACACCAGTTCAATATGGACCCAGTACACGATAAGCGAAGTGGTGCCCAGTTGCCGGGCGATGCTTCTCCGCATATTGGTATGCTCGGCCCACAACCAGGCGAAGGCGAATACGATCAGTATGACCCCCAGTTTCATGGTGGTGAGCCCCGGTCCGTCCAGCCAGAACTCCGAAGACGCGTAGATAGAATAGGGGAGGTTGGAGAAATATTGGCCGGCCCCCACCAGGACGATTCCGCCGAGCGCGGCGGTGAGAGTGATTCGCGGCATCTGCTCCGGCGTCGAAAGCCGCAGAATGCTCCCCGCGCTCACTCCAAATGCGATGAAAGAGGCCCACGGGAAGAAAGCGAAGGCGGAATAGCTCGGCACAAAATAAGCGGACGCCAGCGGGGAAAGCCAGCTCCAGTCCGTGGCCGATATCAGCGGAGCCGCCCCGGCGATGCCGATTCCCACCAGCGCTCCGGCTTTCACCCTCTGCGCGGTCGTGAGCAGGGCAAGCGGTGAAAACAGCGCGATCGCGAAACCCATGCAGTTCAAAATATCGACGCGAAATAAGTCGGTCCAATTGCTGCCCGGATACGCGAAGAGCCAAAGCTGCGCCCGGAACAGGAACGCCAGCGTCCACAAATAGGCGGCGCGGCGTATCGCAACCTTCCATTTTTCAAACGGACCCAACCCCTTGCGCTCCCGCCGGTCAACTAGAAATGCGAGCGTGATTCCAGTCAAAAAGAGAAAGATCGCCGGACCCTGGCCGCCGAACAGTTGAGAGAGGACGTAGGGCCCCTTGTCACGCAGATCGTTGCGGGAGTAGGCATGAAAAACATGCCCCTGCAGCATGATCAGCACGGCCAGGCCGCGGGTCCAGTCGAGGAATGTCAGGCGTCCGGGTTCATTGACGCGGACTGTGGAAACGGAAGACATGAGGCGATTACTTCTGCGGATATATAAATTGAACGTTCTTGGGCAGATTTAATTTCAGATCGGCGTCTTTTAATGGCGGGGAGGGATTGATGACGACGTCGCTGTACACCCACGCTTCAGAATCGCCGGAGGGCTCGTGCACCTTCTCCTGAATGGGATAGCCCGCTCCGTCTGGGATCCAAAGCTCCATTTTGGTGACGCGCTTCAGGCCTTCCGGTGAGCGGGGGACCAGTTCAATCCGGGTCGTGGTTTTTCCGCCGAGAACAGCGCGATCCTTCACTGCGATCGTGTATGCCCGCTGGATCTCGGCGAGCGGCGTGCCGAAGCCGATCATCAGGAACTGTTCAATCTGCCCGCTGTACCGGCTTAGGTCGTACACCTGCACCGAGTTGCTCGCCGGAGTGAAGATCTGCAGTTTGCGATCTTTGAAAAGCAGGATCCGGCTATCCGGCTGAGTGAAATTCAACAATCCTTGAAGTTGATTGGCCGATACTTTCCGCCACTTCACCGTTCCGGATTCCTTGCTATCGTCGTTGATCACCGCGGTATGCGTGATGTGATCCACTTTCGCGCTCATCCCCTGGAACTTGGCCGCGGCCGCGTCGATGCGCGCGAGAACGGGGTCTTGGGCCGGCGCCGGGATGGCCGCAATCATCAGGGTCGCGCAAATGCAAAGTCTTGGAAGCATCGCTCCGGTATCCGAAAAGCGGCTACGGCCGTGTGTAGGCTATGTATCCTTTAGTTTCTTCTTCGGAATCGATGATCGTCTCAATACGCACGACATGCAGTTGTTTGTGGGTGCGTGACTCCAGAAGAGACTGTGCGGCGGCAGTGCGTCCGGCGTCGGACGCCGAGGACAGAAGTTCGGGCTCAATCCAGTAGGCATTGGCGTCATGACCCGCGGGAAGCATGACGATACTGGCCGCTTTAGGTTGATCCCGGAACCATTCGCGAGGCACCAGGAAGATAAACGCCAGGATGAGTCCCACCATGACGTCGTACTGCCAACTGGCTCGCTTGTAGTCCCAGAAAATAAAGCGCTTCAGCTCGGAAAGCGCGCTAGACATTCTGTTAACGAGTTTAACATGCGCTGTGCGGAGGAATCCGCCGGCGACGCATCCCGTTACTTATATTTGCGCAACACCGCCAGCACTCGCCCTTGCACTTCGACCTCGGAGGAGTCGAACACCATGGGCTCCATCCCCGAATTGGCCGGCTGCAGCCGGATTTGCCCCCCGGCCTCGCGGAAAAACCGCTTGAGAGTGGTTTCCATGCCCCCCACCAGCGCGACCACGATCTCGCCATCCTGGGCGGAACTCGTCCTTTGTACCAGGACGAAATCCCCGGGGCAGATGTGATCCTCAATCATGGATTCGCCCTGCACCTGCAGCGCGAATGTCTCTCCGGTTCCGGTGAACTCGGAGAATTGCAGAGTGTCGGCGCCGGCGATCGCCTCCACGGGCGAGCCGGCGGCGATCCTGCCCAATAGCGGAATCGCGGGCGGGGAATTCGAGCGCCTGCTCCGGTCCGCACGGCGCTCCTCCAGGTATTTGGGCGAGATCTCCAACGAGCGGCTCTGGTTAAACCCACGGCTGAGGTAGCGCCGGGATTCGAGCCCTTCAATGTGCTTGTGGACGCTGGCGAGCGAGGAGAGCGAGAGCCCCTGCGCCAGCTCCTCGTAGCTCGGACTATATCCGTTCTCTTCAATGAAGTCCGCAATGAAATCGAGGACTTCCTTCTGCCGTTTTGTTAGCGCCATGGCTATCTAATAGTATGGGCGAACAAAAGGGGAACAGCAAGAGAAAAGGTAAATTTTCCGTTAAACGAGTCGGCTAATTCCTGTTTTTGTGGATTTCACGCGGGCGCGCGAGGGCGGCCCTCACTCGCGGGAGGCTGCTCTTGCGACTTGCAGACCGTACTCGCGAAGCAGGAACGGGGCGGGGGATGAAATGTATAAACGAACCCAATAGATGCCCTGGGTGAGGGCCACCGGCAGTTCCGTGCGCAGATGGTTGCCGCTGCTCTTCACGATGCCGGCCCATACGGTTACGCCAGCAGCATTTACCACTTCCAGGCGGTATTCCGCCGCGTGCCGGACTTCCGTGAGGTCGAGATTCAACGCCAAGTGTTCGGCGGCGTCAGCCTGAATGACGCGCCGCGTTCCCGCGCCTCTTTCCACGCTCAAGTCCACTTCCCGGACACGCTCCATCCGGTTGCTGCGCCAGGGAAGGATGATGGCGACGGCAAATGCGATCAGGCCAGCCACCAGGACCGGCCAGCGGTGTCTTTCCGCTCGAACCAGCCGGCGCTCCCGCGTCTCCTGTCGCAATTCGATCGCGGCCGTGCGCAGCGATCGGGCATATTGGTCTGTCTCGGTGAGCCTGTCCTGGCAGAGCGCGCAAACCAGCAGGTGCTCTTCGAACTGACCGCACTCCGGTTCCCGCAACCTGCCCAACGAATACGCTTCAAAGGCGTCTTCGGAAAGGTGCTGTTCCGATTGGGGCTGCGGTTTCATGTTAGCCTTCGCAAGACAAAACTAAATTGTCAGACGGCGCACGAACGCGGTGTCACACCCAAGGGCGAACCGCTAGCCCATCTGCCCAATACTACTTAGTGGGTGAAGGCCGAAGAAGTTCTCAATATTACGCGCAAAATCGGATTTCGTTGGAGTTTTTTGCGGCCCAGTTCTCCAAAGCGGGCCTTGGCCCTCGACTTCAAGAGCCGGAACTGTGTCTCATTGAGCGACATTTCCTCACAAATCTCCTCCTGGCTCTGTTCATCGAGATAAAACCGCGTCAGGATCTCCTGATCCTTGGGTGAAAGCGACCGCAACACCTGTTTCATCAGGTCCGCCCGCTGCCGGTCGGCTGCGTCCGACTCCGGGTCGTTGCGCAGATCGGCGATGCGCGCACCCACTTCCAGGTCAACCTGTTCCTTTCTGGTATGGACCGCCTGGTCAATGTGCGCCGCCACCTGCCGGCGCACCACGGTACGGACGAAGCCCATCAGGCGCTCCGGTTCCCGTAATTCACCGCGTTTTATCGCCTGCACCACGATGAGGAAAACGTCGTGGACGCGGTCATCCAGTTCCTGCGGGCCGAGTTGCCGGCAGATATAGTAGCGTATGCCTCGCGAAAAGACGCGGTATAGCTCTTCCATGCCTTCCTGCTCGCCGTGCCGGATCCGGGCCACCAACCTGGCCCAGTCCGGCGACGCGCTTTCCCCCCGGAGAGGGCCGTCCGGTGGGTCTTTCGATACAGCTACTTCCCGTGAGCTTTCCTCGAGGGCTCGCCTAGCCGCAAACATCCCCGTTCACTCACTCCTTTCCGACGTCGATGAACGACGCCCAATACCGCGGACGGGCGCGCCAGGAATTGGAGCGAAGCATCTCCAATTCCGCTGCGCGTAGTGCTCCCGCCACGGGCATTCCACGGTCCCCTCCACGCAAATTCCTGTAGAATGACTCAAATAAGCCTCCTCCGGAATCATCGGGCGCGGCCCACCGGCTCCCCACCACCGAACGGGCGCCTGCAATGAGCCAAGCCCGTGCCAACCCCAACAATCCTGTTCCGGGCGGCGCCGGCGAGGCGGCCGAACCGCACCCGCTCATCACCACCGTGCTCCCGGTCACCGACAAATTCGCGACATCGTATCTCGTGAGCGCTTCCGCCGCTCCCCCCGGGCCCAACCCGAGTTGAATCACCGACTCGCCCGGATCGGACGCTCCCAGCACATGCGCCGCGATGTGAATTACCGCCGGCTTTTGCGCCAGGGCTTCGATGAACGATGCTCGCGACGCACGCAGCCCCGTAAGAAGCTGAAATTTCCCCCGCCAGGACCGCGCGCACGCCTCCAGTTCCCGGCCACTCCCCACGAGTCGCGGTAACTCCGCCGCGGCCTGCGCCATTCCAAACGGGTAATGGCTGGTCCGTTCCGGACGCCGCGGATCGGCCCGGTTGTAAACGCCGTCGCCGACTCCGAGGAATTCGCCCGTCCCGAAGGGCTGTTCGGGACGCTTCCGGGCTGGATCGAGCGCAAAAGCGCTCGTCACCAGACGGACCGAATGACCCTCAATAACGTATTGCTCTTCCCCCCGCACACCCGGCTCTCGCAGAGCCACCCAGGGCAGACGGACCGTCGTGTCATCGGCGGCCACCACCCACTCCTTTTTTGCGAGGAGCCGGGCGTCCACGCCGCCTAAGAACTCCGCATAGACCTCGCGGCCCAGCCGTTCTACATTCTCTGAGCCCGCCTCCAGTGCCTCCTCGAACCTCAAGGCAGATGCCCGGAGCGGCCCGGACGGCCCCAGACGCAATACCTGTGCCCGGTCGCGGCCGATCGCCCAGACGTACGACGTCTGATTTCCAAAATGAAAACTCAGTAGCAACTGCACCTGGGAAAGACGGTGCTGTATATCGCTAAGTGTATTCACGGGGGAGAAGTTCTCCCTGGGAGTATAGGGATTATCCCCTACACTGCTGGCGTATTCCCAGGCCTCGATTTCGTTCATGCGGCCTTCGAGGCTATTGATCCTGGCCCGGAGCTTGGGGCTGTCCGTCTCGCTGAGCTCCAGTTCGGAGGCGCGCAATTGGCTCAAGGCCTCCCAGTATTCGTCCGGGAGCCTCTTTCGCCAGGCGGGAGATTCCGCTAAGGTCCGGCGCAGCGCGGCGGCGCGGTATTCCTCAATCACCCCGAAAGCTTCGGCGGCATCGCGCGCCGGGACGCCGCCCGGGCCCGCACTCGCCAAAAGCTCCTCGACGTACGGGCCGTACAGTTCGTCCAACCAGTCTGCCGTGCGGCGTCGCAGGGAATCGCTGGGCGCGATCTCTTCCCGCCACTCCTGCGCCAGATTCACCGCCCGGCGGTAATCGCGAAGAGCCGCTGTCCGCCGATTCGAGGCAGACAGGATGCCAGCCCGGCGGGAATAGAGGTACCAAAGCGGGATGCCGCCCCCCTGCGCGGCGATTGAGCTCTCAATCAGACGCTCCGCGGCTGGCAAATCCCCTTGCTTTTGACGCAGTTCGCTCAAATGGGAGAGAGTGGCGCCCAGGCTGGGATCCTTTCCCGGCGCCTGAATCCGGTAGGCTTCGAGCAGACTGCTCTCGGCCTCCTCCAGCGCTCCGCGCTTCATTCGTTCATAACCCAGCGAGTCCCAGGCTTGGCCCAAAAGCCTGATTTGCCCCGACTGCAAAGCTGCTTCAATGGCCCGTTCGAAGGCTTGCTCGGCTTCCTGCACGTGCCCTTGACGCGCCAACGCGCTTCCGAGATTGCACAGAGCCTGCTCCCGAGTGCCCGGCACCGCCGAGGCTTTCGCGATCTGCGCGAGCGCTTCCTCGGCGGAAGCGCGGGCCGCCTGCATGTCCCCCGTCTGGAGATAAACCGTTGAAAGATTGGAAGATGCCAGCGCTACCCCGGCGGAGTCGCCCGCCTTCGCGGACAGACCTTTGGCCTTCAGGAGATGTGAGATGGCGCTGCGGTATTGTTTTCGCATGACCGCAATACCCCCCAGACTCGAAACGAACCGCCCAGCGAGAGCGTAGCGGCCCTCCCCAGCCGCAAGTTCATAACATTGGCTGAACAGCTTTGACGCACGTTCGGACGAGCCCGTCAGAAGCGCCCGTTTCGCTTCCGCATGGAGGGCAGAGAGTTCCTTGCTCTCGGTTAAATCCGGTACGCGTGCAAATTTAGTACAAGCGCCGAGGCACAGGAGAAGGACACAGATTCCGAGCGACTCGCACTTCCCAATAACCTCAGCAGTCCCCCTGGTCCTAGTACCTATGCGCACTTAACCTAGGACTATATCAGATATTTACCGTATTGCAAGTCAATTTGTGAGACAGCTCAATTACGATGCCGAACGGCCAGCGGTGAGGAAGGATTCGAGCATAATGGCGAGAAGCAGAACGAAAACGATCACCGTTCCGAGCAGCGGCAGAAGGATCGCGGCACGGATTCCCCAACTCTGTGCGACATAGCCCAGAAGCCAGGGAGTAACCAGAGCGCCCGCGAAGGCGAAGGTGAAGGCGCCATGAAAAAAATCCGGCTGCCGTTCCCCCCGAAGGCGGTTTCCGATTTTCCCGGCCACGAGTGGGTACACCAGGGCGAAGCCGGCGGAGAGCGCAAGAATTCCCATCACGGCGCCGAAGGTGTTGTTGGTCATACTGAGCAAGAGATACCCCAGCAGTTCGACGAGGACGGAACCGATGAGCAGCCGGGCATGATTCGCCCGAGGAAGAATCGCCTGGGCGACGAACCGACCCGCAATCAGGGCGGCCCAAAACCACGCCAGCAGCAGCAGAGATGCCAACGGGCTTGAACCCAGACTCCGGATTAGGAAAATGGGTAACCATCCCGCAACGGACCATTCGTTCCCGATCTGAAAAAACAAGAGCAAGGCCAGGAGGAACGCGAGTGGGCTGTTCAGATCGCCGAGGCGGCGGTGCGGCGGTTTTTCCTCATTGCTGATTTGCACGGCGCCGGTTCGCGCGAAAAGGATCGCGAAGCCAGCGGAGGCGGCGGCGAAAATCACAAGCGCCGCGGAAGCGCCTGAAGTCGCAAACAGCGCCAGGAGCAAGGCGGTGGAAAGGCATCCGATGCCGAACAGAGCGCCGGCCAAGTTGACCACGGCGGCGCGATCGCGGCAGTAAAAGGGGGCGGCGGCGTGAAATAGGCCCGTATTCAGCATGGCCGCGGAGAAGCCGATGAAAAAAAGCCCTACGAGGCGCAGAACCGCGGGAGCCGGAGGCGGAACAAAAACGAGGCCGGCAAAAGAGGCGCTTGCCAGCCCACACGCCAGAATCAGGGACGCCGTGTAGCCTTTCCAGGAGACCAGCACGCGCGCGGGCCGGATGCCGAATACCACTCCGAGTCCGAAGCAAAGGAAGTATTTCCCGACCGCGGTGAAGTCGAGCGAGAGATGGGCCTGCCAGGCCGGCAGGATCGCACCGAGGAACGAGAGCAGTATTCCGGAAAGGAGAAAACCCGCCAGGAGCCGCCGGATCACACTGCGGGGAATCAGCGGGCGCTCTTCCCTCGCGCCTGGCCCGCTTCCGGCAGGAGCCGGTTTTGCCGCACTGCTCATCACCGCTATTCTAGCCCCGGCCCGGATCAGGATGCGGTGTCGAGCCCCCACTTCTGCGTAGCCGGGATCCATGGTCCACGCCGCTCGAGAAGTAACGAAACTAGGGAACAATGACCGCCGAGCCGTTTACCGCATCGGCTTTCACAGCGGCGAGCGCGTCGCCGGCGCGTTCGAGCGGAAAGGCCGTTGACTTGGGTCGTATTCCGATTCGCGCGGCGAGGTCGAGAAAGTCCTTCGCGTCGGCTCGCGTCATATTCGTCACGCTGCGAATCTGCCGTTCCCCCCATAGCAGGCTGTCGTAGTCGAATTGAGGAATCCGGTCGAGATGTATGGCATTGATCGCCACGACGCCGCCTTTGCCGAGGCTGGAGAGCGCCGCCACCACGACGTCGCCGCTTGGGGCGAACGTGATTGCACGGTCAAGCGGAATGGGAGGTTTTTCGGACTCGCCGCCAGTCCAGGTTGCGCCCAGAGAGACGGCCAGCCGGCGATGCGATTCACCTCTCGTCGAGACGAAGACCCTGCATTTCCAGGCCCGGAGCACCGCAATGGCGAGCGAAGCGGAGGAGCCGAAACCAAACAGCCCAACATTCTCGCCCTCCTGCACGCCCGCCACGCGGAGGCTGCGGAAGCCGATGATACCGGCGCAGAGCAGGGGCGCCGCGCGCAGGTCGTCCAGGGCCGCGGGCAGCCGGAGAGCAAAGCCGGCGCGAACCAGCGCATATTCCGCATAGCCGCCGTCCACGGTATAGCCCGTGAAGTCCGGGGAGTCGCACAGGTTTTCGAGATTGCGGCGGCAGTAGGTACAGCTCCCGTCCACGCCACCGACCCACGACACGCCGGCACGGGTGCCCGGCGGAAACTCCGGAGTCCCGCTGGTTATGACTTCGCCTACAATCTGATGGCCGGGAATCAAAGGCGAGCGGCGAGGCTGCAACTCGCCTTCCACGATGTGTAAATCGGTCCGGCAAACGCCGCACGCTCGCACCCGCAGGAGTAGTTGCCCGGGACCGGGAACGGGAATTGGGACATCTTCAATGCGCAAAGGCGTTCCCGGCGACCTGAGAATCGCGGCCTTCACAATTCCGAGGATACGCCCACCGCGGGCGGCCGGGCCACTGCCGGTCCGGTCCCAAACCAGGCGGAACTCGCGAGCCGGGGAGGTACGTATTGAAGAGAGATGCGTGCGTATTGAATAATTGTGGCCATCCCCAGGCCGGAGGGAAAATCGAGGTATGAGCCATCCAGATGTTGCGGTTCGGAACAACCAGCAGCTCAAACACCGGCCGCCCCGTTTCGACCGGTGGCTGCTGGGCCGGATTTTTCGAGCTGTCGGTCCCGCTCCCATGCGTCTTGTGATGGAAAATGGGGCGGAAATGTCGATGCCGGGAGTTCCTCCGGCGGCGACGATGATTATCCGCGACCGGCGAACGCTGCTGGCATTGATCGTGGACCCGGAAGTCGCTTTCGGGGAAGCGTACGCCGATGGCAGGGTTCGGGTGGAGGGAGATCTCCCCGCCGTTCTCACCGGGATTTACCAGGCGTGGCCTAACGGACGGGCGAGCGAGGGCAGTATGCAGTGGATTCTGTCCAAGTGGATGGCACTGCTTCAGAACAATACGCTGCGCGGGTCTCAAAACAACATCCACCGCCATTACGATCTGGGAAATGAATTTTACAGGCTATGGCTGGACCGGCAACTGGTATACACCTGCGCGTACTTCCCCTCGCCGGAAGCAACGCTCGAAATGGCGCAAGAGGCAAAACTGGACTATATCTGCCGGAAACTGCGCCTGCAAGCGGGCGAAACGGTGGTGGAGGCGGGGTGCGGGTGGGGCGCCCTCGCCGTCCACATGGCGCGCGATTACGGGGTGTCCGTACGAGCCTTCAACATCTCCCACGAGCAGATCCTCTATGCGCGAGGGCTGGCCGAAAGGCAGGGTGTCGCGGGGAGAGTTGAATTTATCGAAGACGACTACCGGAACATCTCGGGCGCGGCGGACGTTTTTGTGTCGGTGGGGATGTTAGAGCACGTCGGACTCCGGCATTTTCCCGAATTTTCGGCCGCCATTCACCGGACCATAGGAGACCGCGGGCGCGGATTTCTCCATTTCATCGGGAGAAGCAGCGAGGGAGAATTCAGCCGCTGGATCCGGAAGCGAATTTTTCCGGGAGCGTACGCGCCCACGCTCGGGCAGGCGATGACGTTGCTGCAGCCGCATCACTACGCCGTACTGGACGTCGAAAACCTGCGTCCCCACTATGCGAAGACGGTTGAGCACTGGCTGGCGCGTTTCGAGGACGCGAGTGACCAGGTTGCGCAGATGTTCGACCCCTGGTTCGCGCGCGCCTGGCGGCTTTATCTGGCCGGATCGATCGCAGCCTTCCGGGCGGGCAGCCTGCAGCTTTTTCAGATTTGCTTTGCGGGCTCGGAGAGCCCTCTACTTTCCTGGACACGGGCCCATCTCTACGCGGACCCCTCGGAAGGGCTGGACACGCCATGGAAACATGCGATGTCCTGATCGTCGGCGGCGGCCCCGCCGGATCTTCGTGTTCCTGGGGCCTGCGGCGCTCCGGGCTGGACGTGATTGTCCTCGACCGGGAGAATTTCCCGCGGGATAAGGTCTGCGGAGGCTGGATTACACCTCCGGTTCTGGCCGAATTGGAGATTGATGCGGAAGAATACGCCCAGGGCCGCACTCTACAGCCCATTCGCGGGTTTCGGGTCGGATGTATCGGCGGCCCCGCGATTGAGATCGAATACGGTAAAACGGTCAGCTATGGAATTCGCCGCCGGGAATTCGACGATTATCTCTTGCGGCGCAGCGGGGCGCGCCTCCAGCTTGGTGAGCCGCTCGATGCTCTGGAGCATTCCGGGGGCCGGTGGATCGCCAACGCGCGGATTGCCGCGCTCGCTGTGGTGGGCGCGGGCGGACACTTTTGCCCGGTCGCCCGTCTTACCGGGGCTCGGGCGGGCGGGGAAACGGCGGTGGTGGCGCAGGAGGTGGAATTTGCCCTGGATGCGGGCCAACGGGCGTCGTGCGCCATACAGGGCGAAAAACCGGAACTGTATTTTTGTCCCGACATGCAGGGCTATGGATGGTGCTTCCGGAAGGGGAATTTTCTGAATATCGGCCTGGGAAGGGCCGATCCACACCAACTCACCGCCCACGTGGCCGGCTTTTCGCGATTTCTGCGCGAGTCGGGCAGGATCTCGTTCGATGTCCCCGCGATGCGGGGCCACGCCTATCTTTTGCGTGGGTGGTCGGCGCGGCCTTCTATCGGAGAGGGTGTTTTGCTCGCCGGCGACGCCGTGGGGGTTGCTTATCCGCAGAGCGGGGAGGGTATCCGGCCGGCAATCGAATCGGGACTGTTGGCGGCCGAGACGCTGCTTAGGGCCGGCGGCAGGTATGAAACGAGCCGTTTCGAGCCGTACCGGCGGCAAATGTCGGACGTGAAGCTGCCGTGGGTGATGCGGGCTGGCGGTCTGCTTCCTTCCGCGTGCATCCCGCGGATTGCGCGTACGCTCCTCAAAACACGCTGGTTTACGGGCAGAGTGGTGCTGGACGGCTGGTTTCTGCATTCACGGTCCGCCCAGCTCTAGCACCCGCTACACCAAGCTTCCGAAACGCTTGAAACTTCAGCCATTAGTGGTGCATCCAAATACTAGAAATCCTACCGGCTGCACTGCCAGCCCATTCACGGAAAAAGAATGGAACAATTTCTCGAACAAAGTCCGGGTGAAGTCTGCGATCCCACCCAAACTAGCGCCGACGATTCAACCGAATCGCAAGGCTTGCTGCGCTCCGAGGTGGAATTCGGAGAGGGAGAGGACGAGGCTCGTTCCGATGAAACGCAGTATACGGATGACCCGGTGCGCGTGTACCTGCGCGAAATGGGTCTGGTGCGTTTGCTGACTCGCGAGGGCGAGATTCAACTGGCACGCCGCATGGAGCGAGGGACCATCCGGGTACGCAAAGTGCTCTCGCGTTCCCGACTGATTCAGAGCATGGTCCTGGGCCTGTCCGATGAAATCCGCCGGCACTCGATCAGCCCGGAGAGCGTGATGGACGCGAACGGACAGGACGAGGAAGCCCGGTCGCGCAAGCGTGCGGATTGTCTCCGCCGCCTGGCAAAGGCGGTAAGGCGGGGCCGCGCGATGATTGCCCTGGAGGAAGAGTTATCCAAGACGCCTGAGCGGCACGTGAGGGTTCGCGCGCGGATTTCGGGAATGCTGGCGCGCGCGCTGGTGCAGTTCTCGCAGGCGATTCGGGACGTTCCTTTCACGCTGGCGCAATGGTCCGCTTTTGAGGCGGCGTTTCGTGCGTCGGCTGAAGAAGTCCTTGCGCTCGATCGTGACCGCAGAGCGGCGGAAGACGCCGTCACGTTGCGGCTGCTGAAGCGCGCCATTCAAGATCGGGAAACTGCCATGGGGTCGCAGGTTGCGGCGCTGCGCCGCGGTCTCGAATTGATCCGGCGAGGCGGCCGCGAGAGCGAACAGGCGAAGAAGGAACTGGTGGAAGCGAACCTGCGCCTGGTCGTCTCGATTGCGAAGAAATACGTCAACCGCGGCCTGCACCTGCTGGACCTGATCCAGGAGGGCAACGTTGGGCTGATGCGCGCGGCGGACAAGTTCAACTATCACCTCGGGTATAAATTTTCGACCTACGCGACGTGGTGGATTCGCCAGTCGATAAGCCGGGCTATCGACGACCAGTCCCGGACGATCCGGATTCCGGTGCACATGAACGAGCGGCTCACAAAGTTCGTTCGCGCATCGCGCGAGTTGGAGATTGAACTTGGGCGCGCCCCCACGAACGAGGAGATCGGCCGCAGGCTCGAAACAACCGCGCAGAAGATTCAGGAACTGCGGGTGATCTCGCGCGAGCCGGTGTCGCTCGATCTTCCGGTGGGCCGGGACGGCGAGTCGTCGCTCGGCCATCTGCTGGAAGACCATCGCCTGCGCCCGCTTGCGGATACCCTCTTCGAGAATAATCTTCGCGAGGAGACCGCGGGAGCGCTGCGAGCGCTCGAGGAGTCCGAGGAGAAGGTGATCCGTATGCGATTCGGTATCGGGTACGAGCGCGAGCACACTCTCCAGGAGATTGCCCACCAGTTCAACCTGAGTCCGGAGAGGGTGCGGCAGATTGAAGCCAAAGCGCTGCGCCGCCTGAGAAGCCCGGAAAGCGCGCATCGCCTGCGCCCGCTGATGAGCATTCAATGATCCGTGTTCCGTAAGGCACGGCCGCGGTTTGCCACCAGCCTGGGCCCGGTACAATAGAGCCATATCCGAGGTGTGCTCTCATGAACCGCGCCTGTGCCTTTCTTCTTGTCTCGATGCTGGCGGGCGCCCCCGCCGCGCTTGCCGACGACGCTGCAAAAGCCGCTCACATTGACGAGATTTTCCGCCTCACTAAGATGGATAACCTGCAGAAGCAGATCCTGGAGCAGGTGAAAGGGATGACGCCATCGTTCATGGCCGAGTCCGGAATCCCCTCCGATGCCAGGAAAATCGGGGAGGAGCTGGCGAACCAGATCGCAGAGCTTTGCCAGCAAAAGCTGACTTGGGATATCCTGAAGCCCGAATATGCCAAGCTCTACAGCGACACCTTCACCGAGGAAGAGGTGACGGAGATCGCCGCATTCTACCGGACGCCGGCTGGTCAGGCGCTGGTGAATAAAACCCCTTTAATGATGAGCCGCTCGATGGAAATCGTGCGGGAGCGGATCACCGAGCTGATGCCGGAAGTCAACCGCCTGACGCGCGAATCGCTCGAAAAATACGAGAAGGAGCGGAGCGCTCCTCCTAAGCGGGAAGACAACTCGAAGCCATGAATCTGCACACCGTTCGCCTGGAGGTTCCCGAGGGAGGGAACATCATCGCAGGCCAGAGCCATTTCATCAAGACCGTGGAAGATATCTACGAGGCGCTGGTAAACACCGCGCCGCATCTGAAGTTTGGAGTTGCGTTCAACGAGGCTTCGGGGCCGCGCCTGATTCGGGCGGACGGGAACGACGAAGGATTGCGCGAGATTGCGATTCGGAACGCACAGGCCGTGGGCGCCGGACATTTCTTCGTGGTGGCCCTGCGCGAAGGGTTTCCGATTAATATCAAGAACACGCTTCAGGCGGTTCCGGAGGTCTGCACGATCTTCTGCGCCACCGCCAATCCGGTGGAATTAGTGGTGGTGGAATCGGAGCAGGGCAGGGGAGTGCTCGGCGTCATCGACGGTGAACCGCCGTTGGGCGTCGAAACGGAGGCCGATGCGCGGGCGCGTCACGGGTTCCTGCGAAAAATCGGCTATAAGCGTTGAAAACCCTCCGCCGCGGGGGCCTTTGGGCTGTCCTTCTTCCGGCGTTACTCTCCGCTGCGCGAGGCGACTACTACCGCCATATCTTCTTTGACAACAGCATCCCGCCGGACCGCTATTATTTCAGCGAGGGTAAGGCGTTCGCGCCCGCGAAGCTTACGCTTTCCGAAGGTAAGCTGCCGGTTGAACGCAAGATCTTCCGCACGCCTCCCAATGCGCTGAGCCTCGAATGGACATCGAGCGCCGGCGGAAGCTGGGAAGCGTCCATCCGTTTGGAGCGATGGCGCAATCACCCGGCTGAGTTCGAAGGAGACACGCTCTTCTTCTGGCTGTACACGTCCACGCCAGTCTTCCGGGCGGCGTTGCCGCGAATTCAACTCGCCGACACCGAAGAGGGCTTCTCAGCTCCGCTCGCGCTTCAGACATTCGTTCCGCGCGTCCCTGTGAGCCGGTGGTTCCGCGTCGCGATTCCTCTTCGCGCGTTTCACGGCGCGTCGTTTCATCCGCTGGAACCGCTGAAGGCGGAGGCTCTCTATTTCCTGCAAGGCGAGCCCGACGGCGAGAGCCACAGACTCTTGATCGACGAGATTTACATCGATTCGGCGGCGCCGCCGGGAAAAATTCCGGCCGCTCCGGCGCGTCTGGAGGCGCGGGGCTACGATCATCACATTGATTTGAACTGGCTGGAGCCTCCCGGCGGCGCGCGTCGCTATGTCCTCTACCGCTCACTCGATGGAATTCATTTCACGGCCGCCGGGATCGAGCCCGGATGGTTTCATCGCTACACCGACTATCTGGGCACGCGCGGCCAGAAGGTCTTCTATAAGATTACGTCGAGCGATGCGGAATACCGGGAATCGCCCTATTCGAATGTGGCGAGCGCCACCACGCGCGCGATGACCGACGACGAACTGGTCACGATGACCGAAGAAGCCTGTATCCGTTTCTACTGGGATAGCGCGCACCCGGATTCGGGGACCACACTCGAAAGCGCGCCGGGAGATCCGGACATGGTGGCGACGGGCGCTTCGGGTTTCGGCATCATGGCGCTCCTGGTTGGGGCTGAGCGCGGTTTTATCACGCGCGCCCAGTTGAGTGCGCGCATGCGCAAGATCCTCACTTTCCTCGAAACCGCCGATCGCTATCACGGCGCCTGGCCGCATTTTCTGGACGGGCGCACAGGCAAGACCATGCCCGTGTTCGGGAAATACGACAACGGCGGCGATCTGGTGGAGACCGCATTTTTGATGCAAGGCCTGCTCGCGGCGCGGCAGTATTTGAAAACGGATGCGGAGATCTACCGGAGGATCACCCATCTTTGGGAGACGGTGGAATGGGACTGGTACCGCAAGACGCCGCAAAGCGATTTCTTGTACTGGCACTGGTCGCCCGACTATACCTGGCGGATCAACCACAAGCTGATCGGCTGGAACGAGACGATGATCGTGTATCTGCTGGCGATCGCCTCGCCCACGCATCCGATTCCAGCGAGCCTGTATGAATCGGGATGGGCGAGCGGCGCCGAGGGAAACACCTACGCCAATGGCGGCAGTTATTACGGCATCCAGTTACCGGTCGGAGGCGGACGGGGCGGCCCTTTGTTTTTCACTCACTACTCGTTTCTGGGTCTGAATCCTCACGGTCTGCGCGACAAGTACGCGGACTACTTCGAGAACAATCGCAATATCACGCTGATTAACCGGGCGTACTGCATGGACAATCCACATCACTACCCCGGTTACGGCGAGAAGTGTTGGGGTTTGACGGCGAGCGATGGGCCGTGGGGATACCGCGCCCACGAACCGTCTTTCAGCGAAGATACCGGAACTGTAACTCCCACGGGCGCGCTCGCCGCCTACGCTTACACTCCGAAAGAGTCGCTCGCGGCGTTGAAATACTTCTATTTCAACTTGGGCGACCGGTTGTGGGATATCTACGGACCGCGCGACGCTTTCGATCTGAAAGAGGACTGGTTCGCCCGGATTTATATGGGCCTGAACCAGGCTCCCATTGCGGTGATGATGGAAAACGAGCGTACCGGACTCATTTGGAATATGTTCATGGCCAACCCGGAAATCGCGCCGATGCTGAGGAGGACGGGGTTCCGTTAACTCGAACGGGCCTCCCGGCGGATTAGGGTACAATCGCCATGGAATGCTCGAAACGGGGCATCCGGAATCCAATATTCCTATCGGAGGCGATCGTGGCAAAGTTTGAGATTAAGAAAGCGAAGAACGGCGAGTTCTTCTTCCATCTAAAGGCCGGGAATGGGGAAATTATCCTATCCAGCGAGATGTATGGAGCGAAACCGTCGGCGGAAAACGGCATTGCGTCCGTTAAGAAGAACGCGCCGGACGACAAACGCTATGAACGGAAGGAAACAAAAAACGGCCAATTCATGTTCAACCTCAAGGCGGCGAACCACGAAGTGATCGGCACCAGCGAAAGTTACACGACTGCCGCGGCGCGGGATGGCGGGATTGAATCGGTGAAGAAAAACGCACCCGACGCGGCCGTAGAGGATCTGTCGGCCGCTTAAATCAAATGTTGGCCTTTTGAGCGGGGTGCGCTTACGCGCCCCGCTTTGAAGGAGGATGTGTCAAATCCGGCCTGGCAAAGTTTTCCTTGACTCCACTATCCCGCTGCCCTTACAGTTGTGCCGAGGTACAAAGAAATGCCCGTCCAGACTAGCGATGAAACAAAACTCGACCAACTCCTTGCACTTGACAGGGAGATCAAGGCGGTGGTGTTAGATCTTCAGAAATCTCTGACTGCGCCAGACGGTATTGTGTTCGTTCGCAGTTGCACCTCGTGCCTGCAGGATAGTTGTAATAAGCCGCCAACGATCACGTCTCAGCCGACCACCGGCTAACCGGCTCTTCGAGTTGTGCGCATCGATTCATGCACTCGCTCGAGGCGCTTGAGCTCTACACGCAGTTCCACCCCAGATGGTTTGAAGATAGCGGAAGCTACGCTCCCGGTACCGAGTACTTAGACGAGGTTTCGAGCATGCTCCCCAGGTCTTGGGACCTGAGGCGCGCTGGCTTGTGGTACTTCGCCGGGCCGCCGGGAGCGGCGCTCCCCGAACACGGCTGGAAACTGCATGTTTCGGCGACTTCCGCGCAATCGGTAGCCGCCCTTCGCTGCGCTGTCCCGATTTTGAAGGAGGAGGCTGCCTCCTTCAAGTTTCTTCTCGACCGGCGTATCACGTCGCTGGTGAACGGTAAGCTTTGGCCGCGGGGTTCGAGCGGGAAGTTCATTACGATCTACCCCGCTACGCTCGAACAGTTCCACCGGCTCGGAGACCGGTTGTCTCGCGAACTGGATTCGTTCGCTGGACCCTATATTCTTTCCGACAAAAGGTGGCCGGGCTCTCAGTCCGTCTACTACCGCTACGGAGGCTTTGTGTCTCGCGCCGTTCTCCAGGCGGACGGTACGCGGCGGCATGTGCTGACTCTCTCGAATGGCGAAGTGGAGCCGGATGCGAGAGTGCCGTATTGGAATCCGCCGCAATGGGTGAGCGATCCGTTTCCCGCGGGAGAAGAGTCCAAGGGGGGAGCAAGGGACCTCTGCGACGGACGGTTCTCGATCCGGTCTGCCCTCAGCTTCAGTAATCGCGGAGGCGTGTACAAAGGCTTCGACAATCAAACCGGCCGGGATGTCGTATTGAAAGAGGCCCGGCCTTACGTGGAGTTAGGAAAGTCGCGGCTCGAAGCGATCGCGGTTCTCGAGAAAGAATATCGTCTGCTGGAGCGCCTCGCCCCCACGGGATACTTTGTTCAACCGGTGACGTTTTTTCGGGCCTGGGAACACGCCTTTCTGGTTGAGGAGTTTGTGCCGGGCGTGCATATGGGCCTCTTCTCCATACGCGGCAATCCGATTTATTCGGGACAGGTTTCCGCGGCTTCGTTGGACTCGTATTTTGATCGGATGCGGCGGGTATGGGGGCACCTCGCCCGTGCCATCACGGCCGCTCACAATCGACATATCGTTCTCGGAGACTTGTCGTTTACCAACATTCTGGTCAGCGAGAGCGGTGAGATCCGGATCTGCGACCTGGAGACCGCGCTCGAAGAAGGCGCCGACGTTCCACTGGGTCTGCACACACCGGGAATGTCGGCTTCCGGCATCGGCCACCGGGCTAACGACTTCTACTCGCTTGGCTCGCTCATATTCGGAAGCGTCCTGCTGGTCCACGGATTCGCCGGCTTCGACACTTTGGCCCGCCGCCGCTTTCTGGAGGAACTTACGGCGGATCTCTCTCTGCCAGGCGAACTGGGAGCGCTGATCAACGAGCTGACGGAAAAGCCGGAGGTGTGCCGGGCAGATTCCGGCTGGACCACTGCCGCGATCGAACGGCTCCCATTCGGCGATGGGTCGGTTTGGCGTCACACTCCACGTCTTGGGCTGCCAATGCCGGATCGATTCGACCCTGGCCGTTTGAGCGCGCTTCGCATCCGCGTCCAAGATGCCGTCAATGGGATCGCCCGCTATCTGACCGGCGTAGCGGATACGACCCGGCGGGACCGCCTGTTCCCCGCCGATCTGTTTGTCTTCGAGACAAACCCCCTGTCCATCGCGTTTGGCGCGGCGGGAGTGCTTTATGCCATTCGCCGTCTCACCGGTGGAGTACCCGCGAACCTCATGGACTGGGTATTGCGGCGGAAGATCGCGAACGAGGACTACCCGCCGGGTTTGTATTTGGGCCAAGCCGGGATCGCTTGGGCCCTCACCGAAATGGGTCAAACGGAACGAGCCATCGGCATTATGCGCGAGGCGAGCCGGCACCCCAATCTGTTGGATTCCGCAAACATCTTGTACGGGGCCGCCGGCTACGGCCTTGCCTGCCTGAAATTATGGCTCGGAGGCGCCGGCGAAGAATTTCTCGCCGAAGCGAGCCGCATCGGCGAACATCTGGCGGCATGCTGCGTGCGCGACCGGCGCGGGGCTCGTTGGCCGGATAAGAATGGGCCGGTGTACCTGGGGTACGCGCACGGCGGCAGCGGCATTGCGCTCTTTCTTCTTTATCTTTCTCTGGCGGCGCGCGACCCGGCTCCGCTCCAACTGGGCCGGCAGGCGCTGCGATTTGAGCTATCCCATGCGGCTTCGCTCGATGGAGAGTTCGCCGGCTTTCCGGCTCAGGTTTCCGATTCGCCGGAGGTGTCCGCCGAGGCAGCCGCGTTGAGTTGTTATTGGGATACCGGCTCGGCTGGAGTTGGCACGGCGCTGCTCCGCTATCATTCGGTGGCGCCCGATGCCGGGGATGAAGTCTGGCTGGAGCGGATGGCGGCGGATGCAAGCCGCAAGTACACCGCCTTCCCGCAATTGTTTCGCGGGCTTGCCGGGCTGGGTAATTTCCTGATCGACGCGTGGCTGCACACCGGGAACGAGGGGCATCGTCTGGCGGCCTGGCACGCCGCTGAAGGCATCTTGTTGTTTGGCATCGAGCGCCCGGAGGGGCTCGCGTTTCCCGGCGATCAGGCCAGGCGAGAAAGCGCCGATTTCGCGACGGGCGCCGCCGGAGTCGGACTCTTCCTCGATCGTCTGCTCAAGACGGACCCAGAGAAACCAACGAATTTCAATTTCGTTCTGGACGAACTGCTGCCCGTCCGCGCCCTGTTATAACGGGCCTGCATGCCGGCTTCAAATGCCTTGACCTTCTACCTATCCCCGCGTATGCTGAATGGTAGAAGCTTGAGGCATTATGCCATCTCCCCGTTTCCCCATCCCGCAGGGCACGCTCGACATGCTGATTCTCCAGATCCTTTCCCGCGAACCGGCCCACGGCTACGGCATCGCGCAGAGGCTGGAGCAGATCTCGCGATCCGTGGTTCAGGTGAACCAGGGCTCGCTTTATCCCGCTCTCCACCGGTTAGAGCAAAAGGGCTGGCTGCAGGCCGAATGGAAGCAATCGGAGACCGGGCGGGAGGCGAAATTTTATGCCCTGACGCGCTCCGGACGAAAGCAACTGGCGGTTGAGAAGGATAGCTGGGCGCGGCTTTCCGGAGCTGTCCAGTTGATCTTCGAGGAAGAAGGCAGGCCATGAGGCGGCTACTGAACTGGTTCCGGCGGCGGGATCTGGAGAGCGGACTGGACCGTGAACTGCGCTATCACATCGACCGCCGGGTCGGCGATCTGATCCGATCCGGCTTGCCGGAGAAAGAAGCACGGAGGCAGGCCGCGCTCGAACTCGGCGGGTTTGCGCAGGTACGCGAGGAAGTGCGCGACATTTGGCTGTCCCGCTGGCTGCGCGACTTCCTGTACGATCTCCGGTTCTCAGCCAGATCTTTTTTTAATAGCCCCGCGTTTACCGCCGCCGTGGTGCTTTCGCTGGCGCTCGGCGTTGGAGCTACTACCGCAATATACTCGCTGGTCGATCAGGTGCTTCTGCATGCGCTCCCGGTTCGCCAGCCGGAGCGCCTTGTCCTCGTCGATTGGATGGGCGACCAGGCCGCCAATGGGTTCGGCAGCTTCAATCTGATGTCGTACCCGATCTGCCGCGACCTTCAGTCGCAGGACCGGGTTTTCGAAGGCGTGTTCTGCCGCGCCTTGACGACAGTGAACCTCTCAACGGGCGGCGAGCATAAGCCAGCGGCCGCCGAAATCGTTTCGGGGACTTATTTCCCGGTGCTCGGTGTCGGCGCCGCGGTTGGCAGGGTCCTGGGGAATGAAGACGACCTCACTCCAGGCGCGAGTCCGGTGGTCGTCCTCTCGTACGATTTCTGGAAGACGCAACTGGGAGGCGCGCCGGACGTAGTGGGCCGCAAGGTTCTGGTCAATCAGCATCCGATGACCGTCGTGGGTGTGGCGGACCCGGTCTTCCGGGGCATCGACATAGGAGAGGTTCCATCGCTCTGGATCCCGGCGTCCATGTCCGCCCAGGCCATCCCCGGCTTTACCGGTTTACTAGACCGCCGCACGCGGTGGATGCAGATTCTGGCGCGCCTAAAGCAAGGCGTTTCATTAGCGCAGGCGCAAGCGGGGCTGCAACCGTGGTTTAAGACGATGCTGGAGGAGGATACGCGCCGGGCGGGATTTCCCCATGTAACGGCGGAGCGCCGCCAGCGCTTTCTCGCCTCGACTCTCGAACTCACTCCAGCGCCGCAAGGCCACTCCAGCCTGCGGCGGAGGCTCTCGCAGCCGCTTTGGGTCCTATTGGCGGCGACCGCGGTTTTGTTGGGACTGGCCTGCTTGAACGTCGCCGGACTCTTCCTCGCGCGCGGGTCGGCTCGGGACCGCGAGATGAGCACGCGTCTGGCTTTGGGCGCTTCGCGAGGGCGGATTGCCCGGCAACTTCTAGCCGATAGTGTCCTTCTCGCTCTCACCGGGGGCTTGTTCGGGGTCGCGCTTGCCCCGCTTGCCATGCGGACCCTCATCGCCTCTCTGCCGCGCGATGCGGCGGCAAACGCGCTGCAGTCCTCTATCGACCTGCGCCTCTTGGGTTTTGCATTCCTGGTGAGCGCGGCCGCGGGCATCCTCAGCGGATTGGCGCCGGCTCTCCAGGCCGGGCGCGGGCCGCTGGTCACGTCCCTGCGAACCCGCGGCGGAAGCGCGTTTAACGGCGTGCGCCTTCGAAAGGTCCTTGTCACGGTTCAAATCGCCCTTTCGTTGATCCTGGTCATCGGCGGGCTGTTGTTTGTAAAAACGCTCACCGGATTGCTGGCGAAGGGACCGGGATTCCAAACATCCAGGCTCGTCTCGTTCGGCCTCGACCCGCGCCGGAGCGGCTACTCACCGGCGGAAGCGAGCCGGCTGATTCGGCGCGTTTACGCCGATATTCAGGCTTCCGCCATCACCCAGACTTCGGCCGTGGCGAGATTCCAATTGCTGACCGGCGGGAGCTGGAATAACCCCATGACGATTCAAACCAACCGGCGGATCAGCACCGACCGGGACGTAAATCTAAACGCGGTCAGTCCCGGATTCTTCTCAACGCTGGGGGTCAGGATCATCGCGGGGAGGGATTTTGACGACCGCGATTCGCGGCCGGTCGGGGAAGTGGGTTCACGCTCGGCGATCGTCAATGAGGCGTTTGTGAAGCGGTACCTGGGAGGACGCAGCCCGCTCGGTGTGCGGATCTGTCAAGGCGATGGGCCCGACGCCAAGCCGGATATTGAAGTAGTGGGTGTCGTGGCCGACTTTAGCTATCGAGGTATTCGCGAAGAGTCGGAACAGGCATACTTCCCGATTTTCGAAGGCGACGATGCGGGCGGCAGCTTCTACGTGAAAGTTCACGGCCGGCCCGAACAGGCCTTTTCGTCGATTCGAGCCATCGTCCATCACGCCGACCCCGCCTTGCCAGTCGCCTACTTCCGCACACTGGACGAACAGGTCAACCGGTCCTTGAACACGGAGCGCGTGCTCGCGATATTATCGGGCGCCTTCAGCGTACTGGCGCTGGTGCTCTCGCTTATCGGCCTCTATGGCGTGATGTCTTTCGTAGTCGCGAAACGCACGCGCGAGATCGGCATCCGGCTGGCGCTGGGGGCGACGCGCTCCTCCACCGCGTGGCTGGTGCTCCGCGATGCGCTGGTGATGATAGCCGCGGGCACAGCCATCGCGTTGCCATGCGTCTGGGCACTGGGCCGGTTGGTGGCTTCCGAACTGTACGGCGTGAAACCGACAGACCCGGCAATGATCGCCGCGTCGGCCTTGATCCTGTGCTCCACGGCGTTGGGCGCCGCGCTCATGCCGGCCCGCCGCGCCTCGGCGGTGGATCCAACCGAGTCGCTGCGATTTGAGTAGTCCGATGACCCGCCGCTACGCCTGCCACGCCTGGGCGGCTTCCGCGGCGAAGTCTTCGTAGCTGCGCGGCGCGTGGCCGAGAAGGTCCGCGAACTGCCGGACGTCCTTTCCGGTCGATGCGAAGCCGCGCTCGGAGAATGCCTGAAACATCGAGCGGAGGTCAAATGCGCTCCAGCCGGGCATGTGGGCGCGCATCTGCAACTCATATTCCTCAAAGTTCTCGCCGGTGTAGCGGATCGGTTTTCCAAGGACCTTGCTCCAGGTTCCGGCTGCGCCGGGACCGCTCAGGAGGTGCGGGCCGACGAGGTTGTAGGTTTTTCCTTCATGCCCGCTGCCGGTGAGTGAGAGGGCCGCCGCTTCCACTATGTCGCGAACGTCCACCGCCGCGATGCCAGTGCTTCCGATAGGCATTGGATATAACCCCGGGCCGGTCAGCACGTCCTTCAGCCTAAGGTCATTCTGAAGAAAATAGCCCGGCCGCAAAATCGTATAGGGCACTCCAAATTCGCGCAGCGCGCTCTCGACCGCCACTTTCGAGGCGAAATGGGGCACATCCCGGAACTGCTCGGCTCTGAAAACCGACAGATACGTCACCTGCTTCAGGCCAAGGCGCCGGGCCGATCCGTAGGCGATGAGACCCTGCGTCAGCTCGTCCGGCGTCACGGCATTCAGTAGAAACAACTTGTCGATGCCTTGCATGGCCTCCAGCACCGATACCGGGTCGAGCAGGTCACCCAGAGCGACCTCCACCCCGGCCGGAAATGTCCCGTCCGCCGGTTGTTTGCGCGCGAGGGCGCGAACCTGTGCACCTCGTTTCAAGAGCTCGGCGACGACCCCCGCGCCGACGGTGCCCGTTGCTCCCGTAACCAAAATTTTCATCTTTTCTCCTGGACTGTTGCCCACTTAGAGACGTGGCGCGAGCGCCGCGCGATTCAGGCTTGGGAAAATATCAATCGTGAATCCGATCCGGCTCAGCTCAATTTATCCTTGAGAATCCGGTTGACTGCCGCGGGGTCGGCCTGACCTTTGGTGGCCTTCATAACCTGCCCTACCAGATAGCCGATGACCGTGGTCTTGCCCGACTTGTACTGTTCCACCTGTTTCGCGCTCGCGGCGAGCACTTCATCCACGGCCTTCTCCAGCGCGCCGGTATCGCTGATCTGGCGCAGCCCTTCGCGGTCCATGATGACTCGCGCCGGGTCTCCCGTTTCGATCATCTTCGCGAAAATTTCCTTGGCCAGCTTGCCGGAAACTTCGCCCTTGGCGATGAGGCCCACCAGTTCTCCCAACCGCGCCGCCGCAACTGGCGCTTCGGAGATATCGCGGCCTTTCAGCGCGCCCATCAGATCGCCGGTAACCCAGTTGGCGGCGAGGCGCGGGTCGCCGGAAACGGCGGCCACTTCCTCGAAATACTCGCTGATTTCGCGGCTCGCGGTGAGCACGCCCGCGTCATATTCGCGGAGGCAGTATTCGCTCACAAAACGCGCCCGCTTCGCCTGCGGGAGTTCCGGCATCGATTCACGGATGCCGTTCAGCCACGCGTCGCCGATGCGCAGCGGAACCAGGTCGGGTTCCGGGAAGTAGCGATAGTCGTGCGCATCCTCCTTGCTGCGCATGCTGACGGTTTCTCCGCTCGCCGGATCGTAGAGACGCGTTTCCTGCGCCACGCGCCCCCCGCCTTCGAGCACGCCTACCTGACGCGCGATTTCGTAGTCGATGGCCATGCGGGCAAACCGGAAGGAATTCAGATTCTTCACTTCCGCCTTGGCGCCGAACTCATCCGCGCCGCGCAGCATCACCGATACGTTCGCGTCGCAGCGGAGCTGTCCTTTTTCCATATCGCACTCCGAGACGCCGAGGTATTGCATGATCTGCTTGAGGCTGGTGAGGAACTCGTAGGCCTCCTCCGCCGAGCGGATATCGGGCTCGGTGACGATCTCGATGAGGGGCGTTCCGCTGCGGTTCAGGTCCACGTAGGTGTACGTGTCGCTGTCGCGAAAGCCGTCGTGAATGCTTTTGCCGGCGTCGTCTTCCATGTGCACGCGCGTGATGCCGATGCTTTTCGGCGCGCCGCCTTCCAGTTTGATTTCCACGGTCCCGTGTTCGGCGACGGGCTGGTCGTATTGGGAAATCTGATAGCCCTTGGGCAGATCGGGATAGAAATAGTTCTTGCGCGCAAAGCGGGAAACGGAATTAATGCGGCAGTTCAGGCCGAGCGCCGCGCGAACCGCCATTTCAACGGCGGGACGGTTCAGCACCGGGAGCGCGCCGGGAAGCCCCAGGCAGACCGGGCAGACGTTGGTGTTCGGAGGCGCGCCGAAAACGATTGGGCAGCCGCAAAAAATCTTGGTCCGCGTGCCGAGTTGGACATGCACTTCGAGTCCGATTACCGATTCATATTTCGCAATTAACTCAGGCGCCGCGGGCGCTGCCATACTAGTGGACATGTCCCATTATAGGAAGCAATTCCTATATCTCCTGGGCCTCGCACTGTTACTTGTTCCCGCAACGGGCCTGCGCGGGGCCGATGCGGATCTCATCCTGAAAAACGGCAGGATCTGGACTGGAGACGCGGAAAATCCCTGGGCGGAAGCGGTCGCGATTCGCGGCGCTCGAATCCTTGCGGTCGGGAATAATCAGCCGATTGCCGAGAGCGCGGGTTCTCACGCCAGGGTGATCGACCTGAGCGGCCGTTTGGCGATTCCGGGATTCAATGACGCGCAGATGCACCTTCTCGAAGGATCGCTCTTGTTGCCGCAATTGAACCTGAGCGGCGATTGCGGCTTGTCCGCCATGCAAGCGCATCTGAGGAATTGGGCGGCGGCGCATCCCAGGGATCCGTGGATTACGGGCTACGGTTGGCGTGACGATTGCCTGCCGGGCCAGCGGCTTCCCGGAAAGGGCGACCTCGATGCCGTGGTACGTGACCGTCCGGTTTTTTTGCGGTCTTTCGACGGACAAACCGCGTGGGTGAACAGTAAAGCGTTGCAGGTGGCGGGTGTTGCCGCGCGCCCGCGCCATAACGAGCCGGGCCCGGTGATCACGGATCCGAATACGGGCGAGCCCACCGGATGCCTGCGGGGCGGGGCGCTCAAGCTGGTGGAACGAATGATTCCCGAACCTTCGCGGGAGAAAAAACTGGCTGCGCTGGAACAGGGCTTGCAATTGGCGTCTTCGCTCGGAATCACCAGTATTCAAACCGCGGGCGGCGATGCCGCGACGATGTCCCTGTTTGAAGAAGCGGAGCGGCAGCGAAAGCTGACCGCGCGTTTGAACGTCACCCTCACGGTGCCGCCAGCCGCGACGGATGGCAGCATCGACGACTTGTTTGCGTTGAAGCAGAACTACCGCGGCCTCCGCCTGCGCGCGGGGGCGGCGCGGTTCGTGCTCGACGGGTCCATGGAAAGCCATACGGCAGCCATGCTGGCGCCTTATGCCGACGCGAAGAATACATCGGGAAGGTTGTTCTGGCAGCCGGAGCGGTACGCGGCGATGGTGGCTCTTTGCGATTCCGCCGGCCTCCAGGTCATTACACGTGCGGCCGGGGACCGCGCGGTTCGCATGGCGCTCGACGCGTATGAGAGCGCTCGCAAGGCGAACGGGTGGCGCGACGCGCGGGATCGAATTTCCGCCATTGAAGCCATCGCGCCGGTGGATGTAAGCCGCTTTAACCGATTGAGGGTAATCGCGTTGATGCAGCCGGCGCGCGCCGGCGCCGGAGTAATGGACGATCTGGAGCGGGCTGCCGGCCCGGAGCGAGTGGAGTTCCTGTTTCCATGGCGCGCCTTGAAGCAGGCCGGCGCCGGGCTGGTTTTTTCGAGCGGATGGCCATCCTCGATCAGTCCGGACCCTCTTCGCGCCATCTACCTCGCCGTGTCCGGGCCGGCCGGGAGGCGCATTAGCGTCGAGAGCGCCGTGCGCGCGTATACGGAAAACGGAGCCTATGCCTCGTTCGAGGAGCGAGTGAAGGGGAAGCTTAAAGCCGGCATGTTGGCCGACATTGCGGTGCTCTCCGACGATATCTTTCGGGTGTCCCCCGAGGAAATTGACCGGACCAAGGTGGACCTGACGATCTTCGACGGCCAGGTGGTGTACCAGCGAAAGTAGGTTCTAGTGAGAGACCACGTCCGCGATGGGTTTGCCGGCCTTGGGGACGGCGGCCGGGTAGTCTTCGCCCAACAATCCTGCGAGCGTGGCGGCCACCTGGCTTTGCGTCACCGGAGCGATATGAGCGCGTTCTCCCAGGGGGCGGATTCCAGGGCCCAGGAACGCCATCCAGATATATTTGGAGTCCGGAATCTTCTCGCCGTGGCTTCGCCATTCCACAGGCGCGCCGCCGCGGCCGTGATCGGGGGAGAAAATGAGCGCGGTGTGTCCCCGGTAGCCGGGCATGGATTGTACGGTATCCCACAGGGCCTTCAGATATTGATCCACGCGATGGGCTGCGTTCAGGTAGTCGCCATAATGCCCGGCGTGAGCCCACGCGTCGGTTTCGATGAACTCGATATAGAGCACTCTTGGCTTGTGCAGCCTCAGATACTCCGACGCCGTATGAAACGGAAAGAAATCAAACGCCTCATTGCCCAGAACGCGGGTGGCTTCCGTCTTGATCTGGTTCAGCACTTCGAGCCGCGGCGTCACCGGAGGAACCGTGAACGGGTCGAAGCCCGCATTGATGGGGAACCGCGCGCGGGTGTCGTTCAAAATGCCGGAGATGACGTCCCAAGCGCCGAAGCCGGCTACCTTGCCGCGAAATGCGGGCTTCCGGTCCAGCCATTCGAGCACGGTCACGTTGGGGTTCGGGATCTTATCGTTACTGTCGATGCGCGGGTCGGGGAAGCCGCATAGCGTTTCGCTATAGCCAGGGTAGGAGAAGTTATGCCCGTTGGTGACATACGCTTCCGAACCCAGCGTGCGGTTTCCATAGAGTTGCCCTTTGCCGCCGATCTCCGACCAGACGAATGGCATGAGCGCTTCCCGGCGCTCCTCCGGCGTTTCGCGCCAGTAGGCATTCCTGAGGGCCTCCACATCCTTCACGGCTCCGTTTTCCTTCGTCATGAGCGATTCTTCCGCGCCGGAAAAGACTTCCTGCCAGCGCAGGCCATCGGTCATCACAAAGATGACGTGGGTGATCGCCGGCTTTGGGGCGCAGAGGCCCGCGGAGGCCAAGAAGACCAGAGCCGCGGCGCAGGGAATCAGAGAATGGCCTAAAAAACGGATCAACGGATGAATCTCCTCTTTTAAGGAAGTACGCTTCGTATGGGCTTGCCGGCCTTGGGAACGGCCCCGGCATAGTCCTCACCGAGAAATGCCGCCAGCGTGGCGGCGATCTGATTCTGGGTTACCGGTTCCACGTTGGTGCGTTCGCCCAGAGGCTTGGTGTCGGGGCCCAGGAACGCCATCCAGATATATTTCGAATCCGGCATGTCCTGGCCGTGCCCCTTCCATTTGACCGGGGCGTCGCCGCGTCCGTGGTCGGGAGAAAAAATGAGCGTGGTATGGCCGCGATAAGCGGGCATGGACTGCACGGTGTCCCACAGCGTCTTCAAATATTCGTCCGCGCGATGCGCGGAATCGAGGTAATTGGCGTAATCGCCGGCGTGTGCAAATTCGTCGGTTTCGCCGAGCGAGAGATAAAGGACGCGCGGCTGGTGGGCCTTCAGGTACTCCATGGCCGTGAAGAATGGAATGGAATCGAGGGGCTCGTCTTCCCACAGTTGCGGTCCGATGGTCTTCAGTTGATTGAGCAGTTCAAGACGCGGCGAAACCGGCGGAAGGGTGAACGGCTCATATCCGGCGCTCACGGCAAGGCCGGAGCGGGCCGGATTAAAAAGCGCGCCGATCACGAGCCATGCGCCGAATGCGCCGATTCTTCCATGGAAGGCGGGCTTGCGGTTCAGCCATTCGAGCACGGTGACGTTGGGGTTGGGAACGTTGTCGTTGCTGTTGATTCCGGGATCGGCGAAGCCGCACATCGTTTCGCTGTAGCCGGGGTAGGAAAAGTTGAGGCCGTTGGTGACATAAGCCTCCGAGCCGCGCCGGCGGTTGCCGAAAATCTGGCCATTCCGGCCCGCTTCGCTCCAAAGAAATGGCATCAGGGCCTCCCGGCGGGCTTCCGGCGTCGCGCGCCAATAGGCTTTCTTCAGCGCTTCCACATTCTTCACCGCGCCGTTTTCCTTGGTCAGCAGGGACTCCTCGGCGCCGGAGAAAATCTCCTGCCAGCGGAGGCCGTCGGCCATGACAAAGATTACGTGCGTGGTCTTGTGCTGGACCGGGGCCGCGGTCAGCAGAGCAGCGGAACAAACAACCCCCAAACCGGCCAGCCAAAGAGACATCGAGCGGTTCAAGAAAGGACCTCCTTTTTCACAAAGATCCAATCTTATCTCGTTCCCGTGAATTTACGATGGCGGCCGGCGAGGCGATCCGGATCAGTCCGCGGAGGCGGGCGCCGCCTGCGTCGGATGCGCGGCGACGGCGTCCATGACGCGCGAGGAGTAGATCAGCGCGGCCCCGGCGTTCATGGCGACGGCCACTCCCAGGGCTTCGGCGATTTCTTCCCGGGTGGCGCCGTGTTTGAGCGCGGCGTCCGTGTGCACGGTGATGCATCCGTCGCAGCGAGTGGTGACGGCGACGGCCAGCGAGATCAACTCACGGGTCTTCGCGTCCAGGCGCCCGGTTTTTGCCCCGGCGGCAGAGAGCGTCTGATAGCCGCGCACAGTATCGGGGGAAAGAGCGGAGATCGCGCGCAAGTTTTCGGAGATCTGTTTGCGATATTCGTTCCAATCGAGCATCATGGGGGTGTTACCTCGATCTACAGGATAGCTTGTGGGCGCCCGGCTAAAAGATTTTGCGTTTTGGCCCCTCGTTTGCTATCCTGACTAAAGCGTTTCACGCTCAGACATCTTCAGTGGGAGGCGGGGGTCTTCAAGGTTTTGCCGGAAGACAGTACCTGTCGTCTGCACCAATGAGGGAAAATGGCCACCGGAAAGAAATTCGAAGCCGCACAAAAACAGGTTGAAGATCGCGGATACGCGCTGCCCGAAGCGGTCAACCTGGTTCAAAAAATCAAGTTCGCGAAGTTCGACGAGACGGTCGAGATTCATATGCGCCTCGGAGTGGACCCGAAGCACGCCGACCAGATGGTCCGCGGCACGCTGGTGCTGCCGAACGGGCTTGGAAAATCCAAAAAAGTTCTGGTAATCGCCTCCGGCGATAAGTTGCGCGAGGCGGAAGCCGCCGGCGCCGACTATGTGGGCGGGGAAGACATGGTGCAAAAGATCCAGGCGGAAAACTGGACCGACTACGACGCCGTGATTGCCACGCCGGATATGATGCGCTCTGTCGGTAAGCTCGGCAAAGTGCTCGGTCCGCGCGGTTTGATGCCTAATCCGAAGACGGGTACCGTGACGACGGACGTCGCCAAAGCGGTGGCGGAAGTGAAGGCTGGTAAGGTGGAATTCCGGGTGGACAAGACGGGCGTGATTCACGCCCCGGTCGGCAAAGTCAGTTTCACCTCCGAAAAGCTCCTGCAGAACGCCGATAGCCTGATCCAGGCGGTGATCAAGGCCAAGCCGTCGGCGGCTAAAGGCAAGTACGTGAAAAGCGTCACCATCTGCTCGACAATGGGGCCGGGCGTGCCGTTGGATGTTGCGGCTTTCAACACCAAGCAGGTCTAGGGTCGGTTGGTACTCTTCGAGGCTCAATCATGAAGAAGAAATCAGAAAAAGAAAAAGATCTGGCCGCGCTGCGCAAAGACTTCGAGCGCGCGCAGCATATCTTTTTGACTGGCTACGAGAAAATGACAGTGCAGCAGGATTTCGATCTGCGCAAGGTCGTTCGCGGCGCCGGCGGGAATTATAAGGTCGTCAAAAATAATCTGGCGGAAAAGGCAGCCGAGGGTACACCCGCGGGTAGCCTGATGCAGAACATGGCGGGGATGACGTCCATGGCCTGGACCGAGCAGGATCCGGTGGCGCTGGCGAAGGCTCTCACCGCTTACGCCAAAACCAATCCCTCCTTCACCTTTAAAGCGGGCATGGTGGAAGGCCGGGTGGTGGAAGTGTCATCCATTCAGGACCTCGCATCGCTCCCGTCCCGGGATGAGGTTCTGGCCAAGGTCCTGTTCCTGATTCAAGCCTCCGCGCAGCGCCTGGTAACGGCGATCAGCGGAGTGGGCCGCAATCTTGCGGTGGTTGTGGATCAGGGCGTGCAGCAAAGCAAGTTTTCTGAATAAGGGGAGTAGACAGTTATCATGGCGGACATCAACGCAATTGCGGAACAGATTCAAGGGCTGACCCTGCTCGAAGCAGCTCAGCTCGTTAAGGTGCTTGAGGAAAAGCTAGGCGTTTCGGCGGCGGCTGCCTCGGTTGCCGTAGCGGCTCCCGCGGGCGGCGGAGCGGCTGCTCCCGCGGCGGAAGAGAAGACGGAATTCGCCGTCGTGCTCACCGGCGCCGGCGCCAATAAGATCAATGTTATCAAGGTTGTTCGAGAGATCACCAGCCTCGGTCTGAAGGAAGCGAAGGACCTGGTGGATGGAGCTCCGAAGACCGTGAAGGAAGGCATAAACAAGGAAGAAGCCGAGTCGATCAAAAAGAAATTCACTGACGCCGGCGCGACCGTCGAGGTGAAGTAGTTTGTTTTCGCGGCCCAGCCGCGATTTCAAGTTAACGGGAACTTCGCGATTGAAATCAGCCATGGCGGGCTGGCGGGGAGGGAATCGGCTCTCCGCCGGTCACGCGTGCTCGCGCGGTTTGACGTGTCCGACGCGGTCTGTTAACATAAGGTTATTAAAGCCCGGAACTTTGCTCCCGTGAATGATGTGCCTTGCCATTTCTGTCAGATGGCAGTGAGTGCCTCCGGCAGGACCGCTGGAGAGGATGGAGTGTACCCGGCAATTTTTTTTCCGCGCACGAAGCCTTATCTTAGGGCCACGTGCGCGTTTTCGTCAATCGGGTGAGCACCGCGGGCCACCCGGTAGGGAAAGATTTTCCTTTGCTGGCTGTTCGAATGAGAAACGGCTCTTCTTCGTCTCGTCTTCGCGCTGATTGTCTTCGCTGCCAGTGTATATCCGCCGTTAACTGCGCGCCCCCTCGCGCCGCGCGCGAGTTTTGTGAAGGTTGGAGGAGTCGATAATGCAGAATCTTGCCACAGGTGTTCTACGTGAGCGAGTTGATTTTTCCCGGATCAAGACCTCGATCCCAATTCCCAATCTGATTGAAGTTCAGAAGAAGTCTTATGAGCGATTCCTGCAAATGGATTTGCTCCCCAATGAGCGGGAAGACACCGGACTCCAAAGCGTATTCAGTTCCGTGTTTCCCATCTCGGATTTTCGCGGATTGAGCCAGCTCGAGTTTGTCGACTATGCGATTGGCAACTGGGAATGCAAATGCGGAAATCTAAAAGGCCTTCATCATCTTCGTTCTACCTGCCGCAATCCCGCCTGCGGCGCCACCATTAAAACCGACCCCTTCCATTCCGGCGACGTGCTCTGCCACAAGTGCGGCACGTTCAACCGCAACATCGTCACGTTTTGCAACCGCTGCGGAGACCCGGTCGGCCTGCAACTGAAATATGACGTAGCCGAGTGCGAAGAACGCGGCATGACCTATTCGGCGCCGCTGAAGGTGACCATCCGCCTCACGGTCTACGACAAAGATCCGGAATCGGGGAATAAAACGGTCCGCGACATCAAGGAGCAGGAAGTTTTCTTCGGCGAAATTCCCCTGATGACGGACAATGGCACGTTCATCATCAACGGGACCGAGCGTGTCATCGTCAGCCAGTTGCACCGTTCGCCCGGCGTGTTCTTTGAGCGTGTCCCGGCTCAGAATTATTTCCTCGGAAAGATCATTCCCTACCGCGGCAGCTGGGTCGAATTCGAGTACGACATCAAGAATCTGCTGTACGTCCGTATTGACCGGAAGAGGAAGTTCTACGGCAGCGTGTTCCTGCGCGCGCTGGGTCTCAAGACCGATTCGGACATTCTGAAAGCGTTCTATCGGACCAGCGAGATCAGCGTGAAGGACAGCAAGCTGTTCTGGAAGGTCTCGGACGGCTTGATTGGCCTGAAGCTTTCGCACGCGATCACGCAAAAAGGCGAGACCGTAGTGCCGCAAGGGCGGAAGATCACCAAATCGGTGTTCGAGGCGATCCAAAAGGCGAAGATCGAGCAGGTGGAAGTGGCGCCCAACGATCTCGAAGGAGCGTATGTCGCCGCCGACGTGATCGATATGTCCACCGGCGAAGTGATGGCGGAAGCCAATCACGAATTGACGCAGACGGTGATCGGGAAGCTGTTTGAAGCAGGAATCTCCGGGTTCACGATTTTCTTTCCGGAGCGGGACGATGTTGGCAACGTAATCTCGGTCACGCTGCGCAAGGATCCGGTGAAGTCCCAGAAAGACGCGCTGCTGGAGATCTACCGCAAGCTCCGCCCGGGCGATCCCCCTACAGAAGAGACCGCCACGCAGTTATTCCACGGGATGTTCTTCGACCACCGCAAGTATGATTTCTCGCGCGTGGGACGGATGAAGTTCAACATCAAGATCCACGAGAACGCCGAATTCGCTCCGGCGGACTGGCTTGCCGCGGAAGAGAACAAGGGGCGCAACCCGCTCGACCGGCGAACGCTCGATCAGTTCGACTTCATCGACACGATCAAATATCTCCTGCGTCTGCGCCGGGGCATCGGCCTGGTGGACGACATCGATCACTTGGGCAACCGTCGCGTGCGCGCCGTGGGCGAACTGCTCGAAAATCAGTTCCGCATCGGCCTGGTTCGCATGGAGCGGGCGATTAAGGAAAAGATGTCGGTGTACCAGGAGATGTCGACGGCGATGCCGCACGACCTGGTAAACGCCAAACCGGTGATGGCGGCGATCCGCGAGTTCTTTGGATCGAGCCAGCTCTCCCAGTTCATGGACCAAACCAACCCATTGTCGGAGATTACGCACAAACGGCGTCTCTCGGCCTTGGGACCGGGAGGGTTATCGCGCGAGCGCGCCGGATTCGAGGTTCGCGACGTTCACCCGACGCACTATGGACGGATCTGCCCGATTGAGACTCCGGAAGGCCCGAACATCGGCTTGATTTCGTCGCTGTCCTGCTTTGCGCGGATCAACGATTACGGCTTCATCGAAAGCCCTTACCGCCGCGTGGTGAATGGGAGCGTGGTGGATGAGGTCCGGATCGTCAACCCAGGCGACCTGAACTACCGGGTCGGCGACATCGCGTTGAACGCCGACATCGTCAAGGCGAACGCCGCGGCGAAGAAACAGGGCGCCGAAGTGGAAGCGCATTGCGATTACCTTTCGGCATGGGAAGAGGATAAGTACATCGTCGCCCAGGCCAACGTGACGCTGGACAGTAACGGAAAGATCGTTGACGAGTTGGTGAACGCGCGCCAGGCGGGAGACTTCGTCCTGAAACACAAGGACGAAATCGAATACATGGACGTCAGCCCGAAGCAACTGGTTTCGGTCGCGGCGAGCCTGATTCCGTTCCTCGAAAATGACGACGCGAACCGCGCTTTGATGGGATCGAACATGCAGCGCCAGGCCGTGCCGCTGCTTCGGGCGGAGGCTCCCTTCGTCGGCACCGGCATGGAGCGGGTGACGGCGCGCGATTCGGGAGCGGTGGTAATCTGCAAACGCGCGGGCGTAGTGGACTCGGTGGATAGCGAGCGTATCATCGTCCGCGTGGAAGGCGGGGCCGCTCACGAAGGGCAGCTTTCGCGCGAGGTGGGCGCCGACATCTATCAGCTCACCAAGTTCAAACGGTCCAACCAGAACACCTGTATTAACCAGAAGCCCATCGTCAAGCACGGGCAGAAGGTGAAGAAGGGTGACGTGCTTGCCGACGGACCCTGCACGGAGCTCGGAGAGCTGGCGCTTGGCCGCAACGTCCTGGTAGCGTTCATGCCATGGCGCGGGTACAACTTCGAGGACGCGATCGTCGTCAGCGAGAAATTGGTGAAGGACGACTATTACACCTCGATCCATATCGAAGAATTCGAGGTGGAAGGACGCGACACGAAATTGGGGCCCGAGGAGATCACGCGCGATATTCCAAATATCGCCGAGAATTTCCTGCGCAACCTCGATGAAAGCGGCATTATCCGCATCGGCGCGACCGTGAAGCCGGGCGACATTCTGGTGGGCAAGGTGACGCCGAAGGGCGAGACGCAGTTGACGCCGGAAGAGAAGCTGCTGAGAGCGATCTTCGGTGAAAAGGCCGGTGACGTTAAGGACGCCTCACTGTACTGCCCGCCGGGTATCGAAGGCACCATCGTCGATTGCAAGGTGTTTTCGCGCAAGGGCGCCGAGCTCGACGAGCGGTCCAAGTGGATTCTCGATCTGCAGGTGGAGCGGCTGCACCGCAACCTCGAAGACGAAAAGCGAATTCTGAACGACGAACGTTCCAAGCGGCTGGCGGCACTGCTCGAAGGTAAGCAGATTCTGGCCGACTTGCACGACGAAAAGACCAATAAGAAACTGCTCGCCAAGGGTGTCGATCTGACGCGCGACATGATTGAGAAGCTGCGGGCGCGCGATTTGAAGCGCATGCGGCTGGCCAACAAAGACGTCCGGCTCAACGAGCAGATCGACGAAATCGAGGAGATGACGTCGCGCCAGATTGCCGTGCTCGAAAAGATCACCGAGGAAAAGATCGCCAAGCTTCGCAAGGGCGATGAGCTTCCTCCGGGCGTGATCAAGCTGGTGAAGGTTTACATCGCCATGAAGCGCAAGCTTTCCGTGGGCGATAAGATGGCCGGCCGGCACGGGAACAAAGGTGTTATCGCGCGCATCGTTCCCGAAGAGGACATGCCGTATCTTCCCGACGGAACTCCGGTGGAAATCGTTCTCAATCCGCTGGGCGTCCCGTCCCGTATGAATATCGGACAGATTCTCGAGACTCACCTGGGGTGGGCGGCGCAGGCTTTGGGAGTTCATTTCGCGACTCCGGTTTTCGACGGCGCGGCGGAAGCGGACATCAAGGCCCAGCTCGCCAAGGCGAACCTGCCGACGTCGGGCAAGGTACAGCTTTGCGACGGAATTTCCGGGGCTCCATTCGAGCAGCCGGTTACTGTCGGCTACATCTACATGCTGAAGCTGTCACACCTGGTGGATGACAAGATTCACGCGCGTTCCATCGGACCCTATTCTCTGATTACGCAGCAGCCCTTGGGGGGCAAGGCGCAGTTTGGCGGCCAGCGGTTCGGAGAAATGGAAGTCTGGGCGCTCGAAGCCTATGGCGCCGCCTACGTTCTGCAGGAACTGCTGACGGCGAAATCGGACGACGTCTATGGCCGCGCCAAGATCTACGAGGCCATTGTGAAGGGCGAGGCCGCCGCCGAACCTGGCGTGCCGGAATCGTTCAACGTGCTCATCCGCGAACTGCAGTCCTTATGCCTGGACGTTGAGTTGATGAAGAAACCGCGCGAGATACCGGATACGGCTCTCGCGGCGGACTAATTAAATGTCGATGGCTGTTGGTGCTAGTGAATAACAGGAGCAATCATGTATCGTTCGTCTCCATATGACAGAGCTAATTTAATCGCCGATTTCGATTCGATCCGGATCAGCCTCGCTTCTCCGGAGAAGATCCGAAGCTGGTCCCATGGCGAAGTCACCAAGCCGGAAACGATCAACTACCGTACCTTTAAGCCGGAGCGGGACGGGCTGTTCTGCGCCCGCATCTTCGGCCCGATCGCCGACTGGGAGTGCTTGTGCGGCAAGTACAAACGCATGAAGCATCGCGGAGTGATCTGCGATAAGTGCGGCGTGGAAGTGACGCTGTCGCGCGTGCGCCGCGAGCGTTTGGGGCACATCGAACTGGCAAGCCCGTGTTCGCATGTCTGGTTCTTCAAGGGCCTTCCCAGCCGCATCGGCTATCTTCTGGACATCACGCTTCGCGAATTGGAGCGGGTGCTCTATTTTGAGGCCTTCGTGGTGGTGGACCCGGGGGAAGTCGCTGAACTGAAGTCCGGTGAAGTGATCAGCGACGAGCGGAAACGTTCGCTCGACCAGGAATTCCCGGGCAAGTTCGTCGCCATGATGGGCGCAGAAGGCATCAAGGAACTGCTCAAGAAAGTGGATGTCGAGAACCTCAGCCTCGAAATCCGCGAGCACATGAAGACCGAAGTTTCGCAGCAGAAGAAGCTGAAGTACGCCAAGCGTCTGCGCGTCACCGAAAGCTTCCGTAAGTCGGGCAACAAGCCGGAATGGATGATTCTCGACGTTATTCCGGTGATTCCGCCCGAGCTTCGCCCGCTGGTTCCACTGGATGGCGGGCGCTTTGCAACGTCCGATCTAAACGACCTGTACCGCCGCGTGATCAATCGGAACAACCGGTTGAAGAAGCTGATCGAGCTTCACGCGCCGGACGTGATTGTCCGTAACGAGAAGCGCATGCTGCAGGAAGCGGTGGACGCGCTCTTCGATAACGGCCGCCGTGGGCGCGTTCTGCGCGGCGCCAACAATCGCCCCCTGAAATCCCTTTCCGATACCCTCAAGGGAAAGCAGGGCCGCTTCCGGCAGAACCTGCTCGGAAAACGCGTCGACTATTCGGGACGTTCGGTAATCGTCGTGGGTCCGGAATTGAAACTGCACCAGTGCGGCCTTCCAAAGAAGATGGCGCTGGAGCTTTTCAAGCCGTTCATCTATCACCGCCTCGAACAGCGCGGCCACTGCACCACCATTAAGCAGGCCAAGGAACTGGTGGAACAGCAGGACCCGGTGGTTTGGGACATCCTGGAAGAGGTGATTAAGGATCACCCGATTCTTCTCAACCGCGCTCCCACACTGCACCGCCTCGGGATTCAGGCATTCGAGCCGGTCCTGGTGGAAGGTAAGGCGATCAAGCTTCACCCGCTGACCTGCACGGCGTTCAACGCCGACTTCGACGGCGACCAAATGGCGGTTCACATTCCGCTGTCGCCCGAAGCGCAGATTGAAGCCTCGACTCTGATGCTTGCGTCGAACAACATCCTGTCGCCGGCGCATGGCGGTCCTATCGCCATTCCGACGCAGGACATGGTTTTGGGAGTTTACTACCTCACCAAAGCCCGTCTCGGCACCAAGGGAGAAGGGCGCACCTTCGCATCGACCGACGATGTGATGATCGCGCTCGAAATGGGTGAGGTAGAAACGCTTACCCCCATCAAGCTCCGGTACACCGGCAAGGTGATCGACCTGATGAAGGCGTTCGACAATCAGAACGTCCTCCACACCGAGCCGATCGAGTTCGTGAAGCAGTACATGGAAACCACGGTGGGCCGCGTGATTCTCAACGACGCCCTGCCGGAGGACATGCCCTTCGTGAACGGCCTCCTGAAGAAGAAAGGCCTGGCGCAGCTTGTACAGCACTGCTACCTGAAGTTCGGTCTGGCGACGACGGTGCAGATGCTCGATGAGATCAAGAAGCTCGGGTTCCTGTACGCGACGCGAGCGGGTATTTCGATCGGCATCGATGACATGGTCGTTCCGGGTTCGAAACAGAGGCTGGTGAAAGACGCCGAAAAGGCGGTGATCGAAGTCCAACAGCAGTATCAGGAAGGCGCGATCACTCAGGGCGAGCGATACAACAAGATCATCGAAATCTGGTCGAAGGTCACCGAGCGGGTTGCCGACGAAATGTTTAAATCGATGGAAGAGGACGACCGCACCGGCCGGTACCTCAACCCGATTTACATCATGGCCGACTCCGGCGCCCGCGGATCGAAACAGCAGATCCGCCAGGTTTCCGGGATGCGCGGTTTGATGGCCAAGCCCTCGGGCGAGATCATCGAGACGCCGATCACCGCGAACTTCCGCGAGGGCCTCAACGTGCTGCAGTACTTCATCTCGACGCACGGAGCGCGTAAGGGACTGGCGGATACCGCGTTGAAAACGGCCGACTCGGGCTACCTGACCCGGCGGCTTTGCGATGTGGCGCAGGACGTCATCGTTACCGAGCTCGATTGCGGCACCAGCGACGGAATCTACGTCGAGCCGATCATCGAATCGGGCGAGATCATCGAGCCTCTGCGCGACCGTATCGTGGGCCGCGTGGCTCTCGAAGACCAGGTGGATTACGAAGGCAATCTGATTGTCGGCGTGAACTCGGAGATTACCGAGGAACTAGCGGCGGCGATTCAGGCGGCCGGTATCGAGCGCGTCAAGATTCGCTCGGTGCTTACGTGCGAATCGAAGCGCGGCGTTTGCCAGCTTTGCTACGGCCGCAACCTGGCCACCGGACGTCTGGTGGAGCGGGGTGAAGCGGTGGGCATCATTTCGGCGCAGTCGATCGGCGAGCCCGGAACGCAGCTTACCATGCGTACGTTCCATGTCGGCGGCACGGCGACCGGGTCGGCGGAGCAGTCCAAGCAGGATGCCAAATCCGACGGCTTCACCAAGTTTATTGGCGTGACGACTGTTAAGAACGCCAAGGGTGAGTTGGTTGCCATGAACCGGAATGGGATCATGGCGATCGTCGACGACAAGGGCCGCGAGAAAGAGCGCTATCCCGTGGTTTACGGAGCGCGTATTCTGTTTGCGGAAGGCGCCCGCGTGAAGACGAACGACATTCTTCTCGAATGGGATCCTTACACGTTCTCGATTCTCACCGAAGTAAGCGGCACGATCCATTTCAAAGATCTGCACGATGGGCTGACCCTGCAGGAGCAGGTGGACGAGATCACCGGTATGTCGCAATGGGTGGTCACCGATTCACCCGATGAAAAGCGCGTACCGATGATTCTGGTGCGGCCGCAAGGCGGCACCAAGGCCGATGAAAAACGGTATCTCATGCCGACGCACGCTCACCTGATGGTGAACGACGGCGAGGAGGTTCACGCGGGCGACGTAGTGGCGAAGATCCCGCGTGCGACCACAAAGACCAAAGACATCACCGGCGGTTTGCCTCGCGTGGTGGAGTTGTTCGAAGCTCGAAAGCCGCGTGAAACCGCGGTGATTGCGGAAATCAATGGCACGGTGAAATACGGTGAAGTTTCGAAGGGCACCCGGAAGCTTTATATCGTCGGCGACGATGGGGAGCAGAAGGAATACGCTATTCCCCGCGGTATCCACATTAACGTGCAGGAAGGCGAGCGCGTGAAGGCGGGCGATCCGCTGATGGACGGGCCGCGTAACCCGCACGACATTCTTGCCGTTCTCGGCGAGAAGGAACTACAGAGTTACCTGGTGAACGAAATCCAGGAAGTCTACCGCCTGCAGGGCGTGAATATCAACGACAAACACCTGGAGGTCATCTCGCGGCAGATGATGCGCTGGGTGAAAATCGACGATATCGGCGACACGGAATTTCTACCGGAGGAAGTGGTGGATAAGTTCCGGTTCCGCGAAGAGAACATGCGCACCATCGAGCAGGGAGGCAGGCCCGCCAGCGGCAAGCCGGTGCTGCTCGGAATCACCAAAGCGTCGCTCTCGACCGATTCGTTCATCTCCGCGGCTTCCTTTCAGGAAACGACCCGCGTGCTCACCGACGCCGCCATCAACGGCAAGGTGGACTACCTGCGCGGCCTGAAGGAGAACGTTATCATGGGCCGCCTGATTCCGGCGGGCACCGGTATGGACTTCTACCGGCACGTTAAGATCGCCGGCGAAGACGTGGTAGAGGAAGAAGTGGCGCCGGAAGTGGATGCCGCTCTCGAAGGCATCCCCGGCTACGACGACGAAGCCCGCAGCATTTACGCGGGCGGTCTCGCCGAAGACCTCGGCGACGGCGGCCTCGCCGAGTAACGTTCGTCGATTTAGAAATTGCGGCCCGCGGTCCTTTTCGGGATCGCGGGCCGTTTTTGCACCCCAGCAGAGTTTTGCCCGATACGCAGCAGTATAATCTGGATTACGGAAGACGTAACGAATTGGGAGTTGCTCATGGTGAATAGAATGAGCAGCCTAGCTTTCTGTGCGGCCTTAAGTGCAGCTCTCGTTTCGTGCGCGGCGTATGGGTGGCGCAAATCAACTTCCTGAGCCAATAGAATCGTTTCCCCAAAAAGTTTTTCGGCGAGCGCTCGCTCTCTTGGCCTTAGGACATTGCCCTGCAAAAAGCTACGAACCGTCTCCTGCGGCGACCCACTGCCAGGCTCAAGAGAATCAGTCCGATGAGGGCTATTATAGACAGCGCCCACAAGGTCGCCAAGACGGTCGCGCCTTAAAACATCGGCTTGTTTAACGCAAGCCTCGATATCAGAGTCTCGAGCTCGATACCTTTTAGCGCACTAAGGTGCATTGCAGGTATGCTCCCAGTCGGCAAGGAGGTAGTGAGCCCTCCATAGTACGGGAGAAGGTAGAATTGTGTGCCGAAAAAGTCAAGCGCGGAGAAACAGACCGTCACGAAGGGCATCACTATCCATCTCAAACGGGTCGGCACGATAGCTTCAGCTCCCGTGCATAGCAGAATTGCCTCTGCGAGGACAATCGGAAAGGCGAAGTATCCGAACGTCGCCGAGATCCCCTCGCTTTGGAATGAGCGGACCACGTGGTAAGCGAGCGCCGTGCGAAACGCGAGGCAAAGCGTCACCAGAAGCAGAAGGTGCCTGCGTGGCAACTGAGCGTTTGGCATAAAGGCGTGAACGGCCAGACCGACCAACACAAACACTCTCGGGAGAGCAGCTTGAGGCCGCTGGAGTCCGAGCTGGACGGCCGTTCCTCGACGCGATCTTGGCGGTCGATTGGCGCAAGGCAATCGACTTCGTGCTCCTTTCCCAAATCTGGCTTGGTAACTGGAGTTTCTTGGTGGTTCGCGGCTGGATGTAATACCCAGTTCCGCGCGTACCACCAGCCTGCAATGAGGAGCGCGAGTGCGATGACAATCGCAGCGTGACGCCACGCGATTCTTGTCCTCATGCAAAAGAAAAGGCAGACTATTGTAGGAGGGAGAAACGCAAGAAAATAAGCCTTGGTGAGCAGAGCTACACCCAATGGTTGGCGACGGCGGGTGCTGGCAATGCCGTGCGAAGAGGCCAATGTCGATTTCCACCTGGTTGAGCCAACTTCCGTGAGCAGGGTGAAGTGAATGGTGAAGCGGTCCCAGACCTCGCTGTCTCGCTTCCCGCATTCAACCACCCTGGCGCCGGCGCGGGGGAATCCGGTTCAGAACCGCAGTTGACCCATTAATAAAAGGACAACAAAGATTAGCAGCACAACGCCCAATCCGCCGCTCGGATAGTAACCCCAACCCCGGCTGTACGGCCATGCGGGTGTTGCGCCGATTAACAGCAAAATCAAAATTATCAGCAGGATCAGCATTCGATGGCTCCTTACTTTGAGGATCTCTCCCGGGGAATCTTCGCTCCGGACTTACGCGCTTCGTTTAAACCAATTGCCACCGCCTGTTTGCGGCTGGTGACTTTCTTCCCGCTACCCGATTTCAGTTTTCCCTCTTTGTACTCCTTCATTACCTTGTGAACTTTCTTTTTACCTGTTGAGGCAGAGGTCTTTTTCGGCATCGTCTCCTTCCTGACTTCTATCCGTTAGATTTACCCTCGCCGGATCTGTTTCCTCTCGCCACCCGCCGACCCAAAGCCGGCGCCGTTGACGGTAGCGGATCTACCATCGGATCAATTCCCGGATCGATCCCATCGGGGTCAGGCTCTTTCGGATCCGTCCTCGGGAAGGGTTCGGGCCGTCGTGGGTTTGGCCCCGGATCGGGATCAGGTGGCGGTAGCTTTGGCTCGGGGTCTCGGGGAAGGGAAACTCCGAGGTCGTTATGAATTGAGAGGGTCTCAAGAGTCATCTCATGGATGACTTGCCGGGAGCCCCCTCTCTTTCATCCGGTCTGCGCGAACCCCAGCGGTATTACTTACTCCGTTCGTAGCGCGACGGCCGGATCGACCCTCATGGCGCGGCGCCCAGGCAACAGGCAGGCTATCAGCGCGGTTGCCAATAGGAGGGCGGCTACCGTGACATAAGTGAAAACGTCAAAGGGCTTGATGCCGAATAGTAGCGTCTCAAGATAGCGCGACAACCACCACGCGCCGAGTGCGCCAAGTAGCATGCCAACAAGAGGCGGCCGCATACCCTGGCTGAGAACGATACCGAGAATGTTGGCACGGCTGGCGCCCAGGGCCACGCGCAGGCCGATCTCAGCAGTACGCCGGTTCATGGTGTAAGCCAGGACGCCATAGATGCCGATGGTGGCGAGCAGCAGGGCAAGACCGCCGAACGCAGTGAGAAGAATAACGTTAAAACGCTGAGGCGCGAGAGAACGGTGAACCACTTCCTCGAACGAACGAACGTCGGCCAGAGGAAGATTAGGATCGAGCCCGGCTGCGATGGTGCGCACAGTGGGCACGATGGCGAGCGGGTTGCCACGCGTATGCAGAACGAACTCAGAAACGAGGGCGTTCCGGCCGTATGGAAGATAGACAGTGAGAGTGGGATCGGAGGCAGGACCTCGTTCGCGGCTGTCAGCCACTACGCCGATCACTTCGGCATCCAGATCGCCTTGCCCTTTCCAGAGAGCGACACGTTTGCCAATTGCGTCCGTATCCGCAAAGAGCAATTTGGACAAACGCTGACTGATCACAACACGGCGGGGCGGGGCGGGTTGGCCGCGCTCGGCCCAGACTGGCTTATCGCTCTCATCGAAAACCCTGCCGCGGAGCAGAGGCAAACCAACCGCTTGGAAGTAACCGGGCGAAACGATACGCCATCCGGCCCAAGGTGGCGGTCCCGGATTGCCGCCGTTGTTATCCGAAATAGCGGCGATCCCCATGCCTGTGTCCGCTCCTTCTACCGGCCGGCTGCTGACGGCGCCGGCGGCCACCACCCGCGGAACGGCAGAAAGACGTTCGAAGAAGCGGTCCAAAAAGCGCTTGCCAACGCCGTTTTGATAATACGACCCTGGCATGCTTACAGAGAAAATCAGGCGGTTTTCGGTTTGGAAGCCACGGTCGACGCGCATGAGTTCCGCAAAGCTTCGGATGAGCAAACCCGCGCCCACCAGCAGAAGAAAGGAAATTGCAACTTCGGCGGTTACCAGGAGCGCCCGCAAACGGCCTTGTCCGCGGCTGCCGGTTTGGTGATCTCCATCGCGCATGGCATTCGCGGCGCCGCCCGCGGGCGTTTGTAATGCAGGTGCGAGTCCGGAGAGCACACCGGTCAGAATGGCAATTAATACGGAGAATCCGAGCACCCAGGGATTGAGGCCGGCATCGGACAGACGCGGGATGCCTCGGACCTCCATTGCCTGGAGCCCGCGCAAGGTTCCGTAAGCGAGTGCCAAGCCAAGCAGCGTGCCGAAGACGCTGAGGAGAAGCGATTCCATCATCACGAAGCGAATCAAGCGTGCGCGTCCCGCGCCGAGAGCGATGCGAACGGCAATCTCACGCTGCCGGGTGGCGCCGCGCGCCAGCAGCAGGTTGGCCATGTTCAAACAGGCAATCAGGAGAAGAAAGCTGACGGCGCCGGCAAGAACCCAGAGCGCCCGGCGCGCCTTGTCGCCGGCGACCCAACGGCTCGCGGGTGACAAAGAAAATCCGATGGCTTTGTCTTCCGCGGGGTAGGCTTTGTCCAGCGCAGCGGCGACCCGCTCCAAATCCGCTTGAGCGGCTCGCAGGGACACAACGGGCGCGAGCCGGCCGATCACGGAGAATTCCCAACTACCACGGTCGGCATCCGCACGGTAGCCGAACGGCTGATAGATCTGATCGTCAATCCAAGGCTCGCCGGGTGGGAGGACACCCACGACGATGCAGGCTTGATCGTTCAGACGCAGCACTTTGCCGATGATGTGAGGATCGGCGCCGAACCGGCTTCGCCAGAATTTATTGCCGAGAATCACGACGCGGTTGTTAAATCCGTTTCGATCGTCGGTATAAGAAAAATCTCGGCCCAACACGGGAGACACGCCGAGAGTGCGAAAAAAGCCGGCGGTAACCGATCGGTCCGTGACCTTCTCCGGCGGGCCGTCGCCTGTGAGGATGGCTTCGTCGTAGTGGAAGGCCGCGACTTCTTTAAAGGAATGGTTCTGAGCGCGGACGTCCCAGAAATTGGCCTCGGTAAAGGCCGCCACATCAATGCCACGGCTCAGGCGCGACTCGTGCAACTCAACCAGGCGGTCGGGGTCGCGAAAGGGCAGAGGTTGAACAAGGGCCGCGTAGAAGATGCTGAAGATCACAGTCGCGGCGCCGATCCCTAGAGCGAGCATTGTGCCGCAAAGAATACTCAGATCTTTGTTACGGCTCAGGCCGCGCAACGTTTGGCGTAATTCTGAGAAGAATGTCTCAATCGCGACGCCGAGGCGAACATCGGGCATGTTTTCCTTGATTTGCTCCAGGTTTTCCATTTCGAGTCGGGCGGTGCGTAACGCCGCGCCTGGATCGGCTCCGGCGCGCGATCGTTCATCTGCGAGCATTGTCTGGTAGGAATCGAGTTCCCGGGCGAGATCGTCCTCAACCACTTGTTTGCGTGTCAGGTTGCGCCACAGCGTCTTCAGCCTGTGCCACATGGGATTGCCCGCTCCTTCTGTTAGGACATTTCGAGGGCGCTGGCCATCGCAGCCGAGATGCGCACCCATATTCTATTCATGCAGATATTCTGTACGAAGAGCCGCGGCGGCGCTACTTCTTCGGCTTGTAGTCCACGAACAATTCAGGGAACTGCCGCTTCAGGGCGGCGATCTTGGGACGGTCGCAAACTTCGATATACGGGTTGTCCGGATTGTAGTATGCGTAGTCCTGGTGATAATTTTCGGCGCGATAAAACGCCTTAAGGGGAGTGACCTCCGTCACGATGCGCTTTGGAAATGCCTTTTGCGCGTCGAGCTGCGCGATGTATGCTTTGGCGAGCCGCTCCTGCTCCGCGTTGGTGTAGAAGATCGCCGACCGGTACGACGTTCCCACGTCCGGACCCTGCCGGTTCAACTGCGTCGGATCGTGCGCCACCGAGAAGAAGACCCACAGCAGCTTGCTATAGCTGATGAGCGAAGGGTCATAGATCACTTGCACCGATTCCGCGTGCCCGGTGGTTTCGGTAACCACCTGCCGATAGGTGGCGGTGTGTGCCTCGCCGCCCGAATATCCGGCGCTGGTGGCCAGCACGCCCTTTACACGCTGAAACACCGCCTGGGTACCCCAAAAACATCCTCCGGCGAAAACGGCGGTTTCTTTTCCGGGCCGGCTGGCGAGCGGAGCTTCCGTCGCGGGAGGAGGAATGAGCGGGCCGGCGAAAGCGGCGGCGGCCAGGAGCAAAAATCCGGCGGCGGCGCGGCGCAAAGAAGGTGCAAGTGGCATGAGCAAGTCTCCACTTTTATGGTAGCGTCGAAAATCAACACTCCCGGGCGCATCTTGCGCTCCGGCCCGGACTCACTGGATGGCAAGGGAGCCGAGATGGCGCAGTTTGTCCGGATTGCGCGTGACGTAGATCGCTACAATTTTGCCGTCCTCAACCTGGAGAGCTGTGGTCTGCAGCGTGTGATCCTGCTCGATGCTAATAAATCCCGGCAGCCCGTTGATAAATCCGTAGCGCACGATGCGCGACATCGTTTGGGCAAAGATCGGCGCCAGCAAAGCATGAAGCTGCAGGACGCTTTCGAGGCCGAGAACGGGCTCGGTGACCGCGGGTACCTTTCCGCCGCCGTCCGCGGTGACGGATACGTCGGACGCAAGCAGCGACCGGAGTTCTCGCATGTTGCCGCTGCGGCTGGCGGTGAAGAACGCGGCGGCAATCTCCAGCGCGCGTTCTTTGGGTACCGGAAACCGCGGGCGCGCGGCGCGGACGTGGTTGCGCGCGCGGCTGGCGAGTTGCCGGCAGGACGCAGGCTCGCGGCCGATCGTCTCCCCGATCTCCTCAAAGCTGGCGCCAAACACGTCATGGAGAAGAAATGCGGCGCGTTCGAGCGGGGACAGTCGCTCCAGCGCCATCATCAGCGGCAGGGTGACATCGCTGGTTTCGGGTTCGGCCGGGTTGAACACAGGCTCTGGTAGCCACGGGCCGGCGTAAGTCTCGCGCCGGTGACGCGCCGACTTCAACTGATCGAGGCATAACCTCGTCACGACTCGACGGAGAAAGGCTTCGGGCTCCCGCACCTCGTCGCGGTCCGCGATGGACCAGCGCAGGAAAGCATCCTGGACCATATCCTCCGCATCCGCAACGGACCCCAGCATCCGATACGCGATCCGGATTAATCGCGGCCGTAGTTGGTTGAAAGTGCCTGCGTTGTCGCTGGACATCGTCATCCTCAAGCCGCCCTTTGCCGCTCGACTGGATGAGCCAACAGGCCCAATCGCGGTGTCGAGGTTGATTTCATCTCATCTCCTTCTGAAAATATGACGAGCCAAAGGGGCGGAGTGTGACGGCGGCAGGTTGAACGGAAGAAGACTGTGTTCGAGAAGTTGGGCGCCGAAGCCTTCGGGCAAACTGTTACCCATGTCTCCGGTCCGGACAAATCGGGGTATGGAGCCAGCGGAGGGAATCGAACCCCCGACCCGCAGTTTACAAAACTGCCGCTCTGCCGACTGAGCTACGCTGGCCTTTCTTCTGATCGTAGCATCCGGAGCGCCGGTTTTACATCTTTCCCGTAAGGATGGTTCAGGAGCCGAGGCGCTCCAGATAGCGCGCCACGGCGTCGATCCCCCGGAAGAAATTCGGCAGATAAAATTTCTCATTGGGCGCGTGGATGCGGTCGTCGGGGAGTCCGAAACCCATCATCACGCTGGGCGCCTTCAGGTGTTCATCGAAGAGCCCGACGATCGGGACGGAGCCGCCGCTGCGGATGTAGACAGTCTCTCTCCCAAACACCTCGCTCATCACGCCCGCCGCTGTCCGGATGAAACGATTATCCGGATTCACCAGGGAAGGAGGGGCGGAATGAATGACCCGGAACTCGGCCGTTACGCCGCGTGGACACGCGTTCCGCACGGCCGCTTTGAGTTGCCGGACCGCTTCCTCGGGCCGTTGGTCCGCAACGAGCCGGGTGCTGATCTTGGCGACCGCCTGGGCGGGAATCACCGTCTTCGCCCCTTCGCCGGTGAAGCCGCCTCGAATGCCGTGCACTTCGAAGGTCGGACGCGCCCACAGCCTTTCCAGCACGTTGAATTCCGCGTCCCCGGTCAGTTCGCGGACGCCGGCTTCCTTGTCGCGGTATTCATTTTCCTCGAAAGGCAGTTTTCTCCAGGCCTCCCGCTCTTCGGGCGACGGCGGCAGCACGCGGTCGCAAAATCCGGGAATGCGTACATGTCCGTCCCGATCCTTCAGGGCGGTTACGATCTCCGCGGCGGCCTGAATGGCGTTGGGCACGGCCCCTCCGTAAACGCCGGAATGCAGATCTTGGCCGGCGGAGTGGACGAGCAGTTCGCCGTAGACGATCCCGCGGAGCCCGATGCACAGAGTGGGAAGCCCCGGCGCGAACATCTCGGTATCGCAGATGAGCGCCGCGTCCGCTGAAAGCTCGGGAGCATGGGCACGGACGTAGCGCTCGATGTGAGCGCCGCCGGTCTCCTCTTCGCCTTCGATAAGGAAACGCACATTCACCGGGAGGCCGCCGGCGCCCCGCAGCAGGGATTCGACGGCTTTTATGAGAACCAGCGTCTGGCCCTTATCGTCCGACGCGCCGCGCGCGTAGATGTTTTCACCTCGGATCTCCGGTTCGAAGGGCGGGGAAGTCCACTCGTCCAAAGGGTCGGCAGGCTGAACGTCGTAATGTCCATAGAGCAGCAGCGTCGGTTTTCCCGGGGCGTCCAGCCACTCGGCATAGACCAGAGGATTTCCCTCGCCTGTAATCAGCCGTGCGTCGCGCAGACCGGAGGCTGACAGTTGGTTCCGAACGAATTCCGCCGCGCGCAAGATGTCCGGCTTGTGTTCGGGAAGAGTACTGACGCTCGGAATGCGAAGGAATTCGCGAAGGGTTTCGATTTCCGGCTGCATTTCTCTAGTGTGCCGCCGCCGCGGGCTGGATCTCAAATTGTCCAAAAACGAGCCCAAAATCGCGCTCATCGCCCGGGACTCGTGTCGTGTGATCGAGCGAGATTTTCAGTTCGATTTCCGGTCGCCCTACCAATTTGGCCGGCAAGGGAAAACGCAGCGTGAAATGTTCACCCGGCTGGCTCACGGTTTTTTTACCCAATTCGACGGAATCGGCGGACACCGTCATCGAAATAGCGCCATTGACGCCGACGGATTCGGGAAAAAATCCCGATAGTGCGAGCATTTCTCCTTCCGAGGAAGGACCGGCCATTCTCACGGTCGCACTCTTCGACATCCATCGGAAGCCGGCGTCGAGTTTGTACCACCCGGGGCCCAGGTTGGCGGAGAACAAAGGATTGCCCGCATCCACCAGTGCGGGCGCGCCGGCGGGGGCCTGCGTACCGAGGACGCTGAGGTAACTGGATGTGACGTTCACCAGCGCCCTCGCGCCCAGCGCGTAGACCGCCGCCTGGCCGCTTTCCAGGGCGCGGTTCGCGGCGCTGGCCGGAGCGATATAGATCGAGATCCGCTCGCGTGCAGGCTCCGGGCGAATCTGATTTTCCGAACCCGGTGTGAGATAGACGTTGCGGAGGCCGAGAAGGCGCTCGAAGGGATGGTCGCCCAGTCCGGCCCAAAAGACGGTGCTCGTGACTCCGGCGAGAAAGATCGCTCGCTCAGGATGGGCTTTGTGCACCGCCTCCACGCCAAGCACAAGAATTTTCATGCCGTGAGCGCGTTGATAAAACCATTCGAGCCCCTCGCGCACGTCGGACATGGACATATGGAGGTAGGCGCCGGCAACCAGCATAGCCACCGCCGCGGTCATTTTTCGCTCCGCGGCACGAGAACATGCCCAGGCGCCCAACATCGCCACCCCCGTTAACGGGACGGTGAGGTAGTAGTCGTAGATGTGGTTTTTTAGCGGTAACACCGGAGCGAGCAGCGTCACCGTCCAGCCGAGAAAAAATATGCCGCGCAGGTCCTTCCTCACCAGGCGCCACAGTGCGAAGCCAACCAGGCATAGCGTCAACCCGATGAACAGAGGGATGCCGTGGCCGTGCGCATTCTTCATTTCGTCTCCGGCGCGAAAGGCCGCCATTAAAGCCATCCAATACGTTCCGAACGTGGAGAACATGCTGGAGTCGAAATAAAGCCGGTATTGCGGGTCCGGCGCGCGGTCGATCACGGCGAAGTGCAGGAACGCGAAGGCGATGGATGGGAGACACAAAGGCAGCGTCTTCCGTAAATAGCTCCGCGCCATACACAGCGAGTAAAGAGCCGCCAGCGCCGGGAACACCACCATATGTTCCAGCGCTCCGAACCCGAGCAAAAAACAGACCCACAAGCCCGCCAAGTCGCGCCGCGCGCCGGATTCGATGTGCCGCAGCAGAAAATAGAAAGCCGACAGAATGAAGAAGCCGCAAAGGAGCTCGTTATACGCCGAGTTCCAGTTCATCGCCACCGCCATCGCTCCGTGCGCGCACCAAAAGACCGGCGCGAGGAATCCGGCCAGATTCGAGCCGGTAATGCGGCGGGTGATATTCATCAGCAGGACGATGCTGGCGAATTGCGTCAGAAACGCCCAGATGCGAAATGGCAGCGCGTCCAGCCCGAATAGCGAATAAAACACCAGGAAATAGGCGCGTTCGCTGAGCGTGCGCACTGTCCCCTGCGCCATGGGAGTGAACAGCACTCGCATCAAGTCGTCGAAGTTATGGACATGAAGGCGCAGCGAGAGCCAGGCGAAGTCGTCCTGGGAAAACCAGGTTTTCAAGCCCAGCCAGTGAAGATAAAGACAAAAGGCAATGGGCGCGGCGTAATATATCCACCTCCACCCGTTGAGGGGTGCGGCCTTTGCGGCCGGCCCGGACTGTAGAGCCACTACTTGGCCTCGAGTCCCACGGATTGCGCAACGACACCCAACTGGCGCAAATCCGACCCGGCCGGAGGGAGCGCTTTATCGAGTGCGAAATCGATAGCAACCGCATCCCCGGTGGCGGCGGTAAACACCGAGGCCGGGATGTCCCGCTGGTACGTGAAATTGCCGCTTTTGGTATAGGTCTCCGGGTCAAGCGCCGTTCCGCGCACCTTGGCCGAGAGCGTGATCGATTGCAGTTGGCGGATGGATGTTTCCGGCAGTGCGAATTTGAAAATCAGGCGGGCGCCCTTGTCCACCGAGCCCGCCGGAGAGCGCAGGACGGCGGAGAACTCTTTCGATGTCCAGCGCCAACTTGCCTGCTCCGGATCATAAAACCCGCGAGTCAACTGGACCGCCGATCTTGGGTCGCCCATGGCGAGCACTGATGCCGGTCCGGCCTGCTGCTCCGGCTTGACGGAATGATCTTCGCGTTTACATGCCCCTGCCGTCATCAGGCAAGCCGCGGCCAGCACGGCCCAGGCAAAATCTAGTCTCCGCATTTCTCCACTTGCACCAAACAACTATAAAACACGGGACCCCCACCAATGTCGGTGAGCATATCGGAAGTCAGCGAGTTGACGTGCCCGCGGTCAGGGGCGAATTTCCGCCAGGCCGTCGAGGGAGCGCGCACGACGCCGGGGCGCACGGGGGAGTCCTCCTCACGCGCAGCGACGTCGGCGATGAGGCGGCAGCTTCCGCGGTCGTTGTGAAGCCGCACCAGATCGCCGCTCCGCACTCCCCGCTCGCGGGCGTCCCGCGGGTTGAGATGCAACAGGGACGTCTGCCGGTCGAGTTCCGGGCGGTTCCCGAACGTGGAGTTCATGCTGTTGTCGTTCTTCGATGAGATCAACTCCAGCGGATAACGGGCCTGTAGCGCGGCATCTCCAAAACGCGATTCGCGCGGCGGTACGTAGTTCAGCATCTCAGCACCCAGTTCGCATTTTCCCGATTTAGTTCCAAAGCCGCCTTTCTCGAACGGCAGGAAGGGCTCTCCCGGTGCGGAGACGTTTAGACGAACGAAGTGCTCCCGGTCCAGGCGCTCCAGCGTAATTCCATCGAGAAACGGATGCCCGGAACGGAGCAGCGTCCGGAGCATGTCATCCTCGGTGTCGTGGAAGCAGGATTCGTCGAATCCCATCTTCTGCGCGAGCAGCCGGAAGACTTCCAGGTTCGGCTTGGCCTGTCCGGGAGCGGGCAGAGCGGGACGGGCAAGCTGGAGGTAGTAGTGTCCGTAAGAGTAGTAGAGATCCGTATGCTCCAGAAACGTGGTGGAAGGCAGAAGAATATCCGCGTAATCGGCGGTATCGTTTTGAAATTGCTCCAGGACGACGGTGAAAAGGTCTTCGCGGGCAAGCCCTCGCAGGACGCGGTTCTGATTGGGAACCACCGCGGCCGGGTTGGAATTGTATATCACGATGGCTTTCACCGGCGGGGAATCGAGTTCGTTCAACGCCTTTCCAAGCTCAATCATGTTCACCAGCCGCGCCTCGCGCCCGAGTGGGGACTTCCACTGCAGCTCCGGCATTTCCAGGCCCTTGCGATTGAGTTGGAAGGCGTTGGACGTGGAAAGGCTGAGCCCTCCGCCTACCTCCCGCCAGGACCCTGTCAGGGCGGGAAGCGCCGCAATGGCCCGGACCGCCGCGCCGCCGCGTTCCGAGCGCTGCAGGCCGTAGTTCATCCGGATCACCGCCGGCCGCGTGCCCGCATATTCCCGCGCCAAGGCAACTACGTCGCACGCCGCAATTCCGGTCAGCGATTCGACGCGCTCCGGCGTATATCCGGCTGCAAGCGTGCGGAGCTGCTCGAATCCGGTGGTGTAGTTCTCGATGTAGTCGCGGTCCTCCAACCCTTCGGAGAGAATTACGTGAATCAGACCGAGCGCCAGGGCGAGATCGCTGCCGGGATGGATGAAAAAGTGACGATCGGCGGCGCGCCCGGTGCGGTTCTTGACCGGATCGATCACGTAGAATCGCGCGCCCTTACGCCGCGCCTCCACGATAAACGGCCACAGATGCACGCTGGTGCCGAGAATGTTCGCGCCCCAGGCGATAATCAACTTCGAATTTACATATTGTTCCGGTTCGGTCCCGTAGCGGAAGCCGAGGGTGGCGTTCAAGGCCTCCGATCCCGCGGCGGAACAGATCGTCCGGTCGAGCCGCGATGCGCCCAGACGGTAGAAAAAGCGGTGGTCCATTCCGGAGCCGTTCAGATAGCCCATGGTTCCGGCGTAGCTGAAAGGCAGGATGGATTCCGGGCCGAATGCCGCGGAGACCGCCTTCAGGCGCGCCGCGATGGTGTCCAGGGCTTCGTCCCACGAGATACGGGTGAATTTACCCTCGCCTTTGGCGCCAATGCGTTTTTGTGGATAGAGCAGACGCCCGGGTGAATATTCGCGCTCCAGGTATTGTGCGACTTTTGCGCACAGAAACCCGCGAGTTACCGGGTGTGTGGGGTCGCCACGAAGACGGCTGCCTTGTCCTTGGTCGACGTTAATGAGGAGCGAGCAAGCGTCCGGGCAATCGAGAGCACACACCGAATGGTGAACAGCGGACACCTCTCAAAGTATAACAATGGCGGGTCACAAGACCATGATTTAACTCGTCTACACTGGAGATAGGAGATGAGGGGATGAAGCGGGTTATCATCGGTGTCTTCGTTTTCGCGCTGCCGTTTTGCGCGGCGGCTCAGAGCCGTGACCGAAGATATTCGCCGCCCGCCAACTCACTTCCTCCCCGCCCGCCGGGTGCGATCACCGATACCGGCTTCGCGAGCGCCCTGGGACGCAGCATTCAGGGCTATCCAATGGCTCCCATCCGGGGCGGCGCCGTGACGCCTTACCTGCTGATGCCGCCGGCTTATCCGCCTCCACCGGTTTTTTACTACATGCCCCCTCCGGGGCCGGCCGTGGTGCTAAATCAAACTTTCGTGGCGCCCGCGGCGGCGCGGGAGGCCCCGCCGGAAGACCCGCCCGCCCCTACGTTTTCCGGTTACCGCGCGCCTCTGACCCCGTCCGTGACCGCCGAGCCGCCCGCCGAGCCGCCCGCCGCCCCGGCCACGGTTCTGAAGCCGTCACTTTACCTGATTGCTCTCAAGGACGGGTCCGTCCTGCTGGCGATGGCGTACTGGTACGAAGACGGTGCGCTGAATTACGTCGGAAAGAATCATGAGATCCACGTGTTGTCTCTGGATCACGTGGACCGGGAGCTTTCCTCGCGGTTGAACCGCGAACGGGGCATCGATTTTCACTTCCCGGAGTAGCCGCCGGACCACGCGGCGTATACGGCTCATAAAAACAATCTATCGGGTTTCCCTTGCGTAAACGGGTGATTCTTTTGGAGAATCAATGCTTAGTCCATTTCAGCACCCACGGCAAGAGGAGACCAATTGAGCACCGACCTACAAGACTTTCTGCGACTTTCCTACACCGAACTGGAAGAGTTGAACCTGCATGCCAAGGAGCAGCGCGCCAAACGCGAGCCCATCGCGAAAATTCGCGAGGAGCGGCTCCAGTATCTGAAGGGAGAGAAGCGGATCAAAGCCGTGACGGTCCTGTTCAGCGACCTCGAAGGCCGTCTGCACATGCTGGACTACGACAAAAAGTTCCTGCTGAGCAGCTACGATAACCTCACCTTCGATGGTTCCTCGATTCGAGGGTTTACCGCGCAGCGCGAGAGCGACCTCCGGCTGGGAATCGACTGGTCCGCCTTCTACTGGGCCCCGGCGGACGTCTTCGGCTCGGGCAAGGTTCTGGTGTTTGGTGAAGTGATCGACAAGGACGGTGGACCCTATTCAGCGGACATTCGGGGAATGCTCAAGGGCTACGCGGACGGCCTGTACGAGAAGCAGGGGCTGACCCTGAACGCGGCGAATGAGATTGAGGGCTTCCTGTTCAAAGGCGTGGACGCCGAGCAGAAGTTTTACGAAACCGGCAGGTTTGAGTATGTCAACACCGGCGGTTATTACCACTCGCTGCCCGGCGACCCGCTGCGCAACTTTATCGACATGGCTGCCGAAGCCCAGCGCGCCATGGGTTTCCGGAACGAGAAGGATCATCCCGAAGTAGCGCCTTCGCAGTTCGAAATCAACTACAGCTATTCCGAGGTGGTCGCGGCCGCCGACCAGATCCAGCTTTATAAGCTGATCTGCCGCCAGATTGCGACCCGCATGGGCCTGACCGCGAGCTTCCTGCCGAAGCCTGTCGTAGGAGTGAACGGCTCCGGCATGCACACCAATGTCTCCGTCAACAGCAACGGCACGAACCTGTTCTGGGACGCCAACGGCGAGGAGAAGATGAGCCAGTACGCCTGGGACTTCGTGGATCGCATCCTTACCCACGGCAACGACATCTGCCTGCTGCTGAACGCCAGCGTAAACGCGTACCGCCGCCTCGATCCGCATTTTGAGGCGCCCAACCAGATTAAGGCGTCAGCGGTGGATCGCGGCTCCATGGTGCGCATTCCGATTGGGAATGAACGAAGCGCCCGCGTCGAGGTGCGTTCGGTGAGTCCCGATGCCAACCCTTACCTGGTGCTGCTCTCGGTATTTCGTACCGGACTGGATGGGAACATCGCGAAGGTGAAGAATCTCCGCTCCGCCGACCGGTACCTGTCCGATAATATCTACGACGCGCTCAAGCATTTCAACAAATCGGAGTGGGTGACACAGTTGTTAGGGGACGATGTGAAGGGGCGGTACGCGGATTTGAAGAAGGCTTCCGCGGACCGTTGTCCGAGGCTTCTGGGGACCATTGTGAAGGCCCCCGAAGTTCAGTTCCACCATGAGATCTACAATCAGCTCCTGTGGAATCTGTTTTAGGAGTTCGCCGGCCGAAGCGTTTCCGGGCGCCGGTGGGTGGCGGAGCGTTCCGCCCGGGTGTTTTCCAACCGGCTCCTTGAGCCTCACGTTTTAGACCAAAGAAGCTCCGGCCGGAAGGCCGGGGCTTCGTGCTTTTGAGAGGAGGAAATTCTGATGAGTCCACTAGAGGTCTTGGAATTTGCGCGGGAGAATGAGGCGAAACAGCTTGACCTCCGCTTCACCGACATCCCCGGCTTGCAGCACCATATCTCTTATCCTATTCAGGCGCTCGACGAGGGGTCTTTTGAGGACGGCTTTGGCATTGACGGCTCCAGCATTCGCGGATGGGCCGCCATCAATGAAAGCGACATGCTTCTCATTCCCGACGCCGGCACGCGGTTCATGGATCCGTTTGCGACCGTCAACACACTGGTCATGATCGGCGACGTCATCGATCCGATCACCCGCCAGCACTATGTCCGGGACCCGCGTTGGATCGCCCGCAAGGCGGAGCTTTATTTACAAAACGTGGGGGTGGGCGACACAGCCTACTTCGGGGCGGAATCCGAGTTCTTTATCTTCGATAATGTACGCTTCGACCAGGACCATCACTCCGCCTTTTATTACGTCGATGCCGAAGAAGGCCGCTGGAATTCCGGCCGCGCGGAGAACAATCTCGGCTACCGGCCTCGTTATAAGGAAGGATACTTTCCGGTTCCGCCCACCGATCATTATCAGAATTTGCGCAGCGAGATGGTGCAGACCATGCTCGGCGCAGGCCTGAATATCGAGTGCCATCATCACGAAGTCGCTACAGGTGGGCAGTGCGAAATCGACCAGCGGTTCGACACGTTAATCAAGTCCGCCGACAATATGATGCTGTACAAATATATAGTCCGCAACGTCGCGCAGCGTCACGGCAAAACGGTGACCTTTATGCCCAAGCCCCTGTTCGGCGACAACGGAAACGGCATGCATACGCACCAGAGCATCTGGAAGGGCGGCCAGCCCCTCTTCGCGGGCGACGGCTATGCCGGCCTGAGCGAAATGGCGCTGTGGTACATCGGCGGCCTGCTGAAGCACGCCCGGGCCCTCTCTGCAATCATTGCGCCGGCCACCAACAGCTACAAACGGTTGGTGCCGG
>DASZXS010000002.1:0-2339 GCA_035545735.1 Bryobacteraceae bacterium | reverse complement strand
TTGCCGCTCCTATACTCGCTGCGCTCAGCGGACGCATCGACCGTGGCCCGCGTTTCGCCCTCGCCCAACTCACTCGCGATGTAAAGGGTAAGCCCGGCCTCACCCGCTTCCTGCCCGCCTGCTGCACCTTTGCGGGCGACTTGCCCCATGTCGAGCGCGTCGAATGGCAGGGCTCAGGCGACCTCGCTGCCATGGCCCGCTCCAACTGCTTTCTGGTCGTGCCCGAAGAATCCGGTAATCTTGACGCCGGCACAACCGTCCGAATCCTGCTCACCTGAGGAATCCCATGCCCGATCCCGCAAAGCTCTCTCACCCACAGCTTTCGCATTTTGACGAATCCGGCCAAGCCTCCATGGTCGACGTCAGCGCCAAGCAGTCCACCCGCCGTACAGCCACCGCCTTCGCCTTTGTTGAACTTTCTGCAGCCGTATTAGCAGCCCTACCTGCCAACCCCAAGGGCAACCCGCTTGAGGTCGCACGCTTTGCCGGAATCCAGGCCGCCAAGCGTACCTCCGAGCTGATACCGATGTGCCACCCGCTGCCGCTCACCCACATCGATGTGCAGACAGAAGTCACCGACTCCGGCATCCGCATCGCGGCCACTGCCGCCACCGTCGGTCTCACCGGCGTAGAAATGGAGGCCCTCACTGCCGTGTCCGTGGCCGCCCTCACCGTTTACGACATGACCAAAGCCCTCGACAAGTCCATCGTCATCCGCGAAATACGTCTTGAATCCAAATCCGGCGGCAAAAGCGGCGACTATCAGCGGACCGCGTGACCCGTTCTCCACAACTTGCCCCGGCAAGGTGCCCCCTCGTATCATCCGGCAAGAGCAAAAAACATCATGAGTGAAGAGCAAACCAATACTGGCCTGCGCGTGAAGGGCCGCCTCATGTCCGCCTCTGAGATCGAGCGAACGCTGGTGCGCCTGGCCCACGAGATCGTGGAAAAGAGTAACGGCAGCGAGAATCTGGCTCTCGTTGGCATCAAACGCCGCGGCATTCCGCTGGCTGAGCGGCTGGGTAAGCTCATCTCTACCATCGAAAAACGGCCCGTTGACACCGGCGTCCTCGACATCCAGTTCTACCGCGACGACCTCTCCACCGCTGGTGTCCGTCCCGTGGTCACACCGGGATCGATCGGCATCGAAGTCGAGGGTCGCGACGTAGTCATCTGCGATGACGTGCTCTACACCGGCCGCACCGTGCGCGCCGCGCTCGATGCACTCTTCGATCACGGCCGTCCACGCCGCGTGCAGCTCTGCGTACTCATTGACCGCGGCCATCGCGAACTGCCGATTGAAGCCACCTACGTAGGCAAACACGTTCCCACCAGCAGCCGGGAAATTATTGAAGTCAAGTTCCAGGAGGTCGACGACACCGAACAGGTGCTTCTCGTCGAGCGCGTCACCCCCTAAGCGCGCAAACCTCAGCTCCGAACCGGACCGGAGCCCGGTGCTCCGGCGTGAGACAGGAAGATGAACCCGCCAGCCCGCCGCCGAACCCTCAACACCCCTCCTGTGCCCGCGTCGCCATTTCCTTACCACCCGGGCTCGCTGCTTTCGATTCTCGACCTCACCGTCGAAGGCGTCAGCCATCTGCTCGTCCGTGCTACCGAACTCGAAAAGCAGGACCCGCTCAAGCGCGACCGCATCCTCGCCAAGCGCCGCATTGCGCTCCTCTTTTATGAATCCTCCACGCGCACCCGCACCAGCTTCGAGCTCGCCGCCAAAGCTCTCGGCGCAGACACCACGCTGGTCTCCAATCTCAGCTCCAGCATTGAAAAGGGCGAATCCCTCAAAGACACCGGACTGACCCTTCGCGCCCTCGGCGCTGAAGCCATCATCCTCCGCCATAACTCCTCCGGTTCGCCCTGGCTCCTCGAACAGTCCGCACGCTTACCTGTTCTCAATGCCGGCGACGGCATGCATGAGCATCCGACGCAGGCACTGCTTGACCTGCGCACCATCCTCGCGCACCTCCGGCCCGGCATCCATGAAGTCCGTGCTGAAACCCTGGCCGGTGTCACAGTCACCGTCGTCGGAGACATTCTCCACAGCCGCGTAGCCCGCTCCAACATGCTGCTGCTGCCGCGCCTCGGCGCACGTGTCGTGCTCTGCGGGCCGAAGGAATTGCTCCCCGAACTCGCGGCTCAGTCTATGCCGGGCGTCGAGATCGAGCGCGACTTCGAAAAGGCCATGCGCGAGTCGCAGGCCATTATGATGTTAAGAATTCAGGCAGAGCGGCTTGCCGGCCTCCAGCTCGATCTTGAGGAATACAAGGCCCGCTATCAGCTCACCGGCCAGCGCCTCGCCGCACACGCACCCAAGGCCATCGTCA
>DASZXS010000001.1:0-27044 GCA_035545735.1 Bryobacteraceae bacterium | reverse complement strand
TATAACGTTCGCCCGGCCTTCCGCGTTCCCAGGCGAGCAGGTGCCCCTCCGCCGTGTCGCGTACGTCCACGAGGTTTAAACCCGTATCAATGAACGCCGGCATCTTGCCGAGCAAAAAATCCTGGATGATCCGGCCCGTGGGAGTGGGCTTAAAATCATGATCGCCCACCGGAGCGGTGGGATTCACGATCACCACCGGGAGGCCGGCGGCGGCGAATTCGAGGGCGACTTGCTCGGCGGCGAATTTCGATTGCTTGTAGCTCCCGGCCATGTCGGCCGCACCCACCGGAGAGTCTTCGTTCCCCTCGCCGCCCACTGGCACTCCTATGCAGCCGACCGTGCTGGTGTACACAACGCGCTCCACACGGGCATCCGCGGCGGCCTGCAGAAGATTCCTTGTGCCCTCGACGTTCGAGCGGAAAAGTTCGGCGGGGTTCCTGGCCCACAGGCGGTAATCCGCCGCCAGGTGGAACACGGCGCTACAGCCGGAAACCGCGCGGCGCAGGGAATCGGGATCGCGCAGATCGCCGGGCGCCACCGGAACGTCCAGTTCCCGCACCGTGCTTCCCGGGCGAACCAGTGCGCGCACGGGATACCCGCGCTCTCGAAGGAGCCTGGCAACATGCCAGCCGATGAAACCGGTCGCGCCGGTCACCAGCACCGGTCTCATTTAGCCTCGGCCGGCTGCCTTAGCCGCGATAAAGCTGTTGAGAGCCATTAAGGGGAAGGAATGCCGGTACAGGTGGTAGGAGAGGTAGAACACCTTCGGAAAACCGGTTCCCGTCGCCAGGTTTTCTTCCCAAGTGCCTTCATTGGTCTGCGTCCGGAGAAGATAGGCGACGCCGTCGTGGAGGCTGGTGCTGGTCGTATCGCCGCCGGCAAGGAGCGCAAGAATCGCCCACGCCGTTTGCGAAGGAGTGCTGGGCGCGGCGACAAAGCGGTTGTCGTCGTAGCTGGCGCAGCTTTCGCCCCAGCCGCCGTCGAAGTTCTGAATGGAGCGAATCCATTCGAGTGCTCGCTGCACGGGGGCCTCGCGATCGTTATAACCGGAAGCAGCCAGCCCGCGCAACGCCAGAAAAGTTCCGTAGATGTAATCGACCCCCCAGCGCCCATACCAGGAGCCATCTTCTTCCTGGGTGTCAAGGAGATATTTCCGCCCTTTTTCGATCGCCGGATGCGAGGGCGGCAGTCCGCAGGCGATCAACGCTTCCATCACGCGTCCGGTGATGTCGGGACAGGTCGGGTCGAGCATCGCGTTATGGTCCGCGAAGGGTACATAACTGAGAGCTTCCCAGTTATTGTCTACGTCGAACGCCGCCCAGCCACCGTCCTTCGATTGCATGTCCAGCAGCCATTGCACGGCGCGCTTCTCGGAAACCTGCTGAGCGGCGTTCGACGACGCGACGCTCCGGCTCAACGCAAGCAGCACCATGGCGGTGTCGTCAATATCCGGGTAAAATTCGTTCGCGAATTCAAAATACCAGCCGGAAGGCTCGGTATTGGGACGCTTGATCGACCAGTCGCCCTTCCGGCGAACTTCTTTCGAGAGTAGCCAGTCCGCGCTCCGCCGCAGCGCATCCCGGCTCATCGCCAGCGAGTCGCCCTGCCCGCATCCCAGCGCGAACGCGGCGATGGCCGTATCCCAAACTACCGAGAAACACGGCTGGAAGTAGAAGCCCCTCTCGTCGTCCACCATCAGGCGGTCAAACTGATACTGCGCTTCCACACGATGCGGATGGTCCGGCGGATATCCGAGCAGGTCGAGCGCCATGATCACGTACATCATCGGCGGGTAAATGCCTCCGACCCCATCCGTGTGTTGCGTGTGCTCCAGAATCCACTCTTCCGCCTTCTTCAGCGCACGCTGCCGGATGGAGCGAACGCCTCTGCGTTCCCACCATTTCAGCAGCCGGTCGGTGGCATAAAAGAATTTCCGCCAACTGATGAACTTGCTGTCTTTGGGAAATCCGACATCTACGCCGGGCGCAAACAACTCCTCCAGGTTGAAGCCCGCCGGCACCGGGCGCGAAGGATTTAAAGCTTGCACCACGGCCAGCGGGATTACGATGGCCCTCGTCCAGGACGACATCTGGTAAATCAGATTCGCGGGCAGCAGCATCAGTTCCGGAGGTACGGTGGGCGCGCCCGATCGCGGAAAGAGCCCGAACAGACTGAGGTTAATCTTGACGTAGCTGTTGGCGGCTTGAATACCGCCCATGGCAAGAATACGCTCGCGCGCTTTCACCATCCGCGGGTCGTCCATCGGCAGGCCGGCGAGCTTCAGCGCGAAGTAAGCTTTCACCGTCGCGCTGACATCCGAAGGACCATCCGGATAAATATAGAAGCCGCCGTCGGGCAATTGCCGCGCGAGGATCGCTTCCACCGCGCGGTTAATCCGAACCCGGTTTGGCGGATTCCAAACACCGTTCACCGGCGGATGCAGCCACAATTCCAGCAAAAGCCAGTCCGATTCGAGCGTGCTGTCCGCCGTGAGATCCGCCCACCAATAGCCTTCACGGCTCTGCCGGTCGAGAAGCCACCGGGTTGCGCTTTGAACCGCCTGGCTGGGCGCGATGGCGGGCGATCCCGAGATTTGCGCGGCCGAACTCATGCCCGGATTTCCGTCCGCCGCGGGGCCGCGGGGGCGATAACTGGCAATTGGAAACGGACGTCTTCCTGCTTCAACTCCATCTCTTCGAGCATCCCGAAACCGAATTTCGATTTCAGCAGATCGAGGAGGCTCTGCACGAGAACCTCCGGAGCCGAAGCGCCTGCGGTAACCGCCACCGTATCGACGTTTGCCAGCCACTCGGCCTTAACGCCGTCTCCGTCGTCGACCAGGTAGGAAGGAACGCCCTCTTTCTGGCAAACCTCCACCAACCGGCGTGAATTCGAGCTATTTTGGGAACCTACCACCAGCAGCATATCGCAAAGGGGCACAACGGCTTTGACGCCTAACTGGCGGTTCTCGGTTGCATAACAAATATCCTGGGATTTCGGTCCCTGAATAGACGGGAAACGCTCTTTCAGGCGGACCACGATGTCGCGCGTCTCATCCAGACTCAAGGTAGTCTGAGTCAGGTAGGCCATTCGCTCCGGATCGGGAACTTCCAGGTTGTCGACATCTTCCACGGTTGAGACCAGGATGGTCGAATCCGGAGCCTCGCCCATGGTTCCGATCACCTCGTCGTGCCCGGCGTGGCCGATCAGGACGATGGTGTAACCCTGCCGCGCGAATTTCACGCTCTCCAGGTGGACCTTGGTGACCAGCGGACAAGTGGCGTCGATCACTTCCAGCCGGCGATCCGCGGCCTCTTTCCGTACCGCCGGAGAGATGCCGTGAGCGCTGAAAATCACGCGCGCACCCTCGGGAACATCGCTCAATTCTTCTACGAAAATCGCCCCCGCTTCGCGCAAGTCGTCCACGACGTGGCGGTTGTGCACAATTTCCTTGCGCACGTAGACAGGCGCACCGTAAAGGTCCAGAACTATTTTCACCACATCGATTGCGCGCACCACTCCCGCGCAAAACCCTCGCGGGCGCAAAAGGATGATTTTCTTGCCTTTACCCTGCTCCACAAACTCGTTGGATTCCGGCATAAATGGAAACTTAATTATAGCAGCATAGAGGGAGCCTCTCACTCCATTTCCTGAACAGAACGCCCCGATTCTGTTTTGGCCGCCTCTGTGCTTTCTACGAGTTGCAGAAGATCGTCCTCCCGATCCACATAGACGTCGATCTTCAGCCAATAGATCTCCAACGGCCGCACGATCTCGAGCGCGTTATCCGGCAGATTCATGGCGTCTTTTTCAGTGGTGAGCAGCGCGGCGGCGCCGGCCTCGATTGCCTGCCGCGCCAGACGCGCCAGTTCGCTTGGCAAATAGACGTGATGGTCGCCGAATGTCCACTGAAATACCGGTAGAATTTCCAGCTTATCGAGTGTTCGCCAAAAGATTGCCGGATTCCCCAGGCCGCAGAACGCAACCAGCGGCCCTTCGGGAACCTGGCCCGGCTCGCCGGTCCGCTGGCTGAACCATGACCGGGCTTCGACGCGCGCCAAAAATATGGGAGCGCCCGGGTTATACCGGGACAGTAAATCGCGAATTCCTTCATAGCGCCGCTTCGGCTGGGCTCGCGTAATCACGAAACAGTCCGCACGCCGGAGCGCCGTGACGGGCTCCCTCAGGCGGCCGGCGGGAAACACGCCGCCGCCGGGCAAGGGGTCCATGGCGTCGATCAGAACAATATCGAGATCGCGCTTCAGCCGAGTGTGCTGGAATCCGTCATCCAGCAGAAAGATACCGGGATCCAGCACCTCTGCCATCCTCCGCCCGGTTTTCCAGCGATCCGCGCCGATTCCCACGTGCGCCCGGGCGAAGCGGAGGAAAATCTGCGCCTCGTCACCGGTCATCCGCGTCTCGGCAGTGGCGCCCGCTTCGAGAATGATGGTCTCTTGCAACGACCGCCGCCGGTAGCCACGCGTGAGAATGGCCGGATGCCGGCCTCGCTCCGCGAGCCGTCCGGCCAGGAAAACGCAGAACGGCGTTTTCCCCACGCCTCCCATCGCCAGCCCGCCGATGCTCACCACCGGCCGGTCCAGCGAGCGCGGGCGCTCCCGCAGGCGCCGGATCGCTGTCCCCAGGATCCAGAGCCGCGAGAGGAACCATGGCACGATGGCGGAAATTCCATGCCGCTTCCAGAGCGGCAGCGCCCGGTCCAGCGCGCCGAAAATCTCCGCCGCCGCCCGCGCCGCCGCGCCGCGCTTACCGTCCGCGAGCGCTCTCGCCCTCGCCCCCAGGACCTCGCGGCGAGCCGGATCGGCAAGCAGCCTGCTCACCGCCGCGCTCAGCATGGTGTGTTCTTCAATCGATTCGAGGGCGCCGGCGGCGCGAAATTCCCTAGCGATCGCCGCAAAGTTCTCCATGTGTGGGCCGCAGACGATGGGCCGCCCGCTCGCGGCGGGTTCCAGCAAATTGTGCCCTCCCCGCCGCGCGAGCGTTCCTCCCATAAAAACAATGTCCGCCAGGGGAAAGAGCCCCGCCAATTCGCCGATGGTGTCGAGCAGCAGCACGCCCGGTAGCACGACCGCCGAATCCGCGTTCAGTTCGCTCCGGCGGACAAACGCAATGTTCGCGGCATGCAGCTTTCGCGCGGCGGCCTCGAACAACGGAGGACGGCGCGGCGCCAGAATCATGAGCAGCCGGGGATGTTTCCCGGACAACTCCTGGAACGCCGCGGCCACCGCCCGATCCTCATCCAGGTCCTCGGAATCGATGCCGGGCATCGTGCTGGCCGCAATCAGAATCCGATCGGGCTGCACGCGCCTGAGGAACTCCGCGATGTCCGGAGCCGGATTGGCCTCCGTCTCCAGCGCGTCGTACTTGATGTTTCCCAACACCTGCACGGCATCCGCGGGCGCGCCGACATCGACGTAGCGATCGCGATCCTGTTCGCTCTGCACGAAAATCCTGTCCGGGAGGCTCAGAACGTGGCGAAAGAAAAAACGGTAGCGCTGGTAGCGCGGAAGGGCGCGGTCCGATATCCGTCCGTTCACAACCACCAGCGCGCAGCCGGCGTTCACCGCCGCGCGAAAAAGCATGGGCCAGATTTCGGTCTCGAGAATTACTACCGCGGACGGGCGCAGACGGCGCAGGACTCTCCGCACCGCAAAGCCATAATCGACCGGCGCGTAGAAAATTCCGCGGGCCAATCCCTGCAGTCTCTTTTCCGCCAGTTCCCGGCCGGCGAGCGTTGCGGTAGAAACAAAAATCCCGATACCCGGCTGCCGCTTTTTCAACTCTTCAATCAAACGGACCGATGACATTACCTCGCCGACGGAAACCGCGTGCAGCCAGATCGCCTCATGGGCGCTCCGCCGCATCTCCCGGGGAAGAAACCCCAGCCTCTCGGCAAGCGTCCCGAAATAACGGCGGTCGCGCGCAACGCGTGAGAAGAAATAAACTACCAGGAGTGGAAATGCCAAGACGCGAAGCGCGAAATGGAGAAATACGATGAGGTTCCCGGCGGCGGTGGCTCTGGTTCTCATGCCGGCGATAGCCATTCTGGCGTTCGGCGATCCAGACGATAAAAAGTTCGACCCGGGGAACGCATCTTCATACCAGACACGACAGACGAACGGCAAGGTAACCGTCGCCGCCGCGCCGTACACGACGGATGAGCAGGCTCGCGCGGTGTTCGGCAAGCATAACCCGTACCAGTATGGCATCCTGCCCGTTCTTGTGATCGTGCAAAACGACATGGATGAACCGCTGCGATTGACTTCGCTCGCCGCCCAATACGAAACGGCGAACGGACGGCACATTGACGCGATTCCCCCGGAAGACGTACCGGCAACCATTGCCCGCCAGCCGCGCGATGGACAGATCCCGGGAACCGGTCCGCGCCTTCCCTTCCCGCTTCCGAAGAAGAAAAACCCTCTCGCCGGATGGGGAATTGAGGGGCGCGCGTTTCGCGCGCAGATGCTGCCCCCTCACGAATCGGCCTTTGGCTTTTTTTATTTTCAGACGCGGCTGTTTCCTGGAGCAAAGATCTATCTATCGGGAATGCAGGCGGCGCGCAGCGGGGAAGGGATCATCTTCTTCGAATTTCCCCTCGAAGCGCCGCAAGCCGGCGTGAAACCCTGAAGTCCCGGGCTATTTGTGCGCGGCTGATGCCGGAGAATGAACCGCTTTTCGCGCGGCGGGACGGGCGGCAGGCGTCCCTGGCGCGCGCACTCGCCGGATCGCAATCCGGGAGATTTTCACCGGCGTTAACGGCCGGTCCCCGGCGGCTTCATCCCGCGGAACTTCCGAGATTCTGTCTGCCACATCCTGCCCTTCGATCACCTGCCCGAAAACGGTGTAACCGCCGTTCAAACTCGGATATGGCGCGACCGTAATGAAGAACTGAGAGCCGTTCGTGTCGCGGCCCGCGTTGGCCATCGCCAGAACGCCTTTCTTATCGAAAAGGTACTGATTATCCTCGTTCTTGAACGTATAGCCGGGAGAGCCCATCCCGGTTCCAAGCGGATCTCCGCCTTGAATCATGAAATTGGGAATCACCCGGTGAAAGATGGTCCCGCTGTATAGCGGCCGGCGCGTGCGCTGTTTGGTTTTGGGGTCCGTCCACCACTTTGTCCCCATGGCAAGGCCGCGAAAATTAGCCACCGTGAGCGGCGCTTCCTTCTCATAGAGGCGGCAGACAATGTTCCCCATCGACGTGTAAAACGTCGCGTATAAACCCGGCTCCAGTTGGGGAGCGGCGGGAGCCTTGGCGGCGGACGCCGGAGCGGCCGGAGCCTGCGCAAACGCTGTGGCGGCAAACAGAACCAGAATAGCGGCGAGCTTCATTTTTAAAATTATACTTCCACAATTCCGCCTATCCCGTTTCCTAAACCGTTTCGCCACCGGGCTGTCATCTTCTTCTTACTTTGTGCCCTTATTTTCGTGAGTAGAACATGCAAGTGCTGACTCGCAAGACGGGGGTTCTCGAGCGCTTACTGCTCCTCGACCGGCTGCGCGCCGTCTACGAAGAGGCCGCCGGGCGGGGACAAGGCGCGGCTATCTTCGGACATCTTCTCGACCTCCTCAAAGTGCGCCCGCGCATCTCCGCTCGCGACCTCGCCCGCATCCCGCGCGAAGGGCCCGTGGTCACGGTGTCGAATCATCCGTTTGGCCTCCTGGAAGGTCCTGTGCTCGGCTCCCTTCTCTCCGGTATCCGGCCGGACTGCAAGTTCCTGTGTAATTCGCTTCTGGCGGCCATGCCGGAGATCGGGCGTCACTGCATTCTCGTCGATCCATTCGGAGGTCCGCGGGCGATCGCCGCCAACTTGCGCGGTCTGCGGGAGTCCATCGCCTGGCTGAAGGGCGGTGGAATGCTGGCGGTATTCCCAGCCGGTGAGGTCGCCCATGTGGATTGGAAACACCGCGCAATCACCGACCCGCCCTGGAATGAAAACATCGCCCGCATCATCCGCCTCACCGGCGCTACCGTAGTCCCGCTGTATTTCGATGGAGCGAACAGTGCTCTATTTCAACTTCTCGGACTGCTGCATCCCCATTTGAGAACCGCGATGCTGCCCTACGAATTTCTGAACAAGGAAGATGCCGTCGTCGATGTCCGGATCGGCGGCCCGATTCCGGAGAACAAGCTCGCGAGCTTTTCCGATGACCGCCAGTTGATCGAATATCTCCGCGAGCGAACCTATCTGCTCCGAGGCCGCAAAACGCCTTCGCAGGTCCACTCGACGCAACGGCAGGAGAAAATAACCGCTCCCGGCAACACCGCGGAAATGAGCGCCGAAATCGCGGCGCTCGAAGGGAGCAGTCTTCTGCTCGAACAGGGCGAATTTCAGGTGTTCCTCGAACGAAGCCGCCAGATACCCGCGCTGATGCGCGAAATCGGCCGTCTGCGCGAAGTCACGTTTCGGCAAAACGGCGAAGGCACGGGCAAGGCTATCGACCTCGATACCTTCGACGCCCACTATCTGCAACTGTTCGTCTGGAATCGAGAGAAGCGGGAGATCGTGGGGGCTTATCGTCTCGGAGCTGCCGACGATATTCTCTCGCGTTACGGAAAACGCGGGCTATACACGCACACCGTCTTCGCGTACCGGAGCGCCTTCCTCGAACAAATCGGACCCGCTCTGGAGATGGGACGCTCCTTCGTCCGCCGGGAATATCAAAAGAGCTATGCGCCGCTGCTCCTGCTGTGGAAGGGCATCGGCCGCTATGTTTCGCAAAATCCGCGCTACCGCGTCCTCTTCGGACCGGTGAGCATCAGCAACGACTATGCGCCCGCTTCGCGCCAGTTGATGCTGGAGTTTTTGAAGTCGTACTGCCATTCCCCGAATCTTTCCAAGTTGGTTCGCCCGCGAAGCCCGCTGCGGCTCCGTCCGCGGGCAACTCCCATCGTCCGGTTGACCGGAGGCGAGCGCGAACAGGACATCGATGACCTGACGGCGCTCATTGCCGACATCGAGGCGGATGGAAAAGGGGTGCCCATTCTGCTGAAGCAGTATCTGAACCTCGGCGGAAAGGTGGTCGGCTTCAACCTCGACGCGCGATTTTCGAATGCGCTCGATGGGCTAATCGTGGTGGACCTGACCCGCACCGGCACGCGGCTGCTGGAGCGTTACATGGGCAAAGAGGGCGCCCGGCGCTTCGAGAGCTACCACGCGCGCCGCGAGGCGAGTTAAACCAGAACGGTGAAGGCGGATTCGGTGCGCTGAACCTGGTTGTAAAGGGTATCGCGCTCGAAAGGCTCGCGTCCGGCTTCTCGAATCAAACGGAGGAGTTCCGAACGGCGCAGCCCCTGGCTCGTGGTGGCCCCGGCGTCATGATAGATCTTCTCCTCGACGACGGTGCCATCGAGGTCATCGGCGCCGAAACGCTGCGCAATTTGCGCAATGCGCGGCGTCATCATGATCCAGTACGCCTTGATGTGATCGATGTTATCGAGCAGCAGGCGCGCGGCGGCTATGTTGCGGATATCGTCGAACCCGGTGGTCGTGCCCGCGTGAGCAAGATCGGTGTTGGCGGGATGAAACGCCAGCGGAATAAAGGTTTGGAATCCACCGGTCTCGTCTTGAAGCTCCCGCAGCTTGATCAGGTGGTCCACGCGGTCGGCGGCGGTCTCGATATGGCCGTAAAGCATCGTGCAATTGGACCGCAGCCCCAGTTGATGCGCCGTCCGCGCCACGTTAATCCATTCGGCGCCGTCGATCTTGTGGTCGCAGATGATGCGCCGCACGCGCTCGCTGAAGATCTCCGCTCCGCCGCCGGGCATCGAATCCACGCCGGCATCGATCAGCCGCCGCAGCACCTCGCGAACCGGCAGTTTCGACCGCTGCGCGAAATAGGAAACCTCCACCATCGTGAAGGCTTTCAAATGGACCTGCGGAAACCGTTGTTTCAGCCCCCGCAGCATCTCGCAATACCAATCGAGCGTCAATTCGGGATGCAAGCCGCCGACGATGTGAAACTCGGTAATCGCCTCCGACCAGCCTTCGCCGGCGCGATGCCAGACCTCCTCATGCGACCAGGTGTAGGATTTCGGATCTTTCGCCCGTTTGCCAAAGGCGCAGAGTTTGCAGCTTGCCACGCAGACATCGGTGGGATTGATGTGCCGGTTGACGTTGAAATACGTGACGCTGCCGTGCTTACGCTCCCGCACGATGTTGGCCATGTAACCGACGCTCAGAATATCGGGCGAACGGTAAAGAGCCATGCCATCCGCAAAGCTGAGCCGCTCTCCCGCGATCACCTTGTCGAGTACGGGTTTGAGGCGGGAATCTTCGATGATGACTTCCATGGTTGTGTTACCGCCTCACGAGGTAGAGATCGGCGGCCCAAAACAAGAAGAATAACACGCTAACATAGCCGTTCACCGTGAAGAACGCGGCATTCACGCGCGACAGATCGGCCGCTTTTACGAGGCTGTGCTCATAAACAAGCAGCGCAATCACCACGGCGATCCCGGCCAGGCTGAGCCACCCGAGGCTGAACGACGCCACCAGCGCGAACAGGCATCCGGCCATCGCCGCGTGAAATAGCCGCGCGATCCAAAGAGCCCGCCCGATGCCGAACCGCCGGGGCACGCTGAACAACTCCGCTCTCCGATCAAAGTCATAGTCCTGGCACGAGTAGATGATGTCGAAACCGGCCGTCCAAAAAGTCACGGCGGCGGTGAGCCAGAGAATCCGCGCGTCGAGGGAGCCGCGCACCGCGATCCACGCCGCGGCGGGTGCAATCCCCAGACAGAAGCCCAGCACCAGGTGTGAAAGGGACGTGAAGCGTTTGGTGTACGAATAGAAAAACAAAATTGCGATGGCCAACGGCGAGAGCTTGAGACAGAGCGGGTTCAGCGCCCAGGAGGCTACAAAGAACAAGACCGTCGAGCCCGCCACAAACGCCCACGCGAAACCGGCGCTCAACAGACCGGCCGGCAGGTGGCGGCCGCTGGTACGCGGATTCCGCCCGTCCACTTCCGCGTCCAGCAGGCGGTTAAACGCCATCGCAGCCGATCGCGCCGCCACCATCGCGATCACGATCCAAAAAAGCTTGCCGCCGGCGGACCGGATTGTGATCCCCGCATCGCGCACCGCCAGCAGCGCGCCGGTCAGCGCGAAGGGCAGGGCGAAAATCGAATGCTCGAACTTAATCATGTCGAGCGTCAAGCGAAAGCGGCGAAGGAACATGAGTGAAAGAGGAACGGGCAGTCCCTATTTTACTTCCTCCACGCCCGGCAATTATGCGAGGCCGCTATAATCCGGGTGTGCGGACGATCATTGTGATTCCCGTTTTTCTGATCGCGTCGCTGCTGTATGGTTGCGGGTCCTCCGCAACATCGGACAACCTTCGGATTCGAGACATCACCCTGCCCGACGGGCAGGTGATTCACGCCGAGGTCTCAGTGACACAGCAGGACCTGACGCGGGGGCTCATGTATCGCGATTCCCTGCCCGGCGACCGCGGCATGCTCTACGTTTACCCGCAACCCGGCCTGTTTCCCCGCTTCCTCTATCACTACGAAATTCCGGTCGATATGGTGTGGCTCGACGCGGCGCGCAAAGTGGTTGAGATCGAGCCGGACGCTCCTCCGTGCAAGACCTCGGCGTCGGCGTGCCCGCACTATGGCGGCACAATCCTGTCACAGTATGTTCTTGAAATGGGAGCGGGAATGGCCGCCCGTCATCGCGTAGAAAAAGGCAGCCAATTGAGTTTTTAGGCTATCCTCGAAAGAGAGAGTGGATACCGAACAACTGAAGAAAATGCTGGAGCGCGTGCGCTCCGGAGAAGTCAATGTGGATGCGGCGCTCCGCGAGCTCCGCCACATGCCGTTTGAGGATGTCGGCTTTGCCAAACTCGATCATCACCGCGCATTGCGCCATGGAATGAGCGAGGTGGTCTTCGGTAAGGGTAAGACCGCGGATCAGGTCGCGATCCTTGCGGAGAAAATCCTCGAGCACAACCGGAATCTACTCATTACACGGGCAACCGAAGAAATGGGCAGCCGCCTGATGGCGACCTGTCCCGATGCAGAGTATCATCCGCTATCCGGCGTGATCCGTGTCTGGCGCGACCGGGAAAAGCACGGCAAAGGAACCATCGCCGTGGTTTGCGCCGGCACGAGCGATATTCCTGTGGCGGAAGAAGCCGCGCTGACCGCCGAAGTGATGGGAAACGAAGTGGAAGCCATTCACGACATCGGAGTCGCGGGCATTCACCGGCTGGTGAGCAATGCGGACCGTCTGCAGAAGGCGAAGGTTGTCGTGGTATGCGCCGGAATGGAGGGAGCGCTCCCGAGCGCCGTGGGTGGTTTGGTCTCCGCGCCGGTAATCGCAGTGCCCACGAGCGTGGGATACGGCGCGAGCTTCAACGGCTTGGCAGCCCTGCTGGGGATGCTGAATAGTTGCTCCAGCAATGTCACCGTTGTAAATATCGACAACGGTTTCGGCGCCGGTTACGTCGCCAGTCTCATTAACCGGATATAGTTTTGAGTCCGGTCTAAGGGGAAACCCGGTAACGATCTGGTTTCAGGCGACGGCCCTGGCGGCCAGTCGCGAACCGGATTCTTCGGCGAAGGCGTAGAATCCGAACATTGGCCCCGCCTCGTTGCGCGACCAACGCTTCATCCGCCAATCCACCCGCAAATACTTCACCGCCGGCCGGAAGGCCAGGTTCACCAGAATGGAGTAAACACCGCAATAGAATTTGGGCGGCACGACTGCCAGTGGTTTTTCGCCCCAGTGCATCCGGTCTTCCGATCCCCATACGGAGATCTCGAGACTCTGCTGTTCGGAGGAGCGCGTGATCCCTAAGGTAAACACCAGCAGCTTTTGGCGGGAGTTTTCCAGGTCGACCACCGGACCGGTGCCATCTGTCTGCGCGATAGTTTCGGGCAATAACGTTATAGATTCCATAGACTCTCCGTAAGCGTAGGTTGTTTTAACGCCGAAGGCGCATCGACACAAATGGTGTCAATTAGAGTTGGACGGGTCCACGTTTGTTTCGTGAACAAAATCGCGCGGAATCTTCATAGACCTCCGGCAACTGTAGCGAAATCACCTACTTGGGCTTCGCAGCCCACAGCTCAGAAGCCGACCGGGCGAATCGCCCTGCTCCGATAGCATTCCCGCGGCTTCAACCGCGGAATCCAGTAACCTGTACTGTTTGCTGCTGAGTTTATTCTCGCACACGTGCTTAGAAATTGGAAGAGGATTTACTCAATTAACACGGCGAAAGGTGCGATGTTACGCCCGTTTTGGCGAACTGTAACATCGGCCGGCTTGCCTTGCCCTGCCGCGCAAGGTAATCTTTTACTTTTTATACTATGGTTCTACTACTTTCCCTGTGGTTGGCTTTCGCCGCGCCCCCGCCTGGGACCGTGATTGACCACGCGCCGGCTCCGGGAGGCCGCTACATTGGCTCACCGTCGATTGTTGTCGTCCGGAAGAATACTTACCTTGCATCGCACGATTTTTTTGGCCCGCAATCGGGCTCAACCACATCCGCCACGACTCGGATTTTCCGCTCCCGGGATGGCGGGATGTCGTGGCAAAAAACCGCGGAATTCCAGGATCAATTCTGGTCTAATCTCTTCCTGGTGCGCAGGGGCCTGTATCTGATGGGGACCACCGCCGAATATGGCAAAATTGTCATCCGCCGCTCCGGCGATGGAGGGACCACATGGAGTGATCCCGCTTTTCTATCGAGCGACGCCGGTTATCACACGGCCCCGGTGCCAGTTATTCAAAAGAACGGCAGCCTCTGGCGGGCTTTTGAATTTCATCCCGCCGGGCGGTGGGGATCGTTCCAGGCTTTCCTGATGTCCGCGCCCGAGAGCGCCGACCTGCTTCGTCCGGAAAGCTGGACCCGGACCGCGCGGCTTCCGTATCCGGCGAACGCGCCGGAAGGGAAAACCTGGCTCGAAGGCAATGCCGTGCTTGGGCCGGATGGCTCGATTCTGGATATTCTTCGCGTCGATAATATCGAAAAAGCAGCTCTGTTAGCCCTTCGCGGCGGCAGCCTTCATTTCGAGGGCCTGGTCGATTTTCCCGGGGGCGCCAAGAAATTCACAATTCGCTTCGATAAGAAAAGCCACCGGTATTGGACCCTTTCCAATCCGGCATTGGAAGAGTATCCGCTCTCCAAAACGAATCCGGCGATGGTGCGCAATACTCTTGCTCTTCTGTCGTCGCGCGACCTGCATCACTGGACCACCGAGAGAATTGTCCTCTCTCACCCCGATCCGGCCAAATTCGCCTTCCAGTACGCGGACTGGCAATTCGACGGCAAGGATATCGTGGCCGTCTCCCGAACCGCTTTCGACGACGATTCCGGCGGAGCTCACCGCGCGCACGACGCCAACTTCATGACGTTTCATCGCATTCGCGACTTCCGCCAGAAGAGGAAATAACGCAATGTTAAGGAAGCGCGTCCTTCGATGCCGTCAGGGGTTCCGGTGCGTTATAAAGCCGGCGGTAGATATCCGCGTTGTGCAGAACCACTTGCACATAGTCTCGGGTTTGCAGGAAAGGAATCGATTCCACAAATTCGGCCGGTTCCTTGTAGTCCGCCCATGTCTTCCACCGGTCCACGCGGCTCTTGCCGGCGTTATACGAAGCCAGAGTTGCCTCAACACTCCCATCCAGGCGGTCCAACAGATGGCGCAGGTAATAGGTCCCAATTTTCAGGTTCACGTCCGGGTCAAACAGGGACGAAGTATGATACGGATGAATCTTTAGTCTGCGGCTTAGCTCTCGCCCCGTCGAGGGCATCACCTGGGAAAGCCCGAGAGCCTTGGCGTACGAGACGGCGCGGGTATTAAACTCCGACTCCTGCCGGATCAACGCCGCAACGAAATAAGGGTCGAGAGAATACTCGGAGCAATGCTTCTCCAGGATATTCCGGTAGGGCATGGGGAACGCCAACCGCCAGAATTTTTCCGGGGCGGCATCGAGCGGCAGCGTCAGATAATTTGGCACATACCGTTTGATATACCGGATCGCCTGGTCCGGCGAATCCCCCTGGTTGCTCAGCCGCGCCAGTTCCATCGCCATCACCTGAGGCTGCTCGCCGTTTTCCGCCGCGAAACGCAATTCCCGTTCCGCATAGTCTTCGAGACCGGCGGAGGAGAGCAGCCGGGACCGGTTGATGCGGCGGTGACTATCCGGACTCGGTTCGAAGCCATCGAGGGCCGGCCAAACCGGCTTCGGAATCGTCTTTAGAAAGGCCTGGACTTCCGGCGCGCCGGCGGCTTTCAACAGAACGGACTGCCGCAGCCTGTCCCGCGAAAGGAAGGCATAGTAGGAATTCGGGTAGCGTTCCGCCGCGGCGGCGTACCACAGTTTCGCCTGGGAAAGATCTTTGCGCGATTCCGCGATGCGGCCGAGGTAATAGAGCGCGGCGTTTGCCTTCGTTGATTTGGGGTAATTCTTCAGGTGAGTCTTTAACGCGGCTTCAGACCCGTTCCGGTCGCGAAGATAACCCATCCAGACCACTCTCCAATGGCAGTAGGCCGCATCGGCGGAGTCTGGAAAATCTTCATAGCAGGCCTGGAACATCGGCAGATATTCCGTAGGATTGTTGTCCACAAACCGCCGGTTCCCGGCCAGAATCAACGCTCGTTCCCGCCACGGCGACGCCTTGTATTTCGTTGCCATCTCCCGAAGGGCGGCCAACGAATCGGAGGAACGGTCCAGCCGCTCGGCCAAACGAACGATGTAATACAGGCGCTCGGCATCGGCCTCCGGCGAAGCCACGCGCAGAGACTGGAAGTAGGCGAATGCGGCGGCATCCTGTTTCAGGCCGGCCCTGCTCGCTCCCTCCAGCACGCGGGCCGCGTCCAGGTCCGGTCCTTCCAGTTTCGCGGCTTGACTCCTGATCCAAGTCAGCGCTTGCGACTCCTCTCCGCCCTTCAGCAGCAGACGGCCGCGGTCCACAATACGTTCGCCGGCAACCACCGGGCAGGGCGAGGTGGCACAGAGAGACGAAAGGGCTTTCTCCGCGGCGCCGGCCTCCCCGGCCATGGGGTAGTCATAAAAAACGGTCTGGTAAGACCGGGCGGCGTCCGCTTTTCTCCCCGCTGCCTCCAGGGCTTGCCCCTCCACCAGCGCCGCGCGGGGCGCCGGTATCTCATCGCGGTATTTTGTCAGCAGCGCCAGGGCCTTTTCCGCCTGCCCGGCGCCGATGAGGGCGCGCATTTCAAGGACCATCGCGTTCGCGGCCATCGGCGATTCTGGTTTCGACGTCCACAGGGGCTCCAGGGAGCGCTCCACGCTGTCGGTCTCCCGGCGGGCGGCGTATGCGCTGGCCTCGAGATATGCGGCGTAGTCGGCGAGTTCCGGGACGCTCTTCCGCGCCGCTTGTGCATGCTCCACTACACTGCCGAAATCGCTGTGTTCCACCTCGGCGGTCGCCAACGCCAGAAAGGCCAGCCCGCCGGCCTGCTTCCCGGCGTGCGCGCGTGCGTACCGTGTGATAGCCGACTCCCCCGCGGCCGACGCTTTGTCACGGTAAGCATGCACCAGCGCCTGCAGGGAACCCGGCGCCGCCTCGGGGAAACGCGACTTGGGCGGTGCAACGACCTTGTCGGCGCGCCGGGCCGCGCCCTTGCCGGCAGTATGATGCGCCGGCTTGCCGTGGGCCTTCCCAGCGGTTTTCGGAGCCGCCTTTTTTTCCGTGGATTTCTTCGCCGCTGCCGGCGTCTTCGAGCGCGCACGCTTCTGTGCGGCGCCGGAGACCGCCGCCGGCGTGATGACGAGGGCGCTAGCCCACGCGATCCGGAACAGCAACGTCCGGAACCATGGGGCCGGGATAGTCGGGCCCCAGTAACTCCGCATCATTATTAGCAATCCTGCTCATTAACTCGAGATGGAAGTAGTCAACCATGGAAGGGCAACCCTCGAGAAATTCTTTCCTGAACTCTTCGCGCCCGGACTCGATCTGTTCGCGAATCTGGCCATACAGGTTTTTCTCCGCCCGGCCCCGGGCCACTGCACCTTTGTGATAGAGCAGGTATCCTGCGACCCTGGCACGCGCCATCCGCTGCGCCCGCAGATGAACTTCGCGCTCGGCGCGCGGCAATTCGTCCCAGGTCCGGGCAGCCTTCGCAATCCTCCGCGCCTCCCCATTGACGGGGGCGCCGGCCGCGGGGCCGATCTCGACCAGCCCTGCCTGTTTCTTCCACCTGGCGCTGACGCCCGGCAGCACCGCGCCAGCCGCCGCCGCCAGAATTTCCAGGCAGCTTGAATCCGGCTCTCCCACTTCCGCGTCGGCGTACAACACGGCGGCCACGCGTTCTCCGGAAGCAACGGGAAAAAGAAAACATCTTCCGCCTTCCGGATTACCCAGCATGCTCATCAAGGGCGGCGACAATTCGCGCGGCCCGCGCAGCGCGACAACCGGTTCGGCGGATTCCACCGCGGTGGCGAACGCCGCCGCTCCAGAAAATACAACCGGCTCCGCGGCGCCTTTCATCGTCAGCCCGCGCGAGGCCAGGATGCGGAATCGTCCTTCTTCGGCCGCAGCCACCACGCACCGCGCGGCGAAACTCGACGCGCCGTCCGCGAGCGCATCGCTCCAGGACTTCTCTCCGTCCGATTGGCGTACCCGGCGGATAATCTGGTTCAGGTTTTCGCTTTGCTGCCGTTTGGCAAGCAGGATCTCGCGGTCGAAGCGGTCTCCCAACCGTTCGAGCGCTTCGGCCAGCGCTGCGCGGATGGCGGACGCCTGGGGATTTGCAGCTTGCATTGGCATTTCCGCTTACCAAACATATTGTACCAAGCCTGTTCCGAATGCCTTCCATTGTTTTGCACATTGTTTTGTTTGGCACATTGTTTTCGCCGTTTGGAGGTACGATTTTATTGAAATGCCGCCCGCCCTCCGATTCGCGTGTCGCGCGCCTTCTCTTTTGTTCCTTTTCGCCGGTTTGGCGGCTGCGCAAGCCCCTCGAATTGACAGCGTCCAAGTGCCCGGCAGTTCCAACCCCACAGTTCTGTCTCCCGGCGCCGTTGTGCAGATTACGGGCGCGGGCTTCGGCTCGGCCGCGTCCGCGGTTTCGGTCGGCGCCGGTGGCGCCGGTGCGTATGTCCTTTCGGCAAATAGCAGTGTCATTGTGGCTCAACTGCCGGTATCCCTGCCTGCGCATGGAACCGCCGCTCTCACCGTAAGCACTCCGCACGGCAGCGCCTCCACCACCATTTCGCTGGCCTATGCTTCCCCCGCGTTCTGGGGTCAGACGAACGCAGGCAATGTGCCGTACCTGACGGACTACAAAGACCGGTCCGCGAATGTGGTTCCTTTCCAGGTGGATGCTCAGCATCCGGCCGTCCCGGGCGACTATCTGGAGGTGCGCGCGACCGGCCTTGGCCTCACCACGCCTCCGCCGGGCGGTCCTCCCGCGCCCACCGGGATCACTCCGGCCGGCCCGCCGTTGTATTCAGCGCAGGTTCAGCCCATCGTTTATGTAGGCCCGGTGCTTATCCCTTCTTCGGCCACGAAAGCCACTTTGGTGCCCGGCGAAGCGGGCGTTTTCGCCGTGGACTTTCAACTGCCGGTGAACGGCGTTCCCGCGGGACCGAATGCGTTCTCGCTGAACGTGTCCAACGCCATCACGCTACCCGCCTCTCTACCGGTGGATTCGGGTATCGCCGTCGTCACCGGAGTTGTCAACGGCGCAAATTTCGCAGTCGATACCCCCGTGGCTCCCGGTTCGATCGCGTCGGTGTTCAGCAGCAACCTGGAGTCGGTGCTCTACAACGGGATCTTCCCCACCAACCTGGTTCACAACACCAGTGTCGCCATTAACTCGCTTACGGCGCCTATGTACGATCTCGTGGGTCCCTCGAACCAGGTCAACATCCAGGTCCCGGTGGAACTTCCGGATTCCGGTTCTGTAACCGTAATTGTCAGCAACTCGAAAGGCGCCGGGCAAGCGTTCACGTTTCCCGTAGCGCCCGCCGCGCCGGGGATCTTCCGCATCCACGCGCCGGGTTCCAGCGCCCAGAATGCAGCGGTCCTTTTTTCAGGCAAGAAATGGTATGCGATGCCAACCGCATTCGCCAGCTCTCTGGGGATCCTGACCAATTGCGCCGCGAATAAGGTGAATCCTCAATCCTATTGCGGCCAGCCGGCCAAGGCCGGGGACGATCTCGAAATCTATGCCACCGGGCTCGGGAAGGTCACCCCTCTCGGAAACCCGAATGGAGTTCCGCTCGGCACCGGCGTGGTGGCCCCGACGAATCCGTTGATCCTCTATGAGACGCCTCAGAAGGCGGTGGTAACCGTCGGCGGCGTTTCCGCCACCGTGATATTTTCGGGAGTCGCTCCCGGGTTCGCGGGGCTGAACCAGATCAACTTCATCCTGCCCCAGGGAGTGGCGGCCGGCGATGCGGTTCCTGTGACGGTTTCCATGCCGGGCAGTCCGGTTACCGATACCGCGACCATCGCCGTCCAGTAAATCAATAGCGGAGAATGCGGTCGGCTTCGGCAACCAGGTGGTCCACCTGCGGCAGTATCGCCGATTCCAGTTGCGGGCTGTATCCGACCCATGTATCCATTGCCCCGACGCGTCCCACGGGGGCATCCAAGTGGTGAAATAGCTCGCTGGCGATCCGCGCGGCCAGTTCGGCGCCGTACCCCCAGGACAACATGTCCTCATGAGCGACGATGACCCGGCTGGTCTTCTCCACCGACAGACGGATCGCCGCCCAGTCGTAAGGCGCGAGAGACCGGAGATCGATCACTTCAACGGAAGCTTCAGGGTGGCGCTGCTCGACAATCGCCGCGGCCTGCACCGCCTTCTGCACGAGCGCGCCATAGGTAACAATCGTCAAACGCTCACCCGCCTTCACCACCTTGGCTTTGCCAAACGGAATGGTGAAGTCCGGGCCCGGGTGCGGCGACCGGTTGTACGGCTCGCGATAAAGCCGCTTGTGTTCCAGAAACAACACCGGGTCGTCGCAGCGTAGCGCGGTTCGCAAAAGGCCGCAGGCATCCAGAGCGTTGGAGGGCATAACCACACGCAGACCGGGAATGTGCGTGAACACCACTTCACCCGACTGGCTGTGATAAATGGAGCCGCCGTTCAGATAGCCTCCGATGGGAACCCGAATGACCATCGGGGCCTTGAACCCGTTGTTGGACCGCCACCGCAGCACCGCGAGCTCATCGCGGATCTGCATCATGGCCGGCCAGATGTAGTCGAAAAACTGAATCTCCGGGACAGGCTTCAGCCCGCGCGTGGCCATACCGGTGGCCCGCCCAATGATCGCGGCCTCCGCGATGGGCGTATTGAAGCAGCGGCGGCTGCCAAATTCGGCCTGCAAACCGATGGTCGCCTTGAACACTCCGCCTTTGCCCTTTACCTCGGCGAGGTTCTCCTCGCGGCTGCAATCGGCAACGTCCTCTCCAAACAGGACAATGCGCTCATCCCGCGCCATTTCCTCGGAGAGCGTCCGGTTGATGGTGTCCACCATGGTCCGCGGCTCACCCGAAAACCGCGGCTCCGATTCGAACTCCCGGGACGTGGGATCGATCGTGTCGGAATAAAGAAACTTCAGCGCCGTGCTCGCCTCTGGCGGAGTTGACCGCAGAGCTTGTTCCGCGGCATGTTGTACTTCCTCGTCAATCTCGCGGAGAATTGCCTGCAATTCCTGCTGTCCCAGGTGTCCTTCCGAAACCAGCCAGCCGGGAAAGCGAAGTATCGGATCGAGTGATTCTTCAATCGCGCGCTCGCCCGGCGTCTTGTACAACTTCTCGTCATCGGAAAGGGAATGCGAGTACGGCCGGATTACCTTTGCGTGCACCAGCGCGGGCAGGCGCGTCCGCCGGCAATGCGCGATGGCTTCGTGCATCGTCTGGTACGAGGCGACGAAGTCCAATCCGTTCACCTCATAACGCGCCAGATTAGGGAAGCCGCTCAGAATCCGCGAGATATTTCCGCCGGGCGTTTGATGCTCCACCGGAACGGAAATGGCATAGCCGTTATCCTCGATCAGAAAAAGAACCGGCAGACGCTCCAGACAGGCGGCGTTCATCGCTTCCCAGAATTCGCCTTCGCTGGTCGCCCCTTCTCCGGCAGTGACCAGTGTTACTTCATCCGAGTCGGGACGGAGATAACGCCCGGCGTGAGCGCAGCCGATCGCTTGCACGAACTGCGTGCCCGTTGGCGAGGACCCTGACACGATGTGCAGCGCCGGCGAACTCCAATGCGACGGCATCTGGCGGCCGCCCGACGCCATGTCGGTGGATGCGCCGACCGCTTGTAAAAGCATATCGAGCGGCGTCACGCCCAATGCGAGGCTGAGCGCCCGGTCGCGGTAATACGTGTAGAACCAATCGTGTCCCGGACACAGCAGCATCCCGGCGGCGGTCTGAATCGCCTCATGCCCCGCGCCGCTGACCTGAAAGAAAATTCTGTTTTGCCGCTTCAGTAGAATTTCGCGGTCGTCCAAGCGCCGCGAAGTATGCATATTGCGGAACGCACGGATGAGCTCTTCCCGTGAAGGCATAGCCGGGTCAACAGCGTGTACGGGCATGGAAATGGGGACCGCTGGCGCGTAGCTGGTCGGCTTAGGCATTCGGTTCTCTCATGATTCTCCCGTATCAGTTTAGCCAACCGATTCCATAAATGGGAATCCTGCAAACACTCGATGCCGGCAAAAGAGGCGGCAAAATCAGCACTGTACGCGGCCGGATCAGCCTAGGCCGTTTAAGCCGCTTTCTCAAGCGCCGCGCGGGCTGCCCTCTGACGGGCCGTCAATGATAGATAATGAGGAATATGAAGCTGTACGCTGTCGCCCTCGCTGCGCCCTGCCTCTTGACTTCGCTCTTTGCCGCCGGACCCACGGTTGAGCAAAAGCCGATGGTCATTGAAGAGATTATCGCCAAGGTCAACGGGGACATCATTACCAAGGGGGACATCGAAAAGGCCAGGAGCGACGCGGATGCCGCTATCCGCAAACAGGGACTGCAAGGCGCGCAGCTCCAGCAAACTCTCGACCAGTTCAATAAAGACATCCTTCGCGACAAAATCGACCAGTTGCTGCTCGTCCAAAGAGGGACGGATTTGAACATCAACGTGGACCCCGAGATCAGCAAGTATGTAGCGGAGATGCAGAAGCAGTCCAAAATCGCCGACCCGGAAAAATTCCAGCAATTGGTGCAGCAGCAGACTGGTATGACGTATGAGGATTGGAAAAACGAGGCGAAGAACGGCATCTTGACGCGCCGCGTCATCTCCCAGGAAGTGGGCTCGCGCATCAGCGTTCCGCACAAGGACGTGGAAGCGTACTACGAGGCCCACAAGAGCGAGTTTGTACGCAAAGAACAGATTTTCCTGCGCGAGATCCTGGTGTCCACCGATGGAAAAGACGCGGCCGGCGTCGCTCTGGCGGAAAAGAAAGCCAAGGACCTCTCCACGCGCGCCAAGAACGGCGAGAAGTTCGCCGAACTGGCCCGCGATAATTCCGATGCCGTCACCGCGCCGGCGGGAGGCGACCTCGGCACGGGATACGAAAAGGGGCAGCTCGCCAAAGAGGTGGAAGACGCGGTTTGGAACCAGCCCAAAGGGTTCGTCACCGCGCCGATGAAAGTTTCGAATGGTTTCCTGATCTTGAAAGTGGAAGAACATCAGAAGGAGGGACAAGCGTCTCTGGAAGATGTGCAAAACGAGATTATGGAAAAGCTGTACTCGCCGAAGATGCAGCCGGCGGTCCGCGAATATCTGACCAAGCTCCGCACCCAGGCCTTTCTCGAAATTAAAGATGGCTATGTCGATTCCGGCGCCGCCAAAGGACAGAATACCGCGTGGATGAGCACAGCCGAATTGAAGCCGGAAACGATCACAAAGGGTGAAGTAGCGCGCCAGAAGCGCCGCAAGCGCCTCCTGGGCGCGTTGCCGATTCCAGGCACCACCGCCTCCAGTTCGTCTTCGTCGAAGTAAGGCCCGCGGCAAGCTTCATGAAGTCGCCTTACATTAGCGAACTCGAACCGAACCAGATCATCACGGCAACCTTCCTCGTCCAGGGCAAAGACATACGCCAGAAAAAGAGCGGTGAGCCTTACCTCTCGCTGGTTCTCGGGGACCGTACCGGCGAACTGGAAGCGAAGATGTGGGACAACGTCGCGGAGGTCATGGATACCTTCGACCGCGACGATTTCATCAAGGTGAAGGGGCTGCTTCAGATCTATCAGAACCGTCCGCAGCTCACCGTGCACAAGCTCGTGCGGATCGACGAAAAAGGCGTTGATTTCGCCGACTATTTTCCGGCTTCGAAGCGCGATCCCGAGGAGATGTTCGCCGAACTGCGCGGCATTGTCGCGGGGATGTCAAACCCCCACCTCCGCGCGCTGTTGGACGCCGTTCTGAACGACGAACCCCTCGCCAGGGCCTATCGCACCGCGCCCGCCGCCAAGAGCGTTCATCACGCATTTCTCGGCGGACTGATTGAGCACGTGCTGTCGCTGTGTGCCCTCTGCCGGTTTACCGCGGCCCACTATCACGATATCGACCTGGACCTGCTGCTTACCGGCGCCATCCTTCACGACATCGGCAAGGTGGCGGAATTGACGTACAAACGCAGTTTCGGCTACTCGAACGAAGGACAATTGCTCGGGCACATCGTCATCGGCCTCCGCATACTTCACGAGAAGCTCGTGGACATTCCCGATTTCCCCGCCCCGCTGCGGACGCTGGTGGAGCACTTAATCATCAGCCATCACGGCGAACTGGAATTCGGCTCGCCGAAGATTCCTCTGTTTCCCGAGGCGATGCTGTTGCACCATCTGGACAACATGGATTCGAAGATGGAATGCATGCGCGGTCTGATCGCCCGCGAGGGCGGCGCGAATGGTCAATGGACGATCTATAGCCCGCCGCTCGCCCGTTCCGTCCTGAGGCGGGATCTTTTCCTCGAAGGCGGAGAGCCGCCCGAACCAGCCGCCGCGGAGATTGCGCCGGAGCATCCGGAGCCCGCCCCACGGGTGGTTCTTCCCACCGCCAAGCCTGCTCCGCCCGCGCCCCGCCAAAGCGGTCTGTTTGCCGAAAAGCTTCAGGGCGCATTGCGAAAAGACTAAGCGCCCGCGCGCATCCCAAGTCATCTCATATAACATCGAAAGGATGAAAATTGTCCTCGCTCTGCTTTTTTTGTGCGCTGCATCCGCATGGGCTGCGCCCGCGAAACCCGAGACCATCCTGCTATGGCCCAACGGCGCGCCCGGCGCCGTAGGCACGGAGGATCAGGATAAGCCGTCCGTCACCATCTATCGCCCCGAGGCGGAGGCGGCCATCGCCACCGCGGTAGTCGTTTGTCCCGGCGGCGGCTATGCCGGTCTCGCGATGGATCACGAAGGAGCGCAGATCGCGCATTGGCTGAATTCCCTCGGCATCACCGCCTTCGTGCTGAAATACCGCCTGGGCCCTCGCTACCATCACCCGGTGGAGTGGCATGATGCGCAGAGGGCTGTTCGCTATGCGCGCAGCCGTGCGAAGGATTTCGGTTTTTCCGCGCACCAGCTTGGAATCTGGGGATTTTCCGCGGGAGGCCATCTGGCGTCCACCGTCGAGACTCACTTCGATAGTGGCGACGCCTCGGCGGCCGATGCGATCGACCGCGAGTCCAGCCGCCCCGACTTTGCGATTCTCAGCTATCCCGTCGTCACGATGAAAGAGCCCTACGTTCATCACGGTTCCCGCGAGCACCTGCTCGGCGATCAGCCCAGCCAGGCGCTGATCGATCTGCTCTCCAACGAAACACAGGTCACACCGCAGACGCCGCCGACCTTCCTCTTTCACACGACCACCGACAACGTGGTGCCTGTCGAGAACAGTGTTCAGTTTTATCTCGCCCTCAGAAAGAACAATGTGCCGGCCGAGCTCCATGTCTTCGAGAAAGGGCCGCACGGCGTCGGACTTGCCGCCACCGATGCCACGCTCTCCGTCTGGCCGTCGCTGCTGGCGAACTGGCTCCGCACGCGCGGATTACTCGATCACGAAGCGCGCTGAAGCAGCCGCCGCAGGCCCTCGGCGAAAGCGTCTTCGGGCGTAAGCAAGCTGAGAATCAGAAACGCCTCCCGCTCGAAGTCGTAAAAGTATCCCGGCTGCACCACCACGTTGTCGTCGCGCAGCAGTTCGAGGGTCCATTCCTCCTCCGGCCGGACACGCGGAACTTCGAGCGTCGCGCACCAACCGCCTTCGAGGTGGAGCAGACTGACCGGACTACCCGCCGCCTGTTTCTCGATGTGCGCGAGATTCGCGCGCGTGCGTGCCCGCAACGCATCCTGAATCGGCCGCCGTAGTTCCAGCAGGCGCGGCGCGGCCGCCTGCACCGGCGCTCCCACCGATAGATAGGTATCGGCGATCCATTCGAGACGCTCGTGAGCGCTCGCGGTTAGACCGGCCGGCCCGGCCACCCCGATCCATCCCAGTTTCATTTGCGGCAGCGCCGACACCTTCGAGAGCCCGCTCATCACAAATGTCAGCGCCTGCCGCGCCGTCAGGAACGTCGGCGCGCGGTTGCTATCGGGCCCGAACGCATAGTCGGCGAAAACCTCGTCCGAAAGAATCGCGATGGAGCGCGGCGCGCAAATCCGCTCCAGGCGCTCCATCTCCTCCCGCTTGAGGTATGAGCCCGTCGGATTGTTCGGGCTCACCACCACGAGGGCTTTCGTCCTCTCCCGAATCGCCGCTTCGAGCGCCGCGAAATCCACACGCCACTCGCCATCGTAATTCAGCGGATATTGCGCAACGCGGACGGACTCCATCTCCGCCAGGTAGTCGAAGAGTGGATAAGACGGCCGCGGCACAAGCACTTCATCGCCCGGATCGCAGAGCAACTTGAAGAGATACCCGTAGGCTTCGCTGGTGCTTGCCGTCAGTAGAAACTGTTCCGGCGCGGCGGCCACGCCCCGCTCCTCATAGTAGGCCGCCACGGCCTGCCTCGCCCGGCGCATGCCGGAGGGTTCCGGATCGTAGCGCAGAACCGATCGATCCCGGAGCGCGGCGAGAATCTCATCGCCAGGATAGGAAATACCGGCGCGCGTTGGATTCGAGCCGCTCAGGTCGAGCAGATGCTCCCCCGCGTCCCGCTTCGTCCGTAACAGGCGGGTAAACGCATTGGGACTTAAGTCGGCGTTGAGCCGCGCGGAGAACATCCCTTGATCCGGTCAGGCGCCGTCGCGATGGACCGTCTCGATGCTGAAAGCGGGGATGCAGACCGCGATATACTCGGCGCCCTCTGCATGAGGCGTGCTGTAGCGCACCCACTCGCCCTTGCGCGCCAGGATGGCCTGTCCCGCGGTGACGTCCATGCTTCCGCCGCGGTGCTCTACGCGCAGGCTGCCGCGCAGCACTACGGTGTACTCATCGAATTCCGGCGTCTGTCCCGGCTCGGACCATCCGTTCGGGCTTTGCATGTGCGCGATGCTTACGCCGGCGTCGCCGCTGTTCACGCGGCCAATGTGCTCGTCCAGAATCTTGCCACCGGGCACGGGAATACGAGTTGCGTTGGCAAACAGTTCAGGCATAGAAGAGTCTAACGATCGCGGTCCGTAACCAGGTCGGTCACGGCAAAGAGAGCGCGCTGGTAGGGCGATTCCGGAAATGCGCTCATAATCGATCGCGCCTTCTCCGTGAAGGATTGGGCCCGGCGGCGGGCCCGCCCGAATCCGTCATGCCGCTCGATCATTTTCAGAATGTCGCGAAACGCCACGTGCTCGTAACTGCCATCTTCGAGTACGCGTTCCACCAGCCGCCGCTCTTCCCGGGTGGCATCCTGCAGCGCGTAGATCAGCGGCAAAGTTACCTTTCCTTCGCGAAGATCGCTTCCCACCGGCTTCCCGAGTTCCTTCTCGCGCGCCGTGAAATCGAGGACGTCGTCCACAAGCTGAAACGCAATGCCGAGGTTCCAGGCGAACTCGCCCAATTGAGTTTCCGCCGCTTCATCGGCGCCCGCCGTCATCGCCCCCAATCGAGCGCACGCTGAAATCAGGCTCGCCGTCTTGCGGTCCACCAACTCCATGTAATCGGCTTCCGAAACGTC